>NZ_ADDR02000001.1:0-1367500 GCF_000145315.2 Desulfovibrio sp. 3_1_syn3
GGGCAATGCCGCCCACCAGCACGTGCTGGCCCAGGGCGGCATCGAGGCCACGGGCACTGTGACGGCCGTGGCGGGCAACGACCTGGCCATCCGGGGCTCCACGCTCAGCGCGGGCGGCGACGTGACCCTGGCCGCTGGCCGGGACATGACCGTGGGCACCGTCACCGAGGAGTTTCACCTTGACGGCGGCTCACGCAGTTGGGAGCACCGCGTCACCCACACCGGCTCCACTGTGGCGGCGGGCGGCAACCTGAACATGACCGCCGGGCGGGACATGACTGTGGCCGGTTCCCAGGTGGGCGCGGGCGGCGACGCCCAACTCGCGGCGGGCGGCGATCTGTCCGTGGTGGCCGTGCAGGATACGTTCAGCTCCTTTGTCAAGGCCGAGTCCGGCAAGGGCGGCCTGTTCTCCTCCAGCTCCAAGTCCACCTATACCCAGGACTACCGCACCAGCAAATCCTCCACTGTGGCCGCCGGGGGCAATCTCAGCCTGCTGGCCGGAGTTTCGGGCCTGACGCCCGGCGCATCCACGCAGACCGGCCACGCCTCGGTGGTGGGCTCCAATCTGGTCAGCGGCAAAGACCTCACCGTGGCCGCCAGCGGCAACGTCAACGTCTCCTCGGCACAGAACAGCTCCTATTTCAGCCACACCAAGTCCACTGTGGGCGCGCTGGGCCTCAGTTCCTCTTCCAAGAAAGAAGGCAACTCCTCGCTGACCCAGGTGGCCTCCAACCTCGTCGGCCAGAACGTCACCCTGGACGCGGGCAAGAGCGTCAGCCTCACGGCCTCCAACCTGAACGCCGTGGGCAATATCAACCTCACGGCCCGCGACGGCGACGTGGCCGTTGTGGACGGCAAAAACCAGTCCGCCTCCTGGTACTCCAAAAAGCAGACCGGCTTCGGCCTGGGCGGGGGCGGCTCCTTTGCCAGCTTCTACGGCACCGAGGGCAAGAAGGAGCAAAGCGCGGGCAGCACCAGCAAGGGCTCGGCACTGGCCGCCGGGCAGGACATCACGCTCACGGCCTCGCGCGACGCGGCCATTGTGGGTTCCAGCCTCAGCGCGGGCAATAACGTGACCATCAATGCCGGACGGGATGCCAACATTCTCGGCGGCACCAACACCTCCTCCCACAGCAAGGAGAAATTTGCCTCCGGCTTCGGCGTGGAAGGCATCCTGGGCCTGGACAAGACCAGCTTCTTCATGGGCTATCAGGAGACGGCCAAGGGCAACGCCAAGGCCAACACACAAAACACGGCCAGCCAGATCACGGCCAATAACAACATCACGGTCAATGCCGGGCAAAACGTCAACATGGCCGGTTCCCGGCTGGCCGCGGCCCAGGATTTGAACATGGCCGCGGGCAAGGATATCAACCTCCTCCAAGCCACGGACACGGCCAGCGCCAGCGCCTATGAAAAAACACTGCGCGCGGGCCTGAGCCTGACCCTGGAACAGAATCTGACCAGCAACGCGCAGCAGGTCTACCAGAATGCCAAGACCGCCGTAGAGGCTAACGGCCTTTTGGATTCGGCGCAGAGCGGCTTCAAGGCCGTCAATGGGGTGGGCCAGACTCTGACCAACTCCAGCGCTTCCGCCAGTCTGACGCTGGGTGTGAATGCCAGCCAGAGCAGCAGCGAAAGCCATGCCACTACAGCAGTGCCGACAGAACTTGCCGCCGGACAGGATATGAACCTCACCGCCGGGCAGGACCTGACCATGCAGGGCACCCAGGCCCAGGCGGGCAAGGACATGACCTTGGTCGCCGGGCGAGATCTGAATATCCACGCCGCCGTCTCCACGGCGGACAGTGACTCCCAGAACAGTTCCTGGGGCGCGAGCGTGGGGCTGAAAGCCACCGTCAGTAAAAACGGCCCGGCTTTTGGTCTCAGTGCCGACGGCCAGTTGGGCATGGGCTGGAGCGACAATGAGGGAACGTTCTATCACAACGCCAAGGTGACCGCCGGGGAAAAGCTGACGACGGTCTCCGGTCAGGACACCACTGTGGCCGGGGGCAATCTTACGGGCAAGGACGTGGACATGACCGTGGGCCGCAATCTCACCGTGGCCAGCAAGCAGGACACCGGCGAAGGCTCGTCCGGCCAGTTTACTGTCAGCGCCGGGGCTACTGTTGGCTATGGGGCCGATCTGAAGCTGCCCGGCCTTTCCAATGCCGTCGATGCGGCTAAATCCATCACCCCCAAAACCGGACTCACTGTCGGCAACGGCAGCGCCGAAAAGCGTTGGGTCACGGAGCAGTCCTCCATTCTGGGCACGGACAGCGTAACTATCCGCACGGAAAAAAATACCCATGTGGCGGGCGCCATCATTGCCGCGCTTAATGACAACCTCAAGCTGGATACCGGCACCCTGAGTTATGAGAACCTCCACGGTGTGGATAATTCGTCCAACACGTCGTGGGGTGTCAATTGGCAAAAACGGTTCAACTGGAATGAGAATAATGGACAATCTCAAGATATCGGCAAAGAAGATGAATCTGCAACTTTGAATCCGCAAAAGAAGTCAGAGGATAATGATGGTAAGATAGAAATTCCGCATTTTGCTTGGGTGGACGGTATACTTAAGGGACAGGGGAAACTAGAGAAAGGTTGGACTGACATGAAAAAAACGTTGATGTTCTCCCCCGGCGCATACAGCCACCAGAGCACGGAAAAAAGTCAGGTTGCCTATGCCACTATCGGCAAGGGGGAAATCATTGTGCGTGACAATCCCGGCCACTCTCTGGATGGCCTGAACCGCGATCAGAACAAGAGCACCAGTGAAAGCCAGAACGTCACCAATATCAATTACAAAGCGGCCTTCACCTATGTAGATGATGTTATTGCCATGCAGGGCATTCCCTATGCCTTGAAGGATGCCAATGAAATATGGGAAGACCCCAAGAATTTTTTTGGAAATCAGTGGATGAACGTCCAGGATGCCTTTACTGGCCTGAAAAATTCTTTCAGTCAGCTTTGGGGTACTTTGAGCGGGAACAAAAAGCAGCCGGAACAGCCTATATCGACGCCGCCTGTTGGCAACAATCCGCAACAGCAGGGCAAGGAGAGTTAGCCGTGCGCATGTTTAATGCTTTTTTGCTTTGCTTTGCTTTGCTTTGCGGCTGCCGCAGTGTCGGGCGTGTTACTCAGGAAGATTTTCCGAGTGTGTGGTTTCCACCAGAGGCAGAAGGTATATATGGTGAAAACTCTATTGTAGCAGAGAGAGAATGGAAACGTTGTGGTGATGGATATTATATAGGATTTTCAATTTATAATATGGACAGAAGAAAATTACAGACATGCAAATCAATAGGAGATGGAAATACAATGTGTGCATATTATTTCAACTATGATGTTATTGGTGCTTATGACAATGATCCTTATGTCGCTGTATTCAACATAAAATATAATCAACAAGGTGTTGTTTATGGATGCAAAGCGCATAAAATGATGGGATATGCGTACTAAATAGTAGTATTAAAAACTATACTGCTAAGATAAATTGGCGTAGAAAAAGATGAAGTTTTTTTTCATGATGCTTTGCTGTCTTCTTGCTGCATGTGGCGGAAAGACCGTGGACAATAAATTGTTTGCTGTGGCTTGGGCTCCACAGGATGCGCCGCAGAGTGAGATAAGCCCGGGACAGGGTGCGGAGGAGATTTCCCGCTGCTTGGGACAAAAAGATGTCGGCACAGCTATAACTGATCCGGTATTCGCCAAGCACAGAAGCTTGGCTGTTAAGCAATTGAAAGATGAGGATATGTGTTATGCCCAAATTCACTATTACTATGGCGACACGTTCATGTTGATCACGGAACGCTTTGCCATTGCGTTGAATTTTATCACGGATGGCAAAGGAAAAATCAAAGAATGTCTTGTGGAAAAAATTAGCGAGCTAGTCCACAAATAGTGCGCAAATGAGCAGGGCCTCCCTTCGCGGGAGGCCCTGCTCATTTTGTAACGGGCGGTATTTTTAGGAAGTAATCATAACATGAGTTTTGCTGCGGTGATATCAAAGGGGGAAATCATTGTGCGCGATAATCCCGGCCAGTCATTGGACGACCTAAACCGCGACCCGTCCCAGGCATTGAAAACTGAGCAGGCCGCCAATGTTAACATCGACTGGCAACCAGCCTTCAGCTATGTGAATACTGTCTTGGATGGTTGGGGAGTTCCGTCCATGCTCACCGGCACGTTCAACTTATTTGCTGATCCCAAAGCCTTTTTCAATGATCTCCAGGATAGTCTGGCTAAAGGCATTCCACTTTTGAAGCGTCCTGAACCCCAAAATGAGGAGCCTTCTGCTCCGGCGGCAAGCTCTCCTACAGTCCCGCCAATGCCGTCCGCTTCTGGCCCGCAAGCCAGCGCGCAACACTAGGAAGTCGCCATGCGCAATATTCTTTTATTGGTGGCGGTCTGTTGCCTGCTTTCGGCTTGTATAGTGAAAGATATGGCCAATAGTATTGGTATAAAACCGTCTCCTAGTACGCCACACGCTCCCGCGCGCGACGGCGAAGGAAAAGAGGTCAAAATATGGGTGCCTAAAAATATGATCCGTCTGTCTGCTTGGCCGTTTCAAGCCAGGGGCGAAGAGGACAGATGCACTCAAGGTTATTACTTAGGTAAAAATGTCGCGGACCTTCTCCCCACTCAGCGTGGAATTTATAAAATTCTTCCCAACTATGGGAACAGAATTTGGGCGTATTATTATTATGGGGAAGATATTCCTGGTATTGACACAACGGACTGGTATATAACTGTATTCAATATCTATGCAGACAAAAATGGTCGTATTTATGGCTGTGCATGGGCAAAATTCCCAAGCGAATATCGCCTGGAGCACGGTACATCTGA
Source organism: Desulfovibrio sp. 3_1_syn3 (assembly GCF_000145315.2). Classification (NCBI taxonomy): domain Bacteria; kingdom Pseudomonadati; phylum Thermodesulfobacteriota; class Desulfovibrionia; order Desulfovibrionales; family Desulfovibrionaceae; genus Desulfovibrio; species Desulfovibrio sp. 3_1_syn3. The sequence goes on from NZ_ADDR02000001.1 coordinate 4,852, forward strand.
CGGCATCCGGCCATGACCGCAAGACCTCTCTTCACGGAGAGGCCTTGCTCGTTTTATAGGGGAGAGATAATTTTCAAGAAAGAAAAAAACAGATAATTTATATTATTGTCTTTGCCTATGCCACCATCGGCAACGGGGAAATCATTGTGCGCGATAATCCCGGCCAGTCCCTGGACGGTCTAAACCGCGACACTTCTCAGGCCATGAAGACTGAACAGGCAACTAATGTAAATATCACTCTAAATCCGGCCTTTACCTATGTGGACACCATACTGAACCCGAATATGACAACCAATGTATTGAATACCTTGAATGAACTCTCCACAGACCCCGGCAGATTTTTCAAAAGAATCTTTTCGGGTCTGATCGCCGACGCCGACGGCAAGGGAGAGAACGCCGTGCGCAATCTCTCGGGCACGATCTCCGCCGGGAACGAGCTTTCCATCAGCGCAAAAACCGTGGAAAACAAAAAACGCGAATTTGAAGTGGCGGAACGAGGCAAGCACATTTCATACAACGAATGGTATGAATGCAACAAGCCGTTGCTCGGTCACGGTTGCGACAGAAGGCAACTGTGGTATTACGTCAACGTCTATGAAGACTACATCCTGAAGGATTCACCGTCCGCCCAGATGCTTGCGGGCGGAGACATTCTCATCAACGCGGACCTGCTTGAAAACCACTACAGCACCATTGCCGCCGGAAATAATCTCGCCGTCAAGGCGACCAACGTCGACAACAAGGACGCCGTGCTGCAACGGACGCGCACGGTCAGGGAAACCATGAAGGGCTGGGATTCTGACGGCGACTTCACCAACGAATACTTCCGGTCCTACAATGAAACCTACGAAGAGATCGGGCGTTCCCCCGTCGTGCTTTCCGCCAAGTCCGGGTTGTATATGGACGTTGCGGACACCTTCAACAATTACAGCGACCGCCAGGGCATTTCGCTGCCCAACGGCAATTCGGAGAGCGCGGGCTATCCTTTTGCGGGCAGTCCCATGTTCCGCCCGTCCACGTCGCCGGGCCATCATTACCTCATTGAAACCAACCCCATGTTCACGAATATGGGCCTTTTTTACGGTTCGGAGTATTTCCTGAGCCGCATCGGCCTGGACCAGGACCGCCAGCAGGTGGTCCTGCTGGGCGACGCCTTTTATGAAACGCGCCTTGTGCAGCAGCAGATTCTGGCCGCCACGGGCCAGCGCTTCCTCAACGGCTACAGTTCGGACGCGGACCAGATGCGCGGGCTCATGGACGCGGCGGCGGCCCAGGCCCAGGGGCTTGATCTCAGCGTCGGCGTGGCCCTCACCCCGACCCAGGTGGCGGCCCTGACCCAGGACATCATCTGGCTGGAAGAAGAAGAGCACATGGGCCGGAAGGTGCTTGTGCCCCACCTCTACCTGGCCTCGGCCACCCAGCAGGACATCGCGCCCGGCGGCGGCGTGCAGGCCAAAAACGTCTACATCAATGCCGGTAAAGGCATTCTGAACGAAGGCCGCATCAACGGCGAAAACGTGAACCTGGCCTCGGTCAATATCGAAAACACCGGCGGCCTGCTGCGCGGCGGCAGCCTGAACCTCACGGCCCTGAACGACATTGCCAACAACAGCGGCTTCCTCCAGGGCGGGGACATCAGCCTGAAGGCCGGGGGCAACATCGTCTCGCAAACCCTGACCCGCCCCGACGCGGGCAATGCCGCCCACCAGCATGTGCTGGCCCAGGGCGGCATCGAGGCCACGGGCACTGTGACGGCCGTGGCGGGCAACGACCTGGCCATCCGGGGCTCCACGCTCAGCGCGGGCGGCGACGTGACCCTGGCCGCTGGCCGGGACATGACCGTGGGCACCGTCACCGAGGAGTTTCACCTTGACGGCGGCTCACGCAGTTGGGAGCACCGCGTCACCCACACCGGCTCCACTGTGGCGGCGGGCGGCAACCTGAACATGACCGCCGGGCGGGACATGACCGTGGCCGGTTCCCAGGTGGGCGCGGGCGGCGACGCCCAACTCGCGGCGGGCGGCGATCTGTCCGTGGTGGCCGTGCAGGATACGTTCAGCTCCTTTGTCAAGGCCGAGTCCGGCAAGGGCGGCCTGTTCTCCTCCAGCTCCAAGTCCACCTATACCCAGGACTACCGCACCAGCAAATCCTCCACTGTGGCCGCCGGGGGCAATCTCAGCCTGCTGGCCGGAGTTTCGGGCCTGACGCCCGGCGCATCCACGCAGACCGGCCACGCCTCGGTGGTGGGCTCCAACCTGGTCAGCGGCAAAGACCTCACCGTGGCCGCCAGCGGCAACGTCAACGTCTCCTCGGCACAGAACAGCTCCTATTTCAGCCACACCAAGTCCACCGTGGGCGCGCTGGGCCTCAGTTCCTCTTCCAAGAAGGAGGGCAACTCCTCGCTGACCCAGGTAGAATCCAACCTCATCGGCCAAAACATCACCCTGGACGCGGGCAAGAGCGTCAGCGTCACGGCCTCCAACCTGGTGGGCAGCGGCAACATAACGCTGCTGGCCCGTGACGGGGATGTCGCGATTGCAGGCGCGGATAACTTACGAGACTCCTGGCATCAGTCCAAAAGTTCCCGGGGAGGACTTTTCTTCGGCGGGGGCAGTGTCAATTTTTATGAGGCAAAAGCCAAAAAATCCTCAAGCGGCAGCTCCGCCAATGTGGGCTCAACACTCTTGGCCGGTAATGACCTTCATATTGTCTCAAGTCGGGATATCGCCGCGCAGGGCTCTTTGCTCACGGCCGGCAACAATGTCGCCCTTGACGCCGGCAGGGATATTCATTTGCTGCCGGGACAAGACACTTCCCACTCGGCCCAGTCCAGCAGTAAATCCAGCGTGGGCATAGGGGGCAGCCTCAGCATCCAAGGCATCAGCGTAAACGCGGGGTACAACTACGCGGGCAAGGGGAGCAATCAATCGCAAACGGAAAACAGGGGCAATCTGCTGTCAGCGGGTAATGACGTGCTGCTCACGGCCAAGCGCGACGTCAGTCAGGTGGCTTCCCATCTGGAAGCCGGTAACGACATAAGCGTCATTGCCGGGCGCGACTGGAACATGCTGGCCGCCCCGGATACGCAGAATATGTCGTCCTGGCGCAAGGAAGTGCAGGCCGGTCTGACCATCTCCCTGAAACAGAACGTCACCAGCGCCGCCGATGCCTTTACCCATATCCCGGGGACAACAAGTGACGCCAAGGGCGGAGCCGGGTTTACCGGTATTTCCGCAGCCGGGGCGGGCCTGCAAGCCATGTCCGCCACCATGAGCGCGGCCTTGCAGACGGTGAGCCTGTCCGTGGATTTGGGCATGTCGGAATCCAGCCAGAAAAACTCCATCCGGAGCACCACGGCGGCCCCCTCTTCCGCCACCGCCGGACGGGACATATATGCGCTCACGGGAAATAACATCAACATAGAAGGCGGCAAGATCATTGCCGGGCGCGACGCGGCTCTAACCGCTGCCAACGATGTCAACATTATTGCCGCGCAAAACACCTGGGATCAGAAATTTTCCTCTTCATCCAGTTCGGGAGGCATCGGGGCGAGCATCGGCTTTGGGGCCACGGGCTGGAACGTTTCCGGCTATGCCTCGGCTTATGCGGGCGGCGCGAAAGCCGCTGGCGAAGCCGTAAGTCACACCAACGCGCTGGTCATGGCGGGCAACAATTTATCCGTAAGCACGGGCAATGACGCCAATGTGCAGGGGGCCTTTCTTGCGGCGGAAAACCTCCGCATGGAAGTGGGGAACAACCTGAACGTCGCCAGCCTTCAGGACACGAGTTCCAGCGTGTCTTCCTCCTGGGGCGTGGGCGGCGGCCTCAGTTTTGACATCTCTTCCTTCTTCCCCGGAGAGATCGGCGGCCTGGCCGTCAATTCCGGCAACGGAGCGGATGTCACTGTCAGCGCCGGGTCCGGCACGTTTGACAGCAAATGGGTCCAGGGACAGACGGCCATCATCGGTTCCAAAGAAGTGACGGTCAATACCGGCGGCAATACCGATATCACGGGGGCGGTGATCGCCGCTGACAGCGGCAAGCTGACCCTGAATACCGACTCCCTGACCTATACGGACCTGTTTGACTATGCGCGCGGCGAGCAGTGGAGCGCCAACCTTGGCGGGACCACCAGCCTGACGGGCAGAAAAGATCTCGGTGATGTGACCCTTTCCGGCGATTACGCTTCCGAAAATACGGAGCAAGTGGACAGAGCCACTGTGGGACAGGGCACCGTCATTGTGCGCAGTGACCCGGACGCCACGCTCGACGGCCTGAATCGGGATACGGGCAAAGCGCAGGAAGTGACCGAACATGAGGAAACAGCCTTCAGCGTCTTTGTCAGCTCAAGCATCCTGCGGGAACTGACCAAGGGACATGATGAGGTAGCCGAGAAACACGGTTTCATGGCTAATTTCCTGCCCGGTGCAGGACAGAATGAATCTAGTACTGGTCAGGAATATTATCAAACTGACAAGCACCTAGAGTATCTGCCAGGTCCAGATGGGAATCCTATTCCTAATAAGGACGTTAACTATGGGGCCTCAGACCGGAACCCCTTCCTGAGATTCCTTTACCACTGGGTACCGGGAATCAAGTCCTTCTCTGAGATCCACGATATGGAAATGAAGGTTGTGGACGGTAAGTATGCTTCACCCGCTGACGTCCCCAAATGGGTTCCCCCAGCCACAATCTTGCCATCCTTCTTGTACAGCTTTGTTCATGCTGGGGGCAGTACTCTGGATGTCACCAATTGGAGCAAGAACTGGGATACCTATATCAAGCATAGTTTTGAAATCCGTCGAATAAATAAAAATGGAGGCAAGTGATGCGCAACACACTTGCTGCTATTATGTTATTGATCTTGGCTGGTTGTGGCCCGTATATGAATGGAACTGACTACCTTCCCACATTAGAATATACACCTGTCAGTTCCAATAGCTGGGGGATATTCATTCCCCCTAAAAATACACAGAGGACAAAATATGATATATCATATTTGCCTCAGTTTTTTCCGGCTGACGATAAAAATGGATTAATATGGGGAGGGTGGTTTAATTACTTCTATGCAAAATATGCCAACGATTCCAACGCACCACTTGCTTTATGGGTACGGTTTCCCCATGTCTTTGGAACATGGAAAACCACAGGAGGTGATTTTTGGGGGAATCGGGTGGAATCAGCACCTACAAATAATGTGGAGTTGTGCAACAAGAAATGTTTTGGCGTTGAAATTTCCACCAATGCCGTGGACATGGATTTTGATACCCGAGGCGTTTTTTTGATGAAAGGCACTGAAATAATTCGAGGAGATTTAATTTCACTCAACAAAGGCTTTTTATGTAAGGATCCAGGCCTACTAAATCAAGGAATTTATAATTTATCTGACCCAAAAACTATAGCGCTTATGCAATTTAAGCGTTATCCGAAAGATGCGCTCTCATATCCATCATTTGGATTTAAATTTCCTTTGGATTGCTGGGACATTGAGAATACTGTTCTTGTCATCAGCGGCTTTACCTACAAGGGCAAACCCATACCACCTCTCAAGGTGCGTCTGAATTACACGGACCTGTCGCAAGTGCCGGGCTACGAAGGTCCACCGGCGACACAACAGGCGCAGTAAGAATGAGCAAAACTTAGAGCCAGCCTCAGTAATATTGTCAGTTCTCACGAAGGAGGCTATCCGAACGGATGAAAACAATTCGGATAGCCTCTTTTCCTGTTCGAAAGCGGAAATAAGGTGGGTTCCTGCTGGTCCTCAACTCTCTGCCTCTGGCTCCCGCTGAGTGCCCGGCACCTAGTCCTTCTCTGAGATCCCGATATGGAGATGAAAGTTGTGGACGGCAAGTATGCTTCACCCGCTGACGTCCCCAAATGGGTTCCCCCAGCCACAATCTTGCCGTCATTTCTGAATAGCTTTGTGCATGCGGGAGGCAGTACCCTTGATGTCACCAACTGAAGCAAGAACTGGGATACCTATATCCGAAGAAGTTACGAGATTCGTCAACTCAAGGGGAATGATAGAAAATGATGCGATATATATTTATTATAATAACTCTGCTTCTGACGGGATGCGGAGCACATGCAGCACTATCTTATCACCATCAATATATTTCGACCTTGGAGTATACTATTGAAAGTAATAGCAAATGGGAAATCTTTACACCAGGAAATATTTGGAGAGCAGAATCCTATAAGTCGTACTTGCCGCAATATTTTCCCGATGATGATAGAGGCCTTATAAGTTGGGGATCAAAAAACTATAATTTTTTCTATGCAAAATATCCCGTTGAGCAAAATGTCGATCTTGCTCTCTGGGTAGTCATAAATGGAGGATTTCAAGTCGATAAGGGAGAGCGTGTTGATTTTATTGACGGTTCTCCGAGAGTCACTATTTGGGGAAATACAGATTTTTGTAAAAACAATAAATGCTCTGGAGTTGATATATTCACAAATTCTGTCGATATAGACTTCAGCACATATGATATTTCTTTGACAAAATGCAATAAAAAAATTAATCTTGATTTAATTTTGCGCAATAAAGGTGCGTTATGTAAGAATGCAGTCTATTATCCACATGACACTTACAATCTTGCTGATCCTCGCACCATAGCACTTATGCAGACTAGAATTTCAACAGGGCAAAAGCCTCTCAAATATCCATGCTTCGGCTTTAAGTTTTCCCTGAGCTGCCGGGATATTGAAAATACTACTCTTGTCATCAGCGGCTTTACCTACAAGGGCAAACCCATACCGCCTCTCAAGGTGCGTCTGAATTACACGGACCTGTCGCAAGTGCCGGGCTACGAAGGTCCACCGGCGACACAACAGGCGCAGTAAAAATGAAAAGAACGTAGAGTCGACCCCAGTAACATTGTCAGCTCTCACGAAGGAGGCTATCCGAACGGATGAAAACAATTCGGATAGCCTCTTTTTCTGTTCGAAAGCGGAAATAAGGTGGGTTCCTGCTGGTCCTCAACTCTCTGCCTCTGGCTCCCGCTGAGTGCCCGGCACCTAGTCCTTCTCAGAAATCCATGACATGGAGATGAAAGTTGTGGACGGCAAGTATGCTTCACCCGCTGACGTCCCCAAATGGGTTCCCCCAGCCACAATCTTGCCTTCCTTCTTATACAGCTTTGTTCATGCTGGGGGCAGTACTCTGGATGTCACCAACTGGAGCAAGAACTGGAATACCTATATCAAACATAGTTTTGAAATCCGTCAAATAAATGAAAATGGAGGCAAGTGATGCGCAATATACTTGCTGCTATTATATTATTGATATCTTCAGGTTGTGGCCCATACATGAATGGAACTGATTATCTTGCCGTACTAGAATATACGCCTATTAGCGCTAACGGCTGGAAAATATTCACTCCTGAGAAAAATGTATGGAATTCGAAGTATCAATATAAATCTTACCTTCCTCACTATTTTCCAAATGCTGATAGAAATGGCTTGGAGTGGGAAGCAAAATTTAATTACTTTTATGCTATATATGCCAGTGATTCCAATACGCCCTTGGCGCTCTGGGTGCGATTGCCCGATGCCCTTGGAGCCTGGAAAAGCACAGGAGGCGATTTTTGGGGCAATCGGGTAGAATCCGCGCCTACAAGTCATGCTCAGTATTTATGTAAGAGGAAATGTTTTGGCGTTGAAATTTCCACCAATGCCGTGGACATGAATTTTGATACCCAGGGTGTCTTTATGATGAAAGGCGATAACGTCATTCGCGGCGATTTAGCTGCGCTTAATAAAGGCTATTTATGCAAAGATACTGTTTATCTGAATCATAACAACTATCGTTTATCTGACCCAAAAACTATAGCACTTATGCAGTTCAAGCGTTATCCGAAAGATGCGCTCTCATATCCATCATTTGGATTTAAATTCCCCTTGGATTGCTGGGACATTGAGAATACTACCCTTGTCATCAGCGGCTTTACCTACAAGGGCAAATCCATACCGCCTCTCAAGGTGCGCCTGAATTACACGGACCTGTCGCAAGTGCCGGGCTACGAATGTCCACCGGCGACACAACAGGCGCAGTAAAAATGAAAAGAACGTAGAGTCGCCCCCACTAACATTGTCAGCTCTCACGAAGGAGGCTATCCGAACGGATGAAAACAATTCGGATAGTCTCCTTCTCTGCTCGAAAATGGAAAGGTAATTTGTGCAACATATTGCAATAGTAATAGCATGCATTTTCTTTTGTTATGACTGCGATCCCGCGCCAGGAATCTTTCTAGCCAATAGAAGCGGAAGTGATAAAGTTATCTATATAACAGGAAGGAACTATAGGCTCCTTAAGGATGGTTATGATATTACATTCAGACCATTGCGGGCATCATTTTTTAACGATGAAAAACTTTATATATGAAATGCTATAAATAATTATGCTGAAATGAAAGAAAGTGGGAACGTTAAGAACTTAATGGAAAAAATTGAACTTTATCATGCCAGCACAGGTAAAAGTGCAACATTCATAATAGCTAAAATAGCCTGATATTAAAGCCTTATAATGAGCCTCTAAGGCGAATGCCCATAACTGATGAAAATTAACGGTGGATGGTGGACAAATTCAAATCCTTTTGAGCAATGTGCAAATAGCAGCGCACGAAAGAAAATGAAATCACTTGGAATATATGATAAAATTCAAAATGGATGGAGATATGAATAATATTTTTATTGCAATCACTTTAGTGGTGCTACTTACATCATGTACACTTCCTGGAGAAGCATTTATTGTAAATAGAAGTGGAAAGGATGTTGTTGTATATACAAAAAATATAGGAAGTATTTTGAAAGATGGCTGTGATGATATTTATAGCCCTCTAAGATCTTCTTATTTTACGACAGAAAGATTGAGAATAAAGGAGTGTCCTGCTGCGCTATACAGGACATGGAAGTGTCCTGACATACAATCCAAAGATTTTGGCAATGTATCTGAAAATATTGATGCTCTGCATAACTTCCAAGAGAAAACAGGAAAACGTGCGGCGTACCTTTTGGACGAGAATTTTAATCTTTTATTGGTGCCATATGACAGGCCATTTAAGGGACAAAGATTAGAAAATGGAAGAATTATTTGTAAATAAGAAAATTTACATAACTTCAAGAGAAAGGATTTGATTTACCAAATGTATTATACAGACAATATGATAGTCCGTATATCGTATGCCTTTGTAATATCCATAAGCATTTTGCTAGGTTCGGCATGCTCCTTGATAAACAAAGGGGCAGCATACCTGATCGCGTCAAACGATTCTCCGGGCAGTGCGTTTATTATAAATAGAACTGGGAATGATGTCCTTATCTATATGACGAACCATAGAGGTTTTTTATTAAAAAATGGGTGCGATAATGCAATCTCGCTGATTCCAGAAAATTACAAAGGTGAAAATATCTATATTGAGGAATGTACAGAAAGTGCATTTTTGGAAAGGAGATGTGTTGGCGGAATCACTAAAAAATTTACAAATGTCTCAGATATGATTAGGGTGTTGAACGATTATCAAAGAGAAAAAAAATCTAGTGCTGCATATTTGTTAGATGAAAATTATAATCTAATATTGATCCCATACAACGAAAAACCAAAATACAATCTTACTGAAGGATTTATTGTTACCTGTAAGGAATAGCTTGGTTTCCTCCACCGTGCCCGCCGGGGGCAATCTCAGCCCGCTGGCCGGGGTTCCGACCTGACGCCGGGCACGCCCATCCTTCCCTAAAACGCCTTCCGACCGAACACGCTGCCCCACGAGGAACCGCGCTCACGCGCGGCTGCGGGGTCCACCCAGGCCAGCACCACCCGGCCCATATCCCAGGCCAGAGAGCGCGCAATAAGCCCCGACGGGTCCGCCGGATTGCGCTCCTTGATGGAAAAGAGATAAAAATCGTGCACCTGGCGCGCTTCCATCATGCCGCCCTGGGCCAGGGACCAGAGCTGCGTGCCGGTCTTCACGTCATACACTTCAATTGCCAGGGACAGGGAGCTGTCGCCGCCGCTGCCGCCGTCCATATAGTGATTGATATAGCCGCCCACCAGAAGTTCCGCGCCGCGCTGCCGGGCCAGGGCCAGAGCGCGCGAGCGTTCAAAGGGACCGGCTTCGGGCGCGTATTCCAGGGCCTCGAAGGCATTGAGCGAAAGCCAGATCTGCCAGACCTGGCGCGAAAGCAGGTCGCTGAAGGTCACGGCATTGGTGATCTGCTGCACGGCGCGCAGGGGCACGAAAAGCGCGCGCGGGCGGTGCCCGGCCGGGCCGAGCGGGGACACATAGACGGCGGGCGGCTGACGGCGCACGAAATTGTCGATTTGGATCTGGAAAGGCGTGCTGAAATCTCCGGCCAGGGAGATGGAGGAACGGCTGTCGTCCGGGGTGCTGGCGCAACCGGCGGCAAAAGCCAGAACCAGGGCCAGGACCGGAAGCAGGCCCGGCAGCCAGGGGCATACGCGCCGCGGCAACGATTTCATTGCGGTTTCTCCGAGGCTAGGCGCGCCTTCTGAATGGAGGCGAGCAATTTTTCCCGCGCGTCGCGCAGGTTGTCGTACAGGGCAAGGCGTCTGTCGGCCGACAGGCGGCAAAAATCCGCCGTGCGGGTCATGTCGGCAAGGTGCGCCATGGCCTGCACTAGTTCCGCCAGTTGGCGCGCCTCCGGTCCGGCCAGGGGCACGCTTCTGCCGGCAAGTTCCGCCAGATGCCCCAGCTCCTCGGCCTGGGCACGGATGCCCTCGGGCCGGATCGCCGCGCCATATTTCCGACGTTTGCGAAATTCATGCCAGAGAAAGCGGATTCGTCGCCACAACCGGGCCATGCCCATTGCCTCAGGATTGGACCGCGTACAGCAGTTGAAGAATCATGGGCCCCATCACCATGCAGACGGGCACAAAACCCAGCAGGGTCTGCGGCCAGTTCAGACGCAGGGCCGCGCGGCAGCCCACGGCCATGCAGGCGAGGCCCCAGACCATGCCCGCCAGGGAGCCCAGCGCCGGAATGACGCAGAGCAGCGCCGGGGCCGAACTGTAGACCATGACCTGGAAAACCAGGGGAAAGCTGGCCCGGTCCGGCGCCACGAAACGGTAGGCCAGATGGGTCAGGCCGCTGAAAACATAGAGTTGCAGAACCAGCATGGCCGTGCGCAGCAGCAGGGTCATAGCTAGATTGCTCTGTGGGGCCAGGAGAGCCAGCATTTTTTCCAGCTGCGGGTCCGTGGCCGCGCTGGGGGCCATGATCGCCAGCAGTATGCCGCCCCAGAAACGCTCCACCACCGTCTGCACCACGCAGATAATAAGGTAGAAGCACAGGGCCCGCAGTTGCGGCGCTTCCGGGTTGAGCGAGCCGAAAAAGCGCGGCGCGGCGAACATGACCCGCATGACCGTCTGATAAAAGGAAGCCAGCCAGCCGTCATGCCCGGGTGCCGTCTCCCAGGGATTGGCCTCATAGTCATGCTCCGCATGGGGGTCCGCATCCCGCTCCGGCTCCCGCAGGCGGGCGGCCTCACGGGCATAGGCCCGGCTGGCCGTCCGGCGGATGTCCTCTTCCTCCTCCTGTTCCGGCGCGGCATCCGGGCGGTCGGCGAATGCGCCGCCGTCTTCGCTTCGCGGCTCCCGGCGCTTGCCCTCCGCTTCGCTCGCGGCGTGCTCCGGTTCTTCTTCCCGTACTTGGCGGCCCGGCACAATGGCGCCGGGCGGCAGGGGATCATCCTGCCCTGCCGAGCCCGCCGCGGCCCCGTCGCGTGGCGCGGGCGCGTCAAGGGTTTCCAGCACCCCGTCCTCGGGCGAAAAGCGGAAGCGGCAGGCGCATTTGGGACAGGTGGCAATGACAGCGCGCGCGGGCAGGCGGTCGGCGGGCAGTTCTCGGCTGAAGCCGCACTGCGGGCAGGTAATATTCACTACTGGCTCCTCTCGTGCCGCCCGGACTCCAATGGACGGCGGCACATCTCAATAGAGCATTTAACGCTTGGAAATGCTCCAGACGCTTGAAGACCGGAAAGCGCGCTTCCCGGAGGCCGCCACGCGGCCGAATGTACCTTCTCTATTAGCCGCAGGCAGGCGCGCTGGCAAGTCCGCCACGGACGCGCCCGAAGCCGGTCGATCCGGCCATGGCCGCTTTCGGCACGGCAGAGCCAAAAAAATTCCTCGGTCCGCATTTTCGCCTTGACAAGTTTTTGGGAATGCGGGTAAGCAGAACTATAGTCAACTAGTCATATATATGAATTTATCCGGCCACGCGTATTCCAATAAGCGCCGCGCACAAGGAAGCCGTATGCAATACCATGAGCCATCCCTCCAATCCCGGCACAATCCCGACAATCACCTGCCCGCCTATGCCAGAATCAGCCAGAGCCTGCGCCGCCAGATAGAAAGCAAAGCCTGGCAGCCGGGCGACCTGATCCCCACGGAAAGCCGGTTATCCAAAGAGTACGGCGTCAGCATCGGCACCGTGCGCAAAGCATTGCAGGAGTTGGTCATTGCCGGTTTTCTCCACCGGGTGCAGGGTAAGGGCACCTATGTGGCGGGCAGCTTCATCCGCAGCAAAGACCACCGTTTTTACCGCACCCACGCCGCCTTCGGTGAGCCTGACCCGGAACGGCGCTTCACTTTTCTGCGCTCTTCCACGGAACCGGGGCAGGACTTCATCTGCCGCTATCTGCAACTGGCGGAAGGCACGCCCCTGCTCAAGCTGGAACGGCTCATTTCCATTGACGACCGGCCCTTTGTGCTGGTGCATTCCTATTTCGAGGCCGCGCGCTTTCCGGAACTGGCGCGCACGGACCCGCGCCGCTTTGAAAGCGAGGCCCTGACCCTGATCATTGAAGAGGATTACGGCACGCCCACCATGTCGGCCAGTGAATTGTGCTGCGCCGCCACCGCCTTGCCGGAAGTGGCCGCTGTGCTGCAACTGCCTGAAAACTCCCCTGTTCTTTTTCTTGAAATGCTTTCCTGCTCCTACAACGAGATACCCTATGAATACCGGCAGAGTTTCTGCGTCCCCGGCAGAAAGCTCTCCCGCTCCTACTGAAATTTCACGCCTGTACTGCCGTAACAGGCGTGGAGGCCGCAGCGCAGAAAATGCGATTTTGCGCTCCCCCCGCCGCCGCTGGCGGCGCGCCACGGCCCAACCCGCAGGGAGGATACAGCATGCAGCCTCAGGACTTGGGAAAACGGCTTTTTACATTTGCCGTTATTGCTGATTCACATCTCAATCAGGATGAATTGGACTGCAATTCGCCCTTCCCGGTCAACAAGCTGGCCAACAGGCGCATGCGCCATGTGGTCCGCGATCTGAACCGGCGGGATGTGGCCTTTGTGGTCCATCTGGGCGACCTGATCCACCCGGTTCCCGCCGTCAAGGAGCTGTATGCCGGGGCGGCCGCGCGTTTTCACGCCCAGGTCAGGGAACTGAACGCCCCCCTCCACCTCACCCCCGGCAACCACGACATCGGCGACAAACCCATGCCCTGGGCCCCGGCGGGCTCCATTACGGAAGACTATATCCGGCTCTGGCGGGAGACTTTCGGCGACGACTATTATTCCTTTGACCACAACGGCATCCATATGGTGGTCATCAACGCGCAGTTGATGAACAGCGGCCTGCCCGCCGAAGCGGAGCAGAAACGCTGGCTGGAGGACGACCTTCTTGCCCACGCCGGACAACGGATTTTCATCTGCACCCATTATCCGCCCTTTCTCTGCGAAACGGACGAGGCCGAGCATTACGACAATATCGCGGAGCCGGAGCGCGGCCGGCTGCTTGAGCTGATGGCCCGTTGCGGCGTGGAAGGCCTGTTCGCCGGGCACGTCCATAATTTCTGGTACCTGAACGAAGGCGCCACCAGGCATTATCTCCTGCCCTCCACTTCCTTTGTGCGCCAGGACTACAGCGAAATGTTCAAGGCCCCGCCCGCCCTGGAGGAAACAGAAGCCGGGCGCAATGACGCGGCCAAGCTGGGCTATTTTCTGGTGCACGTGCACGAGCGCGGGCACCTCTGTGAAATGGTCCGGACCTACGGCGCGTGCGTGGCCCCGGACGACCCGCTGGAAACGCCGCCCATGAGCGTGACTCCGGTCGCGCCCGCCCGCAACCGTTACGCGGCCCTGGGCTTTGATCTGCGCCAGAGCTGGGCCGAAGCCGTGGGCATCCCCCCCAGCGGCGCTCTGGATGAATTCGACAGAAAGCAGGTCCGCAACGACTACCCCCTGCTGGCGCTCTGGGAAATGGGCGTGCGCCATCTGCGCATCCCCCTCCAGGACCTGCGCAACGCCGAGGCCCGGCGGCGCATACGCGGCCTCCTGCCGCTGGGGCAGACCTTCACCCTCTATTCCTACGGCCTGCCCACGCCGCGCGACGCAAAGCTCATTCAGGACAACGCCGCCCTGCTCTCCGGCTGGGAAATCAGCTTCCGTGAGCGGGAACTGGCGCGGCTTGCCGCCGGGCTACGCGAATTGCGACGCGAACTGAAGCTGCCCATCCTGCTCAGCCGGATGTGGGAGCATGAGGACAACCGCGCGCCTGACGGCCGCTATTTTCACGTCATGAACCACGGATTCACTGCGGGAGACGCGGGCAGAATCGCCCGCTTGGCCGCGCTCCAGGGGCTGGAAGGCATCGGGCTGGTATTCCGGGCCATGAGCCACGACGACCTCCCCACCCTCACAGCCTTTGCCCACAAAACCTGTGCCGCGCGCGGTCTGCCCGCCTCCCTGCATCTGCGCCTGACCGGCTTCAATCCGGCCGAGGCCGTGCACGATGACACATGGGCGGCGCAGCGCACGGCCGAGGCCCTGTTCTGCGCCGCGGGCACGGGCGTCACGGTTTTTGCCGACGCCCTTACGGATATCGACCGGGGCTATTTCGTGCGCAACGGCGTGCTGGACCAGACCTGCAATCCCCGGCGGGCCGCCAGGGTCATCGGCCATCTGCACGCCGCGCTCAACGAAGGCCGGGGAGACATCGGTCCTGTGGAGGAAATGGAAGCCAAGGGCCGCTGGCTCCGGACCCGCCAAAACGGCGAGAGCATCGCCCTGTACATGGCCGGTCCCGACGCCATGGGCGCGCCCCTGTCCATCCCGCCGGAACTCTTCACCTCCACGGCGGCGGTGACGGCGGTGGATCTGGACAGCGGCTTCAAATTCCCGGCCGAAGAACTCCGCCCCGTGGCCGAGGGCCTGTATTTTTTGCGGGGGCGTTAACCCGTTCTCAATGTGCACGGAAGCCATCCCCGGAATGAACCGACAGAATGAACCCGGGGGTGGATCAGAATAAAACCAGCCGTAAAGGAGAACCGTCATGTCGCACCGATTCACACGCATTCTGGCTTTAACCCTGCTGGCTCTCTGTTTCACGGGCACGGCCCATGCCGAATACCCCAAGGGCCCCATTTCCATCATCTGCCCCTTCGGCGCGGGCGGCGCGGGCGATCTGGCGGCCCGCATTCTGGCCAACGCCGTCAAGAACGACTTCGCCAAGCCCGTGGTCGTGGTCAACAAACCCGGCGCGGCCGGTGTGCTGGGCACCACCGTGGCCTTCCGCAGCAAGCCCGACGGCCAGACCCTGCTCATCGGGCGCGTTGCCAACGCCGCCATCATCCCGGCGCTGAACAAGACCATCCAGTACAAGTGGGACAGTTTTGTCTTTCTGGGCCTGCTGGACCTCAATCCCCTGGTGGTCGTGGTTCACAAGGATTCGCCCTACAAGACGCTGCGGGACCTGGCCGACGCCGTCAAGGCCAATCCCGGCAAGCTGACCTTCAGCACGGCCGGAGCCCTGAACATTCAGGAAATCGCCTCCTATATGCTGCTGCACGCCGTGGGCCTGGGCAAGGACGGCGCGGTGAGCGTGCCCTTCCAGAGCGACGCGGCGGGCAAGAACGCCATTCTGGGCGGGCATGTGGACTTCGGGGCCATCAACCTGGCGGCGGCCTTTGACCAGCTCGGCGAAGGCGGCAAGCTGCGCGCCCTGGCCGTGACCACGGCCAAGCGCCTGCCCAAGTATCCGGATATTCCCACCGTGCGCGAGGCCGGTTTCCCTGAACTGGAAAATATTCTGGGCTGGAACGCCCTGTACGGCATCAAAGGCATGCCCCAGGAGGCCGTGGACAAGTGGGTACAGGCCCTGCAGGCCGTCAAGACCAACAAGGAGTGGCTGGAACCCACGGAAAACATGGGAGCCATCCCCGATATCCTGTCCCCGGCCGAAACCGAAGCCTTTGTGCGGGCCCAGGTGCGGAAGTTCGAACAACTGGGGCAGGCCCTGGGCCTGGTCATTCGGTAACATAGCTTTCACGACAGGAAATTTCCGGCCTGACCTCTTCCGACATATTCCGGACGCCGCGCGGGGAGGAGCCCCTCCCCGCCTGCACATTATTTTGAGTTTGAAATGTGTAACATTTCAAACTCTACGCCGCCCGCATGCTGCGGAAAAACGCGGTTTTTCCTTGCAGTTGGGCGCGGGTGTCCGCTCACGCGGTCACTAGAGCAATTCACTTATTTCATACGCGAATTGCTCTTAAGGAGGCCATATGCACGCGACAGTACGGCAAGATCTGATCCTGGGGCTGACGCTCACGGCATTTTTCTGCATGGTCTATTTCGTACTTATCCCTCTGGGCATCGAGGTTCCCCATTCCCATGACCCCGGCCAGCTTTCCCCGGCGGCCTATCCTTCCTGGATCGCCCTGGCGGGACTGGGCGCCTCGCTGCTGCTCACGGCCAACACGATCCTGAAGCATTTACGGCTGCGCCGCGCCGCCGCGCCGCCCGCAAGCCTGGACAAAGCCGGGCCCCGGAGTTGGGGCGCATTGATGCACACCCTTCTGGCCTTCGGACTGCTCTTTCTCTTTTACTTCTTCATTGACGACGTGGGCATGGTGCTGGGCAGTTTTATTCTGTACGCGACCTTTGCCCGGCTCTGCGGCGAACGCAACTGGCTGCGCCTGCTGCTGACGGACTGCATCCTTACCGCCGCGCTTTACGTCTTTTTCGTCCGCATCGCCGCCGTGCCCGTTCCTTTGGGCATTCTGCAATCCTTCCTCTGAAAACCGGCGCACCCCGCTCCGGCACGGTGTACTGTCACAAAGGTTCCATCGCTCCGCGCTGAATTCAGTATACTCCGCGCCGCAAAACAGTATACGGCACACGACAACCATCAGTGTAAACAGCTTTAGGGACTGCTTCCAAATTGCGGACTTTTGTCTTTCCAGCGAGGAAAACAGGCTTTTTACAAAAAAAATGTATTCCCAATGGCACTCGCTTCAACCGTTGCACCGAAATTGGAAGGCAAAAGAACCGATTCAGCAACAGTCCCCAGGAGACGCCCATGCTTGAAGCACTGCAACAAGGACTGCACCTCATCGCCTCCGTGGAAAACATCCTCGCCCTGTTCGGCGGCATGCTCGGCGGCGTGATCATCGGAGCCCTGCCCGGACTGACCGGGGCCATGGCCGTGACTCTGGCCCTGCCCTTCACCTTTTACATGCCTCCCATCACCTCCCTGATGCTTTTGCTGGGCATCTACAAGGGCTCCATGTACGGAGGCTCCATTTCCGCCATCCTGATCCGCACGCCGGGCACGGCGGCCGCCGCCTGCACCGTGCTGGACGGCTATCCCCTGGCCCGGCAGGGCAAGGCTGGACAGGCCCTGTACATGGCCCTGTACTCCTCCTGCTTCGCGGACATGGTGTCCAATCTGGCCCTGATTTTCTGCACCGGCATGATCGCCAGCTTCGCCCTGCGCTTCGGACCGGCGGAATTCTTTTCCCTGATCTGCTTTTCCCTGACCATTGTGGCCGGGCTGTCCGGCGCGTCCCTGCTCAAGGGGCTCATCTCGGCCTGTTTCGGCCTGCTGCTGGCCAGCGTGGGCATGGACATCGTCTTCGGCACCGGCCGGATGACCTTCAACGACGTGAATCTGATGGCGGGCTTCAGCTTCATTCCCCTGCTCATCGGCCTGTTCGCCATCCCCGAAATCATCAAGGCCACCTCGCCGACCCCGCCGCCCGCCATCCAGGCGGACATGGGGCACAGCCGCCTGACCTGGGCGGATTTCAAACGCTGCTTCACCTCCATTTTCCGGGGCAGCCTCATCGGCGTGGTCATGGGGGCCATTCCCGGCATCGGCGGCGCGCCTGCAGCCTATCTCTCCTACAGCGAGGCCCGCCGCTACTCCAAACGCGCGGCCAATTTCGGCAAGGGCGAACTGGAAGGCATCGCCGCCGCCGAGGCCGGAAACAACGGGGTCTGCGGAGCCACCCTGATTCCCCTGCTCTCTCTGGGCGTGCCCGGCGACATCGTCACGGCCGTGATGCTCGGCGCGTTCATGATGCACAACATCACGCCCGGCCCTCTGCTCTTCGAAGAAAATCTGCCCCTGGTGTACGCGCTCTACTTCGGCATCATCCTGAGTTCGCTCTTTCTGCTGATCTCCGGCTTTTTCTGCCTGCGCGGCGCCGACAAGATCACCAGAGCGCCCCGGATGGTCCTGTTTCCGGCCATCCTCTGCATCTGCCTGTTCGGCGCGTTCTCCATCAACAACAACGCCTTCGACATCCTGGTACTGCTCTGCATGGGCCTGGTGAGCATGTACATGGGCAGAAACCACATCGCGGAAGCGCCCTTTCTGGTGGCCTTCATCCTCGGCCCGCTCTTTGAGGACAATCTGCGCCGCTCCCTGCTCATTTCCCACGGCGATGTCGGCATTCTCTGGAGCACGCCCATCTGCTGGTTCTTCATCGCCCTGACCGCCCTCTCCCTGTTCATCACCCTGCGCAAGGAATGGCTGGAACGGAAAAAGAGCCCGGACCCCGTCGAACCGCCCAATGAGGAGTAAACGAGGACAAAGCCCGCTTGACAGCTCCGAGGGCCATGGATACATTCTTCTCACTCAAGGGGAGTAACTAGGTTCCCGAAACCTGGACGGCATCAACAGCATGACCTTATTGGTCTGGTGCCGTCGTCGGCCACGCCGATCAGTGAGACCTTGGCAGCAATGCCAGGGTCTTTTTTTTGTTTTCCGGCCCGCGCCCCGGACCGTACATCTTTTGCCCAAGGAGACGCCATGTCACTCCGCGCTCTGCGCCCCTACATTCTGGCGATAGTGCTCACACTGCCGGGCCTGGCCCTGCGTTTCGCGCATCCCGACCTTTCACCGATCTGGGTGGCCGTGCTTTCGGGCATGGCTATTCTGGGGGCTTCCTTCCTGCTGACCTGGGCCTGTGAAGTGGCCCAGCTGGACATTCCCCAGGCCGTGGCCGTGGCCGTGGTGGCCTTTATCGCCGTGCTGCCGGAATACGCGGTGGACATGTACTTCACCTGGATGGCGGGCCAGCACCCGGAAAGCGCCTATTCCCACTACGCCATCGCCAATATGACCGGGGCCAACCGGCTGCTCATCGGCGTGGGCTGGTCGGCCATCGTGCTGATTTTCGCCGGGCGCTACCATTCGGCCGTGGCCCTGCACGACGACAAGCGCACGGACGTGCTTTTTCTGGGCCTGGCGACCCTCTACGCCCTGCTGATCCCGCTCAAGGGCTCGCTGACCTGGGTGGACGGCGTGGTTTTTCTGGCCATTTACGCCTGGTACATCTGGATCATCGCCCGCCGTCCCTGTGAGGAGGAGGAACCCGAAGGCCCGGCCGCCGTGCTGGCCCAACTGCCCAAAAAGAAGCGGCTGCGGACCGTGATCGCTATTTTCCTCTTCGCCGCCCTGGTGATTCTCTGCAATGCCGAACCGTTCAGCGAAAGCCTGGTGGCCAGCGGCAAGCTGCTGGGCGTCAATGAATTCCTGCTGGTGCAGTGGCTCGCGCCCATCGCCTCGGAAGCGCCGGAATTCATTGTGGCCCTGATGTTCGCCTTCCGGGGCAACGCCGGACTGGCCCTGGGCAGCCTGCTCTCCTCCAAGCTCAATCAGTGGACCCTGCTGGTGGGCATGATCCCCGGCGTGTACGCGGTGTCCTCAGGCGGACTTTCCCCCTCCATAAACCTTGACACCCACCAGTTCCAGGAAATATTACTGACCGCCGGGCAGTCCATCTTCGCGGTGGCCCTGCTGCTGGATCTGCGTCTGCACGTGCGTGAGGCCTTCTGGCTGCTGGTGCTCTTCGCGGCCCAGTTGTTATCGCCCTTGTATGACGCACAGTTGGAAGCTATGCTGGGCCTGCCGCACGACCCGTTGCGCCTGCATTATTTCTACGCCCAGGTCTATCTGGCCCTGGCCGCGATACTGATGATCAAGAACTGGCGCAAGGTCTGGCAGTTGCGCCTGGGATTCAAAGTTTAAGGAGAGGGGTCCGGCATTTGGCCCCCTCCTTTAGAATATTTTGCGATAATTTCGCGGTGCGGATTTTCACGGAAAATCCGCACAGAGCGCTGAGATATTTTCAATATCAAAACGCTCTCAATATACATGGAGGATGCGCCATGCCGCATGCTTTTTCTCATATCCGGGCCATCCCGCCGACACCGGCGGGATGGCTGCTGATCCTTCTGCTGGCCTGCGCCTGCATCCCGACGGCCTTCTCGCCCGCCTGGGCGGCCGAGGAAACACCGCCTCCGGCTGATTCCGCCGCGCCGGACACCGAGGACAGCGGGCCCGAGCAGGCCGTCTACCCCGATGTGCTCAATGAGCACATCCAGCGCGGCGGCAACGGCAATCCGGCGGTCAGTCTTTATTATCCGGTGCTGCATCAGACCGCCGTGGACGAGGCCATCCGCCGCTGGGCCACGGACGTGGCCGACGCCTATGAAAAAGAGGTCAGCAAAGCCGACGGCCCGGACGGAGAAAAGCCGAGCAGCTACGGCATGTGGGATCTCACCGGCCTGTTTGAGCTCACGCGCCCGTCGGAAGGCGTGGTCAGCGTGACCTTCAGGGTCTACAGCTATACCGGCGGCGCGCACGGCAACCTGGAAATCACCTGCCTGAATTATGACCTGCGCACGGGACGGCGTCTGGACTTGGCGGACCTGTTCAAGGATCCGGAAAAGGCCCTGCAACTGATGTCCGCCTGGTCCCAAAAAGAACTCGCCCGCAGCTTGGGCGAAGATACGGACGAGGACATGATCCGGGACGGCGTGGCCCCGGATCTGCGCAATTTCGCCAATCTGACCCTGACGCCGCAGGGACTGCGCATTGAGTTCCAGCCCTATCAGGTCGCGCCCTGGGCCGCCGGGCCGCAGCGCGTGGACATGCCTCTGGCGGAACTGGCCGCCGCCGGCCCCGAAGTCCGGATCTGGCCCCAGGCCCCTGTTGTAGAGTAAAGTAACTTTAAAAGCTGCTTTACTCCGGCGACTGCGAAAGCGGACGCCCGCGCCCTCATCCTGCGGCGGGACCGCGTTTCCATCACGCGTCAGCCGTTGCCGCTGGGCGGCTTGCGGATGACGACAGCAACGATAGGATAAGGGCGGCGCAGACTTTGAGAATGTTAATTCTCAAAGTTAATCTGCTCTAAAAGACTGACATGGAGTCCGGCCTGTCAGGTCGGACTCCATCCGGATGAGGTCAGTATCCATGCCTCGCGTATTGTATTGTCTCCTGACGGGACTGCTTCTCTGTCTTCCGGCCGTAACGGCCCTGGCCCTGCCCGGCGCGGATTCGTTAAACGGGCCGCTCCTCGCGGCCTCCCGGACTTCAGTGGACGATGCGGCGATCGGAGCGACGGACGGCCCGGCCGCCGGAGATTCCTCCGGCAAGGAAGCCGCGGCGGCTGAAATTTCCGGCTCGCGGCGGCCCGGCGTCATCGACCATCTCCTGCAGCGCCCTCTGCCGGACGGCCCGGCGGGACACCCCAGAGCCGCTGAAATCAACATCAACTATCCTTCACTGGGCCGCAGCGACATTGACGCGGACATCCGTCAATGGGTCACGGGCATTGCCGACGCCTTTGAGGAACACCTTGACATCAACGCCTTCGGCCTGCCCAGCACGGAACAAAGCGGCGAGAGCGGCCCGGCTTTTGAGCTCTGGGGCTCCTACAGCGTGTCCTGGCCGTCCGACGCGGCCGTGAGCATCACTTTTGAAATCTGGAATTATACCGGCGGCGCGCACGGCAACCTGGACATCATGACTCTCAATTACAGCCTGATCACAGGCCAGCGCCTGGGCCTGGTAGACCTGTTCGAAACGCCGGAAACAGCCCTCAACCTGATGTCCGCCTGGTCCCGCCAGGAACTGGCCCGCCGCTTCGGCGCGGGCCGCCCGGCCCAGATGCTCAAAGACGGCACTGAGCCCCTGGTGGAGAACTTCTCCAGCCTGACCCTCACGCCCGAAGGCATTTGCATCAACTTCCAGCCCTATCAGGTCGCACCCTGGGCCGCCGGCGTGCAGAAGGTCAACATGCCTCTGGAGGAACTGCTCCAGGCCCGTCCCCTCCTGGCCCTCTGGGGCCGCTGAACACGCCTGCCGTCACCGGAAAATTCTTCCCCGCTTCTTTTTTGTCCCCCTTAAACACAGTTTATTCATAAGGAATACCATGACCACATTATTGCAGGATATTCTGGCTCACAATCGGGCCGTTACGGAGAAAGAGGGTGAAGCCCGACGCGCGGCGGCCGTGGCTCTGAAAAAGACTCCGCACAGGCGCTGCGCCATCTTTACCTGCATGGACGCCCGCCTGGTGGAAATGGTGGAACCCGCCTTGGGCATCCGACGCGGCGACGCCGTGGTGCTGCGCAACGCCGGCAACATCATCGGCACGCTTGAGGGCACCATGATCATCAGCCTGCTGGTGGCTGTCTTCATGCAAAATATTGAGGAGATCATAGTGGTGGGACACGAGGACTGCGGCTTTACCCACGCCTCCTCGGCGGTGCTGCTGGACAAGATGCGCCAACGCGGCATCGGCGAGGAAGCCGTGGAAACCATGCGCGGCCCTCTGGAAACCTATCTGGATCCGCACACCGATCCGGAACAAAATGTCCGCCGCGTGGTGCGGCTGCTCCGCACCCATCCTGCTTTTCCTCCGGACATCGTGGTGCACGGCCTGTTGATGCAGCCGGCCAGCGGCAGCGTTCGACTGGTGGTTGACGGCTCGCGCGACTAGCACTTACTGCTTGAAACACTCCACTCCCCACCGCGTTTGCCCGGCGGAGCGATGCCGGGTC
Source organism: Desulfovibrio sp. 3_1_syn3 (assembly GCF_000145315.2). NCBI lineage: Bacteria > Pseudomonadati > Thermodesulfobacteriota > Desulfovibrionia > Desulfovibrionales > Desulfovibrionaceae > Desulfovibrio > Desulfovibrio sp. 3_1_syn3. The sequence goes on from NZ_ADDR02000001.1 coordinate 27,950, forward strand.
AGCCCAGGCTCAGCCCACATTAAAGCGCCTGCCGCAAAGCCGCCTTTTTCCGTACAGCGGCGTTGCAAAAAAAATTGACCTTGCGGTATGTTCACGGCAGCAGGGCAGACGCATCTAAAAAGTCTTTATTCCCCGATAGATCGGGGAACGAACAAAAAAGAGGCAAAGCCACCTTTACTCCGCCGGAGCGAAGCGCAGGCGGATGGCTGGTACCGGGAGAATCCTAAAAAATGCGCCGGCCGTTGCCGCGCCAGCGGCTTGCCTGAACCGTTCACGGCGAAGCCGTGTTGCCTTAGCTGCAGCCGCAGGGCGGCGTACAGATAAGGACAGCACGGCTACGGATAGCGACAGCGATTTCCTTGGATATAATTTTGCGTAACCAATTGCTGTCTTCATCCGTAGCTAGGTTGCTGCCTTTATCCGTACGACTCACAAGTTCGCCTACGGCTAAAGCTCCTTCGTCACAACGGCTAAAGCACAGCTTCGTCCGGTTTCTCCTTTGCGCCTTGCTGCCCGAAAAAATTCAGCTTTTCGCGGACGGCGTTTTAATGAGGGCCAAGCCCAGATTTTTGAGCTTTTCCTGCAACAGCGCCGCCTTGGCCGGGCCGATGCCCGGCAGGGCGCGCAATTCCTCCAGACTCGCCGCTCGCATGGCCTCCACGCTGCCGAACGTTTCCCAGAGCAGCCGCGCCGTGGCCGGACCGATGCCCGGCAGGCGCATGAGCTCTCCGGAAAGCGCGGCCCCCTGGCGCGCCCGGCGGTGGCGGCCGATGGCGAAGCGGTGGGTGGCGTCGCGCACATTCTGCAAAAAGAGCAATTCCGGTCCACCCTCGCGCAGGGGCAAGGGATTGGCCCGGCCCGGCACAAAAATCCGATCCGCCACGTTGCCCGCCCGGCGGTCGGCCTGGCCGCGCTCGTCACGGGCCTTGGCAATGGCCGCCAGGCTGAACAGGCCTATTTGCCCGGCATCGGCCAAGGCCCGCTCCACCACGGCCAATTGTCCCCGGCCGCCGTCGATCAGCAAAAGGTCCGGCCAGGGCGGGCCGCTCTCCAGCCGCCGCGCCACCCAGGCGTGCAGAGTTGCGTAATCGTCGCCGCTGTCCGGCATGGCATAGGTACGGTAATCCGGGCGGCTGGGCTGGCCGTCCGTGAATACCACCAGCCCCACTCTGGTCTGCCGGCCGCCGGTGTGGGACACATCCACGCATTCAATACGTTGCGGCGGCCCGGCCAGATGCAGGGCTTTGGCCAGCCGCTCCAGAATGGATTGGCCGTCCTGATTCCGGCGGCGACGAGCCTCTTCGCGGGCATTGGACTGCGCCAGATCAATGAGCTGATTATCCGAGGCATTCTGGGGGGCCACAATGCGTACCGGTCCTCCCCGGCGGTCGGCCAGGGCCTGCTCCAGCAAAGCCTTGCCGCTGGGGGCACCCTGCGCCGAATCCCCGCCCGGTGCGGTCGCATCCGGCTCCGATACGGCGGACGATGCGCCGGACTCCGCTGATTCCGCATCCGACGAAGCAGACCCTCCTTCCCTCTCGTCCGCCTCCCATTCCAATTCCGGCGGCAGCCAGGGCAGGAGTATGCGCGGCGGCGGCGTGACCTGGCTGTAATACTGGCTGACAAAGGAACTCAGCAATTCCGGCGCGTCCTCAAACGTCAGGCCCGGCCAGTAAAAAGCCCGGCCGTCGGTGACCGCCCCGCTTCGCACAAAAGCAATGCCCAGAGCCAGGCCTTTGTCCGCCGGGAACAGGCCCACGGCATCCATATCGCCGCCGCCGGGCAAAACCGCGGCCTGGCGCTCCACCGTGCGCTCCACGGCCCGGATCTGATCGCGCAAGGTCGCGGCCTTTTCAAATTCCAGATTCTCGGCGGCCTGCTCCATTTCCGCGCGCAAGCCGCGCAGCAGAGGTTCAGCCCGGCCTTGCAGCAATTCGCAGACCTTGTGCACCGCCTGATGATAGGCCTCAGGCGTAATCAGGTCCATGCAAGGGGCCGGACACTGGCCCATATGGTGGTACAGGCAGGGCCGCACCCTGTTTTTCATGGCCCGGTCCGAACAGCGGCGCAGCGGAAAGGCGCGGTGAATCAGCTTCCAGGTTTCCCGCGCTGAAAGAGCGGAGGTGAACGGCCCGAAATAACGCGCGCCGTCGCGACGGGCCCGGCGCACAACCTCCAGGCGCGGGAAGGGATGCTTGAGGTTGAGCCGGAAGAGCACATACTGCTTGTCGTCGCGCAGAACGATATTGTAGTGCGGACGGTGCTTCTTGATCAGGCTTGCCTCAAGCAGCAAAGCTTCTTTTTCCGTGGTGGTGGTCAGATATTCCAGGCTGACCGCGTGGGCCAGCATGGCCCTGGTCTTGGCGGGAAGTCCCTCAGGCCGAAAATATGACAGCACGCGCCGCCGCAGAATGCGGGCCTTGCCCACATAGATGATCCGGCCCCGGCTGTCCTTGTACAGGTACACGCCGGGCGTGAGCGGTATGGTGGAAGGGTCGGGCTTTTGCACGCGATGATTTTACCGGAAGGGCGTCTGCCTGCCAAGCCGTTGGCACTCGGCCGACCAGGGTCATTCCGTTCTCTTTTCGTATGCGGAATTATTTTGTATTTATAACAGGTTACATTTCAATGGTAATTATTTTAGTGGGCTTGTCATACGGATGAGGTATTCCGAGCCCTGCGGGCACAGAGGCTTTACGCCGCCCGGCGTTTGGGCCGCCTATCGTTGCTGTCTTTATCCGTACGGCTCGCAAGCTCGCCTACGGCTAAAGCGCGCGGCAGGGGGCCGGGGACGGCTGCCCCCAGGCCCCCTACAACCCCCTGCCCCTGCTGTATGTCGTAGTGCGTTGACGCGGCGTCCCACGGGTCTTGCTCGCGTGGCTCGCTGCGTCCCGAAATCGCCGCGTGTCAACGTCCAACAGCTGAACATCTCCTTCTCAACGATCGTCAGTGGATGGTATTGCGCGACGCGGAGAGAGGCGGCACCGTTGGCGGCAAGGCTGCCTTACGGATGAAGACAGCAACGATAGGCGGTCAAAACGGCAGCGAAGCGAAAATCATAATGCCCGGAGGGCAGAATAAAACAACAGGTGGAGAGCAGAATGCCCCTGACTCCACCGACGCAAAAAGGGAGCCCGAAGGCTCCCTTTTTTGAGACTGACTGAACCGGCAGCTTAGAAAGCGTACACGAAGCTCAGGTTGACGTTCCACGGGTCGCGTTCCTGGTCGCTCTTGCCGTTCATAGCACTGCGGCCCCAAGTGGACTTGGAGTGGTCGATCCAGGTGGCCAGGTAAGCGGCGTCCAGCATGATGGTGAAGTTTTCGTACATCTTGTATTCGTTGGTCAGGCCGATTTCCAGGGCGCTGTCCTCAGTGGTCATGTACAGCGGATCCATGCCCAGGCCCTGCATATTGGGGCCGGTGACGCCGTTAACAGCACCGTTAATGCCATCATAGCCACGAGCAGCGTTACCCGAGAGGTACTTGGCCATCTTGGGAGCGTTGGTGCCGCCGATGTAATTCACGCGCAGGGTGTGCTTGAGGTCTTCCACAAAGCTCACGTCCTTCACGCGGGCGCCGATGCCCCAGGTGCCGGCCATGCTGTAGCCCAAGATGCCTTCACGGGCGATATAGGGATTGCCGTTGAAAGCGAAGTTGGAGAAGCCGTTGTTATTGTTGTTCACGCTGAGCGAAGGCATACGCTCGGAACCGTTGGCCGGATTGTCGTCATCGCCGGAACCGTACCAACCGTACAGGCCCGGAATACCCCAATCCATCTTGTATTCGAAAAGCAGGGAGGCCAACCAGCCGGAGCGGTTCAAACGGCTGTCGTCATATTCTGCGGAACCGTAGTTGAAATCCCAGGCAATGCGGAAGGGATCCCACATGGTCACTTCGCCGGTCAGGCCGGCCCACCAGGCGGTGCCGTAGCTGTTCAGGCGCTTGGCGGCGCTCTTGCCGTCCTTGTGCATGGCGCCGCCCGCCGGGAACATGCCAGCCGCGGCATACTTGTTGGAGGTGCCGGACACGCTGAAATAGTCACGGCCATAAGGATCAGCAGGGGTACCCTTGCCCGTCTGCGACGCAAAGGCGTTGGGACCGATGCCGGCCATCATGCCCCAGGGGGTCACTTTCACGCCGTCAAAGGACAGGGGCAGCAGCAGGGCGAAAACGTCCACGTTGTCCATGTAGTTGGACTGATAGTTATCGCCATGGACGGTGTCATTCCAGCCGGTAAAGTTGTCGTTCCAGGGGCGAGCCCAGAAAGCGGTGAGGCCCACGTTTTCGTTGAACTGGTAGCTGGCGACCACACCGGCCACGTCGTCATTGAAGACGTTGCTGCCGGTGGTCATGCTGGGCAGGGCGATGCCCTGAATGCCCATGCGCACCTTCAGGTCGGTCTGGGGCACCATCCAGTCAATATAGGCATTCTTCAGCTTTACAACATTGTTGGCGTCAGCGCCCAAGGCGCCGCCGGAGCCGTTCTCACCCCAGGTCTGGGCGCCGATTTCAAAGAACACGGTGCCGGACAGGGACTCGGAAGCCACGGCGTCCAACTGCAAGCGCACGCGCTGTTTGGCTTCGAATTCGTCCTCGCCCTTGTACGACTTGTTGGCCTTGTTGAAGCCGGTCATGCCGTTACCGCCGGTAAAACCGCCGTTCTGGCCATAGTCGAAGCTCATGATCCACTGGCCTTTGGCCTTGAAATCAATGGCGCTGGCGCCGGTGGCAACACCGAACACCAAGCCCGCCGCCAACAGAAGCGTAGCGATCTTTTTCATGGTTAACCTTCCTTTCTTTTGCTCCCCGCTAAGGGGGAACGGGTTGTCGTAACGGAAACGCCTGTGGGGCGGTTTCCCGCCGCGAGCTGAATTTAAGAAATCCCCGCCTGCATTGCAAGTCTATTCGTGCAAAAATTTTTACTCTTTAGGGCAGAAAAAACAGTGTAAAAATAATTTTATTATAAAATCAACTTGTTAAATTTTTTCGAGATGAAAAAAATTTTTAAATTTTTTTTGCGCGGCCCGGAAAAGATTATCCATATTCCCGATTAAAGCCTGTTTCCGGGCTGGTGACGCCCGTTCGGGGCGGTTTAAAAATTTTTGGGCTGTCCTGGAGCGCACGCACGCCGGGGCATCCGGATACGATATCCGCAAGTCGCGGGCTATGCCGTGCTGATCAGGCTTTGTCCCTCTATTCAGTATTGATAATTTTTCTTGACAAAAGGGCGGGGATTGTGAAGATGGACACAACTGCAATCCACACCAACAGGGAGGAATGGGTATGAGGATTTCCTGTGTCGCAGCGGCCGCTTTGGGGATGGTCGCTCTGCTCAGCGGGCCCGCGCCGGCCGCGCCCACCAGTGAAACGGCAACCGGGGGCATGCCGCCCATGGCCAAGTTCGCCAAGGTTTCCCAGGTCGTGCAGGACAAATGCATGGCTTGTCACACCCGCGGCTATGATCTGCCGTTTTACGCCAAAGTGCCGGGCATCCGCCAGATCATTGAAAAAGACTACCGTGACGGCATCCGCGCCATGGACCTTAATGTGGAGCTGATCCAGAACAAGGGCAAACCCATCGGCGAAACCGTGCTGGCGAAAATGGAGTGGGTCATCATCAATGACACCATGCCTCCGGCCAAGTTCGCCGTGGTGCACTGGGGCAGCCGCCTTTCGGACCAGGACAAGAAGGACATTTTGGATTGGGTAAAGACTTCGCGCAAGGCCCACTACACCACTGACGCCGCGCCCAAACACGCCAACGAGCCCTTGCAGCCCCTGCCGCGCCTGATCAGGACCGACGCCAAAAAGGTGGCCTTGGGCGACAAGCTGTTCAATGACAAGCGCCTTTCCACGGACAGCACGCTGTCCTGCGCCGGTTGCCACTTTTATGACCGTGGCGGCACGGACCACCAGCGCTTCTCCGAAGGCGTGCGCAAGCAGTTCGGCGACGTGAACCCGCCCACGGTGTTCAACGCGGCCTTCAATCTGGCCCAGTTCTGGGACGGCCGCGCGGCTGATCTGCAGGAGCAGGCCGGCGGACCGCCCATGAATCCCATTGAAATGGGCAGTAAGAGCTGGGAGGAAATCATCGGCCGTCTGTCCCAGGACGCGGCCCTGACCGCCGAGTTCACGGCCGTCTATCCTGACGGCTGGAGCGGCAGGAACATCACCGACGCCATCGCCGAGTACGAAAAGACCCTGATCACGCCGGACAGCCGTTTCGACAAGTGGCTGCGCGGCGACGACAAGGCCCTCAGCGCACAGGAAGTGCAGGGCTACAACCGCTTCAAGGCGTATCGTTGCGCCTCCTGCCATGTGGGCAAGAGCGTAGGCGGCCAGTCCTACGAGTACATGGATCTCAAGAAGGACTACTTTGCCGACCGCGGCGGCCAAGCGCTGGGTTCGGACAAGGGCCGCTACAACCATACCAAGAGCGACGTGGACATGCGCCGCTTCAAGGTGCCCAATCTGCGCAATATCGAGCTGACCGGCCCGTATCTGCATGACGGCACCGTGGACACGCTGGATGAAGCAGTGCGGATCATGGGCGTCTATTGCGCCGGTCTGGACGTGCCCCAGAGCGACCGCGACCTGATCGTGGCCTTCCTGCGCACTCTGACCGGCGAGCACAAGATGCTCTCCGGCAAGGTGGCGGCCAAGTAGCTTTATAAGCTGACAGCGTTGATCATGAAAGCGGGGTTCAGACTGATCTGAACCCCGCTTTGTTATATCCGGGAGAATACGAGACGCTTACACGCAGGCCGCCAGCGCTCCGTCCAAATTGGGATAGCGGAAGACATAGCCCGCTTCCAGCAGCTTGCGCGGCGCGTAGCGCTGGCCGTTGAGCAGCAATTCCTCGGCCATTTGTCCCAAGGCCAGCCGCAGGACAACGGCGGGCACCCGCAAGAACGCCGGGCGATGCAGCACCCCGCCCAGAGCGCGGGCAAAGCCCGCCGCGTCGGTCTGCTCCGGCGCGCAGAGATTGCAGGGGCCGCTGATCTCCGGATGCTCCAGTAAAAAGACAATGGCCCCGGCTTCATCGTCCAGATGAATCCAGGGAAAGGGCTGGCGTCCAGTGCCCGCCGGGCCGCCCAGGCCCCAGCGGTACAGGGGCAGCATCCTGGCCAAGACCCCGCCGCCCTTGCCCAGCACCGGTGCGGTGCGGATACGGGCCCGGCGCACGCCCAAGGCTTCCACCGGTGCGGACGATGCCTCCCAGCGGCGGACCACTTCAGCCAGAAAGCCCGACCCCGCAGGGGCGTCTTCCGTGCAGTCAGGGGCCGTCGCCAGATCGGGCCAGAGCCCGTACCAGCCCGAAGCCGAAGCCTGGATCAGGGTTTTCGGCAACGCATCCCCAGCCTTGTCCAGCAGGGCGAACGCAGCGCTCACGGCTTCTCCCGCGCGGACGCGGCTCTGTATAATGGCTTCACGCCGGGCAACAGTCCAGCGCCCGGCGCCGATATTCTCGCCCAGCAGATTGACCACAGCCGCCGCGCCCTTGCAGATTTCCGCCAGGGTCTGCGGGCTTTGGCCGTCCCACCGGGCGTATGCCGGTCCGCCGTCCTCTTGGGGACGGACGCGGCGACTGCTCACCGTCACATCATGTCCGGCCCGGAGCAGGGCCTTGACCAGGGCCGAGCCGATAAAGCCCGTGCCGCCTAAAATTACAACGCGCATATGCGCCTCCGCAAGGAACATCCGAAGCCCTCTCCGCCTCAGGCATTCTCCTTGCGCATCAACTCGGCCACCTGGGCCACGTCTTTGTCCCCACGGCCCGAAAGGCTGACCAGCAGCACCGTGTCCGCGGACATGGACGGGGCCATCTTGATGGCCTGGGCCAGGGCATGCGAGGACTCCAGAGCCGGAATCACGCCTTCATGCCGGGACAGCGCGAAAAAGGCGTCCAGGGCTTCCCGGTCCGTGACGCTGACATATTCCGCCCGGCCCATATCCTTGAGCTGGGCATGTTCCGGGCCCACAGAAGGATAATCCAGCCCGGCGGAAATGGAGTAGACTTCCCCGGCCTCGCCCTGCGCATTCTTGATCATATAGGAATTAAAGCCGTGCAGCACGCCCGGCTCGCCCAGACAAAGGGAGGCCGCATGCTCGCCGTAGGCCGTGCCGCGCCCGCCGGGCTCCACGCCCACGAGCCGCACGTCCGCGTCGTCCAGAAAACCCGCGAACAGGCCGATGGCATTGGAGCCGCCGCCCACGCAGGCCAGGCAGGCATCGGGCAGGCGGCCCAACTCTTCCAGCATCTGGGCGCGGGCCTCGCGCCCGATGACGGACTGGAAATGCCGCACCATATAAGGATAGGGGTGCGGCCCCACCGCCGAGCCCAGCACGTAGAACATCTCCGGATCGTCAATCCACACGGCCAGAGCTTCGTCCACGGCTTCCTTGAGGGTACGCTGGCCGCTCTTGGCGGGCAGCACGCGCGCGCCGAGCATTTCCATGCGGATCACGTTCAGGTGCTGGCGCTCAATGTCCACTTCGCCCATGCAAATGGTGCATTCCAGCCCCATGAGCGCCGCGCCCGCCGCCGTGGCCACGCCATGCTGCCCGGCCCCGGTTTCGGCAATGACCCGCTTTTTGCCCATGCGTTTGGCCAGCAGGCACTGCCCCAGGGTATTGTTGATCTTGTGCGCGCCCAGATGATTCAGATCCTCGCGCTTGAGCCAGATCCGGGCCCCGCCCAGCATGCGGCTGAGATTGGCGCAGTGGAACACCGGGCTCGGACGCCCTGTATAATGGACAAACAGATATTCCAGCTCCCGCTGGAAGGAAGCGTCGTTCAAAGCCGCTTCAAAAGCTCCGGCCAGTTCGTCCAGGCGCGCCCTGACAGGTTCCGGCACATACTGGCCGCCGTACGCGCCGAAAAATCCCTGGCTGTCGGGTTTGCCGCTGAGGGCGGATTGTTGGCTCATGCTGTTCTCTCCTTACGCAAAAATGGGTTCTTACTCTGTCGTTTTTGCGAAGGAGATGTCAAGAGCGGGAGCGCGAGGACGTGTCGCGCGCCTTGCCGCTGCTCGGGCTTTTGCCTATAGTGCGGCCATTCTCTGCCCGCCGCGTGCGGGCGCACCTCAACCGGAAACAGCCCATGCTTGAAGAAAAATACACCGGCAACGGCAAGGTGCTGCTGCTCGCGGGCGGCGGCAAAATATACACGGATCTGGCGGCCCGCTTCGTGCGCAGCGAGCGGGAGCTGGAGGACATCGCGGCCTCGCCCTATTCCCGACAGATCGTGCGGAACATTTTATCCAGCGGGCACCGCGCGGCCTTGGAATTCGACTATTTTCTCTTCGGCGTGGAGGGCTACTCGCGCGTGACCGAGGCCCAGCTGGTACGCAAGCGCCTGGCCTCTTATCTGATCAAATCGGGCCGGGCGGAGCTCAACGGCAAACGGCGTTTCTCCGTGGTCTACCCACGCGAGGTGGCGGAATTTTCCGCGCCCGTAACCTTGCCCGGCGGGGGCACCGCCACGCTCAGCGGTCGGGATCTTGCCGAGTTGACCCGCCAGTGGTACGAAGCCGGCCTGGAAGCCGGACTGCCCGAGGAAAATCTGCGCTATCTGAAACCCCAGGCCACGGAATTCAAAGCCATCATCGGCATGAACGCCCACGCCCTGCTGGACTGGTTCGCTATCCGCTGCTGCCGCAACGCCCAGCATGAAATCCGGGATCTGGCCTGGAAGATGCTGCGCCTCTGCCGAGGGGCCGCGCCCGACCTGTTTGAAGGCGCGGGCCCCAACTGCGTGCAACTGGGGTATTGCCCGGAAAACAATTTGCAGAACGCGCGCTGCAAAGGCCGGATCATCACCAAGGACGAAGCCCTGGACGTGCTGCGGGAGCGGGGCGCGAAAGGCAAACCCGCCCGTTGGGGGGAAGCGGCCTGGAGCAACGCCGCCTGGAGCGGGAGCACACTGGAAGCGGCCCCCCCCAGCGATAGCGAATTTAAGGAAGAATAAACGACAGGCCCCGATCCGTTACCAGATCGGGGCCTGTCGTTTTTCTGTTTTGTTCTTAGAGCAGATTAACTTTTAAAGTAACCCGCTCTAAATCCGCTTGAGGGCCTTTTTCAGCGTGTCCCGGTAAATGCGCAGCACATCCAGACGGGCATATTTCTTGTCCTCCGCCGGGACGATATGCCAGGGGGCCTCTTCCGTGCTGGTACGGGCGAACATTTCTTCCGCGGCCTCCATGTAGGCAGGGAATTTTTCCCGGTTGCGCCAGTCCTCTTCCGTGATCTTGTACTGCTTCCAAGGCGTGTTTTCCCGCTCCCGGAAACGCCGCAGCTGTTCTTCCTGGGAAATATGCAGCCAGTATTTAACCACTATATTGTGGGGTTCCCGTAACTGGGCCTCAAAATCGTTGATTTCAGCGTAAGCCCGCTTCCAGTCGGCGGGCGGCGTAAGTCCCTCGACCCGTTCCACCAGCACCCGGCCATACCAGGAGCGGTCGTAGACGGTCACAAAACCCGCCATGGGCACATGCCGCCAGAAACGCCAGAGATACTGATGGGCCAGCTCCTCGTCCGTGGGCGCGCTGATGGGGATCACCCGCACAATGCGCGCATCCATGCCCGCCGTAAGCCGCCGGATCGCCCCGCCCTTGCCCGCGGCGTCCCACCCCTCGAAGACCAGCGTGCTGGAAATGCCGTGTTTCCAAGCCTTGTAGGTCAGGGCGTAGATATCCTCCTGCAGGGCGGCCAGCTTCTTTTTATACTCGCTGTGCTCACGCGCGCTGCTCAGATCCACCGCGTCCAGAGCATTGAACGCGGCGGCATCGTCCCGCTCCGGCCCGCTGCCCCCCTCGGGACACACCTGGGCGGTCACAACAGGCGCGTCCTGCGCCAGGGTCTTACGGGCGGCCACGGCGCTGGAAAGCGCGCTGGTCAGGGCGCGGGTCACGGCCACATTGCGGAAATTGGCATCAAAAGCGTCAATGAGAGTCCAGGGCGCATAGGCCCGGTCGGTAATGGTTATGGCTTTGGCCGCCGCGCTGACCAGGGCCTCGTAATTTTCCTCACTCTTCTTGTCATACGGCGTGAAGCTGCGGTGGCCCTTGTGCTTCAGGCGCTGTTCCAGACGTTCCTTGTGGGCTTTTTTCCCGATATGCAGCCAGAATTTGACGATCAGGGTTCCCGATGCTGCCAGTGCGCGTTCCAACCGGGCCCAGCGCTGCATCCGCCGGTTGAAATCGTTCTCGTCCAGGCCGCCGCAGCAGAACTTCCGGACAGGTTCGCTGTACCAGCCCCCGAAAAACACGGCCACTTCGCCCTTGCCGGGTAACGCGCGCCAGTAACGCCAGGCCTCGGGCCGTTTTTTTTCCTCATCGGTTTCCAGCCAGAAGGTGTGGTTGCGGATGTTTTTGGCATCCATCCAGGCCGACAGCAGATTGACCACCGCGTCCTTGCCCACGCCGTCCACGCCTTCAATAATTACCAGCGCGGGCACGTCGTGTTCGCGCGCCTCGCGTTGCGCGGCGAACAGTCTGCCGCGCAGATCCTCTTTAAGAGCGTCGTATTCCTTGGTAGAATAAGATCTGCCCAGGGATGCCGATTCAAACATTGCTTTCTCCCTTTACCTCGCGCGGCGGCGGGTCCGAGCTCTGGGCCGAACCGTTGACCACCGCGCCGATCATGACGCCCAGGTGGCTCATGGCCAGGCCCAGCCACCAGATGCGATAAAAGTCATGCCCGAAAATGCCGTTGACCAGCCAGCCGGCGAAACCGATCCAGAACCAGGCGGTCAGCCGCCAGTACAGGTTCGGGCTTTTTCCCGCGCATTCCGCCGTCAGGCGCGGACGGATGCGCTTGTACCCCCACCAGAGAAAGCCCAGCAGAAAGACCATGCCCAGACAAAAGCCTACCAGCCCGTGAGCGTAGAGCATGTCCAGGTAGAGATTATGCGGATGGCTGATGGTGATCTCGTCCCCGGCCGGGGAAAGGCCCAGGGCACGGAAGGCCGCGTTGTACTGCCCGGCGCCGGCGCCGAACCAGGGATGTTCCAAAAAAACGCGCCAGCCCAGTTCCCAAAGGCTCCAGCGCCCGTCAGAGGCCAGTGTTTCCGGCGTCAGGCGTTGCGGCTGGCAGAGGATGAACAGGACCAGAGCCGCCAAGGGCCAGAGCAGGATGCGCCACTGCCAGCGCCGTCGGCGCAGCAGGGCCCAGAAACCGAAGGCCGAGGCCACTGCCAGCGCGCCGCTGCGGCTGGCCGCCCCCTGGAGCAGAAAAAAGGCGGGCCAGAAGACGGTCAGACACAGAAAGGCGGAACTGACGGCGTCCAGCCCACGGCGCAGGATGAACCAGAGGCCGAAGGCCGGGATCAGGGCCAGCGCGATATAATTGCCCACCGTGTAGTCGCCCAGGCTGCCGGTCAAGCGCCCGGCATTGGGTTCATAGCCCATGATGAAGTCGCGGCCTGTGAAGGCCTGCCAGAGACCGTCCAGGCCCTGCCAGGAGCAGGCCAGCACGCAGGCCCAGACCAGGCGGCGCAAGTCCTTCTCGCCGCGCACGCATTCCATGGCGATAAAGGGCAGGATAAAGCCCTTGTTGATGCCCGTGCCCGCGTGCAACAAGGAAGAAAGCGGATCCGTGGAAAAACAGACGCCGATGCAGACCATCAGCCACAGGCAATAGAACAGCGGGCGGGCGTCGAGACGGCGCAGCACGCTGTTCCGCCATTCATGGCGGTAATAGAGCAGCAGAAAAATAAAACTGAGCACCGGCATGACCTCGCGCATGCCGTAACCGATGGGAAAAGAAGCCAGCGAGAGCCAGAAGGACCAGAACAGACAGGCAAACCAGAATTCACCCGGCCGTTCCCGGCGCATGGCGCGCCACGGCTCCAGCCTGGACGCGGCCCAAAGGGCCGGGGCCGCGAAAATCTTTGGCATCACACCTCCTCACATGCGGCGGCGGGGCCGCCCCATGCCGTCGCCGCGCCGCACGTTTGCAGCATAGCCGCCCGGCCCGGCAAATTCAAGCCGATACGGCCTTGTGTTGCCGGGGCTATGGCACTAGTATGCTGTGATCTGCAGTATTCACTTTATGACTTGTTTTGAGGAGCACATGGCACGATTTACCGGTTTTGATGAAGTTTTCAGCGCGTTATATGTGGATTTTGACAATATCTATACCCGTTTTCTGGAGGCGGACCCGGAAGCCGCCCGAACCTTCGGCTCGGCGCCCTACCGCTGGGTTCGCTGGATTGAAAACCACGCCCTGCGCATTCTGTACGGCGAGGGCGTGCGCCGACGCATCCTCAAGCGGATGTGTTATCTGAATCCGCAACGTTATCAGGAATTCCGCAATCCGTTTATCCGCAGCGCCTTTCAGGTGGTGGACTGTCCGCCGTTGACCTCACGCGGCAAAACCAGCACGGACATCCATCTGGTTATGGACTGCATGGACGATCTCTCCCATTCCACCCATTTTGATGAATTCATCATTTTGTCCGGCGACGCGGACTTCACCCCCCTGCTGATCCGCCTGCAGGAACACGCCCGGCGCACCCTGGTGCTTTCCGTGGGCTATTCCTCACCGGCGTATACCGCTGCCGCTTCCTGGCGCATCCGCGAGGATTGGTTCCTGCAGCAGGCCCTCAAGGACGACCGCAGCGATGATGAGGACACCGAGCTGCCCGCCCGCGCCGCTCCGGCCGCGCCTCCGAACAACGATGAGGAAGAGGACGACTCTGCCTCCGGCAACCGTTGAGGCCTTCACCGGGTTCCGACGCTTGCCGCGGACACCACGGCCGCTCCGCGCCTTCCCGCTGCGGGCGGCATATATAAGGAAGCAAACGGCAGTTTGCCGGAGATTTCCCGGCAGCAAAACGGCCATGTCCCAAGCCTGCGGGCAACGGGCATGGCCGTGCCGCGTCCGGGCGCTTTCTTCCCGGCAGCGGCACAGGCCGGGAGCGCCCTTGACGGCGGCTGCGCCCCCGGCTAAAGATGGGCATGCTCCGGCCTGTGACCGGAGGGATGTTCCGGCGCGCGGCGCGCGTCTCGTTGATTTCGCAATCTTAAGGAGGCCCTATGTTTCGCGGAGTTTCCCTTGCCCTGCTCGTGCTGACGCTTTTCTGCGGCCAGGCCCTGGCGGCGGAAAAGTACACCGTAGCCAGTGACTGCACCTGGCCGCCCATGGAAATGCTCAACGCCCAGAAACAGCCTGAAGGTTATTCCACGGATTACATCCGCGCGGTGGCCAAGGCCGCCGGTTTTGAGGTGGACGTCCGCAATATCGCCTGGGACGGCATTTTCGGCGGCGTAGCCACGGGCAAATATGACATCGTGGCCTCTTCCACGACCATCACGCCCGAGCGCCAGAAGCAGTTCGACTTCTCCGATCCCTATTATGAAGTGGTCCAGGCCGTGGTGCTGCCCGCAGGCACGAGCATCAAGAGCCTTGCCGACCTCAAGGGCAAGAAGGTGGGCGGCCAGATCGGCACCACGGGCATTTTCGTGATGCGCAAGGCCGATGTGGACGCGGACCTCAAGGAATACGACGACGTGGGCCTGGCCATTCAGGACATGGTGGGCGGCCGCCTGGACGCGGTGATCTGCGACGACCCCGTTGCCATGTACTATGTGAACAAAAAAGCCGACTACGCCGGCAAGCTGAACCTTTCCTTCAAGACCGGCGACAAGGAATACTACGGCTTCACCGTGCGCAAGGGCCGCCAGGATCTGGTGGACAAGCTGAACAAGGGCATCAAGCAGGTCAAGGAATCCGGCCAGGAAGCCAAGCTGATTGAAAAGTGGATGGGTAAGAGCAACTAGGCGGGATTCTCGGATTCTCCGGCGGAAGCGACGCGTTTCCGCCGTTTACCGGCCCTGACGCGCGGGCGGGCGGCTCCAGCCCCCGCCCGCGCCCACCACAAACAAGAGCGGTCCGGCTGTGACAACGGCAAACCGCTTTGCGCGGATTTCGGAAGAATCCGCGCGCGGCTATCGGCGCAGGGCGGATTCCTTTTGCCGTCAAACGCCGATTGCACGCGTAAAACACACTAAAAGGCGGCGGCGTCCATGCCCGAACCCAACGACACTCACAGCAAGGGCAATATTGTCATGGTCACGGACGGGGCGTCCATCCCGGACCCCCGCGAATGGCGTCTGATCAACGCCTGGTCCATTGCCCTGGTGGGCGCTGTGTGCGCTCTTTTCGCGCTCTGTCTGCTCTGGCCGGACCCCTATCTGCGGATTCTGCTCTATCTGCCGGACGGCGTGGTGGTCACCTTCAAAATCACGGTCATGTCCATCTGCTGTGCCGTGCCCCTGGGCCTGCTGACCGGCCTGGGGCGCATTTCGCGCAATCGCGCAATCAATCTTCTCGCCTCCACCTATGTGGAGGTCATCCGCGGCATCCCGCTCCTGGTCCAGCTCTTCTACATCTACTACGCACTGTCCCGCTTTTTCCAGATCAGCGGCATCACCTCGGCGGTCATTGCCATCAGCGTCTGTTACGGCGCATACATGGGCGAAGTCTTCCGCGCGGGCATCATGGCGATTTCCAAAGGCCAGAGCGAAGCCGCGCGCTCCCTGGGCTTCAACCGCTTTCAGACCATGTTTTACGTGGTGTTGCCCCAGGCCTGGCGCACCATTCTGCCGCCCGTGGGCAACGAGTGCATCGCCATGCTCAAGGACACCTCCCTGGTTTCGATCATGGCCGTGCCCGACATCATGCAGCGCGCCCGCAGCTTTGTGGGCACCACCTATCTGTACTTCGAGACATACACGGTTATTGCCCTGATTTATCTGATCATCACCCTTGCGCTCTCCAAAGCTGTGAGCATCATGGAATCCAGACTGAACTACTATGACGGCAAATAACTACGCCTCGTTACGGATTTAAAGGCAACCTGCTCTACTCTGCCGGGATCGGCAAAATCCCGGCAGAGTTTTTTTCATGCAAAACCACGCGGACCACCCCGAAAAGGCAGCCCGCGCAGAAAATAATGGCGCACAGGCTTAGTCGTCGTTCATCTTCTTACCGAACAGACCAAGAATAAGGGCGAAGAGAAAAAATCCACCACTGATGAGAAGAACCTTCGTACCGAGATCCATGATGTGCTCCTTGCGTTCCTGAAATGGAGGTTTGTCATCCACGCTCGTCCGGCACAATATATCCGTACAGGAGAAGCGTACGACGACTTGTGGAGGAAACGGGTTCAGGAGGCACGAGCGGGAGGAGGAGCAAGGGAAAAAGGCAGCATGCCCCGGATTTCACGGAGACCGGGAATATGGCCCATGTCATGGGAAAAAAGGAACCGCGTGAAAAAATGGGGATGAAAAATGATAGGGATGACGCCGGAGACAAGAGGAGAATCAGGCGATCCCGGCTCTGAGCCATCCAGGGAGCGGTGGCACCGTTTGCTCCCCTGTTTCCGAAAGGGAACAGAAAGGGTGGGGAGTGCGGGAAAGGCGCTGGATGCCATGAACGGCTTGAAATTTACAAGCCCCAAGGATCGGGCCGGTGCGTTTCGTCCGCAGGTCAGCAGGAAGATCGTGATGATCCCCATACATATTCCGCAGAAAAGGCAAATCCGGCGAGTGGCGTTCATGGCCTTGCACTCTTTTTTGTCTTTGGATATACGTTATAAGGAAAAAATTGACTTGTCAAGCAAAGAGGGATGAGAACGCAGGGCAGACGCATCTAAAAAAACGCGGCCAGTGTATTTCTAATTTAATTATTTAAAATAGTTAATACACACTACGGAGTTGGGTAAAGCCACCTTTGCTCCGCCGGAGCGAAGCGTAGGCGGAGCAAAGGTGGCTTTCGCCTCTTTTTGTTCGTTCCCCGATCTATCGGGGAATAAAGGCTTTTTAGATGCGTCTGCCCTAGATGAGAACGGCCTTATCAAGGACAGCCACAGCGTTCGTCTTCTTGCTCCTGACTCTGTGGCGAAGAGTGAAAATCCGTCGCCAACTGCCGGTTTACATACGATTTTGGGCCAATTTCTTGACGAAACACCGACATTCCCATATGCCAATCCCTACGGCCATACAATCGTCGAAGCAGGATTCATACCGCCCCAAGCGGATATCAATAGCCTGCGGCGCGCAGATTGCCATAGTTTGATTTCTGCATGTAACTATTTGATTTTCAAAAAAAATATCATTATTCTCAACCGGGTGGAATCTCCATTCAGAATCCAGGCTGGACTACTATGACGGAAAGTAACGATCACGACCCCATCATCACTATCAGTCACGTCTGGAAATATTTCGGCCATCTGCCCGCCTTGCAGGACGTGAGCCTGGATATCGCCCCCGGCGAGCGGGTAGTGATCATCGGCCCTTCCGGTTCGGGCAAGTCCACCCTGCTGCGTTCCATCAACCGCCTGGAAGAAATCGACAAGGGCGAGATCACGGTGCAGGGCCAGGACATCATGAGCCGTGAGAACAATATCAATCTCATCCGGCGCAACCTGGGCATGGTTTTTCAACAGTTCAACCTGTTTCCGCACAAGACCGTGCTCCATAACCTGACCCTCGCCCCCATCAAACTGCTTCATCTCTCCCGCGAAGAGGCTGAAGCCCGCGCTCTGGGCCTGCTCAAAAAAGTGGGCATCAGCGACAAGGCCAACGTCTACCCGGCCATGCTTTCCGGCGGACAGCAGCAGCGCGTGGCTATCGCCCGGGCCCTGGCCATGCAGCCCGCGATCATGCTCTTTGACGAACCCACATCGGCCCTGGACCCGGAAATGGTGGGCGAAGTGCTGGACGTCATGGTCAACCTGGCCGAGGAAGGCATGACCATGATCTGCGTCACCCATGAAATGGGCTTTGCCCGCACGGTGGCCGACCGCCTGATCTTCATGGATCAGGGGCAGATCGTGGAAGCGGGCAAGCCGGACACACTGTTCACCGCGCCGCGCCATCCGAGACTCAGGCAGTTCCTGAACCAGATTCTGTAGGAGCTGTTTCCCAATTGGTTCTTTCACATTCCAGCTTCGTCAAACGTCGCTTTTTGCTCCGGCCAAATACCGTGAGAGTATGCTCCCGTGGTAAAAAGCTCGTTTTCCTCGCTGAAAAGGCAACACTCCCTGATTCAGGACATTTCAACTTTGAAAATATTGAAATGCCCTGGCGGCCGCGAGAGCGGACGCCCGCGCCTGAAGCCAAGGCGGGACCACGTTCCCGCCGCGCGTCAGCCGTTGCCGCTGGGCGGCTTACGGATGACGACAGCAACGAGAGTCTGAAGACAGCGTCAGCTTTGAAATCGGCACAATTTCAAAGCGAATCTGCTCTAGGGCCTGTTAACACTATTTCAGAGCTATAACAATCAACGCAAAGACGACAAAGGCCAGGAACATGACATCGAGCTTATCGAAGCGAGTAAAAACACGGCGGAAGCCTTTGAGCCTCCTGAAAAGCCGTTCTACCTCATTACGTCTTTTGTATAGCTCTTTGTCATACTCCCACGGTTTCAGTCGGTTGGGATTGGGCGGCACCACCGGAGTGAAGCCCAACTCACGTCCCAAGCGAGTCGTTTCATTACCCTCATATGCGCCATCCATAAGCAAGCTGCACGGCGCTGGCATCGGCCCCAACTGGACAAGCAGCCTGCGCCCCTCGGGGGCATCGCCGGCGTTGCCGGGAGTGAGGCTGAAATTCAACGCGCATTCAGCATTCGCGGCAACCATATGAAGCTTGGTCGTCCAGCCGCCTCTGGACTTTCCGATGGACTGCGGACCTGTTTTTTTAAGGCCCCTGTTCCATCGGGATGAACCTTAACAATAGTACTGTCGAGAGAAACTGCTTCTATTTTAAGGCGGAGTATCTGCTCTTGTTGAAGGCGTTCAAATATACGGTCAAGAACTCCGTTCTTGCTCCAGCGGTTCATGCGCGTGTAGATGCTGTGCCAACAGCCAAAATTTTTCGGCAGTCCACGCCATTTACACCCATGCTCCGCAACGTACAGAATCGCATTCAACACCTGGAGATTGTCAAAACGGACATTACCTCTTTGGCGCGGGAAGCAGTCAGCGATTCTCTCATATTGTTCGCGAGTAATTTGCATAAGACATTCTTACGGAATACTCGCTCTTTGTCAAATAGTGTTAACAGGCCCTAGAGCAGATTAACCTTGAAATGCTGCGCATTCCAAAGTTAAAGACACGCTTACTCCGCCGCTTAGCTATGTTGTCCTCGCCCGTAAAGCTCGAAGACTCGCTAACGGGAGAGGCAACAGCGCAAATAACTTGCGCTTGCGGCTTCGTGGCGCGAGGCTGCTATCGCAGCCTCGTTAGAGCATTTCAAGGTCGAAATGCTCTAGGAACAGCCCCCGGAGATTGCCCATGCGCATTGCCGTAGCCGTGAGCGGCGGCGTGGACAGCCTCTGCGCCCTGCTGCTTCTGCGCCGGGCCGGGCACGATGTGCTGGCCCTGCACGGCTTCTTTCTGCCGGAACAGTCCCATCCCCGGCCCGGCGGCGCCTGTGATCCACTGCCGGGCCTTGAAGCCGCCTGCCGGGCCCTGGACATTCCCCTGCACACAGTGGATCTGCGCGCCGTTTTTCAGCGCGAGGTCATGATTCCCTTTGCCAGGTCCTATGCCGAAGGGCGCACGCCCAATCCCTGCGCGCGCTGCAACCGGGCCGTCAAATTCGGAGCCCTGCTGGACGCGGCCCTGGCTCTGGGCGCGGACAAGCTTGCTACCGGCCATTACGCCCGCCTGCTGCCGGGGCGCAACGGGGAGAAGGACGCGCCGCCGGTTCTGGCCGCCGCGCACGACAGGGCCAAAGATCAGAGTTATTTTCTCAGCCTGGTGCCCGCCGCGCGCCTGCGCCATGCCTTCTTTCCCCTGGCGGACCAGGACAAGGCCCGAAGCGTGGCCCTGGTAGCCGCTGCTGGTCTGGCCGTGCCCCTGCCCCGTGAAAGCCAGGACATCTGCTTCGTGCCGGAAAACGATGCCGCCTACCGGCCTTTTCTGACCGCGCAATGGCGCGTCCAAGGCCTGCCCCCCCCCCGGAGAAGGCCCGGTACTGCTGGCCTCAGAGCCCGGCGGTGCGACGGACGGCTTGCGCGAAATCGGACGGCATCAGGGTCTCTGGCGCTACACCGAGGGCCAGCGCAAGGGCCTGGGCATCGCCCACAGCGAGCCGCTGTATGTGCTGCGCAAGGACAGGGCGGGCAATGCCCTGATCGTGGGGCCGCGCGCCCTGCTGGGCATGCGCGCCTGCCTGACCGGCCCGGCCAATATTCTTGTGCCGCCGGAATATTGGCCCGAAGAAGTGCTGACCCGTCTGCGCCACCGCCAGCGGGCCGTCCCGGCCCAGGCAGTCCTGGACGGCGAGCGCTTGCGGATTACCTTGGAAGCGCCCCAGTTTCCCAGCGCGCCGGGCCAGGTGGCGGCCCTTTACGACGCCGGGGGCCGGGTGTTGGCCGGGGGCGTTGTGAAAGAAATCAGGTAAACTGAAATGCGGAAAATCTGTGCGCGGCAAACCCCATCCCATGCGTCTGGCTGAACAAAGGGCGACCTATCACTCCGTGCGGCAATTCCCCTCTTCCCGAACGACAAAAGGCCGGAGTTTTGCTCCGGCCTTTTGCAACAACGGGAATATGTGAAGACGGGCTTACCGGCCCTGTTCCATATCCTCGGTGAGGACCATCCGGCGCGCGGCCGCGGTTTCGTCCAGGCGGCGCACCGGCAGGCCGATAGGCGCGTCCGCCAGACTCTGCGGATCGGCGTTGCCCTGGGCGATGATCTCGTGCAGGGCATCCACATACGCGTCCAGAGTTTCCTTGCTTTCAGTTTCCGTGGGCTCGGCCATCAGGCATTCCTTGACGATCAGCGGGAAGTAGATGGTCGGCGCATGGAAGCCCCGGTCCAACAGGGCCTTGGCAATGTCCAGGGCGCGGGTGCCTTCGGGCGCGGAGGCCACGAACTCATGGGCGCAGAGCCGGTCGGCAAAGGGCACGTCCAGTATGTCTTCCAGGCGTTTTTTAAGGTAGTTGGCATTGAGCACCGCATATTCCGAAGCACGGGTCAGGCCTTCGCCGCCCAGGCGCAGCATGTAGGCCAAGGCTTTCACCACAACGCCGAAACTGCCGTAGAACGGCCCCATGTAGCCGATGGACCGGGGCAGATTGTAATCAAGATAATAGCTGCCGTCCTCGCGCAGGGCCACGCGCGGCGCGGGCAGGAAGGGCAGCAGGCGTTCGCCCACGCCCACCGGACCGGCGCCGGGGCCGCCGCCGCCGTGCGGGGTGCCCAAGGTCTTGTGCACATTGAGATGCACCACGTCAAAACCCACGTCGCCCACGCGCATCTTGCCCATAATGGCGTTCATGTTGGCGCCGTCGTAATAGAGCAACGCATCCACCTTGCGCAATTCTTCCACGATGCGCGGCAGGTACAGCTCCATGAGGCCCAGCGTGTTGGGGCAAGTCATCATCAGACCGGCCACGTCCTCGCCGTGCTCGGCAATGGCCGCGGCCAAGGCGTCCGGATCCACCATGCCGTCGCGGGACTCGATGTTCACGGTCTCAAAACCGGCCAGCGCGGCGGAAGCCGGATTGGTGCCGTGGGCCGCGTCCGGAATGAGCATCTTTTTGCGATTGCGGCCTTTGGCCTTGTGATAGGCCGCGATGAGCTTGACGCCCGTGAATTCGCCGTTGGCCCCGGCCATGGGCTGGAAGGTGAAGGCCTTCATGCCCGTGAGCTCGCACAGCCAGCGCTCGGCCTCATAGAGGCATTGCAGTGCGCCCTGCGTGCAGGCCGCCCCGCGCGAGAGCTGGGCCAGCAACGGATGCAGGCGGCTGAAGCCGGGCAGCGCGGCCACGTATTCGGTGAACTTGGGATTGTACTTCATGGTGCAGGAGCCAAGGGGATAAAAATTGGCGTCCACACTGTAGTTGAGCTTGGAAAGCCCGGTGAAGTGCCGCACCACGTCCAGCTCCGAACATTCGGGCAGACGCGGGGGATCTTTGCGCAGCAGACCGGCGGGCAGCATCTGCGCGGCCGTGGGCGCGTCGGAATCTATCTCCCAGGCGCGGCGGCCGGGCACGGATTTGGCGAAAATGGTTTTCACAGCAGACCTCCCACGGTTTCGGCCAGAAAGCCGATCTGGCGGCGGCTGTTGAGCTCGGTGCAGGCCAGCAGCAGCACGTTTTCCATGCCCGGATAGTAGCGGCCCACGGGATAGCCCGGCACGCAGCCGTGGCTGGTGAGCGTGTCCACCAAGGTTTCGGCGGGCATGGGCAGGCGCAGGGCCACTTCATTGCCGAAGGGCGCGTCGTTGAGCAGCTCCACGCCCTTGAGGGCCGTGAGCCGCTCCACGGCATAGCGGGCCAGCGCCATGTTGTTTTCCGCCAGGCGGGTCAGGCCTTCCGGTCCCAGCAGGCTCATGTGGATCAGGGCGCGCAGGGCGCAGAGAGCCTGGTTGGAGCAGATGTTGGATGTGGCCTTGGCGCGGCGGATGTGCTGCTCGCGGGCCTGGAGGGTCAGCACGTAGCCGGTTTTGCCGTCCAGATCCGTGGTGCGGCCCGCGATGCGGCCGGGGAACTGGCGGATGTGCTCTTTGCGGCAGGTCATGACGCCCAGATAGGGACCGCCGAAGGACAACGGCTGGCCCAGGCTCTGGGCCTCGGCCACGGCCACGTCGGCCCCCATTTCGCCGGGAGTTTTGAGCACGGCCTGCATGACCGGGTACACGGAGATGATGCCGAAGGCCTTGTGCGCGCGGGCCTTGGCGAAAAGTTCCGTATAGTCGGCCACCGCGCCGAAGAAGTTGGGATTCTGCACCAGCACGGCCGCACAGTTGTCGTCCACGGCGGCCATCAGCGCGTCCATGTCGCTCACGCCGTCACGCTGGCGCACGGTCTTCAGTTCCAGGTCCAGGCTGGACATATAGGTGCCGAGCATGACCCGCCAGATGGGGTTCACGGCCTCGTCCACCACCAGCACGCGCCGCCGGGTGGCGCGCACGGCCATCATGGCCGCTTCGAACAGGGCGGTGCCGCCGTCGTAGACCGAGGCGTTGGCGCAGTCCATGTCCAGCAGGCGGCTGATGGCCGTCTGGAATTCAAAAATGGCCTGCAGGGTGCCCTGGGAGCATTCCGCCTGGTAGGGCGTGTACGCGGTATAGAACTCGCTGCGTCCGGCCAGGGCGTCCACGGCCTTGGGGATCTGGTGGGCATAATAACCCGCGCCCAGGAAGGAGATCATTTCCGGACGGTTTTTGGCGGCCAGGTCCTCGAAATAGGCACAGACCGAGGCTTCACCCTGCCCCTTGGGCAGTTTGAAACTTTTGGGCCGCATGTCCTGCGGAATGTCGGCGAAAAGGTCATCCAGGGTGCGCACGCCGACCACGGAGAGCATTTCCTGGAGATCGTCCGGCGTATGGGGAATATAGGGCATGTTTACTCCTTTTTGAACCTGCCTTGCGGCTTGCCCTGCAACGTTGCGCGTCTTTTGCAAAACCAGTTAGTTTTACAAAACATATCCAAGGAACCGCTACGTCAATCAAAATGACATCAGCGCTTCCTTAGAAACAGCCCCGGAGCATTTCAAAGGAATCTGCTCAAGGGAAGCGCTGAGTAATGAAAATTTTTGTTCTCTGCCAAGGGCGGCGAACCGCGGGCGGAGGGAGTATATTCAAACCCGACCTTCGCACGGAATGAGCCGGACGCGGGCAGAGCGCAAAAAGACCATTACTCAGTATTTTCCTGGGAGCTGTTTCTAAATCAGGGAGTTTTGCCTTTCCAGCGAGGAAAACGAGCTTTTTACGACGGGAGTATACTCTTCTGGTATTCGGCCGGAGTGAAAAGCGACGTTTGACGAAGCCGGCAGACAAAAGAACCAATTTAGAAACAGCTCCTAGTGAGCCTCTGTTGCGCAGAAAGCCTCATACGCCGCCGCGTCCATCAGGCCCTCGGGCTTGCCGGACAGCTTCACGCGCACCAGCCAGCCTTCGCCGTAAGGATCGCTGTTGCATTTTTCCGGGGCATCCTCCAGAACGGCGTTCACCTCGGCCACTTCGCCGCTCACCGGCGAGACCAGGTCGCTGGCGGCCTTGACCGATTCCACGGAGCCGAATTCCTTGTCCACGGCCAGGGCGTCACCCGCCTGCGGCAGTTCCACATAGGTGATGTCGCCGAGGGATTCCTGGGCGAAATGGGTGATGCCGATAACGGCTTCGTCGCCTTCCAGGCGGGCCCATTCATGACTTTTGCTGTAGAGAAGATCGGCGGGAGCGTTGGACATGGTGTTTCCCCTTTACACTGCATAAAATGTGTTGGTTATGTGAAATCAAAAGCCTTGCGCGGGCAAAGGCTCCGCGCCTACTGCAATTTTTTGCGGGCCGTGCCTTCTTTGTAGAAAGGCAGATCCGCGCGGCGGGCCGCCAGTTCGCTGCGGGCCGTGCGGACCACGAAATCCGCATGTTCGGCCTGAGCCGCGTCCACCCAGGCAAAAGCGATGACGCAGCCCAGCGAGGGCGCAAAGGAACCGCTGGTCACCCGGCCCACTTCCGGGCCGCCGGGCAGAGCCAGAACGTCGCCGTGCCGCGCGGAACGGCGGCCTTCAATGCGCAGAGGCACCAGCACCTCGCGCACGCGCTGCGCGCCATCCTTGCCCACATAGTCGGCCGTGCTGGTCAGCATGCGGCCCATGCCCGCCTCGGCCGGAGAGTGTTTGTCGTCCAGATCGTGCCCGTAGAGGGGCAACCCGGCCTCCAGGCGCAAAGTGTCGCGCGCGCCGAGGCCCACGGGTTTGACCCGTTCGTCCTTGAGCAGGGCCGTCCAGAAGGCCTCGGCCTTGTCCCAGGGCAGATAAAGCTCAAAACCCAGTTCGCCGGTGTAGCCCGTGCGGCTGACCAGCAGAGGCGCGCCGTCAAAGGTCGTTTCTCGGAAGCCGAAATAGGGCAGGTCATGAAAATTCTCGTTGAGCGCGGCTTCCAGCACGCCCACGGACTCCGGCCCCTGCAGGTCGACCTTGGCCGTGACGGCGGAAAGGTCGGTGAGGGCCACGCTTTGGGGCAGGCGCTCGCGCAGAGCCGCAAAATCCCCGGCTGCGCAGGCCGCGTTGACCACGATCATGAAAACGTCCGGGCCGAAGCGATAAATGATGCAATCGTCCAGCACGCCGCCTTCGGCGTTGAGCAGAAAGCCGTAACGGCATTTGCCCGGCGCAAGGGTGGCCAGGTTGTGGCTCACCGCGCGGGACAGCGCCTCATCCGCGCCCGGCCCCTCAATGCGGAATTCGCCCATATGGCAGATGTCGAAAAGACCGGCATGCTGACGGGTGTGTTGATGCTCGATCAGAATGCCCTCGTACTGGATGGGCATGAGCCAACCGGCGAAAGGCGCCATTTTGGCCCCGTAGGCCTCATGCCAGGAAGTGAGCGGCGTACGCAGTTCCGACATGGATTCTCCTTTGCTGCAGTGTCTTCAACGCGGCCGTAAGCGGCCGGAGCCCGTCGGGCAGCCTGTGATGGGCGCGTGTACTTTACCATGTCCGGAGGCGGGGCACAAGAAGCCCGGCATGCCGCGCAAACCTGACAACGCGGCAAAAAAGACGTCGGGGCCGTCGCCCAAGGCGCCTTGACCCTTGCGGCATATGGAGCATAAGAAAATGAATTGCCCGGACATGCGCGGGTTCTTCGACAGCCTCCTTTTCAAGCGCCTTCTTTCGGAAACATTACATGCCCAAGGTCCGCCCTCTGCATTTCCCGGTCTTTTTGACCGGCGTGCTGCTTACCATCGCCTTCGTCGCCTATGCCGCGTGGTCCTCGGCCGATCATCGGCGGACGGACGCCCTGCACACCGCCGAAGTGTACAGCGCTCGCCTGGAAACGCTGATGGGCGGGCTTTTTCACAAAACCGACGTGCTGGAATCCGTGATCATCGCCGGACACGGGCACATACCGGAAACAGTCTTTGAGGATCTGGCCAGATCGCTGGCCGACGGCGCGGGCATCCGGGCCGTCCAGTATCTGCCGGACGGCGTCGTGACCTATTGCTATCCCCGCGAGGGCAATGAAGCGGTCATGGGCACAAGCGTTTTCACCAACCCCAAACGCCGGGCCGATGCTCTGCTGGCCGTCAACAGCCGCAGCATTGTTTTATCGGGCCCATACAGCCTTTTCCAAGGCGGCCTGGGACTGGTGGCGCGCAATCCCATTTTTCTGACCGAGGCCGACGGGCGGGAAAAATTCTGGGGGTTCGCGGCGTTGATCCTGGACCTGCCCGAGGCCCTGAAACCGGTCTTTCTGGACGCGTTGCGGCAGGAGGGCTACGCCTACCGCCTGCACTGCCGGGGGGAACACGGCGATGACCTGACAATCGCCCAGAGCGGCGTCATGCCCTCCGGACGGCCTGTGGACTACGGCATCCAGGTGCCCAACCATGCCTGGACGCTCAGCCTTGCCCCGGAAGGCGGCTGGGTAGACACAAGGGAGCTCCCCCTTCAACTGGGCCTGGGCTTCGTCATCAGCGGGCTGTGCGCCGTCGTGGCGCACCAGCGGCGGGAAAAGGAACGCCTGCTGCGCCAAGCCGCGGAGACTGACGATCTGACCGGCCTGTACAACCGCCGCAAGCTGAACCGGGTGGTGGATGCGCTCTGCCGCGCGCCGCAGCCCGCGCACTTTGTGTTTCTGTATATGGACCTGAACGCGTTCAAAGCCTGCAACGACACGCTGGGCCATTTCTGGGGGGATACGGTACTCAAGGAGTTCGCGCGGCGCCTGCGCTCCGCCCTGGGGCCCCAGGCAGCTCTTGCCCGCGTGGGCGGCGACGAATTCGCGGCCGTGGTCGTCACGGGCGGCGGCCGGGACGCGGTGCCGGAACTGCTGCGGCGCATCCGGGAAAGTCTGCGCGAACCGGTCCTGCTCGACGGCATGCCCGCAGGGATCTCCAGCAGCACGGGCTGGGCGGAATTTCCCGCCGAGGGCAAGAATTATGACGCGCTGATGAAAACGGCCGACGCCCGGATGTATGAGGACAAACGGCGGCATGGAGCCGAACGGGCGTGCGGGAGCGCCCAAGCCTGAACGCCGCCCGCGCGGCGGCGCCAGAGCGGATCAACGTTAAAATGCTCTCATCGCGCCCGGCGGCGGTGGAAGCCAATGCGTTCTTATTCCGCAAAAAAGCGGCGCATTTCCTCCGGATCGCAGCCGCTGAAATACAATTCCCAAGGCACGTCTTCCAGGGCTTCGGCCAAGGCTCCGGGCTCATACTGCAACCCGGCAAGCATGTTTTCCAGATCCTCGATTTCGGCATTGGCGAAGAAATCGCCGTAAATCCGGCAATCCGCGATCCGACCGTTGCGCACGCTCAGCCGCAGGTTCACACCGCCCCAGGGAAAACGGCGGCGCTTTTCCTCGGTGAAGGCCGGCGAAGCGCCGTAGTTCCAGCTCCACTGCCGGTATTTGCTGTCGGCCAGAGCCTGGGCCGCGGCGTAATCCCCCATGTCCAGACGGGCGGCGCTTGCGGCGCAATGGCGCAGCAGGCAACATTTGAGCGTGCCCATGTCCGTGCCCGGCGTCCAGCATTCGGAAAGATTGCAGACCCTGGCCCGTACCGAGGCCACGCCCTTGGAGCGGATTTTCTCCGGATCCACGCTCAACGCCTCGCTCAGGCGCCCGAAATCCACGTCCACCAGCAGGGTGCCGTGGTGCAGCACCTTGCCCCGGTGAATCCGCTGGCCGCTGCCCGATATCTTGCGTCCGTCCACTTCCAGGTCATTGCGGCCCGAAATTTCGGCCCGCACCCCCACATCGTACAGGGCTTCGCGCACCGGTTCCAGGTAACGCCGGAAATTCACCCGCTCCTGGCCGTTGGCGTTTTCAATGAAGGAAAAATTGAGATTGCCCGTATCATGGTAGACCGCGCCGCCGCCGGTGATGCGCCGTACCACCGGCAGATTTTCGCGCCGTACGAAATCGGCGTTGACTTCCTCGGCGGTGCACTGGTGGCGGCCCACAATAATGGAAGGGCCATTCTGCCAGAGCATGAAAAGTCCGGGATGTTCCGGCGGCAGGGAATCAAAAAGCCGCTCTTCAAGAGCCAGATTAAAAGCGGGGTCCAGCGAAGAAAATGTCAGAAATTCCATGGCGGCCTCGTCATGCCCCTGGTATCCGGCCTGTCCGGGGCGCGTCACGGTGGCATACGCGCCGCTGAACAGGATCGCAGGCATCGGTCATTAGAGTATACTATGCTGAGCAGTCAGACATTTTCAATGCCAAAACGCCCTGATTCAGCTTGAAAAAGCGGCGTGCGTTTTCCCCGCAGGCCAGCCAGAGTTCTTCCGGCGCGACGCCGCGCGCCTCGGCCACAGCCCTGGCGGTGAACACTGTCAGGGCCGGTTCGTTGCGCTTGCCGCGCCAGGGTATGGGTGAAAGATAGGGGGAGTCGGTTTCCAGCAGCAGGCGGTCCGCCGGAATGATCGCCGCGGCCTGACGCAACGCCGCATTGGCCGGGTAGGTCGCCGGGCCGGGCACGGAAATGTGCCAGCCGTTGTCCAGAATGCGGCGGGCCAGAGCCGGGCCGCCCCCGAAGCAGTGCCAGAGCAGCGGATATCCGGCAAAACCGCGCGCCTCCAGGGTCATGAGACATTCGTCCTCGGCCTCGCGGCAGTGAATGACCACGGGGGCGTCCAGCTCGCGGGCCAGATCCAGCTGTTCAGTGAACGCCTTGAACTGCAACTCCTTGGGGCAGTCCTGCCAGTGGAAGTCCAGGCCGATTTCGCCCACGGCCCGCAGGCGCGGCTCCGTCGCAAAGGCCGCGCGCATGGCCGCCAGGCTCTCCGGCGTGCAGTTCCGCCCGTCGCAGGGATGGATGCCCAGCAGAAAAAAGACTTCCGGATGCTTGTCGAACAAAGCCCGGCGCGCGACGAAATCATCAGGCCCCAGAAAGACGTTGCCCACGTTGGCCAGCCCTGCCGCGCGGGCCCGGGCCAGAACATCCTCACGGTCCGGATCGAAGTCCGGATCGTCCAGATGCGCGTGGCTGTCCACCCCGCCCAGGGGCAAAGCCCGGCTCAGGGGGTCAATACGCTCCACTTTTTTGTGTCCCATGCGTAACCTCGCGGGGAAACATAGCAATGCTCCGGCAACGAGGCAAGTAAAGCGGGAACCACGCGGCACGGCCGTCGGGCGGCATTGCCAGCGGCGGGCATTGAGAGTAATATATCTGCATTACGGGCACCGCCGCCTGAACGCGGCGGCGTCCGGCTACAGTCTTTCCGGGGGAAACATGCATCTGCGTAAACGGGTTCTGGTCACCGGCGGTTCGGGCTTTCTGGGGTCGCACCTCTGCGAGCGTCTGCTCGATCAGGGGCACGAAGTGATCTGCGTGGACAATTTCTTTTCCAGCGCGCGGGCCAATGTGGAAGAGTTCATGGACAACAAGCGCTTTGAGCTGATCCGCCACGACGTCACCTTCCCGCTCTACGTGGAGGTGGACGAGATTTACAATCTGGCCTGCCCGGCCTCGCCCGTGCATTATCAGCACGACCCGGTGCAGACCATCAAGACCTGCGTGCACGGGGCCATCAATATGCTCGGCCTGGCCAAGCGGCTGGGCGCGCGCATCTATCAGGCCTCCACCAGCGAGGTATACGGCGATCCGGAAGTGCATCCGCAGACCGAGGACTACTGGGGCCATGTGAATCCCAACGGCATCCGTTCCTGCTACGATGAAGGCAAGCGCTGCGCCGAGGCGCTCTTTTTCGCCTACCGGCGGCAGGGCAACCTGCCCATCAAAGTGGGCCGCATCTTCAATACATACGGTCCCAAGATGCATCCCAACGACGGCCGCGTGGTGTCCAACTTCATCATCCAGGCCCTGAAAAACGAACCCATCACCATTTACGGCGACGGCAGCCAGACCCGTTCCTTCTGCTATGTGGACGACCTAGTGGAGTGCATGCTGCGTTTCATGGCCTCGTCCGACGACTTCACCGGCCCCATGAACATGGGCAATCCCGGCGAATTCACCATCAGGGAACTGGCTGAAAAGGTGGTGGCCCTTACCGGCAGCGGTTCGGTCATCAGCTATGAACCCTTGCCCGGAGACGATCCCAAGCAGCGGCGGCCCGATATTTCCCTGGCCCGGAAGATGCTGGGCTGGGAGCCCGTGGTGCCCCTGGAAGAAGGCCTGAAAAAAACCGTTGCCTACTTCGAGGGACAGTTGCGGCAGGGCTTGGCGTAGCCCGGCCGAGAACATCCGGAACAGCGCATGGAACTCTTTCTCACGGCCCTTCTGATTCTGGCGGGGACGGCGCTGGCGACGGGCCTGCTGGCCATCGCGGCGGCCCTGCGGCCTTTTGGCGCGGCCTGGGGACGGGCCGTCAACCGGTTCGGCTCGCTGGGCGCGGCCTTGGGGTGCCTGATAGGGCTCTGCGCCCTGGCCGTCGGCCCCTGGGAGGCCGTCGACAGTCTGTCGCCGGCCCTGCCTTGGGGACTGCCCGTGGGCGCGTGCGTCCTGGGTCTGGACTCCTTGAGCCGCCTTTTTCTGCTGCCGGTTTTCGGCCTGGGACTGGTCTGCGCCCTTTCCGGCGGCCTCTCCCTGCGGCACGTTTCGCCGCGTATACACAATCTGGGCGCGCACTGGTTCTTTTATCTGCTTCTGCTGCTGGGCATGGCCCTGGTCATGAGCGCGCGCGACGCCGTGCTTTTTCTGCTGGCCTGGGAAATCATGTCCCTGGCTCCTTTCTTTCTGATTGATTTCAACGACGGCGACAGCAAGGTGCGCGACGCCTCCTGGGTCTATCTGGTGGCCGCGCATTTGGGGGCCGTGGCCCTGATCGCCTTTTTCGGCCTGCTCTGGCAGAGCTCGGGCGTCACGGCGCTGGACGCGCTTCGCGACGGCGCGGCCCTGCGCGCGGCCGGGCCGGGCGTCATGACCGCGCTGTTCCTGCTGGCCGTGCTGGGCTTCGGGGCCAAGGCCGGGCTCGCGCCCCTGCACGTCTGGCTGCCCGAGGCCCATCCCGCCGCGCCCAGCCATGTCTCGGCCCTGCTGTCCGGGGCCATGATCAACGCCGGACTGTACGGGCTGATCCGCAGTCTGGGCATACTGGCGGCTCCAGGCGCCGCGCCCGAATGGTGGGGCTGGTGTCTGCTTCTGCTGGGCCTGGGCACCGGCCTGATGGGCATTCTGAAAGCGCTGGCCCAGAGCAACCTCAAGCGCCTGCTGGCTTATTCCAGCGTGGAGAACATGGGCCTCATGTTCATGGGCGTGGGGGCCGGGCTCATCGGCCAGGCCTCGGGCAACGCCTGGATCGCCCTGCTGGGCTTCGCGGGCGCACTGCTGCACATGCTCAACCACGCGGGTTTTAAGGGCCTGCTCTTTCTCTGCGCGGGCGAAGTGCTGCACGCCACGGGCACGGTGCGCATGGAACTGCTGGGCGGCTTGCAGAAGCGTCTGCCCCTGCTGGGCGCGGCCTTCGCCCTGGGCGCGGCGGCCATCGCCTGCCTGCCGCCCCTGAGCGGTTTTGCCGGAGAATTTGTGCTGGCCCTTTCCATGCTGGACGGCCCGACCCTGCCCGGCGTGGAGCGGCAGATGGGCCTGCTGCTGGCCCTGACGGGTCTGGCCCTGATCAGCGGCCTGGCCGCCGCCCTCTATGCCAAGGCTTACGGCATGACGTTTCTGGGCGAGGCCCGCACGGGCTTCGCGGCCAATGCCCACGCCGTCTCCTGGCGCACGCTCTGGCCGCTGTCCCTGCCCGCCCTGGCCTGCGTGGCGGGCGGCCTGCTGGCCCCGAGCTTTTTCGGCCTGGCCGCGCAAACTGCCCTGCACGCCGTCCCCCCGCCGCAAGGTCTGATTCCCGGCGCGCTGGAAGTCCAGGCCCAGGCGAGCGGGAGCCTCGGCATGGTTTCCATGCTGGGCGGGGGTGGCCTGCTGCTGTCCCTGGCGCTGCTGCTGGGCCGCAAATGGCTGCTGCGGCGGCGCGGCGCGGCGGCGCAAATGGAGCGGACGGAGCAGACATGGGGCTGCGGCTTTCAGGCGGGTTCAGCGCGCATCCAGTATACGGACGCCTCCTTTTCCGAGCCGCTGGCGCGGATTTTCGCCCCAGCCATGGGGCTCAAGGTTCGCCGCCCGATGATCGAGGGGCTTTTCCCCGGCCGGGCCGGGCTGAGCGTGACCGCGCCGGATCGTCTGCGCAGCGGTCTGTTCACGCCCCTGTTCGAAGCCGTGGAACGCCTCTGTAATGCCTGTAAAATCATCCAGCACGGCAAGATTCATCTGTATATCCTCTATATTCTGGCCACGGTGGTGGGCCTGCTGATATGGGGGCTGGGCGTATGAGCCAGAACATTTCCGCCTATCTCGTCCAGCTGCTGCTGGCCCTGGCCCTGGCCCCGCTGCTGCCCGGCATCATCAATCGGGTCAAGGCCAAGACGGCCGGGCGCAGGGGCAAGCCCCTGCTGCAAACCTACTATGATCTGGCCCGGCTGCTGCGCAAGGGCGAGGTCATCAGCCGCACCGCCACCTGGACCTTCGCCGCCGGGCCCGGCGTGGCGCTGGCCGCCACGCTCTGCGCTCTGGCCCTGCTGCCCCTGGGCGGCGCGCCCTCGCCGCTGGGTTTCAGCGGGGACTTTCTGCTGGCCGCCTATCTGCTGGGCATGGGGCGCTTCGCCCTGATTCTGGCGGCCTTGGATACGGGCTCCTCCTTCGAGGGCATGGGTGCCAGCCGTGAAGCCGCCTTTTCGGCTCTGGCCGAACCCGTTCTGTTTCTGGCCTTTCTGGTGCTGACCAGCCTGAGCCTCGACCTGCACCACGGCCTGGACCCGGCCGCGTCCTTCTCCCTGTCGGGCATGTTCGGCGGACAGGCCGCCGGGGCCTGGCTGCTGGGCCGCGCGGAGCTGTTGCTGATTCCGGCGGTGTTCTTTGTGCTGTTGCTGGTGGAGAACTGCCGCATCCCGGTGGACGACCCCAACACCCATCTGGAACTGACCATGATCCACGAGGCCATGGTGCTGGACCACTCCGGCCCCAACCTGGCCATGATCATATATGGGGCGGCGCTCAAGCTCTGGTTTTTCGCGGCGCTCATCGCCGGGTTGCTGGTGCCGCCGCTGCCGCTCTGGCAGCAGGCCGGTCTGTGGCTGGCCGTCATTCCGGGACTGGCGGCGGTGGTGGGCGTGGTGGAATCCGTCATGGCCCGCCTGCGCCTGACGCGCGTCCCCCAGCTGTTGGGCGGCACGGCGGCTCTGGCGGCCCTGGCCCTGATTCTGACCCAGGTTCGCTGAAATGCGCGGCGTTTCAACGATAGAGCATTTTGCGCTTGAAATTATCGCGTAACGGCGAAGTAAATTCGCCTTGCGATACTTTCGCGGTACGGATTTTCACGGAAAATCCGCACAGAGCGTTAAGATATTTTCAATATCAAAACGCTCTAAGCTGTTCCAGGCGAGGCGGACAATGACCACGACGTTCCTCCCCACAGTGCTTTTTCTGCTGCTGCTCAACAATCTTCTGCTGCTGGGCGCGCCGCGTCTGCCGGCTCTGATCCGGCTCACGGCTTTTCAGGGCATTCTGCTGGCGGCCCTGCTGCTGTGTCTGGATCATGCCCTGCTGGCCGGAGCCGTGCTGCTGATCAAGGGCCTGCTGCTGCCCGGCCTGCTCACGCGCACCCGGAAGCGCCTGCGCGCCGGGGCGGGCCTCAGGCCCCGCCTGCACATCGGGCTGGGCATTCTGGCGGGCATGTCCGGGCTGGTCTTCTCGTTCTGGCTGGAGGCCCGGCTGTCCATCCTGCCGGGGCTTTTTCCGCCGCTGCTGCTGCCCACGGCCCTGACCACTCTGTTCTGTGGGCTGATCCTGGTCGTGGGGAGGACCACGGCCCTTTCGCAGGTCATCGGCTATCTGGTGGCGGAAAACGGCATTTTTCTGCTGGGCGTGCCGCTGATGACCGCAGGCGCGGTCTGGTTCGAACTGGCCCTGTTGCTGGACATTTTTGTGGCGGTTTTCGTCATGGGCATCGCCATCAATCACATCGGCGAAACCTTTGAATCCATTGACGTGGGGCGCTTTCGCAGCCTCAGGGACTAGACGCGCATGCTGGAAGCTCTGCTTTTTCTCCCGCTCGGCGCGGGCCTGATCATGCTGCTGGTGGGCAACGCCGCCTTCTGCCGGGGACTGTTGCCGCTCACGGCTCTTGGGCACGTCACGCTGTCTCTGCTGACCGTTGCGCGCGTGGCGCGAGGCGAACAGCCCTGCGCTCTGGGCGGCCTGCTGGCCCCGGACGCGCTGGGTGCGCTTTTTCTGGCGCTGGCCAGCCTGCTGTTTCTGGCGGCCTCCATCTACGCCGTGGGCTATCTGCGTGAAGAGGAAAACTTTGAGGAACGCACCTGCATCCAGGACGGCCGCCCCTTCACCAACGCCCCGGAGCGCCGCTTCACGGCCTGTCTCTGCTTCTTTCTGGCGGCCATGAGCCTGGTGACCACTACCCCGCATCTGGGCGCGCTCTGGGTGGGCATAGAAGCCACCACCCTCTCCAGCGCGCCGCTGATCTATTTTCACCGCCACCGCCATTCGTTGGAAGCCACCTGGAAATATCTGATCATCTGTTCCGTGGGCATCGCCCTGGCGCTGCTGGGCAATATCCTGCTTTCCGTGGCCTTTTACGCACCTGACGGAAGCGGCATCCCGGCCGGGGACATGGACCAGGTCGGCTGGTTCATCCGGCACGCGAATACGGCCGCGCAACCCTGGCTCAAGGCGGCCTTCATCTTTCTGCTGGTGGGCTACGGCACCAAGATGGGCCTCGCGCCCCTGCACAACTGGCTGCCCGACGCCCACAGCCAGGCCCCGTCCCTGGTGTCGGCCCTGCTTTCCGGCGCACTGCTCAACTGCGCCCTGTTGGGCATCCTGCGCGGGCACCAAATCATGCTGGCGGCGGATCTGGGCGATTTCAGCGGCGGCCTGCTGGTCTTTTTCGGCCTGCTCTCTCTGATCACGGCGGCCATTTTCATCGTGGGGCAGGGCCATTACAAGCGCCTGCTGGCCTACTCCAGCGTGGAGCACATGGGCATTCTGGCCCTGGGCGCGGGCCTGGGCGGCTTGGCGGCCCAGGGCGCGCTGTTGCATGCGGTCTGCCACTCCCTGACCAAATGCATGCTCTTTCTGCTGGCGGGCAACATCCTGGCCCGTTATCACACCTTTTCCAGCTATGACATACGCGGCCTGCGCTGGACCATGCCCGTCACCGGCGCGCTCTGGACGGCGGGTTTTCTGGCCGTGGCCGGTTCGCCGCCCTTCGGCATCTTCGTCAGCGAATTCCTGATTCTCAAGGGCATGCTGGCCCAAGACTCCTACGGCGTGGCCGCCGCCTATCTGACGGCTCTGGCCGTGATTTTCGTGGGCATGTCCGTGGCCGTGCTGCGCATGGTGCAGGGCAACCGGCCCCCGGACTTGCCGAGGAGCCGACACGAGACCTTGCTGAGCGTGCTGCCGCCCCTGGCTCTCTGTCTGGCCGTACTGACGCTGGGCCTCTGGGTGCCCGACCGGCTGTGGCATTTTCTGCAACGCGGCGCGGCGCTTATCGACGGCTAGAGCGTTTTGATATTGAAAATATCTCAACGCTCCGTGCGGATTTTCCGTGAAAATTCGCACCGCGAAAGTATCGCAAGGCAGATTTATTTCGCCGTTACGCGATCATTTCAAGCGCAAAATGCTCTCTAGGAGACCTGGGTATGCTTTCCTTTGATTACCGGCAGGCCATGGATCTCGACGATCTGCCCCTTATGGACGCGGCGGAGCTGCGCGACCGTCTGACCGGAGCCGTGGCCGAAGGCTGGCGCGTACTGGCCTTCTTCGGACTGCCGGAAGCCGCACGCGGTCCGGACGCTTCCGGCCCCGTGGGCCTGTGCTGCGTGCTGGGCCACGACGCCGCGCGCATGCTGACAGTGCTGCGCACCCCGCCGCTGGAGCGCTTCGACTCTCTCACGCCGGACTGCCCCCAGGTTCACCTTTTTGAGCGCGAGATATACGAGCAATGGGGGGTGGAACCCGTGGGGCATCCCTGGCTCAAGGCCGTGCGCCGCACGCCCGACGGCATGCGGGGCGGCGCGAAGAGCGACGCCCCGGCGGACTACCCCTTTTACCGGGCGGACGGCGGCGAAGTGCATGAAGTGGCCGTGGGCCCGGTGCATGCGGGCATCATTGAGCCGGGACATTTCCGCTTTCAATGCCACGGCGAAATCGTATTGCACCTGGAAATCGCCCTGGGCTATCAGCACCGAGGTCTGGAAGCCATGCTCACGGGCGGCCCGGCGGGCCGCCGCCTGCCGTTGCTGGAATGCGCGGCCGGAGATTCCAGCGTGGCCCACGCCACGGCCCATTGCGTGCTGTGGGAACGCCTGACCGGGACGGACGTGCCCCAACGCGCCCAGCTTGTGCGCCGCATCGGCCTGGAGCTGGAGCGTCTGGCCAGCCATTGCGGCGACCTGGGGGCCATTGCCGGGGATACGGGTTTTCTGCCCACTTCCTCCTGGAACGGGCGCATCCGGGGCGATTTTCTGAACATGACCGCCAGCTTGTGCGGCAACCGTTTCGGGCGCGGCCTGCTGCGCTACGGCGGCGTGGCCTGGGATCTGGACCCGGCGGGCTGCGAGGATCTGGCGGCGCGGCTGCGGGCGGCCGGACGGGACACGCGCGGCGCGGTGGACATCATGTTGGAGGCGGCCAGCGTGCGCGACCGGCTGGCGGGTATCGGCGCGCTGCGCCCCGAGGACGCCCGCGTTCTGGGGCTGGTGGGCGTGCCCGCGCGGGCCTGCGGCCTTGATCTGGACGCGCGCTTTCATGCCCCTCTGTCGGAGCTGCCCGTGGGCGATCACGGTCCGCGCCGGGAACGCGGCGGCGACGTGCTGGCCCGCGCCCTGGTGCGCAGCCATGAACTGGACGATTCCCTGGCCTTGCTGCGGGATGATCTGGCCCGTCTGGCCGCCTGTCCGGAAACGCCCGCCGTGTCCGCGCTTTCGCGGCCGCCGCGTCTTCCGGCCCGCAAGCTGGCCGTGGCCCAGGTGGAGGGGTGGCGCGGCGAAATCTGCCATCTGGCCGTCACCGGCACGAACGGGGAACCGCTGGTCTGCAAAATCGTGGACCCGTCCTTCCACAACTGGCCCGGCTTGGCGCTAGCCATGCGCGGAGGCCAGATCTCGGATTTTCCCCTCTGCAACAAGAGCTTCAATCTTTCATATTGCGGCCACGATCTGTGAGGCTTGCCCATGCTGCGCATCATCAAGGAACGCTTGCACCAGAAATACCGCACGCTGGACTATCCCCGGCGGGAGCCCGCGCTTTCGCCACGCTATCTGGGGCGTCCCACGCTTACGGATGTGGATTGCGGCGACTGCCGGGCCTGTTTCACGGCCTGCCCCGCAGGCGCGCTGTTGCCGTCCCCGTCCGCTGCATCCGGCCCACCCGGTCAGTCCTGCGGCGCGCGCACCCCGCTGCTGGACATGGGCCGCTGTATTTTTTGCGGCGCCTGCCGCGCGGCCTGCCCCAAAGGGGCCTTCCACTTCAGCGGGGAGCACCGTCTGGCCGCCTTCCGGCGGGAGGCTCTGCGCATCGCGCCCCTGCCGCCCGGCGCGTCCGCTCCGGCATCCGCGTCGCCGTGCCCGCCCCGCGATTACAGTCTGTTCCGCCGCTCCCTCAAGTTGCGCCAGGTCAGCGCCGGGGGCTGCAACGCCTGCGAGGCCGACTGCAATGTGCTGGGCACCCTGGTGTATGATCTGGGCCGTTTCGGCATCGAATTTACGGCCTCGCCGCGCCATGCCGACGGTCTGGTGGTCACCGGCCCGGTGACGGAAAACATGCGTCGGGCTCTGCTGGACACGTGGGCCGCCATGCCGGAGCCGCGTCTGCTGGTGGCCGTGGGGGCCTGCGCCATTTCCGGCGGCCTGTTCCGGGAAAGCCCGCAATGTCACGGGGGTCTGGATGGAGGCGGCCGCCTGCCGCCCGTGGATGTCTTTGTGCCCGGCTGCCCGCCCAATCCCTGGAGCATTCTGGACGGTTTGCTGTCGTTGCGCCGCCGGGACTGACAGCTTTTTCGCCGCCGCGCGCGGCTGTTGGTACGGACGTTGGTATCTCCCGGGAACCTGTTTTCGCATCGAGCCGCCCCGTACCTCCCCGTTTTTTGCCGATTTCCTCTTTGGCGGCATCCAGCCGCCAAGGAGGAAGCATGAAACTCACGGAAAAAGCCGTCCGCGCCGTCACCGGCAACGGCAAGGCCCAAAAGCTCGCTGACGGGGGCGGGCTTTTTTTGTACGTCTCGCCCAAGGGCGGAAAATCTTGGCGGCTGGCGTACCGCTACCTGGGCCGCCAGAAACTGCTGGTCATCGGCCCCTGGCCCGGGCTCAGTCTGCGGGAGGCCCGGGAACGACGGGAAGCGGCCAAAAAACTGTTGCTGGAACATATTGATCCTAGCGCGGCGAAGCGGGCGGCCAAAGCCGAAGCCCTGACCGTTTCCCGCAATACCCTGGAAGCCGTGGCGCGCGACTGGCTGGACAAATTTTCCGACCAGTGGGCTCCGCGCACCGCCGCCGCTATTGTGGGGCACGTCACGCAGATTCTGATTCCCGCCTTGGGCGCACGGCCCA
Organism: Desulfovibrio sp. 3_1_syn3; assembly: GCF_000145315.2. Classification (NCBI taxonomy): domain Bacteria; kingdom Pseudomonadati; phylum Thermodesulfobacteriota; class Desulfovibrionia; order Desulfovibrionales; family Desulfovibrionaceae; genus Desulfovibrio; species Desulfovibrio sp. 3_1_syn3. The sequence continues at coordinate 66,496 of NZ_ADDR02000001.1, forward strand.
TCAAGCACATCAGCCCGCCGGAATTGCTGGACATGTTGCGCGGCGTGGAGCGCCGCTCCGTGGTCACGGCGCACAGGCTGTTGTCCGAATGCGGACGTATTTTCCGCTATGCCGTTGCCACGGGCCGGGCCGAACGTGATGTGGCCGCCGATCTGCGCGGCGCGCTGCGGCCCATACGTACCCGACACCTCGCCGCCCTGACCGAACCCGATGAAATCGGACGGCTGCTCTGCGCCATTGACACCTACTGGGGCACCTTTCCCGTTAAATGCGCGCTGCAAATGGCTCCCTATGTCTTTGTCCGAGCCAACGAACTGGCTGGGGCCCAGTGGCGGGAGTTCGACCTGCCCGGAGCGGAATGGCGCATCCCCGCCGAGCGGATGAAAACCCGCGTGGCGCATATCGTGCCTCTGGCCCGCCAAGTCGTCGCTCTTCTGGAGCAATTGCGCAACTCCGACGGCAACAGCCGTTTTCTCTTTTCCGGCCTGCACGGCGGACAGGACAGAATCTGCAATATCACGCTGGTAAGCGCTATCCGTAGGTTGGGCTATGACAGGGAGAGGATGTCATTCCACGGTTTCCGCTCCATGGCCTCCACCCTGCTCAACGAGCGGGGCTACAACAGTGACTGGATCGAACGCCAGTTGGCCCATTGCGAGAAAAACAGCGTGCGCGCCTCCTATAACCACGCCCGTTATCTGCCGGAACGCAAAAAAATGATGCAGGAATGGGCGGATTATCTCGATCACCTGCGCGCGTCCTATAAAGAACACCACCACGCCGCCTACCTTGAAGACATGCGTTTGGCGCTTCACAAAAGAAAAATGCGGGATAATCGGCGGATAGCCGAACATCGACGCGCGGCGCTCTGCCCGAAATAACCAGGACGCGTGGGGCCGGTGCGCCATAATGCGGACCGGCCTTTTTTCAGAAACGCTGTTGGTAGAATTGCGGGTATTTTTACTTTATTTTTATTTTAATCATTTTATTTCAAATGATTAACTGAGACATGTGCTTCTGGCCAGAACGGCAAGTTCACCGGCGGCAACGGCCTGACCGGCTACAACGGCAGTGCGAAAAGCAAAGGCGGCGAAGACGAATTCGAAGCCAAGCAGCGCGTGCGCTTGCAGTTGGATGCCGTGGCTTCTGAATCCCTGTCCGGCACGGTCTTCTTTGAAATCGGCGCCCAGACCTGGGGCAAAGACAGCAAGAACGGTGGTGCGCTGGGCGCGGACGGTAACGACGTGGTGAAGCTGAAGAACGCCTATATCGACTGGATGGTGCCCCAGACCGACCTGAAGGTGCGCATGGGCATTCAGGGCGTAGCCCTGCCCAGCATGACCACCGGTAGCAACGTGTTCAATGACGACGTGGCCGGTGTGGTCGCCAGCTACCAGTTCAACGAAAACGTGGGCCTCACCGCTTTGTGGGCTCGCCCCTTTAACGATAATTTCGAAGGCTGGTATAAGGATGGCTACGACAAGGGCTATGAAGCCAACTACATGGACAATGTGGATGCTTTCGCTCTGCTGCTGCCCCTGTCCTTTGACGGCATGAAAGTGACCCCCTGGGGCATGATGGCCGCCATCGGTCCTAATGCCTTTGCGAAGCAGAAGTACGACAAGGATGATAACCCCGACGGTCGCAACTATTTCGATGTGGCCGGTACCTCCAATAAGTATCCCGCCGCCGGGATGTTCCCAGTGGGTGGAGCCCGTCACAAGGACGGCAGTCTTGATAACAAGAAGCTGAATTCCTACGGCACCGCCTGGTGGGCCGGCCTGACCGGCGAAGTGACCATGTGGGATCCCTTCCGCATTGCCTGGGATTTCAACTACGGTTCCGTGCAGTATGACGACAGCCGCCTGAACCGTCAGGGCTGGCTGGCCTCCCTGCTCTTCGAATACAAGATGGATTGGGGCATTCCCGGTCTGTACGGCTGGTACGGTTCCGGCGACGACAGCAACCCGGCCAACGGTTCCGAGCGCATGCCCAGCCTGAGCGTGAACAACAATAACAACGGCTTCTCCAACTTCGCCTTTAACGGCAATCCCTACATTGCCCGTGAAGGCCAGTTGGGCTACAGCATGTCCGGCACCTGGGGCATCGGCGCCCGCGTGAAGGACGTGAGCTTTGTGGAAGACCTCAAGCACACCCTGCGCGTGAACTACATCGGCGGCACCAACAGCCCGTCCATGGCCAAGAAGTACCTCTCTTCCGGCACCACTTCCGGTCGGTATTTCACTGGCAACGGTTACTATGACGGCCCGAATGCCGGTGGGCTTGGCGAAGACCCGCTGTACATGACCACCAGCGACAGCGCCCTGGAAATCGGCCTGACCAACACCTACCAGATGTACGAAAACTTCACCGTCATGCTGGACGCCGCTTACCTGGCCACCTGGATCGATCACTCCAAGTCCGTCTGGGGCCGCAGCACCATGAACGGCAAAAGCGACCAGGAACGCGATCCCTGGAATGTCAACCTGAGCTTCGTATACGCTTTCTAAGCTTCAGGGACGCAACAACATCTTCAGACAGACAAAGGGGAGCCCACAAGGCTCCCCTTTTCGTATGGGCTTTGCGCATTTCGACAGCCACACGCAGGCGTCTGCATAACAAAAGAACCGCGGATCCCCTGAAATCCGCAGCTCTTAACATAACAAGCTACGCAAGGCGCTTACACGTTGTAATCGCCCCGGTTGAATTTGAATTTTTCCGTGGCGGTCATCACTTCCAGCTCGTTCAGCAACGAATCGAAACCGGGGTTTTTGCCGCGCACACCGGCTGTGCCCTGCTTGATCTGGGTCACCTGGCTGTCGATGCCCTGCAACAGGGCATACGCGTCGCGCAGGGAACCCCCGTCAGCGGACGAACCCAGGGTTTTGGCATAGGAATCCCAGAGATCCAACGTGCCGGATGCCTGGTTAAAGGCTTCCTGCAGAACCTCCGCATCGGGATCGGCAGCCTGGCTCTGTCCCGCGCCGTTCAACAGCATCTGGCTGATCATCCCGGCCTGCGCCGCTCCGGGTGAGAGCGGGCTGGCCGCGGCATTTGCCTGTTCCGTGCCGGTTCCCAGCTGCTGGGCCAGAATGGCGTCAAAACCGCCGCTCTGGCCCGTCTGTCTGCGGACCGTCCCGGCCTGCTGCTCCTGTTGGCGCAGCAGAGCTTCCAATTGTTCGGTATTAATTTCCATATCGCCTCCAGGGTTGGCGTTCCGCTCCAAATATGCAAAAACTCTGCCACAGAAAAACGATGGCTAACCTGTTGTTTTTTTCAACATTCGCCCACTTGGGGGAGGAAAAAATTTCCCATGCCCAGAGCATATGCTTTGTAAAAGCCCTTGTCTATTATCCAAAAAAACTCTATGCTTTTATACAAGTTACAGGGTTAGAGCGTTCGGTTTCAGGCCGGGCGCGCCTTCGGCTAGGGCGGGGGAATTTTCCGCCCCTGCCGGGAGCTCCCCAGTCACACTAGCAGCCCGCAGGGGAAATGGAGCTTGCCATGAAGGAAATCAAGAAGATTCTTTGCGCTGTGGACCTCTCCGAGCACAGCAAGGCCGTGGCCGAATACGCGGTCCTGCTGGCCAAGGGCCTGGGTGCCGGCGTCCTCGTCGTGTATACGGCTCCCTCTCTGAGCCAGTATGTGGGTTTTCATGTGCCGCCCAATACCATTGAGAACTTCGTGGGTGAAATCGTCACCGGCGCGGAAAAGTCCATGGAGGCCTTCGTGGCCGAGAACTTCGCCGGCGTGGAAGCCAAAGGCCAAGTGCTCATCGGCTATGCGGCCGAGGAAATTCTGAACCGCGCCCACGAGGAAAAGGTGGACATCATTGTCATGGGCACCCACGGCCGCAAGGGCATTGACCGCATTCTTTTCGGTTCCGTAGCCGAAAAGGTGGTCAAGAATGCCGACATGCCCGTGCTGACCATCCGTCCCGCAGAACCCATCGGGGAATAATCCGCCGTGACGGCGACGGGGACCTTTTCCCGCCGCCACGCAACGCCTGCCAGCCGCCGCGCCAGCGGCGGCTTTTTTTGGGGTGACCATGTCCGAGATCAGCGTGCGCCCACACATCCGGGAGCTCGACGCCTACGTGCCGGGGCTTTCCATTGCGGAAATCCAGCAGAAATACGGCCTTTCCCAGGTCATCAAAATGGCCAGCAATGAAAACCCGTTGGGGGCTTCGCCTCTGGCCCAGGAAGCCGTGCGCCGCCACGCGCCGTTTCTGTTCCGCTATCCCCAGGGCGGCAATCCGCGTCTGGTCCACGCCTTGGCCGGACTGCACGGGGTGGACCCGTGCCGGGTAGCTGTGGGCAACGGCTCCGATGAAATCATTGATCTGCTGATCCGCATCCTGGCCGAACCGGGCAAACATTCCCTGGCCTGCTTTGAGCCCTGCTTCAGCATTTACCCCATTCAGGGTCGGATTTCGGGCGTGGAGGTCCGTCGCTGCCCGCTGGAAAAGGATTTTTCCTTCAATTTCGACGCGCTGCTCGGTCTGGTGGACCAGAGCACCCGTCTGGTTTTCGTGACCACCCCGGACAATCCCTCAGGCTACTGCCCGCCGCGCGAGGCTGTGACGGACCTGGCCCGGCGTTTGGCCGGGCTCGCGCCGGACTGCCTGCTGGTGGTGGACGAGGCCTATATGGATTTTGCCGAAAACGAGGCAAGCGCATCCCTCCTGGCCTCGGGCACGCTGCCGGAGAACACGGCCTTTCTGCGCACCTTCTCCAAAAGCTGGGGCCTGGCCGGGCTGCGCCTGGGCTACGGGGTGCTGCCGTCCGCTCTGGCCGAATATTTCTGGCGGGCGCGTCTGCCCTTCTCCGTCAACATCCTGGCGGAAGAGGCGGCGCTGGCCGCCCTGTCGGACACGGCCTTCCGTCGGGCAACTTTGGACGCTGTGCGCCAGGGACGCGCCACACTGTGCGACGGCCTCGCGGAGTTGGGTTGCACGGTCTGGCCCAGCGCGGCCAACTTTTTGCTTTTCCAACTGCCTCCGAGCGCGGGTACGGCCAGGGACTGCTTTGAGGGTCTGCTCCGGCGAGGCATCATCATCCGCCCGCTGAACAGTTACAATCTGCCGGAACACTTGCGCGTCAGCGTGGGCAATGCCAAAGAAAATACGGCTTTTCTTGCCGCCATGCGCGACATTCTGACCGAGTCCGAAGGGAGGCGAGCATGAGTGGACGCCTACCGGTGGTGACCCTGGACGGCCCTGCGGGCGTGGGCAAAACCACCCTGGCCCGGCGCATGGCCGAAAGCCTGGGTCTGGCCTATCTGGACACCGGGGCCATGTTCCGCTGCCTGGCCCTCAAACTGGGCCCCGGCGCGGAGCATCTGCCCGAGGACGAACTGCGCGAGCGTTGCGGCCAGTGGACTTTCAGCATCGCGGGCAGGGGCCAGAGCGCCACGCTGTTCTGCAACGGCCAAGCCGTGCGCGGCGAAGTGCGCACTGAAGAAGTGGGCATGTTGGCCGCGCGCATCGGCACAGTGCCGGTGGTGCGCGACGTGCTGCGTCGGGCGCAACGGGCCATGGGCGAACGCTCGCCCCTGGTGGCGGAGGGCCGGGATATGGGCACTGTGGTCTTTCCGGATGCGCGCTTCAAGTTTTTTCTGGACGCCGCGCCCGAAGTGCGCGCCATGCGCCGCCTGCGCGACCTGGAAAACCGGGGCGAGCATGCGGAACTGACCGCCCTGACCGAACAGATCCGGCAGCGCGACGCCCTGGACCGCAATCGAACTGTGGCCCCTCTGCGTCCGGCTACGGATGCCTTGATTGTGGATACATCCCAGCTGGATATTGAAGGCGTTTTGGGCGTGATGCTGCACTATATCAATGTGCACGGCGGCACGCAGGCCTTATTCTCACAGGCGAAATAGGGAAAGGCGTTTTATCCCTTGTTCTGCTGTCGCCGTCCAGGCGGACCTCGACGGCACCTCTGCGGTTTCCAGTAATTATTAGAGCAAGTCACGGCAGCCGTGCCCGTTAGCCCAAAAGGGCTTAAGGGCATCGACAGCAGCGATAAACCGCGTTTTAACATTGCTGCCGGTATTCGTATGGCTCGAAGACTCGCCAACAGCTGCCGCTTCCGCAGTACCCGGGCGGCGTAACGTTTGAAATGTGTAACATTTCAAATGTAAAATGCTCTAATGGCCAGCGGATGCCAAGGTTTCGAGGCTCCGGCGCAAGAGCTGAGATGAGGTTTTCCCTTCCGCCACTTCCCCTTCTCCGCCGCCGTTTCCTATAAAGGCTTGTCCTTGGCCAACAGAGACGACCAAGGCGAATCCTCTTTGGTCCATCCCTATGACTCAGGGCGTTACCTTGGACGACAGCGTGCAGGCTTTGCGCTTCCGGGGCGGCATAATGCGCACCATCTCTCACTCTTTTCTTTCTCCTTTCACTGTCGAGATGTCCTGTCGCTCGGTTTGGCGGGACGATGATTTTTGTCCCGCCATATCATCTCTTTCTCTCGCCGTATTTCCCAAAACCCAGTTCACCATAACCCCGGCAGAAATTTCCTGTTCACGGCAAAAATTGCCGATTGCCCTCCCCCCAGCGCGACAAGTCTTTGGCGCGTGCACATCATTACGGCGCATGCATCCCGCTTGTGAGATATTTTTTAGAAAAAATTCCGCTGATTTTATTAACTTTTATTTCAGGTGGCATAGGCAGTGCATATGAGGAGGGCACAAGCCACAGGCGCATACGGCGCCGGTGTGGGAAACAGCCTCATGGGGAGGACAACATGGACAACCAACTGGATTACGAAATCAATAAGGAATTGGGCGAGTGCTATCTTTTCATGGGCGATTTTGACAAGGCCGAGGAATACTACCGCAAGGCCGCCAGCAACAATGCCCAAAGCGCCGCGCCCTACATGGGGCTGGCCACCGTGGCCGTGCAGCGTTCCGAACTGGAAAAAGCCCTGGTGCTCTATCAGAAAGCCGCCGCCGTGGAAGAAACCGACAAGGCCCTCTGCGGTATCGGACTGGTCTACATGGAACAGGGCAAACACGAAGACGCCTTCAGCCACTTTGCCCGCGCGCTGGATAAATCCGCCGCCAACATTGTGGCATTGAACTGCCTGGTGCGCGAAGCCTATCAGCTGGGCTGCGTGGAACAGGTTCTGCCCTACCTGGAAGCCGCTCTGGCCTGCAGCGAAGAAGCCGAGGCCGTGCGCGTGACCCTGGCCGGCTGCCTGATCTACCTGGGCCGCAGCGACGAAGCCCGCCAGCACCTGGAAACCGTGCTGGGCGCCAATCCGTCCAATAACAACGCCAAGGAACTTTTCGACACCATGGCCGCGTAAGACAAGGCCGGGCGCACGCCCGGCCTTGAAGCAGCCAACAGATACTCCCCTCCCCACACGATTTTCCGGCCCCCGGCGGGTGCCTGGGGCCGGAAAATCTCTTCTTCAGGGGAAGCAGCGCCGACGCGGATCATCCACGTCGGCGTTCTGTTGTCCGTTGTGCGAAAAAAGCACAAAGACGTGCCCGGAACATCGTCCACCGGTACACAATCCCCCGCCGTCCTCTTCGCAACCCGTCTATGGGCATCATGCATAATGGAAAAAATACAGTGGCAATTTGAAACCAAAGAGAAAATTTATGCTTGCGCAATAAAAATATTCTGCCGGAGGCGTACGACTGGATTTTATCCTTATTGGGAAGGGTATTGAGTGGTGAAGGATGGAAAACCCGTATACTCGAACAACGACATACCTTGGTCCTCGCATGGACATAGAGCAAAAAATCAGTATCTTCCCCGCATCCATACGGTAGTCCGGTTCCTGGCCCCAGGACAGGATCAAAACGAATACCTTCTATCACTTCCTTCCTGAAAAACTGTACACATGTTCCCCCTTGCCGGAACAAATCAATCCGGCCTACCGGCCCTTCTTTAGAGCACGGTGGAGGCATATCTTCACGGGGCCCCCATGTTCCCAGCAGCGCGCCACACTGAGGATGTTTGCGAAAGGCATCCACAACGTTTGCAAGCGTATCCGGGGCATACCAGCAGTCGTCGTCCGGGAAGGCGATCAATTCCCCCTGCGCCATGGGCAGTAATGCATTGCGGGCAGTGGATACGCCGCGTGAAGGCAATATTATTCTCGTAAGAGGCAAGCCTGAGTGGGATGCCAGCATGTCGTCTAAAAAACCGGGAGGATTTTGATCCGCCAGCCAGATATGAAAATTTTTGTAGGTCTGCTTCTCCAGCGATGCGAGCAGACGACCGAGTTCATACTCACGGCCAAGAGTAGCGATCATCAAATCAATATATGGCTCTTTACCTGATTCCGGTAGCATTGAAGGCGAAAGACTAGCAGGCAAACTCCAAAGACGTTGTTTGCCTTGCATCAGACGGGGCAGATCCGCCCAATAGCCAGCAATCCGTGAACCAAAGAAACGGTGTATTACCAAATAGCTGCCACTACGCAAAAGCCGTAACAGCGGTTTCAAAGGTATAACGCCGGGGAAATATTTTCTCGATATGTGTAGCAACTCCTTTTCACTGGAAAACATGGTATCCATACAGCCGCTTATTCCCCCGGTCAGCATGGATACAAAGAAATTTTCCCCGATGGCAACATTGTCTCTCCGCACTGTACGACACAAAAAATCATAATCTCCGGCAATGCGACAGTTTGTACTAAACCGATGTTCGTGAAAAAGACTACTACGATGAAAGATGCCTGGATGCGGAAGACACATACCTTGCGGCAAGTCATGCAAGGGTCTAGCGGAGGGCTTCATCAGCTCCAAGCTAGCCCCAGATGGCGTTATCAGTCGTATAGGCGTGGCATAAAAATCTACAAACTTCGGCAGGCTCCGCAGGGCCGCCACACAACACTCCAAGACAGGCCAGTCAAAGTAATCTCCTGCACCAGAAAAAATCACCCACTGACCACGCATCCTGGTGAGAGCTTTATTCCAAGCATCATAGACACCATTATCGGATATACTTTCAAAAGATATTGGGAGATGAGTAAATTTCTGCACAACGCAGCAAGTGCTGTCCGATGATGCGCCGTCCTGAATAATCACCTCAAAACTAAATGAAGAGTCACGAGGGATACTTGTCAAGGTATAGCATAAAAGTTCAGCAGCATTGTGCGTAGCAATAATAATTGAAAGAATTGTTTGTTCAATTTGCATTATATTACAGCATATCAGATTTTGCCTGTTTATTTACATGAAACGCTGCCTGGTATTATCCATTTATTCCAAAATGATCGCCCATATTTCCTATAAGCATGACATCCAAATGGAAGGTTTCCCTTTGTCCATGAAAATAATAATTCAGGGCAGCGCTCAAAAGAAAAATAAGCAGCCTCTTGCGGCAGAGGAACATTATCAACCCCGAGCAATGAAAAAGCCTTGGCAAAAATAAAATCTTCATGGTCTGGTATTAAACGACAATACCATTTTGAGGACAATCGGCAAAGACACATTTCACCCCCGTGCAAAATACGTTTTAATTGCCCTCTAAGTTTTGTCCTAGCAGGGAGATGAATAGTCATAAAATCATAATTGTATTCCTTCCTATTTACTGAGCCATGCAATAGAGCAAGAAAAGCAGACACTTTTCGCAAAGAAAAGCCTCCATTGCCAGCAAAAGGGAACAATTCATCACGGTCATTGAAGAAAGGAGCGCCTACATAGCTGTATCCCCGTGCACACCAGCTGTCCAATGCATCGGAGAACACCCATGCATCAAGCTGGTATATAAGCAAATACTCATACATGCTTAGCTGTTCATAAAAATCAACACTCAACATCAGCTTGTTGTATGTGCTCACACTGCGGAACCAGTGATCCGAAAACCGAACAAGGCTCAGGCGCACACCGGCAAGCGCAGCCTCACGCAGGTAGCTGGCTGGCTGCAAAGACTCTGGGCAAATCAACAACAGAGGATGCTGCCCCAGCGTAACAAAGCATTGCCGTAGAGAGGCCAATTCATCATTATCTGGTTCAGACCTGTAGGCAATAATGGCAACGGCGTGAGAATTCATATTTTACTTGATATACGCTGCTTTTAATTTTCGTAATATACGAATTTTATTATAGATAAAGACTGCTCGCTGCGGCGAAAACATTCGGGAAAGCGCAAAAGGCAAAAGCCCCTTTACCAGGCCAGGCAGATGCGGCAAGGTCGCCCCAACGCCGTAATATCTCTTCATGACACGCACTTTTTCATAACGATAGCGCAGCATGGTTCTCAGGTTACTCGTAGCACCGCCAATGCTCATGCGCGTTACCGGAATATCAAGATAGTGCCCATCTTCATCATTTCGCCAAAGACGGGCCACAAAATCATAATCGCCAACTACTTTGAATGACTCGTCAAATGGCGTGCCGGCAAACAGGCACGCACGCTGAAAAAGGGCCGAATGCACGGCTGGCTCACCCGCACGCAGCTTCTTGGCAACATCGCCGTCAAGCCCTCGCATAAGAAACAACTCATTATCATCGTCACAAATAAAGACATCGCCCGCACCGAAGACAACTGAAGCAGGTAAGGGCAATAATTTTTGACGCACTATCTCCAATGAATCAGGCGACACGAGGCAATCATCAGCGCCAAGAAATATTACCCATTGCCCCTGGATGCGCTGCACAGCTTTATTCCACGCATTATAAATACCACTGTCTGGTTCAGATGCAATTGAAACAGACGGAAGGCGTGAAGCGTATGACTGGAGAACATCCAGGGTATTATCCCTGGATGCGCCGTCCTGAATGATAAGCTCAAAATCACGACACGTCTGCCCAGCAAGCGACTCCAGGAGACGAGGCAAGGTGGAGCCGGCATTGTACGTCGAGGTGATGATGGTGAAAAAATAGTCCCACATGCGAGTTAACCTTTACCGCCCTTGAGAGCACGTAATATCTTCTGACAAACAGCAACAAAAGAGTGTAATCCAAGGCTCAGCAAAAACAAGCGAATCCTCATTTTGCATCCAAGCCTTAGGCTGAGTGGCACTTCAACCAATTGAAAATGATTCTCACCAATAGACACCACGGTGGGTGCAAAAAAAGTTGATGTTTCTATAGATACGTTCCGTAGATATTTATAGCGCGAAACAATAGGGGAGAGGCTGTTAATCTCTTCATTGTAGGCCGAAATATTCGAGCTGAGCTGCCCATAACGTTTGCGGAACACTCCCATATGCCACGGTAACTGTATGTATGGCGAGTGTTCCGCCATCCGCCGCCATAGGTCCCAATCACCCGCCAGTCGTAAGTCCGAGTTGATTCCGCCAGCAGCATCCCAAAGCCACTTCCGCCAAAATGTTCCTTCCTGTTGTATATATGGCCAATGTACCCCATCACATAGGCCATTTCGGATGAGCTGCTGCCCATACCAATCAAAACTTTTTCTAGGTATAATATTTCCAGCCATATCAATCATCATAGGTTTTCCGCCAACCCACTGTACTTGAGGAAGAACTTTCACCACTTTAAACAAGTTTGCAATGCATCCTGCATAGAGCAGATCATCTGCATTAATCCACCCCATAAATGCTTCTTCAGGAATGTTAAGATGCGCAACAGCCAAACTGATGGCGTGATACATTCCTTTATCGGGCTGTGAGCACCAAGAAAAAATAAATGAGCCATTTAGATCTATCGTGCTTATGTCGCGTGCAAATTTTTCGAGTTTATTCTGTGTTCCATCACAAGATGTGCCATCTTGGACATGGTAGTGGATGACGTATTCACCTCTTTGGCTAAAGACGCTATATAATGTCTCTTCTATTGTTTCTACAGCGTTAAAACTTGGGGTTATAATATATATACATCGCATATCAAGGTTATCCATATTATTTAACAATGAAAACAGGATTAAAAATAAAAGGTCTGTAATCTTAGGCTAAAAAAAGAAGTGTATTCTTTCTGTACTCATAGAACACTTGTAATGGCAAAGTGTATAAAGATTTTTTCTTATTTCGGCGTATCCCGTTATTCTCTCTTTCTTTTGAAACACGCCGTACATTCTCCATCGCAAATTTTAATTTCTGTGCGTATGTCTCAAGAAAAAATCGAAGGTTTTCTGAATAGATGGCGGTTCTATACTCGGATAATCCTGAAGCAAACAGTGGCCCCCAAAGATGTTTAAAGCCGTGCGCGTGGTAAAAAATTATGGGGGAACCATTTATGTGTGGGCCAGAGCTGTGCCACTCAATGACTGCCCCTGCCAAATTCCACGGGGCAACACCGCCACCACCATGTGCTATAACATGAACACCTTGAAATTGTTGTTGAAAATTATTAAGGTACTTTTGATCCGCAAATCGATCCTCTTCTAGCTCATCCTTACACCAATTCAGACAAGCATCACGATACCAACTCAAACATTCTAGACCATTGTTTGTTTGAGTGAACGTCAGCCAGCTCACATTGTACAGACCATAACACTCCCTGTCTTTCAGATTTTCCGAGAATCTGTGCGGCGTGATGATGACCGAGGCATCCCCGGCTTCTTCAAAAATTGGCTCAGGCGATGAAAAAAACATCATGTCTGCATCAAGATAGGTAATTTCCTTGATGCCGTTATCCTTTGCCAAAATATACCACGGAAGGCAGGGTGTAATGGTGAAGTAATATTCGATAAGGCTGCGCGCTGCGCGCGTGGCGGCCAATTCGGGGTCTGCCCTTTCCAATTCTTCCAGCCGAATCAGTGAAACATGGGGGTAGGCAAAGGCGGTCAGCGCCGCGTGGCACTGGTCGGAAAGACACAGAACATGCACATGCGCATGCGGGCAGTGCTTATGCAAACTCTCCAGCATGACCATGGCGCGCGGCAGATAGTTGTGATCAAAATATGTGCAAAAATGGCGCGTGCTCACAAATACTGCTCCAGGCGCGGCGCAAAATAGGCCAGACTGCACTTTAGCCCCTCCGCCAGTGAAGTAGTTGGCCGCCACCCCAATTCGCCCCGAATGCGCGCATCCTTGGAATAGTAGTCACCGATATCAATCTTTTTCCGTTCTGCCGGGAATTCGCGCAGCACATAGCTTCCGCCCTTGTGGACAGCAATGAGAGTTGCAGCCAACTCGCGCAAACTAACTACAGAATTTCCGCCCAGATTGTACACGCGGCCATCCGCCTTGGGGTTCGCCGCAGCCATAAGTAGCGCCGCCACGCAGTCGTCCACATATGTGAAGTCGCGCAACTGCTCGCCGCCCCAAACCTCAAAAGGCTTGCCTTCTAAGATCAAACGAATCCAAATACCTACAAAAGTCTGGCGTGCATCCTTGATACGCATGCAGGGGCCATAGGTATTAGTCAGTCGCAACACGGTTGAACGCAACCCATAGACATTATTGTAAAGCAAATGATACCATTCACCCGCAACCTTGTGGATACCATTGATATCCACAGGCCGAATGGGGTGATCTTCATCCACCGGCAGATGGTCTGGTCGCCCGTATATCTGGCGGGTTCCTGCAAAGACTATCTTCACCCCAGGATTATGTGCACGGCATGCTTCCAAAATAGAAAGCTGCGCTTTGGCATTGATTTCCAGGTCTGTAAAGGGATCAGACATGGAATCCATATGGCTTGTCTGGCCCGCAAGATTGAAAAGGAAGTCTTGTCCTCGAATCAAGTGGCTCAAGGCGTGCGTGTCACGCACATCGGTAATATTAAGAAAAACCTTGTGTCGAAAGCCTTCCAGATTGGCCAAGTTGCCGCCATATTCAGGTATAAGACTGTCCGCAATGGTCACCGTTGCCCCGGCATCTACAAGATGTCGGGCCAGATTGGCGCCGATGAACCCGGCGCCGCCTGTAATAAGAACATTGGCTCCTGAAAAATCCACAAAAACTCCCTGACTGCGGTTTTACGCACCCAAACTGCACCACGCCAGCACAGCGGAAGAAACCAGTTCAACAGCATCCGCGCCAAGCTGCGGAAACATGGGCAGGCTGACCAGTTCATCCATAATGCTTTCAGTGACAGCAAGCCCGCAAGGCGCAAGAATACGCGTTCTGTATGCGGGCTGCAAGTGCACTGGTTGCGGATAGTGGATGGCTGTACCAACACCTTTTTTGCGTAAAAAATCCATAAAGTTTTCTCTGTCGCTTGGACAACGCACGACATAGAGATGGAAGGCCGGTTTTGCCCAATGCGCTGTTTGGGGTAAAATCAGACCGCAGGCATTGAGCTTGGCAGCATAGAGAGCCGCCAAACTTCTCCGAGCGGCGTTGTCCGCATCCAGGTAGCGCAACTGTATGCGCAGTATGGCAGCCTGTATCGGGTCAAGACGGCTGTTGATGCCCGGAACCGCACTAACGTAGCGCTGTTTCCAGCCGTATTGACGCAGGGCAGACAACTCTTCGGCCAGAGCGGCATCATTGGTGGCGACTGCCCCGCCATCGCCCAGCGCGCCCAGGTTTTTTGTGGGATAAAAGCTGAAAGCGGCGGCAGCGCCTATGGTCCCGGCCATGCGCTCCCTATAGCGAGCACCGTGGGCTTGAGCGCAGTCCTCAAGCACCGCAAGGCCATGTCGGTTTGCTATGGCCGTAATAGCATCCATGTCGCAAGGATGCCCATAGATATGCACAGGAATAACTACCGCCGGAGTCAAATCCGATCGGTGCGTTTGCAGATGCAAAACGGATTCTTCCAGAGACGCCGGATCCATGGTATATGTGGCGGCATCAATATCCACAAGTACGGGCACCCCACCCGCCCGCTCTATTGCCGCCACAGTGGCTACCGCCGTGTGTGATACCGTAAACACGGCCTTGCCCGGCCCAACTCCCAAAGCACGCAGGGCCAGCTCAATGGCGTCAGTACCGCTGCCGCACCCTGCCGCGTGTTCAAGACCAAGCCAGGCAGCAAAATCCTTTTCAAATGCTTCGACTTCCGGCCCAAGGATGTATTGGCCAGCATCAAAAGCCCGGGCCACGCAATCCAGAATTTCCTGCCTGCGTTGGGCGTAGGCCGCGTGGGGATTGGCGAAGGGAGTGAAAGAGGAGGTCATGCTTAATCCCTACAGTTCAGTATGATTTGTTGATGATACCCCATAATACCCCAAAAGCCCGGCGGGTCTACCTGGCTTCGCCATTTGGGGCTTAACGAGAACGCTTTTTTGAGGATGCCGCGAACCTTTTCTTCATCCAGCCAGCGGCAAGCATAACTTGCCGGGTAGATTTCCGGGGGAACATTTTGCACGGTTATTCGTTCGCCCTTTTCTGCAAAAGGGGTTCGGTCAAGGATGATAGCCTGCGGATTCAGAGCAGCAGACTGCTCCAGGGAGGCATAAGGGAGTTTTAGATATTGCAGCACAGCGGAAAACAGCACCACATCTATCGGCCCATTAGCGGCACAGGATTGCATGTCTGGCCAAAACTGCAGTTCACCAGAACTGAATTCTTCTCTGCCACAGGAAACAACATGCGGCTGCTCCACCACATTCCAGGAAAGGCTGTCCAGGTTTTGCAGCAAGGGCTTGTGTTGCCAGTAGGTGCTGCCGAACGCGCCACCAAAATCAAGAACCCGCAAACGCCCCTTGTTCCAGGCAGCCACGCTCATGAGGGCTGAAAGCAAGGGCAGGTTGTGCTCTTCATGATCAAAACAAACGGAATCGCGCTCCCATAGAGCCTTGCCATCACGCACTGCTCTGGCCGCATCCCGAACCCTTACAAAAATAGCATCCTGATCGTAGCCGGTGGAAGCTGCAACCGCGCTCTGCCAGTCAGGATAGTCGCCCTGCCAAGTCACAGCCTGTTCAGTGTGGCTGCGATGGTGGAATTTCTGTATGTAGCGCAACAGAATGGGCGGAAGAATTTCCCTGCATAGAGTCTTCAGTTTCATGGGTGATCCAATACAAAAAATATTTTATAACACAATTTGATCAAGTGTCTGTTTTGGGAAAATGTCAACCATTGACTGCGGATTTAGATTGATAATTTTAACATTAATACTGTTGGCATAGTTATATATTTCTTGGAGTTCAGAGAAATATCCAAAGATAGATGAGATCTCTTGGCTGTACGATGAGTTTGAATAGCATTTTTTTGCGCTGCCGTCATAGTAATGCTTGTCAAACCAATATACTTTGTTGTGCTGGTCAACGCTCATAGACTTTAGCCAGTCAGCATCAACTCCGGCCAACAAAATTTTTTTATATCCTGCCATCAGCGCCATGTACAATGCCGCGCTTGGCACACTTTGAGCACCAAAGCTATAATAGCCTTTTTGAACCAATTGTTTGTTCCACACCTTCTGGGTCGAAACGGAGCGGTCAGGGAAGCTTGTCAAAACGACAGAAGATGAATCATAAATATTTTGAGCCAGCCTGAAATATCTGAGTGGCACCGCAATTTGTAACCCATGGGTTGTATTTTGCAGTACTTCGGCAAGCTTGTTGCGCGCATCTTTGATGTTTGGGTGTACATTTGACTCGAAAAAATTTGGATCTGCCAGAATATGCATCACGGGTTGCAACTGGGAAAAAACGTCGTTCTGCTGAGCGTAATTCATGGTGTAAAGATCAAATTGCTCTCTTTTAGCAATGAGTTCCTGAAGGATGCTTTTGGCCGAAGGGCCATTTGCCAGAATCAAGCAGGTATCTTTTTTTCTAATCGGCTTCGGGCACTGAGGATGTTCCGGTAATGGGCATAACATGCTGATAAAAACCAGTTTATCCCTCCAAATACGCGCCGGAAAAGACAAGAATTTTCGAAGTATTTGTTTTGTTCCCATGTTTTTCGTCCATCGTAGCAAGGTTTGAGCTTAATTATTGTGCAATCTTTGTAAATTCAACAGAAAAATCTTTGTTTGTTTTTATTTGTTCGTCGCCCTGACGCAAATTCTACTCCATATTTCCCATATGAGCGGAAGAGGACAACATCAAAGTAGGCACAGACATATCTCTCTGCGATAGGTAAATGGCGTGCTGAAGGCCATTGAGCGCAATATTTAAATGCCTAAGCAGATAATATATTTCTTGTACAAGCAAACAATGCCCCACTTGTGCCCAAATGTGATGCCAAGTTTACTGCAATAAACGGTACATGCGCAATGCTAGCGCAAAATCATATCGCTTGGCATGCGCGTATTCATTAAAGCAAAGGATTGCACCTAGTGTAATGCGTTCAAGCATTTTTTTGCTGTATGTCAGGCAAGGCATGGTGTTGAGAACATATGCACGCATAATAGGTATATTTTCAGGGGAAATGTCTGCGCTATACAAGTGTTTTGTTAAAAGAGAAAAATCATAGGCGGCTATAAGCCCTACAGAGAAGCCAGCATATTCAGCAGATCCCAAATCGTAAGAATATGCCTCGATTATTTGTGCAAACTCATCTGGAGGAGCAGTGAGTTGGGCCATATCCAGAGGCTCAAAGCTATACTCTCGACATATTATATCATGCTTGGCGTGGCATATGGCGCAAAGGCGCTTTTTTTCCATTTCGAGATTTTCTACAGGCATGCCGTACATAGCTATCATGGAACAATACGCCATTTGGCCGGTACACTTTATGAGCAAAACACGTTGCCGCAATGTGCGGCCGGCATGGCCAATACGGCAAGATTGCGCGCATAGGGCTCTATGCCCGTTTCCGGCAAAAAATTACCAAGGGACGCGGTGCGGTGACAAGCATTTCTATATTAATCCTTGACTAGGTGTCGCACGCGAGATGCGCGATCTTTTAAACGGCAACCTTAGACTTTGGTATAAAACCATTTTAACATATGGCATCAGCAGCCATTTCTTTACTGTGTGCGGCCACAGTGACTGTCACAGTTGAAGGTGGAACCAGTGCATTAGGCTTGGCAGTATCATCGATCTCTCGATACGACAATATAACGCGGGTAAGCCATGATGCGCCAACGGGCTGATGGACAATCATACCCACAAGTGCGGTCTGCGCTAAATCTGTTTTTACTTCAAGCCAGTGTCGTGCATCGCCAATGCGCAACAGCCCGCTTGTCATGCCCAAGGCATGGCTTGCCGATACCAGAAAGGACACCGGCGCCGTGTGGTTAACTGGCGAGGTCAGCGCGAAGCGCTCCCACCCGCTGCCGCCGTTGTGCGTTGCAAAAAAGAGGGTGCTTACGTCATAGGCCTCGGGCAACAGAGTAAGGTGCAAAAGGCGTATGGAACACACGGGCAACGATTGCCAGCCAAACCGATAGGCAATGCTGAACTCAGGCCGCTGCTTTGAAAGGCGGACAGCCTTTTCCATGGGGCAGAAAAAATTGGGAATAGCAGCGCTGTAGCTGATGTACTGCTCTGTTTCCGTCATTTCTGGAGTTACGGTTGCGAGGTCTGTACGCTTGCGCTCCCCCTGGGCTTCCAGCACCACATGTCCGGTAAAAAAATCGGCAGCATGCGCGATATCTTCAAAATCACCGTGCGAGATAGTGCCCAGAACGGGTGCAGAGCCAAGCGAAGGGAAGGAAAGCGCCTGCACCGCCAAGCCCTTGCGTGGGTTGAGCCGCGCCGCCACATGAGGAGTGGCCGCATCAATCCAGCGCGGCATGGTCAATGCTGCTGTTTGCCCCGTGAGCAAGCTTGAATTATCCGGCGGCGACACCTGCCACTTGTTTTCCATGTCTGCCAACGCCGCCGCATACCGATTCCATCGCTGCTCTGTGATGTGGGTTCTAAAGTCGCTGGCCCAAAGGCAACAGAGTGCCCTCCAGTCCGCATCATCAGGCACGCCCGCGCGCATGGCATGGAGTATACGATGGCAACGCGTATTGATGTCCAAGTCACCCCGCCCGGTGACCGCCCAGCGCAACAGATTGTACTTGGGCTGCTTTTTGACAATAACAGGCTGAGCTGAAGATTCCAGTTGCAGGACGTGCCCGGCATGAGGGAGGTTCAAGGCCGTTACCTGGCTTGGCAAACAAAAGCGCCAACCCAACGCATCCCGCACTGCGCACAGGGCTTGCGCCATGCGCTGCCATTCGCCCAGTGTTATAGCGGCCTCTGTTTCAAAACGTCCCGGCCTGAAGTTGAACACTTCCGCATCATTGCCGTAAAGGCAGATAGCTCTGGAACTGGGGCCAACATGCCGCTTCAGACAATTCAGATAAGCATCAAGCTCCAAGTCTTCGTGTACCAGCCGCTGCAAATGCTGAAATACCACAGACTGCACCCATACGAGATCAAGAGGGCGGCCCTGATGGTCAAGAACCTTCTGCGGCGCGTACCGCAGCTCACTCTGCCAGCTGGGATGGGCAAGGGCGGGATTGTCCCATTCCATCAAGATGCTGGCATAGCCGTGGTCTACATAATGTTCCAGAATACCCGACGAGTACGCCTGCTCGTTGATCAGCGCAATTGCGGGCTGCTGCCCAAGCAGGTGTTCATATGCCCGCTGCCCAAGACGCTGGTTGTTGCAGTTAACATCTGACGGAACCAGCGGGCCGATAAGCTGGGTGTAGCCCGAGCCGATGCACTCAGCCAAGCCTTGAGCGCAGAGCGTGCTGAAGCGGTCTAACCACTGCGGCCGTAAGCGGGCGATTTCTTCCAGCGTCCATCCCGTGCATTCCACGCCAAGGGGGATGCCGTACTCTTGGGCAATGCCAAGCATGGGAATGTAACAACGGTCGATCACCTCGGCGCGCTGTTCTTCCGCAATAGAAGAAAAGGCGAGGTTACAATGGAAAAATAAATAGGCTGTGGTTTGCGCTTTAGTCATCTGCAATCTTTTTACACACGATAAAGGAGCTAGCGCCCAACGGGTCGCCATCTTTCAAAATACGCCCCTGCTTTAACCCTTGCTGGGTGATGACATGGAAGAAACTACCACAAACATCCCGCAATTCCTTTGCGGAAAACTCGTGAGTATGCTCAATCGTTATCGGAATATGGCCGAAACGATTTTGCGGCGTTGATATGACAAGAATTCCATTCGGTTTCAAGACTCGCCTGCATTCTTGAAGAAAAGCGGCTGCATCAACATGCTCAAGAGTTTCACAGGAGACGACAACATCAAACGTCTCATCTGCAAATGACATGGCAAGACAGTCTTCCACTTGGAAATGCACATTGCTCGGAATATCTATGGACGCAGCAGCAATTGAAGCAGGTTCTATATCCCCACCAATCACAGACTTTGCATGCTCGGCAAGCATGCGTGTTCCCCAGCCTGTGGCACAGGCAATATCAAGGACAACGTCCGACTTTGAAATATACTTCTGCGCAAGCTCATATCTAAAAGAAAATTGATTTCCAGAAGCAATTTGTGCTGATAATATCACATTAATATGACTGTCGTATACCGCTGCGAATGCCTCGCGACATTGCTGCAGGTATGTGTCGTCAATTATGTCGTCACATTCAAAAAAAGCACAAGTAAACTCTGCGGAAAAAAACATAAAATATTTTGGATGTACCGCATAAACGGCAGAATCCGGATGATATTGCAGCATAGCTCGCATCTTACGCAGAGCACCAACACGGTAGATATCCGAAGAAATCTGTGCGGGAAAATCATCTGGTAGTTTAACGCAATCTAGGCGCTTTCCTATCGCAAGTTCATACATGCCAGCAACAACATCTGGAATCCAGCCAAAATGGAGACCATCAATACGTACAATGCAGTCTTCTTCAGAGCAGGATTCAGTTGCGGCCAGCATTCGATCAAGGGGGCTGGCATCAAACCCATAATATATTGAAATATTTCCATTTTCTATCAAGGCTTCCTTGACCTGCTCAAGCTCACATCCTCTATCGTATTCAGGGGCAATGATAACCACGGGAATGCCCGGCCACGCTGCTAAAGCTTTGGCCGCAGTCTGTTGCACTGCGGGGATATGCCCTTGTGCAAGTCGCATGCACAAATCCTGTCCACCGCTCCACGCCCGTGATGCGGCTTGAATTAAAATCATGGCAGGTCGCTGCGCCATATCACTTATCCTCCACAGCAGTTGTGATGCGCACACGCTCAAGAGCTTCACGCATGACCGATTGCGCCTCACGGCGCGTCGCACCCACTGTCATGACAACACCAGCACGGCCGGGATGGCTTTGAATAGGCTGTACGGCGTCCCCCGGCTTTACCCGTAGTTCTACATACTTTACACCGGGGAGTTGTCGTGCTTCTTCCTCTCCCTCTACGGCAATTACGTTCCCTGCTTCAGGAAAAAGATAGCGTTGGCAAACACCTTTCTGGTATCTGGGGCGCAGAGCATCGGTGTCGACTTCTTCGCCCATGGCCATGCGAATGGACACGCCGAGCAGATCTACGCCCGTATTCCAAGGAATTTCATGAGTTACAAAGTACCCGCCTGAATGTCGTGCAGCGAGCTCAATGACATAGGGTTTGCCCTCATGCCACACCAAATCCCCCTTAACCGGGCCGTGGGTAAGACCCAAGGCCGTGGCCGCCTCGCCCGTAAGCGTCTTGATGGCGGCCTGCGCTTCCATGGGCAATATCGAAGGCATGTCCCCGCCGTTCTCTATAACATGTGGAGCAAAGCGCTCCAGAAATTCATAATTTCTGTCAGCGAAACCGGGAATGTGCGCCACACCATGCACCATAAGCCCTTCGGTACTCACTTGCGGGCCGTCAAGGTAGGCCTCTATCATCACCCGCGCAGTTCGCGATTCTGCCTGAGCCGCCGCAAAGGCCCACTCCGCATCTACATCAGGAGTGAGGCGCATTACGCCGCGCGCGCCCCTGCTGTCTACAGGCTTAATAACAAGCGGGCAGGCTTTTTTTTGTAAAGCCTCACGCACGTCCTGTGCATCGCGCACTGGAGCATACCACGGGATGGGAATCCCCCGAGCCTTGAACATATCCTTCATGGCCAGCTTGTCTGTGGCCAGTTGGGCGGTTTCAACACTGATGGCGGAGAGGTTCAGAGCCTTCCCCACGGCGGCTACAGTGGTTGGTGCGTCCACAGCCACGCACAAGACGCCGCCAGGATCCCCTCCCCGCTCACGCCACGCAAGAAGGCCCGCCACAGATTCTTCAGGCGTGTACGCACACAAGGGCAAAAATTCGTCTGCCACGGTTGCGCCACAGGCCTGCGGATTTTTATCTGTGGCAAGCACGCGATAGCCAAGCTTTTTCGCATGGAGAATAGCGTGCACGCACTCCCCGCCAGCGCCGAGCAAAATGAGGGTTTTCTGCATTACTGTATGTCACCGTGATGCATTGCATCAAGTTTCTGGCCCGCAAGCAGCATGGGCAGCACATCGGCATGTGGTGTGATGCGGCAATGCAGAAGGGCTGGCTTGTTTGACAAAAGTAGATCTTGAGTTCCCGGCAACGCTTCCGCTTTTTCGACAGTGACAGCTTCAATACCGTAGGCTTTTGCTATAGCTACAAAATCCGGATTTAAAACGTTGCCCGTAGTCGGGTCAGAACCCCATGTCAACTGCTGGAATTGCGACACAAGCGCCATGCGCCCGTTATCCAGCACAATGATTTTAATATTCAGGTTGTGGTCACGGATAGACTGTAACTCTTGAATATTCATTTGAAAGGAGGCATCGCCCACGATACAGAGAATAGTTCTATCAGGATATGTCAGCGCTGCCCCCACAGCTGAAGGCACGTCGTAGCCCATAGTTCCATGCCCACCAGACGTCAACAGCACTCGCTTAGGCCAATCAAAGGTGAAATGCCTGGCCGCCCAATGCTGATGCGACCCCACGCCGGTTGTAAGCACCACATCTTTGCCAGCGGTGACTTTGTCCAAAAATTGGACAACGGTTTTGGGGGAAAGATCCTCATGCGCGTCGGTCGTGTTGTGCTGTTTCCAGGTTTCAATCTGCGCAAGCCATTGCCCACGAGCGTTCAGAACTAGCCCTGTGGGAGTTGACAGGGCAGCGCTCAAGACATTTAGAAAGTGTTTCACATCACCTAAAATTACCCCATCGATACGCACTCGCGGTGCTGCAAGCTCGCCCTCGTCGATGTCCACACGCAGTATTTTACGCGCATGGCGACAAAAATCATCAACACATGTCCCGGTTTGACGGACGTCAAGGCGTGCTCCGAGTATCAAGACAAAGTCAGCTTCTTGCAAAACCTGTCCTGCGACTTGAACTCCCGTATGGCCTACAAAACCGACATTCAAAGGAGAATCGCCCGGCATGCAGCCCAGCCCGAGCAAGGAAGAAACCACTGGGATATTGTGCTGATGCGCAAGTTCGCGCAAAGCCAACAGTCCACCTGATTGCAGCACGCCCTGACCTGCGAGAATGACTGGCCGCTCAGACACCTTCAACGACTCTACTGCCTCCTGTACCTGCTGATGGGGCAGCTGTCCTTCAGCGGGTACGGGAACCTCCGCCGCAGAGCAATGCACCTCCGCCCGTTGTACATTCATCGGCAAATCAATAACAACGGGGCCTCTACGCCCGATCATGCTCAACGCATAGGCATCCCTGAGTACAGAAGGCAAAGTTTCAGGATCAGTCACTTGATAGCAGTGTTTGCACACCGATGAAACAATGGCTGGCGTATCAACTTCCTGAAAGCCCCGCTGGCGAACTGGTCGTCCTGACTGCAAGTCAGCCGTGCCAACTTGCCCTGTAAGAACAATTAGCGGCGTACCATCAAAATATGCATCAGCGACAACAGAGAGAATATTTGTTACCCCAGGGCCCGAAGTTACCATAACAACCTGCGGTTCCTGCAGTAACCTCGATTTAGCCAAAGCCGCATACCCAGCGCCCTGCTCGTGCCGCGCTGTAAAAACAGCAATGCCCCGCTGCAGCAGCACGTCATACAAAGGCGCAATGGTCCCACCAGGAAAGGTGAAAAAGGAAGCCCCGTTAGCATGGAAAAAATCAATAATATTCTCTGCGCCCAACATAAGTATATCCTCATTTTGCACAGCACAATTTGCACATGGGAAACTATCCCATATATAGGCCGCCGTTCAGGTTGATGGTCTGCCCTGTGGCATAATCCATCTTGCCCTGCGCAAGTAAACATACACACTGGGCAACTTCCCCCACAGTGCCCGCCCTGCCAAGGGGAATATTTTTCAGCTTTTCCCTGCCAGCTTCAGAGGCCATTTCGACGGCGACCATTTTTGTTACAATAAGTCCCGGTGAAATGGCGTGGGTGATGATGTTGTCTTTAGCCCCCAGACGGGCGAGGGATTTGGTCAAGCAAATCAGACCCGCCTTACTGGCCGCATAGTGTGGCGCCAGCGGTCCCCCCAACTGGCCCCCAGACGAGACAATATTGATGATATGCCCTCCGCCCCCCTGCCGCATGACAGGAAACACCGCTTGAGCCAAAAGAAAGGGAGCGCGCAGATTAATGTCAAAAGTGACATCCCACTCCTCAACAGGTATCTGCTCAAAAGGCTGCTGGTGCAAAAAACCTGCGTTGTTCACAAGAATATCCACCCCGCCAAGAGCCTCGCACGCTTGCCGCACTATGGCGGCTGATGTTGGGGGCTGAGATAGATCTCCCTGTATGACTACAGCTTTGACACCTTGCGATTTTACCTTTTCTTCAAGGGCATGCGCCTTGTTTGCGGCAGAATTGCAGCACAGAGCTACATTGATGCCCACCTCAGCTGCGGCAAGGGCTATGGCTTCGCCAATGTCGCCACTAGACCCCGTAAGGATCATATTTTGCGGACTCATGAAGATTGCCTCCATTACGGGCACGGTATGAAAGCGTTTCATCAGTTGAAAACCCGTAGATTTCCAACAATTTCAACTATGAGATGTCAAAAGCCACAACAAGTTTTTCTGTAGATCTTTGTCACGAGATACCATTATCAGGCAATATTGTTCACCCGAGCATAGGCAACACATTCTCTACCGATGCCATATTTTTGGCATAGCGCATAGATCTCTTGGCGCATCTGGTGCAAGCCAACATCATCAAGAGTCTTTTCAAAATCACAGCGAAGCTGATGACATTTTCGGCCGACCTCGTCATTCCCAATATAGCTCATGCCCAGTAAAGAAAATATCTCCAGTGGGAACGTTGCAGTCTGTGAAATAACGGCAAAGCCCGTGCGTTCCAGAATTCTCTTCAGCGATTCATGCGTGAAGTAGTTGAGGTGGTGCGGCGGAGCCACCCACCATTCCGGAAATCCCTGTTCGTGCAAGGCGCGCTGCAAAGGTAAAAAATCATTGGGAACGGCCACGCAAATCACGCCTTCAGGCTTAAGACACCGCCGTACATTCTCCAGCATCTGTATGGGGTTGGGGATATGCTCAAGCACAAGTCCCAGATAGGCACTATCAAATGGCTCGTTTTGGGTTTTTTCGTGTGTAAAAAAGGTGTTTTCTACAGGCATATGCAGCACTTTTGTAGAATATGCCCACGCCTCGCGCGAAGGTTCAAATCCCTGTACAGTCCACCCTCTACTCACGGCCGTTTGCAAAAAAATGCCCGGTCCAGAGCCAACTTCCAACAGACGACGCCCTTGAACGGCACCCTCTAAGACGCCAAGGCGTTCGTTAAAAACGCTTTCGTGCCACGTGCGCTCTTTTTCTACCAAGGCAATATATTCTGGTTTTACAGCCGAATAATACTCTGCGGTGTATATCTGCTCAACCGTATCTTCAATCGGAAGTGGCGTGCTGTGGGCAAAACCACACGCTTGGCAGTCAATGATTTCATAGTCGCCTTTGCGAGCAAGGCATGGGCCATAGTGCGCGGCTGTAGTCAGAGTATTCGACATGGACATGGATATCCCTATAATTGCACCAGGTTCGCAATAGATTTTGCCCCTGCATTTGGCAGTGGAGCAAATGTCAGCATGAACATCTTTTCCAATACGTCGCTCAAGAAGGCAAGAGAATATGGCCTGAGTGGCCATGTTCTTCCCTTGCCTTCTGCAACAAATACCCCCGCGTGTTCCTTATAGTCCGCGTTGGGGCAAACATAGAGCGCAGGACGGGCGCACGCGGCCAGTTCGTAGGCAGTCACGCCAAACACGATCAGGGCCACATGACACCATTGATATACCTCGGTCATGCGCGCAGGGCTGTCAAAAATGCGGGGACGGCACGGCAGCGCCGTGCATGTTTCAATTTGCTGTTCACGCTGTGCAAAACCCGGCCCTATGACAATGCCCAACTCCATCCCCTGAAGCCGGCATACCGCATCCAGTTCGGGCGCAAGAGCCATGGTGTAGCCCCAAGGGTCGCTCCCGCCCATGGTCATGAGCAAACGGCGCGGTCCTGTGCCCGGCCATGGACTGGGCGGGCAGGGTTCAAAAGTGTCCCCCAAGGGCATCCATTCCAGTCCCATGTGTATTTGCCCCTTGAAATCTGTCCAGTCAAGTTGCTTGGTCGTGGGCGTGGGTGGAAGAAATACATGGTCAGCAAACAATCGCTGGCGGCTGCTGTCATCAATAACCGCGATGGTAGGTACAAGGGCGCGTACAGCCCGCAGGCAGGCCTCTGAATGCGCAGGCCGCACGTCCATCACGAGAATAGAGGGACGCATACGGCTCACAAGCTGCTCGAATGCTGCATCGGCATCATTACCGGAAAGTACGGCAGCAGTGAACCCGCGCTCTTGCACACGCCGTACCGCGTCACCGCTGCCCAGTGCAAAGCAGATATGATCCACTGATTGCCGAAGCTCGCGTGCCACGGAAAGACAACGGCTCACATGCCCAAATCCCGTTGCGTGATCGGCATTGCACCGAAAAAGCACGCGCTTTTCATTCATTAACCATCACCCACAAAAGTCTGGCGCACCGTCTTAAAGGGGCGGAGACCGTCTTCAGGGTCAGCCCGCCAGAGACGCTCCGCTTCTTCGCTCGGGGTAGTGTGTTTGACGCCGTCACCCACAGCTGTTTCACCGCAGCGGACTTGTTTGATGACGTCGCCCATAGCCTCAGGCAACCAGCAATGACCAGAAGCGTATTCTGCCCCCTGCCCGTCAAGGTCGAGGTGAAATTCCACCATCGACGCGCCAAAGCCGAAAATGGCCTGATAGATAACGCCGGGCTGCACAGAATGGTCTGACCACCCCGCCGGACAGCCGCACGCCTGTCGGAGCGTGCCCACGCAGGACAGGTTGGCCTCTTCGGGGCGTGTTGGATAGTGAGAAACGCAGTGGAGAACAGTCACATCCCTGGCCCCTGCCTGACGCAGGACTTTCACGGCGTTCTGGCATTCTTCCAGGTAGGCCATGCCCGTAGAAAGAATCACAGGCTTACCTGTTTGCGCGCAGGCGCGGAGCAAATCCGGCCATGTGAGCTCATAGGAGGCGATTTTAAAACTGTCCACATGCGGCGCCAGCTCCTCCACAGCACGAAGATCAAAGGGCGTGCAGCAAAAAGCCAGCCCCAGTTCTCGACAATGCTCGGCGATGGCAGGCAAAAAAGCAACGGGTAGCTCCCATGCCTTTCGGGCGCGGTGCATGGCCGAACGCTGCAATATTTCCGGCGCGAACAAACCTTCCAGCCTGAAAAGCTGAAACTTGACCGCATTGCACCCGATCCTTGCCGCCGCGTCCACAAAAGCAAGACAGCGGCTGATGTCCGCATTATGATTGCTGGATACCTCAGCCATGAACTGTACGGCCATCACATGCTCCTGTCGCGCAGAGATAAGGCCATGTACAGGCGCTCTGCCACGCGCCAATCTTCTTCAGTATCGATATCCACAGCCCTATGACGGGGAATAATCACAGGCAGCGACTTATGTTCACCATCTTCGTGCATTTTTGCGCAGTCATGCCAATAAAACTGTGCCGCATCATGATAAAACACAGGCAAATCTTGTGATCTGGCAGAGCGGTACTGAGGAAAAGCATAATCAACAGTGCCAGCATCGCTTAATTGAAAGGCTCTCAATATTGGATAGGGAAATTCCACAATCCCCAAGGTTTCATGGACTCCACGCTCACGCAGCAATTCAAACCCTTGTTGCAAATGTGACAATGTTATGAAAGGGTTTGCATAGAGCTGGCAACAGTACGCTACGCTCCCCCAATGCTCGTCCACCCATGCTACAGTGTGCTTCACTACTGGCGCTGTGGCGACAAAGTCACCTGCCAATTCAGGCGGACGCATAAAAGGAACTTCAGCTCCGCACGCTCTTGCCACTTCTGCGATTTCTTCTGAGTCTGTACTCACGATTACGTGTTTGAAAAGACCACTCTGCAGACAGATGTCAATGGGATAGGCCAGCAGAGGTTTACCGCAAAATTGCCGCACATTTTTACGCGGAATACGTTTTGATCCACCCCTTGCGGGAATAACAGCTATCTTCATATGGCCCTCGGCCAATTGTGGAAAGACAACAAAGAGAACGCTGCCATTTCAAAAAAACTACAGCTCTGCCACAACCCTCGTCACATCTTCTGTCACCATTCCAGGCCATAGCGGTAACGTCAAAATCTCCGTATAAGCGGCTTCTGCCACGGGACAACTGCCTTTTTTATAACCCAGATTTTGATAGTATGGGTGCAAGTGTACAGGAATATAATGCACGTTAGCGCCTATTCCTGCCTCGCGCAGCCGCTTAAATGTATTGTCCCTATCTGGCGTGCGTACCACATACAAATGGTAGGCATGGAGTACGTGCGCATGCTTGGTAAGCGGCCGAATGGCCGTGCCCGCGAGGGCCGCGTCATAGGACTGCGCCAATGCGTTGCGCTTTTCAATCCATTGATCCAACTTTTTCAGCTGGCTGCTGCCAAGGGCGCATTGAAAGTCTGTGATGCGGTAGTTGTAGCCCAAATCCGTCATTTCATAGAACCACGCGCCGGATTTTTCGCGCTGGCTGGCCGTGGTGGTGATACCATGACCCCGGAAGGCACGCATGGCTCTGGCAAGATTCGCATCGTCGGCTACAACCATACCGCCCTCGCCAGTGGTGATATGCTTTACAGGGTGAAAGCTGAATACCGTAATATCTGCCAACGTGCCAACCTTGCGGCCTTTATAAGCTCCCCCCAAGGCGTGGCAGCCATCGGCCACAAGGGCCAGCTTATGCTTGTCCGCGATACCGCGCAGAGCGTCCCAATCACAGGGCTGGCCTGCGTAGTCCACGGCAATAATCGCCTTGGTGCGCGGCGTAATGGCAGCCTCCACCGCTGCCGGATCAAGCAGCAGGGTATGTGAATCCACATCGGCAAATACGGGGGTTCCCCCCTGGTAGAGAATACAGTTGGCAGAGGCTGCAAAAGTCATGGGGGTGACTATAACCTCATCCCCCCTGCCGATACCGAGTGCGTGCATGGCCGCGTGCAGAGCCGCTGTACCGTTGGCTACCGCAACGGCATGGGTCGCACCGGTATAGGCGCACACATCTGCCTCAAAACGCTCAACAGCTGGCCCTGTGGTCAGATAGTCTGACCGCAACACATCCACAACTGCGGCGATGTCATCATCACCTATGATTTGACGCCCATAAGGCAAAAAATTACTCATATTACTTCACATCAAAGCCCTGCTCACGCAGAGTGTTTTTCAACTGCGGCACCGTCAACCATTCTGAGTTGGTACCAGAATTATATTCAAAACCTTCAGGAACAGGCGTTCCTTCTGGCCCTTTGTAACGGAAAGTTTCAGGCTTAATGACATAATACTTGCCGATATCAATAGTATGCCGGCTGTCTTCCGCGGTAATCATGGTTTCATGCAGCTTTTCGCCGGGGCGGATCCCCACTTCTACTGTGGGCATACCAGGTGCGATGGCTTCCGCTAGATCAGTGATCTTCATGCTGGGGATTTTGGGCACCAGCACCTCGCCGCCGCCAGCAATTTCAAATGAACGTAGTACCATATGCACGCTTTCTTCCAACGTAATCCAAAAGCGCGTCATCCGCATATCTGTTATGGGCAGCGGGCCACCCTCTTCACGTTTTTTGATGAAAAACGGAATAACAGAACCCCGCGAGCCCATAACGTTGCCATAACGCACCACAGAATACACAGTTTCACAGGCGGTAAAGGCATTGGCAGCAACGAAAAGCTTGTCTGAACAAAGTTTGGTAGCCCCATACAGGTTCACCGGGGCTACGGCTTTGTCTGTAGACAGTGCTACTACTTTTTTAACACCACAGTCGGCGGCAACATTAACAATATTTTCTGCGCCGGTAATATTTGTCTTGATGCATTCCGTGGGATTATACTCTGCTGCGGGAACCTGCTTGAGTGCTGCGGCATGAATAACATAGTCCACGCCTCTAAAGGCTCTGTGCAAGCGTTCTTTATCGCGCACATCTCCAATAAAATAACGCATGCACGGATATTTTTCTGGAGAAAATTTCTGCGCCATTTCGAACTGTTTCAGTTCATCGCGAGAAAAAACAATAATGCGTTTCGGCGTGTACTTTTTAAGCAAAACTTCAATGCACTTTTTACCGAAAGAGCCCGTCCCACCCGTAATAAGAATAGACTTTTCATTAAACATGTTATTCCACTTCTGCTCCGGCAACATTGCTGGGTAATA
Source organism: Desulfovibrio sp. 3_1_syn3 (assembly GCF_000145315.2). Taxonomy (NCBI): domain Bacteria; kingdom Pseudomonadati; phylum Thermodesulfobacteriota; class Desulfovibrionia; order Desulfovibrionales; family Desulfovibrionaceae; genus Desulfovibrio; species Desulfovibrio sp. 3_1_syn3. The sequence continues at coordinate 96,872 of NZ_ADDR02000001.1, forward strand.
CTTTCTTCACACTGCCGGATAATGCCGCCATATATTCCGGCAATACCTTTTCTACACTTCCAGCCATATGCACTCGCCCTTTATCGAGCCAAATAAGGGCATCACAGGTTTCTACGGTACTTAGCCTGTGGGCAACAATAACTATGGTTACCTTCTCTCGCAGAGACAGGATAGTTTCATGGATGGACTTTTCATTCTTCAAATCGAGAGAGCTTGTTGCTTCATCAAAAATGATCAGTTCAGGCTTACTATACAAAGCTCTGGCAATGGCAACACGCTGTGCCTGGCCCCCAGAAAGGCGTACTCCCAACTCTCCAAGCACCGTGTCAATTCCATCGTCCAGCTCTTCGATAAAATCAAGAGCCGCCATGCGGCAACACTCAAGAACGCGCTCTCGGTCAATGGATTCTCCCCAACGGGAAAGCGCCACATTTTCCGCCAATGATGCATCCAAAAGATAGGGGGCTTGGGCCACATAACCTATACGTTTCAGCCAAGACTGATAGTTGTCCTTAGTAATTGCGACCCCATCCACCTTAAGATGCCCACACTCGGGAGGAATAAGTCCCGCGATGATATTGACTAGCGTGCTTTTTCCCGCACCAGAGAATCCCACCAAGCCCACCATTTTCCCAGCCTGAATGCAAAAATCCACATCGTGTAGCGCAGCAGCGACTGCTCCCGGGTAATGAAAACTTACCTTTTCAAGTTCTATGGCCTTGCTGAAAGCAATAATCGGCACAGAAGATTCAAATGCGGGAGTAAGCTGCCCTGCAAACTGTTTTTCCAGCGCGATGGTATCAACTATCTTCGTTAAATAGGGTAGCGAAGACCGCAGCAAGGTAAGAGCATCAACAAGCCTGTTGGCCGTGGGCAAGGTCCGCCAAGCAGCGGCGGCCATGAACCCCATGATTCCGGACACGATGGCGATGCTCGCATTTTGCACAAGAATCAAAAGCAACAGCACCCCCACCAAGGATGCGAAACCCAAAACTTCCAAACTGCCAACCGGCAAGCGTGACAAAGCCTGAAGCCACTTTTTCGCAATCAGCACGTCACACAGTTTGTCTGAATAGGCCGCAAAGACTACAGATTCTCGCCCGTACAGACGCATTTCTTTTAAACCGTGCACAACTGTTTGCTGTATTCTATGCGCCCCAAGATCGGCCCGATAGACAGCGCTCGCGCGAGTATTCAGCATATTGCGCGTCACACGAACAATCAGATACCCGCCCAAACCGAGCACCCCCAAAAAAGCCAAAGAAGGCAACGGGGATACGGCCACCAGCCCAAAAAAGATAGTAAGTATCATCAGGCCATTACTAAGTATCTGCAAAGCCGCCAACAGGGTTGGCCCAAGCATTGTTCCCGCGTTAAAGCCAAACAGCATATCGGATGTCCCCGCACGGAGAACCCATAAATAAGGGGCACGCAAAAACAATTGGAGCAGGCGCTTACGAGCATTGTTGCCTATGGATTCAGAAAATGCGGTCATATGCCATTGATGTACTGTGCTCAATAGATTTTTGCACACAATAGCCAGAAGAATCATACAAAGAATTCCCAAGGCCAACCAGCGGGCATCGTTGCCAAAATCTACACCGAAGTTCGTTCTGCACCAGAGCAAGGGATTATGGTTGAGCGCCGTTTCTGGTGATCCAAATAACGCAGCCAGCAAGGCCACCAAGCCGGCGATGACCAGTTCGCTCAAGGCCATTAAAATTGTCAAAGCCAGCAGGCCACAAATTTTTCCCTTTCCTAGGCTGGAGGCCAACGGCGTCAGAGCACGCAGAATTTGAAAAACAGAACGAGACTCGCTCATGACCGCACTTCGGCCTGACGCACAAACAACTGATAACTCTCGGCCAAGCCTTCAGCGAGAGTGTGTTGCGGTTTCCAGCCCATGCCAAACAACTTGCTGGAATCCATCAGCTTGCGCGGCGTCCCGTCCGGTTTGGAGGGATCCGTATCAATTGCGCCCTCAAAGCCGACAACCTTGGCAATAAGCCGAGCCACGTCCATGATGGCGCATTCTTTCTGACACCCTACATTGACGTGTTCAAAATCCGAATATTTCTCCAGCAGAAAAACGCAGGCCTCAGCCATGTCGTCCACATGCAGGAATTCGCGCAGGGCCGTGCCGGTGCCCCAGATAATCACTTTTTCCGCCCCGGCCAGTTTGGCTTCGTGGAAGCGCCGGATCAGCGCCGGGATGACGTGGCTGTTTTCGGGATGATAGTTGTCGCCCGGCCCGTATAGATTGGTGGGCATAGCGCTGATGGCGTCAAAGCCATACTGCTTTCTGTAGGCCTGGCACATCTTGATGCCCGAAATCTTGGCCAAGGCGTAAGCGTCGTTGGTGGGTTCCAGAGGCCCGGTGAGCAAGTATTCTTCCTTGATGGGCTGTGGGCAGAGTTTGGGATAGATGCAGGATGAGCCCAGAAAGAGCAGCTTTTTCGCTCCGTTGCGGTATGCGCTGTCAATGACGTTATTCTGAATTTGCAAATTCTGGTAGATGAATTCCGCCGGATACGTGGCGTTGGCATAAATACCACCCACCTTGGCCGCCGCCAGGATGACATAGTCCGGGCGGCATTTCGCGAAAAACGCGCGTACCGCGGCCTGATCGCAGAGATCAAGCTCCGCGTGCGTGCGGATAAGCAGATTGCTGTAACCGGCCCGACGCAACGCGCGGCAAATACCCCCGCCTACCAGGCCACGGTGCCCGGCCACATAAATAAGCGCGTTTTTGTCCATACGCTACTCGTTGTGGCTGAATGTCTTGAAGCCCGCCACCTTGCACACGGCGTCGCGCATGCTCAAGCCCAGATCCTCGCGGGTCATTTCGGCCACCATATCCTCAAAGGTCGTCTTGGGCGTCCAGCCCAACTTTTCCTTGGCCTTGACCGGATTGCCCAGCAGAGTTTCCACTTCCGTGGGGCGGAAATAACGCGGGTCCACCCGCACAATGACGTCGCCGGGTTTAACGTGGCATTCCATGCCCTGCCGCCCTCCGGCGGCCTGTGCAAGACGGGATACGTCCACGGCGGCCACGGTTCCGGTCTCGTCAACGCCGCTGCCCTCCCAGGTGAGCGTTACCCCTACTTCGGCCGCCGCCGCATTGACGAAATCCCGCACCGAGAACTGCCGTCCCGTGGCGATGACGAAATCGTCCGGCTGTTCCTGTTGCAGCATGAGCCACTGCATTTCAACATAATCGCGGGCATGGCCCCAGTCGCGCTTGGCATCCATATTGCCGAGATACAGGCAATCCTGCAGTCCCAGTACCATACGCGACAAGGCACGGGTGATCTTGCGGGTCACAAAGGTTTCGCCGCGGATGGGCGACTCGTGGTTAAACAGAATGCCGTTACAGGCATACATGCCGTAAGCTTCTCGGTAGTTGACCGTAATCCAGTAGGCATAAAGTTTGGCGCAGGCGTAAGGCGAGCGGGGATAAAAAGGCGTCTTTTCCGTCTGAGGCACTTCCTGCACCAGACCGAACAGCTCGGAAGTAGAGGCCTGATAAAAACGGGTTTGCTCGGCACACCCGGTAATGCGTATGGCTTCCAGCAAGCGCAACGTGCCCAAGGCATCCACATCCGCCGTATATTCTGGCGATTCAAAGGACACCTGCACATGACTCTGGGCCGCCAGGTTGTAAACCTCATCAGGTTTTACTTCCTGCATGATGCGAACGAGATTGCTGGAATCACTGAGGTCGCCGTAATGCAAAATAAAACGCCGCTCACAGGCGTGCGGATCCTGATAGAGATGGTCGATGCGGTCGGTATTGAACAGAGAGGCTCGCCGTTTGAGGCCGTGCACCTCATACCCTTTCTGGAGAAGGAATTCCGCCAGATATGCGCCGTCCTGCCCGGTAATACCGGTGATCAGAGCTTTTTTCATGATATCCATTTTTATTATAATGGGTTATAGCGCCGCAATCCGCAAGTACGGGGGCACAAACAAGACGAGCAACTATTGGTAGCTTTTGTTTTTATCCATAAACAGCGGCGATGTCCATTGAATGCATTTCACGGAAAATCTATAACTCGACAAAAGGGGTTATGGTTTTAAAACCATAACCCCTTAAAATTTGTGGTGGAGAAGAAGGGATTTGAACCCTCGACCCCCGCCTTGCGAAGGCGATGCTCTCCCAGCTGAGCTACTTCCCCACAAATAGAAACATCGTGGAAAAAATTTCTAGGCAAAAAGGGCCGGGCTGTCAAGCCCTTCTCCAGTCCAGGGCTGATCGCGTTTGCGCTACATGTTTTTCCTCAGATTTCCAAAATTCCACGCAGTTGCGCCACGCGATGACGGTAGGCATGCCCGGCGCATAAGTATTCCCGCCAGGCGCGGCGCAGTTCGCGGGTCCGGGCCGGATCAGCGCGCAGGGCGGCCAGCCGGGGCAGCAGGTCCGCCGGGCTACTTAATGTTACAGGCCGGGTCAACGCCTCGGGGAAAAGTCGCAGGCCGGGCGTGGCGTCGCTCAAAAGCAGGCCCCCAGCGGCCCAGACGTCGAAATGGCGCTGGCTCAGACTATGCGGCAGCAACAGGCTGGTCACGTTGAGCACGGCCTCGGCTCGACGGTAGAGATCCGGCAGGATCGTATAATAATCCACCGGCGGCAGCACCTCGAGGCCCGGCAGCAGGTCTTGCCAGCCCGCATCGCCCACTATCCGCATATCGGCACCCAACCCGGCCCGAACCCAGCGGACGCGATTGGCCTGGGAGCAGATCTCCGCGCCCAGACCAACGCAACGCACATCCTGTCCAGGCCAGGGGGCAACCCCAGATTTCCGGAGCCACCAATGAAAATGCGGCCCCTCCGCAGGACTGCCGGAATGCGTCAAGAGGGTGCGCGCCTCCTGCTCCAGGCCCTGCGTCACACGGGCCGCCGCAAAAAAACGTTCCCGCTCCGGAAAGGCCGAACGCCCCACGAAGAGCGGCGGGTTTTGGACAAGGTCCGCAGCCTCGTTTTCGTCCGGCAAATCCCGCCACATTTGTGGGGCCACAGCCAGAGGCAAATAAAAAACCCGCCGGGCTCCGGCGGCCCGCAGGCCGGGAATAAAACTCTCGTCGGTCACGAACAGCGCGGCCTCTTGCCACCAGGGCAGGCGCAGGCCGGAGAGCAAATGCCAGGGATTGTCCACAAACCAGACAGCCACCGGCACGCCCAGAGCTTGGCAAAGATAAAAAATCCGCCCCTCCGGGTCCAGGCCACGTAAATTGACGGAGAGCAGCAGCGCGGGATTGCTCCCGGCCAGCAGATTTTCCCAGGCCGCCAACAGGTTTTCCGTGTCGCGGCACATGGGCACACTTTCCAGCACCGGTCCGAAACCGGCTTCGCCCAAAGCCTGACGCAATTCCTGATGCAGAAGCTGCCGCTCTGTGCCGGGCAGCAGAACCGGGCGGCGACCGCCCTCCTCCGCCGCATGTTTCTTAGCGTCTTCAATGACTGTCCGCCGCGTCCGCACTTCCAGTCGGGCCGCACCCAGGCGTCCCAGGAGCGGACCCCAGAAATCCGGAGCCAGGCGCAGACCCGGCCGATAAAAAAAGACGGAGCAGCGCGCGGCCAAGGCCACGATATCTTCCGGCGTGACCTGTTGCCAATGCCCGGGCAGAGACCGCCGCCCCGCTCCTGAATGCGCGACCTCCAGACGCCGCAGGGTTTCCGGCTCGTCCAGCCAGAACAGGCGCGCGCCGCCTCGCGCAAAAGGCAGCTCCTCAGGCCGCCCCGGCCCCAGCCCCAACAACAGCACATCCTTGCCGACGCCCAGGCGCTCCCAGGATTCGGGATTGTCGGGCAGGCTCAGGCTGCGCCCCGCGAAATCAGGCAAACTGACGCGCCGTGGCGCGCGCATGGATTCAGGCATGCTCCCTCGCAAGAAAACGGATTTCCCACCATAGCCGCCATGCGCCGCCCGCCGCAAGACCGTGCGACATAAAAGCCCCGCCGGATTTCCGGCGGGGCCTGTCAACAGAAGGAAAGTGAAAGGTATGAGCCTGATTACGTACTACTTAATGACGCCGCAGGCGATGCGCGCGCCGCCGCCGCCCAAGGGCGGATTGTCGGTATAATTGTCGCCGCCCTCATGGATCATCACGGAATGGCCCTTGAGGTCCTTGGCCTGGAGGTTGGGAGCGTGCAGCTTGGCCTTGGCCACGCCTTCGGCATCGGCCATGATATGCGGCAGGTCGCCCTTATGGCCGGCCTTGTCGGGCCCGGCGTGCTTATTGGTCTTCATGGGATCGTAATGCCCGCCGGCGGCCAGGCCCGCCACCATTTTGCCGTCCTTTTCAGCCGGAGCGCAGGAAGCGTTTTCATGCACATGCATGCCGTGCTCGCCCTCGGGCAGGCCCGTCAGGTCCACAATAATATCCACCCCGCCGCCGTCGGCGTCCGAGAAGGTGATGAAGCCGATTTCCTCGCCCACGCCGTCGGGGCTGATTTTGTTCACCGGGGTTTTAACGCTTTCTGCCTGCGCGGCGGAGCCCATCAACAACAGCCCGCCGCAGAGCAGCAGGGCGAAACTCATGTTTTTCAAAATCATTGTCATTCTCCTTAAGATAGGCAAATGCGCACTCCGGGCTTCAGCCGGAGCGGCATGGATTTTTTAACCTGTCCTGACGCTAGCCTGCTTTCCGGCTTTCCGTCAATACAAGAAATAATTATTCTCAAAGCAGGCAGATAAGCCTGTTGCGGCACGGTGCAAGGCCGCTCGGCCCCATCCGGCATCAAGACTTGGCGAACGAATTGAAAAAGGCTATGCTTATGTGTTGGGGTTTTTATGAAGGAATATCGCGACCATTATTTCCTCAAAGCCAAGCGGGAAAATTATCCGGCCCGCTCGGTCTACAAGCTGAAAGAGCTGGATGCCAAATTCCGTCTGCTCAAGCCGGGCATGAAAGTGCTGGATCTGGGGGCCGCCCCCGGTTCCTGGTCTTTGGGCGTCGCGGAAAAAGTGGGCTCCAAGGGGCTTGTCCTGGCCTGCGACATCCAGAGCACGGAAACGGCGTTCCCGCCCCAGGTGCTCTTCATGCAGGAGGACGTCTTCCAGCGCTCCGCCGCCTTTGAGGCCAAGCTGGCCGAACTGGGCCCCTTTGACCTGGTCATCAGCGATATGGCTCCGCGTACCACGGGTACGCGCTTCACGGATCAGGCCCGTTCCCTGGAGCTGACCCTGGAGGCTCTGGCCGTAGCCTGCCTGCATCTGAAGCAAGGCGGCAATTTTGTGGTCAAGATCTTCATGGGACCGGATATTCAGGATCTGCTCACCCCCATGCGCAAGGCGTTCAGCTCGGTCAAATCCTTTAAACCCAAAAGCTCACGCGCCGAAAGCAAGGAAACCTTTTTTACGGGCCTGGGTTTTCGCGGCAACACAGCCGCTATCGCGTCCGGCGATGCCGGGCTGGAAACATAACCGGATTTCGTCTGAATCATATGGCGGTTCAGACTGTATCCAGCAAAAAGACATATTTTTTTGCTGAATCCATGCCGCTTCGCGGCGCGCAGTCCCCACGGGCCGCGCAAACATTGCAAGGTGAAACGCTCTAATACTTTTACGGTTTTCGGGAGGTTTTATGTCAGGTCACAGCAAATGGGCCAATATCCAGCACCGCAAGGGACGCCAGGACGCCAAGCGCGGCAAGATTTTCACCAAAGCCGCCAAGGAAATCATCATTGCCGCTAAAAACGGCGGCGATCCTTCGGGCAATTCCCGTCTGCGGGCGGCCATCGCTGCGGCCAAAGCCGTGAACCTGCCCAAGGACAAGATTGAAGCCGCCATCCGCAAGGGCACCGGCGAAGACGCGGGCGGCGATTTTGTGGAAGGCTTCTACGAAGGCTACGGTCCCGGCGGCATCGCCATCATGGTGGAGGTCGCCACGGACAATAAAAACCGCACCGTGGCCGAAGTGCGCCACCTTTTCACCAAGCATGGCGGCTCCATGGGCGAGAACGGCAGTGTAGGCTGGATGTTCGAGCGCAAGGGCGTCATCAGCGTGGACAAGGCCGCCTACGCCGAGGATAAAATTATGGAAGCCGCCCTGGAAGCCGGGGCCGACGACGTGCTGGACGACGAGGATGTCTGGACCCTTCAGACGGCCATGGCCGACTTCGCGGCCGTGCGCGACGCCCTGGAAGCCGCGGGCATTGAGATGCAGTCCGCCGAGCTGGCCATGGTGCCGCAGAACCTGGTGGCCGTGAGCGCGGATATGGGCCAGAAGGTGCTGCGCCTGATGGAAGCCTTGGACGACAATGACGATGTGCAGAATGTCTATGCCAATGTGGATTTTCCGGACGATATGCCCACCGACTGACGCAAGCCGGTCCTTTTGCCTTCTTGCTGTGTCGCGCATCGTTTTTTATTCCGGTCATGGACCAGAAGAGTCCACTTCCTGCATAAAAAACTCGCGCTCCTTGCGGAAAGGCAAAATTCCTCGTCGCGCGCCCTTTTTCATTGCCGCCGTCATACCCCCGCTACCGGCTTGACGGCGGCATAACTATATTGTTGGGGCACCTTCTATGCAGCCCGTCACCGTCATCGGCATTGATCCCGGTTCCCAGCGCACGGGCTGGGGCGTGGTGCGCGAAGTCTCCGGCGTTCTCCGGCTGGTGGACTGCGGCGTGGTGCGCACGGCCTCAGCCGGAAAGGAATTTTCCGCGCGGTTGGCGCGCATTTACCATGAGCTGGCCAAGGTGCTCGGGCGCTGCAAGCCCGACGAAGCGGCCATTGAACAGGTCTTTACCGCCAAAAACGCGGCCAGCGCCCTCAAGCTGGGCCAGGCCAGAGGCGTGGCCGTGGCGGCCTGCGCGGCGTATGGCCTGGGAATCAGCGACTACGAGCCGACCCTGGTCAAAAAGTCCCTGGTGGGCACAGGCCGGGCGGAAAAGGAACAGGTGGCCTTTATGGTCAAGCGCCTGCTCAACGTCCGCGAGGCCGACTGGGCGCTGGACACCTCCGACGCTCTGGGCGTGGCTGTCTGCCATCTGACCATGCGGCGCTTTGCCGCGCTCACGGCGCGCTGACCACAAAACGAAGAACAGGATGCGCCTCCGGAGCCGGAAACGCATCCCGTCCATCAGAAATTAAACACCGGCGCATGGGGACGGTTCGCGTCCGCTGTGCGCCGTTTTCATTACGGGCGCGGCGCGCGCGGCCCGGCGGGCTGCATGGAATAGCGGTACAACTCGTGAATTTCCTTGTCGTAGCCGGGATAGAAGCCCTTGCCCATGCCGAGTACGATACGCGCGCCCCGGTTCATGTGCACCAGCAGGTCGCCGCTGGAGGGGTCCACGCAGAGACCTTCGATTTCGCCCTGCTTGATGGCTTCGTCAAAGGTCTTTTCCAGCACCACGGGCGCGTTGGTGGCCGAGGTCACGTCCACGCGGTAAAGATGGTCGGGTTCGTTGTCGTCGGCGGTGCCGTCGTCGGCCGTCACAAAAAGCGAACCGTCATAGTAGAACACGCCCTGCACCCACTGCGGCACGGGCTGCAGATGCACCTTGCGCAGATACTTGCCGTCCAGGTCGTATTCATAGAGATAGCGGCCGCTTTCCTCGCCCACCCAGGAGCACATCCACACCGTGCCCTTGACCGGGTCCACAGTGATGCCGGACACTTCCAGCTGGCCGGACTTGGGCTCGAACTTAAAAGTGCGTTTGAATTTCAGAGTGTCCGCATCGTGCACGGCGATCTGAATATCCTTGCCCACGCCGTCCATGAAATTCTCGGCGCTGATGTACAATTCGCCGTTGTAGACGTCGATGTCCCCGATGTGATTGGACGGGATGGCGTAGCCCTCAAAGGGATTGTCGTTCTGCTTCAGCAGCTTGCCGTTCATGTCGTATTTGAACAGTTTTTTGCTGTCGCTCACGTAGATGTACTTGCCGTCGCAGGCCACGCCCTGGCGGCCGGCCACGGGCATGACGCTTTTGAGCGTGTACTCGTACTTGGGGGCATGGGCCGGACGGGCCTGCGGGGCCTGCGGCGGGAACAGGGCCGCGCCCAGCAGCAGCGTGACCAGCGCAATGAGCTTTTTCATCCTTTCTCTCCTTGCGGATTGCGGCGCCGCGCGGGGCTTCCCCATGAAGCCGCGCAACGGGCCTTCAAATACCGTAATGCAAGCGAAATGGACTGACAAGAAGCCCTGCGCTGCCGAAGCGCAACGTCATAAAAATTTCACACTCCCTGGAGCAGATTAGCTTTGAAAATTGCATTCTCAAGGCTGACGCTACCGCCAGAGGAGTTACACATCAACAATGTGAACTCCTCAAAACGAACCCCGCCGTGGGGCGGGGTTCGTCGTCGGTCCGGACTCCGGACCCGGCAATTTCTTTCAACGCGCTATTCAATGACCACGGCCTTTTTGATGATCACCGGCGTCGTGGGCACGTTTTCGTAAAAGCCCTTTTTGCCCGTGGCCACGGCTTCAATCTTGTCCACTACCTCATGGCCCTTGATGACCTTGCCGAACACGGCATAGCCCCAGCCCTGGGGGGTCTGGCTCTTGAAATCCAGAAAGCCGTTGTCTTTGGTATTGATGAAGAACTGCGCGCCGGCCGAGTGCGGGTCGGCGGTGCGGGCCATGGCGATGGTGTACTTCTGATTGCGCAGGCCGTTGTTGGCCTCGTTGTGAATGGGCGCGCGGGCGCTCTTTTCCTTCATATCCGGAGTCAGGCCGCCGCCCTGGACCATGAAGTTTTTGATGACGCGGTGAAAAATGGTGCCGTCATAATGCCCGGATTTCACGTACTGGATGAAGTTGGCCGTGGTAATGGGGGCCTTGCGGGCATCCAGGCGCACCACGATGTCCCCGAGGCTGGTTTCCAGCTTGACGGCGGGATCGGACGCCGGCGCGGCGGCGCGGGCCTGCCCGGCGAAAACCGGCAGCAGCGCCAGGCTCAGGACAAGGCAGAAGGCCGAAAGAAAAAATTTCATAACTGACTCCTTGGAATACGGCATTTTCGCCGGTGCGGGCACCGCGCCGACTGTGCATGCTAGCACGCGGCCCGGCCCACCCGCAAGACGAAGCATGGCCCGCTCACCAGTACGTTAACACATAAAATGCCCGCTTACGGCGAGTAAAGCCCGTCTGCTCGCATTTCGCGGCAAGGACTTGCAGACAAATCCTTGCCGGGCGGTGAGGCCGGTTCGGCATCCGACAAAAAAACAAAGTTTCAATGACGAGCGTCTGCCCGATAAGAGCCTATACGGCATAGCCGGAACCTAGAAACAACGCCTGACGCGGAAACCCCAAAACCGCTCCGCCGCCGCAAGGCCACGGCACTTGCTAAATCGGGGGGGAGTCATATAGTATGCAAAAAGGAGTGTGGATAACCCCCCCGCGGCACGCTGTGCCGGATCGGACAACAACAGTTTTTTTGGAGGACTTATGTCACCGACTACCCGCAGTGTCGCGCAAAGCGGCGTAACCAGCGCCGTTTCCGCTTACATGCGTCAGGTCTACCAGTGGATGACGGCGGGCCTTGCCCTGACCACGGTGGTGGCCTACGGCGTGGCCAACTCGCCGGCCATCCGGGATGCCATTCTGGGCAACAGCCTGGTTATGATTCTTCTGATCGTGGCCCAATTCGGCATGGTCATCGCCCTTTCGGCCGCCATCCACAAAATGTCGGCGGGCACGGCCACCGGCCTCTTCCTGCTCTACTCGGCCCTGACCGGCGCCATGCTTTCGTCCATCTTCGTGATCTACCCCATCGCGTCCATTGCCAACGCCTTTCTGGTGACCACGGGCACTTTCCTGGCCATGTCGGTCTACGGCACGGTAACCAAGCGCGACCTCACGACCATGGGCAACTTCCTGTTCATGGGGCTCATCGGCATCATCATCGCCATGGTGGTGAACATCTTCCTCAAGAGCACCATGATGGACTTTATTATCAGCTGCCTGGGCGTGCTGATCTTCACCGGCCTGACCGCCTATGACACCCAGAAGCTGCGCCGCTTCGGCGAAGCCGCGCCTCTGGACGACGGCACGGCGGTGCGGCGCGGGGCCATCATGGGCGCGCTGACCCTTTACCTGGACTTTATCAACCTCTTCCTGATGATGCTGCGGCTTTTCGGCGGCAACCGCAACTGAGCCGCCTAAAGCATTTCAACGTTGAAAATGTTGAAATGCTCCGGCGGCCGCGTGAGCGGACGCCCGCGCCTGAAGCCAAGGTGGGAGCGCGTTCCCGCCGCGCGTCAGCCGTTGTCGCTGGGCTGCTTGCTTGAGCCTTTCACGGCGAAGCCGTGTTACGGATCAAGACAGCAGCGCTACGGAAGACGACAGCAACGATAGGCTGAAGGCAGAGTCAGCTTTGAAATTGGCACAATTTCAAAACGAATCTGCTCTAGAACGCGGGCTCGACGGATCTTGATTGCAATTCCGCCGGACCGCGGGGACTGTCTCCAAATGGATTTCCCGGTTTTCTTGCCGGAAAGCCGGAAATATCGCACTTTGGGGATAAGCCCTGAACTTTTTTCAGCCGCGCGGGGGCAAAAGGCGGAGCCTTTTGCCCCTTTTTTTGAGCATGGCGCGGCCCATGGAAATAACGTGAAAAAGCAACATAAAAATATACGCCCTGCCGATCCCGCCGCCCTTCCCGGCAATGACGAACTGCTGGAACTTTTTGCCCGCGAATCCCGCCCCATGCGTCTGGACGGCCTGCTGCGCGCCACGGGTCTGCCGCGCCGGGCGAAAAAAGAACTTGAGGAAAACCTGGCGGATCTGGCCCGGCAGGGGCGTCTGGTGCGCCTGCGCGGCGGCCTCTGGACCCGGCCCGAAAGCCTCAAAAGCATGGTGGGCCGCTATCAGGCCCTGCGCAACGGCGGCGGCTTCGTCACCCCGCTGGCGACCGAAAACGGCTCGCCCGCCGTGCGCGTGGCGGGCGGCAGGGACATTTTCATCCATCCCCTGCAAAGTAATGAGGCCTGGCATCAGGATCTGGTGAGGGTGGTGCTGGCTCCGGCTTCCTCGCGCTCCGGGCAGGGGCGCGGCGGACCGAACCCGGAAGGCCGTATTGTGGAAATCCTGGAGCGCCCGCAAAAGGAAATCCCCGTGCATCTGCACAGTCGCACGGGGCGGACCCTGTTCTGCCGCCCGGCGGACAGCCGCTTGGCTGTGGACTTCAGCGTGCCCCTGCCCGAGGGAACCGCCGTGCCGGAACAGGGCGCGCTTCTGCTGGTGGCCCCGGAAGAGCGTCTGGCTTCGGATCTCTGGCGCGCGCGCCTGATCGGCACCTACGGCCGCGAAGACGACGTGGACGTGCAGGAGGAGCTGGTCAAGCTCAACCATGAGGTGCCGCGCGATTTTCCGCCCTCTGTCCTGGCCGAGGCGGCGGCCTTGCCCGCGGCTCCCGGTGAGGCGGATCTGGCCGGGCGTGAGGATTTGCGCCATCTGCCCCTGGTGACCATTGACGGCGCGGACGCCCGCGACTTTGACGATGCCGTGCAGGTGGAGCGCAAGGGCAAGGGCTGGTTGCTGCGGGTGGCTATCGCCGACGTGAGCCATTACGTGAGGCCCGCTCCCGGCAAGGGGCACGCCAGCCTGGACGCCGAGGCCCTGGCGCGCGGCAACTCCTGGTATTTCCCCCGTTCCGTGGAACCCATGCTGCCCCCGGCCCTGTCCAACGGCCTGTGCAGTCTTAAACCCCAGGAAGACCGTCTGGCCGTGCTGGCGGAAATTCCCTTTTCACCCACAGGCCAGCCTGGCAAGGCGCGCTTTGCCCCGGCCGTGATGCGTTCCGCCGCGCGCCTGACCTACGGCCAGGTCAAGGCCTGCCTGCTGGATCATGACGCCGAAGCTCTGGCCCGGCTGCGCGAGAACCCGCGCGGTGGAGACGTGCTGGCCATGCTGGAGGAGGCCTTCCGGCTCTATACCGTGCTGCGCGAGGCCCGGCGGGAGCGCGGCAGTCTGGATTTCGATCTGCCCGAACCGGAATACACGTTTGACGCGGTGGGCCGGGTGCTCAAGATCGGCTTCCACCAGCGCCACGACGCCCACCGGCTCATCGAGGAATTCATGATCGCGGCCAACGAGGCCGTGGCCCGGCATCTGCGCGACGCCGGACTGCCCTTTTTGTACCGTGAGCATCCCCAGCCGGAGCCGGAGCGCCTGGAAAGCCTCTTTGAAACCCTTGCCGCCACGGCTTTGGAAACGATGCCCGCGGACAAGCAATCAGGAAAGCAGGCGGACGGGCGGCCCGATGCGGCGGCCATTCAGGGCATCCTCGCCGCAGCCCAGGGCACGGACCAGGAATTTCTGGTAAACCGCCTCTGCCTGCGGGCCATGCCCCAGGCCCGCTACCAGCCGGAAAACGAGGGGCATTTCGGCCTGGCCTCCCAGGCCTATTGCCACTTCACCTCGCCCATCCGCCGCTATGCGGACCTGCTGGTTCACCGGGCCTTGAAAACCTCGCTGGGACAGGCCGTCGGCCCCCTGCCCGCCGGACAGAAGCTGCTGCGCATCAGCGACCAGCTCAACCGGCGGGAGCGCGCCGCCGTGGACTGCGAACGCGAAATGGCCCGCCGCTTGGGCTGCCTGGCCCTGCGAGACCGCGAAGGGGAACGCTTTGCCGGCGTGGTTTCCGGAGTGACGGATTTCGGCCTGTTTGTGGAGCTCGCGGACATGCCCGTGGAAGGCATGATCCGCGTGGAAGACCTGGGCGACGACTGGTACGAGCTGGATTCCCGCAGCCAGTGCCTGCTGGGCCAGCGTTCCGGCCTGTGCTGGCGTCTGGGCCAGCGTCTGGACGTGCGTCTGGCCGAGGTGCACATGGGCCGCCTGGAAATCCGGCTCATGCCCCTGGAACTGCCCCGCGCAAACCGGGGCGCGCGCGCACGCCGCAATGCGGGCGGACGGACGCGAAGCGCGGCCCGCCCGGAGCGACGTGCTGAACAGACGCGCAAGAAGCAGACCCGGAACAAACCCGCCGACGCGGCACCGGACCGCAAGAGCCGGACGCGCGCCCGCACCGGACAGGAGACACGGACCGGGCGAAACGGGCAAAAGCAAAACGGCGCGCGCCCCAAACGGGGACGCTGATGGGCCTGCTCTCCTCCCGCCAGCACATGGGCGCGGCGGCCCTGATTCTGGCCGCCAGCACCATTCTTTCCCGGCTCATGGGCCTGATCCGGGACAAGGTCATTTCCTGGCAGTTCGGCGCGGGCGGTGAAGCGGACATGTATTTCGCGGCCTTTGTGGTGCCGGACATCATCAACTACCTGCTGGCCGGCGGCTTCATGTCCATCACCATCATTCCCCTGCTTTCCCGCCGCTTTCAGGAGGACGAGGCCGACGCCTGGCGCTTTTTTTCCTGCGTGTTCTGCTGGGCCCTCACCGCCTCACTGCTGCTCACGGGTGCGGGCATCCTGGCCGCCGAGCCCCTGGCCCGTCTGGTGGCCCCCGGCTTCTCGCCGGAGCAGTGGCAGAGGCTGGCCTTTTTCATGCGCATCATTCTGCCCGCCCAGGTCTTTTTTCTCTGTGGGGCCTGTCTCACGGCCCTGCTCTTCCTGCGGCGGCAGTTCAGCGTTCCGGCCCTGGCCCCATTGGTCTACAACGGCTGCATCATCGCGGGCGGCCTGCTGCTGCCCCTGCTGGGAACGCGCCTCGGCATCAGCCAGGGCAACGGTTACGGCATGACTGGCTATTGCCTGGGCGTCACCGTGGGCGCGGCCCTGGGCACCTTTGCCCTGCCGTTGCGGGTGGCGGCCGCGGGCGGACTGCATCTGCGCCCGGTCTGGCGGCACAGACTCATGGGCCGATTTTTGATCACGGCCCTGCCCCTGATGCTGGGCCAGACCATCATCATGCTGGATGAGCAGTTTTTGCGCGTCTTCGGCAGTCTGGCCGGGGACGGCGTGGTCAGCCTGCTGAACTACGCGCGGCGCATTGCCCAGGTGCCGGTGGGTCTTATGGGACAGGCCGCCGCCGTGGCCTCCTATCCCTTTCTGGTCTCCCTGCTGACCAAGGGCGACACGGAACGCTTCGACCAGACCCTGCGCACGGCCCTGCGCGCGGGCCTGGGCCTGATCATCCCCTGCGCGCTCTGGATGATGGCCGCCGCCTGGCCCATTCTGGGCGTGATCTTCCAGGGCGGGCGCTTCGGCGCGGCAGAGACTATGGCCGCCGTGCCCCTGACCCGGATCATGCTGGCCTCGACCCCGCTCTGGATCGTCTACATGGTGCTGGTACGGGCCTACTACGCCCACGGTGACACCCTGACCCCGGCGGTCACGGGCACCATCATGACCCTGGCCTGCCTGCCGCTCTACTATTACTGGGCCGTGCCCCTGGGGGCCTGGGCCATCGCCGCCCTGTCCAGCGCGAGCGTGAGCCTTTATGTGCTCTGGCTGGTGGGGCTGTGGATCCGCCGCCACGGCGACGGGGCCTTTGCCGGGCTCTGCGGCCTGGGGCTGCGCGCCCTGGCCTGCTCTCTCCCCGGCGCGGGCGCGGCCTGGTGGCTGGCCGGGTACAGTCTCGCGCATCTGCCGCTGCCGCCCATTGCGGCGGCCTGCGCGGCTCTGGCCGTCAGCGGCCTGGCTTTTGCCCTGCTCTTCCTGCCTCTGGCCTGGTGGCTCGCGCCGTCCATTCTGGAACCCGTGCTGCGGCGGCTGCGGCGTTCCCCTTAGAGCCTGTTGACACTATAGAACAATTTACGATTGAAACGGCTGTCGATCCCCGTATGACTCCGTTGTCGCCAACGGGGACAGCCCTTCGGGCTGCCTTCGGTCGCTTCGCCGCAATCCACGCCGCGTTGCTCTCGATGCCTGTACGCCCTTTGAGCTACAGGCACGGCCCTACGGGCCGCCCGTCGGGTCGGTCTTCGCGACGCGCCTCACCATGTTCGGCGTTAGAGCAATTTTAAAGTGAAATCGCTCTAAAACAGCGCGCCGTGCCCCAGCCCTTGCACCAGGCGCAGCAGATCCCGGCCCATGAAAAACCAGACCGCCAGCGCGATGACCGCCAGAAAGCAGTATTCTCCCAGACTGCCCGTGGCGCAGAGCTTAAGGGAAAAACGTCCCTTGCGTGAAAAGGGCTGCAAGGGCACGCCCTGAGGCGTGAGCATGTCCAGGGCCACATGGGAAAGGCCGCCGAAAGCCAGCCCGGTCAGCGTGGCCCTTCCCAGCGGCGGCAGATGCCAGAACAGGGCCGCCAGAAACAGGGCCAGCCACCAGCCGAACCAATGCGTCGCGCCCCGGTGGATACGGTTGAAGACCTTCTGACGGCCGCGCCGCGTGGGGGCCAGACCGGCCAGGCGCTGGTCCAGCACGTCGGGCAGCACCGCGCCCACGCAGGCCGCCAGCACGCCCGCGGGCGGCAGATGCAGGGCCAGGGCCGCGCCCACGGCCGCCGCCTGATGGGTGATCCATTTCATGCGCTGTCCCGTGACCTACAGTATTTTGCGATTGAAATGTTATGCATTTCAATCGGGAATTGCTCTATCGTGATCCGCCCGCCCGCAGGGCCAGATCGCGCGTATGCCGCAACAGCTCCGGGCCGCCGGGCTGCCCGTGGCCGGGAACCACAATGCAGGCATCGGGAAAGGCGGCCAGGGCCTTTTCCATAGTGCCCGGCCAGGCCCGCACGTCGGCGTCCTCAGTGTTGCCCAGATTGACGGTCTTGGCGTCCTTTGCCATGCAGCCCGGAAAAAGCAGATTTTCGGCGGGAATCCAGACAAAGATGCCGTCCGTGGAATGGCCGCCGCCCAGATAGACGTTGCGCACCTCCAGACCGTGCAGTTTGAGCGTCCGCTCGCTCGCGAAGCCGTGCTCCGGCGGGCGCAGGCCCTTTTGCCGGGCAATGGCAATAGTGCCGTCGTAGGCGTAGGTCGGGATGCCCCGGCGGCGCACGGCGGGCAAGCCGCCCATGGCATCCTTGTGCCAGTGATTGGGCACGCAGGCCGTGACTCTGGCGTGCAGGACATTTTCTATCCAGTCCAGCAGGACTTCGGTCTGAGATTCGGTCCACGGCGTGTCAAAGAGAAAGGCTTCGCCCTTGTCCACCAGAATCAAACCATTGGCGGGCACCAGGCCGAACGGCGGCATCTCATAGCGGGATACGTGCATGTATACCCGCCCGGACAGCCGGACCACGTCCAGATCCTCCGCAACACGGGCCGACTCGCCGATTTCCTGCGCCGCAGTCTTTGCAGGGGACCAGCAACAGACAATCAGGGCCAGCACGACTGCCCCCAAAAACACTCGTACTTGTGTCATATTTTCCTCCATACCATGCCACATCATAAGACGCTTCCCCGGCGGACGGGGGTTTTTGTTCGCCGACAAGAAAGACAAGCAGCCCGGCGCGGGAACGTAGCCTAACTACGTGACCAAGCCGGGCCGCGCCGTCTGACGCAGTCAGCGGGCAAAAAGACCGTCCGGCGCTAACCGCAGCGGGAAAACCCGCAGGCCGGGCAGATCAGGCAGCCTTCCTGAAAAACCAGGGGCTCGTTGCATTCGGGGCAGCGCTGCGCTTCCAGGTCGTTGACCTCCCCGATGTGCTCGTCTTTGAGATAGCGCTTTTCCAGAACCCAGGCGATGGCGTCCGGAATGGACAGCAGCAGGCCTTTGCCCCGGAAGACCGGGTGTTCGCCGCCGATGCCCTTGATCTGGGCCACCACGTCGCGCACATGCACGCCCGAGCGCAACGCCAGGGACACCAGGCGGCCGATGGCTTCGGCCTTGGCCGTGATGGATCGGCCCGACTTGCCGATGGTGGCGAAGACCTCAAAGGGCTCGCCGTCCACCTCGTTGACGGTCAGGTACATGGCGCCCAGGCCGGTCTGCACCTTCTGGGTGAAGCCCTGCACGATGTCCGGGCGCTTGCGCACCGCGGCCTGGGCCCGGCCCGTCTGAACGGCGACCCGGCCGGATGGGGCGGCGGGTTCGCCGTCCATTTTTTTCTGGCCTTCGCCGGTGGCCAGCACCTGAATGCTCTTGCAGCCGTCACGGTACACCGTGACGCCCTTGCAGCCTTCCTTGTAGGCCAGCCAGTAGATGTCGAAAATGTCCTGCTCCGTGGCCGTGTTGGACAGGTTCACGGTCTTGGATACGGCATTGTCCGTGTGCCGCTGAAAAGCCGCCTGCATGCGCAAATGCCAGACCGGTTCGATATCCATGGCGGTCACAAAGACCTTGCGCAGTTTGGCGGGCAGAAAGTCCATGTCCTGGATGGAGCCCTTGGCCACCACGCTGTCCATGAGCTCGTGGCCGGCCAGGCCGGTGGCGGCCAGCGCGGCCTCGAAATAGGGATTGACCTCCACCAGGCGCTCGCCGTCCAGAATATTGCGGGTGAAGCAGAGCGCGAAGAGCGGCTCCACGCCGGAGGAGCAGCCCGCAATAATGGAGAGCGTGCCCGTGGGGGCGATGGTGGTCACCGTGGCGTTGCGGTAGGGGCCTTTTTTCGCCTTGGCGTAGGTGGAGGCGGGATAGGCCGGGAAGGGCCCGCGCTCCTTGGCGAGTTCGGCCGAGGCCTTGTGCCCTTCCTCCTGTACAAAGCCCATGACCCGTTCGGCCAGAGCAATGCCTTCCCGGGAATTGTACGGCACGCCCAGCTCAAAGAGCAGATCCGCGAAGCCCATGACGCCCAGGCCGATCTTGCGGTTTTTGCGCACGGTTTCGGCAATGCGGGGCAGCGGGAACAACGAGGCGTCAATGACGTTGTCCAGAAAACGCACGGAAAGATGCACCACGCGCCTGAGCTCCGCCCAGTCGATGCCGTCGCGGGCCGGGTCGGCGTCGTCGTTATGGCCGGGCAGATAGAAGCAGGCAAGATTGATGGAGCCCAGATTGCAGGCCTCAAAGGGCAGCAGGGGCTGCTCGCCGCAGGGGTTGGTGGATTCGATCTCGCCCTGGTCCGGAGTGGGATTGTCACGGTTGATGCGGTCCAGGAAGACGATGCCCGGATCGCCGGACTGCCAGGCTTTTTTGACCAGCAGGTCAAAGACGTCGCGGGCGCGCAGGCGGTCCACCACCTCGCCGGTGTTGGGCGCGCGCAGATCGTAGTGCTCGTCCTTTTCCACGGCCTGCATGAAGGCTTCGGTCAGGCCCACGGAAAGATTGAAGTTGTTGAATTCGCCCTCTTTTTCCTTGGCTCGGATGAAATCGAGAATGTCCGGATGGTCCACGCGCAGAATGCCCATGTTGGCGCCGCGCCGGGTGCCCCCCTGCTTGATCTGCTCCGTGGCGGTATTGAAAATGCGCAGGAAGGAGACGGGCCCGGAGGCCACGCCGCCGGTGGAACCCACCCGGCTTTCCTTGGGGCGCAGGCGCGAGAAGGAAAAGCCCGTTCCCCCGCCGGATTTGTGGATCATGGCCGCATACTTAACGGCGTCGAAAATTTCTTCAATGGAGTCGCCCACGGGCAGCACAAAACAGGCGGAGAGCTGGCCCAGATCCGTGCCCGCGTTCATCAGGGTGGGCGAATTGGGCAGGAACTTCCAGCCGGTCATCAGATCGTAAAAGTCGCGGGCCAGGGCTTCAGGCTCGCAGGAGGAGCGCTCGTATTTGCCTTCCTCCGCAGCGATGGCCGAAGCCACGCGCCAGAAGAGGTCGCGCGGGGTTTCCGAGAGTTTGCCGTCCAGGGATTTGCGCAGATAGCGCTTCTGCAGCACCACCTCGGTGTTGGGTTTCAATTGCGGCTGCGGCAGATTTTTGGGCATTGCGATCATCAGAGCATAAACCTTGGGATAGAAGTTGGACAAGGACACACCCTGCCTGCGGCAGGGGCGTGAACTTTGTTCATATACGCTTGGCGGGGCTGAAAAAAAAGCCTCCGAAAATCCGCATTCCCCGTATAACTATCTGTAATAACAAAATAATTTTTCAGAAAAAGTTCACGAAAAAATGCCGGGGCCGCGCCGCTCAAGGCTTTGCGGACGGCTGCGGACGCGGCCTGCGGACAATGCGCGCCCTGCTTTTGGCGTCGCGCGGCGCGTCCGGCGCGAGCCGCACGGGCAGCAGTCCGCCCGAGGCCAGGGCCTCGGCATCTTCCAGCAGGGCCAGCCCCTGAGCCGTGCAGGCATAGCGGCCCCTGCCCGCCAGGCCCGGCACCGGGAAAGGCGCGGAAAGCACTCTCGCGGGCAGGCCGGTCCCTTGCCCGGCGACGGGGGCGTTCTCCACGTCAGGGCCGAGCAGCAGAGGCGCCAGGGACAGGCCGCTCTTGGGCAGCCCGGCCTCGGTGGAGAGACGCAGCAGCCAGTCCGGCGCATCCCGGCTGTCAAAGGTGAAGTGGCACCAGGTCCGCCCGCCCTGCCCTGACAGCAGGGGACAGGCCGCGTTGTGCGGGCAGGGAGCCAGGGCCGCGAGCCCGCCTTCCAGGGCCAGGGCGCGCAGGCGCATGATGGTATTGCCGCCCAGGCGCGTGCCGGGTTCCACAAAGAGCAGGGCCGGGGCGGCCCGCGTGCCGCCGGAACACGATTCCTCACGACGGAACAGCAGGGGCGCGAAGGCCTCCAGCAGGCCGTCCAGGCGCTCGGCCAGCGGGCCGGACTGCCGGTCCCCGGCATCGGAACCGTCCGGGTCCTCCCCGTCCTCGTCCCAGGTCTGCCGTCCGCCCGCAGTCTTGCGGCCCGGCCGCAGCTCATTGAGCACATTGGCCGCCGTGATCAGCCAGGGACGGCACGGCCCCGCCCCGGCACGGCCCGCCAGCAGGGGGGCCGCCTGTCGGGCCAGGTTTTCCAGCGGTCCCTGCGCCGTGCGCACGGGCCAGGTTTTCCAGCCCAGGCACGCGCCCCAGGCCGCGAACAGGGCCTTGCCCAGTTCCGGGGGCCGGGCGGCACTGTCCAGGGCCAGCACCCGCACCGGGGCCTCCCGCCACTCCGGCCGGGCCAGCCAGAGGGCCAGGGGCAGGCTCAGGGGGCCGGAACCCGCGTCCAGCAGCAAGGCCTCGCCGCCCGCCGGGGCCAGAGCGCGCGGGTCGGGCAACGGCAGGGCCGCCAACAGCCGGGCCAGGCGCAGCAGATTCCAGGGCAGGAAATAATAGAGATAGGCGCTGACAAAAGCCGGGGAGCTCCAATAGGGATGCCGCAGATCCCGGCGTTCCGTGGTCAGCAGGCGCGACAGCGCGGCCACGTCCTCGGGCAGGGAGCGGCGGTGCGCGGCGTTCAGGGGCCAGACCTTGTGCAGGGCCTCGGGCAGGCGCTCCAGAGCCGTGCGCGCGTCCGCGTCCAGAGGCGGGAAGAGCGGCTCGGCCTGAGGCCAGGGAGACGGCGGCAGCGGGCGGCTTGGCACTGCGCGCTCCGTCCGGGCAGGGTGGGCGGGATGCGCGGGACGCGGCCCGTCCGGCTCGGTTCTTACGGAATGCCGGAACTCGGAATGTTTTTCTGCACGGGCGGCGGGCTCGCGGCGCTCCTTGCGAGGCGCGCGGCGAGGCGGGGCATCCGCTTTGTTCTTGCCGGATCGGGAGGGCGGGGACGCGGGGCGGCGGGGCATTCAGACTCCAAAGCGCATATGGCGCAGATAGGCGTGATGAAAATCCGGGTTTTCCACCAGGGGCAGCAGGCGGCCTCCGGCGCAGAGGCGGGCCAGTTCAGCGCCTTTGTCCGGATGCAGGGCCAGCAGGGCCGCGCCGTCCAGAGAGACATTGCCCACAGCCCGGATGCGGGAGCCGAGTCCGGAAGGCACAAAACCCAGTTGTTCCAGATTGTCGGCCCGCACATGCTCGCCCAGCGCACCGGCCAGGCACAACGCGGCCAGCTCGCGCGGCGGCACGCGGGCGGCCCGCAGCAGAGCGTCCAGAGCCAGGGCAAAGGCGGCCTTGACTTTGAGCAGCTCTTCCACATCGGCGGCGGCCAACCAGAGACCGCGCGGCAGATGCAGGCGCATGCGGCCATGCTCTTTTTGCAAACCGGCGGCCAGCTTACGGGCCAGAGGCATGGAAAATCCCGCGCGCCCATCGGCAAACAGGCCGGCGGCGTCCAGCAGCCCCACTTGCCGCAGCAGAGCGAGCAGCGAAAGATAACCGGTGGCGCTGATGCCGCGCGCGGGGCCAGACGTGGAGCCGGGTGCGCCGTCCGGCGAATGCGCCGCCAGTCCCGCCGGAGTCAGGCTGAAGTCCGTGACCACGCCGGGCCCGGCCAGTTGCCCGCATTCCGGGCCGATGCCCTCCAGAGCCGGACCCAGGGGCACGCTGGTCAGCAGAAGATCCCCCCGCGCCGTGACCAGGGCCAATTCGCCGTTGGTGCCCAGATCCGCCAGCACAAAGGGCCGGGGCGTTCGGGCCGCCAGCAGTGCCGCCAGGCCCGCGCTCACGTCGCCGCCCACAAAGGGCGCGGGCAGCGGCGGGATATAGACAGGCGGCAGACCCGACAGATGCGCGGTTTCGTGCCCGGCGTGGGCCGCGTGATAGGGCGCGGCGCAGAGGCCTTCCACATCGCGGTCCAGGAAAATGTCGGTCATGGCTGTATTGGCCGCCAAGCAGATGCGGACCACCGTGTTGCCCGAGGCGTGCAGGCCGTCCACAACGCGGCGCAACGCGGCGCGGACCAGCCCGGCCAGACGGGCGCGGCCTTCCGGCTCGCGGGCCACGGCCAGGCGGGACATGACATCCGCTCCGGCCCCGGCCTGGGGATTGAGAAAGTGTCCCTGGGCAACTGCCGCGCCGGAATCCGTCTCCAGAGCGCGCCAGTACACGGAAGTGGTACCCAGATCCACGGCCAGCGCCAGTTTCCGTCCCGCCTCCGCGCCCAGGGCGTTCCCCGGCGAAACCTCGTCGACTTCCGCCGCGAAATCCTCCGGCGGCAGTTCCAGCTCCAGAACGCTGCCCGGCCCGGAAGCGGGCCCGGTAGCGGGCGCATCGGGGACCTGGCGGCGACAGGCCAGCCGCCAGCCCGCTTCCAGCTCCCGCGCTGAAAAAACCGCCTCCTCGGCGGGCAGGGGCAAGGGCGCATCCTGCGGGAAGCGCAGGCGGCAGCGGCCACAACGGCCCAGCCCGCCGCAGAGCGGCAGGGGTCGCAGCTTCCCGGAAAGCCAGAGGGCACGGGAAAGACTTTCTCCGGCCGGAGCTTCAATGTCCACGCACGGCGCGGAAATTTGCGGGGCCGTACCGCCGACGGCGGTACCCTCCGCAGCGGGAGAAAGGCGCAATTTCATGCCGCCTACCCTGCCCCAAGGCCGCCGCAATGGCAAGCTGCGCCGCAAACGGCACCGAGTGCGCTCAGGCCCTGCTGCCGCCCACGGCTCTGGTCAGGGCCTCCAGATCGCCTTCCACGGGCTCGGCAAAGGCCAGGCCCGCCTGCGGGCCGTCCGCCCACATGACCCTGGCTTCCCGCCCGGCGAGGACCGCGTCAAAGGGACCGGCCTCCGCGTGCAGGACAAGGATCTCCCCGCCCTCCAGCCCGGCGGGAGCGTTAAAACAGAGGCGCGCGCCCGATCGGCTGACATCCAGCAGCACGGCCTCAACCTTCCGTCCGCCGAAGGAAACATGCATATTATAGGGATCGCGCAACTGGAAACGGGGCTCCGCGCGGCGCTCGCTGCGCATGCCGTCGATGATCTTTTTCAGTTCGCCGGAAAGCGCGCTCAAGTCCCGCACATGCCCGTCGGAAGCCTGCATATTGTCCGTGGTGTCGCGGGCCTTGCCGCTGATGCTCTTGATGCTCTCCAGCATGCGCCCGCCCGCGGCGGCCTGCTCTTCCGTGGCTTTGGCGATGCCCGCCACCGTGTCGGCCACCTGCCGCGACACGTCGAGAATGCGGTTCAGCCGCTCCCCGGAACTGTCGGCCAGTTGCGTGGTCTGGCGGGTCAATTCCACGGCACGCTCCGTAGCCGCGCTGCCCGCGTCCACGCCCTGCCGGATGGCCCGCACCGCCGCCGCCACATCCGTGGTGGCCTGCATGGTTTTTTCCGCCAGCTTGCGCACCTCGTCGGCCACCACCGCGAAACCGCGCCCGGCCTCGCCCGCGCGCGCCGCCTCAATGGCCGCGTTGAGCGCCAGCAGATTGGTCTGATCGGCCACGTCGGTAATCAGCTCAAGAATGCGGCCGATGCCCGCGGCATGCGCGCCCAGTTCCCCCATGCCTTCGGCCACGGCGGCGGTCTGTTCGGCCACCCTGGCGATGCAGGCGATGGTTTCGCGCACCACCTCCACGCCGCTGCCGGCCTCTTCCTCCGCGCTTTTGCTGTCGCCTGCGGCCCGACCGGCTCCGGCCGCCACCTCGCTCATGATCTCGACCATGCTGCGAATGCCGTCAGCCGCGGCCAGAGAGGCCTGAGCCTGTTCCTCAGCCATATCGCCGGTGGTGCGCAACTGTCCGCTGAGCTTTTCAAAGGCCCGCGCCTGGCGGCCCGAAATATCCCGCGCCTCGTCGGCGGACTGGTAGATGCGCTCATTCAGGGCCGCGATGCGTTCCTGCTGGGCGTGAATATCGGTCAGATCCCGGTGCAGGGTGAAGCAGCCGATCAGGGTGCCGTCCAGGTCCCAGAGCGGGGAAACGTCCATGGCCACGCGCTTGACCTGCCCCTTGAAATTCTCGCGCGTGACTTCGTAATTCAAAATTTCGTGCCGTTCGCCCATGACCTGGTCGCAGAGCGTTTCCCGGTGAGGATCAGCGTAAAAAAACTCGCCGGCGTTTCTGCCGAGGTAGTCTTCCGGACTGCCGGAATGCCCCCAACAGGCCAGCATGGCCCGGTTCACGTAGATCAGGCGGCAATCCACGTCAAAAGCGGCGAACGGCAGGGTGATGCCCCGCATGATGCCCTGGGACATGCCCAGCTTTTCCTTGATATGCCCCACCATAATATTAAAGGCTTCGGCCAGCTGCCCCACCTCGTCGGCCTGGCGGATGGGCACGTTGCTGAACTCCCCTTGGGCCACGCGGCCCGCGTGGTCCTTCAACCTGGCCAGGGGCGCGGAAATGCCCCGAATCAACAGCCAGAGCGCCAGACAGCAGCCCAGCACGGTAAGCGTGCCGAGGCCCATATCCAGCATGGTGGTCATATGGATTTTGGCGCGCAGTTTTTCCACCGTCCCGGCAAAGGACGTATTGATCTCGCCCCGGGCCTCGGTAAGAATTTCCTGCACCTGCTTGAGCAACGGCATGGTGACGTCTTCAAACAGGCGGCGGGCCTGGGCGCTGTCGCCGCGTTCCATGGCGGCCTTGAGCCGTACGGCGGAATCATGCAGAGCCAGATGGACGGCCCCGAGCTTCTGAAAAAGCGGTTCCAGCGCGGGCAGTTCCCGCTCCAGACCGGCCTTGCCGGGGCCGTAGAACCAATGGCCGAATGCGCACGTATGCCCGTCCAGCGAGGCCTCCAACGTGGTTTCGCCGTTATCGAGCAGATAGCTCTGCACGCGGGACGCCCACTGCAAGTGAGCCACTTCAGCGGCCAGAAGCATGGTGTCCTGCCGGGGACGGCTCAGGATATCGGCCTCGCCCCCGATCAGCCGCAATTCCCGGATATTGAGCAGCATGAAGGCCACGACAACGAGCATGCCCAATAAAAAAATGACGACGAGTTTCTTTTTTATGGAAATATCATTCAAGCGCATGCGGCCTCCCGTATTTTCCCGGCCGGTCACCGTCAGAGCAACGGATCGCTTGTCCGGGACGGGTCTGTTTTCTGTTCGCGGATTGTCCGGGCGCGGGGCTTCAAGCCCGTGCCGTCGCTGGGCATGACTTCACCCTCTCACGATGCCCGGAAAGGCATTCCTTTAACCGGAGTACTATAGCTCACATACCATAGCAAGTTATTGTGTAGGCTGGCAGCATGAAAATACAGCCCCATTTGGCTGAAGCCATTGCTGAAGTCATTGAAATACTGCGCAAAGAAAAAGGCATGACCAAATCTTCCCTGGCGGATTTCGCCTGTCTTGAACGGCGCTACTTACGGGAAATCGAACAGAGGACCAAAAAACCGACCGTCAACGCCGTTTATTCCATCTGCGAAGCCCTGCAAGTGCATCCTTTGGAATTCTTTCAAAGAGTCACAGCCGAAATGGAGAAACTGAAGGGGAAATGTGACGGAAAATCAAAATAGCAACCATATTACGTCACATCAGAACCGAAAAATCTGAATAGTCACCTAATTCAGTTTCACACAAGCAGGATACTTGACTATATATTGCGCGTGAGGAAATGACAATGCGCCATATCCTATAAGGATACTATGCTTTAGCGTTTATGGAATCATTCATATCCTGATATTCGGCAGCGGTATATGATCAGCAGCAATAATGATACATTATAGCGCACGCTAATATCTGTTCAATAAAATATAGACAAATGGAATCAGCATATAAAATAGTCAGATAGGCAAAAGAGCCTTCCCGGCCCGGCCCCCATGTCGGGCTTCTGACAAGAAACGGAACGCGATGACGGACGCGGCGCGCGGCGGCCCTGTTCCGAAGGCCTTGTCAATCTGGCCTTTTTTTTGCATCTTTTTTCGGAACAGGCGGTTCCGGCCGCGACAGGCGGCAAAGGCCAGGCGCAAACGCGTTTGCATTGCTGCCTGACCCGAATAAAAATATCCGCATTTTCGGTGCGCATACCGGAAGCGGGAGTTTCGAGGTCCATATGAACAAAGTTCTGGCGCAAGACGAAGTGGATGCCCTGCTGCGCGGGCTTTCCGGCGGCGAGATCGAAAACGAACCGGAAGTGCCGGAAGACGATTCCGGCATTGTGGCCTTTGATCTCGCCAATCAGGACCGTATCATCCGCGGCCGCATGCCGGTGCTGGAAATCGTCAACGACCGTTTCGCCCGGCTCTGCACCAATGCCCTGTCCAACGCCGTGCGCAAACGTGTGGAGCTGAACCCCATTTCCATCGACATGACCAAGTTCGGGGAATTCATGCGCTCCCTGCCCGTGCCCACGTCCATCAACATCTTCAAGATGGACCCCTTGCGCGGTAACGCCATCATGGTGGTGGACTCGCGTCTGGTCTTCGCCCTGGTGGAAAACGTCTTCGGCGGCGCGGGCACCCAGCCCAAGATCGAAGGCCGCGAATTCACGCGCATCGAACAGGCCGTGGTGGACAAAATCGTCAAGATCGCCCTGGACAATATGGAGGAATCCTGGCGGCCCGTGCATGACGTCAAACTGGAACTGGTGCGCAGCGAAATCAACCCCCAGTTCGCGGCCATCGTGCCGCCCAGCGACGTGGTGGTGGTCATCACCTTTGAGGTGGAGCTGGATACGGCCTTGGGCTCCATGATCATCTGCCTGCCATATGCCACCATTGAACCCATCCGTTCCAAACTGCACGCCAGCTTCCAGACCGAACGCCTGGAAGTGGACCACGCCTGGGTGGCGCGCCTCAAGGAGAGGCTCTTGGAAACCCCGGTGGAACTCAAAGTGCATTACGGCAACACCACCATCACCGGCAATCAGCTCCTGCGCATGCAGGTGGGCGACGTGCTGGTGCTGGACACCGACGTGGAGGACCTGCTCACCTGCACGGTGGCCGGTGTGGGCAAATACCAGGGTATCGCGGGCACGGTCAAAGCCATGAAGGCCTTTCAGATCATCAAGGAAAACGAACCGCAGTATACATAAAACGGCGTTTCCGGCCGAAAGAGCGCGTCTTCCGGAACCGCCACCCGCGCCCCGTCACTTCAACTGGCCGGAGCGCATCATCAACTTGATCCGGTTGATCTGATTCACTTCGCTCGTGCCCGGATCATAATCCAGGGCAATGATGTTGGCCTCGGGATAGCGCCGTTTCAGCTCCTTGAGCAGGCCTTTGCCCGTAATGTGGTTGGGCAGGCAGCCGAAAGGCTGCATGCAGAGAATATTGTTGACCCCCGCCTCCAGCATCCGAACCATTTCCGCGCCCAGCAGCCAGCCTTCGCCGGTCTGGTGCCCCAGGGAAATCAGATCCTTGGTTTTTTTCCGCAGTTCGTGAAAACGCACCGGCGTGCTGAAGCGCTTGCTGCGCCGAAAGCCGATGCGCATGCCCAGCCGGGTGAACTCCAGAAAGGCGATTCCGGCCAGGGCCGCGCGGGAATCCTTTTTGGAGCCCGCCAAGTGTTTGTAATTGAAGACGTGGTCATAGAAGTTGTAGAGGACAAAATCCATAAGGTCCGTGACCACCGCCTCGCCGCCCTCCTCTTCCACGATTCCGGCGGCATTGTTGTTGGCGTCCGGATGGTACTTGAGCAGGATTTCGCCCACCAGGCCCACGCGCGGCTTGCGCTCCTCGGTCAGCAGGGGCAGACGGTCAAACTCCCGGATCATGGAAAGCATGTTCAGCTCAAAACGCGGAATGTTTCCTGAGACGATATTTTTCCTCGCTTTCTCCGCCCAGAGCGCGGCCAGGGCCTCCGCGCTTCCTGTCTCCCTTTCGTAGGGCCGCACCCGATGGGTCATGCGCAACAGCGCGTCACCGTAGTGCCCGGCCATGATCATCCGGCGCAGCATCTTGCCTGTCAGCCTGATGCCCGGGGCATCCGCCTGGATGCTGGTGGAAAAGGAAACAATGGGAATATGCTCCAGACCGGCGTCCAACAGGGCTTTGCGCAGAAAACCGATGTAATTGGTGGCCCGGCAGCCGCCGCCGGTCTGCGAGATCACCAGCGCCACCTTGTCCGGATCATAGGCGCCGCTTTTGACTGCGGCCAGCAACTGCCCCACCACCACGATGGCCGGAAAGCAGGCGTCATTGTTCACATGGCGCAGCCCCAGCTCAATGGCCGCCCTGTCCACATGGGACAACTGCACGGCCGTGTAGCCTTCGGAGGCGAACACCGCTTCCGCGAACTGGAAATGCAGGGGGGACATCTGGGGCACCAGCAAGGTATGCGTTTCGCGCATGTCTCTGGTAAAGACCGGCGGCGGCCCTCCCGCCATCACGGCGCGGCAGGTCTGCTTTTCCCGGCGTTCGCGCATGGCCGCCAGCAGCGAGCGGATGCGAATGCGCGCCGGGCCGAGGTTCGCGCCCTCGTCGATCTTGATCTGGGCATACAGACGCCCCCGCAGGGTGACGATTTCTTCCAGCTGGTCCGAGGTGATGGCGTCCAGGCCGCAGCCGAACGAGACCAGCTGCAACACGGCCAGGTTGTCCACCGTGGCCGCATAGGCACCGGCCCGGTACAGGCGCGAATGGTAGGCCCACTGGTCCACCACCCGCAACGGGCCCGGGTCCGGCATCAGATGCGCTACGGAATCCTCGGTCAACACGGCCAGACCGCAGGAGGCCACCAGCTCGGCCACGCCGTGGTGCACCTCCGGGTCCGTATGGTAGGGATGCCCGGCCAGAACGATTCCCATCTTGCCCGCAGCCGTCAGCTCCGCCAGGGCGGCTTCGCCCGCCTCGCGCATTTCCCGGTGGAAATTGTCCATCTCCTCAAAGCCCGCGCGCACGGCCTCTTCCAGTTCGGCCAGGGGAATGCCCGAAAAGAAGGGAATGTCGCGCATGCGCTTGGCAAGCACCTTTCTGTCCAGAGGCAGAAACTGATGGATAAAAGTTATGCCGCGCTCCTCAAGAGCGCTGATATTGCGCGCCAACAGTTCAGGATAGCCGATGACCACCGGACAGTTGAAGGTGCCGGCATCTGATCCGGCGTTTTTCTGCTCGTGCGGCAGGCAGGGAAAAAAGATGGTGGTGAGCCCTTGCTCCACCAGGTCCAGCACATGGCCGTGCGAGAGTTTCGCCGGGTAACAGACGGTCTGCGAGGGAATCGTGTCATAACCGCCGTAATATATTTCCTTGGACGACGGAGAGGAGAGAACCACCCGAAAGCCCAGCCTGGTAAACAAGGTGAACCAGAGCGGATAGTTTTCAAAAATGTTCAGCGCGCGGGGAATGCCGATGGAGCCGCGCCAAGCCTCCCGCGCTGCCAGCGGCGTATAGGGTTCGAACAGGCGCTTGTACTTGTAGGCATAGAGATTGGGGCAGCGCGAGGGTTCCGTTTCCGCGCCGCGCTCGCAGCGGTTGCCGGAGATGAAGCGCCGCTTGTCCGCAAAGGTGGTGATGGTCAAAAGGCAGGCGTTGGTGCAGCGGCGGCAGCGGGTCGCGGCCGTGCGCACGGAAAACGTCTTGAGTTCTTCCGGGCCGATCAGGCTGGTTTTTGCACCCATCGGCCCGCGCCTTTCGGCGATCAGGGCCGCGCCGAAAGCCCCCATCAGCCCGGAAATGGAGGGGCGCTTGACCGGACGCCCCAGCTCCAGCTCCAGGGCCCGCAGCAGGGCGTCGTTGGCGAAAGCGCCGCCCTGGGCGACCAGGTATTCGCCCAACTCGGCCACATTGGCGATCTTCATCACCTTGAAGCAGGCGTTGCGCACCACGGCGTAGGAAAGGCCGGCCGCAATGTCGCCTATTTTCGCCCCTTCTTTCTGGGCCTGCTTGACCTTGGAATTCATGAACACCGTGCAGCGGGTGCCCAGATCCACGGGCGACCCGGCATACAGCGCCTCGTTCACAAAGTCCGCCAGCGGCATGTTCAGGGACTCCGCAAAATTCTCGATAAAAGAACCGCATCCGGCCGAGCAGGCTTCATTGAGATTGATCCTGTCAATGACGCCGTTGCGGATGCGCATGCATTTGATGTCCTGGCCGCCGATGTCCAGAATGAACGAGACGCGCGGCTCGAAAAAGGCGGCCGCCGTGAAGTGCGCCACGGTCTCCACTTCATCAATGTCCAGGCGCAACGCCGCC
The DNA here is from genome assembly GCF_000145315.2 of Desulfovibrio sp. 3_1_syn3. Taxonomy (NCBI): domain Bacteria; kingdom Pseudomonadati; phylum Thermodesulfobacteriota; class Desulfovibrionia; order Desulfovibrionales; family Desulfovibrionaceae; genus Desulfovibrio; species Desulfovibrio sp. 3_1_syn3. The sequence continues at coordinate 128,476 of NZ_ADDR02000001.1, forward strand.
GTCAGCAGGGCGCTGCCGTAGCCCGTGGCCGCCGCCGCTCTGATGACGAGATCCGGATGCTTGCGGGCGTAAATGTCTTTGAGCACGCCGAGAGCCGCGGTCAGGGGGTCGCCCTTGTTGGAATCATAAAAGGAGTAGAGCAGATTGCCGTCGGCATCCAGCAAGGCGGCCTTGATGGTGGTGGAGCCGCAGTCAAAACCCAGCCAGGCGTCGCCCACGGCGCTTTCCAGATCCCGCCGCGTCACCCGGCTTCCGGCATGCCGCGCCGTAAAGGCCCTTCGCTCCGCCTCGGAGGCGAACAGGGGCGGCAGCCTGCCGTAGGTCTGCGGCGCGCTGCGTTTTTCCAGTACGGTCAGGCAGTCCTGAAAAGACATTTCCCGCGGGGCCATGTTCAGCGCATGGTAGGCCGCGCCGAGGGCCACGAAAAAATGCCCGTCATCCGGAAAAACAGCCTCGGTCATGTCCTTGAGCATGGCCGTGAAACGCTCCCGCAACGAGTGCAAAAAAAACAGCGGACCGCCGAGAAAAACGACCTTGCCCTTGATGGCCCTGCCGCGCGCCAGGCCGCCGATGGTCTGGTTGACCACCGCCTGCATGATGGAGGCGGCAATGTCCTCGCGCGCGCAGCCCTCGTTGAGCAGGGGAAGAATGTCGGTTTTGGCGAAAACCCCGCAGCGCGAGGCAATGGGATAGATGGTCGCGCAGTTCCGGGCCAGCCGGTCCAGACCGGCGGCGTCCGTGCCGATGAAGGCCGCCATCTGGTCAATAAACGCGCCCGTGCCTCCAGCGCAGGTTTCATTCATGCGCTGCTCAAGGCCGCCGGTCAGAAAGGTCAGCTTGGCGTCCTCGCCGCCCAGCTCGATAATCGCGTCGGCATCGGGAATTTTTTTTCTGATGGCCAGATTTGAGGCCAGCACTTCCTGAATGAAGGGCAGCCCCAGCTCGTCGGCCAAGGAAATGCCGCCGGAGCCGGTGATGCTCATGCGGCAGGCCGTATCGCCCCCGAAAGCCGCGATCTCGCGCACAAGGCGCGCCGCGCATTCCCTGACCTCGGAATAGTGCCGCGTGTATTTGCTGAAAAGAATGTTCTCCGCCGGGTCCATGACAACCGTTTTAACGGTGGTGGAGCCGATATCGAGACCGACATGGTATATTGCTGGAGGCTGCATGGAGCGCTCAGACCTGACCTTTCATACGTATATAGTACACATTTAGATAGTGACAGACAGCATCCTATGCACTATCAATTCAAAAATAAAGGTATTCATATAAGGGGGAAAAGCTGCCGGAGTGTCCTCTGGGCACAAGCCGACAAGCGGATAAGAGCGACAAGACGGCTCAAGCCCGTGCCGGAACATGAGCACGCGCTGCAATGGGAAGGGGGAATCAGTCACAACTCCGGCAATGCGAATCACAGGGCAGACATCGGAGCCGTCGCCACAGACGGTCAACGGCAATTCCGGGGTGATACTGGTACAGGGAAGCGCGACAGGAGAAAGTGCCGCGCGGGCCGCACAACAATAAAAACAGATGTAGGTTAGGAGCTGTTTCTAAATTAGGATTTTCATTCTCTGCCAAGGAAGACGAGTCCTGGGCGAGGAGCATATTCAAACAGATTCGACCTCCGCACGGGGCGAGCCTGACGCAGGCAGAGGGCTAAAGGACAATTTAAAAACAGCTCCCAGAGCAGTCAACACGTTAAATGCTCTACAGCTGCGCCGGGAGTTAAGCATTTTCACCTTGAACATGCCCTCGCCTGCCCACATTCCGCCTGCTACTGTCCCCGGATCCAGTAGGTTTCAAAACCGTCTTCCAGCCAGCCGTCCTCCACATTGCTGAAACCCGCCTGCTTGAAAAGCTGGCGGTACTCGTCGCGGGTGCGCCGCCAGCCCCAGAACTGCTGGCGGCGGATGCCCAGATAATGCAGGACGCCGCGAATGACGATCTTGATGGCATTGACGAAGCTGCCGATAAAGGAATCCTCTTCCAGCAACGAGGCGGACAGGCAGACCAGCTCGCCGCCGGGCGCCAGTTGGGCGCGCAGTTCCTCCAGCAAATGGGTGAGCTCGCGGGTGGGAATGCCGTAATCCACCGTAGAAAGATAAATCATGTCGTACTGCACGTCCGAGGGCAGGCAGGCCGGGGGCAGGCCGATGTAGATGCGCTCCGCCGGGATCTGCCGCCTGAGCCACTTCATGCCCACGGTGCTGGGTTCGTTGACGTGCAGTTCCAGTTCGGGCATTTCCTCCAGGAGCTCTTTTTCCATATAGCCCACACCGCTGCCGATGGAGAGCACGCGCAACGGCCCGGCCCGGCCCGGTTCCTGGGCCAGCTTGGCGCGCAACTGACCGGCCAGCCAGCGGGCGTCCTTGCGCTTGTTGGCGCGCCAGACCGAGGGCAGGTCGTCCCAATCCTTGTAGCGGCGGAACAACTCCTCGTAAAACGTGGCGTAGAACTTGGGTTCCGCCAGATGGAAAAACGAAATGTGCGAGAACGCCGTGAACGGAATTCCCTGCCAGCTTTCCTGATAAAAACGCCGCACTCTTACGCCTCCCGGATCAGAAGAACAACGCGCAAAGACAAGGGTCTCCGGCGGTTGCCCGACATAGAACACTATAGCTCAAGCTTCGGCGCGGCGCAATGTCCCGGCGCGCTGCGGCGGACTTCCGGCCTTTACCGCGCACCCGTCTTCCGGCATGCTGTCCCCCGGAGCAGGTTCGCTTTAAAAATATTCATGTTCAAAGAGGCTTGTCATGAACGGCACAATGACGGCACTGGTCTGGCGCGGCGCGGGCGAACTGCGCCTGGAAAAACGCCCCCTCCCCCACATTCAGGACCCGCGCGACGCCATTGTGCGGGTGACACTGTCCAGCATCTGCGCCAGCGATCTGCATATCCGCGACGGCGCGGTGCCGCGCGCCCGGCCCGGCGTCATTCTGGGCCACGAATTTGTGGGCGAGGTGGTCGAGATCGGCCCCGAGGTGCGCAAAGTCCGGCCCGGCATGCGGGTAGCGGCCAATGTGGAAACCTTCTGCGGCTCCTGTTTCTTCTGCCGTCACGATTATGTGAACAACTGCGAGCAGGGCGGCTGGGAACTGGGCTGCCGCATTGACGGCTGCCAGACCGAATATGTGCGCGTGCCCTTTGCGGACAACGGCCTCAACCCCATCCCCACGGACCTGACCGACGAGGAGGTCATTTTTGTGGGCGACGTGCTCTCCAGCGGTTATTTCGGCGTGGAACTGGCCGAGATCCGCCCCGGCGACACGGTGGCCGTGCTCGGGGCCGGACCTGTGGGCCTCTGCGCCATGGCCTGCGCCCGCCTGTTCGGCGCGGGCCGGATCATTGCCGTGGATCTTCTGGAAAGCCGTTTATGTCTGGCCAGGGCCCAGGGCTGGGCCGACGACGCGATAAACGCCGCCACGGAAGATGTGGAGGCCCGCGTGCGTGAACTCAGCGCGGGCAAAGGCGCGGATGCCGTGATCGAAGCCGCCGGGGGCGGAGATACCTTTCAGACGGCCTGGAAAATCGCCCGGCCCCACGCCTGTGTGGCCGTGGTAGCCATGTATGCCGAGGACCAGAGCCTGCCCTTGCACCGGATGTACGGCAAAAACCTCATTTTCAAGACCGGCGGGGTGGATGCCGTGCACTGTGACCGCCTGATCCGGCTTATCGCCGAAGGCAGACTGGACATGCGTCCCCTGATTACCCACCGGCTGCCCCTGGAGCGCATTCTGGAAGGCTACGACATTTTTGAACGTAAGAGCGACGGCTGCATCAAATGCGTGGTCACGCCCGCAACAGCGGATCAGGCATTCAGTCTCTTTGAGTAATGGTATAAGCCAACTTAGAACAATTTCACTTTGAAATTTATAAAATTTCAAAGTGAATCTGCTCCAGGAAGAGAAATTCATAAAACTAAACAGGTTTGACTCTGGGGTTTGTAAGGGGGCGATGATGCAGAGAGAGAGAGAGAGAGAGAGAGAGAGAGAGAGAGACCGGACCGATATCCGCTCTGCCTGGCCGCCTGCGTTGCTCTGGTGGCGTGCCTGCGCCTTTGTCTCGCCTTATTTTTTCCGGAGCAGATTCCACTCAGTTGGAAGATTGAACGAGTTGCCTTGGGCACCCTGCTGGACTGCGGGCCGTTGTTCGTATGCAGTCTGGCCGCGCTGTTCTGGAAAACGCGACTGTTGAGTATTCTTTCAGCATTCTGGCTGCTGATTATTCTCTTCTGGAACGCCGCTAATTGTTTTCTCATTCACACGGCACGGCGGATTATTGATTACGACATTCTGCTGCAGGTGCTGCCGGAAGCCCGGCACGCACTGGATGCTCTGCCGGAATACGGCATAATTGTCGTCGTTGCGGGCGTGGCGGGTACAGCGGCGCTGACCGTCTGGCTGTTCAGGAGCCAGCGGCGCTTTGCTCTTCGGCAGTCCAAACGCGTTCCGGCAGTGATTTTGCTGCTGATTATCGCCTTGTTCTCACTGTCTACCGGCTATTACTGCGCCACGCGCTACGATATGGATCGGCGGCGAGGCTGGATGAGCATTCCGGCCTGGAAAAGCGCCTGGGAAATATGGTATGATCGGCAAGAAAGCCGTAGCGCTCCGGTAGGGCCGCCACGCGAAGCCCTGGCCGCCGACAGGCTGGCCATGGCCGCGTTAGGCCTGTTGCGGACAAGTCCTCCTCCGGGACCCCCCTTACCTTTCCGCAATATCATTCTTGTGGCTGTGGAAAGCCTGAATCTGGAATTTTTGCACAAGTACAATGGCACTATTCCTGCCGAAGCCACGCCTCATTTTGACGCTCTGGCGGGGCGAGGCCTTGCCTGCCGCAATTTTTACACCAGCGCCGCGCCCACGGCACGCGGCCTGCACGCCCTGCTGGCTTCCCGGCTCAGTTATGACGACGACCAGGGGAGCGCGCCCAATCTGTTCACGTCGTTAGAGCGCGCCGGTTTTACCAGCTACTATCTGAGCGCGGTGTCCGGTCGCTGGGGACACTTCATCGACAGCGGCAGGGCGGCTTTTGCGCGGCGCTACAGTCCGAGCCATATCCGTTTCCGCGAGTATTTTGAAGATAAGGTCGGCGATATCAACGAGAAATGGGGTATTGAGTCCGGCTATCTCTTTGAGGACGCCCTGGAGATCCTGCGATCGCGGCCCGGCGGCAAAAATTTCATCGTTATTTCCACCATAGAAACCCATGCGCCGTATACCACGCCAACGCGGGAAAATGAGGCCTGCGCGCGCATTCCCGTACTGGCCGGAAATACGTTTTTTATCGCTCTGTGCGCGCAGGACAGGGCGCTGGGCCATTTTCTACGCGGGCTGGAACCCTATCTGGACGACACCCTGCTGATCATCACAGCTGATCACAGCGCCACGCACGGTGCCAGGTATACACAACGGCCCGACTTTGCGCCGGACCGCATCCCCCTGATTTTTCTTTCACGCCGAGGCGTGCCGGGTCTGGGCGGCAATGGACAGGAAATCACCCGGTATTGCTCGCAGATAGATTTGAGCGTGACGCTACTGGATTTATTGGGTCTGCCGGTGCCGCCCACATTCATGGGCAACGACATCCGGCTCAAGAATGTGGGTTGCTCCCTGTTGGAACGCAAGACCGTCCGCTTTGTGGATGCGCAGGCAGAGCGGCTGTTCGATCGCAAGGATACAACTTCCGTTATGGGGCGCTGGTTTCAGCTGTATTATCCGCGTTAGAGCAATTTCACTTTGAAATTGCTCTAACGCGGAACACCGTGAGGCGCGCCGCAACGCGGCGTGGATTCCGACAAAGCGACCGAAGGCAGCCCGAAGGGCTGTCCCTGTTGGCGACAACGGAGCCATACCAGGAACGCGCTATCCCGCCGTAAAGGGAAATCCCCGGCCAGTCATGGCCGGGGATTTCTTCATAACAGCGCTTTTCATTTCGCCGGGAATACAGTTTTTTGTTTTGATGGGCCTGCCCGGGTCGCACAGCGGTCTTGCGGATTTTGATTTCCTCGTCCCGGATCACAATCCGGAGATCCGCTTTTTTTCTGCGGCGGCGCATAACTAATTGCCTCCTTTTGCGGGTTCGCGTCCAAAGCATGTAAGGTTGACTGCGTGAAATGTCAAAAGCCGGCACACGGTTCGCGGGAGTCAGTCTCCCCCTAGCGTTACATTTCTTTAGAGCATTTTCACATTGAAAATGTACAACCGCTCTGGCGGACACTCTTGTGTCCGCCAGAGCGGTCCATTTTGAACGTTAAGCCGCCCTACCCCCTGTCTTTCAGAGCCGCCACCGAGGGCAGGACCTTGCCTTCCAGCAGTTCCAGAGAAGCGCCCCCGCCCGTGGAAATATAGCCCATTTTGTCGGCCAGGCCATAGCCTTCCACCGCGGCCACGGAGTCGCCGCCGCCCACCACGACAAAAGCCTTGGAAGCGGCCAAGGCTTCGGCCAGAGCCTTGGTACCCGCGCCGAAAGGCTCGGTTTCAAACGCGCCCACCGGTCCGTTCCAGACCACGGTGGCCGCCTTGGCCAGCAGCGCTTCATAGAGGGCCACGGTCTTGGGGCCGATGTCCAGAATCATTTCATCCGCAGGCACGTCGCCCACCGCGTGCACCGTGGCCTTTTGTCCGGGGGCCAGTTCCCCGGCCGTGACCACGTCCACGGGCAGAGGCAGGTCCTTGCCCGCAACCCTGGCCGTTTCCATGATCTTTTTGGCTTCCGGGATCAGATCCGGCTCGCACAGGGACGTGCCCACGCCGTAACCCGCGGCGGCCAGGAAGGTATTGGCAATGCCCCCGCCCACGATCAGACTGTCCACCTTGGCCAGCAGATTATCCAGCAGGCCCAGCTTGGTGGAGACCTTGGAACCGCCGATGACCGCCGCCAGAGGCCGCGCCGGATTGTCCAGCACCTTGGCGAAGGCCGCCAGTTCTGCCACCATCAGCGGCCCGGCGCAGGCGACCTTGGCCTGACGCACCGCGCCTTCGGTGGAGGCATGGGCCCGGTGCGCCGCGCCGAAAGCGTCCATCACATAAATGTCGCCCAGGCCCGCCAACTGCGCGGCTAGAGCAGGATCGTTCTTTTTCTCGCCCTTGAGAAAACGCACGTTTTCCAGCAGCACGCACTGGCCCGGCGTCGCTTTGGCCTCGGCCGGATCCCTGACCAGAGGCACGTCCCGGCCCAGCAGTTCACCCAGGCGCGCGGCCACAGGCTTGAGTGAGAACTGTTCCTCGTACTGGCCTTCCGTGGGGCGGCCCAGATGCGAGAGCACGATCACGCCCGCGCCTTTGTCGAGAGCCATCCTGATGGTGGGCAGGGCCGCGCGGATGCGCTTGTCGTTGGTGATCCGCCCTTCCTTCATGGGCACATTGAGATCTTCCCGGATGACCACGGTCTTGCCGCCGCAATCCAGATCCGCAAGTTTTTTAATGGGCATAATGCGCCTCCCTTTGGTTGGCGTTATCAGGCCTGCCCTCGCACCGGCCTTTCGTCCGTTGCAGAAGACAGCCCTGCATTATTTCAGCAGATCGCGCGCCTTTTCCAGCACATTGGCCGTAGTAAAGCCGAAGCGCTCGAACATGACCGAGCCCGGCGCGGAAGCGCCGAAGCTGTGCATGCCCAGCACCGCGCCGTCCAGGCCCACATACTTATGCCAGTAGTCCGGCGAGGCGGCTTCCACAGCCAGACGGCAGCGCACTGCGGAGGGCAGCACGCTTTCCTTCCAGGCCGCGTCCTGAGCGTCGAAAATCTCGGCGCAGGGCATGGAAACCACGCGCGCGCGGCGGCCGCCCGCATTGAGCTGCTCCGCCGCCTCCACGGCCAAGGCCACTTCCGAGCCCGTGGCCAGCAAAATGATTTCCGGCGTGCCCTGGCAGTCGCGCAACACGTAGCCCCCACGGGCGATGGCCGCGATCCGGGCCGAGTCGCGCTCAAAGAAAGGCAGCTTCTGGCGCGAGAGCGAGAGGCAGGTGGGCGTGTCGCGGCTCTCCAGGGCGGATTGCCAGGCCACGGCGGTTTCCACCGTATCGCAGGGCCGCCAGAGATTCAGATTGGGCGTCAGGCGCAGAGTGGACACCTGTTCCACAGGCTGGTGGGTGGGGCCGTCCTCGCCCACGCCGATGGAGTCGTGGGTAAAGGCCCAGACCACCCGCAGTCCCATGATGGCCGCCAGACGCACGGCGTTTTTAGCCTGATCCGAAAAGGCCATGAAGGTGCCCGCATACGGGATGAAGCCGCCGTGCAGGGCCAGGCCGTTCATGACCGTGCTCATGCCGAACTCGCGCACGCCGTAGGAAATGTAGTTGCCGGTGTACGCGCCGGGCTTGAGGTGCTCTGACTTGGTGGTCAGGGTGCCCACGGAACCGGACAGGTCCGCCGCGCCGCCGACCAGTTCGGGCAGATTGCCCACCAGATGTTCCAGGGCCTTCTGGGAGGCCACGCGGGTAGCCACATTTTCGCCCTTGTCCACGGCTTCCTTGAGCATGCCCGCGGCAATGGCCGCCCAGTCGGCGGGCAGATCCCCGGCCATGCGCCGCAGAAATTCGGCGGCCAGTTCCGGATGGGCCTGCCTGTAGGCGGCGAAGGTTTCATTCCAGGCTGCTTCGGCGGCCTGCCCGGCGGCGCGCGCGTCCCAAGCCGCATAAATATCCTGGGGAATCTCAAAGGGCGGCTCGTGCCAGTCCAAGGCCCGGCGCGTGGCGTCCGAGGCGCTTTCGCCCAGCGGCGAACCGTGGCTGGCGGCGGAATCGGCCTTGGGCGAGCCGAAGCCGATATGGGTATGGCAGATGATCAGGCTGGGACGGGAAAGGTCCGCGCGGGCCTCGGCCAGGGCTTTGTCCAGGGCCTCGCTGTCGTGCCCGTCAATGGGGCCGATAACCTGCCAGCGGTAGGCACGGAAGCGCGCGCCCACGTCTTCGCTGAACCATGCGTCGATCTTGCCGTCAATGGAAATGCCGTTGGAGTCATAAAGCACAATGAGTTTGCCCAAGCCCCAGGTCCCGGCCAGGGAGCAGGCCTCGTGCGAGACGCCTTCCATCAGGCAGCCGTCGCCGCAGAAGGCATAGGTGCGGTGGTCCACCACCGTTTGTTCCGGGGTATTGAACTGGGCGGCCAGCATGCGTTCGGCCAGAGCCATGCCCACGGCCGAGGAAATGCCCTGGCCCAACGGACCGGTGGTCATTTCCACGCCGGGCGGCAGACCGCGCTCGGGATGCCCCGGCGTCTGGGAACCCCACTGGCGGAAATTCTTGATTTCCTCAATGGGAAAATCATAGCCGGTGAGATGAAGCACCGCGTACTGGAGCATGGAGGCGTGCCCGTTGGAAAGCACGAAACGGTCGCGGTCCAGCCAGCCGGGATTGGCGGGATTGTGCTTGAAGCCGTGCCGCCAGAGGGCTTCGGCCATGTCGGCCATGCCGAGGGGCGCGCCGGGGTGGCCGGAGCGGGATTTTTCAATGGCGTCGATGGCAAGGGCGCGTATGGCGTTAGCGCACTGTCTGCGGGTAGGCATGACTCTCTTTCCTTGGCGTTACGGGTTGGCATTGGACGCTGCGTGCCGCCAGACGCGGGCGGCGCGCAGGCCGGGACGCACAGCGCGGCCCTCGGCGGCTTTCATAAAGGCCGCCAGGCGCGCGTCATAAGGTTTATGGCCGAAAAAGGCGGAGCCGGAAACCAGCACATCGGCCCCGGCATCCAGCAAGGCGGCCACGTTTTCCGGGCAGGCGCCCCCGTCCACCTGGACCAGCGCGCCCGCGACTCCGGCTTCGGCCAGCAGGGCGCGGGCCGCGCGGATTTTTTCATACGTCTGCGGAATGAAGGCCTGGCCGGAAAAACCGGGATTGACGCTCATCAGCAGCAAGAGATCCAGGTCCGGCGCGAGCCAGCGGGCTGCGGAAAGATCCGTGCCGGGGTTCAGGGCCAGCCCTGCCTTGAGGCCCAGCTTGCGGATTTCGGTCAGGGTGCGCTGGGCATGGCGGTCGGCCTCGGCGTGGATGACCAACAGGTCGGCTCCGGCTTCCTTGAAGTCGCGCAGATAACGGGCCGGTTCCTCAACCATCAGGTGCACGTCAAAAAAAAGCCCGCTGTGAGGCCGCAGGGCCTTGATCAGCGGGGGACCGAAAGTGATGTTGGGCACAAAGGCCCCGTCCATCACATCCAGATGCAACCAGGTTACACCGGCGGCTTCCAACGCGGCCAGTTCCTCGGCCAGACGGGAAAAATCAGCGGAAAGCAGGGATGGGGAAAGAATCATGCGGACATCCTCGTATGGACTGAACGCCAACGCGGCGGGAAGTTCAGAGCCGCCCGGCCAGCAGGCGGCGCACCGCCGTCAGCTCCCGTTTGAGCATCTGCATGAAGGCCGGGTCCGGCACGGCGGCCACCCGCTCGGGCAGGTTTTCGTCCAGAACCGCGCTGCCCTCCAGCACGCGGCGCGCGCCTTCGATGGTCATGCCCTGCTCGTGCAACAACTGCTGAATGCGCCGCAACAGGGCCAGATGCGTTTCCGTGTACAAACGCTGGCCCTTGTCCGTGCGCAGGGGGTCCAGCTGGGGGAACTCCGTTTCCCAGAAACGCAGAACATGAGTTTTGAGATTGAGCAGCTCCGCCGCCTCGCCGATGCGGTAGGTTTTTTCCGACATGAGCTCCCCCCGATGCCGCGAAAACGTTAAGGAAGCACTGAGTTAATAATCTTTTTGCCCTCTGCCCGCGTCCGGCTCACTCCATGCGAAGGTTGGGTTTGAATATACTCCCTCCGCCCGCAGTTCGCTTTCCTTGGCAAAGAACAAAAATCTTCATTCCTCAGCGCTTCCTTAGAACATTTCACATTGAAAATGTGTATATACTTTGACGTTGGAGCATGTTGCGTTTGAATGTTATACATTTCAAACGTTACGCCGCCCGCGCTACGGAAAAAACGCGGTTTATCGCTGCTGTCGATGCCCGTAAGCCCTTTTGGGCTAACGGGCACGGCTGCGCCGCCTCCGGTCGCTCCCTTGCACTTGGGCGCGGGTGTCCGCTCACGCAGCCACCAGAGGAATTCACTCATTTCAATCGTAAATCGCTCTAGGGCCTGTTTGACACTATAGAATTTTTGTTCGCTCGCAAGGAAGATAAGCCTGCTTTGAGGGAGTGTACTCTTTTGGTACTCGACCGAAAAAGCAGATGAAATCTGACGTAGCGAGCGGGCAAAAAGGCATAGTGTCAACAGGCCCTAGCCCACGGGCGTCAGATCCGCACGCCCAAGGTCCGTACCAGCGAGTCTGCCACCTTTTCCCTCTCCTTGTCCACTTCCGCGTCCTTGAGCGTCCGCCCGGCGTGGCGGAAAGTCAGACGGAAGGTCAGGTTGCGGGCCGGTTCCTTGTTCCCATCGCGCTCGGGTTCAAAGCAGTCCACCAATACGGCTTCTTCCAGCAGGGGCAGCTTGAGCCCGGCCAGATGGTCAAGCACTTGGCTGACCTTGAGTTCCGGCCCGGCCATGACCGTGATGTCGCGGCGCACCGGCGGATAGACCGGCAGGGGCGTGAAGCGGACCACGGCTTTGTCATACAGCTCGCGCAGCAACTCCAGATTGAGTTCAGCCAGCCAGACGGGCTTGCGGGCGTGGAAATCCTCGGCCAGGGCGGGTTTGACCCGGCCCATGACGCCCACACGCCTGCCCTCCGCCAACACGTCCACGCAGGGCAGGAGGAAGGGATGCTCTTCGGCCTGGCGGCAGACCGGCGCGGGCAGATGCAGGAAGTGCAGAAGGTGCTCCACCACGCCCTTGAGATCGGCGTAGCCCATATCCGCCTCAACATGCGGCCAGGAGGCGTCATGCCGCGCGCCGTAGAGCAGGATGCCCAGCATGCCGGTTTCGCGGGCCGTGGTTTCCGAAGCGGGATCGGCCTCAAAAATATGGGCCAGCTCGAAGAGCCGCAACCCCTGCGCGCCCTGGGCCAAGTTATTGCGCAGATCCTGAAGCAGGCCCGGGGCCAGATCCGTGCGCAGGGCGTCCTGCTCCGCCGAAAGGGGATTCATGATGGAAATGCGGCCCTCGCCGGGCAGGCCCAGTTGGTCCAGATCCTTGTGGCCCACAAAACTGTAGTTGACCGCCTCGTTGAGGCCCAGGCCCGCGCCCCAGTGCTTGAGCCGCAGCCAGAAGGCATAGCGGGACTCCGGCTCGGCGGCGCGCGCCAGGTCCAGATGCACGGGCGGCAGCACCGGCGGGATGGTGTCCAGCCCGTGCACGCGGCCCACTTCCTCAATGAGGTCAGCCTCGCGAGTGAGGTCGGGCCGCCAGGAAGGCTGCTCCACCAGCCAGGCGTCGTTGCTCTTTTCCACAGCGCAGCCCATGCCGGTGAGCACTTTTTCGCCGAATTCCGGGCTCAGCCGCACGCCCAGCAGGGCGTCGGCCCTGGCCGGGCGAAAGGCGATGCGCGCCGGAACAAAGGGCCGGGGCTCCACAATGGAGAGGCCACGCCGCACCACGCCGCCGCCGAAGGCCGCCATCATGGCACAGGCCCGGTCCAGAGCCCAGACCGTGCGTTGCTGGTCGATGCCGCGCTCGAAACGGTAGGAGGCTTCGGAAGAAAGTCCCAGCCGCCGCGAAGTCTTGCGGATGGTACCGGGCCGAAAGACCGCGCTTTCCAGAAAGACGTTGCGGCTTTGATCCGTAATTTCCGTGTTCAGTCCGCCCATGACCCCGGCCAGGCCCACGGGCCGTTCCGCGTCGCAGATGCAGAGATCGCGACCGGTCAGGACGCGCTCCTGGCCGTCCAGGGTGACGAATTTCTCGCCCTCGCGGGCGGGTTTGACCACGATGCGCCCGCCTCGGAGCTTGTCCAGATCAAAAGAATGCAGAGGCTGGCCGCATTCGAACAAAATGTAGTTGGTCACGTCCACGATATTGGAAATGGGCCGCACTCCCACGGCATGCAGGCGGTGCCGCACGCGCATGGGCGAGGGCGCCACCTTGATTTCGGAGATGACCCGGCCCGAATACAACCAGCAGAGCTCAGGGGCCGCGATTTCGATGGGCACCACGGCTTCCGGGCCGTCGGCGTCCAGATGCAGGGGCAGGTCCGGGATGGTCAGGGGCAGATTGAAGGCCAGGGCCGCCTCCCGCGCCAAGCCCAGCACGGAAAGGCAGTCCGCGCGGTTGGGCGTAATGGAGATGTCCAGCACCTCCCGGTCCAGATCCAGCACGTCCACAAGACGCGCGCCCGCCGGGGCGTTTTCCGGCAGGACCATGATGCCGCTGTGGTCCTCGGTGAGGCCCAGTTCCCGTTCGGAGCAGATCATGCCGAAAGACGGCGCGCCGCGCAGTTTGGCCTTCTTGATCACCGTGCCGTCGGGCAGGCTCGAGCCCACCAGGGCCACGGGCACCTTCTGACCGGCGGCCACGTTGGGCGCGCCGCAGACGATATCCAGCAGTTCGCCCTGGCCCGCGTCCACCTTGCAGCAATGCAGATGGTCGGAGTCAGGATGCTGGACGCATTCCAGCACATGCCCCACCACAATGGCGCTGATGGCGTCATAGGGGCGCTGAATGTCCTCCAGCTCCAGGCCGAGCATGGTCAGCCGGTCGCCCAGCGCTTCGGCATCGCCCTCGTAGGGCGTAAATTCACGCAGCCATGAAAGGGAAAGCAGCATATCTCGTTCCTGTGGGCTTATTTGAATGACCAGGCCGGGGTTTCCCGCCTGGGGGTCGGGTCCGGCAATGGCCGGGAATCCGCGCTGGAGCCGTATGAACCATAGGCACCTGGGCGCGGGCGCTGACGGGGCGCTTTTTCCTCGGGCGGGCGGTCGTCGACGGTATTGCCGTAGGCGTCGGTATAGCCCCCGCCGCCCTGAGTGGTGCCCGACTGCGCACCGGCGGCGGGCAGGCCTTCCAGAGGCTTGGGGCCGCCCGGCGGTTCCAGCCCGGAGTGGCGGGGGCTCAGGGCCGAAGCCGCCCAGGCCGGACGCGGAGCCGGGGCAAAGCCGTCCGACAGCACCGCGCCCGCGCACAGGGCGGCGCTCAGGGCAAGCAGAATCAGAACTCGCCTCATGGCCCTACCCTCAGGCGAACTGCCCCAGGAAGCGCACATCGTTCTCGAAGAACATGCGCAGATCCCCGATGCCGTATTTGAGCATGGCAACGCGCTCCACGCCCAGACCAAAGGCAAAACCGCTCACATCCTCGGGATAGCCCACGGCGGCATACACCGCCGGGTCCACTATGCCGCAGCCCAGAATCTCCACCCAGCCGGTGGTCTTGCAGACGCGGCAGGGTTCGCCGTCCACATGGCCCTTGCCGCCGCACATGCAGCAGGAAATATCCACCTCGGCCGACGGCTCGGTGAAGGGGAAAAAGCTCGGGCGGAAGCGCACCTTTGTCTCCCCGCCGAACACGGCCCGCACAAAGGCGGTGAGAGTGCCCCGCAGGTGGGCCATGCTGATGCCGTGCCCCACCATCAAGCCCTCGATCTGGTGAAACATGGGGGTATGGGTCAGGTCCGAGTCGCGGCGGTAGACCTTGCCGGGGGCCACCACGGCCACGGGCGGCTTGCGGGAAAGCATGGTGCGCACCTGCACCGGCGAGGTGTGGGTGCGCATGAGCACCTTTTCGGTGATGTAGAGGGTGTCCTGCATGTCCCGGGCCGGATGCTCGGCGGGCATGTTCAGGGACTCGAAATTGTAGTGGTCGATTTCCACTTCCGGGCCCGAGGCCACGTCAAAGCCGAGGCCCTTGAAAATGCCGCAGATCTCCTCCATGACCAGCGTGGTGGGATGCAGGGAGCCGCGCCAGGGCGCGCGACCCGGCAGGGAGGGATCGAAACGCGCCAGGGCCTCGGCTTCGCGCCCGGCTTCCAAAGCGCTTTTGCGCGCCTCGAACAGGGCGTTGCAGCGTTCCTTGACGCTGTTGGCGGCCTGTCCCACGGCCGGACGCTCAGCGGGCTCGAGCTTGGGCAGCCGGCTCATGATCTGGGCGAGACGCCCCTTGCGGCCCAGAAAATCCACCCGCAAGCCTTCCAGGTCTTCCAATGAAGAAGCCTGGTCCAGCCCTCGCTCGAGTTCCGGTACCAGGCCTTCCAATGCTGTAATCAGGTCCATGCAGATTCCCGATGCCGCCTGCGCGGCGCTGAGGCTTTCATAAAACACGGGCGGCGGGCTTTTGGCCGCGCCGCCCGTAAAATTTGGAAAGGCATTTGGAGAAATAGACCAGATGCCGTTTACTTCAGGGCAGCCTTGGCCAGCTCGACCACCTTGGCGAAATCGTCCTTCTGATAGACGGCCAGATCCGCGAGCACCTTGCGGTTCAGCTCAATGCCGGCCAGCTTCAGGCCGTGCATGAAACGGCTGTAGGAAAGCCCGCTCAGACGCGCACCGGCGTTGATGCGCAGAATCCAGAGCGTGCGGAAATCACGCTTGCGGTTCTTGCGGCCGACAAAGGCATACTGGAGCGAACGCTCCACCGCCTCGCGGGCGGTGCGGTACAGGCGGCTGCGGCCCCCGCGAAAACCTTTGGCGGCGCTCAGATACTTTTTGTGGCGACGATGACTGGCAAGACCTCTCTTCACACGCATGGGATGTCCCCTCCTTCACACCGGCCAGGCGGAGGAAAGCCCGCCGGGTGGGTAAAATTTGCTCCGCCCCCGTTGCCGGGGGACGCGGATTGAAGCGAACTCGCGGCTCCGCGCGCGCCGCCGACCCCAAACGGGTCGAAAAAAAAACCGCCGCGCTCAATACTGGGCAAGCGCGGATTTTTGGTCGCTGACAAGAAACCCGAACTTTTTATGAAGGGAGCGGACACTTCTGGCCCGTGACCGGAATAAAAAGCGAAGGATGCCGCCGTCAGCGGGCAAAAGGCCGCGCTTGCTAGCCGTTGGGCAGCATGCGACGAACAGCCTTTTCATTGGTGCTGTCCACCAAGGTGGCCTGACCCAGGCGCATCTTGCGGCCGGGAGCCTTCTTGGTCAGGATGTGGCGCAGATTCTGACGACGGCGCTTATACTTGCCGCTGCCGGTAAGCTGAAAGCGCTTGGCCGCGGCGCGCCGGGTTTTGATCTTGGGCATGGCGTACTCCTTACAGAACAAAAAAAACGGATATGCCCGAAGGCCCGTGTCCAGACCGCCGGGGAAGGCATAGTGCCTTAAAAAACATTCGGCCGCAAGAAGATTATTTCTTGGGCACCAGCAACATCTGCAGGGTGCGGCCTTCGGCGCGGGGCTCCTGGTCCACCTTGGCCACGTCCGCCAGATCTTGCACAACGCGTTCCAGTATGTTCAGGCCGCGGTCCTTGTGCACGATTTCGCGGCCGCGGAAAAATACCGTGATCTTGCAGCGGTCGCCGTCTTCCAGAAAACGACGGATGTGACGCAGCTTGGTTTCGTAGTCATGGTCGTCGGTCTTGGGCCGGACCTTGATTTCCTTGATCTGCACCACGGTCTGGCGTTTTTTGGCTTCCGCTTTCTTCTTCTGCTGCTCGTACTTGAACTTGCCGTAATCCATGATCCGGCAGACGGGCGGCTCAGAGGTGGAAGCCACTTCCACCAGATCCATGCCCCCTTCTTTAGCCAGGGCAATGGCCTCGTTGCGCTGCAAAATTCCCAGTTGTTCACCATCCGCGCCGATAACGCGCACCTCGCGCGCGCGGATCAGTTCGTTACGGCGCACGCCGTCCTGCGGCATTTCACGCCGCGGTCTCATATTAGGCGAAGCTATAGCGCATCCCTCCTTGTTTGAAAGGCTCTTCCGCGTCCGCCCGGATCAGGGCGGCCACGTCCGCAATGGATTTGAGCCCCAGATTTTCGCCGCTGCGCAGGCGGACGTTCACGCCGTCGGCCTGCACTTCCTTTTCTCCCACAACCAGAATGTAGGGCACTTTGGCCACCTGGGCCTCGCGCACCTTAAAACCGAGTTTTTCATTGCGCGTGTCCGCCGTCACCCGGATGCCCAAGGCCTGCAGTTCTCCGCGCATGCGTTCCACAGTGGCGTCCCCGGCTTCGGTGACTGTGAGCAGGCGGGCCTGCTCCGGCGCGAGCCAGGCGGGCAGGGCTCCGGCATACTGCTCGATAAGCACGCCGATGAAGCGCTCCAGCGAGCCCATGATGGCCCGGTGAACCATGACCGGGCGGTGGCGCTCGCCGTCCTGGCCCACATAGGTCAGGTCGAAACGCTCGGGCAGAGTGAAGTCCACCTGAATGGTGGAACACTGCCATTCGCGGCCGATGCAGTCCAGCAGGCGCACGTCGATCTTGGGACCGTAGAACGCGCCGTCTCCGGCATTGATCTCATAGGGCAGCCCGGCTTTTTCCACGGCCTGGATCAGGGCGTTGGTCGCCAATTCCCAGGCCTCGTCCGTACCGATGCTGCTCTCGGGCCGGGTGGACACGGCCACCTTGTACTGGAAACCGAAGAGGTGCATCAGGTCGCGGATCAGATGGATGACGCCCAGAATCTCGCCTTCCAGCTGCTCGGGCGCGCAAAGGATGTGCGCGTCGTCCTGGGTGAACTGGCGCACGCGCAACAGGCCGTGCAACACGCCGCTCTTTTCGTGGCGGTGCACCACGCCCAGTTCGAAATAGCGCTGGGGCAGATCGCGGTAGCTGCGCAGCTCGTTCTTGTAGATGAGCATGTGCGCGATGCAGTTCATGGGCTTGATGCCGTAAGCGTCGTCCTCGATCCGGGTAAAATACATGTTTTCACGGTAGTGATCGTAGTGGCCGGAACGCTGCCAGGTCTCCACGCGCAGCAGCTGCGGCCCCTGCACCATGTCGTAGCCGCGCTTGAGGTGCTCCTTGCGCCAGAAATCTTCCAGAATGGCGCGCACCAGCATGCCCTTGGGCAGCCAGAAAACCATGCCCGGAGCCACGTCCTCCTGGAAGGCGAACAGGCTCAGCTCGCGGCCCAGCTTGCGGTGGTCGCGGCGCTTGGCTTCCTCCAACTGCTTGAGATAGGCGGCCAGGGCCTTTTCGTCGGCAAAGGCAGTACCGTAGATACGCGACAACATGGGATTTTTTTCATCCCCGCGCCAGTAGGCGCCGGCCACGGACATCAGCTTGGAAGCCTTGGCAAAACCCGTATGCGGCACATGCGGGCCACGGCAGAGATCCGTGAAGTCGCCGCAGGTATAGAGGGAAACAGTGTCCGCCTCAATGCCTTCAATAAGCTCCACCTTGTAGGTTTCGCCCATGGCCTTGAAGCGCGCCACGGCGTCGGCCTTGGAGAGTGCTTCGCGGCTGAAAGGCTCTCGCGCCGCGGCGATTTTCTGCATCTCGGCCTCAATGGCCGGAAAATCCTCGCTGGAGAAGGGGCGCTCCACATCGAAATCGTAATAAAAGCCGTTGTCGATGGACGGCCCGATGGTCACCCTGGCCGTGGGAAACAGGCGTTTGACCGCGGCGGCCATGACATGGGCCGTGGAATGGCGGATCAATTGCAGGCCTTCGGGCGAGTCGGCATAGACGGGCGTGAGTTCGCCGCACCCTTCGGGCAGCGGCGCAGAAAGATCCAGCAGCTCGCTCCGGCCGTCGACGACGGCACCGGCGGCCACCACGGCCTTGAATTTCTTGCCGCTCAAAGCCTTTTGCAGCGCCGCCGCAACCTCGGCCCCGGCGGGAACGTCCACCATTTGCCCTTCCACACGGACATCCATCACAAGCTCCTTCTGCACGGGGCCCGGCGCACGACGCCCCAAAAACAAATGGGGAGGCAAACCTCCCCACTGTGCCGGACACCCAAGCGCGGGCCGCCTTTTACGCGGCGCGCTTTCTATGCTGAGGGGAAAATCCCCGGAATTGCAATTGGTAGGAACGAGCAGACTTGAACTGCTGACCCCTTCCGTGTCAAGGAAGTGCTCTAGCCACCTGAGCTACGCTCCTACATAGAGGCAAGAGGCTATATAGCCGCTGCCGCGCCCAGCGTCAACTCTTTTTTGGCGGATTCCCGTAACTTTTGCCGCCTCGGACCGCCGTCCGTTCCGGCAACAAAAAAGCCGCGCCGTTCACGCGTTGATCGTACTGAAGCCTTTCACTCTTACAGAATCCTCCCCGCAGGCTATGCTCGTCCCCAAAACCGCGCGCAAAGCCGTCCCAGACGCGCGCAAGCAGGGAGGAACCATGGCCGACACAGGCAAGAGCAACGGGCATCTGGGCATCCATCATCCCTTTGGGGCCAGACACGGCACGCCGGTGGCAGGACAAAGGCCGCCGCTGGCGGCATCTCACGAATCGCTGGCGGAGCAAATCTACCCCAAAGACTGGCGAGCGGCTCCCGCAACTCTGCCGGTGGCGGCTGACGCGCCCCTGGAGGAGCGTCTTTATCCGGACTCCATCCACTATGTGGTTGCCCGGCACAGCCGGGGGAATCATTCGGATTTGCATCCCTATGTGCCGGAGCCCAACGCGACCATACCATATTACAGGGTCGTAAATGATGCTATAACTGTAAAAAATATCGTTGTCGGAACTCTCCATAATGCAGCAGAATGCTTTCTTTTAAAAATCATAAAAGGCATACTGGCGGCTTCGCAAATAAGTCCCAATATTGAAATATAAAAAACCAAGCCAAATCACTTTTCATGGAGTTAAAAATAAAATCCATTTTGAAGTCGGTAAGCACAAGCACCAGAGCAAGCACGGAAAGTGCAAAACAGTATATTTTTGCTACATAGACGCCGGGTTTCCCATAGAGCAGCCACGCACTACCCAGTTGCGCAGCCAGGATGAGGACTAATCCCAGTCCATGTTGCGTTTTTATATTGAGAACACTTTGCAGCAGCACAAGTAAAGCAAGCAGCCAGTTTTGCCGCAACGCCGATCCGAGTTTGGCCAGGCCCATTGCTGATGACATTGTCGCCTCCTTTCCGGCGGCCAATCGGCCTCCTCCGCTACAGGGCTCCCGCTTCACCGATCCCGGCCAGCCAGGCCGCGAAGGCGGCCCGCGCGCGAGCCGCGTACAGGGCCTTGCGGTCCTTTTTACGCGCTTTTTCGCCCAGTTCCGGCATGAGGCCGAAGTGCGCGTTGGAGGGTTGAAAACGCTTGGACGGGGTTTGCAGATGGCGCAGCAGCGCACCCAGGGCGCTCTCCGCCGGGGGGGTGGGCAACTCCGCGCCGCGCGCCCGGGCCGCCAGCACGAGCCCCAGCCAGAGCCCGCTGGCGGCGGACTCCACATAACCTTCCACGCCGGTGATCTGCCCGGCCAGAAAGACGTGGGGACACGTCTTGAGGGAAAGGTCCGCATTGAGGGCTTCCGGCGCGTTGACGTAGGTATTGCGGTGCATGCTGCCGTAGCGGGCGAACTCCGCCCGTTCCAGACCCGGCACCAGCCGGAACACCCTGGCCTGTTCGGGCTGGGTCAGTTTGGTCTGGCAGCCCACCAGATTACAGGTTTCGCTGTTGGCGTTTTCCGCGCGCAGTTGCAGCACGGCCCAGGGGCGGCGGCCCGTGCGCGGGTCCACAAAGCCCACGGGCTTGAGCGGGCCGAAGGTCAGGGTGCGTGGGCCGCGCTCGGCCAGGGCCTCCACCGGCATGCAGCCCTCGAAATGCGTCTCGCGCTCAAAGGCGCGCGCCTCCACCTTGCGGGCTTCAAGCAGGGCCTGATAAAAAATTTCGTATTCCTCGCGGCTCATGGGACAGTTGAGATAGTCCCCCTGCCCCGCCGGTTCGCCGTTCTCGCAGTCATAACGCGAGGCCCGGAAGACCACGTTCATGTCCAGGGAATGTGTCCAGACGATGGGCGCTATGGCGTCATAAAAATAGCAGTGCTCCGCCCCCAGGGTGCGGGCCAGGGAGGCGGAAAGCTCCCCCGAAGCCAGGGGCCCGGCGGCGATGACCACCGTGCCCGCCCCGCTTTCGGCCAGGGCGGGATCGTCCGGGGAGTCGATGCGGCGCTCCACCAGCCGGATGCGGGGCTCGGCGGCCACGCGCGCGGTCATGGCTTGTGCGAAGGCTTCGCGGTCCACGGCCAGGGCCTTGCCCGCGGGCACCCGGCAGGCATCGGCCACGGCCATGAAATCGCTGTCCAGGGCGCGCATTTCCGCCTTGAGCAGGCCGACGCCCGATGTGGCCTCGTCCGAGCGCAGGGAATTGGAGCAGACCAGTTCGGCCAGGCAGTCGTTCACATGGGCCGGGGAACGGAAGCCGGGCTTCTGTTCAAAGAGGGTCACGTCCAGGCCCGCGCGGGCCAGACGCAACGCGCATTCGCAACCCGCGAGGCCGCCGCCCACCACGGCAATGGATGTCGGATTCATTATGGCTCCTTTTCTGCCCGGCAGCTTGTAAGAAAACAGCGCCAAAAGCAAGGCGAGACGTCCGGTGTCTGATTTTTCAAATGAGAGCAATTTCACTTTGAAATTGCTCTCACGCCGAACACGGTGCGGCGCGCCGCGAAGACCGACCCGACGGCGGCCCGTAGGACCGTGCCTGTAGCCCAAAGGGCGTACAGGCATCGAGAGCAACGCGGCGTGGATTCTAAGACTGTCCCCGTTGGCGGCAACGGAGCCATACGGGAGGCGACAGCAGCGATAACCACGTTTTTCGCCGGAATGTCAACTTTGAAATTTGTAAAATTTCAAAGTTGATCTACTTTAGACACTAGCCCCGTGCGGAATGTCGGCGTATGTTGGGCATACGCCCGCGCGGGCCGTTCCTGCCCGGCAGCGGCCGTCACTCTCAATCTTCCCGGAGGTGCGGCATGGGAACCGCTCTGATGCTTTTCGGCGGCCTGCTGCTGGCTCTCGCCGGCATGCTTTGTCTGGCGAAACTGGTTCTGGAGCCGGAGGAATTCCGCCTGTTCCTCGGCCTGTTCGCGCCCGGCGTGCTGCTTGCCTGCCTGCTGTCCTGGGGCGCGGGCGCGCTGGACCCGTCCGTTTCGGCCGTCAACAAATTTTTTGCCACCCTGGTGACCACGGCGGTTCTGCTGTACGCCGCGCGTCCGCTCCTGCGCCGGGCAGTGCGCGGCACTGTGCTCCTGCTGCTCTCCCTGGCCTCGGCGACGGTCGCCGTGCCCCTTATGCTGCTGGCGGTCTATCTCTATGCCGCATGGTTCCCCTCCTCCTTTGACTTCACCCCGCCGCCCGCAGACGACAAATATGACGCCTGTGCGCCCCCGCGCACTTGCCCCCGCAGCCTTCCTGCGCTACATGACTGGGCGTGAAGACCACAACTACTCCTCTCATTTCCGGCCAGGTTCCGGCCCCGGTTTCAGCCGAAGCCCCGGTGCATGTCGCCTTTGTCCGCTCCGGCGCGCGCGAGCTTTACGCCCAGGAACGGGAAGACTTTCTGGCCCCGGCCACGGCCCTTTCCGCCGGTTTCGACCTGCGGGCCTGCCTGGACGCGCCCGAAGCGCATATCGCGCCGGGCGCACGGCTGTGCGTGCCCACAGGGCTCAGCGTGCAGCCGCAACAGCCGGGTCTGGCGGGCTTTGTCTACTCCCGCAGCGGCCTGGGCGCGCGCGACGGGCTCACCGTGGCCCAGGGCGTGGGCGTCATCGACCCGGACTATACCGGGGAAATCCTGGTCATGCTTCTGAACACCTCCGGGGAAGAGCGACGACTCAAGCGCGGCGAGCGCATGGCCCAACTGATCTTTCAGCCCTATGTCCGCCCTGTCTGGCAGGAAGTGCCGGAACTGGCCGCCACCCGGCGCGGCGCGGGCGGTTTCGGGCACACGGGCCGTTGAAGCGGGCCGCAGCTTCGCCGCGCATGATTTTCGTATCCTGCCGCCGCCAACGGCGATGACACCGGTAAAACGGGACATGCCGTCAACCGGGCCGCCCGCTGGAGGTGAACCCTTTTCAGACGCAATCCCATAAGGAGTCCAATTCCATGTCGCAAGCCTTCAACGCCGTCAAAGCCGAGGAAGAACACCTGCTCTGCCGCTCATACAGCCGCTACCCGCTGGCTATCGCGCGCGGCAAGGGCGCGCGCCTCTGGGACGTGGACGGCAAGGAATATATGGACCTGCTGGCGGGCATCGCCGTGGCGGGCCTGGGACATTGCAACGACGAAGTCTGTGAGGCTCTGGAACGCCAGTCCCGCAAACTCTGGCACGTAAGCAATCTCTTTTACCAGCAGGAACAACTGGATCTCGCCAAGCTGCTGCTTTCCACCAGCCACCACGGCAAGGCCTTTTTCTGCAATTCCGGGGCCGAGGCCAACGAGGCCTGCATCAAGCTGGCCCGGCGCTATATGCGCACAGTCAAGCAGCGCGACGCCTATGAAATCATTACCCTGGGCGGCTGCTTCCACGGCCGCACCCTGGGGGCCCTGGCCGCCACGGGCCGCGAAAGCCTGAGCAAGGGCTTCACGCCCCTGCCCGAGGGCTTCAAGCAGGTGCCCGCCGGTGATCTGGAAGCTCTCAGGGCCGCGATCACGCCCGCCACGGCCGCCGTGCTGGTGGAAGTGGTGCAGGGCGAGGGCGGCGTGGTGCCCCTGCCCGAGGACTATCTGCACGGTGTGCAGGCCCTCTGCCGGGAGAAGGACATCCTCTTCCTCTGCGACGAAGTCCAGGCCGGGCTCTGCCGTACCGGCAAATTCTGGGCCTTCCAGAACTACAATCTTCAGCCCGATGCCATCAGTATGGCAAAATCCCTGGCCAACGGCCTGCCCATGGGCGCCATGCTGGCCACGGACGAAATGGCCCGGGGCTTTGAGGCGGGCAGCCATGCCACCACTTTCGGCGGCGGCGCGCTGACCTCGGCGGTGGCCGCCAAAACCGTGGAAATCATGCTGCGCGACCATCTGGCAGAACGCGCGGCCGCTCTGGGCGCGCACGTCAAGGAAGAACTGGCGGCTCTGCAACAGCGCCTGCCCGAGAAAATCCGTGAAGTGCGCGGCGTGGGCCTGATGCTGGGCATCGAACTGACCGGCGACGGCCAACCGGTCTGGGAAGAACTGCTGCGCCGGGGCTACATCTGCAACCTGAGCCACGGCGTCACCCTGCGCCTGCTGCCGCCCCTGACCATTGACCAGGCGGATCTGGACGGTTTTGTACGCGTGCTGGAAGATGTGCTCCGGGCGAATTGACGGGCCAGGGCAGACGCATCTAAAAAGTCTTTATTCCCCGATAGATTGGGGAACGAACAAAAAAGAGGCGAAGCCACCTTTGCTCCGCCGGAGCGAAGCGCAGGCGGATGGCTGGTGCCGGGAGAATCCTAAAAAATAGGATTTTTGCGTGCTGGCAAGGAAAATGGCACTTTTTGCGCGGAAACCGACCGGAAGGCGGCCCAAAGGGCCGTGCCCGTTGGGCGAGCCGGACGAGCCTTACGGGCATCGAGAGCAGAGCTGTACTCAAGTACATGAGCAGCAAAAAGCGCCAGATGACGCCGCCAGCACACAAAAGGCTGGTTTTGACGGATCATCACGGCAAATAAAAGGCCTACAAAACCTGGAATTAGATGCGTCTGCCCTGATTGACGGGCAATCAATGATTTACAGCATCGCCCCCTTATGCTAAGAACATAGGTCTTTGGAAAAATAGAACGAAAAACTTACGGCAACCCCGCCCCGGCGGGGTTGCCGCTTACTTTACCGAAACCAGCAAGACGAACAGCCTTATCGCAAGAAGCAAGGAGACAGTGATGGACGTGTTTGATCAGGCCACCGAACTGGAACGCTTGGACAGGGAGTCCGCCCTGGTGCGGGCGCGCGCTTCCATGGATCGCGGCGGACCGGAATGGATCGACGGCGTGGCCTGTTGCCGTGAATGCGGCGATCCCATCCCCCAGAAACGTCTGGATGCGCTGCCCGGCGTGGGCCTTTGCCGCGCCTGCCAGGAAGAACGCGAAAACAGCAATCGCTGAATCATCCTCCCGCACACCCGCGCCGCCGGACGCGAGCCCGGACGGCCCCAGGAGCGGATTAGCCTCAAGAATTGACATTCTCAGGGTTGGGCTGCCCTCAGTTTATCGTCAGGGTGAGACGTCACCTCGCACAAAAGCCGTTCAGCTTGCAAAAGCTGAACGGCTTTTGTGCGTTTGGACGCGGCCGTATCGCCCCGAATCAGCCCGTCAATTCCAGATGAAATGCAGCAACTTGTAGGAAATGAAACCGACTATCCCGGCGGCGGGCAGGGTCAGGGTCCAGGCAACGAGCAGACTGCCCGCCACGTTCCAGCGCACGGCCGAGAGCCGTTTAGTGGACCCCACGCCGAAGATGCAGGCCGAAATGGTATGCGTAGTGCTTACCGGCGCGCCCAGCAACGAGGCTCCGGTAATCACCAGAGCCGCCGAGCTTTCGGCGGCGAAGCCGTGCACCGGCTCCAGCTTGAAGATACGGTGGCCCATGGTCTTGACGATCTTCCAGCCGCCCACGGCCGTGCCCAGGGCCATGGCCCCGGCGCAGGCCAGTTTGACCCAGAGGGGCACTTCCACGCTGTCGATCTCGCCGAAGATCACCAGGGCCAGGGTGACGATGCCCATGGTTTTCTGGGCGTCGTTGAGGCCGTGGCTGGTAGCCATGAACCCGGCGGACACCAGTTGCAGATGCCGGAAAGTCCAGTTGACCTTGCTGCGGTGGACGTGTCCGAAAATCCAGTAAATCAGCCACATAATCAGAAAACCGGCGATGTAGCCGGCCAGGGGCGATCCCACCAGGGGGATCAGTACCTTGTCCACAATGCCGCTGACGTTGAGCGCGCCGAAGCCCTCGTCGGCCACGGCCGCGCCGATGAGCCCGCCGATCAGGGCATGGGAGGACGAGGACGGAATGCCGTAATACCATGTGATGCAGTTCCAGGCGATGGCCCCCACCAGGGCGGCCAGTACCAGCACGTGGCTGCCTTCCACCACATGCGGCAGCACAATGCCGCTGCCCAGGGTCTTGGCGACTTCCGTGCCCAGCAGGGCTCCGCCCAGATTGAGCAGGGCCGCCGCGCCCACGGCGAAACGCGGCGTGACCACCTTGGTGGACACTACGGTAGCGATGGCGTTGGCGCAGTCATGCGCGCCGTTGGTGAAGTCGAAAACCAGGGCCACCAACACGATGACGGCCAGAAGGAGGGGCACCTCAAACATTTTTCAGCACCGCTTCCTCAATGGTTTCCGCCAGGGTGTTGACCTGTTCCAGCAGCATGCTCATGCGCTCGTAGGCCTGGCTCCATTTCAGAATTTGCATGATCAGGGCGGGCGTGACCTCCTGCTGCTCGTCCATCAGTTCGGCCAGGCCCACGGCCAGAAGCATGTCGCATTCGCCGCGCAGCGTGCGGAAGGCGCGGGTTTTATGGCAGTCGCGCCGATGGGCCAGACCTTCCAGCATCAGCCGGGTGAGGTCGAGCATGGCGCTGATGGTCCGGGCCATTTGCAGGGCCGGAAAGCGCACCCGAGTGAATTCAAAAATATGCAGGCGGGTGCTCAGACTCTGCAAGCAGTCCATGGCTTCTTCCTGCTCCTGATTGATGCGCAGGATGTCTTCGCGGTCGATGGGCGTGATGAAGGTTTGGGAAAGGGCCCGGATGATCCGGGTGTGCAGCAGGTCGGCTTCTTCTTCCAGAAAGGCGATTTCTTTATGGACGTCGTCCATTTTGGAGGGGTCTTCGAGCATCTCGACCAGCAACCCGGCCATGCGGCGCAACAAGCCGTTCTGCTCCTGCAACATGGCGAAAAAAGGCGCGGACTTGGGTAGCAAGGCGGCAAACATGCGCTCTCCTGGTAAAAGAGTCACCGGCAAGGCCGGACGAGGTGTGTCCTGTTACGGCTGATGCGGGTCCGGGCTGTTGCGATGCCCACGCCTCAGTATACCGCATTGAGCCGGGCTTTCAAGCCATTTCCTGACCGCCCCGGCCTGGGCTTCGGGCAGCGGCCAGGGCGGCGATTGCACGCAGGCCGCGCCGGGCAGCAGCAGGGCCCCGTGGTGCAGAAAGAATCCCGTTCCGGCCGGGCCGGATTGATCCGACCGGCCATACAGGCCGTCCCCCCAGAGGGGATGGCCCAGGGCCGCCGCGTGTGCCCGGATCTGATGCCGCGCGCCGCAACGGATGCGGCAGGCGGCCAGGGTCAGGCCGCCGGGATCTTCCCCTTCGCCCGCGCCGGACGCGGAAGAAGTACTTTCGCCGTGCGCCGTATCCCGGACCAGGCCCGCAAGCGGACCTGTTGCCGCCGCGCCGCCCCAGACGTGCAGGGGCAGAAATTCCGTCCAGCGGAGCCTGTCGTCCGTGTCCGCCAGCACACGGCTTTGGCGGCGATCCGCCGTATCCAGGGCCAGCCGGACTGTGGACGGCCCGGCCAGTGTCCCTCTGAGCAGGGCTAGGTAGCGCTTTTCGCACCGGCCCGCCCGCTCCGCGACACGGAAGGCCTGAGCCGCCTTTGCCCCCAGGGCCGCGCAGACAATGCCCGAAGTTCCATAATCCAGGCGCTGCATGAGCCGCGGCGCACGCCCTTCGCTCTCTTCCGACAGCAAGACGGGCAACAGAGCCTCCAGGCTGAGGCCGTTGTCCCCGGCCAGGGCCGCGCTGTGCAGCCCGGCAGGCTTGTACAGAAAACAATAGTCTCCCTGGCGGGAGAGCAGGCGCGGCATGTCCGCGGAACACGGCGTCGCACCTGTTCCGTCCTCCGTGCCGCGCAGGGCAAGGACGTCGCCCGGCCGCAAACGGCACCCCGCATCTCCCACCCTGCCGTTGACCAGCACCGCGCCGCGCGCGATCAACCGGCGGCGTCCGCGCAGCCCCAGTTCGGGCGTCAGCGCGGCCAGGGCCTGGTCCAGTCGCTGTCCGGCCAGCGCAGCATCAACGCGGAGTTCGCGCGCGTTCATCCCAGTTCCGATTCCCCGGCGCGTCCGCCGTCGGGCAACAGGCCCAGCAGGGCTCTGGCCGTCAATTCCGGATCATGCCGTTGGGGATCTCCTTCGCAGACCATGTCGCGTTCCAGCAGAGGCACGCCCAAATCCGCCAGAGCGTGGCGGACTTCCGGCCCCAAGCCGCCCTCGTAGCGGCCGTTCCGGCTGTCCACCAGCACCCAGTGCAGAAGCTCTTCAGTGCGCGCCTCGGACGCGTCCTCGCGCAGATGACGCAGCAGCATGCCCACCTGCCCGACCAGGGAAAGGCCGTGCACTTCCGCATCATGGCCCGAGTTGGGGATGAAGATTTTAGGGCAGTTCGCGGCGGCTACGCTGCGGCCCACGCCCTGCGGCAGCAGATTGGCCAGCACACTGGTGTAAAAACTGCCCATGGGATAGCAGATGGCCCCGGCCGAGCGCAGGTAGGCGGCCGCGGCGGGCGCCAGCGGCGGACGGCAGGGCGTCTGGGGATGAACGGCGGCCCCGGCGCGGTCCGGTTCGTGCACGGTAAGAAAAAGGCGGCGCACGGGACGCGTCAGCTCCTTGAAGCGGTGCTGACCCACCAGGCGCGAACCGTCGTCCAGCTCCGCCGCCAGATGCAGGCTTTCGCCCGCAATGGGCAGCACCACCCCGCGCACCTGGAGCAGGCGGCTGAAAAAGGCCAGGACCGGCCCGAAATTACGCTTGTGGTGCAGATAGCCCCCGGCCAGGATCAGATTGCCCAGGCTGGCAAGGCGCGGGTCAAAATCCCGGGGCATGCGCTCCAGAAAAAAACGCATGTGCAGGCGCAGGGCCCCGGCGAAAATCTCCGGCATGGCAGCCCAGAACGGATGCTCCACCGCTGCCAGAGACCGCAGTTCGGCGCGCAGGGCTTCAGCATTCCCTTCTCCGGGCAGGCGGCGGGCGCAGAAATCGAGCACGTTCCGGGGCACCACGGCGCTGTCGGCCATAGCCAGCAGGCGGTTGCGGATATCGCCCACGGCGGGCATGGCAAAAGCCCGGCGCAGAGCGGCGGAACTGCCGCCGGAATCAAAGGGGGTGATCAGATGGACGGAATTGTGGGTATAGCGGGTCAACTGACGGCTTAAATCGCGCAAGGCCGTGCCGCCGGTAAAAAAAACGAGGCGCGGCCCCAAGGCCGGGATCAGGCCGGAAGCAGGGGGAGGCAGGGAAGCCGCCCCACGATTCTGGCCGTCGCCGTTCATGCGCCGCTCTCCGGCTTGGGGGTTGCGGGCGGGACAAGCAGATTGGCCGGACTGGCCGGAACCGGGGGAATGAGGCCGAACTCGCGCATGCGCAGAAAAATCAGGCGTCCGATCCAGGCATCCGTGGCGGCATAGGCGATCTGGCGCTGGCTCAGCTCCATCAGGCTCCAGTTGGAACACTGCGAGCCCTTGGAGATGCGCCAGCCGAAAAGATTGGCGGCCAGGGTACGCAGCCCCTGGCTGGGCAGCTTGTGGGCGCGGGCCGCATTGCCCAGATCCACCAGACCGGCGGGCTCAAAGTCGTGCAGTCTGGAGAGCTCGCGCATGTCGTCGCGGATACCCACACCGGCCTTGATGACATTTGGATCGGCGAGAATTTCGGCCAGATGCGGGCCAAAGGGCAGCCAGGCCAGCTGGACCAGATAGACAGCCCGCTCCGTCGCGAGCTGGATCAGCGAGGGCGCGTTGATCTTGCCCTTGCGGAAGGTGGGCCGGGTTTCCGTATCGAAGCCCAGCACGCCGTCCGCGCGCAGATCGGGCAGGGCCTGCTTCCAGTCCTCCAGTACGCGGATCACATGCACCGGCCCCTGATAATGGCAGAGGGGCATGGCGTTGATTTCATCGCCGCTCAAGCGGCGGCGCAGCATATTCAGGTCCATATGCATTTATTTGCCGATGCAGAATTGGGCAAAGACCCTGTCCAGCACTTCCGCAGGGCTGGACAGGCCCGTCACTTCACCAAGGTGCGCCGCCGCCGTATCCAGGCGCACGGCGCAGCAGTCATAGGGCTGGCCCGCGCGAACGTCCGCTTCCAGAGCTTCCAGCTCGGCCAACGCCTCTTCCAGAGCCAGAGCCTGCCGCGCGTTGGGCGCAAGGCCGTCGGACGGCGGCCTGTCGCATCCGTCGGCCAACAGGGTCTGCCGCAGAGCCATGGCCAGAGCGTCCACATTGCCGCCCGAACGCGCGCTTACCTTACAACAGGAAAGGCCGTCTGCCCAGCGCGGCGGGAACAATTCCGGCGAGCAGAGGTCGCTCTTGTTCCAGACCAGAAGCACGGGCGTATCTCCGGCCAGTTCCAGCACCTGGCGTGCCGCCGCGTCGGGGCAGCTTTCCGCGGCGGCTCCGGCCTCACCCAGGCGCGCGCCGTCCAGCACCAGCAGGATGCAATCCGCTTCGCCCAGTTTTTCCCGGCTCAGGGCCATGCCCAGGGCTTCCACGGCATCCGCGCCGTGCCGGCCTTCCTCGGTTTGGCGCAGACCGGCGGTATCCGTGAGGCGCACGGGCAGCCCGTCCAGATCGCAGGCTTCTTCCAGAAAATCGCGGGTCGTGCCCGGAATGTCCGTGACCAGAGCCCGGTTGCGGCCCAGCAGCGCATTGAGCAGGCTGGATTTGCCCGCGTTCACCGCTCCGGCCAGGACCACGACGGCTCCCTGCTGCATGACGCGGGCCCGCTTCTGCCCGGCCAACAGGCGCCGCACGGAGCAGGCCACTTCAGTCACGGCCCGGCCGAAGGCCGCCGGGGCAAGGCATTCCACCTCTTCCTCGGGAAAATCCACGGCCAGACAGACCTGGACGCGCAGAGCTTCCAGCTCTTCCCGCAGAGCCAGCACGCGGCGGCCCAGCAGGCCGTCCAGGCGGTTCAGGCTGTAACGCAGGGCTTCGCGCGAGGGCGCGGC
Organism: Desulfovibrio sp. 3_1_syn3; assembly: GCF_000145315.2. Lineage (NCBI taxonomy): Bacteria > Pseudomonadati > Thermodesulfobacteriota > Desulfovibrionia > Desulfovibrionales > Desulfovibrionaceae > Desulfovibrio > Desulfovibrio sp. 3_1_syn3. The sequence continues at coordinate 159,085 of NZ_ADDR02000001.1, forward strand.
GATAAGTTCGGCCACGGCTTCGGCCTGGCTCAGGTCCATGCGCCCGTTGGCAAAGGCCCGGCGCGAAAACTCGCCCCGCTCGGCCTGGCGCGCGCCCAGACGCAGAATGCTTTCCAACACGGCCTGGACAATAAGCGGGCCGCCGTGACAGTGGATTTCGGCCATATCCTCGCCGGTGAAGGTACGCGGGCCGGGCATGAACACGGCCAACACGTCGTCCAGGGCTTCACCATACCGGTCCAGGACCCGGCCACGGTGCAGGAACCAGGGGCGAAAATTTTCAAAACGCGGCGAAAGGGGCAGAAACATGCGCGCCAGCAACGCCTTGGCCCTCGGGCCGGAAAGGCGCACAATGCCGATGCCCCCGGCTCCGGGAGGCGTGGCTATGGCGGCAATGGTGGACATGGACAGCTTTGCTCCCTGGAGCATTTTAGAGCATCTCAACATTGGAATGCTTTACTACGAAACCGTACGCGCACGTTATTTGCGCTGTCGCTTCTCCGTCAGCGTGCTTACGAGCTTTACGGCGAGGACAGCCGGGCTGAACGGCGGAGTAAACGTATCGTCAGCTTTGAAATTTTACAAATTTCAAAGCCGCACACGGTGCGGCGTTGGAGCAATTTCACTTTGAAATTGCTCCAAAATCGTCCGCTACGCTTTTTCCAGCTTCCGGCGCATGATGACCACTCTTTTCATGGGACCGTCGCCGGTGCTGCGGGTTTGCACATCTCCGGCGTCCTGGAGGCAGACATGCACAATGCGCCGATGATAGGAAGAAAGGGGTCGCGTGGAATACGAACGTCCGCTCTGGCGCACCCTTTCAGCCAGGGCCAGGGCCATTTCCCGCAATTTTTCGTCCTGGCGCCGACGGTATTCCCCGGCGTCCAGCTGCACGCGCACGGCGGCGTTCATACCCCGCGACACAACGCGCGACACCAGATACTGCAAAGCCGCCAGGGTCTGGCCCTCACGCCCGATAAGCAGGCCGGAGTCCTCGTCGCAGTCCACGCAGACCTGCACCCGGCCCTCGCCCACTTTGACGTCAAGGCACATCTCCGTACCCACAATGGGCCGCACCAGCTCGCGCACGGCCTCCTGAACCAGAGCCTCCAGACGGACGGCATCCAGCTGCTCCACAGGCGTCACGGGCAGACCTTCACCGGCTTCGTCCAGATCCTCCCCAGACAGATCCAGTCCCTCGCCGGGCGTTCCTTCCTGGCTTCCAGGGCGGCTTTCCTCGCGCCGGGGCCGGGCACGCCCGGAAGCGCGGCAGGATTCCCGCCGCCCGCCTGCGCGTGTTTCCGCGCGGGCCTCGTCACGGTCTGCGGCGCACGCGGCTTCCCGCTCCTCGCTTTGGCCTTCAGGACAATTCTCGTCCCCAGCCGGAGCGACGTCAGCGCGGGCACCCACTTCCGGCTCCGGTGCGGAACGGATGGACGGCGCGGCCTGGGCCCTCTCTTCCATTTCCCCAGCGGGAGCCGCGCCGGACTCGGGCGGCGTCGCCGCGCGGGCACAAGGCTCTTCAGCGGCAATGGAAGCGGCGTTTTTACGCCCGCGCTCCTGGCTCTGCTCCCGCCCGCGCCGGGGGCGTTCCTGCCGGGCGTTCTTTTCCGGGATACGCGGAGCCGCGCCTGCAGACTCCCCTTCTTCGTCGGGGGCGGCAGCGCCTTTTTTGCCCAGGATGCTTTCCACAGCCTCGCGCAGATGGGCCCTGCGCGCGCGCACCTTGGCCTTGCGCGCTCCCACTATGCCGAAAATGCCGGACTTGGCGTCCTGGAGTATTTCAATCTCCAGCTTTTCCCGCGCCGTGTTGAAGTAGCCGCAGGCTTCCTCGATGGCGCTGTCCAGGTCTTTGCCCTGAAATTCTTTGAACCCTTCCATAACGAACCTCACTCACACAGAGAGGACAAAATCAGCTCGATGCCGGAGCACGACGGGTGTTCCAACGCGGCATACGCCAGCCACGCCTCATGTCTAATTTTCAAATTAGAGCGATTTCACTTTGAAATTGCTCTGGCGGCTGCATAAGCAGACGCCCGCCACGAAGGCGTAAGCGCAGTTTATTTGCGCGGTTGTCTCGCCCGTTAGCGAGTCTTCGAGCTTTACGGGCGAGGACAGCAGAGCGAGCGGCTTAAAAACTTTGAGAATGTCAATTCTCAAAGGTAATCTGCTCTAGACGCACAAACCCCATAGGGCTTTGCGGCGACGCAGCCGCCGTGAGTCAGCGAAAAACCACATTTTTTCGCTGACGATCCTGCGAAAATTGAGAGCATAACCATGCTCGAATTTTTGCAGTCAGATACAATAAAAGCGGGCGCATCTTTAAAATCCCGCATTGCCTTTTCGGACGGGAAAGGCCGCCCGCAGGCAACACGCGGCAGGGATTTGCGGGCAAATCCCTGCCGCGCGGCTCAACATTTTTACAGCGTTTTTCGATTGAAATATTACACAGTTCAATCGTGAATCGCTCTACTTCTACACCTGAACCGTTCTACGCCTCGGCCCGCGCGGCGGCCTTGTTCTTACGCATCATCAGCCACTGCTGGAAGATGGACAGGATGTTGTTGACCAGCCAGTAGATGACGAGGCCCGAGGGGAAGCCCAGGAACAGCACCGTGAAGATCAGAGGCAGGAACATCATGATCTTCTGCTGGGTGGGATCCGTGGCCGGGGGGCTCATCCTCTGCTGCAGGAACATGGTCAGGCCCATGATGACCGGCGTGATGTAATAGGGATCCTTGGCCGAAAGGTCGGCCAGCCAGAGCTTGTCCGTAAAGGGCAGATACATGATGAACGGCGCGTGTCTGAGCTCAATGGACGTGAGCAGGGCCTGGTACAGGCCGAAGAAAACCGGCAGCTGGATCAGAATGGGCACACAGCCGCTGGCCGGGTTGACGCCGTAGGTCTTGTACAGAGCCATGACTTCCTTGTTCATGAGCTCCTTGTTGTCCTTATACTTTTCCCTGATGGCCGTCATCATGGGCTGAAGCTTCTTCATCTTCTCCATGGACGCATAGCTCTTGGCCGTCAGGGGCCAGAACACGGCCTTGATCACGATGGTCAGCAGAATAATGGCCACGCCCCAGTTATGCACGTACTTGTGGAAGAACTCCAGCAACCAGAGCAGACCCTTGGCGATGATGCTGAACATGCCCAGGTCGATGCTCTTGGCCAGCTGGTCGGACACGGCCAGCAACTGGGTGCGGTCTTTGGGGCCCAGCCAGTAGGAAACCGTCAGTTCCTTTTCCTGCCCCGGCGCGAGAAGGTTTTCAGGCTCTTCAACGGCGGTGCGGTAGACGGTTTTCTGCAACAGGCCCTTGACCGTGACGTTGTTGGTTTCGCCGGGCAGCACGGCGGACAGGAAATAAGTGCTCATGGCCCCGGCCCAGTAAATCTTGCCCGTGGCCTGCACGCCCGTGCTTTCCAGGGTTTTGCTCGAAGATTCCTCGGACAGGCTGCCGTCGTTGTCCCAGGCCACGCGCATGGAATCATAGCGGCCGCCGGCCGCATTGCTGGCGTCGGAGGCCACGGTGTAGCTCACACGCACACTGCGGGGCTGATCCCCGGCATTGATGAGCCGGATTTTTTCCTTGATCAGATAGGAGTCCGCGTTGAAGGTCAGTTCGCGGATCACGCGCAGGTTGTCCACCACGCCCACAAGGCGCAACGCGCCCTGCTGACCGGCGTCCAGCTTCAGGTTCTGCTCGCCGCTGTCCAGCGACCACTGGCCGGTGCTCCAGGACGGCTGGCTGTTGATCACCAGGCCTAACGGCGCCACGGCGGCCGTGCGTTCGTCCACCATGTTCACCAAGGGCGAATCCGGCGCGAGACCGGTCTGGAATTTTTTGAGCTTGAAGGAGCGCAGCGGGCCGCCGCCGGTGTAGAAAACAGCTTCGTACAGCGGGGAATCAACGGTCAGGTCGCGGCCTGGAGCCGGAGTGAACGCAGGCAACGTCGCGGCTTTGGCGGCTTCTTCCTTGCGCTGTTCCGCCTTGACCGCCTCCTGACGGACGGCCTCCTGCTGCTGCGCCACCGCCGCCGGGTCGGGCGTCTGCACCCATCCCATGTATTCGGCCAGGCGTCCCCAACCGAAAAGAATCACTAAGCACAACACAATGGCCAGAATCAAATTTTTGCTGTCTTGCATGTGGACGCTCACTCCTGGGACAGAGGCGGGACGTCGCGGCGACGCCGTGGGGGTGGAACAGGGTCATAACCTGAACCGCCCCAGGGATGGCAGCGGGCCAGACGACGCAGCGCCAGCCAGCCGCCGCGCAACACGCCGTGGCGCAGGATGGCCTCCACGGCATAGGCGGAACAGGTGGGATAAAAGCGGCAGGCGGGGGGCAGCACCGGCGATATGCAGCGCTGATAGATACGTATGGGTAAAACGCAAAGGCCGCGCAGCAGCATTTTCATCACACCCCACCTCGGGCCGTCGCGCGCGGCAACGGCCCGGCGCCCCCAAAGGAGACGCCCTCCCACGGACCGCGACGGCTCGGAGCCGCTCGGCCCGTGGGGCGTTTTCGATTCAATCGCATGCTTCGGCCGCCCGCCCGCGCCGGGCTATCCGCCGCAGCAGCGGCAGAAATTCGGCGGTCACGCGGGAAAGGTCCAGCGCGTCACCGCCGGTATGCCTTTTCGCCACAGCCACCAGATCGGCATGGACCGGCAGGAGGTCGGAGTGCAAACGGAAAAACTCCCGCAGCAAACGCTTGACGCGATTGCGGACCACCGCATTGCCTACTTTGCGGGAAACAGCCATGCCCGTGCGCGTACAATCGCCGACATGCTCTCTCGGAAGCACAAACAGGAGGAAATGCTCGGTATGGTAACGTCTGCCCCGCTCATAACAGGCGGTAAATTCCGCCCTGCGGCGAACACGGACGTGCCGTGGAAAGGTCAGACGCGACACAAAAGCCCCCGGCGTACGACAAGGGCGGTCATACCCGTCCGGCTAGGCACTCAGGTTTTTGCGGCCCTTGGCGCGACGGCGGCGCAGAATGGCGCGGCCGCTGGGGGTAGCCATGCGGGCGCGGAAACCGTGGGTGCGGGCTCTTCTGATTTTACTGGGTTGGTATGTTCTTTTCATGACTCTGCTCCCTTCTCTTTTTTACGCACTCCGCCCGCGACAGTGGCGCGACAGGTTGCCGGACTCCGGAACTATCGGCCCGGAAACAGGGGCGGACGCGGATGCTGCGGGTTTTACCCGTGTTTCGCGCCGACGGCATACCCGCGCGGCTGCACAAAACGGCCTGAACCCTGAACGGTAAAATATATGGAAGAAGCTACATACACGCCCGCCGTCCCCTCGTCAAGCGGCGCACATGACGAGGATCGCTCCGGTCCCGGCGGAAAAAGGCGCGCGGCCGCCCGGACCGGGCCTCGACAGCCGGTCGACCTTCCGCAATGCCCGGAGAAATTTTCCGGATCAACGGGGCGTCGCAGGAGCCTTGGGCGCGACCGGGTCCGCGGGCATAATCGGCAGAGGCACGGGCGGAACCGCCACGGCGGACGCGGGACCGCTGTACGGCGCGGCCTGCTTTCCCACCACAGGCTTGGCGGCCTCGGGCGACGGCGCTGGGGAGGCCCCCTTCTTGGCGGCCGGGGCGGCGACTGCGGGCGGCTTGAGCGCGGTGGAACCCGCCCCTGCCGGAGCCGTCCGCTGCCCGGACTTCTGCTTTTCCGCGGAAGCTGCGGCTCTGGCCGGAACGCGCCGCCGCGCGGGTCGCACGATCTTGTCGCTGTCGACAGGCAGAAGTTCCGGCACGGCCGCCGGGTCCACAAAACTCGCGCCGCCCATCCGGAGTTGGCGCGGGATCACCAGCGTATTCCAGTACAGGCGCGCTCCGCCGTCCTGAATCCAGGCTTCATCCAGGTTGACGCCGCCCGAGGGCAACCGGGCCGGAAGATGCGGCGGCAACGGCACCACCGGAGCGCCCACTGTGGGCGACGACACGAGCGGAGCCTGCGGCCCGGCAAGATAGCCCGGCGCGGCGGACGAGGACAGGGAGCGGGATTCCACAGCCAGGGCCGGCGCGGCCAGGCCCAGCAAAACAGTCAAAACAATCAACATGCGCATGAGACTACACCTCTACCCGGCTTATCGGCCCGCTCCCCAGCCACTTTAGAGCGGAACCCGCATTTCTCCGGATTTCGCGGCAATATTTTTCCGCTGCCGCTTCCGCCCCATGCTCCTTGACACCACCGTCCGGCTTGGGCAGAGTTTCCGAAATCAGCCGGGCACGAAGCTCGGGAGCAGCTAAACGGTTGCCGCGAAGACAATGCCGCCTGATATTGGACACAAATTCAAAGCCTATCCAGCTCCAAAGCCGTTCAAGTGTTAAATGCTGCGGAGCAGTTCACGCATGAAATGCGCCAACTGCTCCGCAGGGATTTGTCCGCAAATCCTTGTCACGGAATGCGAGCAGGCGGGCCTTGCTCGCCGTAAGCGAGCATTTCAAGTGTTAAATACTCTAAGGAGAAAACATGCCCACGCCCGATCTCGTCGCGGCTCCGGCCCGACTCGCCCCCTGCATCGTCCTCATCGGCATGGCCGGAGCGGGCAAGTCCACGGTGGGCGGCGTGCTGGCGCGCGAATTGGGCTGGGCCTTTCTGGACAGCGACCATTTGATTGAGGCCCTATACGGCGTACGCCTCCAGGACGTGACTGACGCCCTGGGCAAGGAAGGCTTTCTGGATGCGGAATGCACGGTAATCCGGGCCATCAAGGCCAACCGTACGGTCATCGGCACCGGCGGCAGCGTGGTCTACCGGGAGGAAGCCATGCGCCACCTGGCGAAGCTGGGTCCCATCGTCCATCTGGACCTGCCCCTGACCGTGATCGAAGAACGCATAGCCCGCAATCCCCAGCGCGGGCTGGCCATCGCGCCGGGCCAGACCCTGGACGACATCTTTCGTGAGCGGGAGGCCCTGTATGCGGCCTGGGCCGATCTGCGCTGCGACTCCCAAGGCAAAAATCCGCGTGAATGCGCCCAGTGGATCCTCAGGCATTTGCCGCCGGATCTGCTCACCGCCGATGCCTGAGCCATGCCATTTTCACGGCGCCGTCGCCATATTCCAGAGCAATTCGCGCTTAAAATTATCGCTTGGCGGCGAAGTAAATTCGCCTTGCGATAATTTCGCTGTGCGGATTTCCGCAGAAAATCCGCACAGCGCGTTGAGATATTTTCAATATCAAAACGCTCTAGGGCCTGTTAACACTATTTGACAAAGAGCGAGTATTCCGTAAGAATGTCTTATGCAAATTACTCGCGAACAATATGAGAGAATCGCTGACTGCTTCCTGCGCCAAAGAGGTAATGTCCATTTTGACAATCTCCAGGTGTTGAATGCGATTCTGTACGTTGCGGAGCATGGGTGTAAATGGCGTGGACTGCCGAAAAATTTTGGCTGTTGGCACAGCATCTACACGCTCATGAACCGCTGGAGCAAGAACGGAGTTCTTGACCGTATATTTGAACTCCTTCAACAAGAGCAGATACTCCGCCTTAAAATAGAAGCAGTTTCTCTCGACAGTACTATTGTTAAGGTTCATCCCGATGGAACAGGGGCCTTAAAAAAACAGGTCCGCAGTCCATCGGAAAGCCCAGAGGCGGCTGGACGACCAAGCTTCATATGGTTGCCGCGAATGCTGAATGCGCGTTGAATTTCAGCCTCACTCCCGGCAACGCCGGCGATGCCCCCGAGGGGCGCAGGCTGCTTGTCCAGTTGGGGCCGATGCCAGCGCCGTGCAGCTTGCTTATGGATGGCGCATATGAGGGTAATGAAACGACTCGCTTGGGACGTGAGTTGGGCTTCACTCCGGTGGTGCCGCCCAATCCCAACCGACTGAAACCGTGGGAGTATGACAAAGAGCTATACAAAAGACGTAATGAGGTAGAACGGCTTTTCAGGAGGCTCAAAGGCTTCCGCCGTGTTTTTACTCGGTTCGATAAGCTCGATGTCATGTTCCTGGCCTTTGTCGTCTTTGCGTTAATTGTTATAGCTCTGAAATAGTGTTAACAGGCCCTAGAACATTTACCACTTAAAATGCACTGACAGGCTGACGCCCGATTGCTATGGCGGCCGCCGGGGCTCTCATCCGCTGAGCAAAGGCGGAACAAACGAAAAGCGGGGCGCAAGCCCCGCTTTTCAAGATCTGTTCAATGCCGGTGGCGGCCTAGAACTGCCATTCCTTGCCGTCGTAACGGATCAGCTCGTTGAGACGGCGGGCGCGCACCTGCTGGCAGGACGCGGAAAGCGCTTCCTTCTTGCTGGCGCCGCGGCATTCATAAATTTTTTCCTGATAGCGGATAAAGCCCACATACTGTCCCGAAGCACCGGGACGCAGTTCCGTGGTCACGTTGGACGTGTCCACTTCCACGTAGCTCGCCACATAATCCTTGCCGTCCTTGCGCACTTCCTTGCTGGCCTTGGAAGGCATGACGGTGCGGGAGGCCTGGAGCGCCAGTTTGTGGCCCACCCTGTCCAGTTCGGCGCTGATTTCCGCTTCGGACTTGGCGCCTCTGGGGGCTTTTTTGGCCGAGGCTTTTTCAGCATTGGCCTTGGTCTTGGATTTGCTCTTGCCGGGGACGTCCTTAACCGGAGCCGGCGCGGGCTCGGGCGCGGCTTCGGAGGCGGTGGCCTGATCCTGCGGCTGCGCGGCGGGGGTCTGCGTTTCGGAGTCATCACTGCTGCTGAACCAGGCGCAGCCGCCGGTCGCAAGGCCCAGGGTCAGAATAAGAGCCAGTAAAATTCGCATGGACATACCTCATAATCAAAGCCGGGCGGCAAGCGCCGCCCGGCTTTTTCTGCAATTACGCTACACGGTCCGCTTAGTCGAAAGAGATTTCGGTGCGGCGGTTCATGTAACGGCCTTCTTCGGTCTTGTTGTCGTACTTGAAGGACTTGCCGCGGCCGATGGCGGTCATCCGGCTGGCGGGGATACCCTGCTTCTCCAGATAGTTCTTCACGGCGTTGGCACGGTTCTGCGAAAGAACCTTGTTGTAAGCGTCGGTGCCGATCCAGTCGGTCCAACCGTTGAGGATCACGCGCTTGTTGGGATTGGCCTTGATCAGGCTGGCGGCTTCGTTCAGGATACCCATGGCCTTGCCGTCAAGAGCATAGGAATTGAAAGCGAAGTGCACGCCGCGCAGCACGATCACGTCCTCGTCCTGGCAGAACACGGACAGCACGAAGCGTTCCACAGCGGCGTCGCTGGTGGCCAGCTCTTCACCGCGAACCACGACGGAACCGGGGTTCATGGCGGCGATCTCCTTGATCACGGCTTCACCATGGGGGGTGTCGGCAAAGGAGATGATGTGGATGACCATGTTACGCTGGCTGGCATACAGCTGGCGGGCCACTTCCACGATGTCGGTGCCGCGGTTGTTGTCGCCGTCGGTGACCAGGATGAGAGCGGCGTCGCGCTTCATGCTGGAGATAAAGGGTTCATACTTCTGCAGGCCGTTGCCCATGCTGGTCATACGGCCGAAGATCTGGAAGCCGGAGCGCAGCTTGTCGATGCCGACGCTCATGGCGTTGCGGTCCCAGGGGCCCTGGGCGATGATCATGCCGTTGGGCGAGATGGTGTGCAGGCCGCCGTTATAATCCAGGGCCGGAATGGCCGCGTTCACGCGCTGCAGCACATTTTTGGCCACAACGATTTTATCCTGTTTAAGCTGCTTGTTCTGCATCATCATGGAGCCGGAATAGTCCACGACGAAGTCGAAGCTCTCGATTTTTTTGTTGCACGCCGGCGTGGCGGCGACCGCCGCGACGGCGTAGCTCAGTACAAGAGCAGCCGCAAGAACAAGAAGACGAACTGATTTCATAGTGCCTCCCAAAACGTTGTTGTGTGTCGTTGAATTACCGTCAACATACAGTAAATCACGGTTTGCCCGCCATATTACCGGCTCGTTGCCGCGCAGGCATGGAGACGATAACTGCTTTTTCCATAACCAGATTCAGGAAAAACCGCAAGCCGTAATGTGGGAATTCCGGGCGATTCCGGACGCGCGGGAGGTCCGGACGCGACCCGGCACATCGGCTAAACGTTACGGACTGTGCGGGATGCTGGACAGTGCGGCGCGGCTCGGGCATACTTTCTTTTAGAAATAAAGGAACCCAGTCATGCCCGCATTGACCTTTTCCAAATGGAGCCCCGGCGGCAACACCACGCTTTTTTTCCCGGCCGAGGGCAAAAGCGCCCCCGAACAGGCACGCCTGGCCCGTCTGGCTCTGGACCCGCAGCATCTCGGCGGCGAGCAGGCCGGTTTCGTGGACCCGCGCGAACAGCGGCTGCGCATGGCCGGGGGCGAATTTTGCGTCAATGCCAGCCGGGCCTTCGGCGCGCTGCTGGCCTTCAGCGAACACGAGCAAGGGCCCCGCCAGGCGGCTCTGGAGGGGCTGCCCGAAACGCCGCGCGACGGCACAGCGGAACGGCACTATGAAATACGGGTTTCCGGCTGGCAGAGCCCGGTGCGCCTCGCGGTGCGCGGCAGCTGCCCGCACTGGGAAGTGGAGGCCGTGCTGCGCTTGCCCGCCTGCCCCCTGCGGTCTCTGGCCGAGGGCCTGACCCTGGTGCGCCTGCCGGGCATTGTCCATGTGCTGCTCAATGCCGCCCTGCATCCCTTTCCCGAGGACTGCGACACGGCGGCGGCCCTGCTGCGCTGGCGTTGCGGCCTGGACGGGGAAGCCGCGGTGGGGGCCATCTGGTGGCGGGAATGCCAGGGCCAGCTGGACATGCTGCCCTTGGTCCATGTGCGCGACGCGCAAACCACCTGCCTGGAAAGTTCCTGCGGTTCCGGCGCGCTGGCTCTGGCCCTCAGTCTGTCCCGCGCGGGCGGGCGGCGCGATTTTTCCATCATGCAGCCCGGCGGCTCGGCCCTGGACGTGCGGCTGTTCAACGAGGGCGAGGAACGTCTGGCCGCTGTGGACGGCCCGGTTTCTCTGGTGGCGCGGGGGCAGGTCTGGCTGCCTGACGACGCGGCGTGAGCTCGACGTGGCCCGGACTGTGACGCGACCCCTGCGCGAAGGCTTCACCACCGGCACGGCGGCCACGGGCGCGGCCTTGGCCGCGCTCACCCTGTTGCGCACGGGTCGCGCGCCCGACAGCGTGGACGTGCCCCTGCCGCCCTTCGCGCCCGCCGCCGGGGAAGAATCTTTCGCCGGGCGCAGCCCGCGCGGCCGGTGCGTTCTGCCGGTGGCGGACTGCGCGCCGGGCCCGGCGGCGGAGCTGATTCCGGATTTTCTCCCGGCTCCGGCACAGGTCGCCGGAGCGGCCCACGCCTCCATCCGCAAGGACGGCGGCGACGATCCGGACGCCACCTCGGGCGCGCTGATCACGGCCAGCGTATTGCTGCGCGATTGCGAAGCGCCTTTTTGGGCACCGGACGATCCCGACTTTACGCGCATCGAGGGCGGCCCCGGCGTGGGCCGTGTGACCCTGCCGGGCCTGCCCCTGCCCGTGGGCACGGCGGCCATTAATCCCGTGCCCAGGGAGCAGCTTCGCTTCGCCCTGGGCCGTCAGGCCGCGCGCCCGGTCCCCGGACGCGGCCCCTGCCCGCCTCTGACCGTGATCATCAGCGTGCCGCAGGGCGCGGAAATCGCCCGGCACACCTTTAACCCGCGCCTGGGCATTGTGGGCGGCATTTCCATTCTGGGCACCCAGGGCACGGTCCGCCCATACAGCCACGCCGCCTGGCGCGCCACCATCGAACAGGGCCTGCATGTGGCCCAGGCCACGGGCTGCCGCACAGTCTGCCTTTCCACCGGACGGCGCTCGGAGAAACTGCTTATGGCCCGCTACCCCGAGCTTGCGCCCCGGTGTTTCGTGCAGGCTGCCGATTTTGCGGAATTTTCCCTGCGCGCCGCCGGAGCTCTGCCCTTTGAGCGGCTGGTCTGGGGCTGCTTTTTCGGCAAACTGGTCAAGCTCGCCCAAGGCCATGCCTATACCCACGCCCGCGACGCCGAGCTGGATATGGCGGCTCTGGCGCATCTCTGTAATGAGACGGGCACGGCCTGCGCCCCGGCTGTGGCCCGTTGCGTGACCGCATCGCACGCCCTGGAACTGTTGCTGGCCGACCCCGCCGGATCGGATGCGCTGGCCGCCGTGATCCGTCGGGCGGCCCAAACCGCATGGGCTTTCGCGGGTCGCCCCGTAAGCCTGCACCTTTTTCACACTGACGGCAGGGAATTGATGGCACTATGAAAAAGCAGATTGTGCTTCCCGGCATTGCGTTCACGGAAACGCCCCGGCCCACGGACGCCGCCGTGGACACGGTGGACGCGGAAGACCGTGCCGAGGGCGCGTCCCCGCAAGCTGAAGCGATAAAAGAAACAGGACAGGCGGACGGCTGGCCGCCCATGGCGGACATGCTCCATTCGCTCTTTGTTTTTGAACCCACCACGCCGGAGCCCGCGCCCATCACCGTACTGGGCCTGGGCTGCGGCTGCGCGCGCGGCCCGGCGGCCCTCGCCCCGGAACAGCGCGCCCTTCTGGAAGCGGCCGACGTGCTCTGCGGCGGCAGGGAACTGCTGGCGGCCTTTGAAGCTCAGGACGGCCAAAGCGGACTCAAGGCTCGCCTTCTGCCGCTCACCCTGCCGCTGGAACCCCTGCTCAGCCGCCTGAGCCAGATGCGCGCCGCCGGGGAACGCGTGCTGTTGCTGGCCGACGGCGACCCGCTCTTTTTCGGCATCGGGGCCACCTTGGTGCGCCAGCTGGGCGCGGAGGCCGTGCGTCTGATTCCGGCGGTCAGCTCCCTGCAGCAGGCCTGCGCCCGCCTGGCCCTGCCCTGGCACAAGGTCGTCTGCCTCTCCCTGCACGGCCGGGACGACCTGGGCCCGCTGAATGTGGCCGTGGCCAAGGACGCGCCGCTCTGCATCCTCACCGACGCCCGCATGACCCCGGACGTGCTGGCACGCCATCTGCTGGACCGGGGCGTGGACTGGTTCACGGCGCATATTTTCGAGCGCATGGGCGCGCCCGACGAAGCCCGGCATCAGTTGAGCCTGGCCGAGGCGGCCTGTCGCACTTTCGGCCCGGCCTGCACCCTGCTGCTGATCCCCGGCGAGCTCCCGCGCAGGCCGCACCTGGGCCTGGACGCCGAGGAGCTGGCCGTGGAAGGCAAGCTGATCAGCAAAAAGCCGGTACGCGCCGCCGCGCTGTCCCTGCTGCGCGTAGGACCGCGCCATGTGGTCTGGGATATCGGCGCGGGTTCCGGGGCCGTGGCTCTGGAAGCCGCCGTGCTGGCCCATGAAGGCCGGGTGGTGGCCGTGGAGCGCAGCGCCGGGCGGGCCATGAGCATTCAGGAAAACCGCCGCCGCTTCGGGGCCGCCATTCTGGACGTCTGCCTGGGCCAGGCCCCGGAATGCCTGCCCTCCCTGCCTGATCCGCAGCGGGTCTTCATCGGCGGGGGCCTGTCCGGCGAGGATGCCGAGGATATTCTGGGCCATGTCTGCCACCGCCTGCCGCCCGGCGGACGCCTGGTTGCCAGTTGCGTGCTGCTGGACACCTTCTGCCTCTGCCGCCGCTTTTTGGAAGGTCTGGACTGGCCCTTGGAAATTATGCAGATTCAGGCGTCCGAGGCCCGCGAGCTGGCGGGAGATCTGCACCTGGCGGCCCTGAATCCGGTTTTTCTGCTGGCCGCGCAGAAACCCGCGTCCGGCGGGAAGTAAAACGGACGCGCCGCCAGGAGCTGTTTCTAAATAAGGGTGTTCGTTCTCCGCCAAGAAAGCGAGTCCCGGGCGAAGGGAGTATATTCAAACCCGGCCTTCGCACGGGGCGAGCCTGACGCCGGCAGAGGACGAAAAGGAGCATTCATGCCGAACACGCACACAAAGTCCGAAAACGCGAAAACAGGCATGGTTTTCTTTGTGGGGGCCGGGCCGGGCGACCCGGAACTGCTGACCCTCAAGGGCCGCAAAGCTATTGAAGGAGCCGGGCTGGTGCTCTACGCCGGTTCCCTGGTGCCCCCGGAGGTGGTGGCCTGCGCCGGGCCGGACGCGCGGGTGGCGGATTCCGCGCCGCTGACCTTGGAAGAATGCCATCAATTGGTGCGCGAGACGGCCCTGGCCGGAAAGGACGTGGCCCGCGTGCATACGGGTGACCCCTCATTATACGGAGCCCTGCGCGAACAGATCGCCCTGCTGGAACGCGACGGCATCCCCTGGCGGGTGATCCCCGGCGTCACGGCGGCCTGCGCGGCGGCCGCCGCCGCGGGCGTGACCTTTACCGTGCCGGAAGTAACCCAGAGCCTGATGATCAGCCGCATGGAAGGCCGCACTCCCGTGCCGGAACGCGAACGCCTGGCCGCCCTGGCCGCGCACAGGACCTCTCTGGCCGTCTATCTCTCGGCCCATTCCGCCGCTGGCCTTCAGGCGGAACTGGCCCGCAGCCTGCCCCCGGAAACGCCGGTGCTCTGCGCCCATCGCGTGGGCTGGCCGGACCAGCAACTGCACTGGACCACCCTGGACGGCCTGGCCCGTTGCGTGGAACAACACGGCATCACCCGCCAGACCGTTTTTCTGATCCTGCCCGGCGAGTTGGAAAAGGGCGCGGCCTCGCGCCTGTACGCGGCGGACTTCAGCCACGGTCGGCGGCAGGAAAAAACATAGCGCCCGGCGTCTGTTTCCGCCGTTCAGCGCTTCGTAAACCCAATGCTTCTCTCACTCCGCCTCCCGGCCACCGGCGGCCCGCGCCTGTCGGAATCGGCGGTAAAAGCCCTGCATAAGCCCGCCCATATATTCCAGCTTCTGGTACACGGTCATTTCGCCGTCATAGTCGAAACAGAACTGTTGTTTGCCCTCCACGGGCCGCCAGGCCGCAAAGGCCTCATCCGTGAGCGCGAAGGCGTATTCCTCCGGCGTCATTCTGGGGCTGAGCAGAAGCATAATCCCTCCTGAGTATCACACAGAACATCAACGCGCCTTCCACAGACCAGACGGCTGCGACAGCCGGGGGAGGTTCAGGCAGATTCTGAATCTAGCAGCCGGGCAGGCGGCCGACAAGCCCGGCCTGCCCGCCGCGGCCCTGTGGAAAAACCTTTCATAAAAAATTCCGGAACTGACCGGAAATACATTTGAAATCGCCGGTCAAGCAGTATATACACGCCCGACCCTTCATATTCACCCATTTTGTCAAAAACAGGATCACGTCATGGCATGGTATACCCGTCTGGGCATGGCCCCCCGGATCATCGTTCCGGTTTCCATTTTGCTGATCGCCGTGCTGGGCACTCTGACCTGGCAGATCCAGACCAGAACGTCCGCCGCCACCCAAGAGATGGCCAGACGCGAACTGGCCGATCTCGCCACGGCACAGGCCGGTCCCATCTCCACCTTTCTGAGCGCTGCCCTGACACAGGCCGACACTCTGGCCGGCGGCCTGGGCCAGGCGCTCAAAAGCGGCATTCCCGTTTCGCGCGAGCTGCTCGTGGCCATGCTGGAAGGGCTGCACTCCGGCAACAGCGCCGCCATCGGCTCGGGAGCGGTATGGGAGCCCGGCGCGTTTGACGGCCGCGACGCGGAATTCAGGAATACGCCCGGCAGCGATGCCGCAGGCAAGTTCATCCCCTATACCGCGCAAGGCGAGCGGGTTACCCTGCTTACGGAGTACGAAAAGGCCGACTATTACCTGGAACCCAAAACCAGAAAAAAGCCCTACCTGACCCCGCCGTACATGTACGAGGTCGGCGGCCGGACAGTGCCCATGACCACGGCGGCGGCCCCGGTTCTGGTGGACGGAACATACCGGGGCGGCGTGACCGTTGACGTGGAGCTGAAGGGCTTGCTTGAGCAGGTCACCCGCATCAAGGCCTATTCCACCGGCTACGCCCAGCTGATGACGCAGGACGGCACACTGGTGGCGCACCGCAACCCTGATGTCATCAACAAAAACATTTTCAAAATGGGCTGGATTTCCGCCGACAAGGCGGAGGAGGCATTCCGCAAGGGCGAGCCCTATATGGAATTGCGCCGGGACGCCGAGGGCGGCGGCATGATCTTCTGCTGTTACGCGCCCGTGCCCCTGCTGAAGACGGATCAGGTGTGGTATCTCGCCCTGATCGTACCCATGGATGAAGTGCTGGCGGGCGTGCGCAGCATCAGCATGCTGACTATCGTCATGAGCATTGCCGCCATTCTGCTGGTGACCGGCTTTATTATGCTTATCGTGCGCGCCTCGGTCAGGCCCCTGTCCCACCTGGCCGACGCCGCGCAGGCCATTGCCGGGGGCGATCTGCATCATGAAATCAGGGATGAGCGTTTCGGCGGGGAAGTCCGGCGGCTCAGCACCTCCCTGAAGAACATGATCGCCGGTCTTCTGGAGGGGCTTGACCGGGCTGAAAAGCTGAGCGCCGACGCGCGGTCCCAGGCGGAGAAAGCCCGTGCGGCCATGCTGGAGGCGGAAGCATCCGAGAAGCAGGCCGGAGCCAAAAC
The DNA here is from genome assembly GCF_000145315.2 of Desulfovibrio sp. 3_1_syn3. Lineage (NCBI taxonomy): Bacteria > Pseudomonadati > Thermodesulfobacteriota > Desulfovibrionia > Desulfovibrionales > Desulfovibrionaceae > Desulfovibrio > Desulfovibrio sp. 3_1_syn3. Next base: position 175,525 of record NZ_ADDR02000001.1, read on the forward strand.
CGCGGCCATGCTGGCGGCGGCGCAACGGCTGGAGGAAGTGGCCGGCACGGTTTCCTCGGCGTCCACGTCCCTTTCGGCCCAGATCGTCCGGTCCGAGCGCGGCGCCTCCGAACAGGCGGCCCGGGTTGCGGAAACCGTGACCGCCATAGAGCAGATGAACGCCACTGTGGTTGAAGTGGCACGCAATGCGGGCACGGCCGCGGGCGTTTCCGCCCATACGCGCGAAAAGGCCATCAGCGGCGAAGACATTGTCAAAAACGTGGTGGACAGCATCCGGGACGTGCAACGGCAGTCTCTGGCCCTGAAAGAGGATATGGAGACGCTCAGCGGGCACGCCCAGTCCATTTCCCAGGTTATGGGCGTCATTTCCGACATCGCGGACCAGACCAACCTGCTGGCGCTGAACGCGGCCATTGAGGCCGCCCGCGCGGGCGATGCCGGGCGCGGTTTTGCCGTGGTGGCCGACGAGGTGCGCAAACTGGCCGAAAAAACCATGGCCTCCACCTCGCAGGTGGGCAACGCCATTGCCGCCATTCAGGGCAGCACCCGGCAGAGCATGGCCCAGGTGGACAATGCCGTGGCCACCATTGACGCGGCCACGGACTATGCCCGCCAGTCCGGCGGAGCCTTGCAGGAAATCGTCAGCATGGCGGAGCAGTCCGCGGACCAGGTGCGGGCCATAGCCACGGCTTCGGAAGAACAGTCGGCTTCCAGTGAAGAAATCAGCCGTTCCATCGACCAGGTCAACGCCATTGCCGGGGAAACGGCCCGGGCCATGGCCGAGTCCTCCCGTTCCGTCAGCGACCTGGCGGAACAGGCCCGCATTCTGGCCACGCTCATCGAGGACATGAAGCGCGCATAGCGTGCCGCCGCCCGCCACAGCCGCAGACAAAAAAAGGAGGGGCCCCCACGGCCCCTCCCATTCTGAGTGGAGATCTGCTGGAACGCGGATCAGCCGCGTACCCCTTCATGTCACGGAAAGGTGATGCGTTCCGGTTATGCCGCCTGACGGCGTTCCACGCCGCGCGGCGGCTGTTTTCGCGCCTGTCGCCAAAGGCTTGGGCGCGGGTGGGTCGGCGCGTTATTGCGCGGGCGCGTCCGGGCTGGTCTGCACCAGCGCCAGTGCCAGGCGCGCCAAAGGGCTGCCCGGCGCGGCGCGCCCGCCGCGCAGCCGGTTGCGCACAAAACCGGCCATATCCAGAGCCAGGGCCGCGTCGTCGGGGACAAAGCGGCTGGCCTTTTTATTGTCTTCCAAAATGGCAAGATAACGCGTGAGCCGGGCCAGTTCCTGTCTGGCCTCGGGGTCGGCGTCATCCTGCGCGGCCTTCGCCGTTCGGGATGCGTCAGTTATGATTAGCGACATGTCCATTCCTCCCTGAATGGATCACTGCTTCCCTGCAACGGGGTGGTCTGATCCGCCTCCTTACGTTTGGTGTTGCGTTCTCCCCTTTCCCCACTCAACAGTATTCTTATCGGCCCGCCGGAAGCGGCCATTAGGGGAGGATAAAAAAAATTTATAAAAATTATTTTGACTGAATATTCAAACAAACCGGGCTCTGGCGGCCTATAAAGGCATATGAAATTAGACGGTTGCCGGGTGGCCGCGCTTGCCACGTCGTTCATTCGCGTTTAATCTGGCGCAAATCGTTTCGCCGAAAACGCGGTTTTCGACTCGCCCGCCGCCCACGAGGGCGGCGACCGGCATTGCGTCACTTGTTGCAAGTTTGTTCCAAGGGGACGCAACGCCGAACACGTTGAGGCGCGCCGCGAAGACCGACCCGACGGGCGGCCCGTAGGGCCGTGCCTGTAGCCCAAAGGGCGTACAGGCATCGAGAGCAACGCGGCGTGGATTCCGGCAAAGCGACCGAAGGCAGCCCGATGGGCAGTCCCTGTTGGCGACAACGGAGCCATACGGGGATCGACAGCAGCGATAACCGCGTTTTTTGCCGGAATGAACCCTCTGAACCCCGTAGCGTTTCAGAGGTAAACCGCTCTAATGAGATGCCACGCCTCACCTGTCGGTTCGGCGTGAAGATCACACAGCAAAAAACGCGGTTTTTGCTGTGCTTACGCCGCCTGCGGCGGCGCGCAACCCCTTGCGGGTTTGCGACATGTGTCGCTTGACGCGACACTAAGAGCCCAATCGCAGCACAGGAGAGCATATGCCGACCCCCATTCTACACAAGGAAAGCCTGATCCCGGGCAAAACCAGCAAACTGGTCCTGCACGCGCCGCACATCGCCCAAAAAGCGCATCCGGGACATTTCGTCATGTTGCGCATGAGCCCCACGGGCGAACGCATCCCCCTGACCATCGCCGATACGGATGCGGCCAACGGCACCATCACCATCGTCTATCTGGTCCTGGGCAAAAGCACGGCCCTGCTGGAAACCCTCAAGGAAGGCGACGCCATTCCGGACGTCTGCGGTCCGCTGGGCCATCCCACGCACATTGAAAAACGCGGCACTGTGATCTGCGTGGGCGGCGGCACGGGCATCGCGGCCATGCACCACATCGCCAAGGGCCACTCCCGCGCGGGCAACCGGGTGGTGGGCATCATCGGCGCGCGCAGCAAGGACCTGCTGCTCTTTGAAAAAGAGCTCTCCTCCTTTGCCGACGAACTGCTGATCTCCACCGACGACGGCAGCTACGGCCACAAGGGCCTGGTCACGGATCTGCTGCGCGACCGCCTGGAAAAGGACAAGACCGTCTTTGAGGTGGTGGCCGTGGGCCCGGTGCCCATGATGGCCGCCGTGGCCGACACTACCCGCCCCTTCGGCGTGAAGACCACGGTCAGCCTCAATCCCATCATGGTGGACGGCATCGGCATGTGCGGCGCCTGTCGCGTAAGCGTGGGCGGCAAAACAAAATTCGCCTGTGTGGACGGGCCGGAATTCGACGGGCATGAAGTGGACTTCCCCGAACTGCGCCGCCGCCTTTCCGCCTACCGCGACCAGGAAAGAATCTCCTTCGACTCTTACAACGGGTGCGCTCATGGAAACTAAGAAAGCCAAAAAACCGCTGGCCCCCAGGGTGGAGATGCCCTGTCAGCCCGCCGAAGTGCGGCGCTCCAATTTTAAGGAAGTGGCCTTGGGCTACACCAGGGAAATGGCCATGGAGGAAGCCTCACGCTGCCTTCAGTGCAAAAAGCCGCTCTGCGTTTCGGGCTGTCCCGTGGAAGTGCCCATTCGCGACTTCATCGGCGAGGTGGCGCGCGGCAACATGGACGCGGCCTACCGGATCATCAAATCCACCAACAGCCTGCCCGCGGTCTGCGGCCGCGTCTGTCCGCAGGAAAACCAGTGCGAGGGCAAGTGCATCCTGAAGGCCAAGGGCCAGCCCATCGCCATCGGGCGGCTGGAACGCTTTGTGGCCGACACCTACATCGCCACCACGGCCTGTGAGCAGGTCACGGGCACCAATGCCTGCGCCGTGCCCCAGTGCGGCAAAAAAGTGGCCTGCATCGGTTCCGGCCCCTCTTCCCTGACCTGCGCGGGCGTCTGCGCGGCAGCGGGCATCAAGGTGGACGTTTTCGAAGCTCTGCACGAGCCGGGCGGCGTGCTGATTTACGGCATCCCGGCCTTCCGCCTGCCCAAGAATGTGGTGGCTACGGAAATCAACGGGCTGAGCCAGGCGGGCGTGGATTTTCACATGAACTATGTGGGCGGCCGCACCCTGGACGTGGCCGAACTGCGCAAGGAATACGACGCCGTGTTCATCGGCGTGGGCGCGGGCCTGCCGGTCTTTCTGGGCGTGCCCGGCGAAAACCTGGTGGGCGTGTTCTCGGCCAACGAATACCTCACCCGCGTGAACCTGGGCCGGGCCTACGATTTCCCCAAGCAGGACACCCCGGCCTTCCCCGGTAAAAACGTGACCGTTTTCGGCGCGGGCAACGTGGCCATGGACGCGGCCCGCACAGCCCTGCGCATGGGCGCGGAAAACGTCTACATCGTCTATCGTCGCACCAAGGCGGAAATGCCCGCCCGCCGCGAGGAAATCGAACACGCCGAGGAAGAGGGCGTGCAGTTCGCCATGCTGGCCTCTCCCCTGCGTTTCAACGGCGACGCCGAAATGCGCCTGCAATCCGTGACCCTGCAAAAGATGGAGCTGGGCGAACCCGACGCCTCTGGACGCCGCCGTCCGGTGCCCGTGGAAGGCGAAGTCTACGATCTGCCCACGGATCTGGCTATCGTGGCTCTGGGTACCCGTTCCAATCCCATTCTTCTGGACGCCACGCCCGACCTGGAGCAGAACAAGTGGGGCTACATCCAGACCAATGAGGAAACCGGCGAAACCTCCATTCCCAACGTCTTTGCCGGCGGCGACATCGTCACCGGCGCGGCCACGGTCATTCTGGCCATGGGCGCGGGGCGGCGGGCCGGGCAGGAAATCGTCAAGAGGCTGCTTGCCTGACGCCATGTTCTTTTGCCCGCCGACTGTGTCAGGCCGCGCGGCCCGGCGCGGGCGCGTGCCTGCCTTGCCGACGGACAAAATTCCTATGGTGTCATGGGAGAGGAGCTTGCCTCCTCTCCCATAAATTTTTATCTTTTTCCGGCAAGCCGCGCACCTGGGACAGCCGAACATGATAACAGTCGATCTGCACACCCACACCAAATACTCGCACGGGGCGAACTCGCCCGCCGAGATGTACGCTTCGGCCCTGGACAAGGGACTGACCCTGCTGGGCTTTTCCGAGCACTCGCCCCGCCCGCTGGGTTTCGACTACCTGCACGAGTACCGCGAGCAGCTCACCCGCCATCTGCCGGACTACGCGCGCGAGGTGCTCGCGCTCAAGGCCGCGCCGCGTGAGGGGGGCCATGGCCCCTGTCGCGTGTTGTTCGGCATGGAAATGGACTGGCTGGACGGGCAGGAAGACTACACCCGCGCCGCGTGCACGGCCTATGACTTCGACTATCTGCTGGGCAGCGTGCACTTTCTCGGGCGCTGGGGCTTTGACGACGGCGTGGAGCCCTGGAAAAGCGCCTCCCAGGAAGAATGCGAAAGCCGCTATACGGCCTATTTCACGGCCTGGGAAGCCATGATCCGCTCGGGCCTGTTCAATATCGCGGCCCACCCGGACCTGATCAAAATTTTCTCTGTGGAACAATTCCACATCTGGCTCGCCAAAGCGGAGAGCACGGCGCAAATCCGCCGCTGCCTCACGGCCCTGCGCGACGCGGGCATGGCCATGGAAATCTCCTCGGCCGGGCTGCGCAAGGCCTGTCGCGAAATCTATCCGGCCCCGCCCATCATGGCCCTGGCCGCCGAGCTGGGCCTGCCCGTCAGCTTCGCCTCGGACGCCCACGGCGTGGACGACGTGGCCCACGGCTTCGCTCGGCTGGCCTCCTACGCCAAAGCGTTCGGCTTCAGGGAACATGTGTTTTTCGACAAGGGGCGCATGACGACCCTCCCCCTGTAGAGGGTGTCGTCATGAGCGTCTTTTCGGTTATCTCCGCGTCAGACTTCGCCCGCTTTTTCAGTCGAGTACCAAAAGAGTACACTCCTTCAAAGCGGGCTCGTCTTCCTTGATATAACACGAAAATCCATCTCATGACGACACCCTCTAGAGCAGTTCAAGTGTTACATGCTCTCACCACAACACCGACACGAGCCATGTCCCAATTCCAGCCCAGACCGTCTCTGCCCGACGCCGCCACGAGGCCCCAAGGTATCCCCCTGGTCACGGTGGACGGCGTCAGCCTGTTTCTGCCCGGCGATCCCCGCCAGGAAATGGTACTACACCATATCGACTGGCGAGTGGAACGCGGGCGGCACTGTGCCCTGCTGGGCCCCAACGGCTCGGGCAAATCCACCTTGCTGCGCCTGCTGCGCGGCGAACTCTGGCCCGCAAGCGGCCATATTTGCTGGCATACGGAGGAGGGCGCGGAGGAATCTCCCCTGGCCGGGCGTTCCATGACCGCCCTGGTCTCCCCGGCCCAGCAGGAAAGCTACCAGCGTCAGGCCTGGGACATCACGGGCCGCGACCTACTGCTCACCGGCCTGGAGGACACCCCCCTGCCCTACAGTTGTTCCGGCATGCCCAGGGGTGACGAGCAGGCCGCCGCCGTGGAGGCCCTGGCCGCGCGCCTGAAAGCCCTGGGCCTGCTGGCCCGCAGCCTGCCCACTCTTTCGCAGGGGCAGTTGCGCCTGCTTTTGCTGGGCAGGGCCCTGCTGCGCGCTCCCGCTCTGTTATTGCTGGACGAATGCGCCGACGGCCTGGACGCGGCCCATAAAAAAGTCTTTTTTGACGTGCTGGAGGAATACGCCGACCGCTGCACCGTGATTCTTACCGCGCACCGGGCTGACGCCCTGCCGCCCTGGTGCACGGAGCGCCGCCACATTCACGCGGGCCGCCTGCTGGATGCGCCACCCCCGGCCCGCGCCCTGCCCGCCGCCCAAATGGGCAGCGCCCCGCCGGCAAAAGCAGGACGTCCGGTTTACAGCGCCACGGGCCGCATCCTGCTGGCCCTGGAAAACGTGTCGGTTTACATTGACCGCCACAAGGTACTGCACGACGTCACCTGGAGCCTGCACGAGGGCGAGCACTGGCAGATCACCGGAGCCAACGGCTCGGGCAAGTCCACCCTGCTGCGCCTGCTGGCCGGGGACGAGTTCGTGGCCGCCGGAGGTATTATCAGCCGCTGGCTGCCGGGTCAGGGCGGCCATGTGGAAATGCTGGCCGATGTACGCAAGGGCGTGCGTCTGGTATCGGACCTTTCCCAGGCGCTCTACGGTTTCGCGCTCAACGGGCTGGAATTGGTCTGCTCCGGCTTTGACAACAGCATCGGCGTATACCGGGAATTTACGGAAGCGGAACGGGACGAGGCCTTACGCGTCATGGCCGGGCTTTTCCCGGAGGGAGACGCGGCCCGCGTGGCGGAAACATCCATCCGTCGCCTCTCCAGCGGGCAGTTGCGCCGTCTGTTTCTGGCCCGCGCCCTGGTGGGGCGTCCGGACGTTCTGCTGCTGGACGAACCCTGCTCCGGCCTGGACGCGGAAAGCCGCGCCCGCTATCTGACCCTGCTGGATTGTCTGGCCGCCCCGGCGGAAACCGGGGGGCTGAGCGCGCATCTGGTTTTTGTCTCGCACCACGGGGAGGACGCCCCCCTCTGCATCAATCGCGAGGCGCGCATGGAAAACGGGCGTCTGACCGTCCTGCGCTGACCCCGTCACCTCTGCCGCGCGCCTTTTTACGCTTCAAAGCGCGACGCGCTCCAGGCCGGCAGCAATGCGCCCCTTTTTTCACAAAAATACGCCCTTTATCAGCGGGCGAATAGAAAGAACATACCCCGAGGTCTATCTTTCGAACATATCCAGTTCGCGGCTTCGGGAGGTTCTTCATGTCCAGCGCCAATACGTCCGAGACGTTCCGGCAATACTTGTGCGACAATGTCAGAAGGCAAGGGCACAATCCCGCGCGCGTCTTCGCGGGATTTCTGCTCGCCTGGAGTCTTTTTGTCCTGTTCTGGACAATCCTTCCCCCCTTTCCCGGCCTTTCGCATGAGGGCATGACAGTGCTCGGCATCGTGCTCTGGGCTTCGACCATGTGGGTCAGCTCAGCCATGCCCGTGGGCATCACGGGCATTTCCATTCCCACATTGCTGCTCATCACCCGCGCTCTGCCCTGGGAAAACGGCAAGCCGCCCATGGCCGTCATTTTCGCCGGTTTCACCAACCATGTGATCTGGCTCTGCCTTTTCGCCTTTCTGGCGGGCGCGGCCATGCAGCTCATCAGGCTGGACCGGCGCATCGCCCTGAGCATCCTGGCCCGCCTCAAGGCCTCGTCGGTAGGGCGCATCATCTGGGGCATGTTTTTCGTCAACATTGTTCTGGGCTTTCTGGTGCCCGCGGCCAATGCCAGGGCCGCCACCCTGCTGCCTGTGGTGCAGGGCATCTGTAATCTGATGGGCGATACGCCCGAAGAACGCTCGGCCAAAAAGGCCATCGTCATCCAGTCCCTGGTCTACGGTTCCATGATCTGCGGCATGTTCATCATGACGGCCCATCTGCCCAACATGATTCTGGTGGGCATTTTCGACAAGGGCGGTTTCACGAATCTGAACTATCTCAACTGGGCTTTGCTGCAACTGCCCTACCTGGGCATGTTCGTACTGACCCAGATCTGGATTCGGCACTATTTCAAAACCTCCGGCATTCACATCGCCGGGGGCGAGGCCTCCATCAGGGAAAAAAGCCGGGCCCTCGGCCCCATGACCCTGTCTGAAAAAACCCTGCTGGCCGTCTTTCTGCTGGCGGGCGTCATGTTCATGACCGGCAAGGGCAGCTTCATTTTCGAATTGCACCGCCAGCCTCTGGGCGTCATCGGTCTGCTGGGCATACTGCTTCTCTTCGCGCCCGGCCTGCTGCCCTGTTCGTGGAAGGCCATTCAGGAAAAGACCATCTGGGGCACCTTTCTGCTGCTGGGCGGCGCCATGACCATGACCACGGCCATGACCCAGTCCGGTCTGGCCCAATGGCTGGCCGACATCATCCACGCCCTGGTCACCGGCATGTCCTGGTGGCAGGCTGTGCTGGCCCTGATGGTCGGCACGCACGTCATCCGCCTGGGCATGCTGTCCAACGTGGCGGCCGTGGCCATGCTGGCTCCGGTGGTCTTCGCCATGGCTCCCAAGCTGGGCCTGCACCCCGTGGCCTTCACCATGCTGGTCTGCGATACGGACACCTTTGCCTACATCCTGCCCACCCAGATCACGGCGGCGGTCATCGCCTCCGGCACGGACACCTTCACTCCCGGCGACTACGCCAAGGCGGGCTGCGTTTCGGTATGCATCGCCATCGCCTACGGCCTGTGCATCATGGCCCCCTGGTACGCCCTCTGGGGCATGCCCGTCTGGGATCCGGCCGCACCCTGGCCGTTTTAGAGCATTTTCAGTTTGAAACGCGGAGCTTTTCAAACTGAAAATGCTCTAAGCTGCGCGATCAAGCGCCGGAGCGGGTACGGTACAAAGAGAAAACTGTGGGTAACGTCAAAGCTGATCTGCTGGAATATGTTCAAAGCATCCCGGCTGCGCACCGGGCCAGACAAGGAGAGAACTATGGCATACATCGCCGCCGGACGGGCTTCGGATCGCTTTCCTGAAACGCCCGCCGACATTGAAACCGTCGTCGTCGACGCCGACCTGCTGATCATCGGCGGCGGCAACGCGGGCTGCTTCGCCGCCTGGGAGGCGGCCAGGCTGGACCCCTCTCTGAAAATCGTCATCATGGAAAAAGCCGACATCATGCGTTCCGGCGCGTGCGCGGCGGGCATGGACGCCATCAACACATACATACCGGCGGACAAAAGCCCCGAAGACCTGGTGCGCTGGAGCCGCGCGCAAGTGGGCGGCGGCCCCCTGCGCGAAGATCTGGCCCTGTCCAACGCCAGAGAACTCAACGAATGCGTGGATGATCTGGAGCGCTGGGGCGTCCCCTTTCTCAAGGATGAAGACGGCAACAAACATTACCGGGGCCGCTGGGATATTTCCATCCACGGCGAGCAGCTTAAACCCATCATGGCCGAAAAGGCCATTGAAAGCGCCGACGTGTACAATCGCGTCGCCGCGACCTCGCTCATCGTGCGCGGCGGCGTCTGTCTGGGGGCTACAGGCCTGGGCGTGCGCGACGGCAGGTTCTATATTTTTCGCGCCAGGGCCACCATAGTGGCCACCGGCGGCGCGGGTACGCTGTACAAGTCCTATACGGCGGATTCCACAGACTGCGGCGCGCAAATCTGGATGTGCCCCTATTGCGTGGGCTCAGGCTACGCCATCGGCTACCGCCAGGGCGCGGAGCTCACCAGTCTGGAGCAGCGCTGGGTAGCCACCCGCACCAAGGATTTCTGCGGTCCGGTGGATACCATTTCCGTGGGCTATCACTCGCCCATCATCAACGCCAGAGGCGAACGGGTCATGAGCCGCTACAGCCATCTGGGGGGCGACGCCGCGCCGCGTTACATCCGCGCCAATGCGCCCATGGAGGAATGGCTTAACGGCCGGGGGCCGTGCTATTGCGACACCACCGTCCTTTCCCCGCAGGCCGCGCGCGAAATGATGGAGGATTATCTCAACGAGCGCCCCTCGTTCGTGCTCTTTCTGGCCAGCCGGGGCCAGGACGTCACCAAGGAGCCCATCGAAATCTACGGTTCCGATCCCTACATCGTGGGCGGGCATACCGGCAGCGGCTACTGGGTGGACATCAACCGCATGACTACCCTGCCCGGTCTGTTCGCCGCCGGGGAAACCGCCGGGGGCAATCCCAACAAGTTCGTGGGCGGCTGCGCGGCGGAAGGCAAGCTTGCCGCCAGGGGCGCCCGTGCTTATATGCAGTCCGTGCCGCCCGTCGTCGTGACGGCGGGCGACGAGGACATGCGGGCCGAAATGGCGCGCGTCTACGCCCCGCTTCTCACCCGCCGCGAGGACGGCGTGCGGCCTGTGGAGATGAAGGAACGTCTCCAGCGCCTGATGGACGAATACGCGGGCGGCGTCAGCCAGTTCTACCGCACCAACGAAGAACGCCTGGACTACGCCCTGAAGCATATCGCCATGCTCCGCAAGCAGTTTCCCCTGCTGCGCGCGCAAAGCTTCCATGATCTGATGCAGGCCCATGAAACCATGGACCGCGTGGATGTGGCCGAGGCCGTGGTGCACCATCTCAAGGCCCGCCGGGAAACCCGCTGGAACGGCTGGCAGACCCGCAGCGATTATCCGGAACGGGATGACGTCAACTTCGACTGCTTTGTGGAATCCGTGCGCAACCCCGCCAGCGGGGAAATTCGTGTTTTCACCCGCCCCTATGAACAGATTCTGCCCGGCGACAGGACGCGGGGCTGATCCGGCGCAACGCGCCGCAATAATGAGGACATAAACATGCCGCCTCTAGTGAATGCAAGCAGATGCACGGGCTGCGCCGGGAAGGAGGAATCCTTCTGCGAAAGGGCCTGCCCCGGCGACCTCATGGCCGTTTCCCCTCAGAGCGGCAAGGCTTTCTGCCGCGCCGCCAACGAATGCTGGGACTGCATGTCCTGCATCAAGGTCTGTCCATCGGGCGCGCTGGAGCTGCGCATCCCGTACCAGATAAGCTATTTCGGCGCACGGCTGCGCCCCATCCTCGGCAGGAACAGCATTACCTGGAAATGCCGCGACATCAACGGCGTCGAAAGCACATACAGCTATCGAAACCGGACAAACTGACCCACCGCGAAGCCGCGCGGCGTCCGGCCCCTACCTCCGGGAACAGGCCGGACGCCGCGCTTGCGGGAATGCCATGTCTTTTCTGCATGTTCTACGCAAGAGCTGTTTTTTCGACGGGCTGGAGCAGGAAAAAGCCCTCTTTCTTTCCCGCGCGACCCGTTTGTGCCTGAAGAAAGGCGAACGTCTTTTCTCGCGCGGCGACCCGGGCGACGCCTGCTACTATATGGAAAAGGGACTGGTGCGGATTTTCGGCGTGGCCGGCGACGGCAAGGAACCCATGTTTTTTCTGCGTCGCACAGGCGAAATGTTCGGCCTTTCGGAAGTGCTGGAAGGCAGCCTGCGCATGGCCAATGCCCAGACCCTGATGCCCAGCGTCATCCACGTCATGGATGCCGCCGCATTCAGCGCCATGCTGGAAAGCCGCTTCAGCATGGCCCGGCGGGTGATCAATGTGCTCGGCAACCGCCTGCGCTACTGCAACGATCATATCTGTCGCCTGACATCCTCCACCGTGCGCGACCGGCTGCTGCGTCTGCTGCTCTGTCTCGTCTGCGACAACCTGCCCGCCGACGTCGCAGCGCCGGCCTGGCAGGCTCCGGTACGGGGCGATATGCCCGTTTCGCAAGAGCAGATCGCCGCCATGATCGGTTCCACCCAGCCCACGGTCAGCGGCGTTTTACAGCAGCTTCAGGCCGAGGGGCTGCTGGTGGTGCAGCGTGCCCACATTGAAGTTCTCGCGCCGCGGCGCCTGCTGGCCCTGATCGACGCTCAGGAATAAGGCGACGCGTCCCCTCAGGCGTGGCCCCCCTTTTTTCTGCCGCCCCATCGGGCCCGGATCAGTTCAATGACCACCGGCAATACGGAAATGACGATAATGGCATAGACGATGATGCCGAAATTCTCGCGCACCCAGGTGAGGTTGCCCAGGAAATAACCGGCGGACACAAGCCCGCCCACCCAGAGAATGCAGCCGGTAATATTGTAGAAAAAGAAGGTGGTTGGGTGCATCAGGGCGATGCCCGCCACAAAGGGCGCAAATGTGCGCACAATGGGCACAAAACGCGCCAGCACAATGGCTTTGCCGCCGTGCCGCTCATAAAACTGATGGGCCTTGAGCAAATGCTCTTTCTTGATCAGCCGGTTTTCGCGGGAAAAAATGGCCGGTCCCACATGCCGTCCGATGCAGTAGTTCACGGCGTCGCCCAAAATACCGGCGGCCAGCAGCACCAGCATGATCTCGCCGTAGCCCATGAGCCCCGCGCCCGCCACCACGCCGGAAGCGAACAGCAGGGAATCGCCCGGCAGAAAAGGCGTGACCACCAGGCCGGTTTCACAAAAGACGATGACGAAAAGAATTGCATAGACCCAGAGCCCGTACTGCTCCACCAGCTCAAACAGATGCACGTCAATGTGCAGCACAAAATCCAGAAAATAACTGACCATTTCCATCCGGGATGATCTCCTTGCCTGCCGGTTTCGCGGCGGGCACTCCGCCCCGTTCCGGCCCCACTCTTGTACCGCAAGCCGGCTTGTGGCACAACAACGCCTATGCCCCGATATCTCTCAGAACAGACCCCCTTTGCCCATCCGCCTCTTCTCGGCGCGTGCTCCGCCCTCGGGTGCGGACGCCAACGTCCGCCGGGGCGGCGCGCATTTTCACCATACCACATCCGGCTCTTCATTCCGCTGCTGTTTTTTCTTTTGTCGGCTGTCCCGGCAGGCAGCGCCGCGGCGGCCGATTCCTACCAGGTAGGCTTCCGCACGCTGGGACAGTGGTCGGCGGACACCAATCTGCGCCTGGACGTCAATATCTGGTATCCCAGCCTCCGGCCCCCGCGCGAACTTAATTACGCGCCCTGGACCATTGCCGCCGCGCGTAACGGCAAGCCGGTGGAGGGGCGCTTTCCCCTGCTGCTCTTGTCCCACGCGTCGCCGGGCACGCGTTTTTCCTACCATGACACAGCCGCCTGGCTGGCTTCCTGCGGCTTTGTGGTGGCCGCGCCCACCCATTCCCAAGACTGCATGGACAATATGAGCCTGCTTTTCACCTGGCGGCAGCTGGAAACCAGGGCCAAAGAACTTTCGTCCACCCTCGACCTTTTGCTGGCCGACCAGGAGCTTGCCGCCAGCATTGATAAAAACCGCATCGGCCTGCTGGGCTTCGGCACGGGGGGCACCGCCGCCCTGCTGCTGGGCGGGGCCCTGCCTGACTGCGCCTCCTGGCCGGAATACTGCGCAAAAGCCGGACGCCGGGATATGTATTGCAACCGCTGGGCCAGGGACCGAGTAAACGCCATCTGCCAAAGCCTGCCGCTGACGGAAAGCCTGGCCGATCCCCGGATCAAGGCCGTGGCCGCTGCCGCCCCCGGTTTCGGCATGCTGTTCAGCCCCGCGTCCTTCCGCTATTTTTACCCGCCGCTGCTGCTGATCGCCGCCGAAAGCGACGCCATGAACCGCCCGTCCCTGCACGCCGATGCCATTGCCCGGCTGCTGAACGGCAAGGCCCGCTATCTCAGTCTTCCGGGCGCGGATACCGGCGCGCTGATGTCTCCCTGCCCGGAGGCCCTGGCCGCTGAGCTGCCCGAACTCTGCCGCTCCGTGAGCCCGGAGGAGCGCCGGGCCATTCACCGGCACATGGATGACGCCCTCAGCGACTTTTTTCTTCATGTTCTGGGCAGCGGTAAAAATCTGCCCGTTATTCCCCCGCCGCCGGACCTGACGCCGCCGCCTCCGCCCGCGCCGCAGCTCCCCGCGCCCGCGCCGCGTCCACGGCAGCACCGCTCTCGCTGAGCCGCGTTGCGAAAGGTACCGGCGGCTTGACAACGCTAGTGCGAATCACTAGCCTCTCCACAGTACATAGATGCTTTCAAAGCCGGTTTTATACCGGACGACGGTCCGTGGGGCCAGAAAACCGCTCCCCGGGATATATATCTATCCATTTCTGACCGGGTCCGGCGACGGGCGTAGGGAAAGACGCCCTCAAAACCAGCTGGGGTTCGTATAACAGCATGAAGATACTGATCATTTGCATGCTATGCCTGCTGCCGGCACCGGCGTTTCCGGGGATGTGTGCGGCGGCTGTGGACAGCGGGGTGAAGGCCGCCGACGGCTGGGTAATCATGCCCGCCGGAGCGCGGCCCACATATATGGGCATTCATGGGGGCACCATGCCGGTCAGTTTGCTGGTATCCGGCGACGGTTCCTCCCTGCTGACCTTTGTGGGACGTACGGGCAACGATTTTCTGGATGTGCTGCGCCGCACCGATGTCCGTATGCCCAGCCTGCTCAACGCCACCGCGGCGCGGGACGCCGCCGACGGCGGACTGTTGACCGGCGGCACGGTATTGATGGCGGGCAGCGCCGCCAGCAGCATGCCGGTGATTTATCTTACAGGCGAAGGTTTCGCGCGCGCCGCGCCCTCGCCGGACCAACTTCAGCCCTTCGGTCTTTCCGACAAGCCTCTCTCCATTGAAGGGCAAGTAGCTAAGCCGGCCCATCTTTCCCCGGCAAAAAGGTACCGTCTGTTTTTTCAGCCGCAGTATCTGCAACCCCGCCGTAGCCTGAATTAGTTCAGGGCGAAGTGGAGACGGCGGGCTTTTTGCCGCCGAACTTGAGCTATTTATTTGATTTTCCAGAAATATCGTAAAACAAATAAAAACTGGATTTTTATAAAAGTTTGACTATAATCCAGCAGAATTCACCCGCACAGGAGCGAAACCATGCCCCTTTCCACATATCTGAACGATATGGAAAAACTGTACTCGGCCCGTCTGGCGCATGTTTCATCGGAGCCGACCCAATTGCTGTTCTGCCAGGGCTTGAAATTCCTCATAGAAAATGTGGCGGATTTTGACGCGTGCGTACCTGAGACCAATCCGTTCTACCAGGAATTCGTCAAGCTGCTGGGAGCGGGTATTGCCGGCGATGAAGACTGTTTCAGTCTTTTTGAATGCCTGGCCATCTTCTTCCGCCTCAGGCAGCATGAAAACCCGGACCGGGTTCTGAGCCCCATTGAGCAGCAGGTTCTGCACCATTTTGAGCATTGCGGCGAGTGGCAGCCTCAGGACAATACCCTGGTCAGCCTCTGGTATTGGTGGCGTATTCCGTCGCTGCCGGCGCACTAGAGCCTGCCGGGCATAAGCCCTCCTCACGCGGCCGGGAAAAACGCCTGGGATCATGCGCTCTTATGGCTTCTGAGCGAAATATGGCGAAAAAGCGGCCGCGTCGGGAAGGATTGCAGCGGATGCTGCTGTTTCAGGGTTAGATGTCTTATGGCGTGATGCAGGCCGGTCCAGCCTGAGAAATCAGAGAAGAAAAATCTGACGGCAAGCGGAGCAAGGGTCTCTTTGCGCCGCTCTGGGTATTGACATTGTTCCCAATAGGGGCGGCAGTGCCCGTTAGCGTGTAGTGCGCGGCAAAGAACACGCTGCCGTTCATGAGATTCTGAATACTCGCCGCCAAGGCAATCCCGCGCCTTTCCGCCCATGGCCGCCACAGCGGCCATGCTTTCCCGGACAGATTCTTATGACAGGCGCGCTCTGTAACATCAGAAGCGCGTCTATTTTTCGCCGGTAATGCCGAACTCCACCGGCACTTTGGTATAAAAAATGCATAGGCCTTCGGCCGCAATGCGGGCGAGCAGGCGTTCCGCCGCTTCGTCGCTGAGCGCCATGGTCACTTCCAGCGGCTGCTCGGACAGCTCGAAAAAGTTGGCCCAATGCAGCCTGCCGTCCCGTCCGTAACCGCCTTGGGCCGTGCTCATGGTCGCGCCGCTGATGCCGAGAGCCTTTGCCTCCGCCACCAGCCATTCGGCAATGCTGCGCGTGCCGTGGCTGCGGCCCTGCTGCGTGTAAAACGTCAGTTGCCAGCCCCGCATGCCCGCCTCCTTCCTCAGATGAATGTGTCTTGAGAATGAACCCATTCCCCGCGGCTTGCGCGTTCCGCCTTGCCCGCCCGCAGTGCACGTCATTCACGGGTGTTCACGCGATGTCCGTCGTAGCGCTTCAGGGCCGACAGCAAAAGACGACTTGTCAGCGCCACGAGCCCAAAAGACAGCGGATCAGGGCAAAGGTGCCCATGCCCAGAAAAGTCATGGCCAGAGAACCGCAGACATGCAGCGCCACGGCTCCTCCGGCCCAGAACAATCGCCCCTGCTGAATCAGGGTCGCCACTTCCGCGGAAAAGGTGGAGAAGGTGGTCAGCGCGCCCAGAAAGCCCGTCACCACCAGTAGGCGCCATTCCGCGCCCAGCGAAGGGAAAAAGGCAAAAATGCTGAGCACCAGGCCGATGATATAGCCCCCCAGCCAGTTGGCGGCCAGGGTGCCCAAGGGCAGGGTCGGAAAGACGGGGTTCAGCGCCAGGCCGAGCAGCCAGCGCAAGACGGCCCCGGCCGACGCGCCCACGCAGATGGCAAGCAGAGAATGGATCATGGCCGCCCCTCTCAGACTGATGGCAAACCCCGCTTGCACGGTGCTTGTGCCGCCATCGGCTCGTTTTCAGAAAAACTTGCCGGGCACCCTTCGGGCAGCTCGCGGCACGGCAACGCCGTGACCTGCTTCTGATTTTTGACCGCGTTGATGTTGTCAACGCTCCAGTGCCTGTCAAGGTTATAGAATTTTTGTTCGCCCGCAAGGAAGAGAAAACTGCTTTGAGGAAGTGTACTCTTGCCTCAGCCGTTACAGCGAAGCTGCTTACGAATAAGGACAGCAGAGATCTGGCACTCGACCGAGGCTGCCGCACGCGGCAGGAGGGCAAAAAGGCATAGCGTCGGCAAGGCCCACAGGCGTCCGGCCCCGTACGGGGCCGGACGCCTGTGGATCAGATTTTAGAACACGTTGGGATTCATGGCGATGAGCACCCAGCAGATGATGCCCACAACAACGCCGTAGAGCATGAAGGGCCAGAAGGTACGCTTGAGCACCTCGCCTTCACGGCCGGAGAGGCCCACCACGGCGCAGGCGGCCACGATGTTGTGCACGCAGATCATATTGCCCATGGCGCCGCCCACGGCCTGGGCGGCCACGATGATCTGGCGGGGCAGGTGCAGGGTGGCGGCCATGCCCCACTGGAATTCGCCGAACATCAGGTCGGAAACCGTGTTGGAACCGGTGATGAACGCGCCGAGGCCACCCACGAAAGCGGCCAGCATGGGCCAGACGCTGCCGGCGGCGGCGGCCACGGCCTGGGCCAGAGCCAAGGGCATGGAGGGCGCGCCCAGCGGGTTGGTGGCGGAGCCGCGGAAGATGGACACCAGAGCCACGGCGAAGATCAGGGCGATGGTCGGGGCCTTCATCTTGCGGAAGCTCTCGGCCCAGGCGTCCTTCACGGCGGAGCCGGGCATCTTGTGCAGCAGAATGGTCAGCAGGGCCACCACGATGAAGAAGGTGCCGGGCACGTAGAGGTAATCAATGCTGGCGCTGACACCCTTGAAGCCCAGGATGTCGACAAAGTTCAGCTTCTGGGCCGTGAGCCAAGCCTTGAGGCCCAACTGGGGAATACGGGAGATGACCAGCAGAGCGCAGATGATCACATAGGGCAACCAGGCCATGAACTGGCTCATGTGGGCCTGGAATTCGGTCTTGGTGTTCAAAGGCACGGTGCCGGACCAGGAGGGGTCCCATTCACTGTGCGGCGCGAAGCCCCAGACGTCCTTGGGCACGCAGAAGCCTTTCTTGGTGCCCCAGATCACCACGGCCAGGCCGAGCAGGCCGCCGAGCATGCTGGGGAATTCCGGCCCGAGCAGCCAGGCGCAGAGCAGATAGGGGATCAGGAAGCAGACCGCGGCGAACACGCAGTATTTCCAGGCCCGGAAGCCGATGGACCAGGACTTTTCCGCGCCGAAGAAGCGAGTCAGGAAGCCGAGCATGAAGATGGTCAGAATGATGGCCATGGGGGCATGCATGAAAGTGGCCCACTGGCCCACGGCTTTGCAGAAACCGTCATACGTGGTGAAAGGGAGGTTGGGATTGTTGGCGACGGCTTCGGCCACGGGGCCTTTCAGGAAGCCGAAGCCCACGATGACCGGCGTGCCCACCGCGCCGAAGGTCACGGGCACGCTGTTGAAGACCAGGCAGATCACCGCAGCCGCCATGGCCGGGAAGCCCAGGGCGAGCAGCAGGGGCGCGGCCAGGGCCGCCGGTGTGCCGAAGCCCGCCGCGCCTTCGATGAACGCGCCGAACATGAAGCCGATGATGATGGCCTGGAGGCGCCGGTCACGGCTTACATTCTGCATGCCGTGCTGGATGGTCTCCATGCCCCCGCTTTTTTCCAGGGTGTACAAAATAAGAATGGCGCCGAAGACGATAATCAGCACGCCCACGGCCACCACCACGCCTTGCAGGGAAAGCGCCAGCAGATACATGACGTCCAGATTCCAGCCGATCAGGCCGCAGATCACGCAGGCGAGCCAGGCTACGGGCATGGCCCGTGTGGCGGGCCAACGCAAACCCACCATCAGGACAAGGGCCGCCACAATGGGGATGACCGCCAGTAACGCCAGCATTCCAATAGACATGAAAACCTCCCTTAGTTAACCGGGTCCGCGGGACCGGAGCAGTTGACGCACGTCATGCGTGAACTGCCCTGGGCCATTCCTCCGCCGGAAAACATCCGGCGTTTTTTCCAGGCCGATCCCGCCCCCTCCGCGCCGGCACGCGGAACAGAGCACCTTTGATACCAGTTCTTCATCGATAACGTAAAACACTATAAAAACGCAAGGGCACGCCGCTTTTTTCTTTGCAACGGCGTGCCCTTATTTGAGGTTTTTTTCGGCGCGGCCGGGGGTTCCCGGAACGGGAGCCCCCGGCGCCCATGCCTCCGGGGCGCGCCGCGCTAACGTTTGAGGTTTTCGGCCAGAAGTTCCGCGAGGTGCTGCACTTTGACGTTAAGACCCGTCTTTTCAGCGCCGCCGCGCAGCTGCATGACGCAACCGGGGCAGTCCACCACCAGGCGGGCGGCGCGTGTTTCACGGACGTTCTTCAGCTTCTTGTCCAGCAGTTGGGCCGAGATTTCCGGGAATTTCATGGAATACGTGCCGCCGAAGCCGCAGCAGACTTCTTCCTCCTCGCAGGGCACGTACTGGGCCGCGTCCGCGATGAGTTCACGCGGGGCCTCCTTGACGCCCAGGCCCCGGCAGAGGTGGCAGGAGGCGTGGTAGGTGACCCTTTCGCCGGAATTGGTGAAGTCCTCGGGCTTGAGGCCCAGGCGGTCGCGCACGAAGGAGCTGAAGTCGATAACCTTGTCCGCGAAAATCTTGGCCTGGGGCAGGATATCCGGCTCATTCTCCAGGATTTTCGGATAGGTGTGCTTCAGATGCGACGCGCAACTGGCGCAAAGCGTGATGATGGCGTCGTACTTGCCCACGGCAAAGGCCTGAATGTTCTGCTTGGCCACGTCCACCGAGGTTTTGCGCTGGCCCATCATTTCCAGGGGCAGGCCGCAGCAGGTCTGCTCCATGGGAAATTCCACTTCCACGTTTTTGGCCGCCAGAATCTTCACGCAGGCTTCAAGCTGCTCGGGATAGACGAAATCCTGGGCGCAGCCGCTGAAGATGGCCACCCGCATGGTGGAATTCTGGGCCTTGGGCGCGATTTCCGGCCAGCGGTCGCGGAAGGACTTGTTCGCAATGGCGGGCAAGGCCTTGAAGCCATGCTTGCCCAGGAATATGGCCGGAAGATGACGCTGGAACTGCGTGCCGCCGGTAAAGGGTTTCTGGGCGTATTTGGCGAACTTGAGCAGGCTGTGGAAAAGCTTGCGGTTTTTCATCACCGAGGCCAGAAGAGCCGCCTGGGCTCCGCCGCCCTGCTCTTCCGTGACCCGGCTGCGGATCTCGCGGATCAGACGCGGCAGGTCGATGCCGCCCGCGCAGACATTGGCGCAGGATTCGCAGCCCACGCAGTTCTGGCAGAGTACCTTGGCCTTGTCCTTGCCGTGGAAGAAATAGGTCAGGATCAGGCCGATGGCGCCGATGTAGATGTAGCCCATCTTGTGGCCGCCCACCAGGCGGAACACCGGACAGACGTTGGCGCAGGCGCCGCAGCGCACGCAGCGGAAAATCTGCGAGAACAGCGGGTCCTTGGCGATTTCGGTACGGCCGTTGTCCAGAAAGACCATGTGCATGATCTTTTTGTTGCCCGGCGCGGAAGCGCAGGGACCGGCCCCGCACATCCAAGTCACATAGGAGGTCAGGCGCTGGGCCGTGGCGTTGCGCGGCAGCACCAGCAGAGCGGTGAGGGCCTGGTCCAGGGTGGGGATCAGTTTGTCCAGACCGGCAATGGCCACATGTACGCGCGGCAGGGTGGTGACCATGCGGGCATTGCCCTCGTTGGTCACGGTGGACACGGCCCCGTTTTCGGCCACGGCGAAGTTGCAGCCGCTGACGCCCATGTCCGCCGCGATGAACTTGCGGCGCAACTGCACGCGGGCCACCTTGACCAGCTTCTGGACGTCGGTGTCCTGCTTTTCGCCCGTGGCCTTGGTGAAGTCGTCGGCCACCTGGTAGCGCGAAAGATGGATGGCGGGCATGACCATGTGGGAGGGGCCTTCATGGCGCAGCTGGATGATCCATTCGCCCAGGTCCGTCTCGTCCACGATCAGGCCTTCGGCCTCCAGTGCTGGATTGAGCTGGATTTCCTCGGCGGTCATGGATTTGGATTTGACCACCCGCTTGACGTCGTTTTCCTTGGCGATGCGGGCGATGATCTCATTGGCTTCCTTGGCCGTGGCCGCGCGATGCACGTGCACGCCGCGCTTTTCCGCCTGCTCCTTGAACTGCTGGTAGAGTTCCTCCATGTGCTGGCAGGCGTAGTCCTTGGCTTCGGCTATCTTGGCGATGAGGCCGCGCTCGTCCACTTCCTGGAAGACGGCTTCGCGGTTGGCCCGGTAGGACACGGCAAAGGTGTCCAGAGTGCGGCGCAGAAAATCGTCCTGCAGGGCCTCATCGATTTGCTTGCGGTAATCGGAAAGAGATTTGGGGGCTTCATGCATGGCCTCAGTCCTCCAGAAGAATGATGTGCAGTTCCAGCGGGCCGTGCACGCCCACAGCGCCCACCCGCTCGATGTCCGCGGTGCGGCTCGGGCCGGTGATCAGCGTGGTGTACGTGGCGGGCGCGGCGTTCATGCGTTCGCGCAGAAGCTGGGCAATGGAAGGAAGATCGGGATAAATGTCGGACTTGCGCAGCAGGATGACGTGGATTTCCGAGATCATGCCAGCCAGACGCACGTCCTCGTTATCCGTGTTCATCATGCAGGTGCCGCTGCCGGCCACGCCGAGCTCGGCGCGGGACAGGCCAACGTCGATGCCGGCCAGATGGTTGCGCAGGCCGTTGCGCAGGCAGGCAAAGCCCTTTTCCTCGCAGGCCAGGGCCAAGGCGGCGAAATCCTCGTCGTCAAGGTCCGGCGCGGCCACAATGCGCTGCACACGGGTGGGCACCTTGTTGGGGCCCAGCGGGCCCTGCTGCACGCCGGGCTCGTCGGCCAGCAGTTCGGCCGGGGCTTTGTTTTCACAGACATCCACCACATACTGCAGGGCCGCCGCCATGGACGGCACTTCCTGCACCACGGCGTTGACTATGGCGGCTTTGGCGCTGAAGGCCTCTACCAGTTCCGGGTTCACAGGGGGCATAGCGTACTCCTTTGAACGGCGTTAACACCTTTTGACTTGAACGGATATACAGCGTGAAGCGCGCCGGACGGCAGACGGCGGAACGTTGTTCGCATTCCACCGCCGCCGGGGGGCGATACGGAGCCTGACGCCTACTTCAGGCTTTCCGCGTAGATTTCCACCGGATGTTTGACCCGCACGGGGTCGTTGTTGTGCGAAAGCACATCCTCCAGTTGCATCATGCAGGCCGGACAGGCCGCCGCCACTACCTGCGCGCCCGTGGCAACCACATTGTCGCGCTTGCGCTGGCCGATCCGTCGTGAATAATCGTAGTGGAAAAGGTTGAAGGAACCGCCGCAGCCGCAGCAGCGGTCGGCCTCTTCCATTTCCGTGAGCTTGTAGCCGGGGTTGGCCGCGATGACCGCGCGCGGCTGCGCGGTCACGCCCAGCGATTTCTTGAGGTGACAGGAATCGTGATAGGTGACGGGCACGGCATCGCCAGAGGCAGCCGCTGCTTCCACCTTGAGCACGTCCACCAAAAACGCGTTGATATCCATGGTCTTTTCCGCCAGTTTTTCAGCCTGTTTCTGTTCCAGGCTGCCCAGGCGTCCGGCGTAACGCGGCCAGAGCTCCTTGATGGTGGAGGTGCAGGAAGCGCAGGGGCTCAGCAAATAGTCGAAATCACCCTTGCCGAGCACTTCAAGATTGACCTTCATCTGCTTGATCATGCCCTCGGCGTCGCCGGAGGACAGCGCGGGAATGCCGCAGCAGGCCAGGCCCACGGGCATGAAGACCGCCACCTTGTGGTGACGCAGCACCTTGAGGCAGGCTTCGGCCATGTCCGTGTACATCTTGTCGCCCAGGCAACCCGGGTAAAAAGCCACTTTCAGGCCGCCTTCGGACCGGGAAGGCCGGGGCTCGTCCAGCGCGCCGTAAACGGCGTGCAGGGGCTTTTTCGCCAACGGCCGGATATGCCTGTCGCCCAGCATGAAGTTGAGCATGGGCGCGCAGACCGTGCCCTGAGCGTCGCCGGTTTTGCGAAAGATCAGGCCCTGCATGGGCGCGCCCACGCGCATGGCGAAGTTGAACAGGCCGGGCTTGGCCAGCAGGGTGCGGAAAACCATTTTCTTCACCGGGTGCAGGCCGATATAGGCGTTGACCAGCTCGCGCGCCTCCATGAAGACTTCCATGATTTTCACGCCCGGAGGGCAGGCGGCCTGACAGGAACCGCAGAGTAGGCAGCGGCCGAGCTTGTCGGCCAGGGCCTCGGGGTCCTTGAGCAGCTCATGGGCCATATTGTTGATCAGGAAAAGCTTGCCGCGCGCCACGTCGGCTTCCTTGCCGGAGGCCCCGAACATGGGGCAGACCGACTGGCACATGCCGCACTTCATGCAGGCGGTAATCCTGTCGTCCAGCGCCATGAGGCGCTGGGCCAATTCGTGCAGATTGTTCATGAACTAAATCCCCACTAATTTAGTGGAATTGAGCAGGCCCTTGGGGTCCAGGGCGCGGCGCAGCCGCTGTGAGAACAGGATCGTGCCGCGCGAGGTTTCCTTTTCCATCCACTTGGCCTTGGCCGTGCCGATGCCGTGCTCACCCGAGAGAGTGCCCTGGAGCCTGATGGCCGTGTCGAACATTTCGTCGATGGCCTCTTCCACCCGCTTGAACTCTTCGGCGTCGCGCTTGTCGCAAAGGAAGGTGGGGTGCAGGTTGCCGTCGCCGGCATGGCCGAAGGTGCCCACCTCCACCTTGTATTTGGCCGCGATGTCGTTGACGGCCTTCATCATGGCCGGGATCTGCGAACGGGGCACGGTGGCGTCTTCCAGCACGGTGGTGGGACGGCAGCGGGCCAGCACCGGCAGGGCCATGCGCCGGGCTTCCCAGAGTTTGAATTTCTCGGCCGCGTCCTTGGGCACATGCACGGCCACAGCCTTGTTTTCCTTGAGCACGCGTTCCACGGCCTCAGCGTCGTCCGCCACCTGGGCGGGGTGGCCGTCCACCTCAATGAGCAGGATGGCCGCCGCGTCGCGCGGCAGACCGGCCTTGGTGAAGTCGTCCACGCGCACGATGGTGTTGTTGTCCAGAAATTCCAGGGTACAGGGCAGCACGTGGGCCGCAATGATCCCGGCCACGGCCTCGGCGGCGTTCTGCATGTCGTCGAAGACCGCCATAAGGGCCTTGGAGGCCTTGGGCGGCGGCACCAGCTTGAGAATGGCCTGGGAAATGACGCCCAGTGTGCCCTCGGACTGGATCAGCATGCCCGCCAGATTGTAGCCGGTGACGCATTTCACCGTACGCGAGCCGGTTTTGACCACCTCGCCCGTGGCGTCGAAAAATTCGACGCCCATGAGGTAATCCTTGGTCACGCCGTACTTGAGGCCGCGCAGGCCGCCCGCGTTCTCGGCGATATTGCCGCCGATGGTGGACACGGCCTGGGAGCCCGGATCCGGCGGATAGAAGAGATTTTTCTTGGCCACGGCGGCGGCGAAGTCAGCGGTGATCACGCCCGGTTCCACCACAGCGTAGAGGTCATTGGAATTGATCTCCAGGATGCGGTTCAGGCCGGTGGTCAAGACCACCACGGTATCGCTGTGGTCCGGAATGGTGCCGCCGGACAGGTTGGTGCCCGCGCCGCGCACGGTCATGGGAATGCCGTTGTCATAAAGTTTCTTGACGCAGAGGCCCAGCTGCTCGGTGGTCGTGGGCCGGAGCACCATCGCCGGAACCACGGGTTCAAGCACCGCCGAGTCAAATGAATAACTCTGGCGGTCGGCCTCGGAAGTGAACACATTTTCCTTGCCGATCAGGTCCTCAAAATCCTTGATCAACGCCTGGCTTGCCATAGAGCCTCCTTGCACGCTCTCGCATCATCGTATCCTGAAACATTCCGCAAATGGACGATTCGCCCTTTGCGGGACGTCGGCCTTTGCCCCGGCGGAGCCGCCCCGATGTCTGATCGCGAAAATTTCGAGCCTGGTCATGCCCTCAATTTTCGCGGAATCGCCGGCGAAAAACCATGTTTTCGCCGGCTCACGGCGGCTACGCCGCCGCGATACCCTACGGGTTCTGTGTGTTTCATTTGAAAAATCAGACACTGGGAGCCTGTCCGCAACCGCCGGAACAACGGACCTTTCCGCTGTCGCATTGCCTTACGGGAACAGGCCGCGCACGGCGCGGCCCGAAAACTGTGAAAGTCCGGTCCCGGAGCGCGGAAACCGCGCCAACGCTTGGGATTCTTTGCACAATGTGACTGTATAGCCTGCTTTGTCATTTTTGCAAAGAGGACTTTCCAAAAAAATGCAGTGGTATCACCATCAACATAGCAGCAAACTTCAGCGGCGCTGGAACCGCTCGCAATGACCCGACCTCGCCCGGCGGCCGCTGTACAGGCATGCCCGCGCGGCACGCGGCTTGCGACCGGAAGGGTCAAGGGCGCTGGATCCCGGCCAGGTTGCAAATGAAGGCGAAGGCTTTGGCGTCCACGGGTTGCACGGAAAGGCGGCTGCCCCGCTTCATCAGTTCCATGCCGGACAACTCGGGCCAGGCAGCCAACTCCTTGCGGCTCAAAGGATGCGGCAGGGCGCGGCGCAGGCGCACATCCACCATTTCCCAAATGGGCTTTTCCGGCGTGGCCTTGGGGTCGAAATGCTGATTCTCCGGGTCCTGGGCCGTGGCGTCCGGGTAGGCCGCGCGCACAATTTCCACAATGCCCACAATGCCTGGCTGCTGCCCGCTGTGGTAGAAAAATCCCAGATCGCCCACCCGCATGGCACGCATGAAGTTGCGGGCCTGATAGTTGCGCACCCCGTCCCAGGGCGAGGTCTGATCGGGAGAATTCTCCAGATCCTGCCAGGAAAAACAGCCGGGTTCCGTCTTGAAAAGCCAGTACTTCATGCCTCGCCCTTTCCCTTTAAAAAGAATTATTCTTATTTACATATGGAGCCGAACAGCCCTTTCGTCAATGCCCGTGCGGATGCAAAAACACCGCCCGTGGGCGGTGTGGATGCAAGGCGCGGCGATTTTCCGGAATCGCGATGCCTTGAAGCGGACCGGGACTCCGAAAAAACGGTTGGGGAAGCGCTGATTAATGAAGATTTCTGTCTCGATCAAGGGCGTAAGCCGTTGCCGCGTCAGCGGCTTGCTTGAGCCGTTCACGGCTACGGCTGGAGCACGGCGAACCGCGGTCGGAGGGTAAAAAGATCAGTAATCAGCGCTTCCCTTACTTTTTCGCCACCTGCCGCTGCCAGACAAAGAAATGCAGCAAGGCCATGCCGCCGTGGCCGATGAAGTACACGATTACCAGCCAGGCGAGCCACTCGTGCGTCACGCGCCAGCCATGCGCGGCGGGAGAACCGTCCCGCCAGAGCAAGAACCAGGTCAGGCCGGAAAAGGCGGTCAGCAGCAACGCGCCCAGGCCCAGGCCCTGTACGGAAGTAGCCAGGCCGCCGGGCCGGGGCGCCACGAGCCGGCCGTGCAGGCTGGCGATCAGGTCCTTGCGGATCTGATCCACGTCGCCCCAGAGATAGGGGAAAAAATATTTCAGGCCGTGCTTGCCCAGGCTGTAGGCCGCGACAATCACGCCCAGAACACACAGGCTCATCCCCTCCAGCATGTGATACCAAGCCGTCCAGGAAGCTCCGTCCGGCGTTACCCGCATCAACGTGCTGCTGCACAGCTGCAGGATGACGAAAAGAACCACCAGCGCATGCAGCACGCGCAGAAAGGGGCTCTGGAAGAAACCCATGAACCGCCACAGCAGCTCGGACTGGGTTTTGATCAGCTCTTGTATCTTCATTGTTTTCTCCCGATGGTCCTCCCT
The DNA here is from genome assembly GCF_000145315.2 of Desulfovibrio sp. 3_1_syn3. Classification (NCBI taxonomy): domain Bacteria; kingdom Pseudomonadati; phylum Thermodesulfobacteriota; class Desulfovibrionia; order Desulfovibrionales; family Desulfovibrionaceae; genus Desulfovibrio; species Desulfovibrio sp. 3_1_syn3. The sequence continues at coordinate 202,136 of NZ_ADDR02000001.1, forward strand.
CCGGGATGCAGGGCCGTAACTCAGGCATTCGACCCGGCAGGCGCGTTCCACTCCGTGCCCCGGAACGCGCGTCATGTCTGTTAGTTACCCGCAAACGCTCAAAAACGCCATGCCCGGATTTCCCATGGGAAATCCGGGCATGAAATACAATCAGCGCTGGGAACAGACAGGCCAGAGACAGACCAGGGGCTGTTGACACTATAAAATTTTTGTTCGCCCGCAAGAAAGATAAGCCTGCTTTGAAGGAGTGTACTCTTTTGGCACTCGACTGAAAAAGCAGGTGAAACCTAACGCAGCGCGCGGGCAAAAAGGCATAGTGCCAAAGCCCCTAATGGCAGCGGATGCCGCTCAGCAGGTGCGCCATCTTCTCTTTCTTGGTGCGCAGATAGGCCTCATTTTCCGGGCAGGATTCGATTTCGATGGGCACGCGCTCCACGATTTCAATGCCGTAGCCCGAAAGCCCCACGATTTTCTTGGGATTATTGGTCAGCAGGCGGATCTTGCGGATGCCCAGATCCACCAGGATCTGCGCGCCGGTACCGTAGTCCCGCAGGTCGTCGGGGAAGCCCAGCATGCGGTTGGCCTCCACCGTATCGTAGCCCTGGTCCTGCAGGGCATAGGCCCGGATCTTGTTGGCAAGGCCGATGCCGCGCCCTTCCTGGCGCATGTAGAGGAGCACCCCGCGCCCTTCCTGTTCGATCTGGCGCAGGGCCGCGCCGAGCTGTCCCCGGCAATCGCAGCGCAACGAGCCCAGGGCATCGCCGGTCAGGCACTGGCTGTGCACGCGCACCAGCACGGGTTCCGGCCCGCTGATGTCGCCCTTGACCAGGGCCAGATGGGTGCCGGGCTCCAGTTCGCTCTCGTAGGCATAGACCGTGAAGTCGCCGTACAGACTGGGCAAATGGGCGTGCGCGTCGCAACGCACGGAAACCTGGCCGCGTTCCAAACGGTAGCGGATGATGTCTCTGACCGCCGCAATCTTGATATCGTGCTCGGCGGCGAATTTCTCCAGGTCCGGCATGCGGGCCATTGTGCCGTCGTCGCGCATGATCTCGCAGATCACGGCCGCCGGTTTGAGGCCCGCCAGGCGGGCCAGGTCCACGCTGCCCTCGGTCTGGCCGGTGCGCGACAGCACGCCCCCGGCTTTGGCCCGGAGCGGAAAAACATGGCCGGGCGAAACGATATCCTCGGGCCGGGAGTTGTCCGCCACGGCGGCCTTGATGGTGGCGGCGCGGTCAGCGGCGGAAATGCCGGTGGAAATGCCCTCGCGGGCCTCAATGGAAATCGTGAAATTGGTTCCGAAACGCGAACCGTTGCGCTGGGTCATCAAAGGCAGTTGCAGGCGGTCGGTCAGTTCCGGGGCCATGGGCAGGCAGATCAGGCCGCGCCCGAAACGGGCCATGAAATTGATGGCTTCCGGCGTGACGTGTTCGGCGGCCATGGTCAGGTCGCCCTCGTTCTCGCGGTCCTCATCGTCCACCAGAATGACCATTTTGCCCTGCCGGATGTCGGCAACGGCTTCTTCAACGCTGCACAAAGGCATGACTACATCCTTAGTAAAGTTACTGTCGTGATCGGGAGTTGGTTGCGGCAAAGGTAGGGCGGGCGCGGGCTTCTGTCAACCGGGCGCGGCTTGTCCCGCAGGGCAATCGAATGAATGCCTCAATCGTCGGATATTCATTTGCGTCCGTAAGTGAGTCTTCTTTCCTCATTCCCGCGAACGCGGCCGAGACAGTCGGCAAGTGAGCGGGGAGCTGGTTTTGCGGGAAGGCTGGCGCAAGAGTATTTTTCTTTTTCGCTCTGTCCATTCAATTGCCCAAGCTGTTTATCCCACCCGCAGGCCCACGTCCCACAGCAGGGCCGCCAGCGGCCTGCCCAACAGAAAAGGCAACACCCGCGCGGGCACGCGGCCGCGCGTGGCGCAGAGTTCGCGGAAGGCGGCATCGTAACGGACCAGCTCCGCCAGTTCGGCGCGCGCGGCTTCCCGATCTTCCTCCGCGAGCGGGGCCGGAGCGGGCGCAAGGCGGGGCCGGAAGCCCAGAGCCGACGCCAGGGCCAGAGCCTTGCCCGCAGGGCAGGCCTCGTCATGGGCTCCGGCCAGTTCCGGCCAGCAGGCGCGCGCGGCGGACGGCAGCCCCGGCCCGGCACCCGCCAAAGCCTCCGCCCAAACCTCCAGGGCGGCGCAACGGCCCAGGTTTTGCCTGTTGGCCAGCAAAGCCTCCAGGGGGGCGGTGTCCGCGCAGAGCAGAACGCGGCACTGCACGGGACGCCGGGCGTAGATGCCGCAGCCCGCGCCGTCCCTGTAGTACAGACAGCGCCAGGGGTGGCCGGGCTCGCCCGTGCCCGCCAATTTAAGCAGTTCCCTGTCCAGAGGCCGCAACACGCCGCGCGCGTCGTCACGCGCCCACTCTCCGGCCCGCAGGCAGACCAGGGCCTCCAAAGGCAAAGCCCCCTCCCCTGCCAACAGGGGGGCATCCTCGCGCATCAGCGTCGGGCCGCCGCGCAGACAGCATTCTCCGCAACGGCGGCAGCGCGCAGCGGGCGTTTCAGGCATGGGCGTCGACATGTTAGTGCGGCAGCGGGGCAAGAAATTTCAGGGCGATGAACTGTCTGACCTCTCCCCAGGCGTGCCTGCTTTCCGGCAGGGCGTCCCCGAAAATCTGGAAAACGTGGAACAAACCGTAATAACGGGTCAGGGTGGCGTCCACGCCCGCGTCCACGGCATGCCGGTAGACGATTTCGGAGTCGCTTTCCAGAATTTCGTCCGTGCCCACCTGGATCAGCATGGGCGGAAAGCCCGTGTAGGAGGCGAAGACCGGGGAAAGATAGGGATTTTTAGGGTCTGTCTTGCCCACATAGCTCAAGATAAAGGGCAGGGTCTTGGGCATGGCCCCGTCCTTGGGCGGCATATATTCGGGATTGTTGCCGAAAATGGGATCAATATCCGCATTTTTGATGTGCGATTCGCCCGAGCCGGTCATATCCGTCCACGGCGACATGCAGACCAGGGCGCGGGGCAGCGGCCTGCCCGCGTCGCGCAGACTGAGGGTCAGGGCCAGAGCCAGATTGCCGCCCGCGCTGTCCCCCACCACCAGAATGTTTTCCGGCTTGTAGCCCTGGGCCAGCAGCCAGTTCCAGGCGTCCAGGGCGTCGTCCAGGGCCGCCGGAAAGACGTGTTTCGGGGCCAGGCGATAGTCCGGGCTGAACACGTCGGCATCCCCGGCCATGCGCGAATAGCGCACGGCCATGCCGCGGTAGATATTGGAAAGTTTCAGGATATAGGCCCCGCCGTGCAACAGCAAAACCGCCCGCTCACGGGGCTCGCCGTCCTTGTGCAGGAGTTCGGCGCCGCAGTTTTTAAGGGCCACGCGCGTGATCGTATAGCCTCGCGGGGCTTTCCAGGACGACTCGCTGTTGACGTAGTTGCGCGCCGCGCGCAGAAAGTTGTCCCCCCTGAGTCCGGGCACGCGCAGCAGAAGGCGCAGTCCGTCGCGCACCACGCCAGACTGCACGGAAAGTTTGGGGCCGTCGGCATTGAAACAGCGTGTGCTCTCGGCGGCCCCGGCCGGGGCGGCGCAGAGCAACGCCAGCAGAAGAACATATATCTTTTTCACAGTAACCTCGTGCATCATGCGCCGGAATCGGCTCTGGCCTCCGCTCCGCCGTCATGGAACCGCCCGCCGTAGTTGCGGTTCAGGCGGCGGGAGAACTTTTCCATATAATAGTAATACACCGGCGTGATGTAGAGGGTCACGATCTGCGAAAAACACAGGCCGCCCACCACGGCCAGGCCCAGAGGCCGCCGGGCCTCGGCCCCGGCCCCGATGCCGATGGCGATGGGCAGCGCGCCCATGAGCGCGGCCATGGTCGTCATCATGATGGGCCGGAAGCGCACGTGACAGCCTTCGGTAATGGCGGCCAGGGGCGTAATCGAGGGGTCGCGCCGCTGGGCCTCCAGGGCGAAGTCCAGCATCATGATGGCGTTTTTCTTGACAATGCCCAGCAGCATGATCACGCCCACAAAGCCGTAGAGATCCAGTTCCAGGCCGAACAGCCAGAGCGTCGCCAGCGCGCCGAAACCCGCCGAAGGCAGACCGGAGAGAATGGTCAGGGGATGGATGAAGCTCTCATAGAGGATGCCCAGCACCAGATAGATGACCACAATGGCCAGGATCAGCAGCCAGCCCATGCCCTGAAGAGAATTCTGAAAGGCCTGGGCCGTGCCCTGGGATTCGGCGGTCACCGAATCGGGCAGCAAAGGCCGGGCCGTGGCTTCCACTGCCCCCACGCCCTGGCTCAGAGCCACGCCGGGCCGCAGATTGTACGAGATGGTCACGGCCGGGAACTGCCCGTTGTGGTTCACGGCGATAGGTCCCACGCCGGGCGAGAGTTTGGCCAGGGTGTCCAGAGGCACCAGATCCCCGTCTTTGGAGCGCACATACAGACGGGACAGGGCCGAGCTGTCCTGCTGGAAGCGCTTCTGTAGTTCCACAAAGACCTTGTAGTCATTGGTGGGCGCGTAAATAGTGGAAATCTCGCGCGAGCCGTAGGCCGATTGCAGGGCCAGCTCAATCTGCTGCGGGCTCACGCCCAGAGCGGCGGCCCGGTTGCGGTCGATGGTCACGCGCAGCTCCGGGTTCTTGAGCTGCAGATCGCTGTTCACATCCTGGATTTCGGGCAGCTTGCGCAGGGCCTCCTCCACCTTCTGGGCGCTGTCGTAAAGGGCCGCCATGTCCGGTCCGGACAGGGTATACTGATAGAGAGCCTTGGAGGAGCGCCCGCCGATATTGATGGCCGGGGGCACGCGCACAAAAACCCGCAGGGCCGGGGAGGTGTTCAGCTCCCGCCGCAGGCGCTGGGCCACGGTCTCGATGTTCGGGCGCTGGTCATGAGGCTTGAGGTGCATGAGCAGAATGCCGTTGTTCATGCTCTGGCTGGAGCCCACAATGCCCACCACGGAGTTGAACATGGAGACATGGGGCTGTTTTTCCAGCAGGGTATCCAGCTTGTGCTGGGCCTCCACCATGCCCTGGAAGGAAACGCCCTGCTCCGCTTCGGTGCTGGCGACCAGAAAGCCCATGTCCTCGGCGGGCAGAAAACCCTTGGGCATGACCACGCCCAGCCAGATGGTCAGGACCAGCAGGCCCAGGGAGGCGCCGAGCGCGGCCAGGCGATGGCGCAGCACGTAATCCAGCGAACGGGCATAACCCGCCGCCAGGCAGTCGAACATGCGTTCCAGCCTGCCGTACATGCCCTCATATCCGGCCTTGTGCTTCTGCCCGGCTTTCAGGAAATAGGCGCAGAGCATGGGCGTGAGCGTGAGCGAAACCACGCCGGAACAGAGGATGGCCGTGATGATGACCACCGCGAACTCTCGGAACAGCCGCCCCACGATGCCGCCCATGAACAGCACGGGAATGAAGACCGCCGCCAGGGAGATGGTCATGGAGACAATGGTGAAGCCGATTTCCGCCGAGCCGTCGTAAGCCGCTCTGAGGGGGTCCTTGCCCATTTCCTGGTGGCGGACGATGTTTTCCAGCATGACGATGGCGTCGTCCACCACAAAGCCCACGGCGAGCGTCAGGGCCATGAGCGAGAGATTGTCCAGGCTGTAGCCCAGCACGGCCATGACCGCGAAGGTGGAAATCACGGACATAGGCAGCGCCAGGCTGGGAATGACCGTGGCCGGGAGATTGCGCAGAAAGATGAAGATGACCAGCACCACCAGAAAAACCGTGAGCACCAGGGTGAACTTCACGTCGGCCACTGATTCGCGGATGGATTCAGAACGGTCGTAAAAAACGTCCACCTTGACCGAAGGCGGCACCTGGCGCTCCAGGGCGGGCAGCAGCTTGCGGATGGCGTCCACCACCTGCACGGTGTTGGTGCCGGGCTGGCGCTCCACGGCCAGGGTGATGCTGGGCACGCCGCCGTTGCTCCAGGAGATCTGTTTGTCCTGCTGCACGCTGTCTTCCACCGTGCCCAGATCGCGCAGGCGCACGGGCGCGCCGTTACGGTAGGCCACCACCGTGTCGCGGAAGGCCCGGGCGTTGAGCAGCTGGCCCGAGGATTTGATGGAGCTGGCCCGCTGCTCGCCCTCCAGGGAACCGGTGGGCAGCATGGAGTTGGCGGCGGCCACGGCGTCGGCCACCTCGTCGATGCCCAGCCCGCGCGAGGCCAGCTCGTCCGGGTCCAGTTGCACGCGCACGGCGTATTTCTTCTGGCCGTAAATGACCACCTGGGCCACGCCTTCCACCATGGACAGGCGCTGGCCGATGAGCGTATCCGCGTATTCGTTGAGCTGGTACAGCGGCAGGGTCGGCGAGGAAACGCGCAGATAGAGAATGGGCATGTCCGCCGGGTTGACCTTGCGGAAACTGGGGGGCGTGGTCATGCTGGTGGGCAGGCGGCGCTGGGCCAGGCCGATGGCCGACTGCACGTCCAGGGCCGCCGCGTCGATATTCCTGTCCAGGGCGAACTGGATGGTGATGCGGGTACGGCCCACGGCATTGACCGAGGAAATGGAATCAATGCCCGCGATGGTGAAAAATTCCTTTTCCAGGGGCGTCGCCACGGAGGCGGCCATGGTCTCCGGGTCCGCGCCCGCCAGGTCGGCCATGACCTGGATGGTGGGAAAGTCCACGTTGGGCAGCTGGTTCACCGGCAGGGAAAGGTAGCCGGTAACGCCGAAAAAGAGCATGCCCAGCATGAGCAGGGCGGTGGCGACCGGACGGCGGATGAATACGGCGGCTATATTCATGGCTGGAGTATGCTAAGACATGAGCTGGCGCACAAGCAAAAAAACGCCCAAAGCGCAGCAGACCACGCCGATGGCCCGGCGCAGCAGCAGGGGCGACATGCGCCGGGCCGCGGCCACGCCCCGCCAGAAGCCGAACAGACAGGCCAGGGTCACGCCGGGCAGCAGGTTGTAATCCAGATAGCCCCCGGTCACATTGGCCAGGGAGCCGGACAGGGTCGCCAGCACCTGGAAAGGCATGGACAGGGCCACGGCCGTCAGCGGCGCATAGCCCACAATGATCATCCAGGGCACGGAGAGCACCCCCCCGCCCACGCCGGTGAGCCCGGCCACAAAGCCCGTGGCCGCGCCGATGCCGAACAGGCCCGCCTTTCCATGCCAGAAGAGATTGCCCTTGTCGCGGGCCGTCGGCGGCCGCAGGGCGCACAGCCCGGCCAGCACAATGACCGCGCCCAGAATGTAGATCAGCGGCCCGGCGTCCAGACGGGCGTTGCACCAGGCGCCGGGCCAGCCCGCCAGACCGCCGCCGAGGACCAGGGGCAGGGCCTCGCGCCAGCGGATCAGGCCCAGCCGCCAGAACATCCAGGTGCCCAGAAGGGTCAGAAAAAACATGGCGGCCAGGGACGTGCCCATAGCCGTATGGGTTTCAAGCCCGCTCAACAGCACCAGGGCGGGCGGCACCAGCACGCCGCCCACGCCGGTGGCCCCGGTCAGAAAGCCCACAGCCAGACAAAAGGCATACAATACGGCCAGCAACATGGAGCATCCTTCAGGCAAAGAAAAAACGGAGTAAGAGGCAGGCCAGCCAGAGCGACAGGCCGCCGTAAAGGGCGCTATAGCGCATAAGCGCGCACAAGGCCAGCAGGCGGGCGCGGTCCCAGGGGGCGGCGGATTCACGCGACGGTCCCAGCCAGGGCTTGCCCACCAGTGCGCCGAAATAGACCGAAGGCCCGGCCATGCGCGCCCGGCAGAGCCAGGCGCAGGCGGTCATGGACCAGCCGGAATTGGGGCTGGGCATGCCCACCGCCTGCCGGGCCACCAGCCGGAAGCCCGGCCATGAACCGTCCCAGATCCGCGCCGCGGGCCTCAGACAGCGCAGCAGAACATCCGTCAGCCGTAAAGCCCCCACGGAAAGGCGCGCGGGAATGAAGGCCAGGCAGTCGTCGGCGCGGGCCCCGGCCCAACCCAGCCAGCGCCAGCGCTCCGTCAGATAGCCCCACATGGAATCCGTAGTGCTTACGGCCTTGTACATCCACAGGCCCACGGGACCGGCCAGCAAGAGCCAGAAAAACGGGGCCAGCAGCGCGTCGGTAAAATTTTCCGAGAGGGTGTCAGCCAGGGTCTTGCGCATCAGCGGACGGTCCATACGGCCGGTATCCCGGCTGACCAGCCAGGACAGGGCCTCGCGCGCTTCAGGCTCGGGGTATGTTTCCACCCGGCGCAACACTTCCCTACCCGTATCCAGCAGGCTGCCCATGGCCAGTCCGGCCCAGGCCAGATACACGGCCGACAGCACCCCCAGCAACGGCAGCGAAATCAGCAGCCAGACCGCCAGACCGCTCACGCCGGTCAGCAAAAACAGGCAGACCAGCCCCGCCAGCCGCCCGCGCCGTTTTTCGCCTGCCGCGCCGCCGCGCCGCATCCAGCGCCGGGCCGGGCCTTCCAGGCGGCCCAGCAGACGGCCCGCGAAACAGACCGGATGCGGCCAGGGCAAGGCGGGATCGCCCAGCCGGAGATCCAGCAGCAGGGCCACGGGGGCCAGCCACCAGCAGTCCCACACCGAGTACGGGAACAAAGACCGCAGGAGGCTCAGGTCCATTGTTCCAGCAGGCCGCTGGCGGCCAGAGCCATATACAGCACAATGCCCGCCGAGGTGGAGAGATTCAGGCTGCGTACCCCGCCCTCACGCATGGGGATGCGCACATGATGCGGCGAGGCGTCCAGCATTTCCGGCGGCAGGCCGCGCGTTTCCGGGCCGAAGATCAGGCTGTCTTCCGGCTGGAAGGCGAAATGCTGCACAGGCGCGCTGCCGTGGCGGCTCTTGGCCGAGGTCATGACCCAGCGCTCCGTCGCGGGCCTGCCGGGACGTTGCGCGAAGGCCCGCCAGTCCGGCCAGGTGAACAGGCGCACATTGGGCCAGTAGTCCAGACCGGCGCGCTTGAGATAGCGGTTTTCCAGCTTGAAGCCCAGGGGTTCGATGAGGTGCAGCTCCGTACCGGTGGCAGCGCAGAGCCGGGCCACATTGCCGGTATTGGGAGGGATTTCGGGCTCAAAAAGAACTATCCGCATGCGGGCTTCACTCCTCGGTCTCGATCCAGCGGCGGGAGCGCTCCACGGCCCGGCGCCAGTGGTGGAGCAGCTCGGCGCGCCGCTCCTCAGGCATTTTTGGCTCAAAGCGGCGGTCCAGTTGCCAGAGGGAGGCCGCTTCCTCCTCGTCCTGCCAGAAGCCCACGGCCAGACCCGCCAGGCAGGCGGCCCCCAGGGCAGTGGTTTCCGTAACCACCGGTCGTTCCACGGCCACGCCGGTGAGGTCGGCCTGGCACTGCATGAGCATATTGTTGCGGCTGGCCCCGCCGTCCACGCGCAGCAGGCTGAGATCCAGACCGGCATCCGCCCGCATGGCCTCCATGACGTCCAGCGTCTGGAGAGCGATGGCCTCAATGGCCGCCCTGGCAATGTGCCCGCGCTCCGTGCCCCTGGTCAGACCCACCAGGATGCCGCGCGCATACTGGTCCCAATGCGGAGCGCCCAGGCCCGTGAAGGCGGGCACCAGATAGACGCCGCCGTTGTCCGGCACGCTGGCGGCCAGCCCTTCCATTTCCGACGAATCCCGAATGAAGCCCAGGCCGTCGCGCAGCCACTGGACCACGGCCCCGCCCGCGAAAACGCTGCCCTCCAGGGCATAGCTTCTGCCGCGCGGCGTTTCCCAGGCCACGGTGGCCAGCAGGTTGTTCCGGCTCTCCCTGGGCCGCGCGCCGGTGTTCAGCAGCAGGAAACAGCCCGTGCCGTAAGTGTTTTTGACCATGCCCTCGTGCAGGCAGGCATTGCCGAAGGCGGCGGCCTGCTGGTCGCCCGCCGCGCCCGCCACGGGCACGGGGTGGCCGAAAAACTCGGGATGGACGCGGGCCATGAGGCTGGAGGAAGGAACAACCTCGGGCAGCATGGCGCGCGGCACGCCCAGCAGGTCCAGCAGCTCGTCGTCCCATTGGCCGGTATGAATGTTGAACAGCAAGGTGCGGCTGGCATTGGAGGGGTCGGTGAGATGCGCGCCGCGTTTGCTGAAATTCCAGATCAGCCAGGAATCCACGGTGCCGAAGAGCAGCTCGCCCACCTCGGCCCTGGCCCGCGCGCCGGGCACGTTGTCCAGAATCCAGCCGATCTTGGTGCCGGAGAAATAGGCGTCCAGCACCAGGCCGGTCTTTTGACGGATGATTTCAGCCTTGCCTTCGGCACGCAGCCGGTCGCAGACAGCGGCGGTGCGGCGGTCCTGCCAGACGATGGCGTTATACACCGGCGCGCCGCCGGCCCGGTCCCAGACCACGGTGGTTTCCCGCTGGTTGGTGATGCCCACGGCGGCCAGCTCATGCCCCTGCACCCCGGCCTGCTTGAGGCAGTCGCGGGCCACATGGGCCTGGGTGTCGAAAATCTCGTCCGGGCTGTGCTCCACCCAGCCGGGCCGGGGATAGATCTGGGTGAATTCTTTTTGCGCCACCTGGAGCATGCGGCCCCGGCGGTCGAACAGAATGGCCCGCGAGCTGGTGGTGCCCTGGTCCAGAGCCAGGATATACGAGGCGGTCATGCGCTTTCTCCCCAAGAGCAAACTAGAGCAGATTAACTTTGAAATTTTACAAATTTCAAAGTTGGCATTCCGGCGGAAACCACGCCGTACCGTGTGCGGCGTTAGAGCAATTTCAAAGTAAAAATGCTCTAGATCTGAAACGCTTCGCTTTTCAAGGGTTCAGTCAGCCGGCGGCAGTCGTACGGCATCAGAGCATTTCAACATGGGGACATCTTGGGGAAACGCCGAGTAGTGAGGATTTTTGTTCTCTGCCAAGACAGGCGAACTGCGGGCGGAGGGAGCATATTCAAACAGATTCGACCTTCGCGTGAAGTGAGCCCGGCGCCGGCAGAGGGCAAAAAGACCAGTAATCGGCGCTTCCCCTATAACCTCCCGGCAATGCCCGGCACGACCTGGCAGGCCACCCGGATGTCCTTGGAGCCGTAGCCGCTGTCGTCCAGGGTGGCGAAAAGGTCGGCCTCCAGCACTTCCACGGCCGCATCCGGCACGCCCTCGGCGGCCAGGTGGGCCGCAAGCAGTTCCCCGGCGCGGCGCTCGGCGGCGTCCAGAGTAAAGCCCCTGTTGATGCGCTCCTCCAGATCCAGGGCGGGCGCGCGCAGCAGGCCCCGGCCCGTGTCCGCGTAAATTTCCAGCCCGGCCGTGGGCAGGGTCAGGGCCGCGCCCACGGCGTTGGCCACGGCGGCGTGCGGCGGGCTGGCCACAGGCAGGCCGAAAGCCGCCGCCAGCCGCTCGCGGATGCAGTCCGCCGGGCCGCCCACCAGCCAGATCCGGTCGGGGCGGGCCTCGCGCGCGGCCTTGAGCGCGGCCAATGTGTAGATGGGCCGCGCGTTGACCGCGTCGATAAGTTCATGCGCGGCCCGCGTGACCCGCGCCAGGGCGTCGTCCACGGCCTTTTGGGCCAGGATGCGGGGTTCCAGGCCGCACAAGACCGCCAGGGCCGCCACGCCGTCGCGCGAGGCGGCCACGTTGCCCCGGTCGCCTGAGGCGCTGTTGCCGTCCAGCGCATTCAGCGCGTCCAGCAGGGTGGGCCGAACGCCGCCGAAGGCCATGGCCGGGCCTTCGCGCAGGGGGCCTGTCCGCACGCGCGTCGCCGCGCCCGTGCCCTCCACGGTGAGCAGGGAATCCCCGCCCACGCCGATGGACGTCGAGGCCAGAGCCCGTACCAGAGTGCGGCGGCCCTGCAACAACATGCCGTCACGGTCGATCACCGGCGAGCCGTCGGCGAACAGGGCCATGTCCGTGGTGGTGCCGCCCATGTCCAGCAGCAGGGAGCAGCCCCGCCCCGCTTCCGGACAGAGGGCCATGACGCCCATGACGCTGGCCGCCGGGCCGGACAAAATGGACTGCACCGGCTCGCGCCGCGAAAGGGATACCGGCACCGCGCCGCCGTCGGCCTTGAGCAGCCGGGTGGCCGCATGGATGCCCGCGTCGGCCAGGGCCGCCTCCACGGCGTCCAGAAAAGCGTTGTGCAGGCGCTGCACGGCCGCGTTGTAATAGGCCGTGGCCACCCGGCGGGGAAAATTGAGCCGTCCCGAAAGCCGGTGCCCCAGGGTGACGGGCAAGCCTGACGCTTTGGCCACTGCCGCGCCCATGACACGCTCATGGGCCGGATTGCGCGGCGAAAATTTGCCCACGCAGGCCACGGCGGCCACGCCCGCGTCACGCCAGGCCGCCGCCTGCCGGGCCAGGCCGTCCGTTTGCAGGGGACTCACTTCCACGCCCCGGTGGTCCAGGCCGCCGGGCGCCACGCAGACATGTTCGCCCAAGGCGAAGCGCGCGGGGTTCAGGCCCGGCCCGGCGGAAAGCGCCAGCCCCACCGTGTCGGCCCGGCCCTGCACCAGGGCGTTGACCGCCAGGGTCGTGCCCAGGGTCACGCGCTCCACGGCGGCCAGGGCCGCCGCTCCGTCGCTTCCCGGCTCTCCGGCCAGAGCCGCCAGCACTTCCCGCACCGAGGCGGGCAGATCGTCATGGCGGGTTTTGACCTTGGCCGAGGCCGCCAGGCGCAGATCCGCCCCGTGGCCGGTGATCAGCACCGCGTCGGTATGGGTGCCGCCCGCGTCAATGCCCAGTACTGTGCTTGCTTTCATGCTCGCTCCGCCTGTGAAGTATGCTTGCAGTGCACCGGAGCATACGCCATGCCGCCCCGGCGGGCCAGAGCTTTTCCACGCGCGGGACCGCGCAAACACACCTCATTTGCATATCCCCTGCCATCGTTGCATGTCGCGATTATCCGGGAAAAACAGCCTTTCGCGCGCTGCCTGCGTCATCCGCCGCTTTTTGCTGCTCACGTACCTGAGTACGTTGCGCGCAAAAAGCGGCGTTTTCCTTGGCAGCGCGCGAAAATCTTATTCTTCTCCGGATTCTTCCGACACCAGCCATCCGCCTGCGCTCCGCTCCGGCGGAGTCAAGGTGGCGTTGCCCAATTCTGAAGAGGTGAGTCATTATGAGTATCAATATATTGAATAAATTGAGTTGGGTATGACGTGGCTCGTTTTTTAGATGCGCTTGGCCTGCGCGCGGGACCGCCCCTACGGCCGCGCGCAACGCACCTGATTCAGCACCGTCAGCCGGGCCAGCATGGAGGTGAGGGCGTGCCGGATTTTGCGTTCCGTCTCGTCGGCCAGGCCGTCCTGAACTTCCGCAAAAGCCTTGCCCAGGGCCTCTTCAATATAGGCCTTGTTTTTTTCAATGATCTTCCGGCGGTTCTTTTCCGTGAGAAAGAATTTGGGCAGTTTCCGCTTCCACAAAAAATTTTTGGCCACTTTGCCCAGGCCCCAGGTGCCCGCAAAAGCCAGACTTCCGCCCAGCACGGCGGAGACGGCCTCGCCCGTGTGCGCTATGGCCCCGGCCACGGCATAGGCCGCGATGCCGGGCAGTACCGCCGTTGCCATGAAATCCATAATGTTCAGAAAGCCCAGGCGCGACACCTTGACGCTGATCGCATCGAAAAAATCCCTGCTGAGCGCCCTCGCGGGAAAGTCAACGCGCGGCACGAGAAAAACGCCGTTCCGCCGCAGCCAAGCCCGGAAACGCTGCCGCAGTTCGTACTCGATTTCCGCGCGCAGCGCTTCGCTTTTTTCCTCGATGATGGTCAGCAGCCCCGCGTCGTTCCGGATGTTGTCCGCAAAGGCCTGCTCCAGCTGCTCCACGGTTTTCCGGGTTTTCTGAGCTTCTTCCAGAACGGGCATGATGTCCCGGTCCACGATCCGTTCCGTGCACAGGCGCACGGCAAGCCGGGCGTGTTTGGCGAAAATCCCCTGCACGAACGCGCAGGCCTCGTCCGCAAAGGCTCCGGCCTTTTCCTCCAGCAGCAGCCGGACAGCGGCGTGCGACTCGGAAAGCACCGGGTAAAGGGCAAGCCCGTAGGCAATGTCCTCATAGGTGCGCCCGCTCATGCCGCAGCTCGCGGCGGGAAACACCTCTTTCACCATGTCCCTGACGAAAAACCAGCGGCTGCTGCCGCCCGTGAGAATGACCTTTGAAATATGCCGGTGATCGCGGATGGAATGCAGAATGCTCCTGAACCAGGAGAGCAGGCCGATCTGTTTGCCCCGCAGCATATCCTGGGCCTGCGGGCTCAGGCCGCCCCTGTCGGCATATTGGCCGAGCATGGCCAGCAGGCCGTCCGTGGCCGTGTAATTTTCCGCATCGCGGATGAACGCTTCGCGCGTGTAGTCATGGATATAGGCGTCTTTTCTGATTCCGTACACGTCGCGCCACGAGGCGTGCAGGCTGACTTTGCAATTTTCATCCCGCGCCGCCGCGTCTGAAAAACGCTCCTTCTCGGCTTTGCACTGAATCCAGTGGATGTAATATTCACAGCCGGAGCCGGGCAATTCTTCCCGGAACAGCGCGTTGTCCCAGCAAAACACCTGAAACAGCAGATCGTCGAACAAACGCCCGCCGAACAGCGGGTCGCCGTCGTTCTGAAGCACGTCCATGCTTTCGAGGAGGGTGAAGTCACAGGTGCCGCCGCCGAAATCCAGAATGAGCACTTCGTTTTCGATGTCGTCAATGTCGATGGCTCCGGACTGGAGGCAGGAGATCATGGCCGCGTCCGACTCCCTGACGAAGGTGGGCCTGGGCCAGCCCGCGCGCACAAAGCATTGGGCCAGATTGAGGCCGAAATCCTCCCTGGTCCGGGATGGCGTGCCCACATAAACGCGGGTGTCCGGCTCCAGCACGCCGTCGGGCAGGGCCGCGCGCAGCTCATGCAGGAAATCCGTCATCCAGCGCATGGCCTCGGAGCCGCCGTGGACAATCTCGGGCTTGAACTGGCTGCGCAGGGTCCGCGAGGCCAGCCGGGCGCGGTTGGTGTGGTACTCGCTCTCCGCGATATTGCCGATAAGGCAGGGCTTGTCGTCCTGATAGAGAACCACCGTGGCTATGCAGCCGTTTTCATCGCTGATGCGCGGCAGCGTCACGGGCGCGGGCGCGGCGTCCCCTTTTTCCACGCCGTAGAGATAGGTATTGGTGGTTCCGAGATCAATGCCGATGATTTTCATTTGCCGCTCCCGGTCTCCCGCTGCACATAGCCCTTGACGATCTTTTCATCCGCCGCATAGGCGCGCTTGAGAATGCGGCAGCGGTCCCCGTCCCGGACCAGCCCGATCATATCGTAGAATTTTCCGTGTTCCGCGTCGTTCCAGACAAGGTATTCGTCCGTAGCGGCCCCGGGCGCGGCGGTCACATAGCCCACGGCCGCCAGCTTTTCAGTCAGAAATTTTCTGGTGTCCGGGTCAAAGGAATCCAGCATCTCAATGACGTCCAGGGCCAGAAGACAATCGCTTTTGGGGCATTTTACGGAACTCCGGTCCGGATGGACGCCGGGTTGCAGCGCGGCCAGTTCGGTCTCCAGGCGTTCCAGCTCCTCAAAAAAGGCGAGCAGGAAGCGCACCCGCTCCTCAGCCTGTTTTCGCAGGGAATGCCTGAAAGCGGTCACGTCCAGGGCGGTGACTTTTTTGGACAGAAAAACGAACAGAAAAGCGGCCCCCAGCAGCAGATACCAGCGTTTCAGCAGGCTCGGCGCGCCCCCGCTTCCAAAGACCGCCCGTTTGATCCCGGCCCAGGAGGTCAGCTGGAGCATGCCGGTCAGCAAATCCACAGTGAATTTCGCCAGGGTTCCGAGCCCCAGAAAAGCCAGCAGCCGGAAGCGCGCCTTGGGATTGGCCGACAGATATTCGGACACGTAGAACATGCCCCAGACCGTGACCACCCGGATGATGTCCCCGCCCATGCCCAGCCAGCCGAGCATTGTGGACAGAAGGCCGCCCAGCAGATAGCCGAAAAAGACGATGCCGCCCATGGACAGAAAGGAAGAGCGCTTCTGGTACAGGGATTCGGTGGAAAAGTCCGGCATGTTCCGGGCCAGCTCCCACTTGAGGTCGTCGCCCGGAATGCCGCCGCGGGCGTCGGGCCGCGTGACGGGCCGGGCGCAGAGTTCGATGAGCTCGGTCTTCAGATCATATAAAAACTGTTGATGCTGGGCGTATTCCCTGGGAAAAGAAACTATTTTTTCCACCACGCCGTCGGCCAGCCGGGCGGCGCGTTCTTCAAGTTCATGGGTTCGTTCCTGTGGTTCCATCTGTCGGGCTCCCGTAAAAATTCATACCGCAATCCGGATTCGCGGCGTGGCCGCCGCATCTTTCAAGTTATGATAATTCCGCCTATATCCCGCGCAAGCCCCGAGGGCAATGTCCGTCGGCGGCACATCCGTTCCGGCGGGGCCGCCGACAATGCTTGCCATGCGCGCCGCTTTTCAGTAAATTTTTGCCCTTGCGCGGCCGCGCGGGCAAAGGCCCGGTCCGGCACAGCGCTCCACCCAGCGGCTCTTTACGAGGTTAGCCATGCAGACAATGAAGTTCATCTGGTTTGACGGGAAAATGGTTCCCTGGGATCAGGCCCAGGTTCATGTGCTCACCCACGCCCTGCACTACGGCAGTGCCATTTTCGAAGGCATCCGGGCTTATGCCTGTGTCGACGGCACCTCCGCGGTCTTCCGCCTGCAGGACCACTGCAAGCGCATGCTCAATTCCGCCAAGATCCTGCGCATGGAGCTGCCCTACAGCGCCGACCAGCTGGCCGAAGCCTGCATTGAAACCCTCACCGCCAACAAGCTGCCCGAGGGCTACATCCGTCCTCTCTCCTTTGTGGGCCACGGCGAAATGGGCGTTTACCCCGGCAACAACCCCGTCCAGACCATCATCGCTGTCTGGCCCTGGGGCGCGTACCTGGGCGCCGAAGCCCTGGAAAAGGGCATCCGCGTCAAAACCAGCACCTTCGCGCGCAGCCATGTGAACACCTGCATGTCCAAGGCCAAGGCCTCGGGCAACTACATCAATTCCATCCTGGCCAAGATCGAGGCCAAGGAAGAGGGCTTCGACGAAGCCGTCATGCTGGACACCGGCGGCTTCGTCTCCGAAGCCACGGGCGAAAACATCTTCATCGTGCGCGACGGAATCATCAAAACCACGCCCCTGACCTCCATCCTGGGCGGCATCACCCGCCAGTCCATCATGGCTCTGGCCCGCGACCTGGGCTATACTGTGGAAGAGCAGCAGTTCACCCGCGACGAGTTCTATATCGCCGACGAAGCCTTCTTCACCGGCACGGCGGCGGAACTCACGCCCATCCGCGAACTGGACCACCGCCTGATCGGCGCGGGCCACGCCGGTCCGGTGACCAAGCACCTCCAGAAGGAATTCTTCAAGGTGGTCAAGGGCGAGAATCCCAAATATGCGGGCTGGCTGCACCATTATACCGTGTAACGGGTAAAAAACTGTTTCCCAGCTTTCAGGCGCGGCCGGACGCCGTTTTCCGCCGTCCGGCCGCGCCTGGGCAATGACAGGGTTTCATGAAGCATCTTTCTCTTGCGGCGCGTTATCGCCCCCAGACCTTCGCCCAGGTGGCCGGACAGGACATGGTCAAGGCCGTGTTGTCCCGCGCCGCCGCCGAAGACAGGCCCGCGGCGGCCTATCTGCTGAGCGGCACGCGCGGCGTGGGCAAGACCACCATTGCCCGCATCTTCGCCAAGGCCCTCAACTGCGAGCACGCGCCCGGTCCGGAGCCCTGCAACGAATGCGCCCAATGCCGCAAGATCACCCAGGGCGCGCATGTGGACGTCACTGAAATCGACGGCGCTTCCAACAACAGCGTGGAAGACGCCCGCTCCCTGCGCGAGACCATCGGCTACGCGCCCATGGAGGGCCGCTACAAGATTTTCATCATCGACGAAGCCCACATGCTCACCCGCAACGCCTTCAACGCCCTGCTCAAGACGCTGGAGGAACCGCCGGAACGCGTGGTCTTCATCTTCGCCACCACCGAGGCCCACAAATTCCCGGTGACCATCGTCAGCCGCTGCCAGCATTTTGTGTTCCGCCACTTGAGCGAGGACGCCCTGGCCGAGCACCTCAGTTCCGTGCTGCGCAAGGAAAAAACGGAGTTTGAGGAAGGCGCGGTGCGTCTTCTGGCCCGGCGGGCGGCGGGCAGCGTGCGCGACGGCATGTCCCTGCTGGATCAGGCCCTGGCCCTGGGCGGCGCGAGCCTGACCACGGCCGCCACCCGCGAAGTGCTGGGCCTGGCCGGGCAGGAGTTGTTCAGCCAGCTGTTTGAAGCCCTGCACGGACGCGACTGCGCCGCCGTGGCCGCGCTTTCCCGCCAGATTCTCCAGCAAGGTGTGGACATCGGCTTTTTCGTGCGCGAGCTGGCCGGCAACCTGCGCAATCTTTTTCTGCTGCGCCAGAGCGGTTCCGCAGTGCTGCCCAGCCTGCGCCTGCCCGCCGACGAGGCGGCCTTCCAGCTGGAGCTGGCTCCGCGTTTTTCCGCCGGACATCTGCACGCGGCCTGGCAGATGACCCTGGACGCCCAGCGCGGCATCGTCCAGAGCCCGGAGCCAGCGGCGGCCCTGGAGCTTCTGTTGCTCAACCTGGCGCTGCTGCCCCAGTTGCTGCCGTTGGAAAAACTGCCGGAAGCGGCTCCCGCGGCTACGGTCCCGGCCGATGCGCCCATGCGGGCCGCACCCGCAAGCGGGAATTTCGCCGACGCCCCGCCCCCTGAACGGCCCCGGCAATCCGTGACGCCTTCGCAGGCCGTTCCGCCGCAGCCGGACGCAACGCGCCCGCTCTCCCGGCCCCGTGCGATGGAAAATGGCGGCGCGGCACCCGCGCAGGGTCAGGCGGCAGGCCGGGCAACGGAACAGACAACAAATTCGGCAATAGATTCGGCGACAGACCCGGCCGAGGCGGAGGGCCCCGAGCCCGGGGCGACGCCCGCTTCCGATTCGGCGTCAACGGCCTGTTCGGCCCGTGCCGCGCACGAGGCGGAACAGGAACCCGCAGCTATCGCCCCGGTTGCCGAAACAATGGAGGCAGGACCGGACGCCGGGTCAGCGCCCAGGCCTGATTTCAAGCCGGACTGGCAGGCTTTTTGTGAATTTTGCGCGGCCGAGCAGGCCGCCGGGAGGCCCGCGCCCCCGCCGCACCTGCTGCGGGGCCTGGGCGTGGACTGGCAGAGGGACGTTCTGCGTCTGACGCCCAAGGCCCAAACGCTGCTTCATCAGTTGGAGAAGCAGCGTGCCGTGCTTGAAGCGGCCTTGGCGACTTTCGGCGCGGGCGTGCCGCGTCTGGAGCTTATTGTCCCGCGTCCGCCGCGCGGTGAAGCCGAACTCATTGAGGAGTTCAGCAAAAAACCCGAGTTGCAACCCTGCCTGGAGGTGCTCAAGGCCTCCATTGCCCATTGTACGGAAATCAAATAAAGAAGCCCCGAGGAGACGAACATGCGGAATATGAACGATATCCTGCGCCAGGCGCAGGTCATGCAGAGCAAATTGTCCAAACTCCAGCAGGAAATGGCCGAGCGCTCCTACGAAGCCGCCAGCGGCGGCGGCATGGTCAAGGCCGAAGTTTCCGGCAAGCAGGAGCTGCGTAAGCTGACCATCGACCCCAAGGCCCTGGAAGGCGGCGACGTGGAAATGCTTCAGGACCTGATCCTGGCCGCCGTCAATGAAGCCGGGCGCATCGCCCGCGAGACCATGGAACGCGAAATGAACAATATTTCCGGCGGGATCAAGCTGCCCGGAGTGTTCTAGGCCCCATGCACAGCCGCATTCCCGAACCGCTCAAGGCCCTGGTGGAGCAGCTCGCGCGCCTGCCGGGCCTGGGGCCCAAATCGGCCATGCGCGCGGCCATGACCCTGCTCAAGTGGCCGGAGGCCGAAACCCGCCGCCTGGGCCGGGGCATCCATGACCTGCGTGACAATCTGCACCTCTGCTCGCGCTGCGGCGGCCTGTCCTCCACGGACCCCTGCGCCGTCTGCGCGGACGCCGGACGGACGCGCGAGACGCTCTGCCTGGTCACTGAATGGGACAGCATGCTGACCCTGGACGAGGGCGGCTTTTACCGGGGGCAGTACATGATTCTGGGCGGCCTGCTGGCCCCCCTGGAACGCATGGATTCGGAAAGCCTGGATCTGGACCGCCTGACGCGGCGGCTGGACGAGGGCGAGGTGACGGAGCTGATTCTGGCCCTGGGGGCGACCCTGGAAGCGGAAAACACGGCCTCCTTCATCCGCCAGATGGTGCGCAAGCGCTTTCCTCAGATCCGTGTTTCGCGTCTGGCCCAGGGCATCCCCCTGGGCGCGGAGGTCAAATACATGGACAAGGAAACATTGCGCCAGTCCCTGCAATACCGGCAGGACATCTAGACGTTTTGATATTGAAAATATCTCAACGCCCGGTGCGGATTTTCCATGAAAATCCGCACCGCGAAATTATCGCAAGGCGAATTTACTTCGCCATTAAGCGATAATTTCAGGCGCAAAATGCTCCTATGGACTGTTTCTAAGGCTGCATTCGGTCGGGAAAAAATACGCCCGACTGCGATACTGAACTTCCGGCGCGAGGGCGGACATTCAGGGGGAATCCATGACGATTGCTTCCCATCCCGTTTTCCAGGCCCTGGTGGCCGGGCTGCTTTCCTGGTTGTCCGTAAGCCTGGGCGCGGCGCTCATCTTCACCCGGCGCGAATTCTCGCGCCGGGCCATGGACTGCCTGTTGGGCGGGGCCGGGGGCATGATGCTGGCCGCGGCCTTTTTCGGCCTGTTGCAGCCCGCGCTTGAGCTCGCCGCGCATCTGGGCCGTCTGACTTTTGTGCCCATTGTGTCCGGTCTTCTGTTGGGTGCGGCCTTTCTCTGGTGTCTGGACCGCGTGCTGCCGCACATCCATATGTTGCAGGACACGGCCGAGGGCATTTCCACCAGCTGGCGGCGCAGCATCCTGCTGGTCACGGCCATGGCCCTGCACCACATCCCCGAGGGCTTGGCCATCGGCGTGGGCTACG
This sequence comes from Desulfovibrio sp. 3_1_syn3, assembly GCF_000145315.2. Taxonomy (NCBI): domain Bacteria; kingdom Pseudomonadati; phylum Thermodesulfobacteriota; class Desulfovibrionia; order Desulfovibrionales; family Desulfovibrionaceae; genus Desulfovibrio; species Desulfovibrio sp. 3_1_syn3. The sequence continues at coordinate 223,029 of NZ_ADDR02000001.1, forward strand.
GCGCGGCAGCCGCGGAAAGCGTGGCCTCCCAGGGCGCGGCTTCCGGCCTGGCCACAGCGCTGGTGCTGACCTTTTCCATCATGCTGCAAAACGTGCCCGAAGGCTTGGTGGTGTCCACCGCATTGCGGGCCGAGGGTTTTTCCGCGCGTAAATCCTGCTTTTACGGCGTGCTCTCCGGCCTTACCGCCCCTCTGGGCGCGGTGCCGGGCGCGCTGGCCGCCGGCATCACCGCCGGGCTGCTGCCCGTGGCTCTCTCCTTCGCCGCCGGGGCCATGATTTACGTGGTGGTGGAAGAAGTCGTGCCTGAAGCCAATGCTTCGGGCAACGGCAACCTGGCCACGATTTCCTGTATCGCGGGCGTCTGTCTGGTGATCATGCTGTCCGCGCTGGTGGGCTGACGCCGCACGCTTATGGCCCAAAGAGTGTTTTTCTTGCCAAAAATCCTCTTCCGTATAAAGATTTATCAGTAACAACCGAAAAAACATCTGAGGCACCCAATACACTCCGCCATAAACGGAGAGCCACGGCAGCTTGTCTGCCGCCACCCATAACATAGTTTTTCTATATGAAAAATATCCACTCCCTTCCGCTGATATCCGAAGACGACGTGCGTGTCCGGCGCGCTGTCATGCAGAATGCCGAAGAGAGAGAGAGAGAGAGAGAGAGAGAGAGAGAGAGAGAGAGATCAGAAGGCGCTGCTGCCTGAGGACGCTGTGGCTGCCGCTCCGGCACACGCATCTCATTTATCCTTCAGATCCAGACATCCCGAAACAGCCAGCCGACAGGGCACCGCCGCGCGAGTTTGCAAAGACCCGCGCTGTGGAAGCGCGCCATGTCAAAGGAGGTTCACAAGCGGTTCCAGCCGCGCACAGCTTTAGCCTAATCCCGTGTCACCTGCTGTCCAGCACTTGAGGGAATCTGTATGCGCTTTACTCTTAGTACCACTATGGTCCTTGCCCATATCTTTGGCCTGATTCTGGCCTGCACGGCGTTGTACATCAGCGGCCGCATCTGTCTGGGCGACGCCCTGCCGGGCCCGGATCTGGCTGCCGCCTTGTTTCCCGGCATGGTCGCCGTCGCGCTTCTGGCCGGAATAGGTTCGCTGTTTATTGTCAACCGGTTACGCCCCCTGAAAAAAATGCTGCAGTACGCCCGGACCGTCGGCGCGGGCGACAGCACGGCCAGCCTGGACGTGGAGAGTTCGGGCAACCTGAAGCCGCTTGCCGAGGCCATTCGGACAATGGCCGAAACCTGCGACGGTCGGTCCCACTGGTACGCGAGTATTCTCAACACCCTGCCCTGGGCCATTTCGGTCACGGACATGGATATGAACTGGACTTTCTGCAATACGGCCTCGCTCAAATCCATGAACAGAACTCATATGGATGAGGTACGCGGCCTGCACTGCTCCGAAAAGAAAGGCAACATTTGCAACACGCCCCAGTGCGGCATCGAACAACTGCGCCTGGGCAACAAGCGGGTCATCAACAACATGCCCAACGGCAAGACCATGCAGATCATGCTGGATTACCTGTATGACGCATCCGGCACGCCCATCGGGCATGTGGAAACCGGCGAGGACATCACCGAAAAAATCCGCCTGGAACAGGAAAGCAAAACAGCCGCCGCCACGGCCCGGGCCGCCATGGTGGCACAATTGGAAGGTGTGGTCAGCACGCTCAACGAAACCGCCGAGGCGCTGCATTACTCCCTTTCCGGCGTCAAGGACCAAGCCGGGGTGGCCGCCGCCCGACTGGCCGAAGCGGCCACGGCCATGAACGAAATGAATTCCACGGTGCTGGAAGTGGCGGGCAATGCCTCGGGCGCGGCCGACGCTGCCACGTCCGTCCAGGGCCAGGCTCATGAGGGCAACAGCCTTGTCCTCCAGACCATTGAATGTCTGCAGACGGTACGGCAGCAGTCCGCGAGCCTCAAAAACGATATGCAGGGTCTGGACAAACAGGCCAGGGATATCGGCACGGTGCTCACCCTGATCCGCGACATCGCGGACCAGACCAACCTGCTGGCGCTCAACGCGGCCATTGAGGCGGCCCGCGCGGGCGAGGCCGGACGCGGTTTTGCCGTGGTGGCCGACGAGGTGCGCAAGCTGGCCGAAAAAACCATGAGCGCCACCCGCGAAGTGGAGTCCGCCATTGAATCCATCCAGGAGGGCACCAACCAAAGCGCCGCAACCGTGGACAGCGCCGTGGCCGCTATTGAGAAGGCCGGACACATGGGCGAGGAATCGGGGCATTCTCTGCAACAGATATCCGCTTTGGCCGAGGATTCCAGCAGTCGCGTGTCGGCTATTGCCACCGCCGCCACGGAGCAATCCGCCGCCTCCGAGGAAATCAACCGGAACATTTCCGAAGTGAACCATCTGAGCGCGGACATCGCCGAAGCCATGGAAGGAGCTTCCAGCCAGGTACGGGACATGGCCGAGCAGGCCCATGTGCTCAAGGACATTCTGGACGCCATCCGCGCCCAAGGCGCGGATCGGGCCGATACGGCCGCGAGTTGAACCTGTCTGTCGGGCGTCGTGATATCGGACAGACGAAAGTAATTTCCGCCTTTTCGTAAGCTATCCTTACCGTTGGTCGTTATCGGCAACCGCAGGGCCGGGGCGCAGTCGTCCCGGCCCTTTTTATCCTCTTTGAAGAAACGCCTGAAAATGCGCCCCACGTCTGGACGTGAGCGCGTTCCTGCCGCATACTCACAAAAAAATCTTTCCCTGGTATCATGTTTTTCGGACAGCGTCCGAAAAAGCACTTATCGGCAACGATATGCTGGTTGTGCTTTATTTGGATCGCGCATCATGAAATGTCGTATCACGCCGTTCCAAGCGGCCTTTGCTTCCGGGACCGCAGAAGCCAAGGAGGTTTTATGCGTCTGAGGCTCAGCACCAAAATTATTATTGCGTTTGTCGTCGCCATGCTCCTGGCCTGGGCCGGGCTGCTGGTCATCGGTTACGCCCTGGTTGGACAACCCTTCCATGAAATGCTGCATTTCCAGCAGAGCCTGGAGGCCACCGAGCTGATTGCGAGTTCCGCGCGTGAAAGCCTGCTGTACAGCCTGGCGTTCATCGCGCTCATCGCGGTTGTGGGCGGCGTGTTCATCCATCGTCGGCTCAGTCCCATTTACACCCTGGTGGCCTATGCCGACGCCGTCAGCCGGGGCGAAGAGACGGAACTGAAATTTTACCGCGCGGACTGCCTGGGTCACTTGGCCGAATCCCTGCGGAACATGGTAGGCAAGCTGCGCCACCAGGCCCACTGGTACGAAAGCATTCTCAACAGCATGCCCTACTCCGTGGCCGTCACGGACCTGGACATGCATTGGACCTTCTGCAACACGGCGGCGCTCAAATCCATGGGCAAGGCCTCGCCCTCCGAGGTTCTGGGCCGGCATTGCTCGGCCCGCAAGGGCAATCTCTGCGACACGCCCGACTGCGGCATTGAATGCCTGCGCCGCGGGCAGAATACGGTCATCAACCATATGCCCAACGGCAAGGCCATGAAAATGGTCATCCACTATTTGCTCGACCCCCAGGGCACGCCCGTGGGCCATGTGGAGATGGGCGTGGACATCACCGAGGAACTGCGCCTGAAGCAGGTGGAAGACAACTCCAGGCGCACCCGCATTTCCGTAAACGCCCGCCTGAAAAAAGTGGTGACCGGGCTCAACGCCGCGGCCGAAGCCCTCAGCGCCCAGCTGGGCGACACCAAAGTCAAAAGCGATCAGGTGGCCGAACGCATGGCGGAGACCGCCACTGCCATGGAGGAAATGAACTCCACGGTGCTGGAAGTGGCGGGCAATGCCGAAAGCGCGGCTCAATCTTCGGTCTCGGTGCAGGAAAGGGCCCAGAGCGGTACGGGCCTGATGCTGCGCACCATCGAGAACATCAAATCCGTACAGGAACGCTCTTTGGGCCTGAAACAGGATATGGCGGGCCTGGACCAGCAGTCCCGCGACATCGGGACGGTGCTCACCCTGATCCGCGACATCGCGGACCAGACCAACCTGCTGGCGCTGAACGCGGCCATTGAGGCGGCCCGCGCGGGCGAGGCCGGGCGCGGCTTCGCCGTGGTGGCCGACGAGGTGCGCAAACTGGCTGAAAAGACCATGAACGCCACCCGCGAGGTGGAATCCGCCATAGAGGCCATCCAGCAGGGTACGGACAAAAGCGCCACCACGGTGGAAGACGCCGTGGCCGCCATTGAGGAAGTGACCGGCATGGCCCAGGATTCAGGCCGCTCGCTGGAAGAGATCTCCGCCTTGGCCGAGGATTCCAGCAGCCGCGCGGCGGCTATCGCCACCGCCGCCACGGAGCAGTCCGCCGCCGCCGAGGAAATCAACCGGCATATTTCCGACGTGAACGTCCTGAGCGCCACCATGGCCGAAGCCATGAAAAAGGCCGCCCTGGAAGTACGGGAAATGACGGATCAGGCCCATGTCCTCAAAGAACTGCTGAATGAAATCCGCGTGGAGGAAACCGAAACAACCGCCGCCCTGCAGAGTGAAGACGGGCCGCGCGAGCTCAAGGCATCCCCCGCTCCGGCTGTCTGACCGGCGGCGATTGTCGCAACATCATTAAAATCAAAACCACCCGCATAGCGGGTGGTTTGCTCCAGCCCTATAAGGGCTTGTTACCGGCCAGCGTCTAAAGGCGCTGGCTTTCACTTTGTTCAAGCCCAGTGCCCTTGCCGCTTTGGCTTACCCCTGGAAGGGGTTTTGGTATTCTCGGGTACTTACTCGATCTTGCAGAATATCATGCTTCTCTTGCTGCTGAATGTATTTTTTGACCGTTACCTCATTGAGTCCTACCGTACTGACGAAATATCCTTCCGCCCAGAATTTCCTATTGCCAAATTTGTACTTCAGGTTTGCATGCTTATCGAAAATCATCAATGAGCTTTTTCCTTTCAGGTACCCCATGAAACTTGATACACTGATTTTTGGAGGAATACTCACCAGCATGTGCACATGATCCGGCATGAGATGGCCCTCGATAATTTCAACACCTTTATATTTGCATAAGTCCTTAAGAATTTCTCCGATACTTTCTCGAATGTTGGCAAATATTATTTTCCGCCTGTATTTTGGAGAAAAGACAATGTGATACTTGCACAACCATTTTGTGTGGGCTAAACTTTGAACTCGAGTTCCCATATAAAAACACCTTTCCCTTAAAAATTACGATGGGCTTGAACAACTCTATCGTATGGGAAAGGTGTTTTTTGTATAACAAATTATTTCCACCCGCATAGCGGGTGGATTTCTGTTTCGCTCGCAAACGCTCGCTCAACTGGCTAAAGCCCCTTATACGCAACGCAAGAGGCCGGAGCAATGCTCCGGCCTCTTGCGCTTTTCAGGTCGCGTCGGCAGTGCCGACGCTCGCGGAGGTCCGCATCCCTCTCCTACGGGTGATCCTTGAACTTGTCCGCCACAGCCTTGCCGCCGCTGTGACAGGGGGTACAGTCCATGACGCCCTTGCTCCAGTTGGCCTCGTTGCCCTTGGTCATGTGGCATTCGCCGCAACCGGCCACGGCCTTCCGGATCGGGAAGGTGCCCTTGTAATTCTTGCCCTGCTCGATCTTGGCGTTCATGATTTCAATGGCCTTGCGGCAGACGTCGGCGGTGAGGCGGCCGCAGCGTTCGCTGCGTTGCTTGCTGCTGGCCTCAATCTTGTTTTCGTAACACCATTTGGATACCGAAATATGGCAGAGCACGGAATCCGAAACACCGGCGGGCAGGGCTCCCTTGAAGCCCGTGGCCGCGTCGCCCGGATTGTAGATGGGCAGGGCCGTGGTTTCATACCAGCGGAACAGCTCGTTGACCATGGGGGTGCGCTCCTTGCGGCCCCAGAACAGGGCAAAGGCCGCCGCCGCTCCGTAGAGCGCGCCGCAGATGGTCCCCCAGTCGGAAATGCCGCCCTTGTTGGCTTCCAGCATGGTAAAGGGAAACTGGTTGTACGGCGCGCCGAATTTCTCGCCCATCATCCCGATGATGCCGTAAAACGCGCCGTAACCGCAGGCATAGCCCTTGTGCCAGTAGCCTTCATAGGCCACGGGCGCGCATTCGTCCGCATTGAGTTTGTGCGGCTGCCAGCCGAACTCGCCGCCCACCTGGGCGAAACGCTCACCGGGAGCGGGCGCGGCCTGCGGCACGGCCAGAGCCGGAGCGACCAGCCCCGCCACGGCGCCCCCCACAGCCAGCCCTCCAAGTCCACAAAGCAGATGCCTTCTGTTGCAGTCCATTATGCCCTCCTCCTTTTTTGTAGGAATCCAATCCCTATTGTTAAAAAAATCACTAGCATTGCATGGAAAAGCGAGTCAACGGAATCCCCACGGAAAACAGGTTTTTTTGTAAAAATTTTCCGTCCGGCACTGGACGCGGCCGAAGAAGGACTTACATTCTTTTCCGCGCGGCACGGCCGCCTGAAACTTTGTATTTTTCAACGTCCGCCGGCAGCCCCGGAACAGGCGGATTCGCCCGCGTCGGCAGCCTGACGGAAGAGAGCGCCGACGCCGTTCGCGACGCGGGAAACATGATTTCGACAAGACTTATATTTCCCTGAGGAGGATACACATATGTCCAAAATCATCGGCATTGACCTGGGTACCACAAACTCCTGCGTTTACGTCATGGAGGGCAAGGACCCCAAATGCATCACCAATCCCGAAGGCGGCCGCACCACCCCTTCGGTGGTCGCTTTTACCGACAAGGAACGGCTGGTGGGCGAAATCGCCAAGCGCCAGGCCGTGACCAACCCCAAACGCACCATTTTCGCCATCAAACGCCTGATGGGCCGCAAATTCGACAGCCCTGAAGTCGACCGCTGGAAAGAGCATTCCCCCTATCTCATCACCAAGGCCCCCAATGACGACGCCGGGGTGGAAGTGGACGGCCGCATCTACAGCGCGCCCGAAATTTCGGCCATGATCCTGGCCAAACTCAAAGCCGACGCCGAAGCCTATCTGGGCGAGCCGGTCACCGAAGCGGTCATCACCGTGCCCGCCTACTTCAACGACGCCCAGCGTCAGGCCACTAAGGACGCCGGCCGCATCGCCGGTCTGGAAGTCAAGCGCATCATCAACGAGCCCACGGCCGCCTCCCTGGCCTACGGTTCGGACAAAAAAGCCAATGAAAAGATCGCCGTCTTCGACCTGGGCGGCGGCACCTTCGATATTTCCATTCTGGAAGTGGGCGACAACGTCGTGGAAGTGCGCGCCACCAACGGCGACACCTTCCTGGGCGGCGAAGACTTCGACCAGCGCATCATCAACTGGTTGGTGGAAGAATTCAAAAAAGAAAACGGCATTGATCTGTCCAAGGACAGCATGGCCCTCCAGCGCCTGAAGGAAGCCGCGGAAAAGGCCAAGAAAGACTTGTCCACGGCCATGGAGACCGAGATCAACCTGCCCTTCATCACCGCCGACCAGAACGGCCCCAAGCATCTTCTGATCAAGCTCAGCCGGGCCAAGCTGGAATCCCTGGTCAGCGATCTTGCGGATCGTACCATTGAGCCCTGCAACAAGGCTCTGACCGACGCCGGCCTTGACCCCAACCAGATCGACGAAGTCATCCTGGTCGGCGGCATGACCCGTATGCCTCTGATCCAGCAGGTGGTGGGCAAATTCTTCGGCAAGGAGCCCAACCGCTCGGTGAACCCCGACGAAGTCGTGGCCATGGGCGCCGCCATCCAGGGCGGCATCCTCACCGGCGACGTGAAGGACGTGCTGCTGCTCGACGTGACGCCGCTCTCCCTGGGCATTGAAACCATGGGCGGCGTGTTCACCAAGCTTATTGAGCGCAATACCACCATCCCCACGCGCAAGAGCCAGATTTTCACCACGGCGGCGGACAACCAGCCCTCGGTGTCTATCCATGTGCTCCAGGGCGAACGCCCCATGGCCAATGACAACATGACCCTGGCCCGCTTCGACCTCACCGGCATTCCGCCGGCGCCGCGCGGCGTGCCGCAGATCGAGGTCTCCTTCGACATCGACGCCAACGGCATCGTCAACGTCTCGGCCAAGGACATGGGCACCGGCAAGGAACAGTCCATCAAGATCACGGCTTCCTCCGGCCTGTCCGAGCAGGACATCCAGCGCCTGGTGCGCGAGGCCGAAGCTCACGCCAGCGACGACAAAAAGAAGCAGGAGCTCATTGAGGCCCGCAACCATGCCGACAGCCTGATCTACGGCACGGAAAAATCCCTGGCCGACCTGGGCGACAAGGCTGACGCCGTCGTGAAGAGCGACATCGAAGGCAAAATCGCCTCTCTGCGCAAGCTCATGGAAGGCGAGGACGCCGCGGCCATCAAGAATGCCACCGAGGAACTGGCCAAGGCTTCTCACAAGCTGGCCGAGCAGCTCTACCAGCAGCAAGCCCAGCAGAATGCCGGGGCCGCGGGCGGCCAGCCCGGCCCTGACGCCGGAGCGGGCGCTTCCTCCGCCAGCGGCAACGACGACGTGGTGGACGCCGATTACACCGAAGTTAAGAAATAAGCTCAGGCCGGGTTGCCCGGCTTGCCAGTAGGCTTCCGCTGTACTAAAAAGGTCTGACCGTAAAAGGTCAGGCCTTTTTTATTTCCGGAGGAGCCGCCATGCGTAGCCTGCGTCATTTTTTGCGTTTCTGTACCCCTGCCCTGTTGATCGCGGCCTTTTTCAGCTTGGCCGCCTGCCGCCAGGGGCCCCCGCCCCCGCCGGACGGGCATCCTCCGGCCGCCCATAGGCCCGCGCCGCAGCGCCCTCAGGTTCATCAGGCGCCGCAGCACCGCCCGGATCAGCCCCGGCCGCCGCATACTCCGGGACAGGCCCCCAATGCGCCGCGTCCCGATTCGCGCCCTGATTCAGGCCCCGGCGACCCGCACAAGCAGCCTTCATACCGGACAGGCAGGTAGAGCGTATGTCCGTCCAACCAATTTTCTTCCCCCGCCAGGCTTTCCTGCGGCTGTCCCTTGTCCTGCCCGCGCTGCTCATGCTGGCAGCCTGCCAGATGCCGTTCGGCAAACGCGATACCGCGCAGATCAGGCCCGCCACGCCCGCCGCGGCTCAGGGCCCCTGTGTGGTCCTGGCCCTGCCCGCCTCGGGCCCGTACGCGCCCATCGGCGGCAAGATCAGCCGAGGCGCGGGTCTGGCCCGTCAGGAACTGGCCGCCGACGGCATCAAGATACGTCTGGAAACCGTGAATACCGAAGCCCCGGACTGGCTGAGCAGGCTGTCGGCCCTGCCCCCGGAATGCGCCGTGGTGGGCGGACCGCTGCAGGCCCGCAACTATGCTCAGGCCCGTTCCGCCGGAGCCGTGGACCAACGGGCCTTTTTCACCTTCCTGCCCAGTCTGGAGCAGGGCGACGAGGGCGCGCGGGCCTGGCGCTTTTTTCCCAGCCCGCAGGACCAGATCGACGCCCTGATCAGCTTTGCCACAAACGATCTGAACATCCGCACTTACGGGGCCTTCTATCCCACGGACGCCTACGGCGCGCGCATGACCGGCATGCTGGAGCAGAGCCTCGCCGGCCAGAACATGGTGCTGCACAAGGCCTCCTATGATCCGGCGGACGTCAGTTCCTGGAGTACCGCCGTGGCCCCGCTGATCAACGCCACCCAGGCCGAGGGCAGCAGCACGCCCGTGCCCCAGACCGCCTTTGAGGCCCTCTTCCTGCCCGATTCCTGGAAAAGCATGGACATGCTGACAACCAGCCTGCTCTATAACGGAGAAGACCGCCTGGTGCTGCTGGGCACAACCCTCTGGGAGCAGAGCCTGTCCGGCAAGATAGTGCCCAATGCGGAAAAATACGCGTTGGCCGTGTTTCCCGGCGCGTGGAACGCCGCGCGTGCCCCGCGCGCCCTGCAGGCACCGGGCAACGACTTCTGGGTGGCCCTGGGCTATGATTTCACCCGTTTCGCCGTCAACCTGGGACTGAATTCACGCCTGAGCGCGCCGGAAATCACTGCCAGGGCCGGGCGCGCCGCGCAGATGATCCGGGCCATGGCCCCCATCACCTGGGACAGCGCGGGCGTGGCCCACCAGCAGCTCTTCATCTTCCAGGCCTCGCCCTCGGGCATGACGCCGCTGGACTTGGGGCAGTTCCAGCAAACCCGCGCCGCCGTGCTGCAACGTGCCGCGCTGCGCATGCAGGGCCTGCCCGCCGTGGACGCCGAGGGCAACCCCCTGGTGCCCGGCCTGCCGCCCGCCGCCGGGCAGACGCCGGACCAGAGCGGAACGGTCCAGCCCGGCGCGACGCCGTCGGCGCTGCCCCTGAGCAGCACCCCGCAACCTTCGTACAAACTGCGCCTGCCCACGCGGCGCTGAGACCGAACACGGAATAAGGATTGATCATGGCAGAACCTAACAACATCAGCCGGGAGGAAGTGGCGCACATGGCCGCGCTTTCCCGGCTGCGCGTCAGCGACGAGGAACAGAAACTCTTCGCCCGCCAGTTCGGGGACATTCTGGGCTACATGGATGTGCTCGCACAGGTGAACACCGAGAATGTGGACCCCTTGTACAGCCCGGTGCAGCACGCGGCCGAGGGCCGCGAGGACCGGGCCGTCAACCGGCGCTCGCGCGAGGAAGTGCTGGCCAACGCGCCGGAAGCGGACGGGGAATACTTCATCGTCCCACGAATCGTATAAGGACAGTTACATGACCGAGATCTGTTCGCTTTCGCTCACGGCCGTTGCCGGGGCTTTGCAGAAAAAGGAAATCAGCGCCGTGGAAGCCGCGCAAGCCTGCCTGACGCGCATGGAGGCCACGGAACCCCGGATTGCCGCCATGCTGCGCGTGGACGCGGAAGGCGCGCTGGCGCGCGCCCGTGAGCTGGACGCGGCCGGGCCGGACCCGGCCCAGGCGCTCTGGGGCGTGCCCGTGACCGTCAAGGACGCCCTGTCCACCAAAGGGCTGCCCACCACTGCGGGTTCGCGTATTCTGGCAGGTTTTGTGCCCATCTACGACGCCTTTGCCGTGGAAAAGCTGCGCCGGGCCGGAGCCGTGCTGCTGGGCAAGGCCAACCTGGACGAATTCGCCATGGGTTCGGGCACGGAAAATTCCGCCTACCAGAAAACCCGCAACCCCTGGAACACGGCCAAGGTGCCGGGCGGCTCCTCCGGCGGTTCGGCGGCCTCGGTGGCGGCCGGGCAGTGCTTCGCCTCGCTAGGCACGGATACGGGCGGCTCCATCCGCCAACCCGCCTCGTTCTGCGGCTGCGTGGGGCTCAAGCCCACCTACGGCAGGGTGTCCCGCTACGGGCTCATCGCCTACGGTTCGTCCCTGGACCAGATCGGTCCCCTGACCCGCTCGGTGGAAGACTGCGCCCGCGTGCTTTCGGTCATCGCCGGACACGACCCGCGCGACGGCACCTGCGATCCCCGGCCCGTGGAAGACTACGCGGCGGCCCTGCCCCAGAACAGCGCGGACCTCAAGGGCGTGCGTCTGGGCCTGCCCAAAGAATTCTTCGGCGACGGCCTGGCCCCGGAAGTGCGCGCGGCCTGCGAAGCGGCCATTGCGCGCGCGCGGGAGCTGGGCGCGGAACCGGTGGAAGTGAGCCTGCCGCATACCGACGCGGCCATCGCCACCTACTATATCATCGCCATGGCCGAGGCCAGCTCCAATCTGGCCCGCTTTGACGGCGTGCGCTACGGCCGCCGCGCCCCGGACGTGAAAAATCTGGAAGAGCTCTACGTCAAATCCCGTTCCGAGGGCTTCGGCCAGGAGGTCAAACGCCGGATCATGCTCGGAGCCTATGTGCTCTCCTCCGGCTATTACGACGCCTATTACCGCAAGGCCGCCCAGGTGCGCCGCCTGATACGCGACGAATACCTGGCCGCCCTGGAACAGTGCGACGTCCTCTGCGCTCCGGTTTCGCCGGTGACGGCCTGGGATCTGGGCAGCCATGCCGCCGATCCGCTGCAGGCCTACCTCATGGACGCCTACACCCTGTCCCTGAATCTGGCGGGCCTGCCCGGCCTGTCCCTGCCCGTGGGCCTGGGCGCGGAAAGCAAGATGCCCGTGGGCCTGCAACTCATCGGCCCGGCCTTCGGCGAAACCCGCCTTCTGGGCATCGGGCATGCCCTGGAGCGGGCCCTGCCGGGCATCGGGCGGCCGACGCTGTAGAGCCAGGGTTCCTGTTCAGGTTCAGGATGCCGATAACGGCCCGGAGAAAAATATCTCCGGGCCGTTATCGGCAGAGGGTCAGCTTTTTTGGATCTGTTGCTGTTCATGGGCGGGATAGCGATCGCCCATGACGGCAATGACGGCGAGTTTCCGCTCCAGTTTATCCCAATCAACGCCGGGAATCGTCACCTCGGCCGCTCGTAGATTTTCTTCCAGGTGTGCGAGCTTCGTCGTGCCGGGGATGGGCACGATCCAGTCTTTCCGGGCCAGCAGCCAGGCCAGGGCCACCTGCGCGGCCGAGAGCCCCCTGGGGCGGCCGAAACGACGCAAGGTCTCCACTATGGGCATATTGGCCCGCATGGCTTCCGGCGTGAAACGCGGCAGGCTGCCGCGATTGTCGTTACCGGAATCGAAGCGGGTGAATTCGCAGAGATCACCGCCGAGATAGCCCCGATTCAGAGGACTGTAGGGCACAAAACCTATGCCCAGCTCTTCGAGCACGGGCAGGACATCTTTCTCCGGCTCGCGCCACATGAGATGCCATTCGCTCTGCATCGCCGTGACAGGCTGCTCCGCATGGGCGCGGCGGATAGTTTCCGGTCCCACTTCACACAGGCCGAAATGCCTGACCTTCCCCTCCCGGATCAGGTCCCCGACCGTTCCGGCCACTTCTTCAATAGGCACGGCGGGGTCAAAACGGTGCTGGTAAAAGAGGTCGATGGCGTCAATCCTGAGCCGCTTCAGAGAATTTTCGGCCACCTTCCGGATGTTCTCAGGGTGACTGTCCAGCCGGCCCTTCTGATATCTCCCGTTGACGATGCGGTGCCCGAATTTGGTGGAAACGGCCACCTTGCCCCTGTATGGAGCAAGCGCTTCGCCCACCAGAGCTTCATTGGAAAGCGGGCCGTAAACCTGCGCCGTGTCGAACAGGGTGACGCCATGCTCCACCGCCTGCCGGATGAGGGCCGTCATGGCCTTTTTGTCAGGTGAGACGCCGCGGTTATAATCGGCCCCCATGCAGCCGAATCCCAGAGCTGAAACCTCCAGGGCGGCACTGCCGCTGCCCAGAGTCCGGCGTTTGCGTATCAGGGGTATATCCACGCTCCCGGCGGGAGAAGCCGGAGATGTGGCAAGACCTACTCCGGGCAGACCCATCAGAATAGCCGGAACCGCAAACAAGGCCGCTCCAGCCTTGAGCAGGCCGCGCCTATGCACGGCCGTGCCGCCCTTCCACGCTGCGGCGTCGTGACGTTGTGTTTTCATGATATGCATCTCCCTTTCTTGTCGATAACAGACTTCAATTCCCGCTGACGGAGAAACAGCCCCTAGAGCGTTTTGAGATTAAAAATATCTCAACGCCCGGTGCGGATTTTCACGGAAAATCCGCACCGCTAAATTATCGCAAGGTGAAGTTGCTTCGCCGTTAAGCGATAATTCCAAGCGCAGAATGCTCTATTTGGCCGTATAGCCCCCGTCCACCACGATGGCCTGACCGGTGACGAAACTTGCCCCTGAACCGCACAGCCAGAGTACGGCCTCCGCGATTTCCTCGGGCCTGCCCAGGCGTCCCATGGGAATTTCGGCGATCAGGGCGGCCTCCAGCTCTCTGTTGCCGTCAAGCAGCGCCCCGGCCATCGGAGTGCGGATGACGCCGGGGCATATGGCGTTGATCCGGACGCCTTGCCGCGCATAGTCAAGAGCGGCCGTACGCGTGAGCCCGATAATGCCGTGCTTGGAAGCAATGTAGGCCGCCTGTCCGGGAAATCCCGTCACTCCGCCCTGAGAGGAGGTATTGACGACGGCTCCGCCGCCATGTCCGAGCATCCAGGCGATTTCGTGCTTCATGCAATTCCATGTGCCGCGCAGATTGACGGCAACAGTGCGGTCGAAATCCCCGGCGGCCATGTCCGCTGCGGGAATCTGCGGCGTCTGAATGCCGGCATTGTTGAACGCCGCGTCCAGGCGGCCGAAATTGTCCACGGCGGCCTGAACCAGATTCGCCGCCTGTGCGTCGTCCGCGACATCGCAGGTCAAGGCCACGGCCTTATGTCCGGCATCCGCCAGTTCGCGGGCAGCCCGCCGCACCGGGTCCTCCCTGATGTCGGCCATGACGACGGCAGCTCCCGCTCGGGCGAATGCCCATGCGGCGGCCAACCCTATGCCCTGTCCGGCCCCGGTGATCGCAACGACCTTGCCTTCATATTCCCTGTTCATGTCCACCTTCCGTATGTTGTGATGACGCCTTCCTCGGCGGAATTCCTGTTCCTCCGCTTCTCGGGGCACCATAGGTCGCCCCTTCTCCGGCGGGTAGACACAAATGAGGCGAAATACTGCCTGATCCTCCACAGATGACGGATGACCAAAGTTACGGTATATGGAAGACATGGCTGACGGAAGAACAAGGAGACAGCTGATGCAAAGAGCGCCCGGAGAACTTGAAAGCATCAACGAGGAGTTGAAAAAATCCATCTTGCGCCGTCTTCCCCAGCCCGGAGAGTGGCGCTCCGGCGTGGCTGGCCTGTCGCTTGTGCGGCGGGAGGACGCCAACAGGCTGCACACATTTTACACTCCGTTCATCGGGGTAACGATACAGGGCGTAAAGCATACTGTTCTGGGCAGGGAAGAGTATCACTACGGGGCCTGCCACTGTTTCGTCACAGGAGTGGACATGCCCAGTGAGAGCTATGTCAGCGCAGCCTCTCCGGAAGAGCCGTTTTTAGCATTATCCATTGATTTGAATCGGACCGTCATCGCTGATCTGATCGCCGGCATGCCCCCCGCTCCTTCGCCCGGAGATGAGAAAATCGGGGCCGCCGTGGAGAAAATTTCACCCAAGGTGCTGCTGGCCTTTCTCCGTTTTGTGACTCTGCTTGACGAACCGGATGAAATTCCTATTGTCGCGCCGATACTTGTCAGGGAAATACATCACCGCCTGTTGCTCGGGCCGCAGGGCGGATGGCTGCGATCCGTTTGCTCGCTGGGCACAAAAAGCAATCATATCGCCCGGATCATCAGCTGGTTACGCGACAATTTCCGCGCCCCGCTGCATGTGAACGAGCTGGCGGACATGGCCCACATGTCGCCCTCGGCCTTTTTCCGGCATTTCAAGCAGGTGACGACGCTCAGCCCCCTGCAATACCAAAAAACGCTGCGCCTCTATGAGGCCAGGCGTCTGATGCTGACGCAAGGGCTTGATGCGACCGGTGCGGCATATGACGTGGGTTATGAAAGCACCACGCAGTTTATCCGCGAATACAAGCGGCAGTTCGGCGAACCGCCTCTGCGTCATATCACGCGATTGCGCGCGGAAACGACGGCTGACGGAGGAGCGCAATAACGGAATCCCCAGAGCATTTCAACGTTGAAATGCTCTAACGCTGAACACGGTGAGGCGCACCGCAAAGACCGGCCCGACGGGCGGCCCGTAGGGCCGTGTCTGTGGCCCAAAGGGCGTACAGGCATTGAGAGCAACGCGGCGTGGATTCCGGCAAAGCGACCGAAGGCAGCCTGAAGGGCTTTGTCCCTGTTGGCGAGAACGGAACCATACAGGGATCGACAATAGCGATAAGAGTGCTTTTTGCCGGAATGACTCCTTTAAAACGTGTAGCGGTTCAAAGCTAATCTGCTCTAAAAGAGCAAGGCCCGTGTCCGACACGGGCCTTGCTCTTTTGGGGATTCCTGGAATGAAACCGGCGTTATTTCTTGTGCAGCATGATGTCCAGAATCACCTTGTCCGTCTCGCGCATGCCCGTGGAGCCCAGACGCCCCAGATTGGCGATGCAGATTTCAATGTCCGCGTCCACGATGCCTTCGTTGCCGGGCACGGCGGAACCCTCCATGGCCAGCATCACGGCCTGGATGCCCGCCCCCACGGCCGAAGCCACCTTGAGCGCGCAGGAGCTCTTGGCCCCGTCGCAGATCATGCCCGCGATGGTGCCTACCATGTTGCGCACGGTCATTTCCATTTCCTTCAGCCCGCCTCCCAGCAGCATGGCAATGCCGCAGGCCGCGGCCGTGCCCGCCACCATGGCCCCGCAATGGGCCGAAAGCCGCCCGAGATGGTGCTTGATGTGGATGGACGCGAGGTGGCTCATGATCAGGGCGCGGGCCAGCTCCTCGTCGCTCTTTTCCTGGCGGATGGCGCAGGCCACCACCGGCATGGTGCAGGTGATGCCCTGATTGCCGCTGCCGGAATTGCTCATGACCGGCATCATCACCCCGGCCATGCGCGCGTCCGCCGCGGCCGCCGTGAGTTTGACCGCGAAAGTGGGCATGTCGTCGGCCAGGATGCGCCGCCGCACCTGGGCGTCCATGCTTTTGCCCACGGCCAGGCCGTACTGGCGGGTCAGGCCTTCCTCGGCCACTTGGCGGTTCATGCGCGCGGCCTCCAGAATGAAGGCAATGTCCTGCAGCGGGGCCGTGGCGGCGAACTCGTAAATGCCGGCCAGGGTCAAAGGCCAGTCCTCCCCGGCGGCGCTCCGGTTTTCCGCCCCGGCGGCATCTTCTTTCTCGAAGATCAGCTCACCGTCGCGCCAGACTCTGGTGATATTGGCGTGGCTGTCCCGCAACTCGGCCTTGGCCGTATGCCCGGCGGCCGCCGCAGTCACCGTGCAGTACAGCAACAGATCGTTGCCCGGCAGCTTCAATTCCACCCGGCCGGCCTTGAGCATGGCCCCGGCCGCGTCCACCTGGGCGGGCGTCAGGTCCCGCAGGCATTCCAGCCCCAAGGCGCTCTTGCCGCCCAGCGCGCCCGCCGCCGCCGCGATGTTCAGGCCCATCTCGCCGGTGCCGGGCACCATGACGCCCATCCCGTTCTTGAGCAGATTGGCGCTGACCTCCACACAGAGACGCTCCGGCACGGCTCCCAGGGTTTCGGCCGCCTTGGCCGCCGTGAGAGCCACGGCGATAGGCTCGGTGCATCCCAGGGCGGGCACCACTTCCTGGTGGATCAGATCAAGAAAGGCTTGCTTGGACGGGCACATGCGTTCTCCCTGGTATCTAGAGCAGATTAACTTTGAGAATTGACATTCTCAAAGTTTGCGCTGCCCGCAACCTGCGGCGGGGACGCGGTCCCACCTTGGCTTCTGGCGCGGGCGTCCACTTTCGTAGCCGCCAGAGCAGTTTAACTTTAAAAGTTAAGCTACTCTAATTTTTCAAATTAGACACACAAAACCCCACGGGTTTTGCGGCGGCGTAGCCGCCGTGGGGCAGCGAAAAACCACGCTTTTCCGCTGACGATCCTGCAAAAATTGAGAGCATATTTATGCTCTCAATTTTTGCAATCAAACACTAGTCCCCGAGTGCTGCAAAGGCCCCAATTCGCCGTGGCGGTTGAAGATGCCGTCCAGCATAAGGGTCAGAGCGCCGTCGCCGGTGACGTTGCAGGCCGTGCCGAAGCTGTCCTGCAGGGCGAAGATGGCGATGAGCAGGGCCACGCCGGTCTGGTCAAAGCCCAGCACGCCGGTCACGATGCCCAGCGAGGCCACCACCGTGCCGCCGGGCACGCCGGGCGCACCCACGGCGAAAATGCCCAGGAGCACGCAGAACAGCAGCATGGTGCCCACCGAGGGCAGCGTGCCGTAAAGGATCAGGCTGATGGTCATACAGAAAAAGGTCTCCGTGAGCACCGAGCCGCAGAGATGCACGGTGGCGCCCAGCGGCACCATGAATTCCACCATGGTCCGGCTGAGCACCGGCGAGCGGCGCGCGCACTCCAGGGCCACGGGCAGGGTGGCGGCGCTGGACATGGTGCCCACGGCGGTAAGATAGGCGGGCGTGTAATAGCGGAAAACCTGGGAAGGATTGCGGCCCGACACGATCCCGGCGATGCCATACAGTACGGTCAGCCAAATGAAATGGCCGAAGATCACCAGAGCCACCATGGTCACGAAAATGGGCAGATGCTTGGTCAGCGAGCCCTCATAGGCCAGGCCCATGAAGGAAAGGCCCACGAAAAAAGGCAGAATGGGGATCAGCACCCGCGTCACCAGCCAGGTCATGATCCGTTCCAGTTCGGCAAAGACCTTGCCCAGGGTTTCCGACTTGGTCCAGGCGATGGCCACGCCGAAGAACAGGGCCGTGACCAGGGCGCTCATGACACTGAACAGCGGCGGAATGTCCAGGCGGAAGACCATTTCCGGCAGCTTGCGCAGGGTCTCCGTTTCCGTGGCGATGGACAGGTGCGGAATGACCAAGTAGCCCGAGCCCATGGAAAACAGAGCCGCGCCCAGTGAGGAGGCGTAGGCCAGGCAGACGGCCACCACCAGGATCTTGCTGGCGTTCTGCCCCAGGCGCACAATGGCCGGGGTAATGAAGCCCACAATGACCAGCGGCACCAGGAAGAAAATAATCTGGCCGAAAATATGCCGCAACGACACCACCACGTCCATGACGGCCTCATTGGCCACAAAGCCCAGCAGCGCGCCGAGCACAAGCCCGGCCAGCAACTTGAGGATGAGCGAAACATCACCGATCTTGGCCATCCTGATCCTCCGCAAGGTTGAATAAGATTCACGCTCCAGAGCAATTCAGATTTGAAATGAACAATTGCTCTGGGGGCCGCGTGAGTTGACACCCGCGCCCAAGTGCAAGGAAAAACGGCGTTTTTTCCGCAGCATACGGACGGCGTAGCGTTTGAAATGCACACATTTCAAACGCAAAATGCTGTAGGGCGTGGATACGCGCGGAACGTGCCGACAGCGTATTATTCAGTATACGCCAGGGCCGCCCTGTTCCGCAATAGTCAAAGCTATACATAAATATAAGGAGACACGAAAGCCGAGGCGGGGCCTACTCCAGAATATAGCGCATGGGATTCACGGGCACGCCGTTGAGCCGTACCTCGTAATGCAGGTGCGGGCCGGTGGTGCGGCCGCTCATGCCGATGTAGCCGATGATCTCGCCGCGCTTGACCCATTGGCCGGGCTGCACGGCCCAGCGCTGCATGTGCCCGTACTTGGTGACGATGCCGCCGCCGTGGTTGATTTCCACGCTGTTGCCGTAGGCGCCGTCGCGCGCGGCCAGGATCACCGCGCCCTGGGCCGGGGCCAGAACAGGCGTGCCCATGCGATTGCTGATGTCCAGGCCCTTGTGGAACTGGCCTCCGCCGCCGAAGGGCGAGGAACGTCCGCCGAAACTGGAGGAAATAAAGCCCACCACCGGCCAGATGGACGGCATGGAGGCCAGGGCGTCGCGGTTTTCGCGCAGGGCGCGCAAAAGATCCTGCTGGCGCACTTCTTCCAGGCGCACGGATTCGGAAAGGTGGGAAAGAAAATCCTGCATCTTGCGCGCGGCCAGTTCCTGCCGGTGCAGGGGCAGATAGGCGCGCGAAAAATCGCCGGGCGCGCCGCCCACTTCGGCCGGGTCCTTTTCCATGTTCATCATCATCCGCAGCTTGGAATCAAAGCGCTGCACGCGCTGCAAATCCTGGCTGACGCCGGTGATCCGCCCGGCCAGGTTGACGATCTGGCGGCGCTGCTCCTCAATGACCCGCTGGGCGTTGTT
This sequence comes from Desulfovibrio sp. 3_1_syn3, assembly GCF_000145315.2. Lineage (NCBI taxonomy): Bacteria > Pseudomonadati > Thermodesulfobacteriota > Desulfovibrionia > Desulfovibrionales > Desulfovibrionaceae > Desulfovibrio > Desulfovibrio sp. 3_1_syn3. The sequence goes on from NZ_ADDR02000001.1 coordinate 242,649, forward strand.
CAGATTCTCATCCAGATGGCGCGCCTGAAGCCAGGCCCGCCAGAGCCAGGCGTTGCAGGCGATCAAGGCCAGGATCAGCAGACCGGCCGTGAAGCAGAACCAGCCACGCATCCGCAGATTGCGGCTGCCGCTGCGCCCTTCCTTGAAAATGACGATGTGGTATTTGCCGAGCAGCATGGAGCGGATAGTTTAGGGTGCGCTCCGGCCCCTGTCAATGCGCGGGCGGCAAATGATTTTCCGGGCCTGCCACGCACGGAGGACGGCAAATCCTTTGCCCATGCGGCTGACTCCTCGATTCAAGAGATATCCGCCCCGCCGGGCATCTCTCCCATTGCTGACAATGCGGCGGCAGACGTGTATGGTTCTTTTTGCGGCTTGCGTTGCAGCGCACCCGCAGCAAGGAGAAAACGCCCATGCCGGAGAATATCCCCACGTCCCCCGCTTCTTCCGTTGCCGCCGCTCCCGGCGCTTCCAACGCCCCCGAAGACCCGGCGAAGCGGGCCCTGCAGGCTCTGTTGCCCGAATTCTACGCGGCCGTGGGCGAATTTGAAGACCTGAAGGCCGCGCCGGGTCTCAGCCCGGAGGCGGTGGCGGCTTTGGAGAAAAAGCTGGAATTCGGTTTTTCCAAGGAACTCAGGGAACTGCTCACGCGCTGCGCCGCCGTTTCCATGGCGGGCCTGTCCGTGAAGGCCGCCGAGTTCGGGCCCATTGTCATGCCCGGCTCGGACGCCCTGATCATCGGCGAATTTTATCTCTATAACCCCGGCGACCGCCTGCTCATGCTGCCCGACGATCCGGCGGTCTACTATCTGGAGCAGCGCAACGGGGCCATCACCAAAATGGCCGACGGGGTGTTCAACTTCTTCAACAAAACGCTGGTGAAATACCTGTACTCCGACTAAATCCGGGCTTCACGCCGGTTTCCGCGGCATGTCGTCCATCTGAATATAACGGTCCAGCACGTCCGCCAGCTCCTCTTCCGCGTGATCCGCACGCTTTCGGCACCCCTCTCCTTTCCGGTGAGGGCATTGCCCGCCAGGGCAATAATCCGCCCGGCGTGTTGCGGGAAACATGCCGCAGCCGCCATCTCCATGTCTCGTGACCCGGGCATGACGACTCCCCCCCTGATGTTCGCAGTATGACGTCCCCGCTCAGCGCGCCGCGTCCTCCGCTCCGCCGTCCGGCTCCTCGGGCAGGCTGTTTTTATCCAGCTGCCAGCGGATCAGGCCGTTAAATATGCTGCGGCGGGCATCCTTGGTCAGGCCGTAAAGGCCGGACAAGGTTTCGGCCATGGCGCTGCGCGCCGTGTGCCCTGCGGAGGGGCAGGCATTGGCCCAGACCGGCAGTTCCCACTGCCGGGCGGCCTTGAGGATGTACTTCTTTTCCACCAGCAGAAGCGGCCGGATCAGGCGCAGCCCGCCGTTGAAAAAGGGCTCGCACATGCTCATGCCGTCCACCCGGCCGTTGCGGCAGAGATTCAGAAAAAACGTCTCCACCAGATCCTCGGCGTTGTGGCCCAGGGCCAGATGGGTCAAACCGTAGCGCGCGCAGAGCTCGAACAGGCGTTTGCGCCGCAGCCAGGCGCAACGGAAGCAGGCCGAGCGGCGCAGATTCTGCTCCGAATGGGCCTGCGGCCCATAATCCGTCACCTCCAGATGGGCGGGAATGCCCTCGCGGGCCAGCCAGGGCAGCAGGGCGGCATGACTGTGCGGGTCAAAACCGGGATTGAGATGCACGGCCATGAGCTCGAAGCGAAAGGGCACAATACCCTGGCGGATTTTCAGGGTCTTGAGCAGCACAAAGCTGTCCACGCCGCCGGATACGGCCACTCCCACCCGACAGCCGGGCCAAAGCATGCCGGTTTTCTGCATGGCCTTGCCCGCGCTTTTGACGCAGACCTCCTGGGCGAAGGAGCGTTTCTCGCGGCTCACGGGCGATCCTCCCTCTGGCCCGAGGGCACGGACGACTTTTCCATGGCTGCGAACAGGCAGACAAAACGCATGGCTCCTCCGAAAAACGCCGGACTGTCCGGCGGCGGTTGGTCCTTGACAGATCGCAATCCCCCCCCTATCATATCTTATTTCAGCAGGCAAAGCCCTAGTACTCAGGCGCATTCGTTCGCCCGCCCTCTTTACAACAGGCCGGGCGGTATTATTTTTCAACCGGATTTCCCGGAACAGCGGTCGGCGCGTCAAGGTCGGCCGGACACGGAGGCAGCATGGCCCGTATTACTGTGGAAGATTGTCAGGAACGCGTGGACAACCGTTTCTTGCTGGTGCAGATGGCCATCAAACGCGTACACCAGTACCGCGAAGGGTATGAACCCCTGCTGGAAACGCGCAATAAGGAAGTGGTTACCGCCCTGCGTGAAATTGCCGCCGGCAAGGTCATGCCGGACGACAAAAGTCTGTACAACCCCCTGTCCGGCGGGCAGGGCGCGCCCAATACCGAGGGCTAGCGGAGTCTGATCCGCGTGCCCCCTCTGTCCCCCGGTCCGCGCGGCGAGCCGGGGGACAGACGTCAGCATGGGCGCGCGCCATACCGGAACTACAGCATTTTGCATTTGAAATGTGTGACATTTCAAACTCTACGCCGCCCGTGTGCCGGGGATGGCGACAGCAACCTGACACGTGGTCTTTTCTCGCACTTGGGCACGGATGTCCGCTTACGCGGCCACCAGAACAATTCACTCATTTCAAACGTGAATTGCCCTAAACGCAAAAGCACCTGAAAATTATGATGCAGCGCGACTACTACGAAGTTTTGAGCGTCAGCCGTACCGCCGGAGAGGACGAAATCAAACGTGCCTACCGGAAAATGGCCATGAAATACCATCCTGACCACAACCCCGGCGACGACGAGGCTGAGCAGCGATTCAAGGAGGCCGCCGAGGCTTACGACATACTGCGCGACCCGGACAAACGCGCCCGCTACGACCGTTTCGGTCACGCGGGCGTGCAGGGCAACGGCGGCGTGGGGGGCTTCGGCAGTGCCGAGGACATTTTCGCCCATTTCAGCGACATTTTCGGAGACCTCTTCGGCTTTTCCTCGGCTTCGCGCGGTCCGCGCGCCATGGCCGGAGCGGATCTGCGTTACAACCTGACCGTCAGTTTCGCCCAGGCGGCCAAGGGCGATGAAATCACCTTGTCCCTGCCCAAGCACGTCACCTGCCCGGACTGCAAGGGCAGCGGCGCCGCGCCCGGCAGCAAGGTGGAAAGCTGCCGCCAGTGCAACGGCACGGGCCAGGTGCGCCGCTCCCAGGGCTTTTTCCAGATTGCCATGCCCTGCCCGATCTGCCAAGGCACGGGACAGATGATCACCAAGCCCTGTGCCAAGTGCAGGGGTGAAGGCATTGTCACGGACACGCGCGAGCTGGTGGTGCGCGTGCCCGCCGGGGTGGATACCGGCACCCGCCTGCGGGTGCGCGGCGAGGGCGAGGCGGGCGTGCACGGCGGCCCTCCCGGCGACCTCTACGTGGTGCTCACCGTGGAGCAGGACAAACGCTGGCAGCGCCAGGGCCAGAACCTGATCTACAGCCAGGAGATCAGCTTCGTGCAGGCCGCCCTGGGCCACAAAGTGGAAGTGCCGGGCATCGACGGCCCCCTGCCCCTGGAAGTTCCCAAGGGCGTGCAGAGCGGCACACTGTTGCGCCTGGCGGGCGAAGGCCTGCCCTACCCCGGCCGCAGAGAGCGCGGCGACCTGCTGGTGGAAGTCAAAGTGCTCACCCCCACCCGCCTTTCCTCCAAACAGGAAGAACTGCTGCGCGAATTTGAACAGGCCGGGGAACAGACTCCTTTGGAAAAAGTCAAAAAAGCCGCCAAAAAAATCAGCAAGGCCATGGGCCTGGATTAGAGCAAAGTAACTTTTCAAAGTTACTTTGCTCCGGCGGCTGCGAAAGCAGACGCCCGCGCCTGAAGCCAAGGTGGGACCGTGTTTCCACCGCAGGCTGAAGGCAGTGTCAACGTTGAGAATATCAATTCTCAACGTTAATTTTCTCTAAGTTTTCCGGAGCAATTCGTGTTTGAAATGGATGCATTGCTTTATCAGCAACCACAGGGCCGCTCCCGTAAGGGGCGGCCCTGAATTATGGCGCGTGGGAAAAAATGCCGCGTTTGGATGAGAATTCGCAGAAAAATTACGTCCGGTTTCAGCCCATCGGAAAAACCGCGTGTTAGCGCGGCTGTCGGCATCCGCCCGGCTCAAAGACTTGCCAACGGCTACCGCGGCACGCGGGCGACGCGGAGTTTGAGCTATGGAGCCGCGCTATGCGCCGGGGGCCGTGCCGGAATCCGGGGCGGACACGTTTTCCTCTTCCGGCGAGGCCGGAGCGGACTCCATGGGTTCGAGCGAATGCATGTTGATCTGGGCCGGCCCTTCGCTGCTCTGGGGCACCTGGAGGCCGATGCGGGCATTGTGGTTGATGACGATGGGCCCGGTGAGATTGAGGGCCGCCTTTTCCGGCTCTCCGGCCGGGATGGAAACCGTGACCAGGATGGCCGCGTCTTCCATGCGTTTGATCTGGAGCAGCTGCTGTTCCGCATCCCCCACCATGACCGGGTAGGATTGCAGGAAGCTGTAGGGATCGGCCACCAGCAGGCCCACCTGCGGCTCGGTCACGCTTTGCAGGATGAGCAACGGCGCTTCGGGCCGGATCTGGAGCAGAATGAAATCCCGCTCGCCCTCAAATCCGGCCAGGCCGTGGGGGAAGCGGATCACTTTATCGGTATCGATGCGGCGCCGTCCAAGACGGGTGTCGATCTCTATTTCTTCTTTGTCTCGTGCCATAGTTCAGCTGCCACCATGAAGTCTTCGTTGCTTGTCGCCAGCGCGCGGCGGTTTTCCTCAATGACCCGCTTGTAAACCTCTTCGCGGTACACGGTGGTATCGCCGGGCACCTCCAGGCCGAGTTTGACCTGTTTTCCCTGCATACCCAGGACGGTTATGCGTATGTTTTCGCCCAGATAAAGGCTTTCACCGGGGCGTCGCGTCAATATCAGCATGGCTTATCCATATGGAGTACTTTCACGGAGCGGCTCGCGGTTTTCTGATCTTCCGTTTTTTCAGGCTGGAGCGCCGCTCTAAATATAGTTGGCAAGGCTCAATTTCATGATCATGGATGAAGACTGGAGCACCGTCTGGTACGTGAGCTGCTGCCGGGTAAGCTTGGTCAGCAGTTCAGTCAGGTCAATGTCCTCAGTATAGCTTAATCGCTCCTGTTGGTCCAGCTTCTGGAAGCTGAGCACGTCGGCGGCCATTTCCACGCGGTTTTCCAGGCCGCCGTAGCGGTCCGCCTCAGTCGTGATGCGCTCGTGGGCTTTTTTCAGGGCGGCCAGGGACTGGCCGCAGCCCGTGGCGTTGTTGTTTTCGCAGTAGGCAATGAGATTGCCCACCACCTCAAAGACATTGGCATCGCCTTCAATGGCGGGCTTGCCCTGGTAATAGCCGCCGAAGATGTCCTTGCCTATCCCGTTCACCGAGATATAAGTATCCTTGAGGATTTCATAATTCAGATCCGCGCGGGAGGGATGGATCATGACCTGCGCGCCCGCCGGCACGGTGGTGCCCCCGGCCGCCGTCGTGGCGTCCAGATCCATATAGCCGCCGGGCACGGGCAGGCGCACCGTGCCGCCGCCGGAGGTCTGGCCCTTGGCCGTGACCCAGGTGGAGCCGCCGTCCGTGCTGTAGGACCAGGTAAATTCCTCTCCCGTGGTGTTCAGGTCCACGCCCGCAGCGGGCTCGTCCATGCGTACCAGCATATTCTTGCTGAACGTGCCGCTGGCCGAGGCCCTGAGGCCCTGTTGGCCGCCCATGACGGTCATTTCCGGCGGCGGGTCCTTGTCGTCCCCCTGGTACACGGCTGTGGGCCGGATGTAGACCAGAGTGCCGTTTTCGGCTCCGGGCCCGGCGTCCACGTCCGCCGCCTTGACGGCCATGTCCTGCTTCATGGTCACGGTGACGCCGTCGGCCACCATGTCGTATGTCTGCGGAGGCCCCGCATTCACCTGCACGGTCCCGTCGTTCCAGGTGGTGCCGCCGTCCTTGGACCAACGGTAGGTAGCCGGGTCGCTCAGATTGCCGTCGCTGGTGAACTGGAGCATCATGGACGTGTCGGACGCGCCCTGAATGCTGTAATTGCCCTGGCTGATGTCGCCTGACCAGTTGTCGTCCCAACTGGTCAGGGCCAGGCCCTGCTCAAAGGCGTTCTTGTCGTATTTGTGTCCGGCGAAGAGGCTCTTGCCTTCAAATTCCGTGTTGGACAGATTGAGAAGCGAACCGAAAATCTGCTTGACCCGCTCACCGATCTGCTTGCGGTTCTCGGCGGACATTTCGGTATTGCTGGCCTGCTGGGCCAGACTTTCCAGATCCTGGAAAAGCGTGCTGACCCGGGTGCTCAGCACGCTGTCCGCCAGCTCCAGCCAACCCCGGGCCGTATCCACGTTGGTCTGGTACTGGGCCGTGGCATTGAGGTCGTCACGGGTGGTCAGCACGCGGTAGGCTCCAGCGGGATCGTCCGAAGGCCGGTTGATCTTCTTCTGGGTGGAACCCTGCTCGTTGCTTTCCATATAGGCCGCCAGATTTTTCTGCATCTGGCCGACCATATCGCTGTACATCATGCTTTGGGTAATGCGGATAGCCATACGCCCTCCACTGGGGTAATTAACACCTCAAACAGCCGCAGGCGGGCTTTGCCCACCCTTAAAAGACATAGTTGAGGGGGAGGATTCGCTTGCAAATCCTCGCGGGCATGTCAGGCCTGAAATGCCCTTGCCCTACTGCTTGAGCCCGAGCAGGGTCTGCAGCATCTGATCGGCGGTGGTGATCAGTTTGGCCGCCGCCGTGTAGGAGTGCTGAAATTTGATCAGATTGCTCATTTCTTCGTCCATGTTCACGCCCGACACCGAAGCCGTGCGCTCAGCCAGATCGTTGGTCAGGGCGGAATGGTACTCGGAATTGGTCTTGGAAAGCCGCCGGTCCGAGCCCACGGTGGTGACCAGGTTGGCGTAATATTCGGAAATGCTCTGATTATCCACCGTCTTCCAGAGGGTGGAAATGGTGATTTTCTTGTCGGCCAGCTTGCCGATGGCCGTGGCCGTGACGTTGTCGCCCGCATTGGCCTGATGCTGGCCGTTAACCTGGCCCGAGGCGATGAGGTTGGCATTGCTGTGCACCTGGCTGTTGACGGCCAGATTGTCCGCACTGTCCCCGCTGAAAAAGGTATTGATGCCCAGGGCCGCCATAAGGCCCGTGGAATCCGCGCCCATGCCGAAGGTCACATCGGCGGCGGGATTGGTTTCAATGATCAGCTTGCCGTCCTGGATGCTGGCGTTGAGCGGCGGCGGCGCGATGGGGTTGCCGTCGGCGTCCACCATATTGTTGATGGCGTCGCGCACGTCTTCCAGGCTGTGCTTGTCGGGGTCGAAATTCTGAATGCCCGGCGTGGCCGGATCAAAATCCAGCATGCCGGAGGAGTTGTACTCGCCGGTGGTCTTGTCGTAGAAATGAAAATTGACGTTGCCTGCCTGTAGCTTGTCCGAGAAGGGCAAGATAGCCTGGGCCGAGCCTAGGGCCTTGGTGATATCTTCCACGCGCTGCTGGCCCTGCGCGTAATCCAGCATGCTCAGGCCCGAGCCCTGGCTGTGGATGCGGTTCACTTCCCAGATCAGGGAAGAGGCCACGGCGTTCAGCTCGTCCATGTAGCGGCCGCAGTTGTCGTCGCGGATATTGTAGTACGCGGCCAGCTTGCCGCCGGTGAGGCGGCTGAGGTTGTCCGTGCCGTCAAAGCCGATCTGCGGGGTGATGTTTTCCGGGCCGCGCGTGGGTTCGATCCAGTACAGGCCGTCCTTGGGCATGATGTCGAATTTGTCTCCGGCGTGGAAATTGTCCGCCGCGCTGAAGGAAATTTTCAGATTCTTGACCAGCACCTGGTCGGTCGTGCCGTCGCCGTCGCTGTCCGTAATGTCGTAATGCAGCTCCTTGCCGTCGTCGTCGCGCAGCCAGGTCTTGCCGCCGTCCAGGGAAACGCGGAACTGCGGCGGCACGTCGCCCGCATTGCCGCCGTTGACGATCTCCACCGTGTATTCATGGCTGTCCGCGCCGTCAAACTGCACAGAGCCCTTATAGGGGGAATTGACCGAGAGCCGGTTTTCGGCCTGCGGGCCCATGATCTTCAGCTCATAACTGTTCTGCCCGTCCACCAGGGGCTGGCCGTTGCTCAGCTGCACCCGGAAATTGCCCTTGCCGTTGTCGATGGTCTCCACGTCCGCCAGGGAGGCCAGCTCGCGCACCAACTGATCGCGCTTGTCCAGCAGGCTGTTGGGATTGCTCACGCCGTCCACGGTGTTGGACGTGATCTGCCGGTTGAGATCCGCAATGGCCTTGGAGATATCATTGACGCGGTCCACGGTCTGGCCGATGGAAACGTCCATCTCCTTCTGGATGGCCTTGATGCCGTCCATAGTGCTGCCGAACATGTCGCTGAGGTTGTCGGCATAGGAAAGCAGGCTCTCGCGGGTGGCCGCGTCCTCCGGGCGCAGGGCCAGATCCTGCCAGGCGGTGAAGAATTTGTTCAGGGAAGAGCTGAGGCCCGCCCGGTTGGACTCGTTGAAGATATTCTCCAGCGAGGTCATGATGGTGTCCTGCTCGTCCCAACGCGCGGAATTGGTGGCCTGGCGCACGTAGGACCGCTCCAGGAACGAGTCGAAGAAACGCATGATCTGCTGGGCGTTGACCCCCAGCCCCTGCGCGCCCGGCTTGGCCGTCAGGCCGCCGGCGTCGCGCTGGTCCACATACTGGCGCGAGTAGCCTTCGGTATCCGCATTGGCAAGGTTGTTGCCGGTGACCGAGATCCAGGCCTGGGAGGCGTTGAGGGCCGACTGGCCGATGTTGAGCAGACCATAGAGCATGGTTTAGAGCCTCCCGGAAATAATGGCCGCCTGGGGATGCATTTCAGGGCGCATGCCGCCCCTGCGTCCGTAGGTTTCGGCTCTGGGAGGCATAGCCCTGCTGGTCAGGGCCTGCAACGTGCGGCTGCTCTGGTCCAGCAGCGCCAGGGAAAGCTGGGCGTTGCGCGAGGCCTGGCGTGAAACCTCCTGCTCGCCCTGATCCACGGAGCGGAACAACGCCAGCAGGGCCTCGCCCCGCTCCTGGGGCAGCGAGCGGGCGTATTCCGTCACGCGCACGCCGTCCAGCGCCTTGATGACCGTGGTCTTTTCCACGGCCAGCTGACGGATCAGCTCCTGGACGGAAAATTCCTGCGCCACCACGCCGTCCGTGTCGCGCGCCAGCAGGATGTGGTATTCCTCTTCCAGCAGATCGCGCAACAGCGCGAGCGCCTTGTCCTGGCGGGATAAACTTTCCTTAATTCTCTGGTACATACTGCCTCGCTTGGCCTTGACGATCAGGGAGCCGCCTGCGGGCGGCATACCGCGCGCCGGGCAGAAACTGCCGCCTGATCCTGATCAAGCAAAATCCATGCCCTTTTAAACGGTCATACCTGAATCAACGTTTCGAGTGAGATGTCACGCCTTGCCTGTCGATTGGGCGTGAAGATCGCACAGCAAAAAAACATGGGGCTTCGCTGACTCACGGCGGCCTGGACGCCGCAAAACCCGCAGGGTTGCATGCGTCTCACCTTTCAAATGAGAACAATTTCACTAGCCGCGCAGATCCCCGGCCGTCAGCGGCGGGATGGCAAAGGAATCCGCCGCGCCGTTGCCTGATGCGCTCCGGCCCTCCGCCGAACGTGCGGTCAGCGGCGGCACGGCCTGGTCTCCGGCGTGCGGCGCGGGCTGTGCGGCGGCCTGAACCTGTGCCGGATTCGCCGCCTGCGCGCCAGCCGGGGCGACAGTCCGGACGGAATTCCGAACGGAGCTTTGGGCAGCGTCCTGGGCGGGTTGGGGCTGCGCCTGGATCTGGGCGGCATGATAGGCGGCCAGGCCCGCGCCCGCGCGGCTGCCCGGCCCGGTGCCGTCCGTGTTCAGGGTGCGGATCAGCTCCTGGCCGCGCCTGCGGCCTTTCTGTGGAATATTGGTGGTGTAGCGCACTGTGCGGGTTGGCGGCGCGGCCTCGGCGGCCTGCGCCGGATTCCGCCCCTGGCCCTGAGTCTGCGGCGCGGGCATTACCCCCGGCTGCGCCGCCGACGCCAAAGGCGCGCCGGGGATGGCTCCCGCAAAAGACATGGCCGCCTGCACGGCCGTGGGCGTTCCCGCAGGCATGGCCGACTGGCTCATGCTTTGCGCCGACGGCGCGGCCTGAGTAAAGGCCGCGTTCTGAAGCAGGGCCCCGTCGGGCCGCGCCGGATGCCGCAATGGAGGCCGCACGGCACGCGGGCCGAGCTTGTCCCCGGCCTCACGCTGGGCCATCTGCGCCAGTTCCAGGCCGTAAGACGCTTCCTGCCGCCTCACGCCCTGTCCGGCGGGCACGGCTTCCACCCGTCCCTGCGCGGGCGGGGCCAGGGCCTGCTGCGCCCGCAGGGCGGCCAAAGCCCGTTCCACTTCAGGATTACTCAGGGCTTCTGTCCCGCTGCGCGCGTCCGCGCCGTTGTCGGCAGCGGCAGCCACCTGGGACGCGGCGGCTTGCCGGTCCATGGCGCCGCTCTGCGGAGCCGCGCCGTCATAGACGGAGGGCACGGCATCCCTACGGCCCGCAGCCTGGGCGGCAGGGGCCGCTGACGGCGCGTCCGCAACCGCCGTAACTTCCGGAGTTTTCGGCGCCGCCTGCAGCAGCGGGGCCGCCGTGGGCGTAAAGGACGCGCCGCGACCCGATCCGGCGGTGCCTCGGCTGGCCGACACCAGATTGCGCGAAAGCTGCTCGTACATCATGTCCGCCAGGCCGATGCCGCCGGCCGAGGTCATGCTTTTGGACAATTCCTGATCATACATGTCCTGCCAGTACTGCTCATCGCGGCCATGCAGAAGGCCGTTCTTGGGCAGGGTATTGCGCATTTCCTGCCACATTTTCTGGATGAAAACCGACTCGAAACCCTCACAGGCTTCGCGCAGCTTCTTGGCCTTGGCCTCAGGCGAAATCTTTTTTCCGCCGAGATCGCCCAGACCGGCGAGCTTGGCCTGGAGTTCGCGGCGGGAACCTTCGTTGCGGGCGCTTTCCGGCGGGATCGCGGCCGGGACGGCATTGAGGGGCGCGGTCATCTCAGATCACCTCCAGCTCCGCATGCAGCGAGCCCGACACCTGCAGGCTGCGCAAAATGGAAATCAGATCGCGGGGCGTGGCCCCGATGGCATTCAGGCCGTCCACCAGTTCCTGCAGGGTGGCCCCTTCCACCATGACCAGGCGGCGGTTTTCCTCACGCACGTTGATGTCGGTCTGGGGCGTGACCACGGTCTGGCCCTGGGAAAAGGGACCGGGCTGCGAAACCTGCTGGCTTTCCTGGACGGTGATCTGCAGGTTGCCGTGAGCCACGGCCGCGCGCGAAATGCGCACGTCCCGGCCCAATACCACAGTGCCGGTCTTTTCATCCACCACCACCTTGGCGGCGGTGTCCGGGGTTACTTCCAGGTTCTCCACCGAGGCCATCAGGGGCACGAGATTGCTCTTGTACTGGGGGGGCACGTCCACGCTCACGCTCATGGCGTCCACGGCACGGGCGTAAGGGCCGCCCATGGCCGCGTTGAGACGCTCGGCGATCTGCTGGGCCGTGGAAAAATCCCCCACGCGCATGTTCAGGGTCAGCTTGTCCTGCTGGTTGAACTCAAAGGGGATGCCCCGCTCCACAATGCCGCCGCCGGGGATCAGGCCCACGGTATTGACATTTTTCTGGGTGCTGGCCGCCGCTCCGGTGACGGAAAAGCCGCCCACGGTCAACGCCCCCTGGGCCAGGCAGTAGGTCTTGCCGTCCACGCCCTTGAGCGCGGTCTGCAACAGCACGCCGCCCAGCAGGGAAGTGGCGTCGCCCACCGAGGAGACGGTCACGTCCAGGCGGCTGCCCGGCTTGGAGGAGACCGGCATGCGCGCCGTGACCATGACCGAGGCCACGTTCTTGATTTTCAGGGCCGAGGAATTCACGCCGATGCCCATCCGGTCCATCATGTTTTTCATGGAACTGAGGGTGAAGACGGAATCCTTTTTGTCGCCGGTGCCCGCCAAACCCACCACCAGGCCGTAGCCGATGAGCTGGTTGTCGCGCACTCCGGAAAAGGTGGCGATATCCTTGATGCGTACCGCCTGGGCGGGCAGGGCCCAGCAGAGCAGCAGGGCCGCTACGGCCAGCCAGAGGGCGTAATGGCGGGTGATCGTCAATTTCATGGCGCATGCTCCTTGCCGGAGAACCGGCGTAAACCTTTATGCAGGAAGCATGCCCGGAGCAGTTCAAAGTTAAATGTTTCAGATGAAAAAAGCCGCCCCCCCTTACGGGAAGCGGCGAAAAAACATCGTGCATACGCCCGTCGCCGAATAGACGACGCGGACGGGACGGAGACACGTTGCCTATATTCGGAAGAGGCCCGGCTCCTCCCGGACCAGTCCGGCCGCGATGAGGCGGCTGTCCGGCTGGTAGGTGCCGTTGGCTACCTGGATGCGCAGAGATTCCACCTTGTCGGCGCGCACGTCCGGCGTATTCTGCGCGGTGCGGCGGGCCTCGGTCAGCAGCAGAGCGTCCTGGGAGACGCTCACCGTGTCGCCCCGCTCTCCGTCGGACTGGCTTTCCGTTCTGGCCCGGGCGCGGGCCTCGCCGCTTTTTTCCAGGCCGGTAGCGTAGGGATCCAGTAACGGGTTTGTATTGGTCTGAATTTCCATATCCTTTTTCTCCAATCCAGAGCAGGCGTCCTTACGCCTCACAGCTTCTCGACGCCGGCCCCGCTCGCGTCCGGCACGGGGCGCATGTCCCCCTATTGCCCGGACGGCTTTTCCAACATGCTCTGGTCAACCTTTTGGCGCGTGATGCGCCAGAGAACATGCCGCGTGCGGCGCTGTTCCTCTTCACTCAGGGGACGCGGCCCCTCGGGGCCCTGGCCCACGATGCAGAGCCTGCCGCCCGGCGGGTAGGTGAACTGCACCTCCTGTCCCACGGCCTTGCCCAGTTCCCGGCGGATTTCCTCCACCACGGGATTGTCGCTGCCGGTGAAGATCAGGCTGTCAAACAATTCCTGCGCCACTTTTTCCACATAGGCGCGGCGTTTGACGGACGGGTCGGGGTCCCGCGGCTCCAGCCCTTCGGCCAGACGCCGCCGCACGCGGAAACGGGCCAGCCGACGGGCCGCCAGCAATTGCTGCTCATAGCCTTGCAGCATGATGCGCATTTGCGCGGTGGTCGTATCGGCCATGATATTTTCCGTCCCTGTTGGTGTTTTCGGCCTTCCACCGTGAAACTTTAGACTTTTTTACGCTTTTTGGCGTCATAACGCCATTTTTTTCAGATAACCTATGGAAATACATTGAATTAAATTTCTTACTTTTTTCGTCCGTTATCGAAGATGACCCGCCTGCCGCTTGCCGCCGGACCGTCCACAAGAAAAATGCCGTCCACGATATGTCGTGTTTTGGGCAGATCCGCCTCCGTCAGGCCGGGCCGCAATATCACCCGCCCGTCGGCGGACAGGCTGAAACAGCGGCTGTAGCGGGTGTCCGCCACGGCGGAAAGATGGATATAGTCCCGCCAGAAAGCAAGGGGGTCTCCCGCCCGCGCCGCCGCAACCCGCGAGGCTTCCCCCTCCCGCTCCGGGTCAAGCTCCCGGAAGGGCACGCCGTGGCGCGCGGCACTGTCCCGCATGCGGCGCAACGGCACGAGGCCGAGCGTCTCCCGCGTGCGCTTGGGCACGAAAAACCGCACCCGCAATATCTCGTCGCCCTCACTGGCCACCTGCGGAGCGCGGCGCAGCACCAAGCCGTGCTTATCCAGGGCCTCCCGGGCCAGAGCGGCCGGGGACCTGCCGGGCCAGGGAGCCAGTATGCGCCGGAACAGGGCTTCCAGTTCCGGGGGCGTGTCCGGAAAGACATACACGGTGGATCCGCCGCCGCGTCGGGCGCTGACCTCCGCCGCGCCCACAAGGATATGTTCCGGATTTGCCGCGCCGGGCGGCGCATAGCCCCCGCTCACATCCCCGTGCGCGCCGGGGCAGGCCGCCTCATTGCCGGTATTGGGCGCGCCGTCGTAAATGGAACGCAGGGGAAAATTCCGGCGGTACTCGTTGGCGGCGGTCAGGTGCAGGGTCCGGGCCACGATTTCCGGTCCCAGGGTCACGTCGAAATCGCCTTCGTCGGCATTGCCGGGCAGGCCGAAGGACCCCACAGTATCGAACAGGCCCAGAAAACCGATCTCCAGCGGGCAGTCCAGACGACCGTAGCCCTGGTTCCGGATGACCCGAAGGTTGGGACGGATGGGACGGGGCACCGCGCTTGCGTCCATGGGGCGGCGGGGGTCCGGCAGACCGGCCAGCAACACCGCGTTGACGAAGTGCCGGGCCAGGGCCGCGCCCCGGCTGAAACCGAAGACATCCAGCACGATCCGCGCGGGCGGGAAAGGCCAGACCCGCTGAAAGACCGCCAGCAGGCCTTCCGCCGCGTCGGCCATGCGGGCATAGCCGCCGGACTTGCCCAGTCCCGTGGCCAGAGAGAGGGGATCGCCGCGCAGATTGCCCGCGGAATCATACACGCCGATGCCCGGCACATAGGCCGCGAACACGCTTTGCCCGTCCGTGGCATAAAGATCGTACAAGGCGGCGATATTGGTGGGCCGGGCCGTGGTTGCGCGCAGATCCTTATGATTGCCCGTACCGTCGAAAAAAATGCCGATACGCAGGTCCGGCCCGCCGGTCTCTGTTGATGAAGGCATAGCGACTCCTGCCGGTTGCGGCCAGGGTCTGTCGGCATCCGCTGATGCCGGCAGGCCCTGGCGGTACAGGACGGTTTCCCGGCGCGACCGGCGGGCATCCTCCCCGCCTTATTGCCGGTTGCGCGCCAGGACAAAACCCACGGCCAGCAGATTGAGCAGGCCGAAAATGATCAGGTCCGTGCGCATGCTGCGCAGAAAACCGTCGATATTGGCTATGCTCACGGCCTCCTGGCCCAGAAAAAGACTCAGGGTCAGGGTGATGACCACCATATTGCAGAGCTGGCCGCCGGTGCGCACGGCCCCGGTGAGCCCGGAGGCCTGGCCCACGTGGTCCGGCCCGGCGCTTTCCAGAATGATGGTGGTGTTGGGCAGGGCGAACAGGCTGATGCCCACGCCCAGCAGGCATTGCGCCCCCAGCAGCAGACTCAGGGGCGAGTCCAGTTGCAGGAAGGCCGCCGCCGTGAGCCCCAGGCCGCACAGAGCCACGCCCACGGCGCTGACATAGCCGGGATTCCAGGCATTGCAGAGGCGCGCGGCCAGCGGCGTGGTCAGGGCCTGCACCACGGATTGCAGCGCCAGGAAGAAACCGGCCTCCTGCACGCTCATGCCGCGCCCCACCTGCAGATAGAGGCTGAAAAAAAACAGCATGCCGAAAAAGGAGCTGTAATTGACAAAGGCCGCCAGCGAGGACAGGGCGAAGACCCGGTTGCGGGCCAGCAGGCGGATGTCCAGCAGAGGATAGCGGCTTTTCAGCTCCAGCAGGCAGAATCCGGCCAGCAGAAGCGCGAAGGACGCCAGCAGGCCCCAGGCCAGAACCGGGCTTTCCGCCAGTTCCGACGCGCCGAAGGTCAGGGCGGCCATGGCGCAGCCGTAAATGATGCACCCCCACCAGTCAAAGGGCTGGCCCTCGGCCGTGCGCCATTCCAGCTTGACGCAGTACTTCATGAGCAGAAACGCCCCGGCGGCGGCCAGGGCATTGCCCCAGAACAACCAGCGCCAACCCAGCCAGCCCGCGATGAATCCGGCCACGGGCGGACCGCAGGCAATACCGGCATAGACCGCCGCTCCGCTGAAGCCCAGATAGCTGGCGCGTTGGCCCGGAGGCGCGGCCGAGGCCAGCAGGGCCAGGCCGCTGGCGTTGAACATGGCACCGCCCACGCCCTGCACAAAGCGCAAAACCAGAAACAGCGGCGCGGAATCCACAAAACCGAGCAGAGCCCCGGCCAGGGCGAAGACACCCATGCCCCAGAGGAAGACGCGGCGGCGGCCGCAGATGTCGCCCAGGCTGCCCGACGCCAGCTGGAACACCGCCAGCCCCAGGGAATAGAAGGCCCCCACCAGGCCGAGCTGGCGGGCGCTGGCCCGCAGGCTCTCGCCCAGGGGCGGCAGAACGGCGTTGACCCCGGCCATCATGAACGGCATGAAGAACAGCGCCGTACAGACGGCCAGCAGCAGGCGGCGATGATTTTTTTCAATAGGCATGCCGCAGCATATATCTCCGGCGGCGGGGGAGGGTCAACACGCGCGGCGCGGCGTCAGGGTCATTCCGTTCTCCGTCCGTAGACAGAGTTATTTTGTATTTATAGCAGGTTACCTTTCTAAAGATAATTGTTTTAGTGGGCTTGTCGTATGTGATGAGGTATTCCGAACCCTGCGGCCACAGTGGTTTTACGCCTCCCGGCGTTTGGGCCGCCCCCATGCCTCCCCTGCCCCGCTGTAGCCGTAACGCAATGGCGCGGCGCGGAGGGAGATCACCTGAGCGTAGCGAAGGAAGCTCCCGCAGCACAGGCCGCGCTGCCCTCGTAGGCCACGCGGGGGGAAGGGGTTGCAAGGGGCCTGGGGGGCCGCGCAGGCCACCCGGCCCCTGCCCGCGCCGGCGGCCAAAACGGCAACGAAGCGGGAACCCCTAGGGCCCGTTAACACTATTTGACAAAGAGCGAGTATTCCGTAAGAATGTCTTATGCAAATTACTCGCGAACAATATGAGAGAATCGCTGACTGCTTCCCGCGCCAAAGAGGTAATGTCCATTTTGACAATCTCCAGGTGTTGAATGCGATTCTGTACGTTGCGGAGCATGGGTGTAAATGGCGTGGACTGCCGAAAAATTTTGGCTGTTGGCACAGCATCTACACGCGCATGAACCGCTGGAGCAAGAACGGAGTTCTTGACCGTATATTTGAACGCCTTCAACAAGAGCAGATACTCCGCCTTAAAATAGAAGCAGTTTCTCTCGACAGTACTATTGGTAAGGTTCATCCCGATGGAACAGGGGCCTTAAAAAAACAGGTCCGCAGTCCATCGGAAAGTCCAGAGGCGGCTGGACGACCAAGCTTTATATGGTTGCCGCGAATGCTGAATGCGCGTTGAATTTCAGCCTCACTCCCGGCAACGCCGGCGATGCCCCCGAGGGGCGCAGGCTGCTTGTCCAGTTGGGGCCGATGCCAGCGCCGTGCAGCTTGCTTATGGATGGCGCATATGAGGGTAATGAAACGACTCGCTTGGGACGTGAGTTGGGCTTCACTCCGGTGGTGCCGCCCAATCCCAACCGACTGAAACCGTGGGAGTATGACAAAGAGCTATACAAAAGACGTAATGAGGTAGAACGGCTTTTCAGGAGGCTCAAAGGCTTCCGCCGTGTTTTTACTCGCTTCGATAAGCTCGATGTCATGTTCCTGGCCTTTGTCGTCTTTGCGTTAATTGTTATAGCTCTGAAATAGTGTTAACAGGCCCTAGAGCATTTCAACTTTGAAATGCCTAACGCCGAACACGGTGAGGCGCGCCGCGAAGACCGACCCGACGGGCGGCCCGTAGGGCCGTGCTTGCAGCCCAAAGGGCGTTCAGGCATCAAGAGCAACGCGGCGTGGATTGCGGCAAAACGACCGGCGGCAGCCCGAAGGGCTGTCCCCGTAGACGATAACGGGGCCGCACGGGGATCGACAGCAGCGATAAACGGGATTTTGCCGGAATGAACCCTTTGGAACATGGGAGTTTCAAAGGCGAGCTGCTCTCGGCTCAAAAAGGCAGAAAACGCGGCTTGCGGTCCACAAAAATCACGCTTTGCGCATAGCCGAAAGAACGGGCGTACGCCGCCAGTCGGTCGAAGCCGAAGGCCACGTCCGCCGTGGCATGAGCGTCCGAACCGAAGCTGATGTTCACGCCCAGTTCGGCGGCCAGGCGCATAATGGGCGGGGCCGGATAGGGTTCGGCGAAGTCCTTGCGCAGACCCGCCGAGGACACTTCCAGGGCCACGCCGGTTTCACGCATGGCGGCCAGGGTTTCGCGGATCAGGTCCAGGCTGCCCGGCACGGCCAGCCAGGCGTGGAAGCTCTCCCAGCAGCGCACCTTGATGAAGTCCGGGTGAGCCACGATGTTCATCAGGCCGCTGCGGACCATGGCCGTCATCTCCCGGTAATAGGCCGCGAAACGCCTGTAACGTTCCTCCTCGCTCTCACCCCGGCCCCAGTTTTTGGGTGACCCCACAGCCAGCATGCCCAGAAAGTGCAGACCGCCGATCACGTAGTCAAAAGGCCAGCGCGCCGCCAGCTCCCGCATATAGGACATGCGCGAGGGGATCCAGTCCAGCTCCATGCCCAGCAGTACGCGCGGGGCTCCCGGCAGGTGGAAAAGCTCCCGCAAGGCCAGTACTTCGTCGACATAGCCCGGAAAATCCCCGGCCAGGTCGCCATGATACAGCGGGCAGGCATAACCCGGCGGCAGGGGCGAATGCTCGGAAAAGCCGTACCAGTCCAGCCCCAGACGCCGCGCGGCCTCGTACATTTGCGCTGCCGAGGCCTCTCCGTGGGAGATGAGGGTGTGATTATGCACGTCAGCGAGAATCATGCCGCGCCTCCCGTCAGGCGTCTTCCTGATTTGGGGGAATGCTGATTACTGAAAATTTTTGTTCTCCGCACAACGCTTGGAGCCTGCGCCACAACGGCCAAAGCACGGCGAACTGCGGGCAAAGGGCAAAAAGACCATTAATCGGCCTTCTCCAGAATCCGTCGGGCTTCGGCCACGTCCTCGCCGATCCGGCGGGTGAGCTCCTCCACCGAGGCGAAGCGGCGCTCGCCGCGCAGCCGGGCCACGAACTCCAGGCGCACGCGCCGTCCGTACAGATCGGCCGAGGTATCCAGCAGAAAACTTTCCACAGTCACGTCCCGGCCCCCGAAGGTGGGCTTGCGCCCCACATTGGTCACGGCCTGATGCCAGGTTTCGTCCAGACGCACGCGGGCGGCGTAGACGCCTTCGGCGGGCAGCAGGGTTTCCGGCGGCAGCAGGTTGGCCGTGGGAAAACCCAGGCCGCCGCCGCGCCCCTCGCCGTGCACCACTTCGCCGGAAAAGCCGTAGCAGCGCCCCAGCAGGCGCGCGGCCTGCCAGACGTCGCCCCGGCTGATCAGGTCGCGCAGACGGGTGGAACTGACCACCGCGTCGTCCACAATGACCGGCGGCAACTGTTCCACCGCAAAGCCCCAGTCCGCGCCCAGGCTCCGTAACACTTCGGCATGGCCGCTGCGGCCCCGGCCCAGGGAAAAATCATAACCCACCACCAGACGGCGCAGATGCATGGGCAGCAGATAGCGGCGCACGAATTCCTCGGGCGTCAGGGCGGCCAGTTCCTGGGTGAAAGGCAGCTCCAGCACGTGCTCCACACCCAGGCCCGCCAGCAGTTCCAGCCGCCGTTCCCGGCTGGTCAGCGGGGCGTGGGGCTTGTGCGGGGAGACGACCAGACGCGGGTGCGGCCAGAAAGTCACCAGCACGCAGGCCAGATCATCCTGGCGGCAGACATCCAGAGTGCGGCGGATCAGGGCTTGGTGGCCTTTATGCACGCCGTCGAAGTTGCCGATGGTGACGCTGGCGCCCGTCAGGGAGCCCAGGCCGTCCACGGAATGTACAAGTTGCATAGGTCGCGTCAGTTCCGAGCGTTGTGAGGAAGGGAACGAGTCTCCCGGGAGCAGAGCCCGTTTTCCCGACAGATGGATTTTGTTCCCTGGCAAGAAAACGGCCGATTACGGGCCGGGGATAGTACTCTTACGGTACAGCCCTGGCCCGTAATCGGCCGTTGACGCAGTCCAGGGGGCAAAATCCATCTGTCGGGAAAACGGGCTCTAGGGGCAGTTTCTAAATGAAGATTTTCGTTCTCTGCCAAGGAAGGCGAGTCTTGGGCGGAGGGAGTATATTCAAACATATTCGACCTTCGCACTGGGCGAGCCTGACGCTGGCAGAGGGGGAAAGGACAATTTAGAAACTGCCCCTAAATCAATCTGTCGAAAATAATTTTGTACGCCCTGCGAATATGCAGCACCAGCCTGAGGGTCAGGCTGCGGGCCTGCTTTTCATCCTGCACGGAAAAAGAGCCCAGATGCCGGGCCACATCGCTGAAATCCGCGTCGCCCTTGGGCTGAAGCATGCCCCAGTACTGCTGGGCTCGCTCCATGATCCGGGCGCTGAGCTTGTCCGGATGGGCAATACGGTAGGCATGCAAAAACGTGGCGAAAATATGCTCCGCATCCTGCGGGAAGGAACTGGACAGGGCCAGACGCCAGAGGGCCATGTACAGGCCGCGCCATTCCACCAGCATCTGGCGGCGGCGCATGAACTGCATGCGGCCGATGCCCATGAGCTCCAGCTCGGCCGTGAAGTCAGCGTCCTCCAACAGGGCCGCGAAATTCTCCAGAGCCTCCTGCACAACGCTCTTGTCGTCAAACACTTCCGCAACGTTTTGCATAGGCCTTCCGTTCAGCTTTCCGCCCCGGCGTCGCTGTCGCCGCCGTCCTTGCGCCTGCGCGGCGAACGCCGACGGCGTTTGCGGCTGCCGTCATGCGGCTCGGCCTCACTGCGGCCGGCGGCATCGACGCGGGAACGCGGGGCATCCCCGGCATCATTCTTTCGCCTGGCGGGCACGGGCTCGCTGTCGGGAAAGCGGTTTTCGTGCAGGCTCTGCTGATGGCAGGCGTCCAGCAGCATGGCCAGCAGCTGGACGTCGTCCTCTTCCTCGCTCTGTTGGGCGAGTTCGCGCGCCAGGGCCGCGTAGCGGGCCACGCGCACGCGTTCCAGGCCGGTGAGCGTGCGGAAGCGCGCCTCCAGAATGGCGGTCAGGCGCGTGCCCGCCACCTTGGCCACGTCTTCGTCCGTGGGCAGGGGCAGTTCCATGAGCCCGATCTTGTAATGCTTGGCGATGCGCTCCAGCTCCATGCGCTGCATCACGTCCACCAGGGAAATCACCGTACCCGCGGCCCCGGCGCGCCCCGTGCGCCCGGCGCGGTGGATGTAGCTTTCATGGTCCTCCGGCGGCTCATAAAGAAAGACGTGCGACAGGGCCGGAATATCAATGCCCCGCGCGGCCACGTCCGTAGCCACCAGATATTGCAGGCGGCCCTTGCGGATTTTGTCCAGCACGGCCTCGCGCCTGTTCTGCGAAAGATCCGCCGAAAGCTCGTCGGCGCTGTAGCCGAAGCCCTGGAGCACGCCGGTCACATAGTGCACATTGGCCTTGGTGTTGCAGAAAATAATGGCTGAAGCCGGATTTTCCGTTTCCAGCAGGCGTACCAGGGCCCTGTCCTTGTCCATTGGCTTGACCTCGCAGAAGAGGTGCTGGACCTCGGCCACATGGACCTCTTTCTGGGACAGGGAAAGCAGGGCCGGTTCCGACATGAACTCGGCGGCCAGCTTGAGCACGTGCGGCGGATACGTGGCGGAAAACAGGCAGGTGTGGATGCGCTTTTTGGGCAGATAGCGCTGCACTTCCTTCATGTCCGGGTAAAAACCGATGGACAGCATGCGGTCGGCCTCGTCAAAGACCAGCACACGCAAGTCCTTGAGGTCCAGCGTGCGGCGCAGCAGGTGGTCCAGCACGCGGCCCGGCGTGCCCACAATGACCTGGGCCCCCTCGCGCAGGGCGTCCATCTGTTTTTTGTAGCCCACGCCGCCGTACACGGCCACGGTCCGGATGCCGGTATCCGCGAAAATCACGGCGGCCTCGCGTTCCACCTGCACGGCCAGCTCACGCGTGGGAGCGAGCACCAGGGCCTGCGGGGCCTTGAGTTCCGGATCCAGGCGGGGCAGCATGGGCAGCAGATAGCAGCCGGTCTTGCCGCTGCCCGTGCGTGACTGGACCATGATGTCCCGCCCTTCCAGCAGATAGGGCAAAGCCAGGGATTGCACCGGCATCAGGCTCTGCCAGCCCGCGCGGGCACAAGCCGCGTGCATGGCTTCAGGCAGGTCGGCCAGGCCGACTTTGGGCAGGGCGTTTTCCGGCTCACTGACGGAGAGTTCCTCCGTGGCGAGGGGAGCGGCGTCTTCCGCCGGTTCCGGGGCGGAAACGTCCGCGTCGGGCATTGTGGTATCGGAGAGATCTTCTGACATATGTCATCCCGGCGGAATAAAACCGCCTTAGTATAAAGATATTGTCAACAAGTTATAATGCCATAAACCACACTTTTCCGCAAGGTTCACCATGCGGACGGCAAAAGGGCGCATCCCCGCCGGGGAGGAGAGGCGCGCGAATAAGACGCGCGGCTTGCCTCCGCCGTCGATTGCGGATAAATTCAGCCCGCCGCGCGGGTGGGCACATTATGTGCCGTAGCCGCTCCGCAAGGATTTGTCCGCAAATCCTCGCCGCGAAACGCGAGCGGACGGGCTTTGCCGTCGTGAACGAGCATCTCAAGTGTTACATGCTCCAAGGAGAACATCCATGTCCAGTCAGCAGTCTTGCCGGCACGGGGAAAATGCCCCGGCTGACTTCGCGCCCGACTTCAGCAAGGGCCTTGTGCCCGCCATCGCCCAGGACCAGGCCACGGGCGAGGTGCTCATGCTGGCCTATATGAACGAGGAGGCCTGGCGCAAGACCTTGGAGACCGGCGAGGCTCACTACTGGAGCCGCAGCCGCAAGGAACTCTGGCACAAGGGCGGCACGTCCGGCCATGTCCAGAAGGTGCGCTCCCTGCGTCTGGACTGCGACAGCGACACCGTGCTGCTGCTCATCGAGCAGGTGGGCGGCGCGGCCTGCCACAGCGGGCGGCGCTCCTGCTTTTACCGGGAATGGGAGGACGGAGCCGTGACCGTCTGTTCGCCCCAGGTGTTCGATCCCCAAAAAGTTTACGGCGGAGAAAGGAAATCCTCATGAGCGCGCAGACGCAGCCGATCATCAAACTGGGCGTGCCCAAGGGCTCGCTGGAAGAAGCCACCATCAATCTTTTCGAACGCGCGGGCTGGAAAATCCGCAAGCACACCCGCAACTATTTCCCGGACATCAACGATCCGGAAATCGCGGCCTCGCTCTGCCGCGTGCAGGAAATCGGCGGCTATATCGAAGCCGGGGTGCTGGATGTGGGCATTACCGGCCTGGACTGGCTGTCCGAGCGCGGGCATGAGGACAAGGTGGCGCGCATCGCGGACCTGGTCTATTCCAAAACCTCCAACCGGCCCTGCCGCTGGGTGCTGGCCGTGGCCGGGGATTCGCCCTATACCCGCGCCGCCGACCTGGCCGGAAAACGCATCGCCACGGAGCTGGAAGGCCTGACCCGCCGTTATTTCGCCAAAGCGGGCGTGGATGTGGATGTCTTCTACTCCTGGGGGGCCACCGAGGCCAAGGTGGTGGAAGGACTGGCCGACGGCATTGTGGAAGTGACCGAGACCGGCACCACCATCCGCGCGCACGGGCTCAGAATCATCGACGAGGTCATGGTCTCCTACCCGGTGCTCATTGCCAACAAGGAGGCCTGGGCGGACCCGCGCAAGCGGGCCAAGATCGAACAGCTCACCCTGCTTTTGCAGGGCGCGCTGCGCGCCGAAAACCTGGTGGCCATCAAGATGAACGCCCCCGCGGCCCATCTGGACGCCATCCTGGAAATGCTGCCCTCGCTCAATTCGCCCACGGTATCGCCTCTGCGCGACGGGCGCTGGCTGTCCGTGGAAACAGTGGTGGAGATCGGTATTGTGCGCGATCTCATCCCGCGCCTGCGCGAAGCCGGGGCCGAGGGCATTATTGAATACGCGTTGAACAAGGTCATCTAGGGTAAAATCACTTCTCAACGTCAATCTGCTCCAGAGACTGTTAACGCTATGCCTTTTTGCCCGGCCCACGCCTGAAGCAAAGCCGGTTTTTCCGGAAAATCCCGCCGGACGCAATGCCGGACACTGCGAAGAAGATGCGCCCGCCTTGAGCGCGCAAAGGAGATTTCATGGAGACCGATGAAAGCCGCGAACTTCTGGAAAGCCTGCCCGAGCTCCAGGCGGACGAGACCTTCTGTTTTGACTGCAATCCACAGGTGCCCTGCTTCAACCGCTGCTGCGCGGAGCTGACCCTGCCGCTCACGCCTTATGACGTACTGCGCCTGCGCCGCCACATGGGCATTACCAGTGAGGAATTCCTGAATACCTTCGCCATCATGCGCTCCTTTCCGGACACGGGCTTTCCCCTGCCCATGCTGCGCATGCTCCAGGGCCCCGGCGAGCCCTGCCCCTTTGTGGGCCCGGCGGGCTGTTCGGTCTATGAGGACCGGCCCGGCGCCTGCCGCTGCTACCCGCTGGGGCGCGGCACCAAGATGGCCGAGAACGGGGTGGCCGAACGCTTTTTCGTGGTGCGCGAGCCCCATTGCCACGGCTTTGACCAGGGCACGCAGCGCACGGCGCGCCAGTGGTTCGAGGACCAGAGCCTTTCGGAATACAACGCGGCCAACGATCGCTACATGCGGCTCATGGCCCTGGTGCGGGCCACCGGCAAGCCGCTGGAAGCGCGCCTGGCGACCATGAGCGTGCTCTGCCTCTACCAGTTGGACAAATTCCGCGAGCTCATCACCCATATGCGCATTTTTGAACATGTGGACATTGACGCTGCGCGCCGGGCCGCCATCATGGAGGACAGCCCGGCCGGCGACGTGGCCGCTCTGGAGTTCGGTCTGGATTGGATGGAGCTGATAATCTTCGGCAAAAGCCAGGGCCTGAACAAAAAATAGCTACGCCGGTTTCAACGCGGCAAACGCTTGCGAAAAACCGCCGGGCCTTTTGTCCCGGCGGTTTTTCGCGTTTCCGGGCCCGGCCCGCGTCCGCCCGGCAACGGCCTTGTTTATCGCGCTCGTGACAAATTTCTTTTACAAGATAAAAAAAATCTGCTAATCGGAAGTTGTGCGGACCAATCCATGCCGTTCTTTTTTGTATTATTTTTAATAATTTTAAATAGTTATGGCATGAGAAACTCAAAAACACGCGCTTGAGGCGGCGCTGTTTTTCCGTTCCGCGCGGCCCTGTTGTCTGTGCCCATATCCCCGGCCGCCCACCGGCCACAATCGCACGGGAGGAGCGTATGAGTTTTGGCAGGCAAGTGTATGATTTTCTATTGAGCGGTTCACAGGCATACGCCAAATGGGATTTGGAGGTTTCAACCTCCATTCTCAGAAACCGCAAAAAACTGCTCATTCTGCTGGCGCTGGCCGTACCCATTCTGGCCGGTTGCCTGGCTGAAGCCTACGAGTACCACGAGATGCTCGGCGGCAAGAGCGCGTATGCTCCGGCCTTTTACACCACCACCATCTTTCTGGCCTCCATCGCCGTGGGTCTGGCCGCGGGCCTGATCACCGGCTGTATCGGCGCGGGCGGCGGCTTCATCATCACCCCGGCCCTGATGGCCGTGGGCGTTAAGGGCATTCTGGCCGTGGGCACGGACCTGTTTCACATTTTCGCCAAGGCCATCATGGGCACCACGGTGCACAAAAAGCTGGGCAACGTCTCGGCCAAACTGGCCATCGCCTTCCTGGTGGGTTCCATTGTGGGCACATTCATCGGCGGCGCCATCAACAAAGGCCTGTACAACGCCGATCCCCTGCTCTCCGAGCTGTTCATCAGCACCATTTACGCCGTGCTGCTGGGCTTCCTGGGCTTCTACGCCCTGTTCGACTTTCTGAAAGCCACGCGCGGCGGCAGCAAAGCGGCCAGCCAGAGCGCCCACGGCGGCAGCGCGGGCCTGACCAGCCTGTCCGTCAGAATGCAGAGCCTGACCGTGCCGCCCATGATCTCCTTCGACGAGGATCTGGTGCCCGGCGGGCGGCGCATCTCCGGCTGGATCGTGGCCGCCGGCGGCATGGTGGTGGGCCTGCTGGCCGCCATCATGGGCGTGGGCGGCGGTTTCGTGACCTTCCCCATGTTCGTCTACATTTTCGGCGTGTCCTCCATGACCACGGTGGGCACGGACATTCTGCAGATCATCTTCACCGCCGGTTTCGCCGCCGTGGGCCAGTACGCCATTTACGGCTACGTGTTCTACACCCTGGCCATCGGCATGCTGCTGGGCTCGCTGCTGGGCATCCAGGTCGGCGCGCTGACCACCAAGGTGGTCAAGGGCATCCATATCCGGGGCTTTTACGCCATTTCGATCATTGCCGGTTTCATCAACCGCGCGGCCACGCTGCCCAAAAAGCTTGTGGAGATGGAGGTGCTCCACTGGTCGCCCAGTGTGTGCAACATCATCCAGGACGTGGGCAATGTGGTCTTCTGGGTTGTGGTGGCCTTTTTCGGCATCTGGGTCTTCAGCAAATTCTTCCTTAATCTCGGCAAACTCAGAGGGGAGGCCTGATAATGCTTATTCACGAAAAAGGCCCCTTTATCCGGGGCAGCCTGTTGCTGATCTCTTTCCTTGTGCTTTTCGCCGTGCTGCTCACGCCCATCATGCGTGACGAGAACGGCAATCATCTGACCGGCCTGCAATACGCGGACAATGTCTTTAACGAACTCTCCAAGGGTTCGTCCTACTTCATTCCCGGCGTGCGCGAGAGCGTCAAGAGCGTGGACGGCAAGATGGTCCAGATGACGGTGACCATGAAAAAAGCCGCCCTGGCCCCCCTGGCCGTAGCCCTGCTGCAAAAGTCCGGCGCCACCGAGGCCGTGGCCGACGGCGGCAAGGTGAGCTTCAAGGGCGACCTGGGCCTGATCCTGACTTCCGCCACGGACGACGCGGACGCGCTGTACCACAACAACGCCGACGCCGTGAGCCAGAAATACGGCGGCGAACCGGCCCTCAAAGTCGCGGCCGCCTGGTGGTACCTGCTGTCGCCGAGCATCAAGGAACTCCAGAAGCAGCGCCTGTTCGGGGAGGCCCAGGTGGTGGATCACGTCCTGCGCCGCGCCGTGGAACCGGGCAATAACTTCTATAGCGTGGCTCCGGCCAAGGTTTCCGAGCACGTCTGGCTGATGAGCGGCATGCTGCTCTTCTACGTGCTGTACACCCTCTGGTACGGTTTCTCCATCTTCGAGCTCTTTGAGGGCATCGGCCTGGCCATGACCAAGTCCAAGGTCAAGCAGGAAAGCTGATCAGCCCTGTTCCCCAGCTCTTTTGTCGGCCGCAACGCACTGTCGTTGCGGCCGCTTTTATTGACGGAAGCCGCGCCGCTGCCTATTATTACCCACAGAGGGAACAGCGTGGAAAAACTATGAATACCCAAAAGATGGAATCATACAGCCTGTGGCGGCCCAACAGCTTCGAAGTTTTTCAGGAAGCCCGCCGCCAGAACGCGCGGATCAGACTCGGCTGCCATATGCGCATGGGCGGCGTTACGGCCGACGTGCTGCTGAAAGGCCAGTTCCTGGAAGTCACCGGCAGTGTCGCGCTGTTTGAAATCAAGGCGCATGAAACCCTGCCCGGCAAGAGCAAGCCCGTTGATCCCGCCTGCGAATTCTCTTTCAGCCTTGATCAGGACGCCCCCTCCGGAACCATTGAAAAAATGGGCTATTCCGGCCGGGCCTCCATTCTGGAAAACCGGCCGGACGAGGACGGCATGCCGCAAAAGCTGCTGCTGCGCCTTTCCCGGCAGTATGTCACCCGCCGCCTGCGGCGGGACAAGCGCCTGGACTGGGAAGAGGAACATACCGGCCTGCTCGGCCTGCTGGTGATTGCCGACACGCCCGCCAACCGGCAGGACTTGAGCGCCCGGATCAAAGCTTATTACAAGCTGCACGGCGAAGAAAAACCGAATCTGGTCAATATCTCGGCGGGCGGCGCCTGCCTGTGCGTGGAGGAAGAGCTGGCGCGCAGGCCGCTCATGGCGCACGAGCTGTATCTTTTTCTTCTCGCGCCCAGAACCGCTGACCAGGGCGAGCCGCCTTATATCTTTACGGGCAAAAAAGTGGGCCTCAGTCGCGACATTTGCGAACAGGGCGCCGCACTGCGCATACGTTTTCTCTATGAGCTGGATTGGACCAAAAGCCCGTCCGCCCTGCACTGGACGGATATCGAATCTTCCGGCTCGGAGCGTCTGCGCCACCTCATCCGCGATCTGAACGATACCGTCGCCCCGGCGCAGGACCAGGCTGTGGGCCTTTAGAGCAGATTGACGTTGAGAATTGACATTCTCAACGTTGACGTTTCCGCAGCCCCGCGTTCCAGCGGTACGCGCCGTCGAGCCGCCTCCCGGCCCGACGGCGTTACATACCTTCCATGCGCTGCAGCGCTGCATCCCCCCGCCCGCTCCCGGCGTTGCCGTAAACCCTCCTGGCACCGGATTTGCATATTTCAGTGCGGCCGCCCGTGCGGGCGGAAAATTTGACCCCTGACCGCCGCGGCGGATATCTGGAGGATACGTCATGGAAATTTCCGGCATCAACTCTTCACTGCCCTTTGCGTTCACCATGCCCGACAAGGACGACTCCGGCTCCACCCCCGCCGCCGTGCAGGATACCGTGGACATCCGCGCGCCCCAGCTGCTGGAGGACGACGAAGTGGACGGCGTGCTGGACGACACCCTGAACATGATCGCCCAGGACAATGTGGGCGCCCTATCCGTACACGGGGGATTGAGCCAGAGTCGCGTGTTCGCGCTTCTCGGCCTGTAGAATCCCCTCTCCGCCATCCGCGTCGAACAAAATTCCTACAGTGGCGGCGGATTCTCACCATGTCTTCCGGTTTCCGTGAATTTGACACCGCCGCAGCCAAAAGGGTATCAGATTCCGTCTCCGCGCACGCGCCGCCGCTTTGGCGGCGCGTCCGACATTTTTTACCGCAGCTTGCAATAAGGATACGGCGATGACGGATATTGATCGGCAGATGGCCCTTATCAAACGCGGCGTGGCTGAACTGATCGACGAGGGCGAACTGCGCAAAAAGCTGGCGCGCGGCGTGCCCTTGCGCGTCAAGGTGGGCTTTGACCCCACAGCTCCGGACCTGCACCTCGGGCATACGGTGGTGATGCACAAGATGCGTCATTTCCAGGAGCTGGGGCACACGGTCATTTTTCTGATCGGCGATTTCACCGGCCGCATCGGCGACCCTTCGGGCCGTTCGGAAACCCGCCCCCCGCTGACGGAGGAACAGGTTCTGGCCAATGCCGAAACCTACAAGAAGCAGGTTTTCAAAATCCTGGACCCGGAAAAAACCCAGGTGGAATTCAACTCCCGCTGGCTGAGCAAGCTGGACGCCACGGGCTTCATCAAGCTGGCCTCCAGCTATACCGTGGCCCGCATGATGGAGCGCGACGACTTTGAAAAGCGCTTCCGCGAGCAGCGCCCCATTTCCATCCACGAATTTCTCTATCCGCTCTGCCAGGGCTTTGACTCGGTTTCGCTGAAAACCGACGTGGAAATGGGCGGTACGGACCAGAAGTTCAACCTGCTGGTGGGCCGCAACCTCCAGACCCATTACGGGCAGGAAAGCCAGTGCATTTTGACCATGCCCCTGCTGGAAGGCACGGACGGCGTGCGCAAGATGTCCAAGTCCTACGGCAACTACATCGGCATTGATGAGCCGCCGGCGGAAATTTTCGGCAAGGTCATGGGCGTGTCCGACGAGCTCATGTGGCGCTATTACGAGCTGCTTTCAGCCAAAAGCCTGGAAGAGATCTCGGCCCTGAAGCGGGATGTGGCCGAAGGCCGCGTGCATCCCAAGGCCGCCAAGGAAGCCCTGGCCCATGAAATGGTCAGCCGCTACCACAGCGGGAAGGACGCCGATGAGGCCCGCCAGGGCTTCAACGCGGTGTTCGCGGACGGCGGCGTGCCCGCCGACGCGCCCTCCCTCTCCTGCCAATACGGCGAGGACAGCACGCCCCCGGCCTTTCTGGAGGCCGCCGGGCTGGTCAAGAGCCGGGGCGAGGCCAAGCGTCTGATCAAGGAAGGCGCGCTCTCGGTGGACGGTCAGCGTTGCGACGACGCGCTGGCCCCGCTGCCCGCCGGAGATTATGTGATCAAACTGGGCAAAAAACGCTTTCTGAAACTCAACGTGTGCTAGGTGTAGAGTGTCAACACGTTATTCACCCTCCGTTATCGCTAACGTCGGAGGTTTTCTGCCAAAAGCACTGTGGGGACGCTGAAAATTGTAATATTCTGTCCAGACAGGCAAATGGGCTGTTCTTTTCCATGAGTGGGCGTACGTTTGCGCGTATGCCCACTCTTTTAATGCCGTTCGGATGAAGCGTTCCGCCTTGCCGTTGGTTTGTGGATGACAAGGCCGCGTTCGCTTATGCTTCACGCCAAGTTCCCGGCAAACATCACGAAATTTCCAGGGCTTGTAACAAACCCCGTTGTCTGTGAGCACTCGCTCCACTTTGATGCCGTGTGAGACATACCAGGCAATCGCAAACCATAAAAATTTTATGGCGCTTTCCGCTGTCTCGTCAGCAAGTATCGCGGTATACGCGGCTCTGGAGACATCATCCATGCAAACATGCAAATATTCCCAACCCGGCCCGCGCGCTGCCTTTGTTGCGGCCGGACTGGCTTTGCTGGCCTGTCTGCTGGCCGTCGGCATACAACCCTCGGCCGCCGGGCCGGACGCTCTCCCACAGAAGACTGACGTGGCGGCCCTGACCTGCCGCGACCTGGATGCGGACGGCCGTCCGCCGCTGCCGCTGCTCTGGCTGGACGGTTACGTCAGCGCGCAGATCGACTCCGACGACGTTTATCTGGAGTGGAACAACGGACGCTGGCAGATGCAAGCGCTCCCGATGTTGCACGCCCAGTGCCTTCGCACGCCGGACATGGCCCTGACCGAAGCCTGGAAAACGGCCATGTTGCACTTCCGTTCTCCGGACGAGCCGGGAAAAATCCATGGCACTCTGAATCTCGGGTACGCCACCTGGAACGACGCGCGTTCGCTGACCCGGAAGCAAGCTGCCCGACCGGAGGCTATCGCGGCTGTCCAGGAAAGCCTGTTTGCCGCCCTGCTCCTCTGGGGGGACGGTCACCGGGCCTTTAAGCACGGCGAAGGGCGCCCGCCCGACGTGGCTGAACTCCGTCCGATGGCCCGTGAACTCGCAGCCCTGTCCGCGCGCCTGCCCATTCTCGCATTGGGAGAGGCCCTTTACCTTGTGCGGGAATGGCCGGTGGAGCTGGCTGCCCTGACCTGCCGGGACACCGGCGGCGCGGCGGGCCGCGGCCGTTTTTTCTTTATGACAGGCAGATGGCTGAGCGGCTGGGCCGCCGCATGGCGGGAACGCGAACCCAATCCCGCTGCGGAGCGCGAAAAAACCGACGCGGATGCCACGGAACCGGAAGCCGGCAGCGCGTTTATTGACGCCTACTGCGCGCGGCATCCCGCAGTCCCGATAACGAGGGCCTGGCGGGATGCCGACGATGAAATCTGGCGCGCCGCCGAGGTCGGCAAGCGTTCCTGCGCGGATATTTTCCGTTACGGCCATGACGCCGTGGGCTGGCTGCTGTGGTGGGACGGCTACCAAAGCCACCCCTCCACGCGTCTGCCCGCGCCTGAAACGTTCGTGGCGCGAAGCGCGGCCATCCGTGCCTTTTGCGCGGCACATCCCCGAATGCCGTTTTCGGATGCGGCCCGCAAGGCCCTCGCGGCCTTGCCCCCAAGCACTACTCCGCCGGACCCGTTTCCCGCGCCCGGGATCGCCGCGTATGCGGATATAACAGAAAATACGGCCTTCCACGCGGACGCGCCGCAGCAGTACACGGGCATGGCGGCTCTGACCTGCCGGGAATGGGCGGAGGCGGAGACTGCCGTGAAATCCGTCCTGCCGCCCGAAATCTGGCTGGACGGCTACGTCAGCGCGCAGATGAATCTGGACTATGCGCCCGTGGGCTTGTGGCGCACCAAATACTTTGTCGCGGAACTGCCTCTTATTCTGGCCTCGCAGTGCCGCCGCACGCCAAGCATGGCCGTCACCGAGGCCTGGAAAACGGCCAAAATGCACGAAAGACAAGAGGCTAAGGCCTATCTGGGCGCGCCCTGCTCGGATCTGCTCAGATTGAACAAAAAACACGGCATAGATTTCAGAGCGTTGGCTTGCTGGTGGGACGGCTGGCGCGGCTGGCTGGAACGCGGGACATACCAAGAGGAACCGCAAGAAGCCGTAACGGATCGGGGCAGAGCCCTGGAAGCGGCCTGCAAAGCCAACCCCCGGAAGCCGCTCATGCAAATTCTTACCGGACTGCGGGGCCACGCCGCGCGGCCGGACGCGGAATAGCGCCGCCCCTTTTGGGAAAAGTTTGCCTCAGCTTTCCAGGGCCAGATTGGCGGCGGCGGTGGCGTGCAACACAGTGGTGTCGAAAAGAGGCAGTTCGGCGTCCTCGGGCCGCAGCAGCAGGCCGATTTCCGTGCAGCCCAGAATGACGCCACGCGCGCCACGCCCGGCCAGTCCGGCCATGGCCGCCTGAAACTTTTTCCGGGAATCCTCGCGAATCACGCCCAGGCAGAGCTCCTCGAAAATGACCTTGTTGATCATGTCGCGTTCCGGCGCGTCCGGAATCAGCACCTCAAGACCCTGCCGACGCAGCCTGCCGCAGTAAAAATCCTCTTCCATGGTGTAGCGCGTGCCCAGCAGGCCCACCGAGCGCAGGCCGCGCCCCAGGATTTCCGCGGCCGTGACGTCCGCGATGTGCAGCAGGGGAATGGAGACCGCCGCCTGAATCCGGTGGGCTACCTTGTGCATGGTGTTGGTGCAGATGACGATGAAATCCGCGCCGCCCTTTTCCAGGTTTTGCGCCGCCGCGCCCAGCAGCAGCGCGCTTCTGTCCCAGTCTCCGGCGGACTGGCAGGCCTCAATCTCCTGAAAATCCACGCTGTAGAGCAGGCAGCGGGCCGAATGCAGGCCGCCCAGGCGTTCCTTCACCACCGTGTTGACGATTCGGTAATAACTGACCGTGCTTTCCCAACTCATGCCGCCCAACAGGCCGATGGTCTTCATGCGCGCCTCCTTCCGTTTCCGGGGCTTTTCCCCTACCATGATCCACAGCGGAGGGGAATATGCGGAAACTGTACGTGGCGATGGTGGGCCTGCCCGCGCGCGGCAAGTCCACGCTGGCGCGGCGCATCCGCCAGGGCCTGCTGGCCGAGGGCATCCGGGCGCAGATCTTCAACAACGGCGACATGCGCCGGGCCCTGGTGGGCGCGGAATCCACGGAGCCGGATTTCTACAATCCGGAAAACAGCGCGGGCCGCGAAATCCGCGAGCAGATCTGCCTCCGCAACATGGCCCGAGCCCGGGCCTGGCTGGCCGAACAGGGCGAGGTGGCCATTCTGGACGCCACCAACGCCAGCCGCGCCCGGCGGATTCTCATCGAACAGACCCTCACCGACCACCCCGTGCTCTTTGTGGAGTGCGTCAACGAAGACCCGCTGCTGCTCAACGCCTGCATCCGCCGCAAAACCACGCTGCCCGAATACGCGGCCTACAGCGAGGCCGACGCCCTGGACAGCTTCATGAAGCGCATCGGCTATTATGAATCCATCTACAGCCCGCTTCAGGATGAAAAATTCTGGCTCTGCGTGGATTCCACGGCCAACCGCATTCTGGACGAACGCCCCTGCGAAGGCTCGCCCTATTACCCGGCCATCCGCGAGATTGTGGTCAGCGTCTGGGTGCACAGCCTCTATCTGGCCCGCCACGGCCAGACGGAATTCAACGTGCAGGGCCGCATCGGCGGCGATCCCCCGCTCACGGTCCTGGGCCGCTCCCAGGCCGAAGCCCTGGCCCGGCACATGCGCGACCGGCGCATCGACTGGGTATTCACCTCCACCCGCCTGCGCTCCCACGAAACAGCGGCCCCGCTGCTGGTTGAGCGCCCCGGCGCGCACGCCATGGCTCTCAAGGAATTTGACGAAATCTGGGCCGGAGACTGCGAAGGCATGCTCTATTCGGAAATCCGCCGGAGCATGCCCGACGTCACGGCGGGCCGCAACGCGGACAAGTACGGCTACGCCTATCCCAACGGCGAAAGCTACGCCATCCTGCGCGAACGCGTGCAGCGCGGCCTCAGGCGCGCGCTCTTTCTGGCCGGGGACGCGCCCCTGCTCATCGTGGGGCATCAGGCCATCAACCGGGTGCTGCTCTCGCTCTTTCTGCGCCAGCGCAGCGAGGACGTGCCCTATATCTACATTCCCCAGAACCAGTATTACCACATTTCCCTGACCCCACACCGCAAGGTCTTCGAGCGCATCCCCTACGAGCGGACGGGGCAGGACTGAAGCCAGTGCCGAAAAGGCCGGTTTTGACGGATAATCACGGCAAATAAGAGGCCAGCAAAAGCCGGAATCAGATGCGCCCGCCCTACCGGTAACGAACGCGGCCGCTTTACTTTTTCCGGCCATCCTCCGGCAGCTTGACGGCGCGTACCTCGTCGATGCGCTGGCGGTCCATGCGGGTGATCTCCAACTCCCAGCCCTGCAGGCGCAAACGCTCGCCCGTCACCGGAATGTGCCCCAGGCGCTCCAGAATCAGCCCGGCCAGAGTGGCGCTGGTGGAACGCGGCGGCAGGCTGATGCCCAGCCAGGCCGTGACCGCGTCCACGGAAAGCCTCCCCGGCATGCGCCAACTGCCGTCAGGCAGGCGGCAGGATTCGGGCCCGACGGGCAGGTCCCCCACCTGACCGGCCAGCACGCTGAGCAGCTCGGCGGGCGTGATCATGCCCACCACGCTGCCGTATTCGTCGCGTACAAACGAGAGCGGCGCGGGATGCGCGCGGAAGTCGTCCAGAATGTCCGCCAGGGCCGTGTGCTCGAAAATGGTCGGCGCGGAACGGATGTAGTCCCTCAGTTTCCAGGGCGCATCCCTGGAGACGTCCGGCGCGGGCAGCAGCAGTTCACCCGTGCGCACCACGCCCAGCACGTCGTCCGTTTCGCGGCGCAGCACGGGCAGCCAGGGCAGAGCGGCCGCCGCCGCGAAACGGTAGACAGTCTCGCGGTCGGCGCGGCTGTCCAGCCAGTTCACGCGCTGACGCGGAATCATGATAAAGCGGGCCGTGCGCCCGCTCAGGCGGATGACGCGGGCCACCATGTCCCGCTCTTCCGGGGCGAACAGCGCGCCCCGGCTTTCCCCGGCCAGAGCCGCCGCGTCAAGCTGGGCGTCGCCGTGGCCGGACCGCCCGCCCAGCAAGCCCAGCACCACGCGGGCCGTGGACTCGCGCATGTCGCGCATGCTGATGCGCTTGCGCCGGTTGCGCAGCGCCCACTGATTGCAGGCCTCTACCAGCACGGCGAAGATGATGGCCGCATACAGATAGCCCTTGGGGATATGGTAGCCCAGGCCGTCGGTCAGCAGCCCCAGGCCGATCATCAGCAGAAAGCCCAGACAGAGCACGATGACCGAGGGATGGCGCTCCACAAAGCGGAGCAGCGGCGCGGCGGCCAGAGCCATGACCAGCATGGCCGTGACCACGGCCAGCATCATCACCGAGACATGGTCCACCATGCCCACGGAGGTGATGATGGAATCCAGGGAAAAAACGGCGTCCAGGGCGATGATCTGCGCGATCACCCGCCAGAAGCCCGCGTGACGGCCCGCATCCGCGGGACCGGCCACATGGCCTTCCAGGCGTTCGTGCAGTTCCAGCGTGCCCTTGAGAAGCAGAAACAGGCCGCCGCCCACCAGGATCAGATCCCGCGCGGAAAAGGCGCGACCGCCCAAGCTGAACAGGGGCGCGGTGAGCCCGATGATCCAGGCGATGGCCGCCAGCAGGACCAGACGCATAAGCAGGGCCAGCCCCAGGCCGGTGAGAAAGGCATGGCGCTTCTGCTCGGCGGGCAGCCGCCCCACCAGGATGGAGATGAACACCAGATTGTCCACGCCCAGCACCACTTCCAGCAACACCAGCGTGCCCAAACCGGCCCAGGCCGAAAGCTCCGTAACCCACGAAAAATCCCACATACTCGTTCCCGTCACTTGGCCGGACCCGCCGCGCGCGGACCCGGAAAAACAAAAAAAGGGGGCCGAAGCCCCCTTCAGGTTCAATCAACAAAGACTACTATACGTGCGCGCCGTACGGCACGCGGCGTGGTCCGGCATTATTCCGCGGCCAGTTGGATGCGGGTAAAGCCCGTCACCGTGATGGTGTCGCCCACGGCCTTGCCGGCTTCGCGCACGATATCGCTCACGCTCTTCTTGTCGTCGCGGATAAAGGGCTGTTCCATCAGGCAGACTTCCTTCTGGAACTTCTTCACTGCGCCGTCGGCGATCTTGTCCACGATATTGGCGGGCTTGCCTTCTTCCAGGGCCTTCTGGCGATAGACTTCGCGCTCGCGTTCCACGGCGGCCTGGTCCAGGCTTCCGGCGTCCAGAGCCATGGGACTGGCGGCGGCCACCTGCATGGCCAGGTTCTTGGCAAGCGCCTTGACTTCGGGCGCGTTCACGCTCTCGGCCTTGCCGCAGGTCAGGAAGACCAGCACGCCGATCTTGCCGTTGGCGTGGATGTACTGTCCGATAACTTCATTGTCGGACTGGCGGGTATGGCGCGCGAACTTGCCGAGCTGCATGTTTTCGCCCACCGAGGCGATGAGCTGCTTGACCTCGTCGCCCACCACGCCGTCCAAGGCGGTGGGATCAGCCGGATTGTGCTCCAGCACGGCCTGGGCCACGCGGGCGGCCATGTTCTGGAACTGATCGCCGCGGGCCACGAAGTCGGTTTCGCACATCAGCGAAGCCATGGCCACGTGCTTGCCGTCAGGGCTGGTCACGGCGGTGACCACGCCTTCGCAGGTGGCGCGGCCGGACTTTTTGGCGGCCTTGGCCATGCCCTTCTGGCGCAGCCAGTCCACGGCCTTTTCCAGGTCGCCGTTCACTTCCACCAGGGCTTTTTTGCAGTCCATCATGCCCGCGCCGGTTTTCTCGCGCAGTTCTTTGACCATTTGAGCGCTGATTGCCATATGTCGTCTCCAGATACGTCCGGCCGATGCGCCGGAGTTTCACAAAAAATAAGGCGGCGAGGAACCGAGCCGCCCGCCGGAGCGCAAGTGCGCGAGCCTCGGCGGGGGGAGAAGCCGCTGCCGCGTCGCGGCTTTGCTCCTTATTCAAAACGGGCAGCGCGGATCTCAAAAAAGCCGCGCTGCCCCAGAAGTGCGTCTACAAAAAAATGCGTTATTCGGCGGGAGCGGCTTCCTGCGCGGGAGCGGCCTCGACGACCGGAGCGCTTTCAGCGGCGGCCTTCTGCATGGCCTCCTCGGCGTTGACTTCCTTGTGGTCCTTGCTCATGGCCTCGCCTTCCAGGCAGGCTTCGGAGAAGGCGGCCACAAAGAGCTTGATGGCGCGGATGGCGTCGTCATTGCCGGGAATAATGTAGTCGATGAGGTCCGGATCGCAGTTGGTGTCCGTGACGGCCACGATCGGGATGCCCAGCTTGCGGCATTCCTTCACCGCGATGTCTTCGCGGTTGGGGTCGATGATGAAGGCCAGCTGCGGCAGGCGGTCCATGTTCTTGATGCCGCCCAGGGTTTCCTCCAGCTTCTTCATCTCGCGCTCCAGAAGCAGGATTTCCTTTTTCTGGTAGCGGTTGATGGAGCCGTCGGCAAACATGGCTTCCAGCTTCTTGAGGCGGTCCACGCTTTTCTGGATGGTCACGAAGTTGGTCAGGGTGCCGCCCATCCAGCGGTTGGTCACATGAAACTGGTTGGCGCGACCGGCTTCGGCGGCCACGGCCTCCTGGGCCTGGCGCTTGGTGCCGATAAAGAGCACCTTGCCGCCCTTGGCCACGGTGTCCACGATTTTATCGTGGGCCACGCGGAAAAGCTTCACGGTCTGCTGCAGGTCGATGATATGGATGCCGTTGCGCGCGCCGAAGATGTAGGGGCGCATTTTGGGGTTCCAGCGCCGGGTCTGGTGCCCGAAGTGCACCCCGGTTTCCAGCATCTGCTTCATGCTGACGTAAGCCATTGTGATCCTCCAATGGGTTGGTTTCCTCCACTCCGGCTTGTGCTGTTCTCTTCACCCGCCGTGGGTCGGACGCGACGCGCGTCCGCGGAACGGGCACCCCGAGAACCGCCGGAGTGTGTGTAATGGAACGGCTTCTATAGCCCAAAGCCGAAAAACTGGCAAGGGGACGGGACGACCAGAGCAGGGCAGGCGCATCTAAATTCTGAGAGCCTGAAGGAGAAAATCTTCACTCAGCGCAATCTTGAACCTCTTGCCCTTCAAGCTCGATTTCCCCGGCATGCGCCGAAGTAAATTGAGGCAGATACTTCGCAAAATTCCAAGATTTTTGCCCGCATTACGAACCCGTGCTCGACTTTGATCTTCATCAAAAACTACATCAAGACACCAGTGCAAGGCGTTTTCTATCTGCCAATGAGCTCTCACGCTTTTAGCGGCACGCACTTCATCCTGAGCTAAACTACTTATGTAGTAACGACGGTTTGTCTCGATTTTTCCTCTACTTTCACGCACTGACTCAATAAGTACAAAGCTTTGCAAGCCAGCCCACTGCTCCTTATCGCTATACCAATCTATTGAAGGTGATTGCCAACACCGCCGGGTTTCAATACGGCCATGTTCTTTCTCAATTTGTTCAAATCCCGGTGGAACGTCACAGGATAGAGCATCCATATGCATACGTACTTCCTCGTAAAACATAGGATGATTGCTCTTCAATGCCAAAAGGTAAGCAGCCTGTTTCTCGATGGCTTTAGCCGCTACAACTTTTTGGCAGTTGAGCGCATCGGCCGTTACTACACACCCTTTCAAGTCCAGCATATCCATTAATTGGGGAATGGCTGTAATTTCATTACTCTTTTCTTCTACGGCCAGTTGTCCGAGAACCAAACGATTTTCCACGGACCAAGCGTTGAGCATATGTAAAGCTGTCCCATTCTTCTTGGTAGTGCGCCGGTGTGTTTTTCCGTCAAAGGCCACTATGTCGCCGGTCACTTTCTCCCGAAGACGTCGGGATAATTCAAGGAGACATTCGCCAAAGCAACTCGGGGAAATTGCCTGAAATACGCGGTTGAAGGTATCATGACTGGGAATGCTTTGCATGCCTATATGGCTGCTGAGCCAATCCTGCCTGGCATGGGCATAATCTTCCATGTCATAAAAGCCGTCACCGCCTGACAAGTACGAACATAAAGCAATAAACATAATAGTCCCAAGACTATGTATCTTTGTGCGCTCTACTCGTGGGTCAGGCAGGTCACGGAAAATAGCCAATGTGATTTCAATAGGGTCTTCCATAGCCCCCAGTCTATAGATCTTTTTTAGATGCGTCTGCCCTGTCAGCCGCGCCGTCCTTCTTGCCGTTTGCCGCCAAATGGCGTAACAGTCGCCTGTATCTTCAAACACAGGAACAGGCAGTGAATACAAACGCATGCGCTGTGTCCGGCCCCGTAACGGGGCCGGTTTTTTACCACCGGCCCGGCCTTTTGCCCTGCCTGGCGGTCTGTCTGCCGCTGCTCTGCGCCATTCTTTGGCTCTGTCTGCCCGTCGCGGCACGCGGTGAAGAGGCCTTTCCCCTGGATTTCACCACCATCCGCCTGGGCGACGCGACATGCGTCGTGCTGGTGGTGGGCGGCATCCAGGGCGACGAGCCGGGCGGTTTCTCCGCCGCCACCTTGCTCGCGACCCGCTACGACATCCAGGAAGGGGCCGTCTGGGTGGTGCCCAACCTCAACTTCCCCAGCATCATCAAGCGCTCGCGCGGCCTGCACGGGGACATGAACCGCAAATTCGCCCGCCTGGACGAAAGCGATCCGGAATTCCCCACAGTGCGCCGCATCCAGGAGCTGATCCGCCATCCGCGCGTGGCCCTGGTGCTCAATCTGCACGACGGCAGCGGCTACTACCGCGCGAACTATCAGAATTACCTCTGCAATCCGGCCCGCTGGGGCCAGTCGGTGATCATCGACCAGGACGGCCTGCCCTCGGGCGTGTTCATGGGTGCGCTGGCCCAAGAGGCGGCCCGGGTGACCGCCGAGGTCAACCAGCGCCTGATCAAGCCCCTGCACGTCCTGCACGTCCACAATACGAACACCGCCGCCGGGGACAAGGAAATGGAAAAAAGCCTGTCCTACTATGCCGTGCGCCAGGGCAAGGCGGCTTTCGGCCTGGAAGCCAGCAAGGAATTTCCGGTGGAGCTGCGGGCCTATTACCACCTGAGCATGGTGGAAAGCTTTCTGCGCCAGGCGGGCGTGCGTTTCAAGCGCGACTTCAGCCTGACGCCCCAGGGGGTGGGCGAGGCCCTGCGGGCCAACTTGGGGGTATCTTTCGCGGAGAACCGCGTCTTTCTGCCCCTGGAGGACGTGCGCCCGGCCATCAACTATCTGCCCCTGCCCAAGGGCAGCCCGGCCAGGGCCGTGACTTCCAAACCCATCATGGCGGTCCTGCCCTGCCGGGACCGCGACAGGGAACTCTGCATTCACTACGGCAACCGCACCATCACCCTGATCAAGCCCGACTGGCGCGAAATGGACCACAGCCTTGAAGCCGTGCGCGTCACTGTGGACGGGCGCGAGGAAGTGGTGCCCTTCGGCCGGGTGCTGGACGTGGCCGAAACGGTGCGCGTGCATCCACAGGAGGGCTTCCGGGTCAACGCCATCGGCTTTGACAGCGGCCGCCGCGACGAAAGCGGCCTGCCCCTGCGCCGCAAGGACTTTGCGCCGCGCTTTTCCGTGGACCGGGGGGGCACGCTCTTCCGGGTGGAAGTCTACAAAAACCAGAGCTTCGCCGGGCTGTTCCTGCTGCGCTTCAACGCCAAAAACGCCAGGCTGGCCAAGGGGCGCGCCATTCTGCCCGACAGGCCCGGCCCGGAATCAAAACTGGGATTCTGAACCACATGTCCGACACGCTTTCCCTTAGAACGCCCGTCACTGTGGCCGGCGGCGGCAGCTGGGGCACGGCCCTGGCTCATCTGCTGGCCGCGCGCGGCCTGCCCGTCACCCTCTGGCTGCGGGACGCGAAGGTGGCCCTGACCGTCAATGAGCGCCACGAAAACCCGCGCTACCTGCCGGGCTTTGCCCTGGACGCCCGCTTAGCGGCAAGCACGGACCCGGCCGTCCTCAACCGTGATCTGCTGGTGCTGGCCGTGCCCAGCCAGCAGTTGCGGGGCTGGCTGGGCACGCACAGAAATTTTTTCCGTCCCGGCCCGGTGCTGGTCAACGCGGCCAAAGGCCTGGAAACCGGCAGCCTCGCAACCTGCGGCGCGGTGGTTGCCGAAGCCCTGGCCGGTCTTGAGCCCCACTACAGCGTGCTGTCCGGGCCGTCCTTCGCGGCGGAGGTGCTGCGGGGCCTGCCCACGGCCGTGGTGCTGGCCGCGCGCGACGAAGCCCTGGGCCGGACCCTGCGGGAACTGTTTTCCGGCCCGGCCTTCCGCTGTTATTCCAGCACGGACGTCACCGGCGTGGAGATGGGCGGCGCGCTCAAGAACGTCATGGCCATCGCCGCCGGAGTCTGCGACGGCCTGGGCCTGGGGCACAACAGCCGGGCCGCGCTGATCACCAGGGGTCTGGCCGAGATGAGCCGCCTGGGCGCGGCGTGCGGCGCGCGCCGGTCCACCTTCATGGGGCTTTCCGGCCTGGGCGATCTCACCCTGACCTGCACCGGCGACCTTTCGCGCAACCGGCAGGTAGGCCTGCGCCTGGGGCGCGGCGAAAATTTGGAGGCCATCACCCGCAGCCTGGGCATGGTGGCCGAAGGAGTCAAAACCACGGCCGCCGTACATGCCCTGGCTCTACGCCTG
This sequence comes from Desulfovibrio sp. 3_1_syn3, assembly GCF_000145315.2. Lineage (NCBI taxonomy): Bacteria > Pseudomonadati > Thermodesulfobacteriota > Desulfovibrionia > Desulfovibrionales > Desulfovibrionaceae > Desulfovibrio > Desulfovibrio sp. 3_1_syn3. The sequence continues at coordinate 284,306 of NZ_ADDR02000001.1, forward strand.
GGCATTGACGCGCCCATCACCGCCGCCATGCATTGCGTCATCTACGAGGGACAGGCCCCGCGGGAAGCGCTCAGAATCCTGATGAACCGCGACCTGCGCGAGGAATGAGGCCATTCCGGGCTGTGAAAAAAAGATTTTCCTGCTTGCGCCTGAAGCTAATGTAGTGTATTGACTGACTACTCAGCTAGGGATTTTTTTCACGAGCAAATCAGCCCTCCTGCCTTCGGGGACGGCTGATTTCGTGCAGAAAAACCCGCACACTCGTCGCGGCGCGTATCGGCCCGGACGGCATCACTAGTGTCTGATTGGAAAAATTAGACACGCAAAACCCGGAGGGTTTTGCGGCGGCGCAGCCGCCGGGAATCCGCGAAAAACCACGCTTTTTCGCGGACGATCCTGCGAAAATTGAGAGCATAACCATGCTCGGAATTTTTGCAATCAGACACTAGATGTTGTTCGGAAGATCCATAAATCACGGGGCGTCTATGACATCACCATTGTTCACGGCCGGCGGTTCTTGGTTGCCGCTGCTGCTCGGCTCGGTCCTCCTGCTGATCGCCACGGTCAAGGCCGTGCGGGAGCGCAAAGACCCGCGCCGCCTGATTCTCTGGGGCGCGCTGCACGACGCGGGCGTCGCCTGTATGGCGCTGACCGCGCAGACAGCCGCGGGCCTGACCGGCCTGTGGCTGTTCGTCATCTTCCAGATTTCCGCCAGGCTGCTGGCTCTGGCCGCGCTGGCGCGCCTCGCGCCCTGCGGCGCGACTCTGGACGAACTGCGCGGCGCGGGACGGCGCAATCCCTGGGCCGGAGCCCTTTTCGGCCTGGGCCTGCTGGCCGCCGTGGGCGGCTCGCCCTTTCTGCTGCCCGAGGCCCGCGCGCTGATCGTTCAGAGCCTGCTGGAAGCGGCCCCGGCCGGGGGACTGCTCTGCCTCCTGCTGATGGCCGCGGCCACCACGGTCTTCATCTGGCTATACGTGGACGCCGTGCGCCGCGTGAGCCTTGAGGAAGCCCCCGAAAGCGCGGAAGGCGCGGACGCGGCGGCTCCCGCACCCGGCGGCCTGTCCGGACTTTCCGGCTTGGGCCTGCCGCTGCTCGGTCTGGGTCTGCTGACGGCGGCCCTCGGCCTGCTGCGCGCGCCCCTGACCGACGCCGTGGGCGGGCACTTCGGCCTGCTGGTCATGCACGCCCCCGTGCATCCGGCCTACTGGTGTTTCTACGTCGGCGCGTTCGTCGCCGGTCTGGCCTTTTTACTGCGCCTGCGCGCGGCCCCGCAGATCGCCGTTCTCTTCCCGGCTCTGGCCTTCGCGGCGGTCTGCGTCATTCCCAGCCCGCCCCTGACGCGGCTCTTCCTGGTAATGATCGCCCTGGTGGCCCTGGTGGTCAGCGTCTACTCGCTGGGCTACATCCACGACCGGCGCAAGGGCTGGTACTGGTTTTTCCTGCTGCTGACCTTCGCCTCCCTGGCGGGCATCGTCTCCACGCCGGATACGGCGGCCATGTACGGCTACTGGGAACTGATGACCTTCGCTTCCTACTTCCTGGTAGTGCACGAGGGGCGGCGCACGGCCTATGAGGCCGGTCTCAAATATTACGTGATGTGCGCGGGCGGCGCGCTGTTCATGCTGCCGGGCCTGTTCATCCTCGGCGTTTTTTCCGCCGCGCCGCTGGCCGCCTTCCACCTCCCGTTCTGGTTCCAGACGGCCCTGGTGCTCTGCCTGGCGGGCTTCGGCGTCAAAGCCGGTCTGGTGCCCCTGCACTCCTGGCTGCCCGACGCCCACCCCGCTGCGCCCTCATCTGTGTCCGCGCCCCTGTCCGGCATCATCACCAAGATGGGCGTGTTCGGCATCGTCAGCGTGATTCTCATGGGCGTGGGTCAGGCCGCCGGCGAAATGCGCGGTCTGTTCGGCCTGTCCTGGTTCGGGACGGGCCTCAGCGCCATGGGCGTCGCCACCCTGGTCTACGGCGAGGTCATGGCCCTGCGCCAGGAAGACATCAAGCGCATGCTGGCCTACTCCACCCTGGGGCAGATCGGCGAAATCGCGCTGGTGCTGGGCCTGGGCACCTGGCTGGCCACGGCCGGGGCGCTCTGGCATGTGTTTAACCACGCCGTGATGAAAGACTTGCTCTTTCTGGGCGCGGGCGCGCTGATCATGCGCGCGGGCAGCCGCAATCTTGCCGACCTGCGCGGCCTGGGCCGTCAGATGCCTTGGACCGTGGCCTGTATGGCCGTGGGCCTGGTGAGCATCATGGGCCTGCCGCCCTTCGGCGCGTTCTACAGCAAATTCCTGATGATCCAGGCCGCGGTCAACGCCGGTCAGATCTGGCTGGCGGCCCTGATCCTGGCGGGCTCCCTGGTGGGAGCCGTATACTACACCCGCATTCTGAAAACCCTGATATTTGAAGAACGCCCGTCCCACCTGCCGCAGGTGGAAGAAGCCCCCTTCAGCATGCGCCTGGGCCTGCTGGTGCTGGCGGCCCTCAGCCTTCTGCTGGGCCTGGCCCCGCAACTGCCCATGCAGTTGGTTCTGCCCGTGGCCTCGCTCTGCTACGAGCCCACGTCGGCCGCCCCGCAGATCATGCTGGCCATGAACGTGTTCTGGCCCGTCTATGTGGTGGTGCCGGTCTTCGGTGCGGTGCTGCCCGCCCTGTTCGCCGGCTGGCGCAGGATGGCCGGCTGGACCAGCGTGGGCGTGCTGCTGCTCACGGCCCTGCTGGTGCTGCTCTTCGGGCGCGATCTGGATATGCTCTCCTTCTGCTTTGCCCTGATCGTGCCCCTGGTCGGCGCGGTGAACATGGCCTACGCCGTGGGCTACATGGAGCACAGCCACAGCCAGTGGCGTTTCTACTGCGCCTTTACCTGCATGTGCGGCGGCCTTGTGGGCATGGCGGCCAGCCAGTACCTGCTGAGCTTCTTCCTGTTCTGGGAAATCATGAGCTCCTGGACCCTGTACATGGCTATCGCCCACGAGGGCGACAAGGCCTCGTTACGGGAAGCCTTCAAGTACTTTCTCTTCAACCTTCTGGGCGCGGGCTTCCTCTTTGTGGGCCTCTGCGTGCTCGGGCCCTTCACGCCCTTCAACGCCGGCCTGCTGGCCGGGCTTGTGCCCGACCTGCCCGCGGGCGCGGCCTGGCTGGGCATGGCCCTGCTGGCCGTGGGCTTTGTGATGAAGGCCGCCCAGCTGCCCTTCCGCATTGACTGGCAGATGCACCCGGCCCTGGCCCCCACGCCGGTGTCCGGCTACATATCCTCGGTGCTGCTGAAGAGCGCCGTCATCGGCCTGATCAAGCTCTTCATGCTGCTGGGCGGGGGTTTTGCCCTGGCGGGCATCCTGGACGGCTTCGAACAGGGCGTGATCAGCCTGATCGTCATGTGGATCGGCGGCATCACCATCATCATGGCCGCCGTGCAGGCCCTGCGGGCCAACGGCATCAAGCTGATCTTCATCTACTCCACCGTGAGCCAGCTGGGCTACATGGTGCTGGCCGTGGCCGCGGGCGGGGCCCTGGGCTACGCGGGCGGCATGCTGCACCTGATCAACCACGTCTTCTTCAAGGACCTGCTCTTCCTGATCTGCGGGGCCGTGATGTTCGCCACGCACCGGGACAGCCTGGATGATCTGGGCGGCATCGGCCGCAAGATGCCCTTCACCCTCTGCATGTTCGCCATCGCGGGCCTGTCCGTGGTGGGCGTGCCGCCCACCAGCGGCTTCTCCTCCAAGTGGCTGATCTACCATGCCCTGATGCAGGCCGGGCAACCCTTCCTGGCCCTGCTTTCCCTGGTGGGCAGCGTGCTGACCCTGGCCTATATTGCCAAATTCCTGCACGCAGCCTTCCTGGGCCAGCGCGCCCCGGACCTGGACGACGTGCATGAGGCCCCCAAGGTCATGCGCGTGCCCATGGGCATTCTGGCCGTGGGCTGCGTGCTGACGGGCATTTTCCCCGGCCTGGGGCTCATGCCCATCAACAGCGTGTTGCTGGAATACGGGCTGGCTCCCCTCGATGTGGGGCTTTCCGGCGTGCTTTCCGGCCCCGGCGCCTGGAACGCCACAGGCATGTTCGTAATGATGGCGCTGGCCTTCCTGGCCGGGTACTGGTTCGTACGCCGCTTCACGCGCCTGCGTGAAATCGACGTGCACGCCTGCGGCCTGCCTCCGGAAATCGCCACCAGCCGCATGGCTCCCTCCAGCATCTACGGCGACCTGACGCGCCTGCTGGGCGGCGGGCGCGCTTCCAAGGAGAACCGCTGATGAGCGACACCCTGCTTGCCATTCTGCACATGTGCATCTTTCCCGGCGGGGCTTTTGCCCTGGCCGTGGGATTCTTCTTCAAGGGCCTGGACCGGCGGGTGGAAGCCCGCCTCCAGCGCCGCGTGGGCCCGCCCCTGATCCAGCCCTGGCTGGATATCGCCAAACTGCTGACCAAGGAAACCCTGATCCCGAAAACCGCCTGCCGTTCGGCCTTTCTGCTGGCTCCGGTCTTCGGCTTCACGGGCATGGCCGTGTGCGCGGCCTTCATTCCGGTGCCGGGCGTGTTCGACGGCCTGTTCAACATGGGCGACCTGCTGGTGATCTTCTATCTGCTGCCCATCCCGGCCATGGCCCTGATGCTGGGCGGTTCGGCCTCCAGCTCGCCCTTCGGCGCCGTGGGCTTCTCGCGCGAGATGCTGCTCATGCTGGCCTATGAAACCCCGCTGCTGATGATTTTGCTGGCCGTGGCCATGCTGGTGGGCAAGGGCATTTCCGGCGGGGACTGGGGGGCCGAGTTCTCCCTGCTCAAGATCGTGGCCTGGCAGCAGCACAGCGGCTCCCTGGGCTTCAACCCTTCCATGATTCCGGCCCTGCTGGCCTACCTGATCTTTTTGCCCGGCACCATGGGCGTGGCCCCCTTTGACATTCCGGAGGCGGAAACCGAAATCATCGAAGGTCCCCTGCTGGAGTACGGCGGCCCGCTGCTGGCGCTCTTCCAGGTGACCTCGGCGCTGAAGACCTTCGTGGTGCTGGGCCTGGGGGTGGCGCTTTTCTTTCCCGGCACTATATCTGAATGGTGGCCGGTGAATCTGATCTGGTTCGTGCTCAAGTGCCTGGGCCTGATGCTGGTTTCGCTGACCTTGGTCAAATCGGCCACCGGGCGTTTCCGCATTGACCAGGCCTTCCGCTTCTATGTGACGGTACCCACGGCGCTCGCGCTGTGCAGTCTGATCCTGGTCTGGGTGATGTAAGGAGGCCGCTGTGGCTTTGGACAATCTGCTCAAAAAACTTTCCGTGCGCTCGCCGTGGCTGTTCCGGATCAATGCCGGTTCCTGCAACGGCTGCGACGTGGAACTCGCCACCACGGCCTGCATTCCGCGTTACGACGTGGAGCGCCTGGGCTGTAAATACTGCGGCAGCCCCCGACACGCGGACATTGTACTGATTACCGGCCCCCTGACCACCAGGGTGCGCGACCGCGTGCTCCGGGTCTGGCATGAAATACCCGAACCCAAGGTGACCGTGGCCGTGGGCATCTGCCCCATTTCCGGCGGCGTCTTCCGCGAGGGCTATTCCATTGAAGGGCCCATTGACCGTTATTTGCCGGTGGACGTGAACGTGCCCGGCTGCCCGCCGCGCCCGCAGGCCATTCTGGAAGGCGTGGTGCTGGCGCGCTCCATCTGGCTCAAGAAACTGGGCCTGGAGGAATAAATGACCGCGTTGCGGCTGGCCTTGCGGCAGACCTTCGAGCGCCTGCGGGCCGCGTGGGCCGACAACGGGCAAATCTGTCGGCGTTGCGGCGTCTGCCACCATGTCTGCGGCCTGCTGCGACGCCCCAAGCCGCGTAACGACGCCAAGGTTCTGGAGGAATAATATGGCGGGCTTTCTGAAAGTTCTGTTCCGCAATCTGCTGGAGGGCCCGAGCACCGATCCCTTCCCGCTGGGCGAAACATTCACGCCGGCGCGCCTGCGCGGCCGGGCCAAAGTGGATCCCACCCTCTGCATGGGCTGCGGCGTCTGCCGCCATGTCTGCGCGGCCGGGGCCATCAATATCACCCATCTGCCGGACGGCAGCGGCTACACCATCACCATCTGGCAGAATTCCTGCTGCCTGTGCGCCTCCTGCCGCCATTACTGCCCCACCGGGGCCATGAGCATCAGCACGGACTGGCACTCAGCCCATCCGGAAGAGGAAAAGTTCGACCGCCTGGAGCAGCACACCATCAAGTACGAGCCCTGCGCCCACTGCGGCACGCTGATGCGGCCCGTTCCGGCGCATCTGGCCAAGCGCCTGTACGCCAAAAATCCGGACATCGACCCGGAGCTGATCCGCCACCTCTGCCCCAAGTGCCGCCAGATCGAGGACGCCAAGCGCAATGCCTGCGTGCTGCCCGCCCACACTGAGGACAAGCCGGAACAGCGCGTGACCTCGGCCGCGCCCACCAGGGAATAAGAGACGAGCGGAAACCGCAAAGGATACAGTATGCAAGATATTATCCGGGGCGACGCGCGGATCATTGAGGACATTTCGGCCCTCTGCACCGACAGCGACGCCATTCATCACAGCATCGACAGCTTCGGCAACGCCTTTCATTGGTTCCGGCTGGACACGCCGCGCCAGCTGCCACAGGCCGCCGCAATACTGCGGAAAGTCGGGGCGCGCCTGGCCATGGTCACGGCCTACAACCGCCGCCAGCTGAGCGAGCCCATGCAGGAAGTCTGTTACCATTTCGAGTTGAAAGGCGTCATCTACAACCTCACGGTGACGCTTAACGGCGAGTGGCCCACCGTGCCCTCCATCACCCCGCTGTTCGCCAATGCCGACTGGCACGAACGCGAAATGATGGAGCTGTACGGCATCCAGGTCACGGATCATCCCGATCCGCGCCGCCTCTTCCTGGACGAGGAGCTGGACGCGGGCATTCTCAACGAGGCCGTGCCCCTGTCCATCATGATGAACGGGGCCTGCACCACCGACCTCTGGGAACGCATTCTGAAAGACAAGGAGAAGCGGCCATGAGCAGCACCTTCACCATGCCTCTGGGCCCGGTGCATGTGGCCTTGGAGGAGCCGGTCTACTTTCGCCTCACGGTGGAGGGCGAAACCGTGCGCAACGTGGAGCTGACCTCGGGCCACGTGCATCGCGGCATGGAGGCCATGGCCACCCAGCGCAATCTGATCAAGAACACCACCCTCACCGAACGGGTCTGTTCGCTCTGTTCCAACAGCCATTCCTTCACCTACTGCATGTCCGTGGAGAACGTGCTGGGCATCACCATTCCGGAGCGGGCGCGCTATCTGCGCGTGCTGGCCGAGGAAATCAAGCGCGTGGCCTCGCATCTGTTCAATACCGCCATCCAGGCCCATATCATCGGCTTCAAGTCCCTGTTCATGCACGTCATGGAAGTGCGCGAAATGATGCAGGACGTGAAGGAAACCGTGTACGGCAACCGCATGAACCTGGCCTCCAACTGTATCGGCGGCGTCAAATGCGATGTGGAACGCGACATGCTGGACTACATCCTGGGCATGATCGCCAAAGTGGAGCCCGCAGTGGATGAAATCCGCGAAATTTACGACACCAACGGCCTGGTGCTGGCCCGTACCAAGGGCCTGGGCCTGCTGCCCAAGGAAGACGCCGTGCGCCTGGGCGTGGTGGGCCCGGTGGCGCGCGGCTCCGGCGTTGTCATCGACGTGCGCAAGGATTCGCCCTACGCCGCCTATCCCGAACTGAACTTTGACATGGTCACCTCCGAAGGCTGCTGCATCCATTCCCGGACCATGGTGCGCCTGAACGAGATCTTTGAATCCTTCAAACTGATCCGCCAGTGCTGCGAACGCGTGCCCGACGGCCCGGTGACCGCGCCCATGCGCCAGATCCGCACGGCCGAGGCCTGCGCCCGCTCCGAAGCCCCGCGCGGCGAGGTTTTTTATTACATCCGCACCAACGGCACGGACATGCCCGCGCGGCTCAAGTGGCGCGTGCCCTCATACATGAACTGGGAAGCCCTGGGCGTGATGATGCGCGACTGCAAGGTGGCGGACGTGGCGCTGATTACCAACAGCATTGATCCGTGCGTTTCCTGCACGGAACGCTGACAGCGGACCTTTTTCCCGCCGGCTGCGTCAAACAGCGCGGCACGCCTCGGTCACATAGACGGCTATGCTCCGCTTCGGCGCGCCGCTTGTTTTCCTTGTCGGCGGGAAAAATCTCCACTGTCAGGAAAAAACGGTAAAAGGAAATACATGCATGAGGCCAGCCTTGTACAAGGCCTGCTGGACATGGCCCTGAAAGCCGTGGAGGAGCACAACGCGGCCCATCCCGACAACCGCGCGCTGCGGATTCAGGAAATCACCTGCGAACTGGGCCTGATCGCCTGTGTGGAGGCCCAGACCCTGACCGCCTGTTTTGAACTTTTTGCCGAAGGCACCTTGGCCGAAGGCGCGACGCTCACGCTCAACACCGCGCCTCTGGCCTGCCGCTGTGAAAACTGCGGCCACGCCTTCAGCCTGACACAACGCCGTTTCGTCTGCCCGGCCTGCGGCAGCGAAAACATCCACTTCAACGGAGGGCACGGGCTTACGCTCCAGTCCCTGCGCGTTGAATCCGAGGAAACGGACCATGCTTGAACACATTCAGGTCGTACCCGATAAATGCCGCGCCTGCCGCCGTTGCGAGGTGGCCTGCATCGCCGCCCACCACGGCATGTCCTTCAAGGAAGCCATGAAGCACCGCGACGTGCTGGTCGCGCGCGTGCAAGTGGTTAAAGCCGAAGGCTTCAAAACCACGGTGCGCTGCCACCAGTGCGATCCCGCGCCCTGCTGCAACGTCTGTCCCACCGGCGCGCTGCAGCAGGAGGAGGACGGCCGCATCACCATGCGCGTCCAGTTCTGCGTGGCCTGCAAGATGTGCATCGCGGCCTGTCCTTACGGCACCATTTCCCTGGATACCATCGGCATGCCCGATCTGAGCGGCAGCGACGCGGAAACCCTTGCCCAGAGGGCCCGCCGGGAAGTGGCCGTGCGTTGCGACATGTGCCGCGCCTGGCGCGAGGAAAACGGCAAAAAGATCACGGCCTGCATGGAGGCCTGCCCGGTGCGCGCCCTGTCCATGGTGGAGCCGGACGGCACGGTGGTGGAAGTCCCCCAACCTGAGAAAAAAACCGTGGCCGAGGCCAAGGCCTCCCCCACGGAAACGCCCGGCGAGGGAGCTCAGGCGTAGCTTCGGAAGGGCGCGCAGCAAGGCTGATAAATCCTGTTGACAGGCGGGGGCAAACTCCTTAGTGGCTGACTCAGAAAGATGTGACCTTCGTCACGCTTCGTTTGACCGGCATGCATGCCGGATACGGCGGAGTCGGTAACTCCGGCCGCATAGGGATTTTCCCTTATGTATAAGGGGGAATCTGTATGTTGTTTTCCAAAACCCTTGCCCGTTGCCTTGTCCTGGCCTGTGCTCTCTCCATCTCCTGCGCGGGCGTTGCTTTTGCGGCTCCGCAGCAGGGCGCGGCCGTGAAGAAACCCGTCAAACACGCTCCCAAGGCCGCCAAGCCCGCCGCCAAGCAGCCGGTGAAAGCGCCTGAAACCGAAGAATAAACAACCTTCACCCGAACCATCAGCCCCCGGTCCTCCTGTTCAGGAGAACCGGGGACTTTTTTTCAGCGACCATACCCGCAATGGCCCTTGAGCAGATTCATTTTGAAATTCTACAAATTTCAAAGTTGCCATTCAGGCGAAGAACATGATTTTCGCCTGAATCCACGCCGCGTTGCTCTCGATGCCTGTACGCCCTTTGGGCTACAGGCACGGCCCTACGGGCCGCCCGTCGGGTCGGTCTTCGCGGCGCGCCTCACTGTGTTCGGCGTTAGGGCATTTCAAAGTTGAAATGCCCTAACGCCCCCGTCACTCCCGGTTATCACCACCACTTCCGGGGATAGCGCCGCCGCGCGCCCAGATTGTTGGTCAGCAGGGCCAGCAACAGCATGCAGCAGGCCCCCGCGCCGCACGGCAGAAGCACATACCAGTAGCCCAGGCGGTGGATGCCCGCCCCGCCGATGACCGCGATCAGTGCCGTGGCCCCGCCGGGTGGATGCAGGGTTTTGGTGACGCACATCAGGGCAATGGCGGTGGACACGGCCAACGCCGCGGCCGCCGTGGGCTCCTGCCCCAGAAGCAGCTGGCAGCTGACGCCCACCAGCGCCGAAAGCAGATGTCCTCCCACCAGATTACGTGGCTGGGCCAGCGGGCTTTCAGGCGCGCCGAAGGCCAGGACCGCCGAAGCCCCGAACGAGCCGATGAGCAAGGGCAAATTCCATTCCTGGGCGCATGCGCGTTCCAGCCAGGCCAGGCAGGCAATGGAAAGGGCGCTGCCCAACCAAGCCCAGCCCACGTCGCTCCAGGTTGTCCGCGCGGATGTCCGCGCGCCGCCCAGGCGGCTCAGTACCCGTGTCATTCCGGTCATATCCCCTCCCTAGGCGCTGTGACCCATTTCATGCGTATGAACACTGCTCTATACCCGCGCCAGAGCCAGAAACACCGCATGCAGCGAGGCCAGCAGGGCGATGAAGGCGCTTTCCACCGCCGGGCCGTGTCTTTTTGTGCCGTACAAGCCGAGAGAAAGCGCGTTCCGGCGGCAGGCCGCCAGACAGTCCCGGCAGAGGGTGCATGCGGAACCGGGCGTCTCCTGATCCAGGCGTTCCGGCGTCATGGCCCCATAACGGCAGGCCCGCGCGCAGGCTCCGCAGCGGTTGCACGCGCCCGTGCGGCGGACGCGCCAGGGCGACAGCCGCCCCAATCCGCTCGCGACCAGGCCCAGCGGGCAGACGCCCAGGCAATAGGTTCCGAAACCCAGCTTACGGCTGAACAGTCCGGCGCAGCACGGCAAGAGCAGGCCCAGCAACAGGCCGCAGGCCAGGGCCATCCCCACCGGAGCCCCGGCCAGGCGCAGCAACACGGGCGCCAGCAGGGTCAGCGCCAGCACGACCAGACGCAGCCGGGGCAGCCAGGCCGGTACCGGGCGCACGCGCCCCCGGGCCGCCGTGCCCGCATCCCAGACGCCGAAATAGCAGAGCTGGCTGCACCAGGCCGCGCCCGCCAGCAGCACGGCGACGCCGAAAAGAATCAGCATGAAATAGCCCCCGCCCCGGTACAACGGCGCGGCCAAAATCACGCCCGGCACGGGCATATGCAGGTTGCCGCTGAGCAGAAAACGCCCGTCCAGGGTGAGGCCCAGCAGCAATTGGCCGAAAAAGACCAGGGAAAACAGCCGCCAGGTCCAGAGCCGGGCGGCAACGGCCGTGTGCCGGTCAGACAGCCGCCCCGCCACCCAGGCCGCCCAGAGGCCCGGCAAAAAGACCTGGGCCAATCCCCAGCCGGGCGCGAAGCGCTCCAGCACAAAGAGGCCCGGCGCCAGAGCCCAGGCTGCGGCCAGAATGCCGGTGGTCAGTCCCAGGGCCGCCAGTTGCGCGTCCGCGCTGCTTTCCCGGCGGGCATAGCGCGCCCGCGCCCGCTCGCTCAGCAACGGCAGGGCGGCCAGGGCGGTGAACAGGGCCACGCCCAGAAGAATGGCGGCCAATCGGTGCCAGGGTTGGTCCATGAACTGGCGTACCTGGACGAACTGGCTTGTGGTCCAGATCCAGCGGGCAGCCAGCAGGGGCAGGACCAGCAGCAGGACCCGGCGCACCCAGGCCCCGCGAGTCCAGGCCAGCAGGGCCAGCAGAACGCAGCCCAGGGTCAGGGCGGGCAGGCCGGCCCGCCAGAAGTGCGCACCGGCCAGCAGCAGCGCCAGGGCTGCGGGCAGGGGGCAAAGACGGGCGCTTGCGGTCATGGACATCTCGGACAGCTCCTTGACTGGAATTCCAGCCCGGCGTGCTGAGGCGACGCGCAAGGCGCAGTGCCGGAATCCCTGCCGAAACGGGTCGGCGGGAGGCAGCGGGCAAAGGCCTTGGCGTAGCCCCTCAGGCGGGCCCGCGGTGCGTCAGGACGGTTTTAAACGGGCTCGGGGCTCGTCGCTCCCTCCGGCAGACAGCGCTTGCCGGTCAGGGACTGGATGTCGATACGGATGACGGCCACCCGGCGGACATTGGCGTCCGGCGCGGGGCGCGGGCAACGGGCGGCATAGCGTTCCGCCAGGCTGTCCAGGGCCAGACGCTTTTCCTCCGTGTCCTCGACCAGAGAGGCGCGGCCCGTGCCGCAGACGGATTTGTAGTAGGTGGAGGATTTTTCGCGGTCGATCCGCACGCCCGTCGCCAGGCTGAAGGCCACGCGGCCGTCCTTGCGGATCAAATCCAGCTTGGTGCCTTCCAGAGCGCTGTGCAGATAGATGCGCTGGTCCAGACGCACGAAATTAAGCGGAATCAGATAAGGGAAGTCCCCATTGTTAAGGGCCAGAAACAGTTCTTCGGCCTTGGCGAAGACCTCGTCAAAAAAAGCCGGTTCAGAACACTCGCGTTTGCTCAGGCGCATACCTCTCTCCTTTTACGGGAATCAATGCTTCAAACAGTTGTGTAACGGCGCGCGCAAAACACGCCTGCGCTTCGTTCGGCAGGGCATTTCACACCTGAAACGCTCCGGCCCGACATGCAATCAATCCGCAAGGCACAGCTGCCAGCGCCGCCCGGCTTCCGCCAGATCCGCCGTATCGGGATGGCGGGCGGCCTCCTCCAGCCGGGCGCGGCGTTGCGGCGTCATGGGATGGCGGCCTTTTTGCCGCGAAATTTCCAGAATTTTCGGATCGACCCGGCCCTGGCACAAAAAGCCGTCCAGCACCGTATTGCCGCCTTCTTCCAGCAGGGCCCGCGCGCCTTCCGCGCAGCGCCGGGCGTGCGGCGAATCCGGCCAGGCCCCCAGGGTTCCGAAAAAGAAGACTTTCTTGCCGAGCACGCGGCGCATGTATCCTTGCGTCCTGGCGTCGGCCTGGCCCAGGCGCACCCAGAACCCCAGGGCCAGCAGGTCGTAGTCATCAGGGTCCGGCGCCTCACGCACGGGGAAGCAGGGCGCGCCGGAAGCGGCGGCCAGGGCTTCAGCCACCTTACGGGTATTGCCCGTGACTGAGGAATAAATGATGCAGCTTTTCATATTCTGTGTTCCCGCAGCATAGCGCACGGATGTTAGCTATCGGCCAATTTTTGCAGCCCCGCCCGGTCCAGCAGGAGCACACGACGGCGTTCAACGCTGATCAGGCCGTTGGCGGCCAGCTGGCTCAGTTCCCGGCTCAGGCTCTCGCGGCTGATGCCGACCAGACGCGCCAGAATTTCACGGCTGACGCCGAGATCCAGCGCGTCGGTCTTTTCCATTTTCGACCGGTGCAGCAGCCAGGCCGCCACCCGGCGGGAAGCGGAAATCCGCCCCTGCGACCCGGCCAGTTTGTTGATGAACAGGCGCTGGCGCAGGGAAAGCGCCGCGATCAGGCCCAGGCCCAGCGCCGCGTTGTCGCGCAGGACAGCCAGCAGGGCGCGCTTGTCCAGCCAGAGCAGGCGGCCCTCCCGGACGCCCATTGCCGAAGCGGGCAAGCCGCCCTCATAAAACAGCACGCCCGCGTCCAGAAGGCGGCCGGGCCGCACCAGATGCAGCACGCATTCCCGGCCACGGGGCGCGCTGCGGGACAATTTGACCAGGCCGGAGAGCAGAAAGGCGGGGTCCGCGCTTTCCTGGCCTTCCCGGAACAACACCTCGCCCTTGGCAAAGGCCCGCAAGCGAGCGTGTCCGGCCAGGGCCAGGCGCTCCTCCGGACGCAACACGGCGAAAAGTCCGTTGCCGAGAGCCGTCAGAACGGCCTGTTGTGCAGGCTCTTTCAAGGGTGATTCCGGCATGGCGTCAATCTTCAGATAATGTTAACTTTGAGAATGCACATTCCCAAAGTTTTTAGAGCGGGTTGATATTGAAAATATCTCAACGCGCTGTGCGGATTTTCCGTGAAAATACGCACCACGAAATTATCGCAAGGCGAATTTACTTCGCCGTTAAGCGATAATTTCAAGCGCAAATTGCTCGAAGACTCGCTAACGGGTGAGGCAACCACGCAAATAAATTGCACTTACGCCTATCTCTGCTTTCGTCATCCGTAAGGCGGCATAGCCGCCTTACGGATGACGCTCGTGGCGGGCGCCTGCTCACGCTGCCGCCAGAGCAATTTCAAAGTGAAATTGCTTTACATCATCGCCGGGCGGCTCCGGGGAGCCGCCCGGCAACTTCCGACGTTACTTCAGAATGGCCGCCAGATCCTCATCCGGGGTGCTGATGGGACGGATGCCCCACTTCTCCACCAGGATATTCAGAATGGTCGGTGAAACAAAGGCGGGCAGGCTGGGCCCGAGACGGATATTTTTGATGCCCAGGGCCAGCAGGGTGAGCAGGATGCTCACGGCTTTCTGCTCATACCAGGAAAGCACCAGGGAAAGCGGCAGATCGTTGACGTCGCATTTCAGGGCGTCGGCCAGGGCCAGGGCCACCTGTACCGCCGCGTAGGCGTCGTTGCACTGGCCCATGTCCAGCAGGCGGGGCAGGTCGCCGAGCTTGCCCAGGTCCTTGTCAAAGAAGCGGAACTTGCCGCAGGCCAGAGTCAGCACCAAGGTGTCCTGCGGGGTTTTTTCCACAAATTCCGTGTAATAGTTGCGGCCGGGCCGGGCCCCGTCACAGCCGCCCACCAGGAAGATGTGACGCAGCTTGCCCTGGGCCACGGCTTCCAGCACCTTGGGCGCGGCATTGAGCATGGTTTGGCGGCCGAAGCCGGTCAGAATTTCCTTGCCGGGCTCGTCCTCGGCAAAGCCGGGCAGTTCCAGGGCCTTGGCGATGACCGGCGCGAAATCGCGCCCTTTGCAGTGCACACAGCCGGGCCAGCCCACATTGCCGCTGGTAAAGATCTTGTCGCCGTAGGTGCGGGGATTCTGGATGCAGTTGGTGGTGAAGAGCACCGCGCCGGGGAAGTCGGGCAGTTCTTTCTGCTGGTTCTGCCAGGCCGTACCGAAATGTCCGGCCAGATGCTTGAAGGCCTTCAGGCGGGGGTAGCCGTGGGCGGGCAGCATTTCGCCGTGGGTGTAGATATTGATGCCCGTGCCTTCGGTCTGTTCCAGCAGGGCCCGCAGATCCAAAAGATCATGGCCGGAAACCAGAATGGCCTTGCCCTTGCGGTGGCCCAGGGAAACCGGCGTGGGCACGGGATCGCCGAAGGATTCGGTATTGCCCTTTTCCAGCAGTTCCATGGCCCGCAGATTGGCCTTGCCGCATTCCAGCACCAGTTCCAGCCAGCCGCCCAGATCGCGGACTTCCTCGTCCCAAAGCGTACCGGCCACAAGAGCCTTGCAGACAAAGGCCCCAAGTTCGGGATCGCGCTGACCGAGCCGCGCCGCATGGTCGGCGTAGGCGGCCACGCCCTTGAGCCCGAAAAGCAGCATCTGCATGGCCGAAGCCACGTCCGCGTCCGCGCTGAGCACGTCGATGCCCACCACGCTTTCCGGCAGGCGGGCCAGATATTCGTCCAGGGAAACGTTCAGATCCTCGGGTTTTTCCCCCAGACGGGCGGCCAGGGCCTTGGCCCGCTCCAGGGTTTCGGCCTGCATTTTGCGCAGAGCCTCGGGGTCGAAATTCACATTGGTCAGGGTGCCGAACAGGGCCTCGACCATGAAGTCGTCCGTATCCGGATCCACAATGCCCGTGGCACGGGCCTGCAGGACCAGGGCCGCCAGACGCCGCAGAAGATAAATCAATTGATCCTGAATGACCGCCACATCCGCGCTTTTGCCGCAAACACCGGCCACCGTGCAGCCCGTTCCCTTGGCTGTCTGTTCACACTGATTGCAAAACATAGGGGTAAAACTCCTTTTCCTCCCTCGGTGGAGGATGTGTCCCCATATACAACACAAACCCACCTCGTTCACTGTGATTGAAATCACAGTTTTTTGCAAAAGCTAAAAAAAACCGCGCCGGGCTTCGACTGTGCGAAGACCGGCGCGGGAAGAAACGGACGGCGCGGCAAAACTCAACTGTTGTCGGGCTTGGCGTAGGCTCCGGGCAGGCGGGCGGCAACAGGGGCGACCGGCGCGGCGGGCGGCACGAAATTCTGCACATGGGCCCGTGCCGCCGCTTCCGGGGGCGCGGCCGGGGCGGCCGTCGGAATGCCGGGCTGCATGGCGTTTCTGCCGTAGGCGGCCCGGGCGTGGGAGCGCGGCACCGCCGTCACCGGCGCCTGCATGATGGGCTGGGCGGTTTTCATGGCCGAGCCCGCCGGCTGCATGCGCCCGGCTATTTCCGCCGCCGCGCGGCGGGCCTCCGGAGTTTCAATGATCTGGGCGTAAGCGCCGCGCAGGCCGGAGAGAATGTGCACCACGCTGTCCAGGGACTCCACGTTCATTTTCAGATTGGCCTGCAAGAGCCGCGCGGTGCAGAGGATATACAGATTATTGAGGTTCACGGCCAGGCTGCCGCCCTTGTCCATGTTCAGGGAGGCGGAAAGTTCATTGACGATGTCGATGACCTTGGAAATCAGAATGCCTTTGCCCGCGAAATCCCTGGCCAGCATTTTGTCGCGCGCCTGCTGGAGGTAATTGAGCGCGCCGTCGTAGAGCATGATCAGAAGCTGCCCCTGATCCGTGGTGCTGACCTTGGTTTGAAAATATGCTTGCGCCGCTTTGTTCATAGGCTTGTTCCTTCTCGTGTCTAGAGCATTTTGCGCTTGAAATTATCGCTTAACGGCGAAGTAAATTCGCCTTGCGATAATTTCGCGCTGCGGATTTTCACGGAAAATCCGCACAGAGCGTTGAGATATTTTCAATATCAACACGCTCTAATTGCAAAAATTTCGGGCATAGTTATGCTCTCAATTTTCGCAGGATCGTCAGCGAAAAAACGTGGTTTCTCGATGACTCATGGCGGCTGCGCCGCCGCAAAATCCTGCGGATTTTGTGTGTCTAATTTTTCAAATCAGACACTCGTTGCCCGCTCTGGTCCGCCGTGCCGGAGTGGAAATCAATGCTTAGTCGCTGCCGCTGCTCAACTGCTTGAGTTGCGCTTTCAGCGTCTTCTCCTGCTCGCTGTAATTCTTGAGCAGGGTTTCCAGGTTGGCGAAGACCGCCTTCTGCCGTGCCTCCCAGGTTTCCAGGCGGTACTGCTCGCGCTCGATCTTCTTGTCGATATTCTCCATGATGCTCTTGTAGTTGTCCCGCAAAGACATCAGGGCGCCGTTCTTGGACTTCAGGGCAATGGCGTCGTCTATTTCAGACTGCGTCATATTGCTCGTGATATTCACGGCCGTGAAATTCAGTTCGTCCTTGAAAAAGCTGTTTACCGTCTGCGCCAGGCCCTGCTTGATGCGCACATACATGGGCTCTTCGCCGGCCGGGGGATGGTCGCCGAGGCTCAGGTCGTCAATCTGGATGGACAGACCGCGCGCGTCGCCCTTGGCCACGCTGAAATAATTGCCCGGCATGCTCTCGTCGCGCGTGGCCTCCATGCCGCCGACGGTCACATTGGTGATTTGGGGCTTGCCGTCGCTGCCCATCTCCACATGGTACTTTACTTCGTAGTTGCCCGCCTTGGTAATGCCCTCCACATGGCTGCCGTAGCGAAAATCGGCGCTGGTGGAAGAACCTGTGCCGCTGGCGCAGAAAAAATCCACCACGGCTTCCAGGTTGTTGGTGATCATGTCATTGTAGCTTTCCTTGTCCAGCGTCTGCAATTCCGCAATGCCGGACTTGGGGGCGATCACCAGCAGCCCGTAAGTCTCGCTGCTTTCATCCGTGTCTGTCTTGATACCCAAATTGGCGAGGCTGGCCAGAACGTCGCCGGAAAGAATGTCGTCCGCCGACTGGCGGCTCTTGAAGCCGGGCGGCGAGGAACTGAGCACGCTGGAGAAACGGCTTTTGAACAACTGCACCCCGTAGTTGCCCTGCAACAGGCCGCCTTTCTGGTTGGTCAGGCCCGACGGACTGTAGTTGTCCTTTTCAATATTATCGGGGTCGTTGGTGGTGACCTCCTTGTCCTCGTCATAGGAGGTATAGTCACGGACGGTCAGCAGCACCGAGTTGACCGCGTCCAGAAAATTCTGGATGGACTGCTCCACCGAAGTGATGTCCGTGCTGACGGTAATGTGCGCATCGCCCGTGTTCTGGATGCTGAAGACCACGCCCTCAATGACGTCGCTCACGCTGTTGGAGGCCGACTCCATTTCCATGGGCCAGTTGTCCACGGTATAGCGGGCATTGGCCGACCGCTGGATGGTCCAGTTGTCCGACGTGTCTACCTGGCCCTGAAGGGCCGGTCCCCCGGCGCTCTGGACATTCTTGAGCTGGAGGTAGACCGGCTTTCCGGCGGCGGTGATCTCGTCCAGCGTGAGGGGTGTGGTGCCGTCAGCGCCCACATACTCCTTGCCGTCAGCGTCCGTGAAGGCCACGCCCCAGTCGGGGGCGGCCGGGGGAGCGGCGGCAACGTCATTCCCGCCTGTGTCCTTCTCCGTCCAGACCCAGTCGGCTCCGCCGGGGTTCTTCAGGCTGTCCAGCACCTGCTTCATGGTGCTGCCCGAAGGCAGTTTCAGGGTTCCGGTTTTCCCGTCATTGGTGGTGATGGTGTAGACCAGATCCGGCGGTTCTTCCAGGTAGGTGTTGGTGCCGTCAGTATAGAACAGGGAATTTCCGGTCGCATCCGGATTTGTTTTGGGCACCTTGGTGCTGGCTTCAAACGTGGTCGTAAAACCGGCGGTTCCGCTGGAGCCGGTGGTCAGTTTGAAATCCTTCACGCCGTCCAGTTTCAGGACTTGATTGCCGTCGGCGTCCGTTGTGAGCGCTCCGGGACAGGCGGCATTAACGGCATCCAGCAACTGCTGGTTGGTCATGTCGCTTGTCAGCGGCGTCGTGCCGTCGGCCAACGTCTTCACATAAACGACGCTGCCGTCCTTCTTGGTGATGGTGAAGACAAGTTCCGAACCCGGAGGCGGCGGGGTTTCGTCGTCCTTGCCGTCAATGCGCTTGCCCAGCTTGCCCGCGGCAAAGGTCAGGGTGGCGGAGGCGGAGTCCAGCGTGCCGCCCAACTCGTCCCGGACGCCCTTGGCGGGCGTGAGACTGCTCTGCAGCTTGCCGGCGTCGGTGAGGTCGGCGCACGCCACATTTGTGACGCCGCTCAGGTTCACGCCCCAGGAACCCGCGCTGTTCATACCGATATTCACGCTGTCGCCGCTCTGGGTGGCCTGGGCCATCTGTACCAGCAGATCCCGCTTGCTGGCCCCGGCCTTGATCTTGAATTCGCGCGTGCTGCCGTCTTCCATGGTCATGGTGAAGGTCAGGAGGTCATTGTCCCCCTTGCCCTCGGCCATGCCTCCGGCGGCATTCAATTTGTCATCATTCAGACTGCCGCTGCCCACACCCACCCAGGTGGAGGGCGGCGTATAGGCTTCATCCGAACTCTTGCGGCGGCTGAAGGACTTGACGCCGTCCATAAGCAGGTTGCCGTCGGCGTCCAGTCGGGCATTGATGCCGCCGGCGGCGGCGTTGAGAGCCGTCACCAACTGGTCGGCGGTGGAGTTGCCCTTGACGGTCACGGATTTTTTGGCGCCGTTCCGCAACACCAGGTCATAGGTATATTCCGTGGGGTTGGTGAGGGACTGGCTGGTATCCAGGCTGCCGTTGGTCAGCCAGGTGGAGTTCGTGCCCGAGGCCCCCATGCCCTTCAGATTGTTGTTGTAGATGATCAGGTTGTTGTCCGCGCCGGTATCCTTGCCCGCCACCTGGTAGACATAGCCGGAACCGGTCTGGATCAGGCTGACCTTGATGCCCGGATTTTCCGTGGAATTGTTGACCATGCTGGCGAACGACTCCAGCGTGGTACCGGCCGGAACCTTGATGCTGTGGTCCTTGCCCGCGTAATTGAAGCGGAAGTACTGCACGTCGCCCGTGTCGTTGATGATATCGGTCTTGGAATCGAACACACAACCGGTATTGGCCCAGATGGCGTTGCTGGCCATCTGGCTGACCTTGATGGTGTGCTGCACATCCTGGGCCGAGGCATTGGCCACCGCGGTGATGATGTTTTCGTTGCTGCTGCTGACGTTCTTGGTGACGAAGTTGTTCTTGTCGCTCAGCGCGGAGAGCATGCTGCTGGCGGCCTGCACCTGCTCGATGATCTTGCCGAAGGCCTCATAGCGCAGGTTCCAGTCGCCTTTCCAGGCTTCAAGCCGGTTCAGCTGCGACGATTCGATCTTTTTGAGCTGCTCCAGCACCTTGTCGAAGTTGGTGTCGTTGCCGCTCAGACCGGAAATGGCGTTGGAGCCGGAAATGCTGATTGCCATATGCGCCTCGCACTGCGAAAGATCTCTGCCGCGCCCAAGACGCGGGCCCGCCACCAAAAAACAGCGGTGCGCACAAACTCTTGCAAAATGCGTGCAAAGAATTTTTTGCCGGGTGCGGACAGGCGCGCCGCCGCGCCCCCGGACACCGGGATCTTCCATTCTCCTTTTCTAACGGCCGGAACGTAAAAAAGTTTAGAACGGGAACGCCGAGCGCCGCGCGGCTGCCGGAAAGAGCGGCCGCGCGGCGCTCGAAAACAGCACGCGGGAAAAGGCCAAAGACCGCGTTACCCGGCCATAAACGCCCCCCAGCGCGCCAGCAAGGCCCGCAGGGCATTGCCGCGATGGCTGCGGGCGTTTTTTTCCTCTCGGGAAAGCTGGGCAGCGGTTTTGTTGATCAGGGGATCAAAAAAAATCGGATCATAGCCGAAGCCGTTCTCTCCGCGCGGCGCGGCCAGCAGGCGCCCTTCCCAGGTGCCGCGCACCACCATCTCCCCGCCGTCGGGCCTCACAGCGGCCATGCAGCTCACAAAGCAGCAGACCCGGCGCCCCTCGGGCACGTCGGCCAACTCGTGCAGCAGCTTGCGGATATTGCGCTGGTCCCGGCTTTCGCCGGGCAGGCTTTGCCAGTCGTCGGAATAGCGGGCCGAATAGACTCCGGGCCTGCCGCCCAGGGCCTCCACCATCAAACCCGAATCGTCGGCCACGCTGATCAGGCCGGTGATCCCGGCCACGGCACGGGCCTTGATCAGGGCGTTTTCCTCAAAGGTCGTGCCGGTTTCCTCAATGTCCTCAATCTGGGGAAAGGCCTCCAGCCCGATGACTTCCACGCCGAAATCGGCCAGGGGCCCGGCCAGTTCGCGCACCTTGCCCGCGTTATGGGTCGCCAGGACGACGCGCTGTTTTTCTTCCGCCATATGTCAGCTCCTTTGGAACGCGTTACGCTTGCTTGCGATGATGAGGAATAACCAGCGTGGCGACCAGGATGCCGCCGATAACCAGCACGCCGCCCGCCACCTGGGCCGGGGCGATGCTTTCGCCCAGCACCAGCACCGAGGCCACGGCCGCGAAGACCGGCAGGCTGTAATACACAATGCCCGCGCGCACCGGGCCGATTCTGTCCACGGCCAGGGTCCAGAACCAGAACGAGAAAAAGGAACAGCCCACCCCGGCGTACAGGATACCCGTGACCAGGGCCGGGGAAATCTCGGGCCGGGGCAACAGGCAGGCCTCGGCCACGGTAAAGGGCAGGGAATAGAGCAGGCCCAGGCTAAAGGTCGCCACATTAAAGCCCAGGGGCGACACATCGCCGGAGCGCTGGCGCATGAACAGCGAGTAGAGCCCGAAGCAGAGCGCGCCGCCCAGGGCCCAGAAGTCGCCGCTGTTGATGCGCAGCCCGGCCAGGCGCTGCCAGTCGCCCCGGCTGACCAGAATGATCACGCCCGCCAGCACAACCAGCATCCCGGCCATGCGGCGCGGGGTGATGGGCTCGCCGTAGATGATGCGCGAAAAAAGCAGGATCACGATAGGCGCGGTGGGCACCAACAGGGCCATGTTCAGGCTTTCCGTGGTCTGCCCGGCCTTGTAGATCAGGGTGTTCATCAGGGTGACGCCCAGCACGGCCATGAGCGAGAGGTACAGCCAGTGCCTGCGGATGCCGGGCCAGTCCCGCTTCAGGTGCCGCCAGGCAAAAGGCAAAAGCACCGCAAGAGCCACCAGCCAGCGCCAGAAATTGCACTGCCACGGGGGTATCAGGGTTGCCAGAGCCCTGGCGACCACGAAATTGCCGGACCAGATGATGGTGGCAAGCAGGGCGCTGCCGTAGCCCAAAGCGGTTTGCTGCATAGTCGTCCTTTGCCGGACGGCGGCCGGGGAAATGGAAGGGAACAAGCCGCCGCGCGGTCAGGCAGCATAGCCGATTCCCGGGGCAAAGGCAAAAACGGGCACAGCCGAAGCGGAGCACAGCCGCCATCGACCGACGGTGCTCCGCTTCCCGCTTTGCGCCATACGCCGCCCTTATGCCCGCGTTACGCTCCTGGAACCGCCCCGGAGCAGAAACGTCCCGAGGGCCAGGCAGCAACAGAGCCCGAGCACCACAAGCAGCGCGTTGCCCAGCCCGACCCTGTGCGCAAGCCAGCCCAGGGTGGGCGGAAAGAACAGCAGGCCGCCGTAGGCCAGCACGGAGACGGCCGCGCTGGCCTCGCCGGGAGTGACGCCGGGATATTCCCCGGCGCGGCTGAACAGAATGGGGACAATGGGAGATAGCCCCGCGCCCATGCAGGCATAGCCCAGAAGGCAGACGCCCGCCCTGGGAGAAAACAGGGCCAGGGCCATGCCGCAGGTCGCGAGCAATGCCCCGCCGCAGGTCAGGGGAAAATCCCCGGCCCAGCTCCGCAGCCGGTCGGTGAAAACGCGGCAGAGCACCGTGGTTCCGGCAAAGGCGCCGTAGACCAGGGCGGCGGTCTGTTCATCGGCCCCTTTCACGCTGAAGAGCAGCAGACTGCCCCATTCCGCCACCGAGCCTTCGGCCGCGTAGGTGCACATGGCAAGCAGGCCGCAGCCGATGACGAAAAGCGGCAGAACGCGGAAGGTTCTTTTCCGCGCCGTTTGTTCCGTCGCGCCGTCCGGCTGGAGGCGGGGCACGGCCAGCGGCCGGAAGCAGGCGTAGCCCCCGAGCACACCGATGAAATTGACAAGCGGGCTGAAGCCCAGAGCGGCGAACAGCGCCCCCATCAGCGAGCCCATGACGCCGCCGAGGCTGTAGGAGGCGTGCATGAGCGCCATGCACGGGGCATGGTAACGCCGTTCAATCTGTATCCCCTGCGTGTTCATGGCGACATCGGCCAAACCCGTGCCGCAACCGACCAGTACGCAGGCCAGGGCGAGCAACAGCGGCGTGGAGGCCAGCCCGCAGAACGGGAGGGAAAAAAGCAGCACAAAGGTGCCGAGACGGAGAACCGCACGGCTGCCCCAGCGCGCGATGAGCCAGGCGCTGCCGAAAAGCGCGACCAGCCCGGACACGCCGAGACAGAGCAGGATAAGGCCTATCTGGGCATCGTCCGCCCCGGTCTGCGCCTTGAGCGCGGGCAGACGCGCTGTCAGCAGGCCGTAGACAAGGCCGGGACAGATGAAGAAATACGCACAGGCCGCGCGGGCCGTGCTGAACTCGGACCATTTCATGACACGTCACTTCCTTAAAGCAGTTTGCCTTTCAAAGGAAAGCTGCTCTGAAATACCCGGAGGATACGGCCCGCGCGCCCTCTGCGCGCGGACTTCCCTCTTGTAATGGATCACTATAAACTATGGGGTAAGGCAAGGGTCAAGGAGCATGGCGTGAAAAATGAAAAATTTCTGAAAACCGGGGAATTCGCCCGCTTGTGCCATACAACCAAAGAAACGCTCTTCCACTACGACCGGGAAGGCATCCTCAAGCCCAGGCACGTCTCGGGCAACGGCTATCGCCGCTACGACCTGGAGCAGTTTTTCGATTTCGACATGATATCCCTGCTTAAAGAGACCGGCAGCACGCTTGGGGAAATCCGGGCCTGCCGGGAAATGCGCGATCCCAGCGCCTATCTGCGCCTGCTCCGCGAACGCGCCGGAATCCTCGAGAAAGAGCGGACGCGTCTGGCCCGGCGCGAAGCCATGCTGCGCAGGCTCATCGCCCTGACCGAAGAGACCATTGATGCGGACTTCGACAGGCTGCTGCTTGAGGAAAAGGAGGCGGAACGCATCATTGCCGTGCCCACGGACCCGGAAAAAATTCTCAGCGGCGCGGGCAGCGTCGAATGCTACTCCGCCTGCCTGGCGCATGATCTGGAGCGCGGCAACAGCACGGACGCCCCTCTCGGCATGATCGTCCCGGCGGAACACGCCGGAAAAGGAGACTTCCGGCCCTGCTTTTTCTTTACCCGGGCGGAGGCGGGCGACGCGGGCGACGTGCGGGAAATTCCCGCCGGACGCTACGCGGCCTTTTTCCACAAGGGCGAGGTATCCAGCCAGGCCGCCGCTTTCGGGCGCATGGTCAGGGCTGTTGCCGACGCGGGGCTGCGCATGCGCGGCGACGCTTACGGCTATGATCTGATGAGCCACCTGCTGACCGGGTCGGGCGCGGTCTATGTGGCGAAATACATTGTCCGGCTGGAATGAAGCACTGCCGGGCCCGTATTGCCGGGCCGCCGGGGATGCTGTACACGGGCGGATGGGAGGAAGAGCCATGCCCCGAAACTTTTTTGTGGTCCTGCCCGTGGCGGAAGTGGCCCGCCGCCTGGCGGCCTTTGCCCCCGTGCCCTCCGAAACGGCGTCCCTGACCGACCCGCGCGGCCTGGAAGGCCGGGTGCTGGCGGCGGACGTCATTGCCGGGGACGACGTGCCCCTGACCAGCCGCTCCGGCATGGACGGCTATGCTGTGCAGGCGGCGGACGTTTTCGGCGCGTCCGAGGGCAATCCGGTCTATCTGGCCCTCACGGGCCGCATCGCCGTGGACCGCCCGGCCGACTTCAGCCTGGAACCGGGCCGATGTGCGGGCATCGTCACCGGCGGCACGCTGCCGGACGGGGCCGACGCCGTGGTCATGGTGGAGCACAGTGCCGAACTGGCCGACGGCCAAAATGGGGAGCCCCTGGTGGAAATCCGGCGTCCCGTGGCTCCGGGCACGCATGTGCTGCGGCGCGGCGACGACGCGCGTGAGGGCCGCCCGGCGCTCAGATCCGGCGTTCTGCTCCGCCCGCAGGAAATCGGCCTGCTGGCCGCCTGCGGCGCGCGGGGCGTGAGCGTGCGCGCCCGGCCCAGGGTGGGCATCCTTTCCACAGGCGACGAGGTCATTCCCGTCAGCGCCGATCCCCGGCCCGGACAGGTGCGCGACGTGAACAGTCACGCCCTGGCGGCCATCTGCCGCGAAGCCGGGGCCGAGCCGCGCCTGCTGGGCATTGTGCCCGACGACCTGGAAGCCATTGCCGTTGCTCTGCGGGAACACCTGGCCGATGTGGACGTGCTGCTGCTCTCGGGCGGCAGTTCGGTGGGCGCGCG
This sequence comes from Desulfovibrio sp. 3_1_syn3, assembly GCF_000145315.2. Taxonomy (NCBI): domain Bacteria; kingdom Pseudomonadati; phylum Thermodesulfobacteriota; class Desulfovibrionia; order Desulfovibrionales; family Desulfovibrionaceae; genus Desulfovibrio; species Desulfovibrio sp. 3_1_syn3. The sequence continues at coordinate 309,566 of NZ_ADDR02000001.1, forward strand.
CGATTTTACAGTCGCGGCCCTGGAACGCCTGCCCGATGCGGAAATTTTCTGCCACGGCGTGGCCCTTTCGCCGGGCAAGCCGCTGATTCTGGCCCGCGTGGGGCAAAAATGCGTCTGGGGCCTGCCGGGCCAGGTGGCTTCGGCCCAGGTGGTCATGTTTGTGCTGGGCACGCCCTTTCTGCGCCATCTGGCGGGGCGGTCCGATGCCTTTAACCAGAACCTCTGGCCCGCGCGCCGGGCCGTGCTGTCGCGCAACATGGCCTCCAAGCAAGGCCGCGAGGACTATCTGCGGGTACGCCTGGAAGCTCCGGCCGACCCGGAGTCCACCGGCGGCCTGCCCCTTGCCGTGCCCGTGCCCGGCCTGTCCGGCCTGCTGCGCACCCTGCTGGACGCCCAAGGCCTGGTACGCATTGACGCCGACCTGGAAGGGTTGGAACAGGGCAGCGTGGTGGACGTATTGTTGCTGTAGGCCGCTCGCGGCAAATGTTAACAGCTCCTTTTGAGGCCTGACGCCCGCCGCGCCGCCCTCACCGCGCTTTTCTTTTGCGCCCCAAGCGCGTATAATGCTCGCTTCATCCGCAAGAGAGTGAGGAAATCCGTATGAAAATTACAGATATATTCGATATTCCCGCGCCGGAAAAACGCATCCCCGTGCCCTACGTCATCGCCGAGGCGGGCGTGAACCATGAGGGCAGCATGGACATCGCCCGCCGCCTCATCGACGAAGCCGCCGAGGGCGGGGCCGACGCCATCAAGTTCCAGACTTACAAGGCCGCCACCCTGGCCTCCAAGGATTCGCCCGCCTACTGGGACACCAGCAAGGAGCCCACCAGAAGCCAGTACGAGCTGTTCAAGCGGCATGACTCCTTCTGGAAAAACGAATTCGAAGCCCTCAAGAAGCACTGCGACGCGGCGGGCATCGCCTTTCTGTCCACGCCCTTTGACGTGGAATCCGCGCATTTCCTCAACGACCTCATGGACGTGTTCAAGATTTCCTCGTCCGATATCACCAACAAGCCCTTCATCCGCATTCTCTGCGAGTTCCGCAAGCCCATCCTGCTCTCCACGGGCGCGGCCCATCTGCACGAAATCGCCGAGGCCGTGGAATGGATCGAGGAAAAGGGCAACAAGCTGGCCCTGCTGCACTGCGTGCTGAACTATCCCACAGCCGACGAAAACGCGGCCCTGGGCATGATTCCCGCGCTCAAGCGCCACTTCCCGCAACACGTCATCGGCTATTCCGACCACACCCTGCCGCAGGACATGCATATCCTCGAAACAGCCACCCTGCTGGGCGCGCGCGTGCTGGAAAAACATTTCAGCCACGACAAGGCCCTGCCCGGCAACGACCATTACCACGCCATGGACAAAGAGGATCTGAAGCGCTTTTACGCCCGGCTCCGGCGCACGCTGGACAGCGTGGGCGATCTCGACGTGCGCGCCCTGCCCGCGGAGGAACCGGCCCGGCAACACGCCCGCCGTTCCCTGGTCACGACCCGCGCCGTGCCCGCCGGCCAGGCGCTGACTCCGGCGGACCTGACCTGGAAGCGCCCGGCCCACGGCATTTCCCCGCGCAATTATGACGAAGTGCTCGGCCTGCGCGCCCGACGCGACCTGCCGGAAGACACTGTGCTGACCTGGGCGGATCTGGACCGGGCATGAGCGCGCTCACGTCTGTGGATACGGCGTCCGGCGCGGTGCACGGCGGCGTCAGCCTGGTGCTGGGGGCCATGCCGCGCGGAGCCGAGCCGGAAAGTCACTGGGCCGCCGGGCCTTGGTGCTTTGCCGGTGAGGAAGATTTCTTCCCGGACTGGGAAGACCGTTTCGTCTTCGCGCCGGAACCGTTACGCGACCTCAAGGTGCTGGAGCGCACAGCCAAGGAGGCCCAGGCGCTGTGCGTGGACAGCCTGCCCGCCCTGGCCGCCCGACTCTGCCCGCACAGCGCGGAACTGCCGTCCCCCTACTGGGAAACCCTGCTCACGCCTTGGGCCATCGACGTCGCCAAGCAGATTGTGGAACGCTGGCAGCGGGTCAAAGCCATGACCGAGGCCTGGGGACATCTGCCCCTGCGCGTGCCCCTGCTGCCGGAAAACTGCGCCTTCAGCTTCCGCGGCGAGCACGATTTCACCCTGCACGGCGCGCTGGGCCAGACCTTCAACCACTGGCTGCTTTCCCGCCTGCTGGAGGCCCATTGGCCCCGGGCCTGGCAAAAGGGAATGCTGCCCCCGCTCAGCGAGGCTTACGGCGACGAGGCCCCTGCGGATCTGAAAAGCCGTCTGCGGCAGTGGGCCCGGCGCACGCAACTGCGCCTGCTCTTCCCGCGCCTCAAAGGCATGAGCATCCGGCAGGCCCTGCGTTTTTCCCTCTCGCTGGTGCATGTGAGCGATGGTCCGGACCGCTCCCAGCCTTTGGCCGAAACCTACGGCAGCCGGGCCACGGGCGCGCGCGCCGACCTGCCTCTGGACCCCTTGCCCCTCTTTCTGGCCGCCCTGCCGCAATCCCTGGCGCGGCTGCGCCACCCGGAACGGCTCAAGAAGCACCTCTTCCCGCCCTGCCTGCGCGTCGCCAGCGTGGCGGCCTATGAGGACGCGGCCTACCGCCAACGCCTGGCCGTCTGGCGCGCCCACGGCAACCGCCTGATGTACGTGCAGCACGGCGGCAACTACGGACAGGTGCGGGTCACCTGCGATACGGCCCTGGTGGAATACAGCCAGCATGCCTTCGGCACCTGGGGCTGGAGCGAGCACGCGGGCAGCCGGGGCAATTTCATCCCCCTGCCCTATCCCCAGATCGCGCGCATCGCCGGACGCTGGCACGGCAAAAACGGCCGCCATCTGCTCTTTGTGGGCACGGAGATGCCCGCCTACGGCTACCGCCTGGACGCCCATCCCACGCCGCTCCAGATGGTCCAGTACCGCGAGGACAAGCAGTGGTTCTTTGAGGCCCTGGGCCGCTCGCTGCAATCCCGCGCCTTTTACCGCCCCTATTTCGACGTGCCCGGCGCCCTGCAGGACGCCACATGGCTCTTGCCGCGCTTTCCCCGCGTACGCTTGAGCACCGGCCCGCTCACCCCGCAAATGCTGGCCTGCCGCCTGCTGGTCCTGGACCATCACGGCACCACCATGCTGGAAGCCCTGGCCGCCAATGTGCCCACAGTCATGTTCTGGACGCGCGAGGCCTGGCCGCTCACGCCGGAAAGCGAAGCCCTGCTGGACGTGCTGGCGCGGGCCGGAATCTGGTTCGGCACCGCCGAGGAAGCCGCCGCCAAGGTCAACCAGGTCTGGGAAGACCCGGTTTCCTGGTGGCGCAGCGCCGCCGTGCAGGCCGCGCGCCGCACCTATTGCGCCCTTCAGGCCATGATGGTCAAGGGCAGCGAAAATCCCTACTGGACCCAAACCCTGACGAAACTATGAAGCTATCTTCCCGCTGTTTCCTGTTTTTCCTCCTGGCCGCCGGGCTGCTCTGCTCCCTGGCCGCGCCGGGACTGCCCTCCCTGGTACCCGCGGCCCTGGCCGACGAGGCGGGCGACCTGCGCAATGCCCAGGCCGCCATTGAAAAGGCGGATTACGGCAAGGCCGTGGCTCTGCTCAAACCCTTGGCCGACAAGGGCAATGCCGAAGCGCTCTATGTGCTGGGCCGCCTGACCCTGGACGGCAAAGGCGTCAAAAAAAGCGAGCAGCGCGCGGCCCAGCTTTTCCGCCAGGCGGCGGAAAAGGGCGACATCAGCGCCCAGAACGCCTGGGGAACGGCTCAAGCCTCGGGCCAGGGCGTACGCCGCAATTACCGCGAAGCGGCGCGCTGGTTTCGCAAGGCCGCCGAGCAAGGCCTGGCCATGGCCCAGTACAATCTGGGTTATCTTTACGCCTACGGCCGGGGCGTGCCCAAGGATGAAAACGCGGCCATCGACTGGTACAGCCGCGCCGCCAACCAGGGTTTGGCCGACGCCCAGTATTCCCTGGGCTGGACCTATCTGAACAGCAAGGGCGAAAATCAGAGCGACACTAAGGCCGTGCACTGGTTTGAAAAGGCCGCCGAGCAGGACAACCTCAAGGCCCAGAACAACCTGGCCTATATGTATGCCGAAGGGCGCGGCTACGCCCAGGACCCGGTCAAGGCCGTGCAATGGTACAACCGCGCCGCCGAGCGCGGCTACGCCGAGGCCCAGTACAACCTGGGCTTCATGTACGAACAGGGCCGGGGCGTGCCGCAGGACTACAACAAGGCCGTGGAATGGTACCGCAAGGCCGCCGAGCAAAATGAGCCCGCGGCCCAGTACAGCCTCGGCCTGATGTACGACCAGGGCACCGGCGTGCCCCGCAACCTGAGCGAGGCCACCCGCTGGTACCGTTTGGCCGCCAAGAACGGCGACCCGGACGCCAAGGCCGTTCTCCGCGCGCAGGGCAAGCCCGAAACCGCGTCCAGACCCGCGGCGGCTGCCAAACAGAGTCGCAAGAAGCCCAAGCAGCAGTAATTTTCGCCGGACAGTACAGCAAAAGAGGTCGCGATTTCGCGGCCTCTTTTGCTGTTGATATCTCTGCGGGGTCTTTTAGAGCATTTTGCGCTTGAAATTATCCCTTAACGGCGGAGTAAATTCGCCTTGCGATACTTTCGCGGTGCGGGTTTTCACGGAAAATCCGCACCGAGCGTTGAGATATTTTCAATATAAAAACGCTCTACATGCCTGCGGCGGCATTGGTCAGCTTCTCCAGCAGGCCGCGCATCTTCTTCACCACTTCCAGATCAGGATCGGCACCATAGCGGGCCGCGATCCAGGCCGGGTCGCTCCAGCTCAGCATGACGCCGTCCGGGCTTTCCCAGACCAGAATCTTCAACGGCAGGTCCAGGGCCGCTTCCGGGGCGGCCTGCATCAGGGCCGTGCCCACGGCGGGATTGCCGAAAATGACCACCCGCGCGCCGGTCATGTCCAGGCCCGCGCCCTGGGCGTTGGCCTTATGATCCACAGTCACGAACACCGGGGCTTTGGCCGCCGTGAGCGTGTCGAGCAGGCGCTTCCAGACCGCGTCCAGATCGCCGTGGGCCTTTTTCCGCATCAGACCATTCTGCATATCATTCATGGGGATGTCCTTGGCTTGAGTTTCAGAGGCAATGCCTGTGTACAACAGGGCTAGCAGACAACACAGGGCCAGGCAAGGCGCGATGCCGCCGGATTTGAATTCAGAGCTGTTCATATCATTCTCCCGCTCAGTTGGCCGCGACGCGGCGGCGCAGATATTTTTTTGCAGAATCGGCCATGCAGACCAGGGCCGCGCCCATCATGACGGCATCCTTGAGCACCAGCCGCCCCCTGCCGCTCAGGTAGGGGAAACCGTGCTCCGCGTCGCCCAGGTCGGGCACCCAGACCTGGGGCGTAGTAATCAGAAAGGAAAGCGTGACCAGGGACATGCCGAAAACCAGCAGGCCGCCCACGGCCGCCACCTGCGGCAGCCAGGGCTGGAAGCAGAGCAGAATGCCCAGGCTGACGATGATCGCGCCGAGGATGTACGAAGCCGTATAGGTGCCGTGCTCCAGGTGCCACCGGCGGTTTTCCGGCACCAGCTTGCCTTCCGGATTCATATGCGCCTTGTAGTCCGAGGGGTCGTCCATCAGAAAACTCATGAAGGGACTTTCAGCCACAAAGGGCACAATGCCGTCCGCCTCATAGGGTGCGATTTTCAGGCCGCCGATCCAGAACAGGACCACAATGAGCCCCAGGCGGGTCAGGGAGACGGCGAAGGTTTCAGTGTCGGCCATGAGTTGAAAGACGGATGCCATACGGATTTCCTCCGATTTGGGGGTGAACGGTCGGGCCGGATGCCGTGTGCGTTTTCTTGTGACGCGTTTTTGTTAATTAACGTTTATTAAAAAATAGCGTCAAATGTCAAGAAAAAAATACGGTGGGAATAACGTTGGCGCCGCTCCCAGCCTCGCGCTGATGTCGCCCCCTGACGATGCCGCCCTGACCCGAGGCAGCGCCGCCTGCCTTGTAGCGACAGTTAAGGGCACACAACTTCGCCGTGAACGGCTCAAACAAATCGCTGGCGCAACGCGCGCCAGGCCGCCCCGCCTTGCTTTATCGCAGGCCTTCGGCATATTTCCGGCAGGTGCTGATAACACCTTTCCCTAGGCGGACCCGCCGCCGACACACGCGGGGTTGCGCTTGCCTGGCAAGTGCAACCGTCTCTCCGCGTATGCTGTCGGGAGTGCGGTGAATACAACACCTCCTTGTGGGGGAATAAACCCGCTGTCCTAGGGCAGTTATCAGCTCCCGGCAATTGCTTTTCGGCAATCGCCAATCAGCTATGTCGGAGAGCGTTATGCCTGAAATGCCCGCCCCTGGCGGCCGCCCGCCGCAAAAAGATTTTGAATCGCAATACCGCCGCGTTTTTGAGGCCGCCGCGTGCAAGACCCGGGCGGAACTGGCGGCTATCCTTGATATCCGGCAATCGGCCATTTCCGACGCCGAGCGGCGCAGGGCCGTCCCGTCCGATTGGCTCATAACCCTTTTCGAGAAAAAACGGATCAATCCGGAATGGGTACGCATGGGGCAAGGAGGCAGGACGGTGCGGACCAGGGATGAGCCCGGCGTCAGCCCCGCTTCCGCCGCCGTCACAAGCAGACCGGCGGCGGAATGCACGACCGAGGACCTGCTGGCGGAAATTATGCGCCGTGCTTTGAAAAGCGCCGGTTAGAGCGGCGTCCGCATTTTATAGGCCTCCCCTAATCCTGGGGGGGCTTCCCTTTATTTATTTTTCGATCTATAGATCGATTCACCACATACGTATTGATCAGGACTCCCGGCAGAACGCCCAGAGCCTGCGCCAATGCCACAATGGTGGAAAGCCCCGCCTCGCGCTTGCCGTTCTCAAGCAGGCTGATGTATTGGGGATTGATATTGGAAGCCCTGCCCAAGTCCGCTTGGGTCATTCCGCATTTTCGGCGCAAGGCTGCAAGCTCCGCACCAAAAATAGAAGGGTCTACCTTATTGGCCGTCATAAGTTTTCAAGTTAAACTTTTTTTTAGGGCCTGGCACTCGATCTTTAGATCGAAAACACTCAAAAAAAGAACCCTCCCATGAGAAAAAGGAAAACACGCGGGAGGCAACGAAATCGCGCCAGAGGGAGAGAAGACGGCAATCGCTGTGACAGTGACGATTTCAGCCTGCCGGCGTACTGCTCAGTCGGCTATGCGGCGTATTTTCGAAAATCACCGGCGGCCGTTGCGCAATCCTCTACGGGAAGGCGCTTGTTGCATGCGGATGTTTCCGAAGTCAGGTCGGCCCGGCAAAAAAGACGGGTTGACCGGCCGGAAACAGTCAACGGGCACTTGGGCCTCTGCGGAGGAAAATGTGCGGATGCGCGCTGCATATTATCTGTGGAAAGTAAAAATACGTTATTGTGAACAGGTTCCGTAAAATCTACTCTCTGTTTATCATCTCAATTCGTACATTTGACACAGAAAGGCTTTGTCAAATATGCTGCCGTCACAAAATAATTTTTCTCCGTATTTCTCGCAGCAAACATCAATTATGCTATTTTTTGCACGACAACCCATATTCACGGTACGCGGCATATTATACGGGTATGAACTGCTCTTTCGGGACCAGTCCAATCTGACCGCCGCCAATATTCAGGACAGCAGCCAGGCGACCTCGGAAATCATTGTCGACGGAATTTCCTTTGCTTCGGCCCACTCCGGCACGCGCACGAAAGTTTTTATAAACATACCTGATGAGCTGCTGCGTAGCGAGATCCTTGAATCCCTGTCGCCGGACATGTGTATTCTCGAAATCCTGGAAACAGTTCCCTGTACGCGGGAGAATATTGCCGTCCTGCGGCATCTGAAATCCCTCGGTTACACCCTGGCCTTGGATGATTACAGGGGGCAGCGGGGAGTGGAAGGGTTCCTTGATCTTGTGGATATCGTGAAGGTGGATTTCCAGAGCGCGCCCGCCCGGCGGCTGGCGGGCATCTCGGAAGGCCTGCGCAAGCGCGGCGTCACGATGCTGGCGGAAAAAGTGGAAAGCTACCAGGAGGCGGAATGGGCCGGGAATGCGGGGTACGAGCTGCTTCAGGGCTTTTATTTTCAGCGCCCCGAGCTGATCTCCGCTAAAAGGCTGACCCCCGACGCGCACACCAAATTGCGGATATTGTACTATCTGGCCTCCGGCAGGATGGAACGGAAAGAACTGTTCGCTCTTCTTTCCTATAGCCCGCAACTGGCGTTCAGGCTGCTCAATTTTGTCAACTCGGTCGCCTTTTCTTTCCGGGAGAAAATAGACTCAATAAAACAGGCCATCGTGCTCATGGGCGTGGACCGGCTACGCCGCTGGCTTTCGGCCATGCTCATCGCCGATCAGAGCCACACTTCCGACACCGCGCGGGAACTGTCCATACTGTGCGTCTTCCGCGCGCATTTCCTGCGCGATATAGCCGCCTCCAGCGGCTCCCCCTATGCCGAGCAGCTTTTCGCGCTGGGGCTTTTTTCCACTTTGGACGCCATGCACCGCACATCCTTCGAGAATCTTTTTGAACGGGCCTTCCTGAACGAAGCGGTGAAAAAGGCGCTCATCTCGCAGGAAGGCGATTTTTATCCCTGGCTCAAGGCCGTACTCTGTTTTGAAACAGGCAATATAGACGAGGCGGCGCGGCTTTTTGCGGCTCTGGGCGTCTTCGATCTGCGCGAGATAGTGAAAAAATACAGGACAGCCATGACGCTGGCCTTGACATTTCACACTTTCGCCGAAACGCTCTGACAGCCGCCCGCTGTCGGCATATCCCCTTCCGTCGGAATCCTGTCGCAGCACGCGGCAGCAACTGATTCGCGCGCTTCGCTGCAAAGCAAAAATCTGACGTAGCGAGCGGGCAAAAAGGCATAGTGCCCACAGGCCCTAGACTTGCAGGGAAATGCCCGTGCCGCCGGGGGCCAGGGCCGTGGGCATGACGCCGCGCATGGACATGTCGGCATAGGCTCCGGCGGCGCGACGGCGCGCGGCCGAATCAACCGGGTCCGTTCCCGCAAGGGCCGCCGCGCCGGTCAATGCGGTTGCTTGGGCGGCATCAGCGGAAACAGCGGCGTCCGAGGCGGAAGTCCGCCCGGCGGAAGCGGGCTCCACAACGGCCGAAACCAGGCCGGATGCAGCCGGGCCTTCGCCGTCGCCCTCTTCTTTCCGGGCATCCCGTGCGGCACGGGCTTCCTGAGCCGCGGTGCGCGCCGCCACCTGGCGGTCCTGGCCGGAAGGCTCGCCCGGGGCCAGGGCGGCTCGGCGCACCTGTTGTGCCTTTTCCCTGCTGGCTTCCGGATCGCCCGGCACAGACGAGGCGTCAATGGAAACATGGCCGCCGATGGCGTACTGCCGCCCGTCCGGCCCTTTCTGGTAGGTATAGCTGGCCCCGCCGTTCACATGCCCGCCGCCCGCCGCCATGTGCGCGCTCTCATGGGCGCGTACCTCGGCGTCACGCAGTTTCAGCTCGCGCAACTGCTGTTGGGCTTCGGGGCTCAGACTCAGGCTGTCCGCCAGATCCGGCAGGCCCGGCAGACCAGCCGGGCCGCTCTCTTGTCCGTCGTTCCGACCCGCCCGGCTTGCCGGGGCAAAGGGACTCCTCTCCCGGCCGCGTCCCCCCCCGCCCACGCCGTCAGGACCGGCGGCGGGAACCAACGGCGTCAACGGTCCCACAGGACGGGGACTGATGCTTTCCAGGGCTTCGGACATATCCTTGATCCTTAGAGCGGATTAACTCTAAATTGCTCTGACGAAACGACGGTCACGGTTCCAGGCCCTCGCACGGGCCTGGAAAACGACATTACGCTTCTCTTATCGGCGGCTCCGGCCCGGACTTTAGAGCAGTTGCGCATGAAATGTGTCAACTGCTCCCGGAGAGTGTCGCCATGAGATGGCTTTTTGTGTTATATTGAGGAAAAAGAACGTTTTTAGAGCTGCTGTCTTTATCCGTACGGCTCCTTTGTCGCCTACGGCTGAAGCAAGGCGAACTACGGGCGCAGGGAGCATATTCAAACCCGGCCTTCGCACGGAGTGAGCCTGACGCGGGCAGGGGACAAAAAGACCATTCACCAGTGCTTTCCTAAGGCCGCACGGCAGTAACCACGGCGGACATGGTTTCAGCGGGCACGGCCGGTTCCACCGTGATGAAACCGGCGGCTTCCAGATCCTCCCGCACTTCCCCAAAGGTATAAACCCTGCCGTCCGCGCAATGCACCAGCATGTTCAGGCCGAACAAGGCCCCGGCCGCCGGGCTGGTTCCGTCCGCGCTCATGATGAAATCGCGCACGGCCACCTTGCCGCCGGATTTCAGGGCCTGCAAGGCGTTACGGTACAGGGCGCGGCTTTGTTCCCGCCCGTGCTGGTGGATGATGGCGCTGATCCAGGCCAGGTCAAAACCCGACGGCAGGGCGTCGCTGTAGAAATCACCGGCCTGAAAATCCACCCGGCCTTCCAGGGGCGTGCCTGCAAAACGCTGTCGCGCCGCCTCAATGCCCACGGGGCGGTCGAATATCACGGCCGTCGCCGTGGGCAAACATTCCAGAAAAGCCTGGGTATAGGTGCCGGACGCGCCGCCCACGTCCAGAATCCGCGCCGGTCCTTCGCCGAAATGCAGCACCCCGGCCTCGTGCAGGGCCCTGATCATGGGGGCCGCCGTGCGCACGGCCAACGAGTTCATGCCCATGATAAAGGAACGGTCGTCCTCCTCTTCGCCGAGGATGCTGGGCCGCCGGGTTCGGGGTTTGCCGTCCCGCACCGTGCGCGCCAGCTCCGCCCAGCCCCGCTGGGCGTTGGCCATATGCCGCAGCATGGGCACATAGGAAAGGGGGTGGCGGCTGTCCAGCGCGTCCCGGTAGGCTTCGGCCACGGCATAGACCCCCAGGCCGCCCTGATCCGGATCAGCCGATGCGCCGCCCATGCTTTTGCACAGATAACCCATGCCCGCCAGGGCGTTCAGCAGCACCGCGGCGCCTCGCTCGTCCACGCCGCATTCCCGCGCCAGGTCCCCGGCGTTCATCCGGTTGCCGTTGCGCAGAATAACAGTGAAAAAATCCAGTTCAGCCGCCGCCGTCAGCGCGCAGGAGCGCTGGTAGCCCGTGGCGTCGCGCTGCAATACGGCAAAGGGGGTTCTGTCCATGCGAGGCCTCCTTGGCTTGCCAGACCGGGGCAAAAAGAGTAGCCCTTATTGCTTCCATTCTACGGTGAGGTTACGCCTATGTCGAGTCCTTCCACCGTCTCCCCTGTGGCGGAAGGCCTGCGGCGCGCCCTGCCCATCGTGCTGGGCTATGTGCCTGTGGGCTTCGCCTTCGGCGTGCTGGCGGTCAAAAACAATATTCCCCCGTCCCTGGCCGTGGCCATGGCCGTGCTGATGTTTTCCGGCTCCGGCCAGTTCGTCTTCGCCAGCCTCTGGGGCGCGGGCGCGGGCATCCTGTCGGTCATCGCGGCGGTGTTCATCGTCAATCTGCGCTATCTGCTGATGTCCGCCGCCGAATCCCCCTGGCTGGCACGCCTGCCGCGCTGGCAGCGTTTTCTGCTGGGCCTGGGCCTCACGGACGAAACGTTCGCCGTGCACATCACAGCCCTGCAACGCGGCTGGAAGCTCTCTCTCACCACGCTTTATCTCTGCAACAGCACCACCCATCTGGCCTGGGTGATCGGCTGCGCCGTGGGCGCTTTCTGCGGCGAACTGGTCAACGACGTGCGCCCCCTGGGCCTGGATTACGCCCTCACCGCCATGTTTCTGGCCCTGCTGGTGCCCCAGTGCGTGAGCCGCCTGCACGTGCTGGTGGCCCTGTTCACCACGGCCCTGTCCATCGCCCTCAAGGCCGCCGGCATGAGCCAGTGGAATGTGGCCGTGGCCACAATTCTCGGCGCGAGCCTGGGCGTGCTGCTGCTCTACGCCCGGCGCGGCCCCGGCCTGGAGAATCCGGGAGCGGAACAGAACGCCGGAACGCAAGCCGAACATTCGGACAAACCTTCGGCCCAACCTTCGGAGGTCCGGCCATGAACGCATGGATTGACGTCCACAGCGCGCTGCTGCTCTGTGTTCTGGGCAGCGTGCTGGTAACCCAGCTGCCCAAGGTGCTGCCCGTGACCTTTCTCAGGGGCGACTGCCTGCCCGCCCTGCTGCGGCACTGGCTGTCCTTCGTGCCCGTGGCGGTCATGGCCGCCCTGGTGGGGCCGGACGTTTTCTTCTACGAAGGGCGTTTCAACGCGGGCACGTCAAATCTCTTCCTGATGGTCTCCCTGCCCTCCCTGCTGGTGGCCTGGTGGGGCAAGAACTATTTTGTGACCATCGCCTTCGGCATCAGCCTGGTGATTCTGGCCCGCTGGCTGGGCTGGTACTGATGGACGCGGACCACCCCAATGATCCCGGCCCGGGCATGCCGCACCCGGCCCTGTACCGCATGGGCCGCGCGGGACGGCGCGCCGGACCTCCCCTGCCGCCGCCCCGCCGCAGCGGCCGCCTGCTGCTGCGCCTGACGCCGGAACACATCGCGCTTTTCCGCTTTCTGCTGGAATCCTACGACAATCTCGCTTATTTCACCGTGCTGGAGCGGCGTACCGCTCTGCTCAAGCTGGTCTTTTCGCCCCAGCGGGAACGCGCCGTCCGCCGCGCCCTGGCGGAAATGGCCCGGAGCCTGCCCTTTACGGCGGAGGACTGGCCCCTGCCCGATCTTTCCGTCCCGTCCGAGCCCGCCGACCGCGCCTGAACCGGCCCGGCCGCCGGACGCGGACCCGCGCAAAAAGGCTTTGAGCCGGACGCGTTTTCTGCTATGACATCTCCGTTACACGGCGGCGGCCCGGCGCGCCTTTGTTCCCTTTCCGACGGCAGGCGTATCCTTTCAAAAGCTTTTACCAAGGCGGAGCCATGCCCACACTCAAGTACAAGCGCGTGCTGCTCAAACTGAGCGGCGAAGCCCTGGCGGGCGAGCACAAAACCGGCATCGACCCTGAAACCGTGGCCGCCATCTGCGGCGAAATCGGTACCGTGCTCGACATGGGCGTGGAAATGGCTCTGGTCATCGGCGGCGGCAATATTTTTCGCGGACTCTCCGGCTCGGCCAAAGGCATGGAGCGTTCCTCGGCGGACTACATGGGCATGCTGGCCACGGTGCTCAACGCCCTGGCCGTGCAGGACATGCTGGAAAAACAGGGCTATCCCACCCGCGTGCTTTCGGCCATCACCATGCAGGAAGTCTGTGAGTCCTTTATCCGCCGCCGTGCCCTGCGCCACCTGGAAAAAGGCCGGGTGGTGATCTGCGCCGCAGGCACGGGCAACCCCTATTTCACCACCGACACCACGGCGGCCCTGCGCGGCATGGAACTGAAGTGCGACGCCATCATCAAGGCCACCAAGGTGGACGGCATTTATGACAAGGACCCGGCCAAGCACCCCGACGCCGTCAAGTTCGACAGCATCAGCTACGACGAGACGCTCTCGCGGCGTCTGGGCGTCATGGACGCCACGGCCTTTGCCCTGGTGCGCGACAATAACGTGCCCATCATCGTCTGCCGCATGTTCGGGGGCGACATCCGCCGTGCCGTGCTGGGCGAGGCCGTGGGCACCATCGTACGCGAGAATTGAGGAAGCCCGCGTGATGCGGGTTGTTACCTTTTGCCCATGCCGGGCAAGGGACAACAAGACCCAAACGAGGTTTCCCAAGCTTTTCATCCACGCAAGGAGTAGGAATTGATGGATATCGACAGCACCCTTCTGGACGCTGAGGACCGCATGGAAAAGGCCCTGGCCGCGCTGGACCGCGACTTCGCCAAACTGCGCACGGGCCGCGCCTCCACAGCCCTGGTGGACGGCATCAAGGCCGACTACTACGGCACGCCCACGCCCGTCAGCCAGATGGCCTCCGTGGCCGTGCCCGACAGCCGCACCCTGACCATCCAGCCCTGGGACAAGGGCGGCATCGCGGCGGTGGAAAAAGCCATTCTAAAGTCCGACCTGGGCCTTACCCCGGTCAACGACGGCAAGATCATCCGCATCGTCATTCCGCCGCTCACCGAGGAACGCCGCAAGGATCTCGTCAAAGTGGCCCGCAAGTACAGCGAGGAGGCCAAGGTGGCCGTGCGCAACGTGCGCCGCGACGCCAACGACGGCCTGAAGAAGCTGGAAAAGGACAAGGAAATCACCGAGGACGAGCTGAAAAAGGCCGTGGACGACGTTCAGAAGCTCACGGACAAGTTCGTGGGCGACGTGGATAAGAAGTGTGCGGGCAAGGAAAAGGAAATCATGGACATCTAGTAAGATTTGGATTTTTTTGCCGCTGGCGGCGTCAGGCTTCGCGGCGCGCCTCGGTCGTGTAGGCAGCTACACTCTACGTCGGCACGCCGTTCGTCTTTCTTGCCAGCGACGAAAAAATCTCAAATCTTACGGTGAAATAGGCCATTCATGACAGAAGAAGTTGAAAAACTGCCCGCGCATATCGCCATCATCATGGACGGCAACGGCCGCTGGGCCCAGGCGCGCGGGCTCCCGCGCTCGGCCGGGCACCGCGCCGGGGCCGAAGCCGTGCGCACCGTGGTCACCGAATGCCGTGGCCTGGGCATCCGTCACCTGACCCTCTACGCCTTTTCCAGCGAAAACTGGAACCGGCCCAAGTCCGAGATCAGCGCCCTGTTCAGCCTGTTGCTGGAATTTCTGCGCCGTGAGGTGCCGCTGATGGAGGAAAAGGGCATCGCCCTCAAGGTGCTGGGCGACCTGGAAGGCCTGCCCCTGCCGCAGCGCACGGCCCTGCGCCACGCCATGGGCCGCACCGAAGCCGGGCGGGAAATGACGCTCAACCTGGCGCTCAATTACGGCGGCCGGGCCGAACTGGTGCGCGCCGTGCGAGGCTTTCTGCGCGACAACGCGCGGCCCGAGGACGTTACCGAGGAGAGCCTGGCGCAAGGCCTCTACACCGCCGGTCAGCCCGATCCGGACCTGCTCATCCGCACCAGCGGCGAGCAGCGTCTGAGCAATTATCTGCTGTACCAGTGCGCCTACAGCGAACTGTATTTCACGCCCGTGCCCTGGCCCGACTTCGGCGCCGACCAGTTGCGCGAGGCGCTGGCCGTCTATGCCGGGCGTTCGCGCCGTTTCGGCAAAACACAGGAGCAAATTGATGTCCGTTGACCATGCCGTCGATATCCGCCGCATCATCACCGGCCTGGCTCTGGCCGCCGCGCTGCTGCTGGTGCTCTGGCTGCGGGGCTGGCCCCTGCTCTTTGTGATCCTGCTGGTTGCGGCGCTGGGCCTCTGGGAATTCTATTCGCTGTTCTGGGGCCCCACGGGCCGCATTCCCAGCCGGATCTGCGCCATCGCCCTGGGCTGGGGCATGCTCTGCCTGACCTGGCTGAACCGCCCGCAGGACGCCCTGGTCTGCCTGGGCGCGGGTTTTGTGCTGGCGGCCATGACCTTTCTGTTCCGCTGGGACGTGGTGGAGGAGGAAAACGCTTTCTCCGCCAGCGGCATTTTCATGGCCGGTCTGGCCTATGTGCCCCTGCTGCTGCTTCCGGCCACCTATCTTTCCACGGTCAAGCTGATCTTTGTGCTGGCCGCCGTGGCCGTGTCCGACACCGCCGCCTATTTCGTGGGCACGCGCTTCGGCCACCACAAGCTCTGGCCGCGCGTGAGCCCCAACAAAAGTTCCGAGGGCGCTGTGGGCAGCCTGGTGGCCTGCGTGATCTTCTGCGCCGTGTACGGTGAAATTTACGGCAAAGTGGGCTGGTTCTCCTTCGCCCTGCTGGGCGTGGCGGTCAATGCCTTTGCCCAGGTGGGCGATCTGTTTGAATCCGCGCTGAAGCGTTCCGTCCACGTCAAGGATTCCGGCTCCATCCTGCCCGGCCACGGCGGCATTCTGGACCGCGCGGACAGCTTCCTGTTTGCGATGCCGATGGTGGCGGTGGTGGATCAGTGGTTCTTTTTCTTCTGATGGAAGCACCCGGAAAACGCGTCTTTTGCCCCCTGGCCGCGTCACAAGTCCAGCGCGACCCAGGTCTGTATACCAAGAATACTATCCCTGGCCCGCGCTGGACTTGCTCCTTGCCAGGAAACAAAATTCATCGTTTTCCGGGCGCTTCCATTTTTTTGTTTTTTTCCGGACGCGGCAAAGCAACGGATACGACGGTATTGATGCGGACACTCTGATGGCAGAACTCTGGCCGGGCCAAGGCGGTCCGGCGATCGACTATATTTCGGGGCCGCCCTCCGAGCGCTGGCAGCGGGAACAACCGCGCGGCCTGGTGATTCTGGGCGCCACCGGCTCCATCGGGCGCAACGCCCTGGCCGTGGTGGAGGCCAAACCGGGCTTCTTCCGCGTGTGGGGTCTGGCCTGCGCCCGTAATGTGGAGCGCCTGGCGGCCCAGGCCCAACGCCACCGCCCGCCCTTCCTGGCCGTGCTGGACGAGGCCGCCGCCGAAAAACTCGCCGCCCTGCTTCCCGCCGGATACAGGCCGCGCGTTCTGGTAGGGCGCGAGGGCTATGCGCAACTGGCGGCCCTGCCCGAAGCCTCCACCGTGCTTTCGGCCCAGGTGGGCGCGGCCGGGCTGGCCGGGACCCTGGCGGCGGCCCTGGCGGGCAAGGTCGTCTGTCTGGCCAACAAGGAATCCCTGGTCCTGGCCGGTGGCCTGGTGCGCGACATCTGCGCCCGCACCGGCGCGGTCATCCTGCCCGTGGATTCAGAACACAACGCCATTTTTCAATGCCTGGCCGGGCGCGGCCAGGAGGTCGCCAACCTGGTGCTCACCGCTTCGGGCGGCCCCTTTCGCGGCAAAAGCGCGGCGGAACTGCGCCAGGTTACGGTGGAGCAAGCCCTGAAGCACCCCAACTGGCGGATGGGCGCAAAAATCAGCATTGATTCCGCCACCCTGATGAACAAAGGGCTGGAAGTGGCCGAGGCCTTCCATCTCTACGGCGTGCCCAGCGAACGCATCCGCGTGCTGGTGCATCCCCAGTCCGTGGTCCATTCCCTGGTGGAACTGGCCGACAATTCCATGCTGGCCCAGATGGGCCCGGCGGACATGCGCATGGCTATCGCCCACTGCCTGCTCTGGCCCCATTGCTCGCCCGTGGGCGTGCCGCCGCTGGACCTGGTGGCCGCCGGGCAGCTCTCCTTCCATGAGCCTGATCTGGAAGCCTTTCCCTGTCTCGGCCTGGCCCGCAAGGCCCTGGCCCGGCGGGGCGGGCTGTGCGTGGTGATGAACGCGGCCAACGAGGCCGCCGTGGAACTTTTTCTGCAAGGGAACTGCGGCTTTGTGGACATTCCCCGACTCATCGGCGCGGTTCTGGAGGCCCATGCGGCCACCGCGCCGGGACAGGGGCCGTTCTGTCCGCCCGTGACCACTCCGGCCGACGCGGCTGATCCCCTTGCTCTTGAACGTGAAGTACATACCTTGGTAGAACGCATAGAGCGCCTCGACCATCACAGCCGCGCGTTGGTCCGTGAACTGGCGCGTGACGTTAGAGCATTTCAAAAAGTTAATCTGCTCTAGACACACAAAACCCATAGGGTTTTGCGGCGGCGCAGCCGCCGAAAGCCGGCGAAAATTGAGAGCCCAACTATGCTCGAAGTTTTTGCAATCAGACAATAGATACGGAGAATCCGCGTGCTGATGACCATTATTGCCGTAATCATAGTTTTGGGCGGCCTGATCTTTTTCCACGAGCTGGGGCATTTCGCCGTGGCCCGTTGTCTGGGGATGGGCGTATCCACATTTTCCCTGGGCTTCGGCCCCAAAATTCTCAAACGCAAACTGGGCAAGACCGAATACGCCCTGTCCCTGGTGCCTCTGGGCGGTTATGTGGCCCTGGTGGGCGAAAGCAATGAATCCGAGATCCCGGAAGGCTTCAGCCCGAAAGAAAGTTTCGCCCTGCGCCCGGCCTGGCAGCGCCTGCTGGTGGTGATCGCCGGACCGGCAGCCAATATCCTGCTGGCTTGGCTGCTCTGCTGGATTCTGGCCTTCGGCTGGGGCACGCCCGTATTGCTGCCCGATGTGGGCGCGGTGGTTGAAAACAGCCCGGCGGCCAAGGCCGGTCTCAAAGCCGGCGACCGCATCCTGAGCATTGACGGCCAGGCCGTGGGGAGCTGGGACGCCATGTCCGCGGCCATCGCCCACAGCGACGGCAAACCCATGCAGCTGGAAGTGCTCCGGCCCGCTCCGGAGGCCGCCATGGAAACCGAACCCGCCGCCGACGGCACGCGGGGTCAGGGCGCCACGGTCGAGGGCACGACCCTGCACCTGGAAATGACGGCGGAACGCGCCGCGCGCAAGACCATTTTCGGCGAAAATGAAACCGCTTGGCTTATCGGCGTGCGCGCCGCCAACAGCGTGGATATGCGGCCGAAAGGCTTCTGGGAAGCGGCTTCGGCGGGCGCAACCGAAACCGGGCGTATGGTTTCCCTGACATGGCTGAGCTTTGTTAAGCTGGCCGAGCGGGTGGTGCCCCTGGACCAGGTGGGCGGGCCCATCATGATCGCCCAGATGGTGGGCAAACAGGTGCACGAGGGTCTGCCGGGCCTGCTGGCGCTCACGGCCCTTATCAGCATCAACCTGGGCATCTTGAACCTGCTGCCTATTCCCATCCTGGACGGCGGCCAGGTGGTCTTCTGCCTGCTGGAAATCATCTTCCGGCGACCCGTGAACCGCAAAGTGCAGGAATACGCCATGCGCGCGGGCCTGGCCCTGCTCATCGCCCTGATGCTGCTGGCCACCTTCAACGACGTCTGGCGTCTGATCAAGTCCGCCGGGGGCGCCGGTTAAACGGGAGGCCGCCATGAACGCGCATTCCACGGGCCTGGAGCTGATTCTCAACGCCGCCGAGGGCGTGTTGCAGATCGCGGTTACGGACAATGAGGCCCTGCTCTGCGCCCAGCAGTGGCACCGCTCCGAACGGGCCACGGAAATCCTGGCTCCGGCCCTGCGGGATATCTGCGCGGGCTTGGAGGTGCGTCTGGCGGACTTCCGGCGTATCGCCTGCGTGCGCGGCCCCGGCTCCTTCACCGGCATCCGCCTGATATTGACCACGGCGGCGGCCCTGCGCCGCACGGGGCGCGCCCAACTGGCCGGTCTGGACTATATGCAGGCTCTGGCCACCAGCGCGGTGCTCCGGCGCGGCCTGCTCTACGGCGCGCCGCTCTGGGTGCTGACCCATGCCCGCCGCAACCTGGTACACTGCCAGCCCTTTGTGGCCTACGGCCCGCAGATTCCGGCCCAGCCCCTGGAGTCCGTGGAACTGCTCGCCCCCGCCGAAGCCCTGCAACGCCTGGCCGCGCGGCCGGGGCATGTCTGCGGCAGCGGCCTGGCCCGCAACGCGGCGCTCTTCACCCCGCTCCGGACCGGCTCGGGCCCGGCCGGGGCCCCGGACGCGGTCCTGATGCCGGACCTGACCAGCCCGGACATAGCTGCCCTCTGCCTGCTGGCCCGGCACGGGGATTACTTCCCCCAGGATCTGGAGCCGCTTTACGTGCGCCCCTGCGACGCCGTGGAAAACCTGCCCCACTTGGCCGGACGCCAGGGCCTGGATGCCGACGAGGCCGTCAGCGCCCTGGACAATATGCTTGCGCGTACGCCCGAAAGCGAAATCTGATCTCCGGCCTGCCACCGCAGCGCCCGTGCTTCCATTCTCCGGCACGTCCGACTCCCGCCGACGCGCGTCTCGTATATCGTTTTTTCCGCGCCGTCGTGGGGCCCACGGCGGCTCCTGTTTTCACATAACCTACAAAAATAACAAAATATTTTTTTATTTACACAAAAGGACATTGTCCGTCACGGCTCTTTGGGATACACATAGTCTTCTCCTGTCCACGGGTGATATCTCTTCCAGAGAAGCCGCTGTCCGCTTCCCGCCATGCGGGCCGGGGGGTCGTTTAACCGCGGCCTGTTTCCGGTCCGCGCACCGGAGCATGTATACGGCGTGTCAATGCGCGCGCCGCCACGCCCGAAAGGACAGCCGATGTTTCTGAAAAAATATCCGCTCCACGGGGTCGCCCTCTGCAATGCATGCATCGGCCTGCTGCTGTTTGTGATTGTCATAGCTCTGCTGAACGCCATCAATCAGGCCATGTGGAGGGCCACGGAAAGCACCATCCGCAGCCTGACCCAGGCCAGCGGGGAAGCCATTGCCAACGCCGTCCGCCGCGACGTCCAGAGTCTTGAGTCCTTCAAGGAGAGCCTGCTGGGGGCGGACGCCGTGACGCCTGTCGCGGCCATCGGCCTGATGCAGCGCTACGTGGCCACCAGTCCCTTCAGTCAGGTCGCGGTGGTGAATGAACAGGGCAGGGGATATTTTGCCGACGGCGATCCGGTGGACGTCAACAATGGCGAAGAATGGCATAATTTCGTCAAGGACGCCTCTGTCTCGCGCACCTATCTGAACGCCCAGGGACAGCGCCAAGTCACCATGCGGCGACCGCTTATCGTCAACGGACGGCACAGGGGCGCCGTCTACGGCAGCCTGTCCCTCGAAACATATGCCCAGCCCAGCGCCATGGACTTTTTTGACGGCCAGGGCTTATCCTTTATGGTTTCGGCCTGGACCGGCGAATATCTGATCGCCTCGCCGGACGCGCTGAAACAGGGGAACAAAACCGATTTTTACGCCGCCCTGGCCGCGTCGCCGGAAAACAAGCCGGAACGGATCGCCGCGCTGCGCCGGGCCATGAACGAGGGCAAGAGCGGCAGTGTGGTTATGAACGTTCAGGGCCGCCAGACCTATCTGTATTACACGCCCATCTTTCCCACGAACAACTGGGACATGGTTTCCATGGTCCCGGTGGACGCCATGCACCAGGCCGCCAACTACGTCAACGCGCTGGTGGCCATCGTCTGCCTGCTCATTCTGGCCGGTCTGCTCGTCATGTTTTCCCTGACCCGCCGCCACCGCGCCATGGCCCTGAAAATCAAGGCGCGCCATTACCGCGACTTTCTGTTCCACACGCTTTCCGGCAGCACGGACAGCGTATTCCTGATCTACAACGCCTCCCGCCGGAGCATGGAATACGTTTTCGAAAATCTGGAGCGGGTGCTCGGCATTCCCATGCGGGCCTGTCTTGAAAATCCCGCCGCCCTTTTCAAACATTGCATCTTCAAGCCCGGCTCGCGCCTGCGCGAGGATTTTGAAGCGGCCTCCATCCGCGACGCCCGCAGCGAGGAATGCTACATCATCAATCCCGCCACCGGGGAAAAATGCTGGATCAAATTCTCCCTGGTCCCCAGAGACGACGCCGATGGTCAAACCTATTACGTTATTTCTCTCAGTGACATCACGGAAGAAAAGGCCGTGCGCCGTCTACTCAAGGATTCGCTGGCCGCCGCGAAACAGGCCAGTAAGGCCAAAAGCAGCTTTCTTTCAGCCATGTCGCACGACATCCGCACGCCCATGAACGCCATCATCGGCATGGCAACCATTGCCGAGCGGCACGCTGGCGACCCGGAGCGCGTGCGGGATTGCCTGGACAAGATTTCCGTGGCCTCCCGGCTGTTGCTGGGCATCATCAACGAAGTGCTGGACATGTCCAAGATTGAGAGCGGCAAGTTGCTGCTGAGCAACGCGCCCTTTGATCTCAATGACCTGATCCGCGACACCCTGGATATGATCCGCCCTATGCTGGAAAGTCGCCAACACGAATTCCACCTGCACATGGACATTAGCCAGCCGGCGCTCCAAGGCGATACGCAACGCATCCAGCAAATTTTGCTCAATCTGCTTTCCAACGCCGCGAAGTACACGCCGGACAAGGGCCGTATCAGCCTTTCCATCAGCGAAAAAGCGACCCTCGCTCCACCCATGAGCCGGATCATCATTGTGGTCGAGGACAACGGCTTCGGCATGAGCCCGGAATTCCAGAAACGGATTTACGACTCTTTCGCGCGCTCCGACGACGAGCGGGTGCACCGCATTCAGGGCACGGGCCTGGGCATGCCCATTGTGCGCAATCTGGCGCGGATGATGCATGGCAGCATTACCATCGAAAGCGAGCTGAATCAGGGCAGCCGCTTTACGGTGGAACTGGCCCTCTGCCGCCAGCAGGACGGAGGCCGGTGGACAGCCGAACCCCCGAAAGAGGAGCCCGAACCGCCGCAACGCCTGGAGGCGGACCAGACTCTGCTCGCCATGCCGGACGATTTCAACGGCAAGCGTATTCTGCTGGTGGAGGACAATGAACTGAATATGGAAATCGCCCTGGAGTTGATCGGTTCCATGGGCGTGGCCATCGACTGCGCCGAAACCGGGCAGCAGGCCGTGGAGCGTTTCGCGGCCTCACCGGAAAGCTATTATGATCTGGTTTTCATGGATATCCAGATGCCGGTCATGGATGGACACGACGCCACCAGGGCCATCCGCGCCCTGAACCGGAAAGACGCCCGCCAAGTGCCCATCGTCGCCATGAGCGCCAATGCCTTTGCCGAGGACATCCAGGCTGCGGAAAACGCCGGGATGGACGGGCATTTGCCCAAGCCCATCGACCTGACCCTGCTGCGGGGCACGCTGCGCCGCTGGCTCTGAGGAAGGGAGTCCGACGTTGGGGCATGCACGCCGCCGCGTTGGAACATTGCAACCTTGCAGCGTCCTAGGGCCCGTTAACACTATTTGACAAAGAGCGAGTATTCCGTAAGAATGTCTTATGCAAATTACTCGCGAACAATATGAGAGAATCGCTGACTGCTTCCCGCGCCAAAGAGGTAATGTCCATTTTGACAATCTCCAGGTATTGAATGCGATTCTGTACGTTGCGGAGCATGGGTGTAAATGGCGTGGACTGCCGAAAAATTTTGGCTGTTGGCACAGCATCTACACGCGCATGAACCGCTGGAGCAAGAACGGAGTTCTTGACCGTATATTTGAACGCCTTCAACAAGAGCAGATACTCCGCCTTAAAATAGAAGCAGTTTCTCTCGACAGTACTATTGGTAAGGTTCATCCCGATGGAACAGGGGCCTTAAAAAAACAGGTCCGCAGTCCATCGGAAAGTCCAGAGGCGGCTGGACGACCAAGCTTCATATGGTTGCCGCGAATGCTGAATGCGCGTTGAATTTCAGCCTCACTCCCGGCAACGCCGGCGATGCCCCCGAGGGGCGCAGGCTGCTTGTCCAGTTGGGGCCGATGCCAGCGCCGTGCAGCTTGCTTATGGATGGCGCATATGAGGGTAATGAAACGACTCGCTTGGGACGTGAGTTGGGCTTCACTCCGGTGGTGCCGCCCAATCCCAACCGACTGAAACCGTGGGAGTATGACAAAGAGCTATACAAAAGACGTAATGAGGTAGAACGGCTTTTCAGGAGGCTCAAAGGCTTCCGCCGTGTTTTTACTCGCTTCGATAAGCTCGATGTCATGTTCCTGGCCTTTGTCGTCTTTGCGTTGATTGTTATAGCTCTGAAATAGTGTTAACAGGCCCTAGAGCATTTTGCGCTTGAAATTATCGCTTAACGGCGAAGTAAATTCGCCTTGCGATAATTTCGCGGTGCGGATTTTCATGGAAAATCCGCACCGCGCGTTGAGATATTTTCAATATCAAAACGCTCTAATGCCCAGAGGGCAGAATAAAACAACAGGCGGAAAATAGAATGCCCCTGGCGCAGCTTGCCCGCGCGCGCCGTGCTACATGCCGCCCACTTCCTCGGCGATCTGCAGGCAGAGATCACCCTTGTTCAGGGTATACAGGTGGATGCCCGGCGCGCCGCACTCCAGCAACTGACAGATCTGGCGCACGGCGAAATCCAGGCCCGCGTCGCGCACGGCCTCGGCCCCGCCCTTGCGGTGGGCTTCCTCCAGGCTGAGATAGAGCTTGCCCGGGATATTGGCCCCGCACAGCGAGAGCACCCGGCGCAGGGAATCGAAACTCTGAATGGGCAGAATTCCCGGCACCACCGGCACATTCAGCCCTTTGGCGCGCAGATCTTCCACCAGGGCTTCATACTCGCGCACGTCAAAAAAAAGCTGGCTCACGGCAAAGCCCGCCCCGGCGCGCAGTTTTTCCTCCGTGTACCGGCGGTCCAGGGCAAAGGAGCGGGATTCGGGGTGCGGCGCGGGATAGGCGGCCACGCCGATGCCCATGTCCGGTTCATGCTCGCGCGTGAAGGCCACCAGGTCGGCGGCATGCTGAAAATAACCCTGTTTCCAGTCCCAGGTGCCTGTTTTGGGCGGGTCGCCGCGCAGAGCCAGCACATTGTCCACACCGGCGGCGCGCAACTCCTTGAGGAAAGCCGCGATGTTCCCGGGTTCGGCCCCCACGCAGGTCAGATGGGCCATGGTGGTGAAACCGCGCCGGGCCAGCTCGGCCGTGACGGCCAGGGTGCTGTGCTGCCGCGCGCCCCCGGCGCCGTAGGTCACGGACACAAAGAGCGGATCAAGGGCGCGCAGCTGTTCCACTGTGGCGTAAAAGCCCGGCAGCTGGGCCTCGTCCGAAGGAGGAAAAAATTCCAGGGAGAAAAAAGGCGCTTTGGCGGCTTGAATCAGCGTGCCTATCTGCATGTTCCGCTCCTTGGCCGGGGCCTGGCGGGATGCCACGCCGCCCGCGGCGGCGCGCAACCCTTACGGGTTTGTGTGTCTTATTTTTCAAAGTAGACATCGGGCCCGCAGGCCGCTTGCGTGTCGTTGAGCAACTTAATTATGTGTATATCAAGATAAGCTGATATGTCAATGCCGCCCTCTGTTTCCCGTCTTCCCGCCGATGTGCTCCGTCTTGCCAAAGACCGGACTTGGTCGTAAGGGAAAACCATGTACGTGCCTTTACGGTCAAAGATAACCCGCTGTGATGACAGCGTTTCGGATCATTCCCCCCTGGTGCCGTGCCGCGCGCCACAGCACGCCCGCCCCCGCGCCCGGCTCTGGTTTGCGCCCGTGCGCGGCCTGACCCTGCTCTGCTGGCTGTTGTTCCTGTCCTCGTCCGTTCCGGCGGCTGGCCTTGCGGACAACGGGTCACCCGATTTCACAGCCGGTCAGGCCGCACTTCCGGAAGCTGCGGACAATGCGCCCGGCAACGGCGAAGCCGAAGCAGGCAACGGTGCAAACGGCAACATGCCTCCGCCCGCGCCGGTCCCCGGCCAACAGGGCGTGGACCGGGACGGCCGCCCGGCCTGGACGCAATTGGAACCCGGCCTGGCCTTCGGCGAATTTCAGCTCAACGACAGCGAAGCGCGGCTCACGGCCCTGCGCATTGACCCCGCCCGGTTCGACTTCATACTCTGCGCCAGCTCGCAGGACGGCCGCCCGGCCCGCGCCCTGAGCGACTGGGGCGAGCAATACGATCTTACGGCGGCCATCAACGCCAGCATGTATCTGCCCGACGGCAGCACCAGCACCGGCTACATGCGCCAGGGCGGACACGTCAACAACAAGCGTCTGGTCCAGCGCTTCGGGGCCTTTTTCGTAGCCCGGCCCGACAGCCCGAATCTGCCCCCGGCGGCCATCCTGGATCGTGACAGCCCCGACTGGCGGCAGCGCATCGACCACTACGGCCTGGTGGTCCAGAATTACCGGATGATTAATGCCGAACGGCGCATTCTCTGGGCTCCGGGCGGCCCTCTCTACTCCATTTCCGCCGTGGCCCAGGACGGCGACGGCCAAATTCTCTTCCTGCACTGCCGCGAACCCGTGGAGGCCTACGCCTTTGCCCAGCAGCTCCTGCACCTGCCGCTGGACGTGCGCACCGTCATGTATGTGGAAGGCGGGGCCCAAGCCGGCCTGCTGGTGCGTTCCGCCTCGCTCCGGCGTGAGCTGGCCGGACGCCACGCCGTCTCTTTTCTGGTGACCGGCAATCTCAAGGCCACTCTGCCCAACGTGCTGGGCGCGCGCCGCAAAGCAACCCCCACCACAACCGCCCCGGCGCCCGACACAAAGCCCGCTCAAACCGCCGACTCCCCCACAGCCCGGACTCCCGGCCAACCTCCTGCGGAAGCGGCCGCGGGACCGGATGAAAGCTCTCCCTCCCCGGCGCATGCTGATCCGGCGTCGGCCAACACGGTTCCGGCGCCTGAAGACGCCCACAAGTAAGAAATATTCTTATTACCCGTAAAAGGCCTTTACAAAAAACCGTTTTTAGCCCAAAATCTGTATCGGAATTTCGGTGAACGGCAGGTCGGCGCATCCGGCCCGGCCGCAACGCCGAAAGGCCTTCCAGCGGGTCCGGCCCGCCGGTGTGTTTGCAAATCCGCCCCGTTTGCGGGCCGGGCATCCGAGTCCCGAGAGGCCGATGCCTTCATAGTTTTTTATGACATAGTGAGGATTATTATGCCCAACCAGTTGGAAATTTATAAATGCACCCATTGCGGCAATATTGTTGAAGTTCTGCACGGCGGCGGCGCTGAACTTGTCTGCTGTGGCGAGCCCATGAAGCTCATGAAGGAAGGTTCCACCGACGGCGCGTTGGAGAAACACGTGCCGGTGATCGAAAAAGTGGACGGCGGCTACAAGGTCAAGGTGGGCAGCATGGCCCATCCCATGGAAGAAAAGCATTATATTGAGTGGATCGAGCTGCTGGCCGACGGCAGAAGCTACACCAAATTCCTCAAGCCCGGCGACGCGCCCGAAGCCTTCTTCGAAATCGACGCCGCCAAGGTGACCGCCCGTGAATACTGCAATCTGCACGGGCTGTGGAAGGCTGAGAACTAGAGCATTTCAAAATAAAATTGCTCTAATTTCGGCAAGCATAACCGCGCGGCCCGTGCGCGCGGATCGAAAAAAGGAGAATATCCATGCAGAAATACGTCTGTAGCGTTTGCGGCTATGAATATGACCCGGCGGAACATGACAACGTGCCTTTCGATCAGCTTCCCGACGACTGGGTCTGCCCGGTGTGCGGCGTGAGCAAGGACCAGTTCAATCCCGCCTAAGTTCTGATTGCGGTTTGTATTTCCGTCTTTCCCCGCCTTGCCGGTCCGCCGGCGGGGCGGGGCTTTTAATGACGGGGAATTTCCCTTCCACTTTGCACTTTCTGGAGAATTGACATGCAACCTGTTGAAATCAAAAAAGACATTTTCTGGGTGGGCTGCGTTGATTACGATCACCGCGACTTTCACGGCTATTCCCGCTCGCCGGACGGTTCCACCTACAACGCCTATCTGATCAAAGACCAGAAAAATGTGCTCATAGACACTGTGGCTCCCGGCTGCGCGGGCACGCTGCTCTGCCGTCTGGCCAAGACCCTGGCGCCCGAAAAAGTGGATTACATCGTCTGCAACCACATCGAACTGGACCATTCGGGCTCCCTGGCCGAAGTGGTGGAGCGGGTCAAGCCGGAAAAAATCTTCGTCTCCCAGGCCGGGCTCAAGTCCATGGCCGGGTATTTCGCGGGCAAGAACTGGCCCGTGCAGGCCGTGAAAAGCGGCGACATCCTGAACATCGGCAGCCGCAACATCGTCTTTCAGGAAACCCGCATGCTGCACTGGCCGGACAGCATGGTTTCCTACATTCCCGAGGAAAAACTGCTGATCAGCAACGACATCTTCGGCCAGAACATCGCCAGCAGCGCCCGTTTCGCGGACGATTTCGGGGACGACGGCGAATTCGTGAAGCGGATCAAGGAATATTTCTACAACATCATACTGCCCTATTCCCCCATGGTGCTCAAAACCCTGCCCGTGGTGGAAAAGCTGGACATCGACATGATCGCTCCGGACCACGGCCTGATCCACCGGGGCGAGAAGGCCGTGCGCTTCATCATCGACATGTACCGCAACCTGGCCGAGCAGAAGCCGCAGCAGCGCGCCCTGATTTTCTACGACACCATGTGGCAGTCCACGGAGCGCATGGCCTATGCCGCATGCAGCGGCCTGGAGGAAAACGGCGTGCCCACGCGGATCATGTCCGTGAAGCACAACCACCACAGCGCGGTGATGACCGAACTGGCCGACTGCGGAGCCGTGCTGGCCGGTTCGCCGACTCACAACAACACGGTGCTGCCTTTGGTGGCCGCGCAGCTCACCTATATGAAGGGGCTGCGGCCGCTCAACCGCGTGGGCGGCGCCTTCGGCTCCTACGGCTGGTCGGGCGAAGCGCCCAAATATCTCCAGGAACAGCTGGCCGCTATGAATATGGACATGCCCGCCGATCCCGTGAAGTGCAATTGGGCTCCGGACAAGGACGTATTCCGCGCCTGCCATGAGCTGGGCAAAACCGTGGCTGAGACTCTCAAGAAGAAGTGCCAGGAAGGCTAGGGACTGTTTCTAAATTAGGATTTTCGTTCTCTGCCAAGAAAGGCGAGCCTTGGGCGGACGTGTGAGCCGTACGGATAAAGCAAGCAACCGGCGACCTTGAACCCGGTGCGGAGAAATTAATGACGAAAAAGCGCGCTCCGTGCAAACGGGGCGCGCTTTTCACATTCAGATTCAAGAATCCGAGTTCGTTTTTTTACAGCGTGCGCATGTGGTCCGGACGGCGGTCGTCATGGCGGGGGCCGGGGCCGCGATGGTCGCGGCGGTCATAATCCCGCCGGTCGTCGCGACGCTTGTCATAGCGCCCGTCGCGGCGGTGGTCGCGATCGTCCCGGCGATGGTCGTAGCGGTCGCGGTCATGACGTCCGTCATAGCGGCGGTCGTCCCGACGATCATATTTACCGTCCCGGCGGTCGTATTTGCGGTCCTGCTTGTCCGCCTTGCGGTCTCCGCGCCGGTCGAACTGATCCTGCTTGCGGTCCTGGCGGCGTTCGAAATCCTCGCGTTTACGGTCTTGGCGACGTTCAAAATCTTCACGCTTGCGGCCATCGTCCCTGTCCGCCACGGTTTTGCCGGGCAGAGCATGACCGGCCACGACCGGGGTATTTTCCGTGTCGGCGACGGGCGCGGCATTGGCGCTCAGGCCTCCGGCCATCCACACGACGGCGGCCACGGCGCACAGGCTCAAGGGCCGCCCTACAGCGTACATTTTCATTGCTTACCTCCTAATAAAAGGCATGAATGCCTTACCCCGCTCATACGCTGAAGCCGAAGCGGAAGCAAGCCCGGCCCGCGCTTCAGGCCTTGAAACGCAGGGCGGGCGCGCCCACCCCCAGGCGGGCCGACGCCGATTTGACGGCCTCGGCCTCGGCGCGCACGTAGCGCCGCCCCTCCAGGATATAGGCCTTGGCTTCCAGGCGTTCACCCGCGTCGATCAGCTCCGCCGCCTCGCGCGGCAGCACCAGCCGCTCCAGGCATTGCCGCCGCAGGCCCAGGCTGTGGGTATGGCGCAGCACGCCCAGGCTTACGCCCTCCTCGTCCTCCGGGCGGCAGAGCACGCGCAGCAGGCCCGCGGGACGGTTTTTCTTGCCGATGCCGGGCAGCCAGAGCACATCCAGCACTTCGGGCGACGCGGCCAAGGCCGTGAGGGCCATGCCCAGCTCCTCGCCGCTGAGGTGGTCCAGATGGGTCTCCAGTTGCAGCACCTGTTCCCGGCCGCCCCGCGCGTGCGACACGGCTTCGGGCGCGGGCTCCGCCAGCCAGGCCCGCAGCCCCCCCGGGGCCGGACGCGAGCCGTAGCCCGTGCCCAGGGCGCGCAGCACGCCCTGCGGGCCGTCCGTAAATTCATCCACCAGCACATGGACCAGAGCCGCGCCCGTGGGCGTGACCAATTCCTCGCGCGCGTCCGTGGGCCGCACGGGCTTGCCGCGCATCAGCCAGGCAGCGGCGGGCGCGGGCAGCGGAATCAGCCCGTGGGCGCATTGCACCGTGCCGGAAAACCAGGGCAGGGGCGAGGCCGTAACCCGGCGCACGCCCAGTTGCTCCAGGCCCCAGCAGGCCCCGGCGATGTCCACCAGGGTGTCGATGGCCCCCACCTCATGAAAATGCACCTCTTCCGGCGGAATCTGATGCGCCTCGGCCTCGGCCAGGGTCAGGGCCTCCAGCACGGCCAAGGCCCGTTGCCGCGCCGCGCCGCCCATATCCAGGACGGCGAAGACGGCCGCGATGTCCGCCGGATGGCGCAGGGGCTGGACCTCGTCCCAGCTCACGTCCACCCGCCTGCCGGGGCCGCCGACGCGCGTCTCGGGCCAGGTCTCAATGCGGCAATTCACACCGGCGCGGGCCAGGGCCGACGCCAGAGGGGCAATATCCAGCCCCAGATGGACCAGGGCGGCCAGGGTCATGTCGCCGCTGATGCCGTTGCCGCAATCCAGATATAAATCCATGTCTCCACTCCCTCCGCCGAAAAAAGGCATACGGCCCGCGGGCGTCGCGCCGTGGCGGGCTTGTGCGGCAGCCCGCCCTTGGTGTATGGATAAAGCCGGGAACACGGTTCCCGGCGCACGGACCGGCCGCCCGCCACGCCCGCGCCAACGATTTCAACCGCCCAGGGGAGGAAGCATGCTCGTACAGAACTGGATGACCACCGAAGTGATTACCGTGACGCCCGAAACGTCCCTGCTCAAAATCGGCAAGCTGATGCGCGACAACAGCGTGCGCCGTCTGCCCGTGCTGGACGACAAGGGCCATGTGGTGGGCATCATTTCAGACCGCGATGTCCGGGACGCCTCGCCTTCCAAGGCCACTACCCTCGACATGTATGAGATGCATTACCTGCTGGCCGAACTCAAGGCCAAAGATATTATGACGCCCCGGCCCTTCACAGTCAAACCCACGGATACCGTGGAAAAAGCGGCCATGCTGATGCTGGACAACAAGTTCGGCGGCCTGCCCGTGGTGGAGGAAAGCGGACGCCTGGTGGGCATCATTTCGGACCAGGACGTATTCAAGGCCCTGGTGAGCATTACCGGCGTACGCGAGGGCGGCATCCAGCTGGGCATTGAAATCGCCAACCAGCCCGGAGCCATGAAGCCCGTCTTCGACCTGCTGCGCGCGCACGGGGCCCGGATACTCTCCGTGCTCTCGGCCAACAATCAGGAAGGCAACCGCAAGGTCTTCCTGCGTCTGCGCGAAATGGAAAACCGCGAAGCCGAGGAAGCGGTCATCGCCGACGTCAAGGAACATGCCCATCTGTTGTACTGGGCGCGCAACGAAGTGCATCTGGTTTAGGGGCTGTTTCACGTTGAAATGCTCTCGCGCCTTCACCATGCGCGGCGCGGCGCGAAACAACGGCGTTGTAAATAAGGGCTGGGCTTGATCCGGGCCGCGTCGCCATCTGGAATAGCTATTTGGAATATATAGCAAATTTTTCCGACAAATGTGCTGGGAGACGTGAAAAAAAGTGCGCGGGGCTTGCCATCGACACCGTTTTATGACATAAGGGCTCGTGTATTGCGATTGGGTTCTCAATCGCGCTTCCAAGCGGAATTCGGCCGGGGTCGGACATTCCGGCTGGCGTAGCGCCAGGGCATATCGTCCCGGCGAGTTGAGCAATATCTGTCCAAGGAGGACACGCATGGCTGAGATCACCTATAAAGGTAAAAGCTTTGAAGTTGACGAAGATGGTTTCCTGCTGCGTTTTGACGACTGGTGCCCCGAATGGATGGAATATGTGAAGGAATCCGAAGGCATCTCCGAGATCACCCCTGATCATCAGAAGATCCTCGACTTTCTGCAGGACTACTACAAAAAGAACGGCATCGCTCCCATGGTGCGCATTCTTTCCAAAAACACCGGCTACAAGCTGAAGGAAGTGTACGAACTCTTCCCCTCCGGCCCCGGCAAAGGCGCCTGCAAAATGGCCGGCCTGCCCAAGCCCACCGGTTGCGTGTAGTCCGAGCTTCAATTTTCGGAAAAAGCGGAAGGGATATCCCTTCCGCTTTTTTATTGTCCACGCTCCTTCGCCCGAGGCCTGCAACGAGCCCCCCGACGGCCAACGCCGGCTGCTTTGGGGCGTGCCGTTGCTCGCGGGCGCCCACATGGCCTTCATGGCCGTGTAGTTGCTGCGCAAGCCCGTGCCTAATTTGAAAAATCAGACACGGGGAAACAGGCCGCACTGCCCGCCCGGCTCAGCTCCCAAAGGATTTCCGGCAGAGAGCGGCCCTGCCTGACCGGTCCGTATTTTGCGGGAAACCGGCCGCGCGGCGGCTTTTTGACCAGCGCCCGCTTCGCCCGGAGCAGATGACCTTTGAAATGCTCTAACCCCGGATTTCCCCACCCGCCCTTTACGCCAAGGCAAAAAAACGGTACTGCCCTGCCATGAAGATCAGATTTTCCTGGAAAAAGCTCACCCTCTGGCTGGTGGGCATCTTTTTAGTCTGCGGTCTGGCGGGCGGCGGCGGCGCGGCCCTGCTCCTGTACTGGGCTTCCCGCGATCTGCCCAACATCACCCGCATCGCCGACTACAACCCGCCGCAGGCCACCACGGTGCTGGCCCGCGACGGTTCGGTGCTGGGCACCCTCTACCATGAAAAACGCTTCGTCATCGGCCTCAAGGACATGTCACGCTTTCTGCCCATGGCCTTCCTGGCCGCCGAGGACGACTCCTTCTACCGCCACATGGGCGTGGACCCGGTGGCCATCGCGCGCGCGGCCATCAATAACTTCCGCAAAGGCCGCGCGGGCGAGGGCGGCAGCACCATCACCCAGCAGCTCATCAAGCAACTGCTGCTGACCTCCGAGCGCAGCTACACGCGCAAGATGAAGGAAGCCATCCTGGCCTACCGCCTGGAAAAGGATCTCTCCAAGGACGAGATCCTGACCATCTACCTGAATCAGATCTACCTGGGCGAGCACGCCTACGGCGTGGAAGCCGCCGCGCGCACCTATTTCGGCAAGCACGCTTCGGACATCACCCTGGCCGAAAGCGCGGTCATCGCCGGTCTGCCCAAGGCCCCCAGCAGTTACAATCCCTTTCGCCATCCCGAGGCCGCCAAGGGCCGCCAGATGTACGTGCTGGGCCGCCTGCGCGACCTGAAATGGATCACCCCCCAAGAATACGAACAGGCCGCGGCCGAGCCCCTGGTCTACTGGAGCATGCCCGAAGGCCAGGGCGGGGCCGCCCTCTGGTACCTGGAGGAAGCCCGCCGTCTGCTCATCGAATTTTTCACCGAGCATAACCTCAAGGCCTTGGGAGTGGACACCCGCAAGTACGGCGAGGACTACGTCTATGAAGCGGGCCTTACCGTGCGCACGGCCATGGTGCCCGCCCAGCAGGCTGCCGCGGGCCATGCCCTGCGGCGCGGCCTGGAGGAACTGGACAAGCGCCAGGGCTGGCGCGGCCCCCTGGAACAGCTGGATGCCGAAAAGCAGCACGCCTTTCTGGAAGCCCGCTCCTTTACGCCCCTGGATCTGGCGGGCGAGTCCTGGGTCAAGGCCGTGGTCACCGCCGTGGACGCCAAGGAAGCCCGCGTGAACCTGGGCAAGGGCTATACCGGCGTCATCCCGGTGGCCAACATGTCCTGGGCGCGCAAGCCCAATCCCAAAGTGGCGGGCATCTACGCCCCGGCAATCAAGGACGCCAAGCTGGTGCTCAGCCCCGGCGACCTGATCTGGGTTTCCGCCGCGCCGCGCAAAACCACCATAACCAACGCCAAGGGCCGCAAGGAACAGCAGACCGTGCCCTTTGACGCCGCCGAGGTCAAAAAGAACGCGCCCG
The DNA here is from genome assembly GCF_000145315.2 of Desulfovibrio sp. 3_1_syn3. Lineage (NCBI taxonomy): Bacteria > Pseudomonadati > Thermodesulfobacteriota > Desulfovibrionia > Desulfovibrionales > Desulfovibrionaceae > Desulfovibrio > Desulfovibrio sp. 3_1_syn3. Next base: position 342,985 of record NZ_ADDR02000001.1, read on the forward strand.
TTCCCCTGCTGTTACAGCAGGAACCGGCCGTACAGGGGGCTCTGGCCTCCCTGGAGCCGCAGAGCGGCGACGTGGTGGCCCTGATCGGCGGCTTCCAGTTCGGCGACAGCCATTTCAACCGCGCCACCCAGGCCCGCCGACAGCCCGGTTCCAGCTTCAAGCCCGTGGTTTATTCCACAGCCATGGATTTCGGATTCACGCCGTCTTCCATCGTGCTGGACGCGCCTTTCGTCTACGTGAACCCCTACACCAACGAGGTCTGGCGACCCTCCAACTACGAGCACAACTACAAGGGCGAGCTGCCCCTGCATCAGGCCCTGGCCCTGTCGCGCAATACCAGCACCGTGCGCGTGGCCCAGCAAGTGGGCATCGCCAATGTGATTCAGCGGGCCAAGGCTCTGGGCCTGGAGCCCAGCTTCCCGCAGGAGCTTTCCGTGAGCCTGGGCGCGGTGGCCGTGTCCCCGCTCAACCTGACCCAGGCCTACGCGGCCTTTGCCAACCAGGGCCTGGGCGTGCGCCCCCGGATCATCACCTCCATCACGGACGCCCAGGGCCGCGAACTTTACCGCCAGGACGAGGAACACTGGCAGGCCGTCAGCCCCCAGAACGCCTATATCATGGCGACGCTGCTCAAAAACGTGGTCAATGCCGGCACCGGCTCGCGCGCCAGGATCGAAGGCCGCTTCATCGCGGGCAAAACCGGCACCACCAATGACGAGCACGACGCATGGTTCGTGGGCTTCACGCCCTACCTGGTCACCGGCGTCTATGTGGGCTACGACCAGTTGCAGTCCCTGGGCCGCCTGGAACAGGGCGGCCGCACGGCCGCGCCCATCTTCCGCTATTACCGCAGTGTGGTGGAGGAGTTGTACGAACCCAAGGACTTCACCATGCCCGAGGGCATCGTCATGTCCGGCGGCTTCGCCTACCGGGCGGACATGCCCCTGCAGGGAGCTTCGGCCACGGACGCCGGCGCCCAGGACGGCACGGTGGTGGACACCTCCGAAGGCGGAGAAGACCTGATGCGTCAGATGTTCTGATACGCCGCTCTCAACGCACTTTTCCTGGAGAACGCGCATGCCTCTTTTTCCCTGCCGCCGGGTTTGCATCCCGCTTCTGCTTTGCGCCTGCGCGCTGGCCGCTTTTTTCCTTCGGGAGCGCATCCTGCCCGCCGGGGCGGAAAAAGCCGCGCCTGCCGTGTTGCGCGTGGGCCTGGAAGACCATTATCCGCCCATGGCCTTCACGGACGCGCAGGGGAAGCACACCGGCTTTGACCGCGACATGGCCGAAGCCCTCTGCCGTCAGATCGACGCCCGTTGCGAGTTCGTCATCGAACCGTTCGACGACCTGCTGCAAAAGATGATCAGTGGCGGGCTGGATGTGATGATCGCCGGGCTGGCCGCCCTGCCGGAGCGCAGACAATACATGGAGTTTACGGAACCGTATTACAGGTCCAGCACCATCTACATCGGGCGGCCCGGCCTGCCGGTCACCAAGGAGGGTTTGCGCGGCAAACGGCTCGGCGCGCAGACCGGTTCCATGCAACTGGATATTCTGAAGAAAGAATGGTCGGATGTGGCCACAGTGGTCGAAGCGCCGTTTGCGGACCTTTTCGGCATGCTGGCCGGGGGCGAGGTGGACGTGGTGCTGGCCGACGCCCTGGCCTGTTACGATTTCCTGAAAAGCCGGGCGGGAAAGGATTTCGGCATGGTGGGAGACCCTCTGCAGATCAACGACGTGCTGAGCCTGGCCCGCATCGGCGTGCGCAAGGGCGACCGTGAGCTGACTGCGTCTCTGAACAAGGCCCTCATGACCATGCGCGTCAACGGCGAGTACAACCACATCACCAGAAAATATTTCCCCTTCAACATTTATTGAGCACTGTCGCGCAGCGCATGGATACCCGAGAAACAGCGGCGCCCCCGCCACGATCTTCCGACGGACGGGCCGAGAGGTTCCACCGGATCGGCACTTACCGTTTCATCGCCCTGGCACTTCTGCCCACGGTCTGCCTACTGGCCCTCGTCTACTGGTATGTCGACGACAATCTCCAGGAAATCAAAACCGCCGCTGAAAGCACCAATCAGGTCCATCTGCCGGGCATTCTCAAGAATCAACGCACCCTGATCAATATCGAGAGCCTGCGCCGCTACGTGGAAACAGTCTACAACGCCTCCGACGCCGAGATACGCCGGGATGCCCTGGTCAACGCGCTGGCGCTGGCCACGGAGTCGGTATTTGAGGCCAATTCCCGTTTTGTGGAATACGCAACCTCGGCCAAGTCCCTGCTGTACGCGCTGGATGCTGTGAAAAAACGCAGCGACCGCGCGCAAGAGGAACTGGCGCGAGCCGCGCGCCTTTTTGTCCAGACTGAGGCACGCCTCGGCGTTTACGCCGGAGAGGACAGGCATGAGGCCATGCCCTCGGAGGATGATGCGCGCGTGTCGGAACGCGTGCTTGCCTATTGCGGAAAACTCCGCGCCGCGCCCGGAACCCTTCCGCGGGCGCTCGCCCAGTGCGTCACCCTGCGCGAAAGCCGCCGGGCTATGGAAAAGGCCCGGCAACGCCATTCCGATGCCGACACGGAGGCCCGTGAACTATGGAAACAGTTTGACCAGCTTTTACGGAAACTGAGCGACCTCGCCTCGTCGAAGGAGGCGGAAGCAACCCACTGGGCCATGGAATACATCAGCAAATCGGTCCGTCGCACGCATTTCGTCTTTTACCTTTCGGGCGTGCTCATTGTCCTGATTTTCTGCGTCTTCATCCTGGTCCTGCACCGTTACATCCTCTCGCCCCTGACCCTGGCCTCGCGCTCTCTGCGGCGCATCCGCGACGGAGGCCGCGTGGAAGACCTGCCGCCCGTGCGCGTGCGCGAACTGCAGGACATGCTCAATATCTTGCCCGTGGTGAGCAGGCATGTTACGGACCTTTCCGCCCGTTCCGGCCTGCTGGAGCAGGAAAAGGACAGGTTCAGAAATCTCAGCCTGGTGGACGGCCTGACCGGCGCGGGCAACCGCCGCCATTTCGACGCCTGCCTGGCCAGAAGCGACCGGGACCGCCCGCTGGCCCTGCTCATGCTTGATGTGGACATGTTCAAACTCTATAACGACGCTTACGGGCATCTGGCGGGCGACAGCGCGCTCATAGCCGTTGCCCGGACCATGCTCGAAGAGCTGCGGGGTTCCGTGGACCAAGCCTTCCGCTACGGCGGCGAAGAATTCTGCGCGCTGTTGCCCGGCGTTTCCGCCGCCGAGGCGCTGGCTGTGGGGGAACGCTTGCGCAAGCGCATCCAGAACCTCCGGATCCCGCATCAAAGCTCGTCCGTGGCCCCGCACCTGACGGTCAGCATCGGCGTGGCTCTGCGCGAGGCGGGCAGCCCCATGAGCAATCAGGAGTTGACGGAATACGCGGACAAAGCCCTGTATCGGGCCAAAACCTCCGGCCGCAACCAGGTCTGTTTCTACAACCCCGCCGCATCTTCGCTTCCAGGCGAAACGGCGCTGTAACGAAACGTAACGGCCGGGCATTGACGCACGGCTTTGCGACAGAAAGGAAAAGCATGATTCCCTACGGCTCGTTAGTGGTCTTTGTGACCCCCAAGGGCAGACGCTACATCAAACGGCTGGAAGAAGGCCGGGACTGGCACAGCAACGACGGCACCCTGCCCGCCGCCCAGGTAGCGGCCCTGGATTTCGGTTCGGAAACCAGCACCACGCTGGGCGTTCCCATCCGCGTGCTGGAGGCCACGCTCTTTGACCGCCTCCAGGGCATCAAGCGCCAGACCCAGATCATCTACGCCAAGGACATCGCCTATATCTGCCTGCGCCTGGGGGCCGGGCCGGGCCGCACCATCATTGAGGCGGGCTGCGGTTCCGGCGGCCTGACCGTGGGCTTTTCCTGGTTCTGCGGGCCCACCGGCAAAGTAGTCAGCCACGACGCGCGCGAGGAATTCACCCGCCTGGCCCGCCGCAATCTGGACTGGGCCGGGGTGGGCGGCAATGTGGAGCTGCACCACCGGGATGTGGCCGAAGGCTTTGCAGTCAGCGGGGCAGACGCGCTCTTTCTGGACGTGCGCACCCCCTGGGAATATCTGAAACAGGCCGCCGAAGCCGTGAAACCCGGCGCGAGCCTTGGCTTTCTGCTGCCCACGGTGGATCAGGTCGGCAAGCTCCTGCTGGGCCTGGAGCAGGGTCCCTTCGCGGAAACCGAGGTCTGCGAAATCCTGATCCGCCGCTGGAAGCCCGTGGCCGACCGGCTGCGGCCCGAGGACAGAATGACCGCACACACCGGCTTTCTGGTCTTCTGCCGCCAGCAGGAATGCAGCGAGGACTTTGAATCCCGGCGGCCCATGGGCACGCGCGAGCGCAAACAGGAAGCCGCCCGCCTGGCCCGCCTGGGCCTGACCGCCCCCGGCGCGGGCGCGATGCCGGACGGAGACGAGGCATGAACCCCTGGATTGTGCTGATCGCCGCCGGGCTGTTTGAAATCGGCTGGCCCCTGGGCTTCAAGCTGGCCCAGACCGCGCCCGCCTGGCGCGCGGCCGCCATCGCCCTCTCGGTCCTGAGCATGGCCGCCAGCGGCTGGCTGCTGTTCCTGGCCCAGAAGCATATCCCCATCGGCACGGCCTATGCGGTCTGGACGGGCATCGGCGCGGCGGGCACCTTTCTGATCGGCGTGGCCGTGTTCGGCGACGCCCTGAACTGGGGCCGGGTTCTGGGCGTGCTGATGATCGTGGGCGGGGTCATCGTGCTCAAAACCGTCAGCCCGTAGCTCCTCCGACAGGGGAATCGAACTTAGAGCGGATTACCTTTGAAACATATATTGTTTCAAAGGGGTCATTCAGGCAAAAAACGCGGTTTTTGCCTGAATCCACGCCGCGTTGCTCTCGATACGCCTTTTGGGCTATAGGCACGGCCCTATGAGCCGCCCGCCGGGTCGGTCTTCGCGGCGCGCCTCACCGTGTTCGACGTTAGAGCCTTTTGATATTGAAAATATTTCAACGCTCTGTGCGGATTTTCCGTGGAAAGCCGCACCGCGAAATTATCGCAAGGCGAATTTACTTCGTCGTTAAGCAATAATTTCAAGCGCAAACGGTTCTAAAGGAGAGGCCGCGCGATATGCGTTCTCTTTTCGTCATTCTGCTCATTCTGAGCGTTCTGGCCATACTGTTCTCGGTTCGGGAAGTGCGGACCGTCTACGAGCGCGTGCAAAACCAGGTGGAGGTGGAACGCAGCAGACGGCTGAGCGAGGAACAGAGCCAGACGCTTGCGGACGCCTCCGATTACCTGACCCAGGAAGTCTGGCGCTTCATCGCCAACAAAAACGCGGAGTATCTGCGCAATTACTGGCATGAAGTCACCATTCTGAAACGCCGGGAAAAGGTCCTTGATCAGCTTGCGGCGCTGCACCTGACCGCCGAGGAAAGCGCGCTGGTCAACGCCGCCAAAAAGGCATCCGACGACCTTGTGGCCAGGGAAGCCTGGGCCATGCGCCTGGTGGCGGAAAGCATCGGCATGAAAAAAGCGGATATGCCGCCCGAGCTGGCCGCCGCCCGCCGGAACAGCCGGGAGGCGCAACTCTCGGCGGACCAAAAAGCCGTGCTCGCCATGAGTTTCATCTTCGGCCCGATCTACATGCAGAACAAGCAGATCATTCGCGACGACCTGCAGGAATTCCGGCAGAAACTTCAGAACCGGAAAAACGCGGAACTGGCGCGGGCCGCAACGGCCACCGAACACGCGCTTTTCTCGGCGCAGGTGTCCAATGCCGTGGTGTTGGGCTGCTGGCCGTTCTGCTGCTCTGCTTCTATGCCCTGACGCTGCGGCCGTTCAACCGCTACCTGACCAGCCTGCGGAAAATCGAAAAAGGCGCTCCCGCTCTTCTGACACCCGAGGGTTCCAGGGAAATGCGGGGCTTCGCCCTTGTTTTCAACAAGATCTACAACGAGTGGCAGGCCCAGAACCGACGCCTCACGGAACTGAACGCCACGGACTATCTGACCGGGCTGCCCAACCGCAGGAGTCTGGAAGAATACCTGGAAAAGGCCATTGCGCGCGGCAGCGGAAATCTGGGCGTGGTCATGGCGGATATCGACGCCTTCAAATCCTTCAATGACGCCTATGGGCATATGGCCGGGGACCAGGTCCTGGCGGGCATCGCCCGCTGCCTGCAAGACGCCGTGCCGAAGGGCAAGGGGCTGGTCAGCCGCCTGAGCGGCGAGGAATTCGTCATCGTGCTGCCGGACGCCGACGCGGAAAGCATCAACCAGGTGGCGGAAACCATTCTGCGGAACATTCAGAAGCAGAACCTGCGGCATGACATCGTGCCGCTCACGGACACCCACGTCACCCTCAGCATGGGCAGCATCCTCTGGGAACGGAAAGAGCCGCACACGCCGCGTGAATTGATTTATCAGGCCGACCTGGCGCTCTCCCAGGCCAAAAAAAACGGCCGGGACCAGCATGTGCTCTTTTCCGAAAAGGATTACACCTTCCGCCTGCTGCAAAACAGCCGCAGTCATGACCTTGAAGTGGAATCCGCAATGCACGAGGCCCTGAACCAGCGGGAATTCGTGCCCTATTTCCAGCCCAAGGTCGATCTGAAATCGGGCAGGATTCTCGGCGCGGAGGCCCTGGTCCGCTGGCTGCACCCTCAAAAGGGCCTGCTGTTCCCGGATTATTTCATTCCGGTCTTTGAGCGCAACAGCTTCATCAAGCGGATTGATCTGTATATGTTCGAGGAAGTCTGCAAGATACTGCGCAACCGCCTTGACTCCGGCAAGCCGGTCGTGCCCGTTGCCTGCAATTTCTCCAGGCTGCATTTCATTGATGAAAACTTCGCGGAGCGCCTGAAAAGCATTGCGGACCGCCATGCGATCCCCTATGCCTTTCTGGAAATCGAAATCACGGAAAGCGCCCTGATGGACGATCCCGATGCCATCATCCAGCAGAACCGCAAGCTGCGGGAAAGCGGCTTCACCGTGGCCATCGACGACTTCGGCGTGGGCTATTCCTCTCTGGGCCTGTTACAGGACCTCCCGGCGGACGTGCTCAAAATCGACCGCTGCTTTGTGCAGCGGGACCTGACCGAGCGCAAAAGCATCATGATCATTCGCGGCATTGTCCAGATCGCCAAAACATTCGGCCTCAAAATTGTCTGCGAGGGCGTCGAAACCAAGGAGCAGCAGGACATCCTGAGTGAAACGGGCTGTGATCTGGGCCAGGGCTATTATTACTCGCGGCCGGTTGAACTCGCCAAGCTGGAATCCCTGCTGGACGGGCAAGGCTTTCCGGCAACGCCTGCCGGGGGCTAGGGCCTGTTAACACTATTTCAGAGCTATAACAATTAACGCAAAGACGACAAAGGCCAGGAACATGACATCGAGCTTATCGAACCGAGTAAAAACACGACGGAAGCCTTTGAGCCTCCTGAAAAGCCGTTCTACCTCATTACGTCTTTTGTATAGCTCTTTGTCATACTCCCACGGTTTCAGTCGGTTGGGATTGGGCGGCACCACCGGAGTGAAGCCCAACTCACGTCCCAAGCGAGTCGTTTCATTACCCTCATATGCGCCATCCATAAGCAAGCTGCACGGCGCTGGCATCGGCCCCAACTGGACAAGCAGCCTGCGCCCCTCGGGGGCATCGCCGGCGTTGCCGGGAGTGAGGCTGAAATTCAACGCGCATTCAGCATTCGCGGCAACCATATCAAGCTTGGTCGTCCAGCCGCCTCTGGACTTTCCGATGGACTGCGGACCTGTTTTTTTAAGGCCCCTGTTCCATCGGGATGAACCTTAACAATAGTACTGTCGAGAGAAACTGCTTCTATTTTAAGGCGGAGTATCTGCTCTTGTTGAAGGCGTTCAAATATACGGTCAAGAACTCCGTTCTTGCTCCAGCGGTTCATGCGCGTGTAGATGCTGTGCCAACAGCCAAAATTTTTCTGCAGTCCACGCCATTTACACCCATGCTCCGCAACGTACAGAATCGCATTCAACACCTGGAGATTGTCAAAATGGACATTACCTCTTTGGCGCGGGAAGCAGTCAGCGATTCTCTCATATTGTTCGCGAGTAATTTGCATAAGACATTCTTACGGAATACTCGCTCTTTGTCAAATAGTGTTAACAGGACCTAGAGCAGTTTGCGCTTGAAATTATCGCTTAACGGCGAAGTACATTCGCCTTGCGATAATTTCGCGATGCGGCTTTCCACGGAAAATCCGCACGGAGCGTTGGGATATTTTCAATATCAAAAAACTCTAACCTTCCCTGTCTCCCTTGTTCCGGCGCAGGCTGAGCAGGCTGGCCTTGCCGCGTTGCAGATGGGCGCGCAGCTCCCCGGACGCGGCCGCCACATCTCCGGAAGCGATCAGGGTGCAGAGCCGCTGGTGATTTCTGCACATCTGGCTCATGGATTCCACGTGCAACTCTTCGTTGAGCAGGATCTGGATTTTGGTGGAAAGGGTCAGCCAGGTCCGATAGAGCACGCTGTTGCCGGAGAGCTGGCAGAGCGTCTCGTGGAATTCAAAATCGTTGCGCAGAAAGTCCTCGCGCGAGGGCTCGGTGGCGGCGTCCATGGCGCTGATGATGGCGCTCAGCCGGGCCGCGATCCCGGCGACGTCCCCGCGCATGGCCAGGGACAGGGCGTGGGCCTCCAGCAGTTCGCGGATCTCGTAGGTCTCCACGATCTCCGTGCTGTCCGGTATGCTGATGAACGCCCCCTTGTAGGGCTCAATGGTCACCAGGCCCTCGCACTCCAGACTGGCGAAGGCTTCCCGAACGGGAAAGCGGCTCATGCCCATTTTTTCCGAAAGCTCCTGCTCAATAAGCCGGCTTCCGGATTTCAGCTTGCCGGAAAGAATGGCCCGCTTGATCTGCTGCACGGCCCTGTCCCGCAATGTGGGCCGCGATTCCTTGGTAAAGACGTATCCCGCTCCCATGACCCTTTCCCTACCCCTTCTCTGGGCTCTTTTCCGCCCGTGCCCGGTGGGCGCGCACCGCGCCCGCCATACCACGCATAGTATAGAGCAGGCCGTTCTATTCGGCAATGAATACAGACCGTCCGTTTTCCCAGCGCGATCCGGGGCTCGTCCCTCTCCTGGCCGAAGGAAGCGCTGATCAGAGCATTTCAAAGTTGAAATGCTCTAACGGACCAGCCAGCGCCGCACCTCCTCCCCGCTGATCAAGCGCGCGGCGGCCCCCATGCTTTCCTCGATGCGGATCAGATTATTCTGCTGCTGGGTGCGTTCGCCGGTCTGGGGCGCGCCGACCTTCATCAGCCTCGCGCCCACGGCCAGGCCCAGTTCCGCCGTGGGGTCGTCGGGCGAGGTGGCCGCGCGCTGCGAGGGGATCACTTCCATGCCGTGGGCCACGGCATATCTGGCGGCATCCAGGGCCTCGCTGACGCTGCCGATCATATTGGGTTTGAAAATCATGGCCCCGGCCGCGTTGAGGGCCGCGCCCACGGCCAGCCGCCGCACGCTGGTCACAAAGAGGTCGTCCCCGCAGATCAGGGTGGGCACGGCCGTGTTCAGCCAGGCGAAGCCTTCGAAATCGTCCTCATGCAGGGGGTCCTCCAGCATGAAGATGGGGAAGTCGCGCACCAGCTCCGTGAAATAGTCGATCATCTCCGTGGTGTCGAACCGCCCGAAATTCAGGTTGTAGCGCCCGCTTTCCGGATCGAAAAGATGGCTGGTGGCGCAATCCAGGCTGAGCACGAAGCGGTCCGCATAGCCCGCCTCTTCCACGGCGGCCCAGAGCGTGGCCAACACCTCGCGCGGGTCCGCCGACGGCGCGCCGATGCCGCCCAGATGGCCGGGCCGGTAGGCCGCGGCGCCGTGGCGTTTCCTGATCACTTCCGGCAGGCGCTGCAAGACCTCCACGCCCATGCGCATGGCCTCGGCGAAACTTTTGGCGCCCGCCGGAGCCGCGTGAAATTCCTGGAAATCCGTGGGCGCCGCGGAATAAGGCCCGCCGTTGATCATGTTGAAAAGCGGCAGGGGCAGGGTGTCGCACAGCGCGCCGCCGAGATACTGATACAGCGGCACTTGCCGATGCAGCGCGCCCAGCCGGGCCACGGCCAGGGACACGCTGCAGATGGTGTTGCCGCCCAGCGCGGACTTGTCCGGCGTGCCGTCCAGCTCCAGCAGGGTCCGGTCCACGGCGCGCTGGTCCCGGCAGTCCAGACCCCGGAGCGCCGGAAGAATCCGCTCCTCCACCAGCCGGATGGGCCCCAGCACGCCCATGCCGCCGTAGCGCGGCCCGCCGTCCCGCACGACGGCAACCTCATGCGCGCCCGCCGAAATGCCGAAGGAGGCCGAGGCCCGGCCCAGGCGGCCGTCCTCGCTGAGCACATCCACTTCCAGTACCGGGCAGCCCTTGTTGTTGAGAACTTCCCGCGCCTTCATGCCGCTGATGCAGTAACTTTTCATGCTCTTTCCCGTCCGCCCGGCCGGATCGTCAGGCAATATAGATGATGTTCAGATCACAGAGATTGGTGCCCGTGTTGCCCGTTTCCAGCTGGTCGCCCACGGCGGTCAGAGCCGGGCAACAGTCGTGCCCGTCCAGGGCCGCAAGAATGTCCACGCGCGCGGCGCGGCAGCGTTCCAGGGTGGTGCCGTCGGTGACGGCTCCGGCCAGCGTCGTGGGGCCGTCCGTGCCCTCGGTTTCGATGGCCGCGATGCCCACCCCGGCAAGACCGGCCACCTCCCTGGCGAAGGACAGGGCCAGTTCCTGCGAGGGGCCGCCGCTGCCCGCCGGGCCGTTCAGGCGCACCGTGGTTTCACCGGCGGCCACCAGCACGCAGGGCGGGGCAAAGGGCTCGCCCCGGTCCCGGACCTCACGGGCGACGGCCGCCAGAAACATGCCTACCTGACGCGAATCCCCCTCCAGGCCGGAGGTCAGCACATGCACCGGCAAGTGTTCCGCGCGGGCCGCGTCCACGGCCGCCGCGCAGGCGTCGGGCAGGCCCTGGATCACAAAATTGCTCACCCCCGGCAAGGGGCTTTTGGGCGTCTCGGTCAGTTGCGGCCCCCGCCGCAGATGCTCCAGTACCGAATTCGGCGCGGCGGCGAGCAGCCTGTAACGCTCAAGAATGTTCCAGGCGTCCAGAAAGGTGGTAGGGTCCAGGCCGATCTGGGTGCCGGTATAGGCCACGGGCACGCGCGGCGTGCCCACGGCCGTGTCGCCCACCCGGTCGGACAGGATCAGGTTGAGCATCCGCGCGCCCGAAGCCGAAACCCGCTGGGCCAGGCGGCCGCCGTTCACGGCCGAGACATGCCGCCGCACGGTGTTGATTTCCAGGATGGAAGCCCCGGCCGTGAGCAGGAGCTCGGTGAGGCGGCTTTCCTCCTCCACGCTGATGCCTTCCGCCGGGCAGTTCATCAGAGCCGAACTGCCGCCGCTGATCAGCGAAACCACCAGATCTCCGGAGGCGCAGCCGCCCAGCAGGTCGAGAATGCGCTGGGTGGCCCGCCGACCGCTTTCATTGGGATAGGGGTGGCCGCCCAGCGCCAGCTCAATGTGCGCAAGCTCGTCCCCCGGCTCAAGCTGTTTGACAATGACCAGGCCCCTGCTGATGCGGGCTCCCAGAATGCCTTCAAGGGCGCGGGCCATATGATTGCCCGCCTTGCCCGCGCCCACCACGAGCACGCGCCGGTAGTCGGCCAGGTTCCAGACGGTGTCGCCCACATGCAGGATGTCGCCCTCAAGCCGGACCAGCGAGGGAATCAGGCGTTCCGAATTGAGCGCCGCCAGGGCGTGATTAGCCATCCGCAGCAGCGGGCCCCGCACCAGGGGATCGCCCGTGTTCTGAAGCATGGAAGTATTCTTGATGGGCAGCATGTCCTCTTCCTTGTCATCGGCCGGCTCGGGAGGGTGGGCTTGTCCCACCCTCCCCTCCCGGTTTTACTTCTTGAGCATGTTCAGGTTTCGGAGCACCAGAGTCATTTCCGCCTGCTGTTCCTTCAACTGCCGCATCCATGCCTCACCGGCGGTGAAATCGGGCATGGCCCCCATGTTTTCAATGGCCTTGGCAAAGGCCGGGTCCTTGCTCATGTCCTCGGTGACGGCGGTGAGTTTGTCGATGATTTCCTTGGGCGTGCCCTTGGGAGCGGCTATGCCCGCCCAACCGAAATAATTGCCCTTGATGCCCAGATCCGCGAAGGTCGGCGCGTCCGGAAAGTCCTTGCTTTTGGCGCCGATGGCCAGAATCTTCAGTTTTCCGGCCCGGACCATGGGCGCATAGGTCTGGGGAAACATGAAATTCATGTCCGCATGGCCGCCCACCACCGCGTTGATGGTTTCCGCGCCGCTCTGGTATTCCACCTGCTTGAGCTGCGCGCCGGAAATGCTCTGCCAGTTGCGCATGGCAAAGGTCAGCCAGGCCGTGGCGCCGGGCGTGGCAAAGATATACTTGCCGGGATTTGTTTTGGCGTCCGCGCCGAATTCGTTGAGATCCTTCCAGGGCGCGTCGGCACGCACCACTACCGCGCAATTGGCGATCATGACCCGCGCGATGTAGGCGAAACTGTCAAAGGTATAGCCCGCGCTGGCGGTCTGGGGCAGGATCAGCACCGGTCCGGCCTGGACCAGATAGAGCGTGTAGCCGTCCGGCCGGGCCTTGGCCGCGGCCAGGGTTCCGGCCAGCCCGCCGCCGCCCGCCTTGTTCACCACCACCACGGGCTGCCCCAGGCGCTGTTTGGCGAACTCGGCCCAGACTCTGGCCGTGAGGTCGCTGTCTCCGCCGGGCCCGTAAGGCACGATGAGCTGGATGGGTTTGACCGGATAACTGCCGGCCGTTGCCACGGACGGCAAAGCGGCCGGCAGAAGAGCGCCCAGAACGCACAGGGCCGTTCGCAGAGTCTTGAACATAGCGGTCTCCAGGGTTGAGGGTTGGAGCAGTTTAATTTTTACCGTCAATCTACTCCGGGATCGAAACAGGCCGGGCCGGGGGGGGCTGATGCCGCCTTCAGCTCTGGGCCATTTTCGCGAACCTGGCGTTGCGCAGCCGCACATGGATCACGCTGGCCACGGACAACGCCGTGAGGATCAGCAGGCCCAGGGCGATGGGCCGCTCCACGAAAATCAAAAAACTGCCGTCGGAAATGGTCATGCTCTGGTCAAAGGCGCGTTCCAGCAGCGGTCCGAGAATGAAACCGATGATCATGGCCCCGGCGCTGTAGCCGAAGCGGCGCATGCCGTAGCCCAGAACGCCGAAGCAGATCAGGCAGACCACGTCGAACAGGCTCTGGTTGATGGAGTACGCGCCCACCACGGCGAAGACCGTCACGCCCGAAAAAATCACATGCCTGGGCAACTGAATGATTCTGATCCAGACGTTGAAACCGGCTTTGGCAATGACATAGAGCAGGATGTCGCAGATGATCAGCGAGCCGAAAATGCCGTAAACCACCTCGGTATGCTCGAAAAAGATATTCGGCCCGGGCGACAGGCCCTGGATGAAAAATGCCCCCATGAGCACGGCCGTGACGTCGTCGCCGGGGATGCCCAGCGTCAACATGGGGATCATGGCCGATCCGGTCACCGCGTTGTTGGCGGCCTCGGGGGCCAACACGCCTTCAACCATGCCTTTGCCGAACTTTTCCGGCGTCTTGGAAGTCCGCTGGGCCTCGGAATAGGCCATGTAGGCCGCCGGGGTCACGCCCAGGCCGGGCAGAGCTCCGATAATGGAACCGATGATGGACGAGCGGAACAACAACGGCAGATTGCGCCTGAATTCCGTCCAGGTCAGGCGTCCGTTTTCGCCGCGCAAATCGATTTTAGCCAGAACCTGCCGCCGGATGCCCGCGCGGGCCTGATGGATGACCTCCGGCAGACAGAGCAGCCCGATGACCATGGGGATCAGCGCGATGCCCGACACCAGTTCGTCATGCCCGAAGGTAAAACGGATGTCCCCGGTGGTGGCCGACACCCCCACCGTGGCCAGCAGCAGGCCGAATCCCGCGCAGCTCATGCCCTTGAGCAGGGAGCGCCCGGAAATGCTGCCCACCACGGTCAGGGCCAGCAGAATCAGGGTAAACTGCTCCACGGGGCCGATCTTCAGGGTCAGGTAGGAAAGGGGCGCGGCCACGCAGATCAGCAGGATGTTGCTGAAGGTATCCCCGAACACCGAACCGGTCAGGGCCGCGTTCAGCGCCTTGCCCGCCTTGCCCTGCCGCGCCAGGGGATAGCCGTCCATGGCCGTGCACACGGCGGGCGGCGCGCCCGGCGTATTCAGCAGAATGGCCGTGATGGAGCCGCCGAACATGCTGGCCTTGTAAATGCCGAGCAGCATGGGGATGCCCACCAGCGGGCTGACGTAAAAGGTCATGGGCAGCAGGATGGAAATGGCCATGATGCCCGAAATGCCGGGAATGGCCCCGAACATCAGGCCGGTGAAAATGCCTAGGGCTATGGCCCCGAGGGACTCGGGCGTCAGGACGGAAAGAAGTCCGGCGAGAATCTGCTCAATCATGCTGCCCCCTTGCCTGAAGGTTCACCCGCAACGCTTCCCTAATTCCAGAGTACCCCGACGGGGAGAATGATCTGCATGACGTGGAGCGCCAGATAATTCATGAGTACCGCGAACAAAACATAAACCACGCAGGCGAGCGCCACCCGCCGCAGGCCGAGCATCAGGGCGATGGCCAGCATGACCGGCGGCGTGGCGCAGACAAAGCCCAGCCAGTACAGACCGAGCACATAGCCGAAGAGAATGCCGATATAGATGAGCAGCGATGCCGGGCCGCCGGTCCCGGTTTCATCCCCGGCTTCATCACTGTCCGCTTCGCCGGCGGTTACGGCGAGGGACGGCCTGCGCCATTGGCGCAGATCCAGAACGAGAATCAATAGGTTGATGGCGATCAGGCAGTTGAGAACGACGGAGGGGAAAAAGTCGGGATTGATGAGCGAGGGCACCACCTGCTGCACGCATTTGTCGATGTTGGCCCGCAAAATGACCAACAGAAGCAGAAGCGCGGCGGTTATGATCAGATCAGTGCGCAAGGTCCGTGGGCAATGCATGGGTGGCCCCCTTTGTTGCTCCGTTGCCTGTGCCGAAACCGTAGCGTCATTTTGTAAGATTGTATACAATTTAGAAAAAAATTTTGCATAAATCCCGCAAACCCAGCGCTGACGCCATAATCCGGAATTTTCGCGTTTGCCCGTCGTCCGGGCCAGAGGCCGGACGCGACGCGGCCAGCAGTATCACTCGTGCAACGAGCCCTGAACCGGAGCATCAGGACATGGATGAAGGAAAGCTGCAAAGAAAAAAATAGAGCAAATAATGCAGGGCTTCTCAAAAGCCGGAGGAGAAAAACAGCCCGCCACCGGGCTGCGATAAGGGAAAAACGTGTTTACCCGGCAAGACGCATCCAACGGTCCCAAGAGACGGAACCGTCGCTGCCGTAGCGGCGGACCATCCGGACCATGCCGCCCGCCGGATCTTCATATTTTTTCTCCCGGCGGGTCATGGTGTTGATATTATCCCGGCTTCCGTCAGCGTAGATGACTGTGGCCGCCAGTTCGCGGGCGGTTTCCAATCCCGTGACCATCGAGAGGCGATACCGCTTGATGGCGGTGACCATGGCCCTGTCGGTGCCGTCGCCCTGCGGCTGCGCCTTCGGCGGGTTTTCCTCCGCCGGGCCGTCATCAACGGCGTCGCCCTGACCGGCCTGCTTTTGACCGTCAGAGGTCGCAAGCCGCCGCGTGCTCAGGCCGTTGTTTATGGTAACGGCGTTTTCACCCTCATGGGCGACGACGGTATTGCGCGCGAGTTCGCCGGTCTGCGTGGGCCTTGTCCGCAAAGCATGTTCTTCAGCCGTCTGCCAGGTCTTGGCCTGGCCGCTCACGTCATTTCTGCCCATGCTGACCCGGTTGCTGCCCTCGCCGGTCGTCACCGTATTGTTGACGGCAGTGGTCAGGTCCACAACATCGTCGCCCCGGCCCGTATCAAAGGAGGCGGCATTGGCGTAGTCGGCCTTGAGCCTATCGTTGCCGCTGCCGCCGCTGATGGTGGTCTGGGAAAAAACGCCGTCCACGCTGTCATCGCCGTCGCCAAGGTCAAAGGAGCCTCCCCAGACCACGCCGCGCAGATTGTCCCGCCCCGCGCCGGAGCTGACGCTGGAGTTGATGAAGTCGGCTTCGGCGGTCAAGGTGCGCATCAGATTCATGCCCATGTCGCCGAAAGAATTGTCCCCTTCGCCGCCGTCAATGGTGCTGTTGATGAAACGGCCGTTGAACGTATCGTCGCCATCGCCGCCCTGTATGGTACAGGCGTCCAGAAATATGCCGTCCATCGTATTGCCGTGGTCGGCGGAACCGGTAATGGCCGAAGCGGAAAAATAGCCGCTGAAGCTGCCCTTGCCGTCTGCAAGATCAACGGCGGCAGCTTCAAACACGCCGGAAAATTCTGAAATTCCAGTCAGCTTGGAAAAGGATGCGCCGTTGAAATAGCCGCCGAACGTCACCTTGCCCGTGGTCTCGGTGAACGTGCCGCCCTCATACGCGCCCAGATAGGTTACATTATCGCCGCCGGAATATGTGCCCGAGGAACTGCACAAATTATACACGACAGTCCCTGCCCCGGCCTGCACATCGCAATCGGACACGCGGAAGAGAAGTTCATTTTCCCCCTCAGCCTTGAGAACCCCTTCGGTCCTGGCCGATCTGCCGGTCAAAAGTTGCGGTTCGCCGTTTTCGTTCCAGACAACTTTGGTGTCTTCCCGTATCTTGGTGGAGAGAACCTGATCAAACTTGCCCGTCTCCGCGTTTCGCTTTGAAATGGTCAGGATCCCGTCGGCAAAGGCCGCGCAATAATCCCCGTTCTTGTACACGCTATTGCCGGAGGAAACCTTGCCCTCAACGAGGTCTTGCGGGCTTATGGAACGAAACCGGGTGACATTTTCCCCTTTTCGCGCGGCGTCCCTGACCTTGTTGAAGAGATCGGCGGACTTCAGTTCAACATCGTCGCCCCGGCTGACAATCACATTGTCCGGGGCGCCACGGGAAAAGCCGGTGGAGGTCAGCGCGCCGACATCGCGGCCGACCCTGATTCCGCCGGGATCAGGGCGCCACAACGTGCCGAACATATCGGCGTTTAAAAGGCGGCTTATAAAGCTCATAGCTATTTTATCGGCCGCCTGGGATAAAATATGAGGGCATTTCAATTTTTTTGAAATGCCCTCACGCCGCGACATGCGCGGCCTGTTCATCAATATCCGCGAGTTCTACGGCGCAATCTTGAAGAAGCGCAGCCGCAGGGCGTTGGTCACCACGGACACCGAGGACAGGGCCATGGCCGTGCCCGCCAGCATGGGCGAGAGCATGGGGCCGCCGAAAATATGCAGCAGACCGGCGGCCACGGGCAGGCCCAGAATATTGTAGCCGAAGGCCCAGCCCAGATTTTCACGGATATTGCGCATGGTGGCGCGCGAAAGCGACAGGGCCGTCAACACGGCCTCCATGCCGCCGCGCATCAGCACGATATCCCCGGCTTCGGCGCTGACGTCCACGCCCGTGCCCACGGCCATGCCCACATCGGCCAGGGCCAGAGCCGGAGCGTCGTTGATGCCGTCGCCCACCATGCCCACCACCTGTCCCTCGGACTGGAGACGGCGCACATAGTCGGCCTTTTCGGCGGGCAGCAGCCCGGCGGCCACTTCATCCACACCGGCCTCACGGGCCACGGCGCGGGCCGTGCGCTCGTTGTCGCCGGTGAGCATGACCACCCGCACGCCCATTTCATGCAGACGGGCCACCACGGCCGGAGATTCCGGCCGCAGGGCGTCGGCCAGGGCCAGAATGCCGGCCAGGCGCGCATCCGTGCCCGTGCCCACGGAAAGCAGCAAGGGGGTCTGCCCGGCCTCGGCCAGAGCCGCCAGTTGCGCGCCCGCCGTCTCGGGCACTTCCAGGCCGCGCTCTCTCATAAAGGCCCGGTTGCCCACGGCCACCACATATTTCTGATTGTTCAGGCCCACCGTGCCGGCAATGCCCAGACCCGGCGAAACGTCCACATCATCCACCGGGCAGGGCGGGCAGCCGCGATCACGCCCCGCATTGATCAGGGCCAGGGCCAGGGGATGTTCGGAGCGGGCCTCCAGGGCGGCCGCCAGGGTCAGCAAATCCTTTTCGGCCAGTCCGTCCACAACGCCGTCCGTGGCCGAGCCGTCGGCGGCCAGCACTGAAATGCCGGTGAGCACGGGCTTGCCCGTGGTCAGGGTGCCGGTCTTGTCCACGGCCAGGGTGGTGATCCGCCCGGCCTGTTCCAGGGCCGCGCCGTTTTTGATCAGCACGCCCAGTTGCGCGCCGCGACCCGTGCCCACCATAATGGACATGGGCGTGGCCAGGCCCATGGCGCAGGGGCAGGCCATGACCAGCACGGCCACGAATACGGACAAGGGCGTGGTGACGGGCTCGGAACTGAAGACCAGCCAGGCCAGCGCCGCCAGCAGGGCGAAAGCCATGACCGAGGGCACGAAATAAAAGCTCACCCGATCGGCCAGGCGGGCGATGGGGGCCTTGCTGCCCTGGGCCTCGCGCACCAGGCGGATGATCCGCGCCAGGCGCGTGTCCTGGCCCACGGCTTCCGCGCGCATGGTCAGGGAGCCTTCGCCGTTGACGCTGCCCGCCACCAGCTTGTCCTCCGGCCCCACGGGCACGGGAATGGACTCGCCGGTCAGCAGGGAAAGATCCACCGCGCTCTTGCCGGTCAGCACCACGCCGTCCACGGGCACGCGGCTGCCGGGCCGGATCAGCAGGCGGTCGCCCGCCTTCAACGCGGAGACAGGCACATCCTCGGGCGGCACGGCCTCGTCCTCGGGGTCCAGGCGCAGGGCCGTTTCCGGCGTGAGGCTCATCAGCGCGCCCATGGCGTCCCCGGCCTTGCGCCGGGCCGTGGCTTCCAGGAACTGCCCGAACTCGATCATGGTCAGCAGCACGGCGCAGGACTCATAGTAGAGGTTCATGGCCCGCATGACCGGATCATGCCCCAGAAGGCCCAGCACGGTGTTGACCAGGCTGTACAGAAAGGCCGCGCCCGTGCCCATGGCCACCAGGCTGTCCATGGTCGGGGACTTGTGCAGCAGGGCCGCCGTGCCCTCAATGTAAAAATGCCGCCCCAGCCAGACCACCGGCAGGGTCAGCAGCAACTGCACCAGCATAAAGGCGCGCGGCGAACTGTGCGGCTCCAGCCAGGATGGCAGGGAGAGACCCATCATGTGTCCCATGGACACGATCAGCAGGGGCACGGTAAAGCCGAGCATGGGCCAGAGACGGCCCAGGCGTTGCCGCCGGTCCTCCAGGGCTTTGGCCTTGGCCGCTTCATACTGGGCCGAGGCGTCCTCGTCCTTGCTCGGCGTGGCCGAAAAGCCCAGCTTGGCGACGCGCTCCATGACCTCCCGGCGCACCTCGTCCTCGTCGCCGGGCTTGGCCCAGACCTTGGCCTTGGCCGTGGCCAGGTTCACACTGACCTTGTCCACCCCGTCCAACTGGCCCACCACGCGCTCGATGCGCGAGGAGCAGGCGGCGCAATGCATGCCGCCGATATCAAAGCCCAACTGGCAGGCTTTATTACTGTCTTTGGTTTCTTTTTCCGTACTCATTGCCGCGCCTCCGCTTGTTTTTCCAGCGGGTTCAGCGTAGCCTGAATCCGTTGAAAATGAAAACCAAAATTATTTTGGAGGATAAGATGAAAACTCTGAAAGTCAACGGCATGCATTGCGGCCATTGCAAGGCCTCCGTAGAGGAAGCCGCTGCCAAGATACCTGGCGTGAGCAAGCCCGAAGTGGATCTGGCCGCCAAGGAACTGCGCTTCGAGGAATCCGGCCCCGTGGACCTGGAAGCCCTGAAAACCGCCATCCGCGACATCGGTTTCGATCCGGAATAGATAGACGCGCCCGATTGAGGCTTTGGGCCTGTGACGCGGGCATGGGCCTGCCCGCCGGGCACGGCGTTTCTCTCTTTCCCGCAATCGGGCCGCCTTTCCCGCTCAGGCCGGGAAGGCGGCCCGAACCGCATTCGACCGGCAAGCCTCGCCTCAGCCGCGCAGGGCAGACGCATCTAAATTCTGAGAGCCTGAAGGAGGAAATCTTCACTCAGCGCAATCTTGAACCTCTTGCCCTTCAAGCTCGATTTCCCCGGCATGCGCCGAAGTAAATTGAGGCAGATACTTCGCAAAATTCCAAGATTTTTGCCCGCATTACGAACCCGTGCTCGACTTTGATCTTCATCAAAAACTACATCAAGACACCAGTGCAAGGCGTTTTCTATCTGCCAATGAGCTCTCACGCTTTTAGCGGCACGCACTTCATCCTGAGCTAAACTACTTATGTAGTAACGACGGTTTGTCTCGATTTTTCCTCTACTTTCACGCACTGACTCAATAAGTACAAAGCTTTGCAAGCCAGCCCACTGCTCCTTATCGCTATACCAATCTATTGAAGGTGATTGCCAACACCGCCGGGTTTCAATACGGCCATGTTCTTTCTCAATTTGTTCAAATCCCGGTGGAACGTCACAGGATAGAGCATCCATATGCATACGTACTTCCTCGTAAAACATAGGATGATTGCTCTTCAATGCCAAAAGGTAAGCAGCCTGTTTCTCGATGGCTTTAGCCGCTACAACTTTTTGGCAGTTGAGCGCATCGGCCGTTACTACACACCCTTTCAAGTCCAGCATATCCATTAATTGGGGAATGGCTGTAATTTCATTACTCTTTTCTTCTACGGCCAGTTGTCCGAGAACCAAACGATTTTCCACGGACCAAGCGTTGAGCATATGTAAAGCTGTCCCATTCTTCTTGGTAGTGCGCCGGTGTGTTTTTCCGTCAAAGGCCACTATGTCGCCGGTCACTTTCTCCCGAAGACGTCGGGATAATTCAAGGAGACATTCGCCAAAGCAACTCGGGGAAATTGCCTGAAATACGCGGTTGAAGGTATCATGACTGGGAATGCTTTGCATGCCTATATGGCTGCTGAGCCAATCCTGCCTGGCATGGGCATAATCTTCCATGTCATAAAAGCCGTCACCGCCTGACAAGTACGAACATAAAGCAATAAACATAATAGTCCCAAGACTATGTATCTTTGTGCGCTCTACTCGTGGGTCAGGCAGGTCACGGAAAATAGCCAATGTGATTTCAATAGGGTCTTCCATAGCCCCCAGTCTATAGATCTTTTTTAGATGCGTCTGCCCTGCTCTTTCGCGCAGGGCAATCGAATGAATGTCTCCACTCCGGATATGCATTTGACTCCAGCGGTGCGTCTTCTAGACCCGCGAACGCAGCCGATATTGTCGGCAAGTGAGCGGGGGGCTGGTTTTGCGGAAATGCGGCTTTTGTAACATAACCGCAAAGTTACAGTAAAGCTGACGCAAGAGTATGTTTCTTTTTCGCTCTGGACACAAAAAACACGCTTTTTCCGCGCCCCGTTACTCCTTGCCGCGCATTTCCGTGACCAGCGCGTGCAGGGTGCGGGTCTGCCCGGCCAGGTCCGCCACGGATCGCGCCGCGTTGTTCATGGCCTGGGCGGTCTGCCCGGCCACCGTATCCACCTCGTTGATGGCGTCGGCCATCTCCCGGCTGGACACGGCCTGCTCCTCGCTGGCCGTGGCAATGGCCCGCACCTGGGTGGCGGCGCCGTCCACAATGGAAACGATTTCGCGCAGGGCCTCGCCGGACCTGCCGGTCAGTTCCGTGGCCTGCTCGATGGTCTGCACGGCTTCATCCACCTGGCGCATATTTTTGTCCGCACTCTGCTGGATGGCCCGCACGGCGTTATCCACATCCGTGGTTGAGGCCATGGTTTTTTCGGCCAGCTTGCGCACCTCGTCGGCCACCACCGCGAAGCCGCGCCCGGATTCACCGGCCCGCGCGGCCTCAATGGCCGCGTTCAGGGCCAGCAGATTAGTCTGGTCCGCAATATCCGAGATCACGCTCATGATTCTGTTGACCGCCTGGGCATGCTGGCCCAGGGTCTGCATATCCTCTTTCAGCCTGCGGGACTGCTCCTGCACGCTGCGGATGCTCCGGGTCACTTCCAGCACCACGTCCGCGCCCTCCTCGGCCTTCTGGCGGGCACCGGCGGAAAGCTCCGCCGCCGAGGTCGCGTTGCGGCTCACCTCGATCACCACGGCGCTCATCTGTTCCATGGCCGAGGCGGTCTCGGAAATTTTGCGAGCCTGGACCTCCGCGCCCTTCTTGGATTGGAGAATACCGGCTGAAAGCTCGCCCGAAGCGCGGTTGGCATTGCTCACCACATCCTCGATGCGCTGGCAGGCCCCCAGAATCATATCATTCTTGGCCGCCGTCTCCTGCGCGGCCACTTTGGCCGAATCCAGGGCTTCCTCGGCCTCCCGGCTTTTAGCCAGGGCCATATCGGTCTGTTCGCGGGCTTCCTCGATCTTGTGCTTGAGCGTGCCGACCATCACGCCCAGGGCCGCGCTCAACTGGCCCACCTCGTCTTTCTGGGCGATGCGGGGCTCGCGCAGATTGCCGCCCGCCACTTCCTGGGCATAGAGCACCAGACGGCGCAACGGCCCGGCGATGCTGCGGGTGAGAAAGACGGCCAGCAGCACGCAGACCAGCAGAATGCCGCCGCTCATGGTCAGAGCCACATTCCGGCTCTGGACGAGGGTCCTGGCCAGAGCCGTGTTGGAACGCATGAGGTCTTCGTCCACCAGTTTGATGGCCTTGGTCAGGCCTTGGCGGATCAGCAGCAGATTAGTGGCGATTCCATCCCGGTAGAGCGTCTGCATGCTCTGATCATCGCCTTTTTCATGGGCCGCCACGATGCCGGGCACCACCGCATGCAGGGCCAGATGCGGCTGTTCCAGGGAGTCCAGAATAGGGGTCACGGCGGGCAGGCGTTGTTCCAGTTCCCTGCGGCCCTCGCCGTAAAACCATTTGCCGAACGTACACTGATGCCCGTCGGTGACCACATTGAGCCTGGTCACCGTATCGTCCAGGAGGTAGGCCGCCACATTGGCCGCCCAGACGAAATGGGCGTTTTCAGCCTTGAGCAGAGTCAGTTCGGACTCGCTGCTGCGGTCCAGGGCGTCGGAAACCCCGGAGATGTCGCCGATGACTTTGAAATTATAAACAGTGTACAGGCCGAACAACAGAAAAATCACCCCAAAGGCAAGGCTCAATTTATACACAAGCCGGATGTCTCGCCAACGCATACTCGCATCTCCCGCGAAAAATTCGCACGATTGGCCGCTCGGGGCGCGGCTGATATATGACCCTTTTGATCAGCTTTACGGCAAACTTTCTCCGGGGATTAGCCCTGCGGACAAATTTTTTACTTCAAAACGAAAACGGCAGGCCGATCAGAATCTTGAAATCGTGCTCTGACTGGAAACCGTTCTTGTACACGGACCAACTGGGCGCGTCCGTACCGTTACGATATTCCGTGTAATGCAGCTTGACGAAAGCGCCTTCCAGGGGGCCGTCGGGTTTGACATAGCCGAGATCGCCGTTCACGGCCCATTCGCGCAGGCGCTCGGACGTTCCCCAGCCCCGCCCGTCCCAGCCCACGGCCCCGCTCACGCCCACGTAAAAGCCCTTTACGGGAAGGATATCGTCCAGACGGCGCTCCACGCCCGCGAAGACCGCCTTTTCATCGTCCGCGTTCCAGTCCGAGCGGGAATCCCACCAGACCTCATAGGCGCCCTTGGCTCCGCCGTTGCGGTCCGCCAGGCGGTAGGCGAACTGCCCCTGGCTCCAGGGCCCGGACATGGGCGCGCCGGTATAGGTGCCTTCCAGGCGGAAGGTCCACAGATTCAGCTCATACAGGCCGAAGAGATAGTGCTGAAGGGCCGGGCCGTCGAAATTGTTGTTGACCCCGTCGCCGTCGTCACTGTCGGCCATGGCGTAAAGATGGTAGCCGAACTTCAGCCGTCCCGGTCCCGCGGGCAGCTCCCAGCTGCTCTTGAAATGGGCGTTGTGCAGATGACCCGGCGACTGGCCGTAGGCCGCCTCCAGGGTAATGCCGTTGTCAAAGGCGTAGCGCGCCCCCAAGCTCCAGACGCCGGGCACATGGCTCTCGCCGTCGTTCTTCATCAGCTTGTATTCGTCCAGGAACCAGGGTGCTTTGTAGGTGTCGGCCACCATACCGGCCACGGAAAAGCCGCCGAAATCCAGCCCCGCGTTCACCCCTCGCCAAGAACCGGGCATGATGGACCAGTTCACGCCCAGCACGCCGGGCCCTTCGGGCTGCAGCCAGCCCGCGCGCAGCCAGGCCGGACCGGCCTTGGCCTTGAGTGCGGCCTTATAGATGGAAACGCCGTTCAGCGTGAAGTGCCTGCTCCAGTCCGGATGCCAGGGGTCCTGCCAGGGTACGTAGCCCATTTCATGGTCCGGCGCGCCGTAGTTGAACAGATCATGGGAGGTGAAGGCGCCGAAATCAAAACCCAGATGGTCCCAGGCATAGCCGGAAACCAGATCCAGATTGGCCTGAAGGGAACCGTGACGCAGGTTGGTGCGGTAGGTTTTGCGGTCCACGTCGTAGCGCTGGCGGTCCCGGCCGAAGAAATACAGGCCGCCGCTGAGATGGGCGTCGTTTACCAGGGGGCTGAGCGGGCTGTCCTCGGGCAGGAGCGTCCGGGCCGGGCTGCCCTTGTCGGGACTGTCCGTGGTATCCGCCGCATCCGCACGCGCGGGCCACAACGCCCAAAGCAATGCCCAGAACAACGCCGGAAGGCAAAGCAGCCGCAGGGTGCGGAAACCGCCCGGAACCAGGCGTTGCTGTTGTTCCGCCACAGGCTAGCGTTCCCCGGCGGCGGGCCCCGGCCGCGTTGCGACGGATAGGGCGGCGCAGTCTTCGCCGCCCTCGGTCCTGTTTTGCTGAAGATACGCCAGACATTGCGCTTCGGGCAGGGCAGGGCTGTAGCGCCAGCCCTGGAAAATGTCGCACCCCTCCTCGCGCAGGATGGCGACCTGTTCGTCGTTTTCCACGAATTCGGCCACGCAGCTCATGCCCCGTGCCCGGCAGAGACGGGTGATGGAAGAGACGATATCGCGGCAGATGGGATTGGTGACCAGTTCCTTGGTGATTTCGCCGTCGATTTTCACATAATTCACCGGGAACTGCTTAAGATACTTCAGCGAGCTGTGCCCCATGCCGAAGTCGTCAATGGCGATGGGAAAGCCCAGATCATGGAGGCGCGCCACTACCCGGCTTTCCGGCGAGCCGGAATCCAGGGCGCTGGATTCGGTCACTTCCACGCTCATCAGCGCGGGCGGCACGCGGTAGCGGCGGGTTATCTCCATAAAGCGCTCCGGCAGCGAGGCCTGCAGCTGCAAGGCGGAAACATTGACCGCCATGGTCAGGTCCGTCAGGCCCGCGTCCAGCCAGCGGCGGCGCGTGCGGCAGGCGGTTTCGAAAATCCAGATCCCGATGGGCCGGATCAGCCCGGATTCCTCGGCCAGGGTCACGGTCACGGGCGCGGGAATGGACCCGTAGGCCGGATGCCGCCAGCGCAGCAGGGATTCCACGCCCACCGCCCTGCCGCTGCGGGCACAAATCTGCGGCTGGTACTCCAGAAAAAGGCCCTGGGCGTTGCGGCTCTCCCTTTCCAGGTCCAGAATCAGGCTGCGGGCCAGGGTGCCCGCGTCGTCCTGCTGGCGGCTGTAGGGGCCGCCGTCCCCGCCGCAGATCCGCCCGGTCAGAGTGCTGAACGCCGCGTTGGTGCGGCGGATGTTGACCTTGTTGGTCAGCACCACAAAGGGCGCGTAAATGCAGACGCCCAGGCAGAGGTTCAGCAGTTGCAGCAAAGAGCCGTTCAGGGAGCCGGTGGCCAGATAGCCGTTGAGCAGTACGGGCGTGGTCCATTCCGTGGCCACACTCGCGCCCGGCACCAGCCCCCAGACCACCGCCAGATAGCTGACGCCCGCCAAAATCAGGGGCGTGCCCACAAAGGGGATCAGCATCAGCGGGTTGAGCACCACGGGCAGGCCGAAGAGCAGAATTTCATTGATGTTGAACATGCCGGGCAGCAGGGATAAAAACCCCAGGCCCCGGCTGGTGCGGGTTTTGCCGAACAGAATCAGCGCGCCCGCCAGACAGATGCCAGCGCCCGAACCGCCCATGAACACGAACACATCCATGAAGTTCTTGGTCATGATGTGCGGCAGGGGCAGACCCACGGCGGCGGCGGTTTCATTGGCAAGCATGGCCGCGCCATAAATATCGTGGGTAATGGGGTCCAGCACATTGGCCCCGTGGATGCCCAGAAACCAGAGCACATGCAGGGACAGGATATAGAGCAGGCTCCGCTCCAGACCATCGTGCAGGGCGTCGAAAGGCAGGCGGATGTAATGATAAGCCAGTTCGTGCAGGGACGAACCCGTGCCGTGCAGCAGCGTGCCGACGGCGGCAAAGGCCAGCAAGGTCAGAATGCCGGGCAGAAAGGAGCTGAAGGTACGCGGCAGGGCAATGTCCGGCGCGCCGCCGCGCAAATGCAGATGGAGTTGCTTGAAGGAAAAAAAGAACAGAAACAGCCGGGTGGAGGCCAGGCCCACCAGCAGGGCCACGAACAGGCCGGAAACGCCGAACCAGCGCAGATTGTCCGACGAGGCCGACTGCGGGAAAAGACAGAACAGGGCCGCCAGGTTGACCAGACCGGCAATGACCGGGTTGGCCCGGAAAATCCGGCTGGCGCTGTTAAACTGGTCCACCAGATGCTGGCCGATGGAAAAGACCAGGCTCAGGGACATGATCGCAAAGGTGCCGCTGTAGAGGATCTCACCGAACAGGGTCCAGCGCGGGCCGAAAACATGGGCCATGAAGTCCCTGTAGGCGGTCAGGGGAAAGCTGTTCAGCAAAATCGCCAGAGAGCCCAGGAACATGAAGGGCAGCATGACGATAAGCGCCGAACGGACGGCGGCCAGAGTGGGGACGCCCGCGGCCTGGTCGGCCAGGCGCAGAGCTCGGTTGACCAGGCGGTTGCGGAGGGTGGAGGTGGCGTCCTTTAGTTTCGCGTTCACAAAAACCCTTGGTTGCGGCGGCCATCCCGTGTTGGACGGGCGGCGCTCCGGCAAAAGCTCCGGCGCTGTCGGCTTCGGTTGGCGGGGCCGCGCATGCGGCCACCCGTAAAACGACGCAACGGGACGCCCCTCGTCGGAACATCCCGTTGTTGTGCCGAAAGACCTTTATTGTAGCATAGTGATAATGCCCGCTTTGTCAATGCGCGGTCCGTCCGGCCGAAAATGGCGCGAGGAGCGGAAAAACGGCGGCTGACGGACAGAGAGCGGTGCGCCGTGAATCCCGTTACCCGAAAGACCGGACTGCTCCGGCAACGAGTTCAAAAATGGACGAAGGCTGAACAATCTATTGAAACATTACACCTAGAGGGTGTCGTCATGAGATGGATTTTCGTGTTATACCAAGGAGAAAGAGCCTGTTATGAAGGGAGTGTACTCTTATGGTACTCGACCGGAATAAAAGACGAATTTCGACGCAGAGATAACCGAAAAGACACTCATGACGACACCCCCTGGAGCATTTTTACTTTGGAACTGCTCTAACGCCGCACACGGTGCGGCGCGCCGCGAAGACCGACCCGACGGGCGGCCCGTAGGGCCGTGCCTGTAGCCCAAAGGGCGTACAGGCATCGAGAGCAACGCGGCGTGGATTCTGGCGAAAACCACGTTTTTCGCCAGAATGCCGACTTTGAAATTTGTAAAATTTCAAAGTTAATCTGCTCTAGGGGCAGGGCGTCAAAAACGAGGCCCTCTCCTCGCGCACAATGCCCAGAACTTCCTCCATCTGGGCCAGGCTCGGGCGGCCGTGATTGCTCGCCAACAGGCGCAGCAGGCTGTCCACGGTCTCCAGGCGGGTTGCGGCGAAGCGCGCGTTCCCGAGCAGGCCGCGCCGCGCCAGCATCTCCACCAGTTTGCCCTGACTGGTGCTCAACGCCGCATGCACCTTGTGGAGCGGCTCCAGGGTGTCGCTTTCAGCGGCGGCCAGCACCATGACGGACGTGGTATACAGGCGCTCCAAAAAGAGGCCGTAGAGATGCGCGCCCAGCAAGCGCAGATTGGCCTCGTTTTGCGAGGCCGCCGCCAGCATGGCCCGTACCTGGGCCTCGCTACGCCGGACAATGATCTCCCGCCCGGCCGGGCCGGTGGGATCTTTCGCCAAGACGTTCTTTTCCTTGGCGGTCAGAACGGGCAGATGGGTCTTGGGGCTCAGTTTGCGCAAAAGGCGGTTTTCGCGCGCCGCGTCCTCGGCCTTGCCGAAAAACAGGGCGTAGGCCTGATCCGACGCCGCCATGCCGCTGAGCACCGCCGCCTGATCCCGGTCGCCGGGCTGGGGGCAGATGTCCTTGGGCACGGTCAGGCCCTCCTGATAGGCAAAGCCCGCGGCCTTGAGCAGGCCGATGTCGTCCAGACTCCGGCGCAGGGCCCGAATGTCCAGCAGGGGGCGCATTTCCTTGACCACGGCGGCGGGAGAGGCCTGCCCGCCGGATTTGACGGACGGCAGATCCATGCCGTCTTCCAGGCCGGGAGCGGGGTCGGCGGAATCAGGCGCGGGCGCGCCCTTCTTGTCCCAGTCCGGAGCGGGATGCGCGGCATCCTCTGCGCTTTGGCCCGACACGGCGGCCCTGGCCCGCGACACGGGCCAAGATACGGGCCAGGACAGCGCAACAGCCAGGGAGAAAATCAGGACAAGGGAAACAATCGGGATACAACGTACGAAACGCGGCATGCTGCCTCCGGGCGCGCGCCGGAAGCGGGCGGCGCGCTCGCGGAAAAAAGGGGAAGCGGCCCGGCCCGCCTGGGCCGGGCCGCCGGGATTATTCTTCGGCCAGGGCCTCGGCGAAACGGGCCCGCAGGGCCTGCAATTTGGCCTTGGCGTCCAGCAACTGCCCGGCGCGTTCCCGTTCGCGCGCCACCACTTCGGCGGGCGCGCGGCTCACAAAGCTCTCGTTGCTCAACTTCATGTTCACGGCTGTCACGTCTTTTTCCAGCTTGGTCAGTTCCTTGTCCAGGCGCGCCAACTCACCGGCCAGGTCCACGGCCCCGCGCAGGGGCACGATAACCTGGCAGCCCTGGACCACGGCCGAGGCCGACGCCTTGGGCGCGTGCACTTCCGCGCCCAGTTTCAGGGATTCCAGGCGGGCCAGGGTTATCATCAGGCCCCGGTTTTCCTCCAGCAGGGCGGCCTGTTCCTCGTCCACGGGATGGAGCAGCAGGCTTACCGTGTGGCTGGGGCTGATGCCCAGTTCGGCCTTGATGGTGCGCACGGCCACAATCACGCCCTGGATCAGCTCCATGCGGCAGGCTTCGCTCTCACGCGCGCAGCCGGGGCGCAACGAGGGATAGGGCTCCAGGGCCAGATCCGTGGGCTGTTCCCCGGCGGGCACGGGCAGGGCGCGCCAGATCTCGGCCGTGACAAAGGGCATGATGGGATGCAGCAGCACCAGCAGTTCGCGCAGCACCAGCCAGAGCACATACTGGGCCGCAGCCTTGCGCGCGGGGTCGTCAGACTGCATGTCGGGCTTGATCAGTTCCAGATACCAGTCGCAGAACTCGTTCCAGAGGAATTTGTAGCCGAGCTGGGCCGCGTCATTGAAACGGTAGTCCGCAAGGGCCTGGTCCATGTCCAGCTTGGCCATTTCCAGACGCTGCAGAATCCACTGATGGTGCAGGCCCCGTACATTTTCCAGGTTCACGGACGCGGGCGCTTCCTCCGGCAGGTTCATCAGGGCGAAGCGCGCGGCGTTCCAAAGCTTGTTCACAAAATGGCGATAGCCTTCGATGCGCTCTTCGGACAGGCGGATGTCGCGGCCCATGGCCGCGAAGGCCGTCAGCGTGAAGCGCAACGAGTCGCAGCCGTATTTCTCGATCATGAGCAGGGGATCGATAACATTGCCCGTGGATTTGGACATCTTGCGGCCCGTGGCGTCGCGCACCAGGGCGTGCAGATAGACGTCACGGAAGGGCACCTGCTTCATGAAGTGCAGGCCCATCATCATCATCCGGGCCACCCAGAAGAAGATGATGTCAAAGCCCGTGACCAGCACCGAGGTGGGGTACCAGCGCGCCAGATCCCTGGTCTGTTCCGGCCAGCCCATGGTGGAGAAAGGCCAGAGCGCCGAGGAGAACCAGGTGTCCAGCACGTCCTCGTCCTGCTCCAGATGATCCGAACCGCACACGGGGCAGACGTCCGGTGCTTCCTCGGCCACGATCAGCTTGCCGCAGGCTTTGCAGGTCCAGGCCGGGATGCGGTGGCCCCACCAGATCTGACGGCTGATGCACCAGTCTCGGGTGTTGTCCAGCCAATGGTAATAGGTCTTGAGCCAGGATTCCGGAAAAATTCTGGTCAGTTCCGGCACGGCGGCGCGCGCGGACGGGGCCATTTTGGTGGTGGCCACGAACCACTGGGGGGAGACGTGCGGCTCCACCACCGTATGGCAACGGTAGCAGTGGCCCACGGCGTGTTCCAGCTCCGTCACGCCCACAAGGTCCCCGGCGGCTTCGATGTCGGCCACGATTCTGTCCCGGCATTCTTCCTTGTTCAGGCCCGCGTAAGGCCCGGCCTCGGCTTTCATGACGCCGTTTTCGTCAATGACCTGCACGAATTCCAGATTGTGCTTTTTGCCCAGCAGCCAGTCGTTGTGGTCATGGCAGGGTGTGACCTTCAACGCGCCGGTGCCGAACTCGCGGTCCACATAGTTGTCCGCGATGATCGGCACCTCGCGTCCCAGCACGGGCACGCGCGCGGTTTTGCCCACCAGATGGGCATAGCGTTCGTCCTCGGGATGCACGCAGACGGCCGTGTCGCCGGGAATGGTTTCGGGGCGGGTGGTGGCGATGACGATGGAGCCAGAACCGTCCGTGAGGTGGTAGCGCACGCTCCAAAGCCTGCCCCTGCTCTGCTCGTGTTCCACTTCGTCGTCGGCCAGGGCCGTGTGGCAGCGCGAGCACCAGTTGATGATGTAGTGGCCCTTGTAGATCAGGCCTTCATCATAGAGCTGCACGAAAACCTTGCGCACCGCCGCCGAAAGCCCCTCGTCCATGGTGAAGCGCAGGCGCGTCCAGTCCACGGAGCAGCCCAGGGCCCCGATCTGGTTCAGGATGCGGTGGCCGTAGTCCGCGCGCCATTCCCAGACTTTTTCCACAAAGGCTTCGCGGCCCAGATCCCGGCGGGTCTTGCCCTCTTTGGCCAGGGCCCGCTCCACCACGTTCTGGGTGGCGATGCCCGCGTGGTCCGTGCCCGGCACCCAGAGCACGTTCTTGCCCTTCTGGCGGGCGTGACGGCAGAGCACGTCGATGAGCGTCAAATTCAGGGCGTGGCCGATGTGCAGGGCCCCGGTGACGTTGGGCGGCGGAATGACGATGGAATAGGGCTCGCCGGGCGCGTCCGGGTCGGGCGTGAAGGTTTTTTTCTCTTCCCAGTGCTTGCGCCACCGGGCTTCCACGTCATGGGGCTCATAGCCCTTGGGGAGGGTATCCGCCATCTTGCTTTCTCCGTAAAAGGCGGCGATACTGCGCGCCTATGCAGCCCGCGCAGTCGATTTACATGTTATGGGACGCGTCCCACATCTGGGGCCTCATGGCCTGGCGCGCGTTGCGCGCCCTGGGACTGTCCTGCCGCCTGGTTAAGGGCCAAGAAATAGCCGAAGGCGCGCTTTTAGGCAAGCCGGGCTCTTGCCGGGCATACGAAAACGCCATCCCGCCCCCGTTGCTGGTGGTGCCGGGCGGCAACGCCCGGCTCAAGGCCCTGGCCCTTGGCGAAGCCGGGCGCGCGGCCGTGCGCGCCTATCTGGAACAAGGCGGCGGCTACCTGGGCTTCTGCGGCGGCGCGGGCCTGGCCCTCAGCCACCGCGACCCGTGCGACGGACTGCAACTCTGCCCCTGGTCGCGCGCGGCCTATCCCCAGCGCCTGCATCATCTGATTTCCGGCCATGTGCGGGTGCGGGCCCGCGCCGGGGAAGAACTTTCGCCGCCCGGAATTCCGCCCTTGCTTCCGTCGGGAGCCGCCGGAAGCAGGAACAACGCGTCCCTTTCCCTGCCGGTCTGGTGGCCGGGACGTTTCGCGCCGGAAAACACGGAAGAAGTGTGCGTGCTGGCGGCCTATGACGCGCCGGACGCGGATTTCTGGCTGGCGGACCTGCCCTTGCAGCGCATTCCGGCGCATGTCTTCGAAGCATGGCAGGCCCTGTACGGCATCAATCTTTCAGCGGACTTCCTCACGGATCAGCCCCTGGTGGTCAGCGGCGCGTACGGCCAAGGCCGCTACGTGCTGAGCTACTCACATCTGGAAACCCCGCAGAGTCCGGACGCCAACGCCTGGTTGGTCCATCTCCTGCGCCGCCTGGCGGCCCTGGAGCCCCGGCGTGATCTGGTGCCGGGCTGGGAGCTGGGCGAACCCGTACCGGCCTGGCCGGACTACACGACGGCGATGCCTTTGCTGGACGCCCTGCGCCGAACCCGCGCCCTGCTGGACCTGGCGGTTGAGCATCACCTCTTTTTCCGGCGCGCGCCCTGGCTCTGGGGCTGGCGCACGGGCCTGCCCGGCGCGGCCTGCAACAATCTGCACGCGGCGCTTTGCACGGCCGTGAATCTTGCGCCTTCCGGCGAGGCCCTGGACTACTGGCGCGACGTTAGTTCCCGTTTCGCGGAGCTGAGCTCCCTGTTCGCCGCCGGGGCCGAAGGCTATCTGCTGGCCTGCCGTCTGGCCGAAACCCTCTCTCCCACCCTGCCCGACGCCGTGGACCAACGCGGCCTCGACAACCAGCGCGAAGCCCTGTTCGGGCACCCCATGCACGGCGGCGGCCTCATTGAGGAATTGCTGACCATCACGGAAGAGCTGATCTACCTCTCGCAGGAGGTGCGCCTCTGATCCCGCCGCGCCGCTCACCGCGTCTTTAGGGCCTGTTAACACTATTTGACAAAGAGCGAGTATTCCGTAAGAATGTCTTATGCAAATTACTCGCGAACAATATGAGAGAATCGCTGACTGCTTCCCGCGCCAAAGAGGTAATGTCCGTTTTGACAATCTCCAGGTGTTGAATGCGATTCTGTACGTTGCGGAGCATGGGTGTAAATGGCGTGGACTGCCGAAAAATTTTGGCTGTTGGCACAGCATCTACACGCGCATGAACCGCTGGAGCAAGAACGGAGTTCTTGACCGTATATTTGAACGCCTTCAACAAGAGCAGATACTCCGCCTTAAAATAGAAGCAGTTTCTCTCGACAGTACTATTGTTAAGGTTCATCCCGATGGAACAGGGGCCTTAAAAAAACAGGTCCGCAGTCCATCGGAAAGTCCAGAGGCGGCTGGACGACCAAGCTTCATATGGTTGCCGCGAATGCTGAATGCGCGTTGAATTTCAGCCTCACTCCCGGCAACGCCGGCGATGCCCCCGAGGGGCGCAGGCTGCTTGTCCAGTTGGGGCCGATGCCAGCGCCGTGCAGCTTGCTTATGGATGGCGCATATGAGGGTAATGAAACGACTCGCTTGGGACGTGAGTTGGGCTTCACTCCGGTGGTGCCGCCCAATCCCAACCGACTGAAACCGTGGGAGTATGACAAAGAGCTATACAAAAGACGTAATGAGGTAGAACGGCTTTTCAGGAGGCTCAAAGGCTTCCGCCGTGTTTTTACTCGCTTCGATAAGCTCGATGTCATGTTCCTGGCCTTTGTCGTCTTTGCGTTGATTGTTATAGCTCTAAAATAGTGTTAACAGGCTCTAGAGCATTTTGCGCTTGAAATTATCGCTTAACGGCGAAGTAAATGCGCCTTGCGATAATTTCGCGGTGCGGATTTTCCGTGAAAATCCACACCGCGCGTTGAGATATTTTCAATATCAAAACGCTCTAAATCATGCCCAGGCGCATGAACAGCCAGACAAAACCGGTCAGCGTGAACATGCTCAAGGCATTGGAGAGTACGGCCGTGAGCGCGGATTCCTCGGGCACGGCGCCATAGATCTCGGCCAGGACCGTAACAATCAGGGCCGTGGCCGTGCCGCTCATGATCACGCCGATAGCCAGCCAGGCCCCGGAAATGCCCAGCAGCCACATGATGGCCCAGCAGAGCAGCGGATGCAGCAGCAACTTGCAGGAAATCAGCCAGACCTGGCGCAGCGCGGCATGCCCTTCAGCCCGGTGCATGGTCAGGGCCAGTTTTTGCCGCAGATCCAGCCCCAGGGCCAGCAGCATGCAGGGGGCCGCCGTATAGCCCACCAGACTGACCGTGCGGTCCAGCGGGGCCCAGAGCCCCAGGCCGGACAAGGACAGGGCCACCCCGGCCAGGGTGGCGAGCAGGATAGGATTGCCCAGGATAAAGACCCGCAGCAGGGTCGCGACCCTGGAACGTGAGCCGTCGCTCCAGGCCGCCGCCCCGGCCAGCATATCCAGCCGGGCCTGCCCCATGATCATCACGATGTTGGTGGTCAGGGTGGCCAGGCCCGCGATGAGCAGGGCCTCCTGATTTCCGGGCAGCAGATTGGTCACAATGGGCAGGCCCACAAAGGCCGTATTGCAGGCGCTGCAGCTCAGGGCGGAGATCACGGCCGGGCCCGCGCCCCGACGGCAGAAGAGGCGGTCGCCCCAGTAGCCCAGAGCGTAGACGATCAGTTGCGAGCCGATGACCCCGGCCCAGAAGCCGCCGTGGGCCAGATCGCCGGGATGCGCACCGGCCAGGATGTGCAAAATCAGCAGCGGCAGGGCCAGCTTGAGCACATAGACGCCCAGGACCGGGCCCGCGCTTTCGGGCAGTACCTCCCGAGCGCGCAGCAGCACGCCCATGCCGATGATCAAAAAAACAGGAACAACCGCGAACAGGGCTTCCAGCATACACTCCTCCGCCGCGCCGCTTGAGCGGCGCGCAACCCGGCTGCCCGCGCTCCGTAGCGGCAGGCGGACAACGGCGGGATAATGGCTCCAAGCACGGGCCTTGTCCAGCAGAATATTGTTTGATTAATCAAACAATATTCTGCTGGACAAGGCCACCCGGGAGCTGTTTCGAAATAAGGATTTTCGTTCTCTCCAGGAAAGGCGAGCCCTGGGCGGGGGGAATATATGCAAACCCGACCTTCGCACGGGGCGAGCCTGGCGCTGGCAAAGGCCAAAAAGACAATTTAGAAACGGCTCCCAGGACAGGCTAACGGAGAATGTACATTGGCAGCGGCTTGGAGCCGCCTGTTTAGGTACCGCGCCATGCCGCGCTTGCCGGGCGTTTCAGCGTTGGGACACCCGGAAATGCCGTCAGCCCGATATCATTGCCTACCCTCCGTGCACCCTGAGCGATGCTTATGCCCGACAATATTGTTTGAGCAAACAAGCAAATCTTGCCGATAACCATAAAGCGTCTATACTAAAAATTTCCAACCAGGCGGCAGGAGCGACCGTGCAACAGACATATCCAGAGCCAAGGCAAAACCGGCTTTGGGCTTCGCAGCTGTGAGGGATCGGCATGCTGAACGAAATGGTGAGAAATTACGGCAGGCTGGGCAAAGGGTTCAGCGCGCGCGACAATATCATCATCAAAGGCACCAAGGCCCTGCATCTGCTCGCGGCCACGGCCTGGGCAGGCGGCGCGCTTTCCATGCAGGCGCTCAGCTTTTTGCGGCTCTCCACCGACAATGCGGCCTTTGCCGCGCAGGTGGCCCGGTGCCTGCATTTCGTGGACACCTGGGTTGTCATGCCCGGGCTTGCGGGCTGTCTGCTGAGCGGCCTGTTCTACTCCACCTGCACGTCCATCGGCTTCTTCAAATTCGCCTGGATCGGCTACAAATGGCTGATCAGCCTCTGCGCGGGCTTCTGGGGTACCATGTTCTGGGGGCCCTGGGGCGACGACCTCATCGCCGTGCTCGTGCCTCTGGGCCTGGACGGGCCGCTGCGTTTCGTGCGGGCCTGCATTTTGCCGGAAAGCATGTGGGAAGGCGCGTTGCAACTGACAGTCATCCTGTCCATGTGCCTGATTTCCGTATACCGGCCACTGTCGTTCCACCTCGCGCCGCACAGACCGGCGAGCACCGCCAATCATTAGAACATACTACCTTAAAAAACTGCTCTAAGGCGGCCGGAGTGCCTGCCGGAAACATCTTGCCTTCCGGAACCCGCGGACGGGGCCGCTCCTTCCGCCCGGCCACGCGCCAGATTGACGCTTTCGTCTTGACGGAAGAAAGAAAACTGACTATTTGGCTAAAAAGCCAAAAATTATGGACAGGCATAAAAAATATATTGCGGAGCAAGCCAGAATCTTCAAGGCGCTCGGACATCCGAGCCGCCTGCTCATGGTGGACGCCCTGCGGGACGGCGAAAAATGCGTCTGCGACCTGCAAGCCCTGGTGGGGGACGATATGTCCACGGTCTCCAAGCATCTTTCCGTGCTCCGGGAAGCGGGCGTGGTGGCCTCCGAGAAAAGAGGCACAAACATCTATTACCGCCTGGCGATCTGCTGCCTGGAAACCTTTTTGAAATGCACCGGCGAACTGGTGGAAAAACGCGTCCTGGCGCAAATGGATATGTTGCGCAAGCAATAACTTCCCACGGCAAATTTTTTTGGACATTTCATTGGTAATTTTGCCAATAAGGAAAGCTTAACGAGGATCACATGATAGGCAAAAACGCTGTCCCGGCAGCGGGGAAAAAACGGGCGTCAGCTCTCCCGACGCAGTGCGTGTGCCGGGCACCCGCCGCCGCTGTCCGCTCTCCGGTCCCGGCGCGAGTGAACAGAATGTGGTATTTCGGAATCAGCATTGCGGCCCTTGCGCTGTGGTGGGCGGCGTATTCAGTCATTGCGCCCCTTTCACAATGGCTTGCCCGTGACCTTTTCGGCCTGAGCCGGGGCACGCCCGTGGGAGATGCCGCCGAATTCTTTTTGTATGACACGGCAAAGATTCTCCTGCTGCTTGTTCTGATGGTGTACGTCATCGGCTGGCTGCGGGCGGGCCTGCGCGTCGAGCGGGTCCGGGATTACCTGGCGGGCAAGGGCCGGGGCATAGGCTATGTCTTGGGGGCGGGGTTCGGGGCTGTTACGCCGTTCTGTTCCTGCTCCAGCATTCCTCTTTTCCTGGGCTTCGCCACAACCCGCATCCCCCTGGGCATCACCATGGCCTTTCTGATCACTTCGCCGCTGATCAACGAAATCGCCGTGCTTCTGCTGTGGGGGCTCCTCGGCTGGAAGTTCACGGTCATCTACGTGGCTGTGGGCATATGCGCGGGCATCGGCGGCGGTATGATCATGGACGCACTCCACGCGGAACGCTGGCTGCAACCATTCCTCCTGGAGGCCATGAAAAACGCTCCCTCCCGGACGGCGGACCCGCAAGCGGGGAATCCACCGGCAATGGGACTCATGGAGCGCCATGCGTTTGCCTGGTCCGAAACAAGCGGCATTTTCCATCGAGTCCGACTGTGGGTCGTTCTCGGCGTGGGCCTTGGCGCCGCGCTGCACGGTTTTGTGCCGCGGGAATGGTTTACGGAAAACTTGGGTTCGGGCCAATGGTGGTCCGTTCCCCTGGCCGTGGCCGTGGGCATTCCGCTGTACACCAATGTCACGGGCATCATCCCGATAATGGAAAGCCTGCTGCTCAAGGGCCTGCCCCTGGGCACAACGTTGGCCTTCTGCATGAGCACCGTGGCGGTCAGTCTGCCGGAAGTGCTCATGCTCAAGCAGGTCATGCGCTGGAAGCTGCTGGCCGTCTTTCTGGGCCTGCTGCTGGCTATCTTCACGCTTGCGGGCTGGCTGTTCAATACCCTTCAGGTGAACATTTTTTAAGGTCAGGAGAGCGCCATGATCATCAAGGTCGTCGGCACCGGCTGCGCCCGGTGCGCGGAAGCGGAAAACATCGTCACCACCGCCGTCCGGGAGACGGGCGGTACGGCCACAGTGGAAAAAGTCACGGACCTCAAGGAAATGATGCTGCTCGGCATCATGTCCACGCCCGCCGTGGTCATCGACGGCAGGGTCATGTGCGCCGGGCGCGTGCCTTCCGGGCGGGAAGCGCGGGAATGGGTCGCGGGGGGCGCCGCGCCGTGACGCAATAAAAAGCGGGCGGAGGATCCTGAGCGTCTAGAGCCCCTGATCCTTCGCCCGCTCCGGCGAAAACCGCGTTTTTTTGCCGGAATGAATCCTTTGAAACGTGTAGCGTTTCAAAGGTACTCCGTTCTAGATCTTTCTGACTTCCGTATACCAGGCCGCCGCTTCGGCCAGCAGCTCGTTGGTGCGCGCGGCCAGGGCTTGCGGGTCCTTGAGGTAGCCGTCCAGCAGCAGGCTGGTGTCAAAGAGGCCCTGGGTCATTTCCGACAGAGTCTTGTCCCGGCCGTCGGCCTTGAACATACGCAGCATGTTGCGCAGCAGGGGATGATCCCGGTTGACCTCCAGAATCTTGACCGGCAGGGAGTCGTCCTTCTGCATGACCTTGAGCAGTTTTTCCATGGACGAGCTCATGCCGCCGTCGGCCGAGACCAGCACGGCCGGGCTGTCGGCCAGACGGTGCGACACGCGCACGTCCTTGACCTTGTCGCCCAGAATTTCCTTCATCCGGGCCAGCAGTTTGTCAAAGGAGACGTTGTCCTCCTCGGAGAGGGGCGCGGCGGTCTCTTTTTCCGGGGCTTCCTTGTCCGCGAAGGAGGTCAGGGCGTCGTCCGCCGCGCTTTCAGCGGATTTGAAGTCCCATTCCTTATACTTGCCCAGGCCTTCCATGACGAACTCGTCCACGGGCTCGAAGAGATAGAGCACTTCAATGCCCTTCTTGCGGAAGAGCTCCATGTGCGGGTTGAGACGCGCGGCCTCCCGGTTGGGCGCGGCCACGTACCAGAAGGTCTTCTGGCCCTCGGGCGCGCGGGACATGTACTCGTCCAGGCTGGTCAGGGCCTCGGCGTCGGCCAGGGCCGAGGAATTGAAGCGCAGCAGGGCGCTGACCCGCTCCCGGTTGGGGAAGTCGTGGTAGCCCAGCTTGAAGATCTTGCCGTGCAGCCGCCAGAAACGATTGTATTTCTCCACGTCGTCCCTGGCTATTTTTTCCAGATGGCCCAAGGTCTGCTTGACGATGACCTGGTTGATCTTGCGCAGCAGCACGTTTTCCTGCAACGTTTCGCGCGAAATATTCAGGGGCAGATCCTCGGTATCCACCACGCCTTTGAGGAAAGCCAGGTATTCGGGGATCAGCTCCTTGTTGCGGTGCTGGATGAGCACGCGCCGGGCATAGAGGTCCAGGCCCCAGAAGTCGCGGTCCGCGCCGAAGAAATCCTGGCTGGAGTCCGGA
Source organism: Desulfovibrio sp. 3_1_syn3 (assembly GCF_000145315.2). Classification (NCBI taxonomy): domain Bacteria; kingdom Pseudomonadati; phylum Thermodesulfobacteriota; class Desulfovibrionia; order Desulfovibrionales; family Desulfovibrionaceae; genus Desulfovibrio; species Desulfovibrio sp. 3_1_syn3. The sequence continues at coordinate 382,210 of NZ_ADDR02000001.1, forward strand.
ATGTACAACAGGGCGTTGAACTGTACCGGCGCGTCCACGGAAATGTGCTGCACGTCCAGGGGGTCCTTGGCGTCATAGGTCAGGGCCTTGTAAAAATTGTCGTACTGCTCCTTGGTCACGCTGGATTTCGGCTCGCGCCAAAGCGCGGGCTGGGTGTTGATGCGCTCGCCGTCCACAAACACCGGGAAGGGCACAAAGGCCGAATGCTTGCGGATGGCGGACTCCACCCGGAATTTTTCCAGAAATTCCACGGCGTCGTCCTTGAGGTGGGCCTTGACCACGGTGCCGCGCTTGGGCTCTTCGGCGTCGGAGAGGGCGACGCTGTACGAGCCCAGGCCGTCGCTGATCCAGACATGGGCCTGGGCGTCCTTTTCAAAGGCCGGGCGCGAGGTCACTTCCACCTTGTCCGCCACCATGAAGACCGAGTAAAAGCCCACGCCGAAACGGCCGATGATGTTGGCCGCGTCGGCCGTCGCGTCTTCGGCTTCGCCGTCACCCTTGCCGTTGCTCTTTTCCTTGCGGGTCCCGGACTCGGCGGCCAGACCGGCCAGAAATTCCTCGGAGCCGGATTTGGCGATGGTGCCCAGGTTGTCGGCCAGTTCCTCGGCTGTCATGCCCAGGCCGGTGTCGGCAATGGTCAGGGTTTTGGCATCCTTGTCGATGCTGATCCGGATTTCCAGGGGCAGATCCGGTTCGCGCGGGCTTTCGCCCCGGTTGATGCGGAAGCGCAGCTTGTCCAGGGCGTCCGACGCGTTGGAGATAAGCTCGCGCAGAAAAATTTCCCGGTTGGTATACAGGGAGTTGGTAAGAATATGCAGAACTTTGCGCACTTCGGCGCGGAATTGACGGGTCTTTTTGCCGGCTTCGGCCATGACGAACCTCCTGAAAAAAGCATTATTCCGTTAGATAATACCTTCTTTCAGGTTTTCAAGTCCGGAAAAGCCGCAAAACGTGACTAATCCGCCATGCTCCGGAACAGAGGATGGTTCGAGCCCAGGCGCAGCGAAATATCCCGGCCGGTCTTGAGCAGGGCGCGTTCGATTTTTTCCGTGGTCTGCCGGGTCAGGCGGGTGGTGGGCGCGGTCACGCTGACAGCGGCCACGGCCTTTTCGCTTCTGTCAAAAATCGGTACGGCGATACAGCGCACGCCGGGGAAGAGTTCCTCATAGTCATAGCCGAGGCCGGTTTTGCGCACATCCTCCAGTTCCCGCAAAAAAGCCGCGTAGGCTTGGTCCGAAATGGGCGGCCAGGTATCGGTCCTGATTTTCCTCAGGGTTTCCTCAATATATGGTTCTTCGCTGAATGCGAGAAAAGCCTTGCCCGACGCGGAATAAAAAATGGGAAAGGAGGCTCCCACGATATTGTCCGGCCGCAAGGTCTGCGTCGTGACCTGCTTGTCCACAATGACCATGTCGATGCCGGACACCAGACAGACGTTGACGGTTTCGTCGAATGCGGCCAGCAGTTCCTTGCAGAAAGGCCGCGCCACGTCCAGCAGACTGGAATGGCCCAGAACCTGGCTGCCCAGAGAGAAGAGCTTGTGGGAGAGACCGTACCGCCCGCCGCGCTGTTCCTGCTGGACGAAACCCGCATCTTCAAAGGTGAGCAGAATACGGTGCACCGTGGTTTTGGGCAGCTTCAGCGCGCGGGAAAGCTCCGCCAGATCCCAGGATTGTTTTGTGGCCAGCATTTCAAGAACATCACAGGCCTTGGCGATGGATCCGATGGTATAATATTTTTTGGGACGTTCCCGCATAGTTTCCCCACTCCGGCGTCCGTAGCCGGACGCCCGTTGATGTCGGCCCCGCTCGGGGCCGGAACTTTTGGTCCCAGAAACCATATTTTGCGGAATTCTTCAAGCGGGCACGCCCGCCCCGGAGTCGTTGCCCCTGTTGGCGATCTTCTCGGCTCGCGCGCAAGGCCGCCGCTTCCGGTTCCCGAAAAATTTTTTCCGAACGGTTGCCGAAAAATTCGCCCCGGCGGCACGTTGCCGCCGGGGCGAAAGGATCAGCCCGGTCCAACGGGCGCTCCCGGCGCTGTTCCGGATTCAAACTTGGCCTACCCCCTGAAATAGCCGATGAGTGCCACGCAAAGGGCTACCAAGGCAGCCAGAGCGGAGGAAAGGAAAAACCTCCAGATGCGCAGCCGTCCCGCGCCTTTTTCCGCGCTTCCGCCCCGCTCCGCCTGAGCGATGCATTTTTTCCCGTAGAACAGGAAAGCCTTGCCGGACAGCCCCCAGAAGACGACAAAAATCAGGAACAGAACCAGGGCCTGCAAAATGACGACACGTTCCATATGTTTCCTCTATGCGCGTGCGGCCGCTTGCCCCACCCGCTTTTTGCCGGTTTCGGGCGCCCACAGTTGGCAGACCACGCCGCCCAGCAGCAGCGCGGCCACACAACCAGAAAGCGCCGCCACCGTGCCGAAGTTCTCCATGACGATGGGCAGCAAAAACGTGCCGCCCGCGCCGCCGATGCGGCTGCAGGCCACGCAGAAGCCCACGCCCGATCCCCGCAGTTCCGTGGAGAACAGTTCCGGCGGATACACGAATTCCAACACCGAGGCGGCCGAGATTATAAAACTGAAGGTGGAAATGCAGATCAGCGTCCAGAGGGTAGGAATCCCCTGCCAGACCGTCATGGTCAGCAGGGCTGCGGCGCAGAGGTAAAAACTCCCGGTCAGGAAAAGGCGGCGCGATATCCTGTCGATGAGCCAGGTCCCCAGCAGCACGCCCAGAAAAAGGAAGAGATTGAAGATGATGCCCGAGGTGTAGGGATCTTCCATGCCCAGCTGTTTGAAGACCTGGGGCAGGAATATGCTCAAGGAAAAGTAGGGAATGACCTGGCAGGCGAAAAACACGCCGCCCACAATGGTGTTCTTGCGCCAGCGGGTGCTGAAAAGCTCGCTCCACCCGGCGGACGGGGCGGCCAGGGCCTGCGGGGGCAGGCAGTATCCCGGGCCGATGAAGCGATCGACAAGGGCCTGCGCTTCATCCGCGCGACCCTTGCCTATGAGCCATGACGGCGATTCCGGCGTGCCCGCTCTGACAATCATGGCCGCCGCCGATGGTACGGCGCAGGTGAGCAGAATCCAGCGCCAGGCGTCCCCGCCGATGAATTGCAGGCAGTATCCCACAACATAGGCGGAAACATAGCCGCCCACCCACATGATCATCAGAAAGCTGAGGGCGCGCGGACGCAGGCGCGCCGGAGTCCATTCGCTGACGATGGTCAGGCCCACGGCATAATCCGCGCCGAGCGCCAGACCGAGAATCAGGCGCAGCACAAAGAGTTCCGTGGCGTCGGTCACGAAGAACTGCAGCACCGAGGCGAGCGTGAATACCGCCATGGTCGTGCAGAAGATGCGTTTGCGCCCGATATGGTCGGCAACTGGCCCCATGAACAGGCTGCCCAGCATGAGCCCGACCAGGGAAGCCGCGCCGATCAATCCCAGCCACCAAGCGTCCAGACTCAGGGCTCCGGTGGCAAGACTCATGGAAATGCCGATGGAGCCGAGAATATAACCGTCGCTGAACTGTCCCAACATGCCGCCGCCGATGACTTTTCTGTGCAACCGGCAGAACGCGGCCTCCTCATAGCAATGTTTCTGTTTTCGTTCCGGAAAATTCTGCGGCATCACATACCCCGTTTTTACAAGTTAAGGATTTGCGGTCGCTTCTGTGTTCACAGCCTCGGCATGATGTTGAAGATTTCTAAACCGCCCGCCCCCACGCGGCTGAAACCGCGCGGGGGGCGGGGAGATCCGGGTCTTCAGGGCAGCAGGACCACGGCATCCATTTCCACATCCAGGCCGTCATAAATCCCGGCGCTGGCCACGGTCATGCGCGCCGGATAGGGTTTGCCGAAATAGCCGCGGTACACCGCGTCGAATTCCTCGAAATGGCGCATATCGGAGAGGAAGGCGCGGCAGTGGACCACGTCGTCCATACCGGCCCCGGCCTCTTCCACAATGGCCTTGATGTTCTCCATGATCCGCGCCGTCTGCGCGGCCACGCTTGCGCGCTCCATCATGCCGGTATGGGGGTTCACGCAGATCTGCCCGGAAAGAAAGAGCAGATTTCCGGCGCGCACCGCCTGCGAATAGTTTCCGACGGCTTCCGGCGCCCCCTTGGATGCAATGATCTGTCTCATCATCTTGTTCCTTGCTATCTCTATCTGTGGATCGGGTTCCTTTCTCCATGCCACGGACAGGCGGTGGCGGAGCCCCGCAGACGGAGCCCCGCCGGACCGCGCATCACGATATGCCTTAGTAGGAGAAACCGTTGTCGGGCAGCAGCTTGTCGGTATAGAGCTTGCTGTTGATGTCCTCACCGGCCAGCAGACCAGTCTGGATGGCGGTTTCCGTATACCAGGAGCCCAGATAGTCGCCCGCGAGATAGATGCGGTTGGGAGCCCGCATGAGCATGGGCTGCACCTTGTTGCGGCCGGGGAAGCAGTAGGCCAGACCATCATGGAATTTCTGCACCGACTGCTCCACCACGATATTGCCGAAGCCGGGGAAGACTTCCTCCAGGTCCTTACGGTAGATTTCCAGAATCTTCTCGTCCGGCAGGTTGATGAGGTTGCGGGCCAGCGTGGCGGGAGAGAAGACCATGAAGGAGGAGCCGGGCGCACGTTCGCCGCCCTCCATGGAGCGTACCAGGTTGGACATGTTGAAGGCGATGTTGAAGGAACGCTGCGGCGTGCAGTAGGCATAGACGTCATCCCAGGCATGACGCCCCGTCTCGTTGGTCAGGAAGGCCGCGGAAACATAATGACCGTATTTGATTTTTCCGAGGGCGTCGTAGACCACAGGGTCGAGGCCTTTGGTTACCCGATGGGTGATGGTGGCGGGCGTGGTCATGACGCAGTAGCGCGCCTTTTCGGTATGTTCCTTGCCGTCCTGCCGCCAGGTCACTTCCACGTGGTCATTGTGCTGGACGACCTGCAGCACTTCCGCGCCCATCTTAAGTTTGTCGCCGAGCTTGTCGCCGATGGCCTGCGGCAGAGTGGCGGCGCCGCCCACGATATTGCGGGCCAGACCCGCGCCCTTGTCCCAGACGAGCAGGAAATAACCTACGCCCGCTCCGGCGGAGATTTCCTCCGGATCGCCCGAGGAACGCGAGACTGTGGGCCGGAAAAACGCATCCGCATCCGGCGACAGGGGGCCCGTGAATTCCGCAAAGGTTTTGTCAGCCATGAAATCATAGATGCGCTGCTGGCGCACGCGGTAATCCTCGCCCTTGCGCGGCTTGTTGACCCTGCCGTAAGCCTTGACCGCCTTCATGACCTTGAGACCGGCCTTGACGATCTCCCAGCGCGTTCCCCAGGAAAGCGGCAGCTTGAAGGGATAGAGATTCACATTGCCGCCGTTGAGCGTCTTCCCCTTAAAGGACAGGGCCGAGAAGGAGCCGGGCAGGTCCAAGGCGTCCACGCCGACTTCCTTGAGCAATTTGTCCGCATAGGAGCCCTCGCCGCCGAAGACGTGCCCGCCCCAGTTCAGCCAGTATTTGCCCCGCCGCTCGGAACGCAACCGCCCGCCGATGCGGTTGCCGGCTTCCAGAGCGATGATATCGCTGTGCCGCAACCTCCAGGCGGCAGACATACCCGCAATGCCCCCACCAACAATAATCGCGTCTCTCATGGGATCCCCCTTGTGTTGTTTGCGGTCCGGAAGGCCGGACCGGTGCGTTGCCCTTATCATAACATATTTCGGTATTATGTACTGTTTTTTTAGAATAAATACGAAAGTTTATCCAAAACTGTTGTATTTGGAGGCAAATTCTCAATTATATACCGAATTATGTTACACTGTAAATCTATACGAAACGTACGCCAGGACTTTTTTCCTGTCAAGCGGGAGGACGAACTTTCGCGAGTGCAAAGGAGATGATGCCGGTAAACCGATATTGGTAACTCCTTGCCTTTTAACCGGGATCGGGCTATCAGCCTAAAAGAAGTCTTTAAGGAGGGCTTATGGACGTCGTGATGCTTTCACGGCTGCAATTCGCTGTGGCCGTTTTTTTCCATTTTATTTTCGTTCCCCTCACCTTGGGGCTTTCCGTGATTCTCGCCTGGATGGAAACACGCTATGTGCGCACCGGCGATGAAATCTGGAAACGTCATGCCAAATTCTGGGGCAAACTCTTTCTCATCAACTTCACTCTGGGCGTGGTGACCGGCATCACTCTGGAGTTCCAGTTCGGCACCAACTGGGCGCGCTACTCCGAGTACGTGGGCGACATTTTCGGCTCGCTGCTGGCCATTGAAGCCACGGTGGCCTTCTTCCTGGAATCCACCTTTCTGGCCGTCTGGCATTTCGGCTGGAACAAACTGGGCAAAAAGGCCCACTGCGCCTGTATCTGGCTGGTAGCCATCGCGGGCAACCTTTCCGCGCTCTGGATCATCCTGGCCAACGGCTTCATGCAGCATCCCGTGGGCTATGTGATCAACGAGGCCGCCGGGCGGGCCGAGCTTTCCAACTTCTGGGACGTGGTCTTCAACGGCTACGCCTGGGGCATGTTCGCCCACACCGTTCTGGCGTCCTGGGCGCTGGGCGGCTTCTTTGTGCTGGGCGTCTCGGCCTGGCATCTGCTGCGTAAGAGCGATACGGATTTCTTCCGCGGCTCCTTCAAAATGATCGCGCCCTATACGTTGATTCTGACGATCATCCTCTGCCTTTCCGGCGACCAGCAGGGTAAGGCCGTGGCCGAATACCAGCCCGCAAAGCTGGCGGCCATGGAATCCCACTGGGAAACCGCCCGGGACGTGCCGTTTTATCTGCTGGTCTGGCCTGACCCGGACAACGAACGTAACAGCGTGCAGGCTCTGGGCATCCCCGGCCTGCTCAGCTGGATCGCCTACGAGCATACGGACGCGGAAGTCAAAGGCCTCAAGGACTTTCCCAAGGAGGACCGGCCGCCGGTTACGCCGGTATTCTGGTCCTTCCGCCTGATGGTGGCTCTGGGCATGCTTTTCCTGCTGCTTTCCCTGGCCGCCACCTTGCAGCGCAAGCGGGAGATGCCCTGCCGGGGACTGCTCAAGGCTCTGGTCTGGAATATCCCTCTGCCCTACATCAGCATCATGCTGGGCTGGGCCGTGGCGGAAATCGGCCGCCAGCCCTGGATCGTGCATGGCTTGATGCGCACCACCGACGCCGTTTCCCCGGTACCGGCGGAAAATGTGGCCATTTCGCTGGGGGCCTTCATCGTGGTCTACTCGCTGCTGGGCGTCCTGGATATTTATCTGCTGCGTAAATACGCGATCAAGGGCCCCGACGCCCAGGAGGCATAATCATGTTGGAAACCATCTGGTTCGTGCTCTGGACTCTCCTCTGGGCAGTGTACTTCGTATTGGACGGTTTTGACCTGGGGCTGGGCACCTTGCTGCCCTTCCTCGGCAAAACCGAAGAGGAACGCCGGATCATGTACAACGCGGCCGGTCCCTTCTGGGACGGCAACGAAGTCTGGCTGATCTCGGCCGGCGGCGTGACCTTCGCCGCTTTTCCCAAGGCCTACGCGGTGATGTTCAGCGCGCTGTACGCGCCCCTGCTGATCCTGCTCTTCGCCCTGATCTTCCGCGCCGTGTCCTTTGAATTCCGCAACAAGGTGGAAAGCGCCGCCTGGCGTTCCCTCTGGGACGGCGTGCACTTTCTGGCGAACCTGATACCCAGCCTGCTGCTGGGCGTGGCCTTCGCCAACCTGTTCATGGGCATTCCGGTGGACGCCCAGGGCGTCTACCACGGCAGCCTGCTGGGCCTGCTGAATATCTACGGCCTGGCCGGCGGCGTGTTCTTCGTTTGCATGTTTGTGCTGCACGGGGCCATCTGGTTGGCCGTCAAGAGCGAGGGCGACCTGCAGACCCGCGCTCTGGCCGCGGCCACCTTCGTCTGGCCCATCATGCTGGCTCTGCTGGTGGTCTTCCTGATTCTGACCGCCTTTTACACCAAACTGTACGACAACTACCTGGCCATGCCCGCGCTCTTCATCCTGCCCCTGCTGGCACTGGCGGGCCTGCTGGGCGCGCGCTGCATGCTCAAGCACGGCAAGCTCTGGCTGGCCTGGGGCTGCAGCGCCCTGTTCATCCTCGGCGTTACCTTCTTCGGCGTCATGGGCATGTTCCCGGGCATGATCATCTCCTCGCTGGACCCCGCCGCCACGGTGACGGCCTTCAACGGCTCTTCCAGCCCGCTGACCCTGAAAATCATGCTGGGCGTTGCCCTGGTTATGGTGCCCATTGTGCTTGTGTACCAGTTCTGGGCTTACCGGCTCTTCTCGCAGCCGGTGACGGCCAAGGATCTGGACGACCACGCTTACTAGACCGCGCCGGTCCGCGTATTGTCCTTCAGCAAGCCGCGCCGGAGCAACCGGCGCGGCTTTTTACATATGGAGTCGCTCATGAAAAAACGCATTCTTTCCGCCCTGCTTCTGGCCCTTTGTCTGGCCGGACTGACGGCCTGTGCCCCGCGCCACAGCGCGCCGCTGACCTTTGAGGAACAACAGGCGCTGGCGGCCAAGCAGCAATGCAGCGAGGAAGCCTCGGCCATGAACAGCGAAGGCCCGCACAATTCCAGCAATCCGTTCTGGAGCTCGTATTTCGAGATGTGCATGCACCGCCTGGGCGTGACCGACGCCGAACTGAAAAAAATGTGGTATTGAGGGAAATAGTGCGGCGGCCACATGACGGCAAGGATGCGCGCCCGTGAGCCTCATGGCTCTCTGGGGCCTGTTTCTGGCCGCCTTTGTGGCCGCCACCCTGCTGCCCGCCCAGTCAGAACTGGCCCTGGCGGGCCTGCTGGCCGCCGGGCACAAACCCGTCTGGCTGCTCGTGGCAGCGGCCACGGCGGGCAACATCCTGGGCTCGGCCGTCAACTGGCTGCTGGGCCGCTGTTGCGTCCGCTTTCAGGACAAGCGTTGGTTTCCGGTCAAAAAAGAAAAGCTGAACAAGGCCCGGACCTGGTACCGCACATACGGCCGCTGGTCCCTGTTGCTGAGTTGGGCACCGGTCATCGGCGATCCGCTGACCCTGGTTGCCGGACTGCTGCGGGAGCCCTTTGCGTCCTTCATCCTGATCGTGGGCCTGGCCAAACTGGCCCGCTATCTCGTGGTGGCGGCCCTGGTTCTGCCCTGGACCGCGTAAGACCATTCGTATGAAAACAGCAAAAGCCCCTTTCCCGGCATGGGAAAGGGGCTTTTATATCAGATGCGCGTCAAAAAACTATTTCTTGCCGTTCTTGGGCGCTGCGGCCTTGTCCTTGGACTGGTCTTTGGACTGATCTTGCGCCTGTTCCGCAGCCTGGTCCTTGTCCTGCTGCGCGGGAGCCTGGGCGGCCTCGGGCGCGGCGGGCTCGGGCAGCGGCTTGAAGTCGATCTTCTGCTTGTTCACTTCCGCGATGACGGCCGTGGTCACATCCGCCTTGGGATTGAAGGCGGCGGCCACTTCGGCGCTGATGATCACGTCGTAGCCCTGCTGCTCGCGGTAGGTGTTCAACACGCGCTGAATGGTGTCATACAGCAGGTTGACCACATTCTGCTGTTCAGCCTGCATGCGCTGCTGCGCCGTCATGTACACGCCCTGCAGCTCTTTCTGGGCGGCCTCGTCCTTGGGATCTTTTTCCAGGCGGGCCTGAATGGCATTAAGTTTGTCCTGCATCCCGGCCTGAAGGCCTTCCAGGAATTTCACGCCGGCCTTGCCCGGCTCGCTGTCGCGCATGATGCGCGCCATATCCACGACCGCCAGTTTGGGTTGGGCGTCTTTGGTTTCCGTCTGCTGGCAGGCCAGCAGCATGAAACTCAACACAAAAACCAGCGGCATAAAAAGACGGATTCGCATGGTAATGGGCACTCCTCTCAAAGCGTTGTTGCCTCTGGATACGTGTTTTTCACGCCCAGCTCAACAGTTTTTTACCCGCGCGGACAGGGCAAGCGAATGAATGCTTCCTCTCCGGATATGCATTTGACTCCATGCGTGCGTCTTCCTTCCTTAGGCACGCGAACGCAGCCGACACAGTCGGCAAGTGAGCGGGGGCCGGCTTTGCGGGAATTTTGCAAAATCGGCGATTTTTCCGCGCGGGCTTTCCGTCCGCCGGAGCGGCCCTCAGCGCAGCTCCGCGTACTGCCCCTTCATCCGCCGCACCTTGGCCACATAGAAGCGCGTTTCACGCACCGGCAGGCGGGCGGTCAGATCCTCATACAACTGCTCGGCGCTAAGCTCATTGATCCGCGCCACGGCCTCCTCGCCGGTCTTGCCGTAAAGGCGCAGAAAACGGTTGGGCCCCATGTTGTAGGCGGCCACGGCGCAGTACTCGCGCGACAGGGGATCGCTCACATCCTGGAAATAACGGGTCAGCAGGATATGCAGATACGCCGTGCCGTAGCGGATATTGATTTCGGGCACGCGCAGCTCGTCAAAGCTCACGTCGCCGGGACGGCCATAGAGAAAACGGTGCACTTCGTCGCTGGCCGTGCTGGGCAGAAGCTGCATGAGGCCCATGGCCGACTTGTCGCTGACCAGGGTGGGCGAAAAATCGCTTTCACTGTGGATGATGGCGTAGACCAGCTCGGCGCTGAGGTTATAGCGGCGAGCGAAATTCTCCACCAGTTGCTGGTAGCGCCTGGCCCGGGCGAACAGGCCGCCGCCGTCGAAATACGCGTCTTCCGGCAGCATCTCCTCCGCCGCCTTCCGGCCGCTGTCGGCCGGGCGCGGATTGACGGGCGTGTAGCCGGAAAGCAGGGTTTCCGCCGCCTGCCAGCGCAGGGGACGGCCGCGCGCGTCCAGGGCGTCGCCGTACTGGCGGGGCTGGGCCGTCACCAGCAGCGGCATGGATACGCCGTCCAGAGCCAGCAAGGGAGCGAGGTCCGTAGGCGTGGCCTCCTCGCCGAAGAGCAGGTCGTCGCCGCCCATGTCCAGACGGACGCCGCTTTTCTCAAAGCTGATGATCTGGTCCGTGTCGGCCTGCCCGGCGCGTCCGGAGAGATCCGGATCGTCCGTTTCGATTCGGCGCACCGCGTCCGGAGACACGGCGGGCAGGCGCACGGCCCAGAGACGCGTGCCGTCGCCGCGCGACACAATGGGCTCGGGCAGATCCTCAGGCCGCAGGCTGACCACATGGGCGCTGGCCCGACGGCGCACCTCCGGTCCCTCGCTCTGGGGCACAAAGCCCGCCAGCAGGCCCAACAGAAGCAGGGCGCTTCCGAGGCTCAGCGAAAGAATTACGAGGGTTTTGCGGCGCAACATAACGAATATCCTGGCTGGGGCATTGAAAAATTTCTTACCTGAACGGCTCTTGATATGAGTGTCCGGGAACCGCTGCGGCGGAGCTGCGTCTCCTTTTTGCAATTCTTTTGCCATGCTTAAAAAAGATTGTTTTTCCAGCATGTTGCCCATGAAGAAAAATAATTCACAACCTTTCGGTCAAAAAAATGAATCCCGTTGACCTGACCCGTTTTCAGGACTAGACTGTTGACCTTTGGAACGGGCGTCCGCTGTTCCGCCCCCGCGCCGGGCGCGGGGGCGCGGCGCGGCAAACCATGCCGGTGGCAAAAGGCCGGGCTGATCGTGTCGCAACATTCACCGCAAGCCATTCGTGAGGAGATCGGGCGTCTTTTAAAATACGCCCCCCCTGAAATGCGCGTCGCCGTCCTGGGAGTCATGCCCGCGGCCAAGCGTACCCTCGACTCCGGCTATCGCCCGGAAGTGCGCGGCGTGCCGCTCAAGAGCTGGCGCTGCCTGCTGCATCTGCTCTCCTCCGTGGCTTCCATGCAGAGCGACACCGAAACCCTGTTGCGGGTTTCCAACGATCTGCTGGGCATTGCCGACCACATGGCCCCGCCCGACGAAGTGTTGCGCCAGAGCGCGGAAATTCTGGTTCACGCCCTGCATGCCGAAATGTACGTCTGCCGCCTCAGGAATTCCAGGGGCGAATGGGTGACCCGCGCGGCGAACCACGTCAACGGCAAGAGCATCCCCATCGTGGCCCCGTACCTGGATGAGAACCTGCGCAGGCACCCGGTCATGAGCGCCATCATGGAAGGGCATGTCCGCTACGTGGTTTCCAACAACCTTCAGGGACTGGAGCGCGGCGGCGGCTCTTTCGACTGTGTGGTCTACAAGGAAGGCTACCGCTCGCGCCTGGCCTTTGTGCTGCGCGAACGCAACAACCGCCCGGCCTTCGGCCTAGTGCAGCTCTACACCAAGCGTGAATACGGCTTCGAGGCCTATGACGAGCGCTTTCTCGCCAAGTGCGCGCGCATCGTCTCCCTGACCGTGGGGCGTCGCGTGGCCGTGGCCCGCGACACCTTGGAAAAGGCCGCCGGGGCCATGGCCCATTACGGCAACAACGCCCTCAACGTCATGCGCAACCAAGCCGAATACTGCGGCGAGCTGGTGGAGGACATCGACGCCAACCTGACCCGCGCCCTGCGCATCTCGCGCGAGCTGATGGCCGAATTTCCCTCGGATTCGCGCGGCCGTCGCCTGGCCCTGGAGCTGGAAAGCATCCTGGCCCGCGCGGACCTCACGGAACTGGCCGGGCATCTGGGCGGCGTGCTGGAAGGCACACGACGCATGACCAGAATCATCAATTCCCTGAAAAAGTCCGTGGAACGGCCCCGCCTGATGCACTACGCCCTGGGCCATGACGTGCTCAAACTGGAAGACGACGTCCGCCACGAGGATTAAGATGCACATGCGCGCCCGTAGTTTTTTCCCCTTTCTGCCCACGCTGCAAAGCTACACGCGGGGGGATCTGCGGGCCGACATCATGGCGGCCGCCACCGTGACGCCCATGGCCATCCCCCAGGCCATGGCCTATGCCCTGATGGCCGGGGTGCACCCGCAGTACGGCATTTACGCCTGCATGCTGCCGGTAATTATGGCCGCGCTCTGGGGTTGCTCACGCTTCATGGCGGCCGGACCCACCAACGCCATTTCCGTGGTCCTGTTCTCGGCCATGGCCACGGTCAGCGTGGGCGGCGCCACCCTGGCCAGCCTTCCCGAAGCGGCGCGCATGCCCTATATTTTCGCCCTGGCCCTGCTCTGCGGCCTGATCCAATTGGGCATGGGCCTCGCCCGCATCGGCGATCTGGCCAACTACATTTCTCATTCGGTCATGGTGGCCTTCGGCTCGGGCCTGGCCTTCCTGATCGCCGGAAGCCAGCTCAAAACCGCCCTGGGCCTGCCCGGCGCACAGCCCTCCGGCTTTTTTCCCCAACTCTGGCTGGTCATTGAGCATATCAGGGAAGTAAATCCATGGAGCCTGGGACTGACCGCGCTGACCATTGCCCTGATCCTGATTCTCAACCGCGCGATCTCGCGGCATTTTCCCTCCATCCTGGCCTCCCTGGCTCTGGCGACCCTCGCGGGCATGGTCCTGGACGTGCGGAGCAGGGACGTGGCCCTGGCGGGCGCCATTCCCAGCATCATTCCGCCCCTTTCTCTGCCGGCCGCCTTCAGCCTCAGCCTGTTCAGGGACCTGTTCATGCCCGCCCTGGCCATCGCCCTACTGGGGGCCGTGCAATCCCTGGCCATCGGCAAGCAGATGGCGGGCATCAGGGGGGACAAATTCGACGGCAGCCAGGAGCTTATCGGCCAAGGCCTCGCCAACATCGCGGCCGGGCTGACCTCGGGCATACCGGGCTGCGGCTCCTTTACCCGCAGCGCGCCCATGGTTGCGCTGGGCGCGCGCACCCGCATGGCTTCCGTGTTTTCCGGCCTGCTGGCCCTGCCCATGCTTTTTGTGCTGGCCCCCATGATCAGCCGCCTGCCCATGCCCGCCCTGGGCGGGGTCCTACTGCTCATCTCGGTGCAGACGCTTGACCCGCGCGCCATCCGTCTCTGTCTGGTGGCCACGCGCGTGGACCGCGCCGTGCTGCTGCTGACCTTTGCCGCCACTCTGCTCCTGGATCTGGAACAGGCCATTTTCGTGGGTGTGCTGGTCTCGCTGCTGCTCTACATTTACAAAACCTCGCACCCGCGCGTGATCAGGCTCAGGCCCGACGCCCCCCTGTTGCGCAACGCGCCGCCGGACATGCCGCCGGGCGTTGCCGTCTATGTCATTGAAGGCACGCTTTTCTTCGGGGCCATTCACGAACTGGAACGCCAGCTTGAGGAGGAAGACCGCGAGCCCGCCCGCCTGGTGGTCCTGAGCCTGACCCGCGTGTTCTGGCTGGACGCCTCGGGCGCGCACGCCCTGGAACAATTCGTGGAACGCTGCTACGCCCGCTCCCTGCCCGTGATTCTGGTGGTGGGCAGCCGCAACGTCCGCGATATTCTCCGGCGTACCGGCATCCTGGAGCATCTGAGCGCCGGTTTCGTGGCCGATACCATGGATCAGGGCCTGCAACTGGCCTCTAATCTGCTGCAACGGATCACCTGCCGAGGCGATGACTGCGAGCTGCCGTCCGCCGCTCAGCCCCAGGAAACGGCCTCCGGGCCTTCCCCTACCCCGAGGTGAATATGCGCGCCGCCAGATTCTTTCCCTTTCTGGATACCCTGAAGACCTACACGACACGCGATTTCCGGGCGGATTTCATGGCCGCGCTGACCGTGACGCCCATGGCTATTCCCCAGGCCATGGCCTACGCCCTTATTGCCGGGGTACACCCGCAATACGGTATTTACGCCTGCATGCTGCCGGTGATCGTGGCCGCGCTCTGGGGCTCGGCCCGCTATCTGGCCGCCGGACCCACCAACGCCATTTCCATGGTGCTCTTTTCCACCATGGCGACGGTGAGCATAGGCGGCACGCTGCTTTCCAGCCTGCCCGAAGAAGCGCGCATGACCTATGTCTTCGGCCTGGCCCTGCTCTGCGGTCTGATCCAGGTGGGCATGGGGCTGGCCCGTCTGGGCGATCTGGCCAACTTCATCTCCCACTCGGTCATGGTGGCTTTTGCCACGGGCGCGGCCCTGCTCATCGCCGCGGGGCAGCTCAAAACCGTGCTGGGCCTGACCGGGCCCAAGCCCGCCGGGTTCTTCCCCCAGATCGGCATGGCTTTCCGGAATCTGGACCAGATCAACTACTGGAGCCTGGGCCTGGCCGTGCTGACCATAGTCCTGATCGTGGCCTTGCGCCGCATTTCCCGACGCTTCCCGTCCACCCTGATCGCCCTGGCCCTGGTGGGGGCCGTGGGCGCGATCTTCCAGATCAAGGAACACGGCGTAACCCTGGTGGGGCCCATCCCCAACGTGATCCCGCCCTTTTCCCTGCCCCCGGCTTTCGACATCACGGCTCTGGGCGATCTGTTCATGCCCGCCCTGGCCATCGCCCTGCTGGGCACGGTGGAATCTCTGGCCATCGGCAAGCAAATGGCCGCCATCAAGGGCGACAGCTTCGACGGCAGCCAGGAACTCATCGGCCAGGGCCTGGGCAATATCGCGGCGGGCCTGACCTCGGGCATACCGGGCTGCGGCTCCTTCACCCGCAGCGCCCTGGTGGTCACCTCCGGCGGCAACACCCGCATGGGCACCGTGTATTCCGGCCTGCTGGCCCTGCCCATGCTCTTTGTGCTGGCCCCGCTGATGAGCTGGCTGCCCATGCCCGCCCTGGGCGGCGTGCTGTTGCTGATCTCCTTTCAGATGATAGACCGTGAATCCATCCGCCTCTGCCTGGTGGCCACGCGCATCGACCGCGCCGTGCTGCTGCTGACCTTTGCCGCCACCCTGATCCTGGACCTGGAGCGGGCCATTTTTGTGGGCGTGCTGCTTTCGCTGGTGCTCTTCATCTACAAGACCGCGCACCCGCGCGTGCTCCGGCTGCGGCCCGAAGCCCCCCTGCTGCGCGACGCGACACCGGACCTGCCGCCCGGCATCGCGGTCTACGTCATTGAGGGTACTCTCTTTTTCGGGGCCATCCACGAACTGGAACGCCAGCTTTACGAGGAAGACCGCGAGCCCGCCCGCCTGGTGGTCCTGAGCCTGACCCGCGTGTTCTGGCTGGACGCCTCGGGCGCGCATGCTCTGGCCCAGTTCGTGGAGCGCTGCTACGCCCGCTCCATGCCCGTGATTCTGGTGGTGGGCAGCCGCAACGTCCGCGATATTCTCAGGCGCACCGGCATTCTGGATTACCTGAGTTCCGGCTTTGTGGCCGAGACCATCAATGAAGGCCTGCGTCTGGCCACTAACCTGCTCAACCGGGTTTCCTGCCGGGACAACCAATGCGTTTTCCCCGCGCCGGAAGGCCCGCCGCCCGCTCCGCCCGTGCCGCCCGTTCCGGGGGACCCGGTCGCGCGTGCCGCCCTGGCCAGAGAGGCGGCCGCGACGGCATCGGCAGGCGGACAGAAAGGCACAGTCGTCCTTCCCGGCCCGGAAAAACCGAAAAACACATGAGCAAAACCGCCTTACTGCCCCGTTGTCCGGCCAATCCCGACCATCTGCCCTTCGGCCGGAACAAACCCTGGCTGGCCCCGTTGGCCGGATACAGTGATTTGCCTTTCCGCCTGCTCTGCCGGGAATACGGGGCCGCTGTCTGCGTCACTGAAATGGTCAGCGCCAAGGGGCTGGTTTACCAGAGCCCCGGCACTAACGACCTGCTGGTCAGCCTGCCCGAGGACCAGCCCCTGGTGGTCCAGCTGTTCGGCGCGGAAGCGGACTTTCTGCGCCGGGCCGTGGGCCTGCTGCGCGAGGCGGGCTACGGCTGGTTTGACCTGAACATGGGCTGCTCCGTACCCAAGGTCTTGCGCCAGGGCGCGGGCGCCGCCATGCTGGGCGACCTGGAAAACAGCCTGGCCGTGGCCGGAGCCATGCTGAAAGAAGCGGGGCCGGGCCGGGTGGGCTTCAAGCTGCGCCTGGGCCTGGACGACGCGCGCACGGTGCTGCCCGATCTGGCCCTGCGCCTGGAGGACCTGGGCGCTGGCTGGCTGACCCTGCATCCGCGCACGGCTCGCCAGGGCTTCGGCGGCACGGCGGACTGGGAGGCCCTGGCCCGCCTGAAGCCGCGCCTGTCCCTGCCGCTGCTGGCCAGCGGCGACCTGTTCAACGCCGCCGACGGCCTGCGCTGCCTGGAGCAGACCGGGGCCACGGGTGTGATGTACGCGCGCGGGGCCATGCACGGTCCGGGCATTTTCGCCGCCCATCTGGCGCTCTGCCGGGGGGAGCGCATTGCCGAGCCCACGCCCGCCGCCCTGCGGGCCATGATTTTGCGGCACATGGACCTGGCGCGCTCACTCTGCCCCGGAAAGGCCGCGCTGTGGAAAATGCGCTCAGTGGTGCCGCGCTACGTGCGGGCCCTGCCCGGCACGCGGACCTTGCGCCGGGAGCTCTGCCGCTGTACTGATTGGCGGGAGCTCACGGACGCGCTGGAAAATTTTCTGGCCGCCGCCTCCCGCTGACCTCCCTTTCCGCCAACCGCCCCTCAAGGAGATCGGGATATGAATGTCATCCGCGCCAAAACCGCGGGTTTCTGCATGGGCGTGAGCCTGGCCCTGCAAAAGCTGGACACGGCCCTGGACGAAGCCACCACCGGCATCGACAAGAGCAACGACCCGCGCGGACGTATCTGCACCCTGGGACCCATCATCCACAATCCGCAGGTGCTGGCCTTCTATGAGGCCAAAGGCGTGGCCTGCGTGCGCGATGCCGCCGAACTGCTGCCCGATGACAGGGTCATTATCCGCGCCCACGGCATCCCCCGGCAGGAGGAGGAGCGCGTGCGCGCCAGCGGCGCGCGGGTTGTGGACGCCACCTGCCCCAAGGTCAAAAAGGCCCAGCTTGCCATCGCGCGGGCCACGCGCGCCGGGGCCACCCTCCTGCTCTTCGGCGAGGCCGACCATCCGGAGGTGCGCGGGCTGGTGTCTTACGCGCACGGCCCGGCCCATGTCTTCGGCAGCCCGAAAGAGCTGGCCGAACTGCGTCTGGACCCCGGCCACACCCATGTGCTGGCCTCCCAGACCACCCAGGACCGCGAAACGTTCACCGCTCTGGAAGCGGGCCTGCGCGCGCGCTTTCCCGGCCTGACAGTGCTCTCCACCATTTGCGACGCCACGCGTGAGCGCCAGGAGGAGGCCCGCAGCATTGCTTCCTCGGTGGATGTCATGGTAATCGTGGGGGGCAGGCAGAGCGGCAATACCCGCCGCTTGGCCGATGTAGCGGCTCTGAGCGGCATCGACACCTTCCATGTGGAAAGCGCCGACGAACTTGACGCCAAAAGATTTGCGCAAAAAACGCGCGCAGGCCTAACGGCCGGCGCATCCACGCCGAAAAGCCTTATTGACGCCGCTGAAAACTGGCTGACGTCACTGTAGGCAACGCACATCCACGGCGGGGCGCACGGCGTCCGCCGGACCGACAGCGCCTGAAGAACATGTCCGCATGTCGCGGCTTTTTCCCGGACGCGCCATATGTAGAGCGTCTTTTCGGAGGCAGCATGGCTCAGACAAACATTCTGCTGGAAGCCGGCACCAATGAGCTGGAAGTGGTGGAATTTTACCTGGATGAGGCCACCTTTCCCACAGTCGATGCGGGGGACGTGAACGCGGACCCGCAAGCGCCCGCCGGTGAAGGATCTTACCGGGGCTATTACGGCGTCAACGTGGCCAAGGTGCTGGAAATCATCCGCATGCCCAAGGTCACGGAACTGCCGGAAGTGCAGCATCCCAGCGTACTCGGGGCCTTCAACCTGCGCTCGCGGATCATCCCTCTGGTGGATCTCGCCATGTGGCTGGGCAAAACCCATACCCAGACCGACGAGCAGCCCAAGACCATTGTGACGGAGTTCAATAACGTCACCACGGCCTTCATGGTTTCCGGGGTCAACCGCATCCACCGCATCAGCTGGGAAAAGGTGGAACAGCCCAACAAATACGTGGCCGCGGTATCCAACAATACGGTCATCGGCGTGGTCAAACTGGAAGAACGCATCGTCTTCCTGCTGGACCTGGAAAAAGTGGTGGCCAACCTTAATCCCAAGCTGGGCCTGCGCCTGGACGACCTGGGCGCGGACTGGGACAATACCGGCTACCGGGCCCTGGTGGCCGACGACTCGGCCCTGGTGCGCGAAATGCAGCGCGACCTGCTGGAAAAGGCGGGCTTCACCGTGGAAGTCGTGGAAAACGGCCGCGAAGCCTGGGAACGCCTGGAAGACTTCAAGCGCCGCGCCGAAGAGGGCAACCGTCCCATCACCGACTTTGTGCATGTGATGGTTTCCGACATTGAAATGCCGGTCATGGACGGCCTCAACCTGACCCACCGCATCAAGACCGACCCGATGCTCAAACAACTGCCGGTGGTGCTCTTCTCCTCCCTGATCACGGACAAGCTGCGCCACAAGGGCGAAAGCGTGGGCGCGGACGACCAGATTTCCAAGCCGGAAGTGACCCAGCTCGCCAAGCGGGCCCTGGCCCTGATCAAGGACCGGGAACGGGCCCAGGCCGGGCAGGCCTGATTTTTCATATCCCTACAAAGATGTTGATATTAGGGGGAATGCGCTTGCGCATTCCCCCTTTTTCGTGTCCGTCTCATTTGCAATGCCGTATTCTCCGGTGTATGTTCGCTCTGACATATTCGGCGACGGAGGGTGCGGAACATGGCTGTTGTACTGGGCACGGCCGGACATATTGATCACGGCAAGACCTCCCTGGTGCGCGCCCTCACCGGCATCGACTGCGACCGTCTGGGCGAGGAAAAGCGTCGGGGCATCACCATCGAGCTCGGCTTCGCCTGGGTGGATCTGCCCGGCGGCGAGCGCCTGGGCATTGTGGACGTGCCCGGCCATGAGCGCTTCGTCAAAAACATGGTGGCCGGCGCGGCGGGCGTGGACTTCGTCATGCTGGTCATTGCCGCGGACGAGGGCGTCATGCCCCAGACCCGCGAGCATCTGGAAATCTGTTCCCTGCTGGGCATCCGCAACGGCTTTGTGGCTCTGACCAAAACCGACATGGTCGAGCCGGACTGGATCGCCCTGGTCAAAGAAGACATCCAGCGCTTCCTGCAAGGCACTTTTCTGGAAAACGCGCCGGTCTTTCCCGTTTCCTCGGCCACGGGCGAGGGTCTGGACGCGCTCCGGACCCATATCCTGAATTGCGCGGCCGAGCTGCCCCCGCGCCGCCGCGGCGACATCTTTCGCCTGCCCGTGGACCGCGTGTTCAGCATGAAGGGCCACGGCACGGTGATCACCGGCACGGTGATTTCCGGCGCGGTCAATGCCGGGGATGAAGCCCGCTTCATGCCGCCGGACCTGCCCACCCGCGCGCGCGGCCTGCAGCGCCACGGCAAGTCCGTGGACTCGGTGGCGGCGGGCCAGCGTTGCGCCGTCAACGTGCAGGGCCTGGACGTCACGGAAATTGAACGCGGCTTTGTGCTGGCCCACCCCGGCGAACTCTTCCCTTCCCGGCGCTGGCTGCTCCGCCTGACCTGCCTTTCCTCCGCCCCCCTGCCCCTGCGCCAGCGGGTGGAAATCCATTTCCATCACGGTACGCGCGAATGCCCGGCCCGCGTGATATTCCGGGACCGGGACAAACTGGCCCCGGGTGAAACCGCACTGGCTGAAGTGCGCTTTGCCGAGGATATGGTGGGCGTGTTCGGGGATCACTGCGTGCTGCGGGCCTATTCACCCCTGCGCACTGTGGCCGGGGGCATTCTGATCAGTCCCCTGCCGCCGGAACTGCGCCGCAAAGACCCGGAACTGGCCGACAAGCTACGCCTGCTGGAGCAATTGCCCAATCTGCATGAGCGCGCCTGCGACGGCAAAGCCGCCAAGGCCGAGGACCGCGTGGCTCCGGCCCGCGCCGTTCTGCTGCTGCGCGGCCGGGACGGCGCCGACGAGGCCCGGCTCAAGGTCCTGACCGGCCTGCACGCCTCCGCCCTGGAATCCGGCCTGAATCTGCTTTCCTCCAAAGGCGAAGCCCTCTGTTGGGACAAGGAGAGCCGCCAGTGGATCAGTAGGACGGCTTTCGCGGACCTCCTGGCCGCCTGCCTGGCGCGGGCCGAGGAGCTGCACCGCAAGGACCCGCTCAAGCCCGCCTTTTCGCGCAACGCCCTGTTGAGCGGTTGGAGCAAACGCCTGCCGCAGCGCCTGATCCAGAAAATTCTGGACGCGGCCCTCAAGCAGGGTCGCCTGGTCGTGGACGGCGAGGGCCTGCGCCTGGCCGGGCACAAGGTGACTTTGGCGGCGGATCAGGCGGGTCTGCGGCAAAAGCTGTTACAAGCCCATCAGCGCGCGGGCCTCACCCCGCCCAACGCCAAGGATGTGCTGGAAGAACTGGGGGTCAGCGCCAAAGAGGCCGCGCCCGTGCTGCGCCTGCTCTGCGAGGAAGGCGCGCTGGTCAAGATCAGGGACGGTCTCTATTACGACGGGGCCGCGCTGGCCGACATTCTGGAACGGGTGCGCCAATGGTTCACCGACCATGAGAATCTGGACGTGGGCGCATTGAAGGAAATTCTGGGCCTGTCCCGCAAGTATCTCATCGCCCTGCTGGAATACATGGACAATGAACGGATTACCGTGAGGGTGGGCGATCAGCGCCGCTACAGAGGGCGCTGACTTCCCGGCGGGTAACGGCATTGAAATATGATATCTTGGAGGCTTTACTTTTATGCCCTGCGCCCAAACCACTGCCCTTCGGGCACAACTGATTTCGCCTGAGCGGCGATGGGCCGCGCTCCTTAAGCGCCGCGCGTCCATTTTCAAAATATTTTTCCAGCCGCCTGATTGTCGACAAGCCCGTACGTTCCAATCCACCGGCGACAATGACAACATACCCGTAGAGCGGAACATAATCAGTCTATAAACAATGAAGGAGAGTTATAATATGCCCGAAAAAATTCTGATTGTGGGCGGCGTGGCCCTGGGCCCCAAAGCCGCCTCCCGCTGCAAGCGCCTGATGCCCGACGCCGAAGTGACCCTGGTGGATGAAAACGTCTACATTTCCTACGGCGGCTGCGGCATCCCCTATTATGTGTCCGGCGAAGTGCAGAATCTGGACGATCTGCGCGCCACGCCCTACCACACCATCCGCGACCCCGAGTTTTTCCGCGCCATGAAGGGCGTGACCGTGCGCAACCAGACCCGCGCCCTGTCCATTGACCGCGCGGCAAAGACCCTGCTGGTCAAGGACGTGATCAGCGGCAAAGAGGAAGAACTGCCCTACGACAAACTGGTGCTGGCCACGGGCGCGAGCCCGCGCGTGCCCCCGGTGGAAGGCAAGGACCTCAAAAACGTGCTTTCGCTCACCCGCCTGGAAGCCGCCGACGCTATCCGCACGGCCTGCCAGGAAGGCAAGGTCAACGAGGCCGTGATTGTGGGCGGCGGCTTCATCGGCCTGGAGGCGGCCGTGGCCCTGGCCGACATGTGGGGCGTCAAGGTCAGCGTGGTGGAAATGATGGACCAGATCCTGCCGGGCGTGCTCTCCCACTCCCTGGCGCGCATGGCCGAGCATGACTGCGTCAGCCACAAGGTGGACGTTTACACCTCCGAGAAAGTGCTCAAACTGGAGGGCAAGGACGGCGCGGTGAGCAAGGTCGTCACCGACAAGCGCGAACTGCCCGCCCAGCTGGTGATCTTCGCCGCGGGCTTTATCCCCAACGGCCGGTTGGCCAAGGACGCGGGCCTGGACGTGGCCCCCTTCGGCGCGGTGGTGGTGGACGAGCACATGCGCACCTCCGACCCGGCCATCTACGCCGGCGGCGACTGCGTGGCCATCAGGAACATCATCACCGATAAGCTGGGCTATCTGCCTCTGGGCAGCATGGCCAACCGCCAGGGCCGGGTCATCGGCACCAATCTGGCGGGCGGCGACGCCACCTTCCCCGGCTATGTGGGCACCTGGGCGGTCAAGCTCTTTGAAATGTCCTTCTGCGGCACGGGCCTTACCGTGGAGCGCGCCCGTAAGGAAGGCTATGACGCCATCGGCGTCAGCGTGGAGCAGCTGGACCGCGCCCACTTCTACCCCGAAAAGAACATGATGAGCCTGGAGCTGGTGGTGGACAAGCCCACCAGGCGCGTGCTGGGCATTCAGGGGGCCTGCTCGGCGGGCGACGCCCTCAAGGCCCGCGTGGACGCCGTGGCCGGTGTGCTGCAATACGCCAGACCCACGGTGGAGGACATCTCCAATCTGGAAGTTTCCTACGCGCCGCCCTTCGCCTCGGCCATGGACGTGGTCAACGTGGTGGGCAACGTGGCGGACAACGTGCTGGCCGGACGCTTCAAACCCGTGACCGGCGACCAGTTCATGGAACTGTGGAAGAACCGGGACCAGAACCACATCTTCTTCATCGACGCCCGCCCGGCCAAGGCCGGTCAGGCCGTTCAGGCCCGGCATCCGGAATGGCACTCCATTCCGCTGGAGGAAATCGCGGCCAGAGTCAATGAAGTACCCAAAGACCAACCCGTGGCGATCATCTGCAATACGGGCCTGCGCGCTTATGACAGCCTGCTGATCCTGGCCCGCAACGGCATCACGGATGTGGTCAATTCCACGGGCGGCATGCAGGCCGTGGGCAAGATGGGCCTGAAACCGTAACCCGCCGCGCACACGGCATTCTCGGGCTCCGCTCCCGCGTCTTGGGGCGCCGGGGCGGAGCCCGCATTTTTCGGCACCGTGTCCGCCACGAGGAGGCAGACATGTCCCGAGCGAAAAACGCGCGCCACGGCCCCCGGCGCAAAGGCGATCCCGACGCCCCCGTGCGGCGGGCCGTTACAGCGGACACGCCGCCGGAAGGACTTCCGATTGCGGCAACGACGGAAAAAATCTACGGCATCCCGCGCCGTCTACTGCGCGTCCTGCTTGTGATCATCGCCGTGCTGGGTCTGGTCATGCTTTTCCGGGATCCGCTGGAGGACAGTCTCACGGGTCTGGTCCGCATAGCCCGTTCAGACAAACCCATGACCCTGCTGGAGGCGGCGCCCCGGCTAGGCCTTCTGCTGGGGCGCAAGCCCGCTTCAGTGGAGGAATTCGCGGCCGTCTGCCGCCACGCCCGCCCCGAAGACGCTCTGGCCGCGCTCAGGGCGCTGCCCGCGCCCATGCTGAAGCACGGCCTTTTGCTGCACGCCCTGGTGAAGCACACGGACAATCACGCCGTGCTGTCGCGCCTGCTCCGGTCCGATTCCCCCCTGCGCTCCCAGGTCAACGCCCGCGACGCATCAGGCCGCACCCCTCTGCATCTGGCCGCGCGCAAGGCCGACCCGCTCTTTCTGCTGATCCTGCGCAATGCCGGAGCCGAGCCCAATGTCTACGACGCCGCCAATGCCTCGCCCCTGGCCGAACTGCTGGCCGCGCCGGATGAGGCCGTGGCACGGCACGCGGAGCCCCTGATCCGGGAAGGAATGAATCTGGGCTATGAGCCGCCTCCCAAACCCAAGGGCAATGAGTCCAGGAAGATCTCCCCGCTGATCCTTGCCCGCGCGCCGGAAGCGGCCCTGATAGCCAAGCTGATGGGGTGGCTTTACCGCCTGAATGACAAAAGCTCCCCTTTTTTCATCCTGGCAAAGCAGATGGAAACGCGCGCGGGCAAGGACTATGTGGCCATTCTGGCCGCCGCGCTCAAGACACTGAGAGACGACGGCGCCCGCGACACGTTGATCCCCGGCCGCGATCTGCCCGTACCCCCGCCTTCCCATGCTGAACGGCTTTACATGGATTCCCTTATCCCGGACATGCAATCCATGTTGCCGCCCCCGGACAAGGGCTCCGGCGAATGGCGCCGGCTTCAGCTTCAGAAAGACACCGGCCCGCGTATGGCGGCCGTCAAATGCCTGTTGCCCGAAGCCCGTTCCGCCTCTCTCAATTGGCTGTCCGCCCTGGTCGCCGGACGCCCGACAAAAGAGCCGCCGCTGGAAATGGAGTGGGAAAGCTGGGATCTTCCCCCGGAAACCGTCGTAGCTCTTGCTGTGAGTATTTTCGGTAAAAACAAAAGCAGGGAACCGGACAACCGGTTTGCAAGGATGCAGCGTGACCTGAGCGCGCATACACGCCGACAGGGCCTGGAGGCCTTGCTGCATTTCCGCGCCGAAGTGGAACAACGCCATCCCCTGTTGCTGACCTGCCAACTGCTGGATGTCGCTTCCGGGAACAGCCTGCGCGCCTGGCGGGAGGCGCGGATGAAAACACGGGGCAAAAACAAGAAGGACGACAGTCTGGACGCGCTCTGCGCCCTGCGCCTGGAGCTGCCCGACGCGGCGTGGCGTGCGGTGGGCGGCCACCTGACGGCGGCGGCCTATCTGAAAAAAATCCATGCCGCGCGCGTGGTCACCCGGCCGCCGGACTGGTGCCGCCGCCAAAAAAGTTATGAGCCTTTACGGACCTGGGACGCGCGGCCCCTGGAACGCCAACCGCAAGCCCGCGACAGGGACAGGGCCGTGGGAAACGTTCCAACGGCCCGGAACGTCTTCGAAGCAGGCCGCAACGACGGCGGTTGGTGCCGCCCGCCCCGGCCCGAACGGGACCCCGGCGAGCCGCTGGTGGCCGTAGCCCGCATCCTGGGACAGGTCTCGCCGGAAACCGGCCCGCGCCTACTGCGCCTCATGCTGGACGCGGGCGCCAGACTCGAACAGCCGGACCAACACGGCGTCCTGCCTTTGGACGCTGCCCGCGGGGCAAACGCGCCGCCGGAAGTTCTGCGCCTGCTCGCGCCTGCTCCGGCGGCAACCACGCCCGCAGTCCGGGAATAACGCAACGCGCCCCTGCCGGGCATTCCGGTTCCGGGCTTACTCGGTACCGGCGGCTCCCCCATCCTCCGCGCTCACCGCGCTGTCCTCCGGCCTGCCTTTTACCGCATCCGGCCCGAACAGGGCGTACATGGCCTGTTCCACCAGCCGCTGGCCCAGTTCCCGTTGGGGATTGAGCCGGGCCATGATCTTGAGCCCCCAGATCTGGGCCTGCAGGAACCAGGCGGCCCCCTCAATGCTGAAGAAGCCGGACAGACCGGGAGTTTCGGCCAGGGCCCAGCTGAATTCCGTGCGGATGTCGGCCATGTGTTTCTGAAGGCGCTCGGCAAACTCCGCTTCACCGGCATTGGCCTCCAGCACGCCGTTGACCAGAAAACAGCCCCGATGCAGGGGATCGTCAAAACAGTCAATGGCTTTTTCCAGCACCGCCCTGATCCGCTCCGGACCCGGGGGCATGCTGTTCAGCAGACGGTGCAGATCCGCCAGATGATCCTCGGCATAGACATCCAGCGCGGCCAGCAGCATGCCCTTCTTGCTGCCGAAGCGGGCATACAGACTGGCGGCCTTGGCCCCGGTGCTCTGCACCACGGCGCTGATGGGCGCGTCATAGCCGAGCTGCCAGAGACAATCCACCATATCCTGCTTGAGTTTGGCGTCGTCGTGCAGCGGTGGTCTTCCCATGGGCATGCTCCTTGATCTTCAAAATATCGCTTGACAAGCATAGCGTTTTTTAGTTTTTTAACAATCGTTAAATAATTAATTCATTTTTTGACTCCGCCCACCTCAAACAAGCGAGTTGCGCCATGAAAATTTTCCGCCCCGCCGCCCTGCTTCCCCTATTTATATTCGCCGTCCTGCTGTTCTCCGGCACCTCCGCCACGGCCCGCGCCGACCTGCCCGCCACGGGACCGCTCAAGGCCCAGGCCGCCCAGGCCCTCATCGACAGCCTGGGCAAGGATCTGGTAGTCATTGACGTACGCAGCCCCGACGAGTTCGCCCGGGGCCATGTGCCCGGAGCCCGGCTGCTGCCGGTGGAGGAACTGCCCGCGCGACTCGCGGAAGTGCCGACGGACAAGCCCGTGCTTTTCGTCTGCCGCACCGGCCGCCGGGCCGCCTATGCCTATGAAATGGTCCGCAAGGCCCGGCCCGCACAACAGGCGCTCTGGTACCTGAACGGCTCGCCCGAGTACCGGGCCGACGGCGGCTACGTGTTTCATTAATACAGCACTCGGGCGGCCCCCGCGCCGCCCGGAGGACATATCATGCAAAACTTCGACGATATCATCATCGGCTTCGGCAAAGGCGGCAAAACCATCGCCGCCGCCCTGGCCGGCAAAGGCCGCCGCGTGGCCATGGTTGAAAAATCGGACCGGATGTACGGCGGCACCTGCATCAACATCGCCTGCATTCCCACCAAAACGCTGGTGCACGAGGCCAAGGCGCTCTCCGGCTGCGCGGAGCGCGATTTCGCGCAAAAAGCCGCGGACTACGCCCGAGCCGTGGCCCGCAAGGACGAAGTCACCGGCTTTCTGCGCCAAAAGAACCTGGAGATGCTGACCAGCCGGGGCGTGACCGTGCTCACGGGCCAGGCTTCCTTTGTGTCGCCCCATGAGGTGGAAGTGCGCTTTGCCGACGGGCGCGCGGAAATCCTGCACGGTGAGGATATTTACATCAATACCGGCGCGTACAGCGTGATTCCGCCCATTGAGGGCCTGGCCGAAAGCGCCAACATTTACACCAGCACCAGCCTGCTGGACCTGACCCGGCTGCCGCGCCGGCTGCTCATTCTGGGCGCGGGCTATATCGCGCTGGAGATGGCCTCCATGTACGCGAAGTTCGGTTCCAGCGTGACCATGCTGGAATATTCCCGGCGGTTCCTGCCGCGCGAGGACGCGGACATGGCCCAGAGCGTGCGCGCGGCCCTGGAAGCTCAGGGCGTGGACATTCACCTGGGAGTCAGCGCCCGGTCGGTGCGCGACATTTCCGAAGACGGCGCGACCCGCACGGAACTGCGCTGCCGCGTCGCCGGGCCGGACGGCGCGGAGGAAGAACACGTGTTCACGGCCGACGCCGTGCTGCTGGCGACCGGGCGGCGGCCTCTGACCGAAGGGCTGAACCTGGAGGCCGCGGGCGTCCGTCTGGACGAACACGGGGCCATTGCCGTGGACGACCGGCTGCGGACCTCCCAGCCGCATATCCGGGCTCTGGGCGACGTCAAGGGCGGCCTGCAGTTCACCTATATTTCCCTGGACGACTTCCGCATTGTGCGGGACGCGCTCTGGGGCGAGGGCAAACGCGACACCGGCAACCGGGGGCCCGTGGCCTACGCCGTGTTCATGGACCCGCCCCTGGCCCGCGTGGGCCTCAGCGAAGAGGAAGCCCGCGCCCAGGGACTGAACGTCACGATTGCCAAACTGCCCGCCGCGGCCATTCCGCGCGCCCGCCTGCTCGGCGAGACCAGCGGCCTGCTCAAGGCCGTGGTGGACGCGGACAGCGGCGCGATTCTCGGTTGCGCCCTGCACTGCGCGGACGCCGGGGAAATGATCAATACCGTCACCGCCGCCATGCGCGCCGGTCAGAACTCCGCCTTCCTGCGCGACATGATCTACACGCATCCGTCCATGACCGAAGCGCTTAATGATCTCTTCGGCCAGATCAGCTGACGCCTGTTGTCGGGCCGTCTTTTCACGCCCCTGTCCGGGTTCTCCTTGCCGGGCAGGAGCGTGAAGGGCCCGGTTCAAAAACAAGCACAGGGAGAAATTCCTCCGCGAATACAGCGGCCTCAAGAAATGCGCCATGCCGATGCGCCTCCCTCCCGTCGCCGGAAACCCGATCAGGATTTCCGGCGGCCTTTGTCTCGCGCGGCCCGGAACACGGGAAAGATAAAAAAATATTTCACAATGCAAGCTCATTTTAACTGTTCAATCAAACAATTTTATGCTATGGCTGCTGGCAACGCGTGAACACGGACGGATTTCCCGGATATGCGGCGGCTACGCCAAGCCCCGTAATAGTTCTGATGGACGGGCAGACGCGGATCGGATAAACTGTTCCATCCCGGATTGACGGCGGCTTTCCCTGTTTTTTTATGGACGGGAGCGGGCCTCCGGCACTGTCTGCGGGAC
Organism: Desulfovibrio sp. 3_1_syn3; assembly: GCF_000145315.2. Classification (NCBI taxonomy): domain Bacteria; kingdom Pseudomonadati; phylum Thermodesulfobacteriota; class Desulfovibrionia; order Desulfovibrionales; family Desulfovibrionaceae; genus Desulfovibrio; species Desulfovibrio sp. 3_1_syn3. Next base: position 410,928 of record NZ_ADDR02000001.1, read on the forward strand.
GGTTCAAGCGCCCGCGCGGCATCTTTTCCGGCTTCACCACTCTTGCGCCATACCGAGCGGTTACCGACGGCCCGGAGCTGACTGAAAAAACATTGCGCGCCCACACGGCGCCAAGGAGGAACAGATGGCTAAAATGAAAACCATGGACGGCAATAACGCCACAACACATATTGCCTATGCCCTGTCGGAGACGGCGGCCATTTACCCCATCACGCCTTCTTCGGTCATGGGCGAGGTCATGGATGAAATGGCCTCCCGCGGCAGGAAGAACGTACTGGGCCAGACGGTCATCGTGCGTGAAATGCAGTCCGAAGCGGGCGCCGCGGGCGTTGTGCACGGCATGCTGGCCGGTGGTTCGCTGACCTCCACCTACACGGCCTCGCAGGGCCTGCTGCTGATGATCCCCAACATGTACAAGATCTCGGGCGAGCTGCTGCCCGGCGTCTTCCATGTGGCGGCACGCGCCCTGGCCTCCCACGCCCTGTCCATCTTCGGCGACCATCAGGACGTCATGGCCGCCCGCCAGACCGGCTTCGCCTTCCTCTGCGCCTCCTCGGTGCAGGAGTGCATGGACATGGCCCTGGTGGCCCATCTTTCGGCCATCGACGCCAGCCTGCCTTTCTGCCACTTCTTCGACGGCTTCCGCACCTCCCATGAAGTGCAGAAGATCGAAGTCATCGACTACGAAGACATCAAGGACCTGGTGAACTGGGACAAGGTGGCCGAATTCCGCGCCTCCGCCATGAATCCCGAACACCCGCACGTGCGCGGCACCGCCCAGAATCCTGACATTTACTTCCAGAACCGCGAGGCCGCCAACCTCTACTACGATGCCGTGCCCGGCATTGTGGTGGAAAACATGAAGAAGGTGGAGTCCATCACGGGCCGCAAGTACCACCTCTTCGACTACGTGGGCCATCCGGAAGCCGACCGCGTGATCATCAGCATGGGCTCGTCCTGTGAGGTCATTGAAGAGACGGTCAACTACCTGAACAAACAGGGCCAGCGCACGGGCCTTGTGAAAGTGCGCCTCTACCGTCCCTTCTCGGCCGAGCATCTGCTGCGCGCCATCCCGGCCAGCGTGACCTGCCTTTCCGTGCTGGACCGCACCAAGGAATGCGGCGCCCTGGGCGAGCCCCTCTACCAGGATGTCTGCACCGCCTTCCTCGAAAAGGGCGAAGCGCCCACCATCGTGGGCGGCCGCTACGGTCTGGGCTCCAAGGATTTCACGCCGGGCATGGCCAAGGCCGTGTTCGACAACATGCTGGGCCTCCAGCCCAAAAATCACTTCACCGTGGGCATCAATGACGACGTGACCCACCTTTCCCTGGATGTGGAAGAGGAAATCGACACCGTGCCCGAAGGCACCGTGCAGTGCAAGTTCTTCGGCCTCGGCGCGGACGGCACCGTGGGCGCCAACAAGCAGGCCGTCAAGATCATCGGCGACAACACCGACATGTACGCCCAGGCCTACTTCGCCTACGACTCCAAGAAGTCCGGTGGCTTCACCGTGTCGCACCTGCGTTTCGGCAAGCAGCCCATCACCTCGTCCTACCTGATCACCCAGGCCGACTACATCGCCTGTCACAAGGCCGCCTATGTGACCATGTACGACATCCTGGAAGGCATCAAGGAAGGCGGCACCTTCGTGCTCAACTCCAACTGGTCCCTGGCCGACATGGAGCAGCATCTGCCCGCCTCCATGAAGCGCATCATCGCCCGCAAGAAGCTGAAGTTCTACAATATCGACGCCGTGAAGGTGGCTCAGGAAGTGGGCCTCGGCGGCCGCATCAACATGATCATGCAGACGGCCTTCTTCAAACTTGCCAAGGTCATCGACTTCAGCAAGGCCGTGGAGCTGCTCAAGGAATCCATCAAGAAGACTTACGGCCTCAAGGGCGACAAGATCGTGAACATGAACATCGCGGCCGTTGAAAAGGCCAGCGACGCCCTGGAAGAAGTCAAGTATCCCGCTTCCTGGGCCGACACCACCGAAGGCGCGGTGGTCTGCCACTGCTGCGACGACGATTACATCCGCGAAATCGTGCGGCCCATCCTGGCCCAGCAGGGCGACAAACTGCCCGTGTCCGCCATGGATCCCGCCGGTTTCGTGCCCCTGGGCACCGCCGCCTGCGAAAAGCGCGGCGTGGCCATCAACATCCCCGAATGGCAGGTGGCCAACTGCATCCAGTGCTGCCAGTGCTCCTTCGTCTGCCCGCACGCCGCCATCCGGCCCGTGCTGGCCACCGAAGCGGAACTGGAAGGCGCGCCCGCCGGCTTTGAGACCAAGGACGCCATGGGCAAGGAGCTCAAGGGCCTCAAGTTCCGCATCCAGGTCTATCCCGAGGACTGCCTGGGCTGCGGTTCCTGCGCCGACATCTGCCCGGCCAAGGAAAAGGCCCTGGTCATGAAGCCCCTGGAAGGCCAGCTGGACGCCCAGAAGGCCAACCTGGAATTCGCCGAGGAGCACATCAGCCTCAAGGACAACCTGCTGCCGCGCGACACCATCAAGGGCTCGCAGCTCCAGCAGCCGCTCCAGGAATTCTCCGGCGCCTGCGCCGGTTGCGGCGAAACTCCCTACGTCAAGGTGCTCACCCAGCTCTTCGGCGAACGCATGCTCGTCGCCAACGCCACGGGCTGCTCGTCCATCTGGGGCGCCTCCTCGCCCACCACGCCTTACTGCACCAACAAGGACGGCTTCGGCCCGACCTGGGGCAACTCCCTGTTCGAAGACGCCGCCGAATACGGCTGCGGCATAGGCTTGGCCTATGTGCAGCGCCGCAACCGCCTGGCCATGCTGGTGGAAGAGGCCCTGAAGGAAGAAAACGTGCCCGCCGAGCTCAAGAGCGCCCTGCAGGGCTGGCTGGACAACAAGGAAGATCCCGAAGGCTCCCGCAAGTACGGCGAGATGATCCTCGCCAACCTGGACGGTTTCGACAGCCCGCTGGCCCACGAGCTCTGGGATATGGACGACCTCTACACCAAAAAGAGCGTCTGGGTCTTCGGCGGCGACGGCTGGGGCTATGACATCGGCTACGGCGGCCTGGACCACGTGCTGGCCTCCGGCGACGACATCAATGTGCTGCTCATGGACACCGAAGTGTACTCCAACACCGGCGGCCAGTCCTCCAAGTCCACGCCGCTGGGCGCGGTGGCGCAGTTCGCCGCGGGCGGCAAGCGCACCGGCAAAAAGGAACTGGGCCGCATGGCCATGACCTACGGCTACGTCTATGTGGCTTCCGTGTCCATGGGCGCGGACAAGCAGCAGGTGCTCAAGGCCTTCCGCGAGGCCGAAGCCTACAAGGGCCCCTCGCTGATCATCGCCTACGCGCCCTGCATCAACCAGGGCCTGCGCAAGGGCATGGGCAAGAGCATGGAAGAAGCCAAGATGGCCGTGCAGACCGGCTACTGGCCGCTGTACCGCTACAACCCCGAACTGGCCAAGGAAAAGAAGAACCCCTTCCAGCTCGACAGCAAGGCCCCCAGCGCCAACCTGCACGAGTTCCTGGAAGGCGAAACCCGCTACGCTTCCCTGGACAAGATCGATCCCGAAGTCTCCAAGAAGCTGAAGAGCGAACTGGCCGAGGCCTATGCCGAACGCTACGCGCTGCTCAAGCAACTGGCGGATCTGCCCTATCCTGAAGTGGAAACGACGAAGTAGCCCGCAAAACAGAACCCGCCGCGCGTCCGGGGCCAGCCCGCCGGACGCGCGGACGCGATGACGGAATATGAGACAGGCAGGGCGCGGTGGACAAGCCGCGCCCCTTTTCACTTCACGGGGTCCGGTACGGACGGCGGCGGAGTGGGACGCAGACGCCCCGCCGTCGGCGCGGAACGCCGGGCAAGGAGTTCCTATGAAGCACAACGCACTTTATGTCACGGCCACGGGCCCCCTGACGGGCAAAAGCGCCATCGCCCTGGGCACCATGCAGATGCTCAGCCGCCACATGCGCAACGTGGCCTTCTTCCGGCCCATCATCAACGAGCCGCAGCTGGATGACCGCGACCCGGACATCAACCTCATGCTCGAACACTTCAAGATCAACATGGAGTACGCGGACACCTTCGCCTACACCCATGCCGAAGCGCGGGAAATCATCAATCAGGGCTCGCGCAACATCCTGCTGGAAAACATCATCCAGAAGTTCAAAAAAATTCTCATGGAGCACGACTTCGTACTCTGCGTGGGCACGGACTTTCTGGGCAAGGACCCGGTGTTCGAGTTCGAGCTCAACGCCGAAATCGCGGCCAACCTGGGCTGCCCGGTCATGCTGGTGACCAGCGGCGACAATGCCACGGCCGAAGACATCCGCCAGTCCCTGCAGATGACCATGGACAGCCTGGACCCCTATGCGCTGGACGTGGTGGCGACCATCATCAACCGGAGCCATCTTTCCCAGACCGACCTGGACGAGCTGCGCGCCCAGTTCGGCCAGGACGGGCAACCGGCCCTGATCTACGCCGTGCCCAACGACCCGACCATCGGCCGGGCCACCATGGGCGACGTGAAAAAAGGCCTCAACGCCGAAGTGCTCTTCGGCGAGAACCGCATGGACACCCTGGTGGGCGACTACCTTGTGGCGGCCATGCACGTGGACAATTTTCTCCGCTACATCGCCAAGGATCAGCTGATCATCTCGCCCGGCGACCGCACGGACATCCTGCTGGCGGCCATTGCCTCACGCCTGTCCTCGGCCAAGCCGGACATCGCGGGCGTGCTGCTCACCGGCGGCCTGCGCCCACCGGAGGAAGTCTGCAAACTCATTGAAGGCTGGACCGGCGCGCCCCTGCCCATTCTGCTCACCGAGTTTCACACCTACCGGACCATCACGGCCCTGCAGGAAGTCTACGGCCTCATCGAACCCGGCGACATGCGCAAGATCAACACCGTGCTGGGCCTCTACGAGCACCATGTCAACGGCAAGGAAATCGCCAGTCGCCTGGTCTGCAAGCGCAGCGGCCGCATGACGCCCATGATGTTCGAATTCGAGCTCATCGAGCGGGCCAAAAGCGACAAGATGCGCATCGTCCTGGCCGAAGGCGAGGAGGAACGCATCCTGCGCGCCACGGACATCCTGCTGCGCCGCGAAGTGGCGGACATCACCCTGCTGGGCAATGTGGACCTTATCCGCCAGAAGGCCAGCGAGCTGGGCCTGGTCATTGCCGGGGCCACGCTCATCGACCCGGTGAAATCGCCCAAATTCGACGACTACGCCCAGACCTACTACGAATTGCGCAAGGCCAAGGGCATTACCCTGGAACACGCCCGCGACGTCATGAGCGACGCCACCTACTTCGCCACCATGATGGTCAAGAAGGACGACGCCGACGGCATGGTTTCCGGTTCGGTGAACACCACGGCCCACACCATCCGCCCGGCCTTTGAGTTCATTAAGACCAAGCCCGGCTATTCCGTGGTTTCCTCGGTCTTCCTGATGTGCCTCAAAGACCGCGTGCTGGCCTTCGGCGACTGCGCGGTGAACCCCAATCCCACGGCCCAGCAGCTGGCGGAAATCGCCGTGGCCTCGGCGCACACGGCCAAGGTCTTCGGCATTGAGCCGCGCGTGGCCATGCTCTCCTACTCCACCGGCACGTCCGGCAAGGGCGCGGACGTGGACGTGGTGGTGGAAGCCACCAGGATCGCCAAGGAAATGGCCCCGGACCTGGCCCTGGAAGGCCCCTTGCAGTATGACGCGGCCATTGATCCCACGGTGGCGAAAACCAAGATGCCCGACAGCAAAGTGGCCGGCAAGGCCACGGTCTTCATCTTCCCGGATCTGAACACCGGCAACAATACCTACAAGGCCGTACAGCGCGCCGCCCAGGCCGTGGCCATCGGCCCGGTGCTCCAGGGCCTGAACAAGCCGGTCAACGACCTGTCGCGCGGCTGCACCGTGCCCGACATCGTCAACACGGTGGCGATCACCGCCGTGCAGGCCGCCGCGGAAAAGAGCGGCAGCAAGTAAAGCATCAAAAGATACTGACCGTGCGGGAGCGTCCCGGCGCTCCCGCCTTTGACATTTCCCCTCAACTCCCCGGCAGGAAAAAGGACGGCATATGAAAGTTCTGGTGATCAACGCGGGCTCCTCGTCGTGTAAATATCAGCTTCTGGAAATGGACACGCAACGCGTGCTCTGCTCCGGTCTTGCCGAGCGCATCGGCCAGGACGGCGGCCGCCTGACCCACAAAATCGCGCCCGACACGGACAAGGAAAACAAAATCGTCCGCGAGGCGACCTTCCCCACCCATGTGGAAGCCATGGAACTGGTCATCGCCCTGCTGACCGATCCCGAGCTCGGCGTGATCAAAGACAAGAGCGAAATCTTCGCCATCGGGCACCGCGTGCTGCACGGCGGCGAAGCCATCACGGACCCGGTGCTGGTGGACAGCCGCGTCAAGGAAATCATCAAGGAATGCATCCTGCTCGGTCCCCTGCACAATCCGGCCAACCTCATGGGCATTGAAGTGGCTGAAAAGCTCTTCCCCGGCGTGCCCAACGTGGCCGTCTTCGATACGGAATTCGGCATGGGCATGCCGCCGGAAGCCTATATGTACGCCCTGCCCTACGAACTGTACGAGGATCTCAAGATCCGCCGCTACGGCTTCCACGGCACCTCGCACAAGTACATTGCCCGCAAGACGGCGGAATACCTGGGCAAGCCTCTCAACGAGCTGCGCTCCATCACCATGCATTTGGGCAACGGCTCGTCCATGAGCTGCGTCAAGGACGGCAAGTGCTTTGACACCAGCATGGGCCTGACACCCCTGGAAGGCCTGATCATGGGCACGCGCTGCGGCAGCATCGACCCGGCCATCGTGCCCTTTGTGATGGAAAAGAAAAGCCTGAGTCCGGCCGAGGCCGACACCCTGATGAACAAGAAGTCCGGCCTGCTGGGCCTGTGCGGCTACACGGACATGCGCGACGTGCACTCCCAGGTGGAAAAGGGCAACGAGCGCGCCGCCCTGGCCCTGCAAATGCTGGTGCGCAGCATCAAAAAAACCCTGGGTTCCTATTTCTTCCTGTTGGACGGCAAGGTGGATGCCCTGGTCTTCACCGCGGGCATCGGTGAAAATGACGACATCGTGCGCGCGGCTGTCTGCGACGGCCTGGAAGGCTTCGGCATCAAGCTGGACCTCAAGGAAAACGCCATCCGCAAGCCCGGCGCGCGGACCATCTCCCTGCCGGACAGCAAAATTCCGGTGCTGATCATTCCCACCAACGAAGAATTGCAGATCGCCCTAGAGACTCTGAAAGTGCTGGGCAAATAAGCTCTTCGACACTTGACGCGAAAAGGCCGCCCTGTGGGGCGGCCTTTTCGCGTCAGGGAACAATCGCATCCATGCTGCGCGCGGAATTCGGCCGGGACAACGCCTACCGCATCAGCGGCGATGAATTTGTGGCCTTTGTCATTGACGCGGACACAGAAACACTTCTGCGCAAGGTCCGGACCGTGGAAAAAGCCCCGCCCCCTTCTCCGCCTACGGACTGATCAAAACAGCGGAGCGCAATATGTATGCTTCCAAGCAGCGGTATTACTCCGGCAAGACGGACCGGCGCAAAGCCAGGATCTGAATCCCGGCGCGTCCGGAGGGACAGACGCCTCAGTGGCGGAGCTTCCTCCGGACGTTGGTCAGAGCGCGACGCAACAGCCAGGCCGTGGCGCCCGCCGCCAAGCAGGGCAGCCAGACCCAGCGCCACTCCGAGATCAGCACCTCCAGCCCCTGCCTGCCGAAAAAGACGCGCAAATTGAGAGGCGAGACCCGGATGGGCCGCCAGTCCAGAAAATACCGCGCCTTGTCCAAGGGCCACAGCGCGGCCACGCCCAGCCCGCCGTTGGTCATGGCATCCAGCAGAATATGGCTGGCCACAGCCGCCAGGCCCACGCCGAAGGCCGCCGGGCGGGAACAGCGCAGCCAGGGGGCCAGGGCAGCGCCGAACAGCCCCATGAGCAGCGCAAAGAGCAAAGAATGGGAAAAGCCCCTGTGCCCCAGCAGATCCGCGTAACGGATACCCAGCTTGAAGCCGATCACATCTAGATCCGGAAGAACGGCGCAGAACACGCCGAAAAGCAGCAGACGCGCGGGAACGACGCGGGAGCCCAGGGCCGCCGCCAAGGCCAGCACGGGCGCGGGATGGGAAAACACGGTGGGCATGGAACCTCCTCCGGCGCGTGAGACGCGCCTGCTGTCCGGCGGCCGGGACGCTTCCACCCGACGGCGGAAATATCGACCCGCGCCCGCCGCGCGGCGTTCCCGGCAAAACAGCACACCCGGCCCGACCTGTCAAATCTCCCTGTAACGCGAAATTTTCTTGCACCCGACGGCGACACGGCATATCTAAACATTGTCTAACAATTCCGCAGCTCCCCGTCCCTCCGGGCGAAAACCACAGGTTTGCCATGTCACGCATTTCCCGTCCCCTGCCGTTCCGGGCCACGGCCCATCTGTTGTTTTTCTTGCTCCTTTTCGCTCTTGCGGCTCCCCAGATCCGGCCGGACCGGGCAGTCGCGGCTCCGGCCGTGCCGCCCCACGGTTTTGTGGGCGTCTGTTCGGCCATTCTGTACGACCTGGACAACGACGCAATCCTCTTCGAACAGAACGCCGATGAGCACATCCCCCCGGCCTCGCTGACCAAGGTGCTTTCCATGTTTCTGGCACTGGACCACATCAGCGCCGGGCATGCCGCCTTTGACAGCGTCGTGCCCGTCAGCCGCGCGGCCGCGCGTACCGGCGGCTCGCGCATGGGTCTCAGGAACCGGGAGCAGGTGCCCCTGGAAGAGCTGCTCATGGGCATGGCCGTGTCCTCCGGCAACGACGCCAGCATGGCCGTGGCCGAATTTGTGGGCGGCTCGGCCCCGGCCTTTGTGAACATGATGAACGTCAAAGCCCGCACGCTGGGCATGCGCGACAGCCGGTTCCGCAATCCGCACGGCCTGCCCGCCCAGGGGCAGTACACCACGGCCCGCGACATGCTCACCCTGGCCCGTGCCTATCTGCGGGCCTATCCTTGGGCGCTCAAATTCCACAACACCCATGTGCTCAATCACCAGGGCCGGGTCACCTGGAACAAAAATCCCCTGCTAGGCCAGTATCCCGGCGCGGACGGTCTGAAAACAGGCTGGGTCAACGCCTCGGGCTACAACCTGATCTTTACGGCCAGCCGGGGGGACAAACGCCTGCTGGCCGTGATTCTGGGCGCGCCCGACGTGCGCGTGCGCGGCACCGAGGCCTGCCGCCTGCTGGACGCGGGTTTTCAGGTCTGCGGCAACCAGGCCGTGTCCGTGGCCGCCGCCCTAACCCAGATGCCCCAGGAAAATTACCGCCTGGATCTCCGCAAAACAGCCCATGAGGCGGGCCGCCAATACGCCCAGGCCCAGCCGGAAGCCCGCAAGCAGGCCAAGCACGGCACCCAGAGCAAATACGCCAAAAACAAAAAGCACAAGAGCCGCAAGGCCGTCAAACAACGCGCCTCCCGCCCGCAGCATTCCCGCCAGGCCGCCCAGAACTCGCGGCCCCGCGCCAGTTGACGCCTTACCGGCCCCCGAACCTAAGACGTCGGCCGTTGGCGAGCTTGCCGGCGTTTCCTTAGCTGTAGGCACCGCAGGGGTCGTACTGATAAGGACCGCAGCGCTACGGATCAAAATGGCAATGGTAGGCTGAAGACTGCTCTAAAAAAAGTCGTCCGCATTTCTCAGACGACTTTTCCTTTGCGTTTGCGCCCCTTGGCCCCGACGGCGTCATTTTTCGTGCAAAAACAGGCGTAAACCGGCATAGCCCACAACGTGCTCCGTATCGCCCGAGGCCGTGGCCGAGGTGTCGTGCGCCGTGAGTTCCGCCCGCGCCCGGCCTAACTGCCGGGCGGCAAAAAGCGCCAGAGCCAGCGGCCCGGCCCCGCACATGCTGATACGTTCGCGCGCCGCCACAGCCAGCAGGCCCTCGGGATCACAGGCCAAGGCTCGCTCCAGGGCCAGGGCGTCCTTTTCCACTGTGCGGCGCTCGTCTTCATAATGGTTCATATCCGAACTGACGATGACGCCCACTTCCTGCCCCTTGGACCGGCAACCGGCCAGCACATCGGCCAGGGCCTGCCCGGCCGCGCGCAGGGCTTCCGGCTGCTGCGTGCCCACGCAGACGGGCGTTATGCGCAAGGGCCTTTCCTCGCCCGCCGCCACCTGCAGAAAGGGCAGCACAACTTCAACGGCGTGTTCCCCCAGATGGGAAAGCGTGTCCGCCGCGAAGCCCCCATTGCCGTCGCCCCTTTCGATGAGGGCGGCGGCCAGGTCCGCATCCACGGGCAGCGGGGCCAGGGGCGTGAGCCAGGCGCCCTCGGGCCAGACGCCCAAGGCCTGGCCCCGCCCGGTGTGGTTGGGGCAAAGCACGACCAGGGTGCGCGGCAGCTCCACGCCCGCCAGGGTCGTGCCCAGCACCCGCCCGCAATAGACGTAGCCCGCATGGGGCAACATCAGGCCCCAGAGACGGGACACGGCCTCAGTTTCCGCCGGTGCGGACGTGTCTTGGACCCCGGGCCGCCGGATGGCGGCCCCCGCATCAAGGCAGGCTCGCACTTCCCGGATCAGGTCGGCGGGCGCGGCGGGATAAAAACGCCCGGCGGCCACGGGATTGCGAATCAGCATGGCCGATTCCTCCTGGTGAGATCTGTCGCTTGACGCGACACCAGGGTCTGTTGACACTATAGAATTTTTGTTCGCCCGCAAGGAAGATACGTCTGCTTTGAGGGAGTGTACTCTTTTGGTACTCGACCGAAAAAGCAGATGAAATCTAACGTAGCGAGCGGGCAAAAAGGCATAGTATCAACAAACCCTAGGCCAGTCCGCCCAGCAACATATAATGCGTCTCCATATACTCCAGCATGCCCTCGCTGCTGCCCTCACGGCCCAGACCGCTGTACTTCACGCCGCCGAAAGGCGTCTCGGCCGCGGCCAGGGTCGCGTCGTTGACGCCCACCATGCCGTACTGCAGAGCGCCGAACAGCCGCCAGGTCCTGGCCAGATCCCGCGTGCAGACATAGGAAGCCAGGCCGTAGCTGGTGTCGTTGGCCAGGGCCACGGCTTCCTCTTCCGTGACAAAAGGCATGACGGCGGCCACGGGCCCGAAGATTTCGCCTTGGAAAACCTGCATGTCCGGCTTCAGGCCCGTGAGCAGGGTGGGCTCGTAAAAATTGCCGCCCAGCGCATGCCTGTGCCCGCCGACCAGCAGACGCGCGCCCTTGGCCTCGGCGTCGCGGACCATGGCGTCCACCCGTTCCACGGCGCGGGCGTTGATCAGCGGGCCCATGTCCGTGTCCGGGTCAAGGCCGTTGCCCACGCGCAGGGCCTTGACCCGTGCGGCGAGCCCGTCCACGAAACGGTCATGGATGCCGCTCTGGACCAGAAAACGGTTAGCGCAGATGCAGGTCTGCCCGGCGTTGCGGAATTTGCTGCCCATGGCCAGATCAAGGGCCTTGTCCAGGTCCGCGTCGTCAAAGACCATAAAGGGCGCGTTGCCGCCCAGTTCCAGGGACATGCGCTTGAGCGTGGGCGCGCAGTCGGCGGCCAGTTGCTTGCCCACCTCCGTGGAGCCGGTGAAGCTGACCTTGCGCACCGTGGGATTGACCGCGATTTCGCCGCCGATGGCCGACGCGTCGCCGGTCAGCACATTGATGACCCCGGCGGGAATGCCCACGCGCATGCCCAGCTCGGCCAGGGCCAGAGCGCTGTAGGGCGTGCGGCCCGCGGGCTTGACCACGATGGTGCAACCGGCGGCCAGGGCCGGAGCGGCCTTGCGCGGCAACATGGAGAAGGGGAAATTCCAGGGGGTGATGGCCGCGGCCACGCCCACGGGCGCATGCCGGGTGAGAGCCTGGGTGCCCGGACGAAACGACGGGGTGACGTCGCCGCAGACACGGCGGCATTCCTCGGCGAACCAGGGGAAATAGGACGCGCCCTGCAGAATCTCGCCCCTGGCCTCGGCCAGGGGTTTGCCTTCTTCCAGAGTCAGGATTTTGGCCAGATCCTCCAGATTGTCCTTGATGGCCTGTTCCCAGGCCCGCAGGTACGCGCCGCGCTGCAAAGGAGTCAGCGCGCTCCAGGCCGGAAAGGCGGCGGAAGCCGCCGCGACAGCCCGGCGGGTTTCGGCCGCGCCGCATTTGGGCACCGTGCCCAACGGTTCCTCATTGGCCGGATTGGTCACGGCCAGCACGCTGTTGTCGTCCGCGTCGCACCATTGGCCGTTGATCAGGCATTGCCGACGGAACAGGCTCTTGTCGCTCAGTATATCAAGCATGGACATGGGGAAACCTCACGTAATTCAGATTAGGGAACTTCACCCGGGAATACTCCAACGCCGCGACGCGGCGTGAATCCAGCCAAAAAGCGTGTTTCCCGGCTGAATGAACAGTTGAAGAAGCGCGGCCCTTCAAAGGGCAATCCGCCCCGGATGCGATCAGAACAGCCGCTGTCCGCCGAGCCAGTGGTGCTTGACGCGCCCGTGCAGGCTCCGGCCCAGAAAGGGCGTGTTGCGGCTTTTGGAATACATGGTCTCCGGGCCGGGCGTCCAGACCTCATCCGGGTCCAGAAGAAAGAAATCCGCCGGGTCGCCGGGCGCGAAGCCGTTCCAGGGCAGGCGGAAGATTTCCGCCGGGCGGCGGCACCAGAGGCGCTGCAGATCGGCCTCGGCCAGCACGCCCTCGCGCACCAGGGCCCAGGTCAGGCTCACGGCCAGGTCCAGGCCGGTGAGCCCGCAGGGGGCTTCGTCCAGGGTGCCTTCCTTTTCATGGGCCGCGTGCGGGGCATGGTCCGTGACCAGAATGTCGATGGTCCCGTCCTTCACGGCCCGGCGCAGGGCCTCGCGGTCCTCGGGGCGGCGCAGCGGCGGGCTGACCTTGGCGGCCGTGTTGTAGCCCTCCAGCGCGCTCTCGTCCAAAAGAAGATAGTGCGGGCAGGTTTCGGCGCTGACCTGAACGCCGCGCGCCTTGCCCCAGGCGATGACGTCCACGCTCAGGCTGGAGGATACATGGGCGATGTGCACGGGCAGGTGCAGATATTCGGCCAGCATGACGTCGCGCGCGATCTGCACGGCCTCGCCCACGTCCGGCTGGCCCTTGACGCCCAGCAGGCCGCTCACGGTCCCCTCATTCATCAGCCAGCCCCGGCCCAGGCGGGCGTCCTCGCAGTGGTCGATGAAAATCAGGTCCAGATCCGCCGCGTATTCCATGATCCGGCGCAGCAGTTCCGCATTTTCCACCGGACGGCCGTCATTGGACACGGCCACGCATCCGGCCTGCCTCAGTTCCGCCAGCGGGGCCATTTCCTCGCCCTTGAGGCCCACGCTGGCCGCCGCGATGGGATGCAGGCGCGGCCCGTGCGGATGGCTCTCGCGGGCGCGCTCCAGCATGAAACGGGTCACGGCCGCCGTGTCGTTGACCGGCTTGGTGTTGGCCATGCACATGACAGCGCCGAAACCGCCGTGGGCCGCCGCTTCCAGACCGGAGGCAATGTCTTCCTTGTACTCGAAACCCGGTTCGCGCAGATGGACATGGGCGTCGATGAAGCTGGGCATCAGCGCCAGGCCGTGCGCGTCGAAAATTTCGCAGCCCTCGGGCGCGGCGTGATGGCCCGCCGGGGTCATGGTCAGTATCCTGTCCCCATCCACCAGAAGGTCCACTGGGGCCTCCAAGTGGCGGGCGTTCTTGATGCAGAGCGTCATGCGTTTCCTCCGTCGTTGCGCGTGGCCAGCAGGTAAAGCACGGCCATGCGCGTGGCCACGCCCGCGGCCACCTGGTCGAGCACCAAGCTGGCGGGCGCGTCGGCAATCTCGTGGGAAATTTCCAGGCCCCGGTTCAGGGGGCCGGGGTGCAGCACCTTGGCCTCGGGCCGCGCCAGCTCCAGCTGGGCCGTGCCCAGGCAGAAACGCCGCGAGTATTCAGCCAGATCGGGCAGCAGGCCCGCCTGCTGGCGCTCCAGTTGCAGACGCAGGCACATGACCGCGTCCACGTCGCGCACGGCGCGTTTGAGGTCGGAAAAGACCTCCACCGGCCAGGTTTCCACCCCGGCGGGCAGCAGGGTGCGCGGCGCGCAGAGCCGGACCTTGACCCCCAGCAGATGCAGCAGACGCACATTGGAGCGGGCCACCCGGCTGTGGGCGATGTCGCCCAGGATCAGCAGGGTGCGCCCGGCAAAGCTGTCGCCCCAGACCTGGCGCAGGCTGAAGCAGTCCAGCAGGGCCTGGGTGGGATGGGCGTGCCAGCCGTCGCCGCCGTTGACGACGCCGCAGGGCAGCAGGTCGGCCATGAAGGCCGCCGCGCCGCTGCTGGAATGGCGGATGACGATGACGTCCGGCCCCATGGCCTGAAGGGTCAGGGCCGTGTCCTTGAGGCTTTCGCCCTTGTTCAGGCTGGAGCCGGACTTGGCCAGGGAATAGGTGTCGGCGGACAGGCGCTTGCCCGCCACGTCAAAGGAAGTTTTGGTGCGGGTGCTGTTTTCCACAAAAAAGAGCACCACGGTCTTGCCCTTGAGGGTGGGCACCTTCTTGACCGGGCGCCGGTTGATTTCCTGAAAGCTGGCGGCCAGATCCAGCAGATGGCGGACGTCTTCTCCGCTCAGCTGGGTCACGTCCAGCAAGTCCTTGTGCGGCCAATGATAGCGGTTGTCGGTATTCATGGGCGTAGGGACTGAAAGTTAAAAAAAAGCCCCGCTGGAACCAACGGGGGACAGATCGGCACGCGGACAGGCCGCAACGGCGCAAACTCCGGCGTGCGGCCGGGGCGGCGCGACGCATAGGCATCACTCAACTTCATGGACAAAAATGTTAGACGCGCGACGGGTCTTTGTAAAGGAAAAAGTCTGTTGACGCCTCCAAGGGCTTTGTCTAGGTTTGGAACAGTTTTTCACGCCCTTGCGCCCACGGCGCGGGGCGCTGGAACGGACGCGTGCCGGACGCCCATCAGGCGTCCACCGGGCCGGGCCCGACGCCGCCGGAGGAACGGATGAACGCCTTCGCGCATGCCCGGAACAACGCGCGTAATCATTGCCGCGTCCACGGCATCTGCAGCGGGAGGAAGCGTATGCGGGCCATCGGCATCACCGGCTTCAAAAATTCCGGCAAGACCACGCTCACGGGCCTGCTGGCCACGGCTCTGGAAGGCCTGGGCCGCAAGGTCGCCGTCATCAAATGCACCCACCACGGCCTGGACCTGCCGGGCCGCGACACCAGCAAGCTCAGCGCGCCCGGCCGCCCCGTGGCCGCCCTGGGCGAGGACGACGCAGCTATTTTCTGGCGCGGCAAAGTGGGCTTCATGGATCTGTTCACCCGGCTCCCGGCGGACATCGTTCTGGTGGAGGGCGGCAAGAATCTCACCTTTCTGCCGCGCGTGCTCTGTATGCACGACGTGCTGGAGGCCCCCATGCTCGCTCCGGAACTGGCCGTGGGCACCTTCGGCCCGGTCAGCCTGCCGCCCCTGCCCGCTTTTGACGAGGATTCCGTGGAAGAGCTGGCCCGCGTGGCCGACGCCGGGGCCTTTGTGCTAGGCGGGCTGGACTGCGGCCTGTGCGGCCGGGAGAACTGCGCGGCCCTGACCAGGGACATTCTGGCCGGTGAAGCCTCTCCCAAGGACTGTCAGGCCCTGACGCCGCCCTCCCTCAGCCTGAAAGTCAACGGCCGGGAAGTGCCCCTCAACGACTTTACGGCCCGGATGCTGGAGGGGGGCCTGCGCGGCATGCTCGCGCCGCTCAAGGGCATGGCCGCGGGCACGGTGGAAATTGTTTTGAAATAGAGCGAGGCAACGTTGAAAAGTTGTTTCGCTCCGACGGCTGCGAAAGCGGACGCCCGCGCCTGACGCCGAGCGGGAGCACGTTCCCGCCGCCGACCGGGGGCTGAGCCTAAAGCCCCACGGCGTTGAGCCCCCGGACGCTCGCGGGCAAAGCGAACGCGGTGGATATGTGCGTCCCGGCCGTCAAAATATGGTCCGGCAGCCGGGGCAGAATGAGCGCGCTACCGCGCGGGGACGCCGCACGGCGGCAATGGTTTTTGGTCGAGGTTTTTATATTTTTTCAGGAGACGCTGCATGTTCCTTTCTCTCTTGGTCTATCTCTGCTGTGGCGCGGTGGCCGGTGTTCTGGCCGGACTGCTGGGCGTGGGCGGCGGCATCGTCATCGTGCCCATGCTGGTGGCTATTTTTCCCGGACAGGGCGTGCCGCCCGAGTATGTCCAGCAGATGGCCCTGGGCACTTCGCTGGCCAGCATCATGATCACCTCCATTTCCAGCGCGCGGGCCCATAACGCGCGCGGGGCCGTGCATTGGGACATTTTCCGCAACATCACGCCCGGCATTCTGGTGGGCACCTTCGTGGGCGGCCTGGTGGCCACGCACATGCCCACCATGTTTCTGAAAATCTTCTTCATCTGCTTTCTGTTCGTGGTTTCCGCCCAGATGCTTTCCAACTACCGGCCCCCGGCCAGCCGCGACATGCCCGGCGCGCTGGGCACCGCCGGAGTGGGCGGGGTCATCGGTCTGGTCTCCAGCTTTGTGGGCATCGGCGGCGGCACCCTGTCCGTGCCCTTCATGAGCTTCTGCAACGTGCCCCTGCACCATGCCGTGGGCACCTCGGCGGCCATCGGCTTTCCCATTGCCGTGGCCGGCACCCTGGGCTACATCATCGGCGGCTGGGGCAGGCCCGACCTGCCCGCCCTTTCCCTGGGTTTCGTGAACCTCTGGGCCCTGCTCGGCCTGGCCGCCGCCAGCTATCTCACCGCGCCCCTGGGGGCCAAGCTGTCCCATGCCCTGCCCACGGCCAAACTCAAGCGCGGCTTTGCGGTTTTTCTGATCCTCGTGGCCTTGAAGATGCTCTGGGGCATCCTGTAATAGCAACGCATGAAGCTGTATACCTACAATCAAAAACTGGCCGAATCGGTCTGGTGGAACCTGCTCTGGATGACCCTGGGCTCGCTCCTGATGACCATCTGCATTCAGAGCGTGGCCGCGCCCCATGACTTCCTGGCCGGGGGCGTCATGGGCGTGGCCCTGCTCGTGGCCTACTGGACCGGCACCCTCACGCCCCTGCTCTGGTACATGCTGATCTGCCTGCCCATCTATATCGGGGGCTGGTTCTTCGTGGGACGACGCTTCCTGCTCTACACGGCCTACGGCACGCTCTGCACCACGGTGTTCGGCATGTTCATCACCTTCCAGATCCCGCTCTCCACCGAGGTTTACGCCGCCGTGGTGGGCGGCGTGCTGCACGGCGCGGCCGGGGGCATCATGCTGCGCACTCTGGGCAGCGGCGGCGGCACGGACATTGTCGCGGTGCTGCTCAAGGAGCGCTGGAACATCCCCATCGGCCAGTTCAACTTCATCTTCAACGTCCTGCTGTTCCTGACGGGCGCCTTCCGCCTTTCCCTGGACCTCATCGTGGCCTCCATGCTGATGATGTTCATCTCCTCCAATGCCCTGGAATACGTGCTGGGCATGTTCAACCGGCGCAAACTGGTGATGATCATTTCCGACCACGGCGAGGAGATCAGCGAGGCCATTCTGGTTACCGAGCGTTTCGGCGCGACCATGCTGCGCGGCAAGGGGGCCTATTCCGGCTCGGACCGCGAGATTCTGCTCACCGTCACCAACAACGTGTCGCTCAAGCGCCTGGAAAATCTGGTCTACGCCATTGATTCCCACGCGCTCTTCATTGTGGAAAACACCTTTTACGTTTCCGGCGGCCAGTTCGCCCGCCGGGGCCGCTGACCGAGGCCCGCCGTGCCCGCCTCCGTCCTGGCCATCCGGGCCAGAACCATTGTGCCCCTGACCGGCGAAAGTCCGGCCCGGGGCGCGCGGCTTTTCGCGGCCCTGAAAAAAATCGACAACGCCGTGCTGCTGGTGCGCGACGGCCTGGTGGAAGACGTGCTGCCTTGGAAGAACGCGCGCCTGCCCGCAGGCGCGCGGGTGCGCGACGTGGGGCCGGTCTGCCTGGTCCCGGCCTGCATCAATGCCCATGCCCACATCCAGCTTTCCTATCTGGCCGGGCGCACGCTCTGGGGCAAGGGCTTCACGGCCTGGCTTGCCAGCATGATTCCCCAGCTGGGCGCGTCAACAGCCGCCGAAGTGGCCGCGGCCGCGGAAAGCGCCTGCGAAAGCCTGGCCGCTACCGGAGCCCTGCACGTAGGGGATGTGGCCGGTTCCCTGCGGGGCGGCGTGGCTCTGGTGGACCGGGCCTGCCGCGAGGCCGGAGTGGGGGTGAGCCATTTCTGCGAATGGTTCGGCTTCGGGCCGCCCTTTATCGACGGCGAGCGCCCCTGGCCGCCGCGCTGCCGCGACGAACTGGCGGCGGACCCGGCCCTGGCCGGACGCTGCGCTCCGGCCGGGCATGCCCTGTACTCCACCGCGCCGGAGGTGCTGCGCGCCGCGCGGGACCACTGCGCCCGGCACAACACGGTTTTCAGCTTTCATCTGGCGGAATCGCCGGAAGAAACCCAGCTGCTGACCAGCGGAGACGGTCCCCTGTACGACTGCTACGCGGGCACGGTACTACCCGAGGGCTGGCGGCCGCCGGGCATACGGCCACTAGCATACGCGGCCGGCCTCGGCCTGCTGGGACCGGGCGCGCTGGCCGTGCACGGCGCGCAACTGGATGCCCAGGAAGTGGAAGAGCTGGCCGCCGGGGGCACGGCCCTCTGCCTTTGCCCGCGCTCCAACCGCAATCTGGGCGTGGGCGCGCCGCCGGTGCGCGCCCTGATGGAAAGCGGCGGCCTGCTCTGCCTGGGCACGGACGGCCTGACGTCCAATACCGACCTGGACGTGCGCCAGGAGGCCGTCTATCTGCGCGAAAGCCTGGACGTGCCGCCCGAGGCCCTGGTGCGCCTGCTCACGGTCAACGGCGCGGCGGCGCTGGGTCTGGGCGGATCCGGGGCGGGACGCCTGACGCCGGGCGCGCCTGCCAATTTCTGCCTGCTGCCCGAGGCCCTGACCTACTGAACAGGGGCGCCCGCCCCCGGTCGCGGATGCGCCATAAAGACCTTGTCATGGGCCGGTCTTGCTGGCATCATTCCCGGACAGCATATCCGTTTTTTCACCAAACCACGCTAAGAAGGACATCATGAGCGAGGAAGTTCTGGATTGGAAGGAAGCCATTGCCCGCGTGCTCAACAAACGCGACCTGTACGTCAAGCTGCTGCAAAAATTCATTGAGACGGAGCGGGACAGCTCGGCCAAGGTGGAACAGGCCCTGAAAAACGGCGATATGGAAACCGCCCGCCAGCTGGTGCACAGCACCAAGGGCGCGGCCGCCAATCTGGGGGCCAAGGCTCTGGCCACCGCCGCTCTGGAACTGGAGATGGCCATCAAGGCCGGTGCGGACACAGGTCCGGCCATGAACCATTTTGACTCCGCCGTAACGGATACGCTGGTGACCATGTCGGCCTTTATGAGCCAGTAGCGCGCTGTTGCGCGCACAACGATTTTCGGCATTATCCGCAAAGAGCCCCGGCCTTGACCCGCCGGGGCTCTTTTATAACCACATGCCATGTAACTAATGAGGCTGCTCTCGCAGCCTCGCGCTACGGAGCCGTAAGTTCAATTCATTTGCGCCGGTTATGCGTCTGCCCTGCCGCCGCGATCCAGCACGCGCAGGGCCACGGCCTCGGCCAGATGTTCGGCGCTGATGCGCCCGGCTCCGGCCAGATCCGCAATGGTCCGGGCCAGACGCAGCACGCGGGTGTAGGCCCGCGCGGAAAGGCCCAGACGGCGCATGGCCGCCTCCATCAGGCTGTGCCCGGCCGCATCCGGGGCGCAATGCCGTTCCAGCAGCCCGCCGGAGAGTTCCGCGTTGCAGCGCGGCGCGAGCCCGGCGAAACGCTCTTCCTGCACGGCGCGTGCGGCCAGCACGCGGGCCCGCATTTCGGCCGAGGAGACGCCGCCTTCCGTGGCGCGCAAATCCGCATAGGGCACGGCAGGCACTTCCACATGCAGATCAATGCGGTCCAGCAGCGGACCTGAGAGTTTGTTGCGATAGCGGGCCAGTTGCTCCGGGCGGCAGGTGCAGGCATGCGCAGGATCGCCGTGATAGCCGCAGGGGCAGGGATTCATGGCCGCCACCAGCATGCAGGCCGCCGGATAGGTGATGCTCTGGGCCGCGCGGGCCACGGTCACCACGCCGTCTTCCAGGGGCTGTCGCAGCGCCTCCAGGGCGGGCTTGTTGTATTCCGGCAACTCGTCCAGAAAAAGCACTCCGCGATGGGCCAGGCTGACCTCGCCGGGCCGGGACTGCCTGCCGCCGCCCACCAAGGCCACGTCCGAAACCGTATGATGCGGCGAGCGGAAAGGACGCGCGGCCACCAGGCCCGCGTCCGGCGGCAGATGGCCCGCCACGCTGTAGATTTTGGTGACTTCCAGGGCCTCTTCAAAGGAAAGAGGCGGCAGGATGGTGGGCAGGCGTTGGGCCAGCATGGTTTTGCCGCTGCCCGGCGGCCCGATCAGCAGCAGATTGTGCCCTCCGGCGGCGGCCACTTCCAGAGCGCGCTTGGCGGCTTGCTGGCCTTTGACCTCCGCGAAGTCCGGCATAGGAAAGGACGGTTGCGCGGGAGGCGCGCCCGGTTGCCGGGCTTCCAGGGCTTCGGCTCCGGCCAGAAAGGCCGCGCACTGGGCCAGATCGCGCGGTGCGTAGACCTGAAGGCCGCGCACCACGGCGGCTTCCGCCGCATTGTCCGGCGGGGCCACCAGACCGGCGGCCTCACGCCGCCGGGCCAGAATGGCCAGAGGCAGCACGCCGCGCACGGGCTTGAGGGCCCCGGTCAATGAAAGTTCGCCGATGAAGAACAGGCCCCGCACCCTGTCCACGGGGATAAGACCGGCGGCGGCCAGCAGGCCCACGGCCAGCGGCAGATCGTAGCCGGTTCCGGCCTTGCGCCGCCCGGCCGGGGCCAGGTTGACCGTGATCCGCGCCGGGGGCAGCCGGAAATTGCAGGCTCGGAGCGCGGCAAAGACGCGGTCCCTGGCCTCGCGCACCTCGGTTTCGGCCAGACCCACCAGGCTGAAGCCCGGCAGACCCCGGCGGACGTAATCCACCTCGACTTCCACCGGAAAGGCGTCCACCCCTTCGAGGCCGCCGCTGTACAGGCGAATCACCATAGCCGCGCCGTCAGCGCCGAGCCGGAGCAATGTAACATTGAAGTTAATCCGCCCTTGGAGCTGTTTCTAAATAAGGATGTTCGTTCTCTGCCAAGGCAGGCGCGTCCTGGGCGGAGGGAGTATATTCAAACCCGACCTTCGCACGGGGCGAGCCTGACGCCGGCAGAGGGCGAAAGGACAAGTTAGAGGCAGCTCCTAGTGGATCTGCTGCCCGATACGTCCCCAGCGGATATCGTCCAGCCCGCCCCAGGACCAGTAGATGCGCCAGGCCTTGGCCCGGATGGCGCTGCGGTCCACAAAGCCCCAGAAACGGGAGTCCAGCGAATTGTCACGGTTGTCGCCCATGACGAAGTATTTGTTGGGCGGCACGGTGACCGGCCCGTAATTGTCCCGAACGGGTTCGACGCCGTCAGGATCCGCAAAGCGGATGTAGGATTCCTTTACGGGCTGGCCGTTGCGATAGAGCTGCTTGTTGCGCACCTCGATGACGTCGCCGGGCACGCCGATGATCCGCTTGATGTAGTCCACGCTGGGATCATTGGGGTACTTGAAGATGACGATGTCGCCCCTGGCCGGATCGTCGCCCTTGTAGACATAAGTGTCGGTAAAGGGGATTTTGATCCCGTAAGCGAATTTGCTGGCCAGCAGATGGTCGCCCACCAGCAGGGTCTGAAGCATGGATTCCGAGGGGATCTTGAAGGCCTGCACCACAAAGGTGCGGATCACCAGGGCCAGGACCAGAGCTACCAGCAAGGCTTCACCGTATTCACGCCAGAGCGGTTTCTTGGGGCGCGCTTTTTGTTGCAACAGGGTGGGTTTCATAACGATTCCTTGTTCAGGGCGGATTCCGGGATGCGCCTCTCGGCGGACGGGAGTCCGCAGTATGCCGTGATGTTCTTCCGATGGCAAGCCGCCGTCGCGGGCAAGCGGGCCTTGTTCCGGCCTCAGCGGCGCGAACGCCGCCTAGCCAGCAGCCGCCAAAGCAACGTCCCGGCCGCCAGGATTCCGACGATCCAGCCTCCCATACCGGGCCGGTACGCGGTGGCCCAGAACAATTTCAGATGTTCCATGAGCCCGAACTTCTCCACATAGCCGACCGCGAAGAGCACGAGGATCAGAGCGGGCAGTATCCAGGTCAGATAGCCGCGCAGCCAGGGCGGAAACTTGACGCCTACCCCCTGGTCCACTTCGGTCAGGAAATTCTCCCAGCCCCAGCCGCGCCGCCGGCAGCAGAACAGCAGAAAAAGCAGACCGCCCAGGGGCAGGACGTTGTTGCTGATCAGAAAATCCTCAAAATCCAGGATGCTGCTGCCCGCGCCCAGGGGCTGCACGAAGCTCAGCAGGTTGAAGCCCAGGGCACAGGGCAGGGACAGCAGCCACATGGCCCCGGCATGCAGCACCGTGGCCCGGCGGCGGGGCATGCCCCAGACGTCGGCGCTGTAGGAAATGATGTTTTCAAACACCGCGATGACCGTGGACAGGGAGGCGAAAGCCAGAAAGATGAAAAAGAGCGTGCCCCAGAGGCGGCCGCCGCCCATGGAATTGAAGATATTGGGCAGTGTCACGAAAACCAGACCCGGCCCTGCGCCGGGCTCCACGCCGAAGGCGAAGCAGGCCGGAAAAATGATCAGCCCGGCCATGATGCCCACAAAGGTGTCCAGGCCCATGATCCAGAGCGCCTCCCCGGTGAGGGAGCGGTCCTTGGGCTGGTAGCTGCCGAAGATGGTCATGGCCCCGATGCCCACGGAAAGGGCGAAAAATGCCTGGTTCATGGCCGCGTTGCAGACGTTGAGCAGGCCCACCTCGCTGAACTTGCCCCAGTCCGGCACAAGGTAGAAGCGCACGCCCGCGCCCGCGCCGGGCAGCAGCAGCGCGCGGGCCACCAGAAGCACCAGAATCAGCAGCAGGCCCACCATCATCAGCTTGACCACGCGCTCCACGCCCTTCTGCACGCCCAAGGCGCAGACGCCGAAGCCCAGAACCACGCTCAGACTCATGCCGATGATCTGCACATCCACCCGGCCCAGAGCCGCCTTGAAAAAGCCGCCCACGCCCTCGGGCGTGAGCCCGGACAACGCGCCCGAGGCCATGAACCAGCAGTAGGAAAGCATCCAGCCGGTCACCGTGGTGTAGAACATCATCAGCATATAGCTGCCCACCAGGGCCACCCAACCGAAACGGTGCCAGTACGTGCCCGCGGGTTCCAGCACCCGCAGGGCCAGGCCCATGTTCCGGCGCGAGGCGCGGCCCACGGCGAATTCCATGATCATGACGGGCAGAATGGCGAAGAGAAAGAAAATATAAATGCCCACAAAAATGGCGCCGCCGTAAGCGCCGGTGATATACGGAAAACGCCAGACGTTGCCGAGGCCGATGGCGCAGCCCGCCGACAGCAGAAGAAAGCCCAGACGGCTGCCCAGCATTTCGCGTTTGACCTGTCCCTTTTCCACCATCCTGCCCCCTCTTGCGGAAATTGTCCGAAGGTCCGCACAGGCTACGAGAAATTTTGCCCTCTGCCAAGAAAGAATGCCTTTTCGACCGGCTGTCGCCTCACGGCATGGATGTTCAGAGCGTTAAGGAAACGCTGAGTAGTGAGGATTTTTGTTCTCCGCCAAGAAAGGCGAGCCTTGGGCGAAGGGAGCATATTCAAGCATATTCGACCTTCGCACGGGGCGATCCTGACGCGGGCAGAGGGCAAAAAGACCAGTACTCAGCGTTTCCTAATGCAGGCGCAGGGCAAAGTTAATCCCGAAGCACAGCGCAATCAGGCACATGATCAGATTGACGTCCTTGAAGCGG
Organism: Desulfovibrio sp. 3_1_syn3; assembly: GCF_000145315.2. Classification (NCBI taxonomy): domain Bacteria; kingdom Pseudomonadati; phylum Thermodesulfobacteriota; class Desulfovibrionia; order Desulfovibrionales; family Desulfovibrionaceae; genus Desulfovibrio; species Desulfovibrio sp. 3_1_syn3. The sequence continues at coordinate 434,839 of NZ_ADDR02000001.1, forward strand.
CCCGACAGCAGCTTGATGCCCACCCAGCTCACAAAGCCGAAACCAAAGCCCGTGGCGATGTTGAAGGTCAGGGGCATGCTCACGATGGTCAGAAAGGCGGGCAGGGCCACGGTGAAGTCCGCGAAGCGGATGCGCCCCACTTCCTGCATCATCAGCGCGCCCACGATGATCAGCACGGGCGCGGTGGCGAAAGACGGTACCAGGGCCACCAGGGGCGCGAAGAACAGCGAGAGGAAGAACAGCCCGGCAATGACCACGGCGGTCAGGCCGGTGCGGCCGCCCTCGGCCACGCCCGTGGCGCTTTCCAGATAACTGGTGGCCGTGGTGGCCCCCAGCAGGGCGCTGGACATGGTCGCCAAAGAGTCGGTGATCAGGGCTTTGTCCAGGTTTTCAATATGCCCGTCCTCGCGCATGAAACCGGCCTTGTGCGCCAGGCCGATGAGCACGCCCATATTGTCGAACAGGTCCACCATGGTCAGGGTGAAAATGATGGAAAACAGGCCGTGGTGCAGCGCGCCCTTGAGATCCATCTGCAAGAAGGTCTCCGTGGGCAGGGGCAGTTTGCCGGAAAAAATCACCCCGCTGGGCACGGGCGAAACCCCCAGCAGCATGCCCGCCAGGGTGATGGCCAGAATGCCGATGATCATGGCGCCGGGAATGCGCAGGGCCATCAGCGCGCCGATCAGAAAGACCCCGGCCACGGCCAGCAGGGTCTGGGGCTGGCCCAGATTGCCCAGGGTCACGAAAGTGGAGGGGTCCGCCGCCACAATGCCGCAGCTTTTCATGCCGATAAAGGCGATGAACGCGCCGATGCCCACCACAATGGCGTATTTCAGGTCCATGGGCACGGCATTGATGATCATCTGGCGCACGCGGGTCGCCGTGAGCAGCAGAAACACCAGGCCGGAAATGAACACCGCGCCCAGGCCCGTCTGCCAAGTATAGCCCGCGGGACCACAGATGTAGTAGGCGAAAAAGGCCGTGATGCCCAGGCCCGGCGCCACGCCCACCGGAAATTTCGCCCACAGGCCCATGAGCAGGGTCGCCAGAATGCTCACCCAGATGGTGGCGGCCACGGCGGAATCCTTGGGCATGCCCGCGTCGGCCAGCATGGACGGCACCACAAAGATGAGATAGCACATGGCCATGAAACTGGTCAGCCCGGCCAGACACTCCTTTCTGACGGAGCTGCCCCTGGCGGCGGGATTAAAATATGTTTCCAGCAGTCGCACCCTGACCCCCCTCCCGGCTTCCGCCGGAACGCCGCCCGCGCACGCGGGACGGCCGCTGTTACACTTGAAATTCCCGCTCACCGGAAAAACAGACGGTCTCCGCAAGACGGCTTGCCCGGAAAAAACCTTTAGAACAGAGTATCTTTGAAAGAGTACGCGTTTCAAAGTTGAAATGCCCTATTTCAAAAACGCGCTGACCCCCGTGAAGATCACCTGGGCCGCAATGGCCGCCAGCAGCAGGCCCGTGAGCTTGGACAGTACGGCAATGCCGGTACGGCGCAGCACCCGGGCCACGCCGTCGGCCAGGCAGAGCAGCAGAAACATGCCCGCGGCCGCCAACAGCAGGGAAAACACGCCCACCAGCATTTCATGCAGGTCCACGGCGGATGCGCCCATGACCATGACCGCGCCGATGGAGGCCGGTCCCATGCCCAGGGGAATGGCCAGGGGCACCACGCTGATGTCGCCCTCGCGCTTGGTGTGGACCTGCGAGCCGTCATCGTTCATCAGGGCCACGGCGGTCAGCATGAGCAGCACGCCCGAACCGATGCGGAAGGCGTCCAGAGTAAAGCCGAACAGCTCGAACAGATTGGAGCCGAACAGATAGAGCACCACGCCGATAATGAAAATCGCCGTGGAGGTTTTAAAGGCCACGGTGACTTTCCGTCTTTTGTCATATTCCTTGGTGCCGCTGATAAAAGCGCTGAGCACGGCGGGCGGCGTCATCAGCGCATACAGCTTGATGCTCGTCCCGACCACTTCGCTGACAATGCCTTCCATACCCCTCCCCCTTGCGGCTCCGGCCTACTTCAAAAAGGCGGTGATGCCCGTAAAAATAACCTGGGCCGCAATGGCCGACAACAGCAGGGCCGTGAGTTTGGACATCACGGCGATGCCCGTGTCGCCCAGCACTTTCTCCACCTTGTCGGCCATGCACAACAACAGAAACATGCCGAACGAAGCCAGCAGCAGGCAGAACACCCCGGACAGCACATCATTCAGGCCCTCGGTGGTGGCGCCCATAACCATGACCGCGCCGATGGCCGACGGCCCCATGCCCAGGGGAATTGCCAGCGGTACCACGCTGATGTCGCCTTCCTGCCTGGTGCGCGGCTGGGTGCAGTCGTCGTTCATCAGCGAGATGGCGGTCAAAAAGAGCAGCAGGCCCACGCCGATGCGAAAGGCGTCCAGGGTGAAGCCGAACAGCGTGAACAGATGCGAACCGAACAAAAAAAGAAACGTGCCGATGATGAAAATTGCCACGGATGTTTTACAGGCCGTCAGGGCCTTCTGCTCTCTGTCGAGGCTTCTGGTGCCGCTGATAAAGGCGCTGAGCACTGCGGGCGGCGTCATCAGCGCGTACAGCTTGATGCTCATGCTGATTATTTTGCCGACAGTAATGTCATCCATACGTTCTCCGGATGCGGCGACGCGTTGCCGCAAAACCCTACGGGTTTTGCGTGTCTAATTTTTCAAATCAGGCACTAGGCAATGTTCAAGGCAGGCGCATCTTCCGCCGGGCCGGGTTTTTCTCCGGTCCGGGCGTCCCGTGCCTCGCCCTCGGCGTGGATACCGTATTTTTTCGCTTTTCGCACCACCGAAGACTGGCTGATGCCCAGGCGACGGGCGGCCTTGTAGGTGCTGCCCGCTTCGGCCAGAGCCTCGGCCAGCATGCTTTTTTCCAGAGCCTCCACGGCCCGGGTCAGGGATTGTTCCGTCCGGGACACTTCACGCGGCGCGCTGGCCGATTCCCGCATGTAGGAAGGCAGGTCGGCCGGAGCGATGATTTCCGTCTCGGCCAGCGTGACCAGGGACTGGATCACGGATTGCAGCTCGCGCACGTTGCCCGGCCAGTTGTAGGCCAGGAAGAGCTGCTCCGTGCGCGGGTCCAGGCGCTTGTCCGTGCCGGTGCCTTCACTGATCTTGCGCAGAAAATGCCAGGCCAGCATCAGAATGTCGTCCTTGCGTTCGCGCAGGGGCGGCATGTCCACGTTCAGCACGCGCAAGCGGTAGAAGAGATCTTCGCGGAACTGACCGTCGGCCACCATTTTGTCCAAAGGCTTGTTGGTGGCCGCGATCACCCTGGTGTCCACGGCGATGGCGCGGGTGCCGCCCACCCGGTAGAAGGGCTGGCCGTCCAGCACATGCAACAGCTTGGCCTGCATGGGCAGGGAGAGCTCGCCGATTTCGTCCAGCAGCAGCGTGCCGCCGCTGGCCAGCTCCAGCATGCCCGGCTTGCCGCCTTTGGAGGCTCCGGTGAACGCGCCTCCCTCGTAGCCGAACAGTTCCGATTCCATGAGCGCAGCGGGCATGGCCCCGCAGTTGACCACCACAAAGGGCTTTTCCGCCCTGTGGCTCATGTCGTGGATGATCTTGGCGGCCAAGGATTTGCCGGTGCCGGTCTCGCCCAGGATCAAGGTCACGGCGTCGGAATGCGCGGCCTTGACGATGTCCTGGCGCACGCGGTGCAGCAGCAGGCTCTGGCCCATGAGGCCGCTGTTGGCTTCGCTCTCCAGGCCCTGGGCGCGGAGCTTGTAGGCCATGGCCTCCACTTCCAGATTGGAGAGTTTTTTCTGAAGGTTCTCCAGCTCCGTAATGTCGCGGATGACCGCGATCACGCGCCAGACCTTGCCGTTTTCGTCAAACACCGGCGTACTGGTATTCAGGCAGCGCTTGCCGTTGGCGTAATCGTCAAAAAGGGTCACGGTGTGCCGGGCCTTCAGGGCCCGCAGGGTCACACAGGTTTTAAAGCGCCCCTCCTGCAGGGGCTTGTTCACGTGCCGGCCCACCACCTCTTCGGCCTTGATCCCGGCAATGCGCTCCATGGCCCGGTTGACGCGCCGGGTGACGCCGTCGGCGTCAATGACCCAGATGCCGTCGTGAATGAATTCCAGCATGCTGTCCAGCTCGCGCCAGGACAGCCGGGCGGCCTGGTCCAGCTCGCCCATGGGGATTTCATACACGGTGAAACAACGCACCGGGCCGTGGCTTTTGCTCACGTCCCCCCACCAGTAGAACAGATAGCTGGCACCGCGCGGATGGCGAAAGATCATCCGGCCCTGCTCGCCGGGCATGCCCTCCGAGCCCCCGGCCTCGTGAAAGCCTTCCAGAACGCCCTGGCTCAGCCAGCGACTCAGGGCCGTGCTGGGCAAAATCTCGCCCCGAATGCCGAGCATGTCCCGCAGAGCGTCGTTGGCGTGGAGCAAGAGCCAGTTGTCCGAGCCGCATACGCCGCCCGGCATGCGCGCCAGACGGTCTTCCAGCGCCGCGCCATAGGCTGAGCTGTCGATCATGGGCATCTCCCGCGGATGGACGAAAAAATGCGGCTCCGCTTCCGGACGGAACCGGAGCCAACTAGGACCTGTTGACACTATAAAATTTTTGTTCGCCCGCAAGGAAGATAAGCCTGCTTTGAGGGAGTGTACTCTTTTGGTACTCGACCGAAAAAGCAGGTGAAATCTGACGTAGCGAGCGGGCAAAAAGGCATAGTGTCAACAGGCCCTAGGCCAAGTTATTATGGCATGCGCTTGCCCGGATGTCCATGACAGCGGGCAGGGATGCACGAAACCGGATGCTTTTTTCGCCCTTCGGGCACAGTTTTCACCCATGAAAACGAGGCCTAAGCCTAGCTCGTTGCCGCGCCCTTGTCCTCATCCTCTCCCTCCGGCGCATCCTCCTGTGCGGACTGATACTTGCTCAACTTGGCGTGCAGCGTCTTGCGGGTGATGCCCAAGGCCTTGGCCGCCTCGGTCTTGTTGCCGCCGAAGCGTTTCAGGGTTTTCAAAATCACGGCCCGCTCAACGTCTTCCAGAGTGGGACAATCCGTGGTCAGGGCGTCCGTCAGGGCATCGCCCTGGGACGCGGCGAAGCGCTCCGGCAGCTCCCGCTCGCTGATATGCTCTCCCAGCAGCAGGATGGACGCCCGCTCAATGACATTTTCCAGTTCCCGCACATTGCCCGGCCAGGCATAGCGCACTAGGCGGTCCATGGCTCCCGGCGTGAACCCCTTGATATTCTTGTTGTTCTTGTCCGCAAAACGGGCCATGAAATGCTGGGCGAGCAGAGGAATATCGTCCGCGCGTTCGCGCAGGGGCGGCAGGGCCAGGGTGACCACGTTCAACCTGTAGTACAGATCCTGGCGGAACGTTCCGGCAGCCACTTCCTTGGCCAGATCGCGGTTGGTCGCCGCGATGATGCGCACATCCACGGGCACGGCCTTGTTGCCGCCGACACTGAGCACCTCGCGCTCCTGGATCACGCGCAGCAGCTTGACCTGCATGGAGAGCGGCATTTCCCCGATTTCATCCAGAAAAATCGTGCCGCCGTCCGCCTTGAGAAAATGCCCCTCATGCTTTTTGTCTGCGCCGGTAAACGCGCCCTTTTCGTGCCCGAACAGTTCCGAAGCCAGCAACGACTCGGTCAGGGCCGCGCAGTTCACCGCCACAAACGGCCCCCGCGCCCGGCGGCTGGCGGCATGGACGGCCTTGGCCACCAGTTCCTTGCCCGTGCCGGACTCGCCGGTGATCAGCACCGTGGCGTCCGTGGGCGCGATGGTGCGGACCATCTCCCAGAGCGCGCGCATGGATTCGCTGCGCCCCACCATGCCCGTCTGCGCCTCGGTGGCGGCAAGGCTGCGGGACAGGGTGGCGTTTTCCCGGATCAGACCCACGTGGGCGAAAACATTGCGCAACACGACCTTGAGCTTTTCAAAGTCCAGAGGTTTGGTCAGATAGTCGTACGCGCCGGACTTGATGGCTTCCACCGCCGCCGCGACTTCCGAGAAAGCGGTCATGATCAGCACCGGCACGGCGGGATTATGGACCTTGATCTCCTTCAGGGCCTCCAGGCCGGATTTTTTGGGCATGCGCACGTCCATGAGCACCAGATCAAAGGGCTGCTTCCGGCACAGCGCCACCGCGTGCTCGCCGTCCACGGCCTCCCGGACCGCGTAGCCCCATTCCTCAAGCAGGGTCCGCAATACTTCGCGGTGCGTGGCGTCGTCGTCGGCCACCAGAATCGTCAACATTTTTTTCATGCCTCACCTCCTTCCCGCATAGCCTGGGGCAGCAGAATGGTGAACGTCGAGCCCTTGCCGGGCTGGCTGAACACCTTGATCTCTCCCCCGTGCCGCTCCACGATCTGCTGGGTGAGCACGAGCCCCAGTCCGGTGCCCGAGGCCTTGGTCGTGAAGTACGGGGTGAAAAGCTGGGCCACGGTCTGGGCCGACATGCCGCAGCCCGTGTCGCTGATGCTGATGCTCCAGAAAGCGCCGTCCGCGGCCTGCGCCCGGCCGCTTTCCAGCGCGACCTCGATGCTGCCGCCCGGCTCCGTGGCCTGTACGGCGTTGACCAGCAGGTTGAGCAGGGCCTGAATCAGGCGGTCGGGGTCGAGCCGGACCTCACCCTGGGGCCCGTCGCCGGGCCGGGGCAGGCGCAAATGCACGGCCACGCCCTTTTCCTCCGCGTCCGAGGAAATCACCCGCACGGCCTGTTCCAGAACGTTTTCAATGCGCACGGACTGCAAACGCAGATCAAGCGGCTTCGCCACGCTCAGCAGATCCGACATGACGCGGTTCAGGCGCTCGGTTTCCTGAATCAGAATATTTCCCGTGGCATAGGCCATTTTGTCGTTTTTCAGCTTTTCGGTCAGATAGGTGGCGTAGCCCTTGATGGAGCTGAGCGGATTGCGGATTTCATGGGCCACGCCCGCAGCCAGATTGCCCAGCGCGGAGAGCCGCTCGCTCTGCCGGAGCTGTTTCTGAAGCCTGCGGATCTCGCCCAGATCGCGCAAAATAAAGAGATAGCCCAGAAACGCGCCCTCGCTGCCGATGATTTTCGCGGCGCTGAGGCTGACCGGAAGCGGATTGGCCTTGGAGCGGAAAAGGTCCGCGTCGCGCTCCGGAATAACCTTGCCCGCATCCAGCTCGTCCATCAGGGCCTGCCAGTCCAGCACCGGCGCATCATGCAGGGAAAGCGGCGTCTTTTCCTGCCCGGAAAGGCCCAGCATGTCCCGCCCGTGCCGGTTGCTCAGGGAAATGACCCCGTGCGGGTCCGTCACCACCAGCCCGGCCGGAAGGCTATTGATGACCTGAGCGGCCAGGGCCTGCGTATCTTCCAGCATCCTTTTGGAAAACCGGTAATTCTGGATGTAGAACAGCAGCACGATGCCCACCAGGCCCGCCAGGGTGACAAGACCGGCTATGGCGCTGAGATGAAACACGTATTCGTGCAGGTTGGCCGCGAAATGCGAAGCATCCAGGCCCACAAAGATATACTTGTCCTCCAGTTCGCCGGACGACATCCGGGCGTGGTGGCCGCCCCGCATCATGCGGCCCATGCCCATATGGCCCGGCATGCCCGCGCCGCCGCGCGGGCGGGAAGGGGTAAAAATCTTGTAGGTTTCAAACACGCCCGGATCGTTCGGATCAAAACGGCTTTGGGAGTTGTCGCCCACATGCAGTTTTTGCAGTTCCTCCGGGCTGTACAGAATCGTTCCCACCTGATCCGGGCGGCTGTGGATCAAAACCCGCCCGTCCGCGGCCACCAGGGCGATGTACGCGACGCCCGGCTGTTTCGCCACCTCCTCCACCAGGCCCAGCATGGGATTTTGCCGCATATGCCCGAAGGAGCGGGCGCTGCCCTCCAGAGCCCAGATCAGCACATCGGCCCGGCCCTGCATGTTTGCCAGCATTTGCCGCTCTTCCTGTTCCGCCCCCCGTGAGACCATGAAGGCCGCGGCGCAGATGCCCGCCAGGGCGAGCCCCGCGAAGAGCCGCCAGAAAAAACGCCAGTGCCGCCGCTTTTCCAGATGGGAGAGTGGAGAGTAGTGATCCTGCATAAGATTCCCTTCGTGTAACCTTTTTACCCGCAGCGGGTAAAAAGGTTACGTTCTTCCCCCGCGCGGCGCAATGTTCTTTCAGGTTATTTTTAATTACATTTATCATTTAACATAGTTATTCATAATGGCACGCGCCTTGCTATATGCAGGACAATTCGCCTGAAACACAAAGGCGACACCTTATACATACTAACATCCGTGCATACCGCAATGGTATCCGCACACAACCCCTTCGGGAGGACACAATGAAAAAGGCTAACACTCTGCGCATGACGTCTCTGGCCCTCGCGGCGATGCTGGTTCTGGGCTTTGCCGGTCTCAGCCAGGCCCGCGGCTACAGCAACGGCGGACCGGGCTACGATGCCCCGCTGTCGCAGGAACAGGAGGCCAAGGCGCAGCAGATTTTCAGCAACCACTATGAAAAAATGGATGCCGTCCGGCAGTCCCTGATCACCAAACGCGCCGAACTGGATGCCCAGATGAGCAGCGTATCGCCCGACAAGGGCAAGATTGAAAGCCTGTCCCGGGAAATCGGCGAACTTGAAGGCAAGATGCGCTCCGACCGCGCCGACCTCCGGGCCCAGCTCGACAAGGAAGGCCTGCCCATGGGTGGCTACGGCATGGGCCACGGTTACGGGATGGGGCATCGCTACGGCATGGGCAACGGCTACGGCCCCGGCATGCACCACGGCGGTTACGGTTCGGGCCACGGTTACGGGCACGGCGGCCGCGGCGGCTGCTGGAGATAAGACCCTGTGCGCGGCGTACCGCGACGTGCCAGAACAGCAAAGGGCGGGGAATCCCCGCCCTTTTCATTTTCGGGCCGCGCCCGCACACCAACAGGACAGGCCCGGAAGACGCACTGTTTCCAAATTACCCGCTGCCGGAAACTGTTGCCGTGAAAGGATGCCCTGAAAACAGCTCCCGGCGCGGATCAAGTCTGAAATGTTCCAGAGCAGTCCACCACTGAAACGCTATAGGTTTCAGTGGGTTCATCCCGACAAAAAATGCGATTATCGCTGCTGTCGATCCCTGTATGGCTCCGTTGCCGCCAACGGGGACAGCCCTTCGGGCTGCCTTCGGTCACTTTGCCGGAATCCACGCCGTGTTCGGCGTTAGAGCATTTCAAGGTTGAAATGCTCTAACGGCTGCCCACGCCGACGCCCACAACCGCCTCCCCTTTGGGACGCACCTCAATATTCTGTCCGGCGCAGGCGGCCAGGGCCAGAAACATCAGGCAAAGTCCCAGGGCGAGCAGGCGACGGGCAATCGTTTTCTTACGCATACGGCTTCTCTTGGGAGATCCTGGCTCCGGCGGGCACGTCGCTGGTGATCCAGACATTGCCGCCGATGACCGCGCCGGCGCCGATGGTGACCCGGCCCAGGATGGTGGCCCCGGCATAGACCGTGACGTTGTCCTCCAGCACCGGATGCCGGGGAATGCCCTTGGTCAGCGTGCCGTCGGGATTTTTGGGAAAGGACAGGGCCCCCAGGGTCACGCCCTGGTACAGGCGGCAGTTGCGCCCCAGAATACAGGTTTCGCCGATAACCACGCCGGTGCCGTGGTCGATGAAGAAATCCTCGCCGATGGTCGCGCCGGGGTGGATGTCAATGCCCGTGCACGAATGGGCCATCTCGGAAATGATGCGCGGGATCACCGGTACCTTGAGTGTATACAACTCATGGGCGATGCGGTGGTGGAACATGGCGTGCATGGACGGATAGCAGAAAATGGTTTCGCCGGGACTGGTGGCCGCCGGATCGCCCTCATAGGCGGCCTGGGCATCCCCGGCCAGCAGACGGCGGATTTCGGGCAACCGGTCCATGAACTTCAGGGCCGCCGCCGTACCTTCGCTCTCGCAGGCCTCGCAGGGCGTGGCCGCGTGCCGCCCCTCGCAGGAAAAACAGAAGCCGCGCAGAATCTGCTCGCTCAGTTTGTGGTAAATGGAATCCAGATTGGCCGCAAGGTGGTAACGCATGGACTCGCGCCGGATTCTGGTCGAACCGAAATAGCCTGGAAAGACGGCCGCGCGCAGGCGCTCCATGATTTCCTTCAAGGCGTCCAGCGAAGGCATGGCCGCGCCCTGGGCCGGACGGTGCCAGACGGCGTCCAGGGACGAGGAGTGGCAGAGACGCTCCACCACAGAGTCCAGTTCCGGCATGGTCACGGTCGTGTCGTCATGCAGAGTGCTCATGGGCGATATCCTGTTGTTTTTCCTCTTGTACACGCCCTGCCGCCTGCCCGCAACGGCTTTTGCCGGGCGGACGGGACAAACGCATCCGGTCGGGGTCTGAAAACAGCCGGTAAAAAATATCCGCCCCCCCTTAAGCCAGGCGCATTCCGGCCGATATCCCCTGATGAAGACTATCAGCAGCGCCGCCCTGACGGCGCAAGGAGTGCGCGATGGAAGATGTGCAGATGGGCATGAGCGTGGCCGTCACCAAGGATGCCCTGAACTTTCAGGCCACCATGGCGTCGGCCGTCATCAACGGCAGCCTCGACAAAGGCCAGGAGATGCAGCAGAACATGGCCCGCATCGACGGCCTGGCCGCCGAAGGCATCGGCTCCAAACTGAATGTCGAGGCCTGAACCGGCGCAACCGATCCGGTTCGGCATGATGCGGCGCGGCCCGGGGTTTCGGCCTTCCGGGCCGCGTTGCGTCGCGCGCCGTGGATACGACGCCGTTCAGTCCGTCGCCCCGGCGCGGCCCAGGGGGAAAAAGCTCTCCACCGCCATGCAGAAGGCAATGCCGATGCCGGGCTCATTCAGGCAGGGCGTCCGGCGGATGGCCTCAAGAATGTCCGGAGCCGCCGCCTGCTCCGCCAGAATAAGCAGCAGTTCCTTTTCCGGCACAAGAGTGATGCCGAAAAATTTCACGTCCTCTTCCCGGCCCGTGCCGCGCGCGTTGATGACCGTGCCGCCCGTGGCCCCCGCCGTGCGCGCCGCGTTCATCACGTCGTCGGCATAGCCCGCGTTGACGATGACGCAGATCAGTTGATGGCTTGCCTGTGCGTTCATGCTTTCACCTGTTGCCGTATGGAAAGGTTGGGGGGCCGCGCCGGGCGCGGACAGAATATGTCGCAGAATGCCCGACACGTCGATCACGAAGCCTACGCCCGGCGCTTTCCCGGCCATGCCGCTTCCGTCGCGCAGGACGTTGATGATGGCGGGCATTTCCCCGGCCGGGGCCAGGGTGAGCACCAGATCCTTTTCCGTATCGCCCAGGCAGAGCAGCCGCAGAATGCGGCTTTCCGCCGTGCCGCGCCCGAGCAGCACCGTGCCGCCGCGCGCGCCCGCCTTTTTGGCGGCCTCCACCACCCAATCGCCCTGATTCCTGCCCACAATGCTCACCAGGAGCTTGCCGGGCGCGTAGATCGTCGCCAACAGGCTCATGACCGCCCTTCCCCGGCGGCACGGGAAGCCGGTTCGCGCAAGGCGTCCCGGCGCCGGGCGGCCGCCTTTTCCCGGCGATCCACAAGAATGCCCAAAATCTGAATGGTGATCAGAGGCGTCATGGCGATCATGGCAATGACGCCGAACGCGTCGGTAATGGGGTTGCCGCCCAGGCTGTGGGAAGCTCCCAGGGTAAAGGCCAGAATGAAGGTGGACGCCATGGGCCCGGAGGCCACGCCGCCCGAGTCGAAGGCAATGGCCGTGAACATGCGCGGGCAGAACAAGGTCAGGCCCAGCGCCAGCACGTAGCCGGGGATCAGGAACCACCAGATGCTCATGCCCGTCACCACCCGCAGCATGGCCATGCCCACGGCCGCCGCCACGCCGATGCACAGCGAAACCAGCATGACCGTGCGCTTGATATGCCCGCCGGAGACCTCCTCCACCTGGGCGTTGAGCACCCAGACGGCGGGCTCGGCGCAGACGGCCAGTGCGCCCAGGACCACGCCCGCCAGAATCAGGAAATAACGGAAGTCATGCTGGGCCAGAATTCCCCCGAGTTCACGCCCGGCCGGAATAAAGCCGCCCTTGACTCCCACAAAAAAGCAGACCAGACCCAGAAAGGTATAGACCAGGCCCACAGCCATGCGGATGGTCTGGTAACGCGTGAGGCGCAGCAGAAAAATCCTGAAGATCACGAACAGCCCCACCAGCGGCCCCAGAGCCATGCCTACCTCTCCGGCCACTTCCGGCACCAGGGCCAGAAAATGCCCCAGCAGGGTGGAAGCCTGCGCCTCAATGACTTCAGGCACGTCGCCGGTGCGGCCGTGGTGCAGCATGCCCAGAATCAGCACGGAAAGCACCGGCCCGATGGAGGCCAGGCCGATGAGGCCGAAGCTGTCGTCCTTGCCGCGTCCCCCGCGCACGGCGGCCACGCCCACGCCCAGCGCCATGATGAAGGGCACGGTCATGGGCCCGGTGGTGGCGCCGCCCGCGTCAAAGGCCACGCCGAGAAAGGCGGAGCTGGTCAGGGCCGCGCAGCCGAACAGCAACAGGTAAAAAAGCAGCAGCAACAACCGAAGCGACACCTGCAGGATGATCCGGCCCAAGGCGATGGCCACGAACAGGCCCACGCCCACGGCGATCATGAGCACCAGCAGGGGCCGGGAAAGGCCGGGGTCCACGGCGCTCACCTGCTGGGCCAGCACATGCACGTCCGGCTCGGCCACGGTGATGAAGAAGCCGATCACAAAACCCGCGCCCAGCAGAAGCGGCAGATTGCGGCGGGAAGTCAGGGCCGAACCCGCCTTCTGGCCCACGGGCAGCACGCCGATATCCGCGCCCAGCAAAAAAACGCTCAAGCCGAGGATCAGCAGCACGCCGCCCACCAGAAATTCCCCCAGAGCGTCGCCCAGAGGGGCCGCCGTGAAGTGCAGCAGGCAGACCACCAGCATCACCGGAATGACGGAAATGGCCGACTCTTTGATTTTTTCCAGCAGAACCACGCGGACTCCCGATCCGTAAAAGCGTAATTATTCCTTATCCTACAATATAATGCACTACTAAACCGGATGCGGATAGTCAAGGCGGCCCGGCGGCGCGCCGCCCAGGAAAAGGCAGCCTTGCGGCGGGCGGGTTAGCGGGGGGCCAAAGCAGGGCAGACGCATCTAAAAAGTCTTTATTCCCCGATAGATCGGAGAACGAACAAAAAGAGGCGAAGCCACCTTTGCTCCGCCGGAGCGAAGCGCAGGCGGATGGCTGGTGCCGGGAGAATCCTAAAAAATGCGCCGGCCGTTGCCGCGTCAGCGGCTTGCTTGAGCCGTTCACGGCGAAGCCGTGTTGCCTTAGCTGTAGCCGCAGGGCGGCGTACAGATAAGGACAGCACTGCTACGGATCAAGACAGCACCGCTACGGATAGCGACAGCGATTTCCTTGGATATAATTTTGCGTAACCAATTGCTGTCTTCATCCGTAGCTAGCGTTGCTGTCTTTATCCGTACGACTCACAAGTCCGCCTACGGCTAAAGCTCCTGCGTCACAACGGCTGAAGCAAGATTTTTGCGCGCCGGCAAGAAAAATGGCACTTTTTGCGCGGAAACCGACCGGAAGGCGGCCCAAAGGGCCGTGCCCGTTGGCGAGCCGGGCGAACCTTGCGGGCATCGAGAGCAGAGCTGTACTCAAGTACATGAGCAGCAAAAAGCGCCAAGTGACGCAGCCGGCGCACAAAAGGCTGGTTTTGACGGATCATCACGGTGGATAAGGGGCCTGCAAGGGCTGGAATTAGATGCGTCTGCCCTGGGGTCCAAGGGCGGAGACATTGACAAATCCGGCCCTTGGGTTAGGGTCAGGCCTCATTAAAAACGCCCGCGCCCGGCGCTATCCCAAGGCCCGCAAGCTCGCCGACGGCTGGCCTCAGGCGCGCATGCCCCATCCGCAATTTCATGCACATAACTCGAGAGGAGCGCGTCCTGTGAAGATTCTTGTTACGCCCCGTTCCTTCGGCAAAAACAATCCCGAACTTTTCGACATCCTGCGCGACGCCGGACTGGAAGTCATCCGCAACGACACGGGCGGCATCCTCTCCGAGGAAGCCGTCAAGGAAAAGCTGGCCCCGTGCGAGGGCGTCATCCTGGGCGTGGACCCCATGAACGCCTCGGTGCTGGCCGCCGCGCCCAAACTGCGGGCCATCGCCAAGTACGGCGTGGGCCTGGACAATATTGATCTGGAGGCCTGCAAGGCACGGGGCATCGCCGTCTCGCGCACTGTGGGGGCCAACAGCAACGCCGTGGCCGACTATGCCCTGACCCTGATGCTCACCGTGGCCCGCAAGGCGGCTCTCATCGACCGGCGCTGCCGGGAAAAGGACTGGAGCAAGATCACCGGCATCGATCTCTACGGCAAGACCCTGGGCATTGTGGGCCTGGGGGCCATCGGCAAATGCGTGGCCCGTCGGGCGCGCGGTTTCGACATGAAAATTCTGGCCCACGATATCGCCTGGGACGAGGCCTACGCCCAAGAGGCGGGCATTGAGCGCGCCGATGTGGACCGCATCTGCCGGGAGGCCGATTTCATCACCCTGCACACGCTGCTTACGGACGAAACCCGTAATCTGATCAATGCCCAACGCCTGGCCGCCATGAAAAAAACAGCCGTGCTGATCAATACGGCGCGCGGCGGCCTCATCGACGAGGACGCCCTGCTGGCCGCCCTGCGGGAAGGCCGGATCCACGGCGCGGGCCTGGATGTCTTTGAGCAGGAACCTCCGGCAAATCCGGCATGGTACGCGCTGGACAATCTGGTCATGGGCTCGCATTGTTCCTCGTCCACGGCCGGGGCCACCGAACAGATGGGCCGGATGGCCGTGGCGAATCTGCTGCGCGACCTGGGCCTGCGCTGAGCGCGTTTTCCCGTCCATGCGAAAAGGGCCGGTTTTCCCGACAGCATGCGGGGGAACCGGCCTTCACTGTTTTTAGAGCGTTTGGCTGTTGAAAATATCCAAACGTTCCGCAGCCATCGCCATAGGCGGCCCCGCCCTACCGCGCGCCGTCCTCCTGGTCCCGCCTGAGGTGACGGTACAGCGTGGCCAGGCTGATGCCCATCTGGCGGGCCACGGCTTTTTTGCCTTCCGTACTGCGGCCGTAACGGCGCAGCAGAGTTTCCAGATGCGTCGCGTCAAAGGCAGGCTTCCGGCGGCGCACGACCCGCGCGCCGGAACATTCCGAGGCACCGACCAGCGCAAAGCGCGGCTCAAGCAGTTTTTTGGTGAGCCGACCGTCTTCGCTGAAGCAGATGCCGTACTCCACAAAATTTTTCAGCTCGCGCACATTGCCGGGCCATGCATAGGCCTCGAACTTCTTGAGCAGGCCGGAAGAGATTTCGTAACGTATCCCCCTCGCAGCACTGTAAGACTCGAGAAAAAATTCCACCAGAAGGCGTATGTCCCCCTGCCGTTCGCGCAAGGGCGGGACAATCAGCGGAATGACGTCCAGCCGGTAAAAAAGATCCTCGCGGAAGCGCCCGGATTTGACCGCGTCGCGCAGGTTCCGATTGCTGGCGGCGACTATCCGCACATCCAGCTGGCAGACCTGGCTGCCTCCCACGCGGCGGATTTTATAATTCTGCAAGGTCCGCAGCATCTTGGCCTGCAGGCTGGGCGGCATTTCGCCCGCCTCGTCCAGAAACAGGGTGCCGCCGTTGGCCTTTTCCAGCAGGCCCGTCTGACCGGCGCTGTGAGCTCCGGAAAAAGCCCCGCCCTCGTAGCCGAAAAGAATGCTTTCCGTCAGCGACTCGGGAATGGCCCCGCAGTTGATGGCCACAAACGCCTTTTGATGACGCGGGCTTTGCATATGAATGGCTCGCGCCACCAACTCCTTGCCCGTCCCGGACTCGCCCTGCACAAGAACGACGGCGTCCATGGCTGCGACTTTGCTGATCTGCTCGCGCAGTCGGCAAATGGCCGGGCTTTGCCCTACCAGTTGCATATTTCCATTAACGAAAGACATGCTGCCTTCTCCCGCTCGATTTTTATCATTCGCAATTTATATTGAGAAATTTTTTATTTTTCTAAATGCTTTTATTTTAAAAAATCAATAGCTTTTTCAAAAATAAAATTTATTTAAGAAAAATGAGAATAAAATTTTAAAAAATGTGAAAAAAATCGCTTCATTGTCCACAGTCGTTCTGCGGCATCACGGATAAAAAGACATAAAAAATAGCATGTTATCCCTGGAGAACATTTTTGGCACAATATTTGATTGTACACTGGACAGCATATGCTGCGGCTGTGGTGTTTTTTCTTTATAGTAAAATACATAAAGCATGCTTGACTACTAGTCCTTATGCAAGGAGAAGTCTGTATGGAGTGGAATAAAGAAGTTACAGAGCGTGTTCGCGGCGCAATGCGCGACCGCGCCCGTGTAATGGCCTGCCTCTGCGGCGAACTGGAAAAGATTCTGCCCTCCGACAAGGCCGAAGCCGCGGCGAGGAAGGCCATCACCAGCTACGGCTGTATCCGTGCTGAACGCGATGGGCACAAAATAACGCCCGACGAATGGGTAGACATCCACTACCGCGACATGGGCGGCGTCTTTGAAACGGAAATCACCAAGAACGACGAGTACAGCGAAATGCGCATGCATTACTGCCCCCTGCTGGAAGAGTGGAAAGCCATGGGACTTTCCCCTGAAAAGCAGGACTTGTATTGCGATATCGCCATGGAGCTGGACCGCAACCGCGCCGCCGAGCACGACATTCCGTGCGATATCGTCGAGCGGCTCGGCAAAGGCGACAGCTTTTGCCGCGTCCGCTTGTGGAAAAAAGCCCGGCCCTAGAAGCTGTTTTCCAATTAGGGAGCTTTGCCTTTCCAGCGAGAAAAATGAGCTTTTTACGACGAGAGTATACTCTTATGGTATTCGACCAGTGTGAAAAGCGACGTTTGACGAAGCCGGAAGGCAAAAGAACCGGTTTGGAAACAGCTCCCGGCCCGACACTCGCCGGGGTCTCCCTATGGAGGCCCCGGCAGAAAAAGAGCCTGAGACTTCCGGGGGAAGGAGACCATGAGAATCCATAAGGACGTCATTTCCGGGATCGTCATCCTGCTTTTCTGCGCCGTGGGCGCCCTGAGCACCAGCCAGCTGCCGCCCCCGTCCGCCGAGGAATGGGCAGGTCCCTCCACCCTGCCCTATATCACGCTCGGCGCGACGGCGTTATGCGGCGCTCTTCTCGTCATAACGGGGATTGCGCGACGCAATGCGGACAAGGCCTCACGGTCGTTCAATATCGACCCCAAAGTTCTCGCATTCTATGTGTTCTGGGTCTGCTACATGGCCGCCATGGTCTGGCTCGGCGACCTGATCAGCGGCATGAACCGGCTCGGCATGCCCCACAACGGCGGGTTCATCGTTGCCACCCTGCTTTTCCTGCTTGTGGCCCTGCCCGTGCTCGGCAGGCGCAAGCCCCTGGAAATCATCTGCGTCGCCGTGGGAACCACCGGGATTCTCGTGCTGGCCTTCGGCGGTTTTTTTCAAATTCTCTTGCCCTAACAGGAGACCGGCATAATGGATATCTTTGCGGGACTGCAACAGGCCCTGACGCCGGCGGCGCTTCTCGCCAACTGCTCGGGCGTGGCTCTGGGCATTATTTTCGGATCATTACCGGGCCTGACGGCGGCCATGGGCGTCGCGCTGCTCATACCGCTTTCTTTCGGCATGCCCACAGTGGAGGCCTTCTCCCTGCTGCTGGGCATGTATTGCGGCGCCATTTACGGGGGCTGCATCTCGGCCATTCTGGTGGGCACCCCCGGCACCGTGGCCGCCGCCGCGACCATACTGGAAGGCCCCAAACTCACGGCAAAAGGGCAGTCGCTCAAGGCCCTGGACATGGCGACCTGGGCCTCCTTTCTGGGGGGCACCTTCAGCGGCGTCGCCCTGGTGACCTGCGCCCCGCTGCTGGCCATGGCGGCCATGCGCTTCGGCGCGCCCGAATACTTTGCCCTGGCCGTGTTCGCCCTTACGGTGGTCGCGACATTTTCTTCCGGCAACATTGTCAAAGGCCTTGCGGCCGCCTTTTTCGGACTTTTTCTTTCCTCCATCGGCATTGACCAGGTTTCAGGGGATTTCCGCAACACCTTCAATATGCCGGACCTGTTCAGCGGCATTCCCCTGGTACCGGCGCTGGTGGGCCTGTTTGCCGTGTCGCAGGTCATGCTTTCCCTGGAAGACGTCTTTCGCGGCCAGTTCGGCATAGTGAAATACGGCCGTCTTTCCAACAAGGGCCTGGCGCTCAAGGAGCTGTTGGTCCAGAAATTCAATCTGCTACGTTCCTCGGTCATCGGCACGATCATCGGCATCATTCCGGCGACGGGTGCCAGCGCGGCCTGTTTCATCGCCTACAGCGAAGCCAAGCGGCACTCGGCCACGCCGGAAGCCTTCGGCACGGGAACCCTTGAGGGCATTGCCGCCACGGAAAGCTCCAACAACGCCGTCACGGGCGGGGCGCTCATTCCCATGATGGTTCTGGGAGTGCCGGGGGATGTGCTGACGGCCATTTTGCTGGGCGCGCTCATGATTCAGGGCCTGGCCCCCGGTCCGCTGCTGTTCAGCGAGCACAGCACTGTGGTCAGCGGCATTTTCGGGAGTTTCTTCGTGGCCCAGGCAGCCATGCTGGTCATCGGCCTGCTGGCCGTGCGCGTGGCGGGCAAGATCGTCCATGTGCCCACCCCCATTCTCATGCCCATTGTCCTGGTGCTCTGCGCCATCGGCAGTTACGCCACCAACAATTCCACCTTTGACCTGTGGATTATGGCCGGATTCGGCCTGCTCGGCTATCTGATGCTCAAGGGGGGCTTTCCGCAGCCGCCCTTGCTGCTGGCGCTGATTCTGGGGCCCATTGCCGAATCCAATTTCCGGCGCACGCTCTCCATCTCCCGCAACGACCTGAGTATTTTTGTAACCAGCCCCATTGCCTGCACCATCCTGGCCGTCAGCCTTCTGATCATCCTCAAGGCGGCCTGGGACGAACTGCGCCGCAAACCCGCCACACCGGCGGGATAGCCTGCAACCGTAAGGAGAACAAGCATGTTTGAGACAGTCAAAAGACGTTTGGCGACAGCCGCCGCTTGCCTGCTGGCCCTGTGCTGTATGGCCGCGCCCGCAACGGCGGAAACCTTTCCCAACCGCCCCATTACGCTGATCATGCCCTTCGGCGCGGGCAACGCCCCCGACACGCTGGCCCGCATCCTCGGCGAATACCTGCAAAACAAGCACGGCATCACCCTGCTGGTCACCAGCAAGGCCGGAGGCAGCGGCATTCCCGCCATGGTGGAGCTGTCGCGCGCCCGGCCCGACGGCTACACCATCAGCCTGACCTCGGCCAACGTGCTGACCGTGGTGCCGCAGGTCAAGCCGTGCGGCTTTACCTACGAGAGCTTCACCCCCATCGCGCAGATTTCCGAGTTCACCATGGGCTGGGGCGTGCTGCCCGCATCGGGCATCACCTCGCTTGCCGACCTTATGGAAAAAGCCAAGGCCGCCCCTGACAAGTACAGCCTCGGCAGCCCCGGCGCGCTCACGGCGCAGCGATTTTTCCACATGCAGCTTATGAAGCATTTCCCCGACTCCAACGTGCCCTACGTCGCCTACAACGGCGGCGGCGAACTGGTGACCGCCCTGCTGGGCGGGCACATCAGCGTGGCCTACACCCCGGTGGCCAACTTCCTGCCGCACAAGGACGCCATCCGGGTCATTGCGGTTTCCAGCGCCAAGCGCGACGCCTACTACCCGGACGCGCCCACCTTTGTGGAACAGGTGGACAAAAATCTGGTTTTCGACTCGGTATACGGCATCGTGGGGCCCAGACGCATTCCCGCCGACCGCGTGGAGCGCCTCCAGGAATTGTTCAAGGAAGCCCTGGCCGATCCCGGCGTGCAGGCCAAGCTGCAACAGGTCTATATCCGCCCCAGCTATTTGCCGGGCGCTGAATTCGGCAAGGTGCTCAAGCAGTACAGCGACTTCTTCGCCGCTCCGATCCGCCAGTACAAGGAAGAAAAAGGCGCCCAATAACCGCGCGGATGAACCGCGCCGACATCCGCGTCACGCGGCGTCCGCCCGCGCGGCTGCCGGAGCGCTTTCAAAACGTCGTCCGCTCTGAAAGGAAAAAACATGTATCGCGACCATCTCGTTTCTTTGCTCAAACGTAACGTCAAACCGGCCCTGGGCTGCACGGAACCGGCGGCCATCGCTCTGGCCGTATCGCGCGCCCAGGAGGAAAGCCGCGGGGACATCAGGGACGTCCGGGTGCGCCTGAGCGGCAACATCTTCAAAAACGCGCGCGGCGTGGGCATCCCGGGAACCAGTGAGTACGGCATAGAATTCGCCGTGGCCCTGGCCCTTGCCTGCGGCGACTGGCACAAGGGCCTGGAAGTCTTCGCCGATGTGAACGAGGACGCCGTAAGCCGGGCCCACGCGCTTCTGGATGCCGTTCCCATTCAGGTGGGCCTTTGCGACGCGGAGGAAAACTTCTTCATCGAAGCCGTGGTCAGCGGCGCGCAGGGCACGGGCCGGGCCGTCATCATCGGGGGCCACACCAATATGGTTCTGGTGGAACGGGACGGGAAAACCGTGGAGGAAGCGGCCCCGGCCGTTGCGGAGGACGGGAAGAAAAGCGCCGTCACGCCCATCCTCAAGGACATGACCATCCAGGAACTGCGGCAGGAGGTCGAGGCCCTGCCGCTGGAAGAGATCGCCTTCCTTATCGCCGGGGTGCCCATGAACTACCGCATGGCCCAGGCCGGTCTGGAACAGATGCCCGGCCTGGGCCTGGGCGCGGCTCTGCGACGTCTGATGGACGAGGGCGCCATAGAGGAAAATATGGTCAACAAAGTCCGCATGTACGCGGCAGCGGCGGCGGACGCGCGCATGGCCGGGCTCAAAATGCCGGTCATGTCCAGCGCGGGCAGCGGCAATCACGGCATTACGGCCATTTTGCCGCCCTACATCGTCTGCCGCGAAAAGGACCTGGACGAGGAAAAGCTGATCCGCGCGCTGGCCCTGAGCCACCTGGTGACCATTGCCATCAAGGAGTTCTCGGGCCCCCTGTCCCCGGTGTGCGGCTGTGCCATTGCGGCCGGCGTCGGCGCGGCGGTTTCCGTGGCCTGGCTTCTGGGCTGCGACGACAACCAACTGGCCGGGGTCATCAATTCCATGAGCGGCACCCTGGCCGGTATGCTCTGCGACGGAGCCAAGGGCGGCTGCGCCTTCAAGCTGGCCACGGCGGCCTCCGAAGCCGTGCTCTGCGCCCTTCTGGCCAGTCAGAACATCCATATCGGCCACGGTCAGGGCATTGTCTCGATCCACCCGGAAACGACGATCCAGAATCTCGGCACCATCAGCACGCAGGGTATGTGCTCGGTCGATAAAACGGTCATCAACGTCATGCTGGCCGACGCTCCGAGAGCCGCCGCCCTGTAGGCGTTCCGGACATAACAATTCGAAAGGGAGACCGGTGATCCGGCCTCCCTTTTTTCTGTCAGAAGCGGCACTTGCTTCCTACTGTTCCGGGTCCACGGCGCTGGGCCGGGTGAGGCCGGGCTGATGCCGTCTGCCTAGGGCCGACGGCGCGGGCGAGGCCACGGGTACGTCTCCGGGCGGCATGCCGGACCCGGCGGCTTCCGGCGCGCGGTCCGGCGACCGGGCTGGAGCCCGGCCCGGAATGGGGGCAGTCGGCTGGGCCGCGGTTCCGCCGGGTACACCGGCGTCCTGGCGGGCACGCCGACGGCGCGGCGGCGGCAGGGTCTTTTCCGTGGGCGCTTCGCCGCGCAGGACCTGTTGCGTGCGATGCAAGGTATCCTCGCACAGGGGCTTCAGGTCCGGCGGCGCGATGGCCAGAGCCTTGCGGGCCAGGGCGCTGGCTTCCTGCAATTGCTTTTTATCATTGTTTTTTTCACCCAGGCGACAGAGCACCCAGGCCAGATTGTTGTTCAGATGCGGGTCATCGGGCATATCCGGCTGGGCTTTTCGGTAATACTCCAGCGCAACGGCGTCCTGCCCGGTAGCGGCGGCCAGATTGCCGAGATAGAAATCTCCTTCCGGCACCGTGACGGCCGCCGCCGTATACTGGCCCTGGGCGCGTTCGGTTTCGCCCCGTGCCTCGTAGGCCTTGCCCAAGTCCAGATGTTCCTCGGGCGTCAGGGGATCAGGCAGATGATGCGGCCCACAGGCCGCGCAGCAAAGCAGCAGCAAGGCCCCTATAAGACGGCTCAGGCTGTTGAGCGATATGCGCATGGCAAATCCTCCTTTCTCCGCCGTCTCAGGGGCAGCAATATCGGTTATGATTGTAGTCGTCGTCATCGCAGTGGGAGGATGATCCTCCCAGCGCGGCTCCCAGCACGGCGCCGCCCACGAGCAGGATCGCCAGCAGGACCAGCAGGCCGTCGCCGGAGCTGCCCTTGATGTATTTGGGAATCTCCACATCAATGGTTTTGCGGCGCTGCTCGTCGCTCATGGCGGCCGCGGCCTTGGCCGCCGCCTCTTCCTGCTGGCCGCGCGCCATGAGATAGTGGCGTACGATCTTGCCTTCCAGATCCCGCCGCGCCGCCTCCAGCCGACGCGAACCCTCGTCCGAAAGGTTGTAAAGGGTGGGAATGAAACCGGCCACGGCGCGCGGACTCACCGCCAACAGCGGGATGAGCAGCAGCGCCGCCACTCTGAAAAGGCACAGAGACATTCGCATGGCATTCATCCGGTAAATGTGAAACCAGTTGGCACATACAAAGCCGCTTTTCGACGATTCCCCCCTAGCCCTTAGCCCCCGGGTCGTCAACGCCAAAATTTTGTACGCGGAAACCGGCGCTGACGACCGCCTGCCGGGCGGCCGAGGCCGTCCCGACAAAAGTGTAGCGGCGGCAAAACAGGGGGCGTCCGGCCCGCGTCATCTCGAAGTGACGATGACAATTCGCCGGATGAAAAGCCGGCAGTTTACGAGGACACCACAACGAACATCCCCAACCAGCCTTCATTCCCCAATATAGTCTCAGGCCGGAAAAGCCTCTTCTGCCCGGCCTTTTTTGTCCGCGCGGGAGAAATAGGGTCGGGCGCATAAGAACCCCTCTCGGTTGTAAAATATAACTCATTGATATTAATAAATAATCATTCAAAAAATATAAATTCTTATAGCAAATTATCTATTTTTGGCTATAATGGAATCTTCATAATAACTAGGACCGTTTCTGAATAAGAATTGCCATCCTCTGCCAAGAAAGGCGAGGCGAAGGGAGCATATTCAAACCTGACCTTCGCATGGGGCGAGCCTGACGCAGGCAAAGGGCGAAAGGACAATTCAGAAACAGCGCCTAGGGGGGTGCGATCAAATTAGGAGGGATTGCACATGGTAGTGGAAGCGGAACAGATACAGACGGTGGCGGAATTCGACCACGAAACGCGGCTTGCGGTTGCTCATTCAGCCTGCATCATGCTGGCGCTGGATCCGGAACTGAGTCCGAAAGACGCCGTGGCCGATGCCTGCCAGGTATTTTCCGCAGTGTTTCCAAAGGAGGTTAAGGACAACTAAGTAAAGGGTGGGCCGGGTTCTTGGGGGAACCCGGCCCACCCCTTGCGGGGGCCGGGTTGCCAAGCGGAAAAAATGGGGGGAACAGCAAGCATGCGGCCGTTGCCGCACAGGCATTCTTTAAAGCAATCAGACATCTCGATGTCGATGGCAATGAATTTGGGCTGGCGCTGGAACTGGGGATTGCGTTGGGATATCGCCTGTGGTGGCACTTTTTGCAGGTGATCGGAAAAGCCAGGACTGCTGATGTCGGCCATTGCTCTCGGGCAAATCCACGTTGCGTTCCAGGCGCGCGGGCAGGAAATCCGGGACGGAACATCCGGAAAAAGTGAAGCCCCGCAAGGCGTTTTGGGCTTTGCGGGGCTTCGTGAGATGGAAAATTGGTGGGTCGTGCGGGGATCGAACCTGCGACTCTCTGCTTAAAAGGCAGATACTCTACCTACTGAGTTAACGACCCATTGAGGGGGACACCATAGCCGCTTGCCCCCGGAGTGTCAAGCCCGCCGCGCGGATTATGGCCGGGATGCGGCACAGCGCGCCTTGCCTCCGGGCAACGAGACTTACTCGCCCTTCTTTTCCAGTTTGGCCCAGGTATCGCGCAAGGTGGCCGTGCGGTTGAACACGGGCAGTTCCGGCGTGCTGTCCTTATCCTTGCAGAAATAGCCCAGACGCTCGAACTGCATGGTCCGGCCCACCTCGGCGTCGGCCAGGGCCGGTTCCAACAGGGCGCGCACCATGCGCAGCGAATCCGGATTGAGGTTGTCCAGAAAGGTCTTGCTCTCGGGCGCGGCATTGGGGTTTTCCACCGCGAAGAGCTGCTCATAGAGGCGCACTTCCGCAGGCAGGGCGTGGGCCGCCGAAACCCAGTGGATAGTGCCCTTGACCTTGCGGCCGTCCGGGCTCTGCCCGCCCCGGCTCTGGGGGTCGTACACGCAACGCAGCTCCTTCACATTGCCCGCCTCATCCAGCACAGCCTCGCGGCAGGTGATGAAATAGGCATAGCGCAGACGCACTTCCGCGCCGGGAAAAAGGCGGTGGAATTTCTTGGGCGGGTCCTGGCGGAAATCGTCGTGCTCGATATACAGCTCGCGCGAGAACGGCACTTTGCGGCTGCCGTAGTCGGGGTCTTCCGGATGGTAGGGCATCTCGAATTCCTCCACCTGCCCTTCCGGATAATTCTCGATAACCACCTTGATGGGGTCCAGCACGGCCATGGCGCGCGGGGCTCCGGCGTTGAGGTGCTCCCGGATGCAGAATTCCAGCATGGAGTAATCCACAATGGAATCGGCGCGGGCTAGGCCGATGCGGGCACAGAACTCGCGCAGGGCCGAGGGGGGCACGCCCCGGCGGCGCAGGCCGCTGAGGGTGGGCATGCGCGGGTCGTCCCAGCCCCGGACGTGCCCTTCCTTGACCAGCTGGATCAGCTTGCGCTTGGAGAGCACAGTGTAGGTCAGGTTCAGGCGGGCGAATTCGATCTGCTGCGGGTGGTACACGCCCAGAGTGTCCAGCACCCAGTCGTAAAGCTCGCGGTTGTTCACGAATTCCAGGGTGCAGAGCGAATGCGTGATGCCCTCCAGCGAGTCGGACAGGCAGTGCGTGAAATCATACATGGGATAGATGCACCAGACATTGCCCGTGCGGTGGTGCTCGGCGTGGCGGATGCGGTAGAGCGTGGGGTCGCGCATGACCAGGTTGGGCGAGGCCATGTCGATCTTGGCCCGCAGCACGCGCACGCCGTCCGGAAACTCTCCGGCGCGCATGCGGCGGAAGAGATCCAGGTTTTCCTCCACGCTGCGGTTGCGGTACGGGCTCTCGCGGCCGGGCTCAGTGAGCGTGCCGCGATATTCGCGGATCTCCTCGGCGGAGAGGTCGTCCACATAGGCCTTGCCCATTTTGATGAGCTGTTCGGCGTATTCGTAGAGCTTTTCAAAATAGTTGGAGGCGTAGAATTCGCGGTCCTGCCAGTCCCCGCCCAGCCAGCGCACGTCCTCGCGGATGGACTCCACGTATTCGGTCTCTTCCTTGGTGGGATTGGTGTCGTCAAAGCGCAGATTGCAGAGGCCGCCGAACTCCTTGGCCACGCCGAAATTGAGACAGATGGACTTGGCGTGCCCGAGGTGCAGATAGCCGTTGGGCTCCGGCGGGAAGCGCGTGTGCACCTGGCCGCTGAAACGGCCCGAGGCATTGTCTTCCTGAATCCGGGCGCGGATGAAGTCCACGCCGGGCTTGGCCGCTTCGCGGGCCGTGGCGTCATTGCCGGTCTGCATCGTGTCGGGCTTGCTGGTGGGGGCCATAGTGCGCTCCATGCGGAAGTGATAAACGAGAATTTGTAAAAATACGCCAAGCCGCGCCGGGGGTCAATGCGCGCCGGACCGCGACACCGGAAGCGACAGCCCTCAAAAACGCACGAGATCAGAACCGCGCCGCGCCGGAAAGACGGCCCCCGCCCTTGACAGTAACGCCGGACTGAGCTAGCTTCCAACCTCACGGTTTGCCATTGTACATGCTGAACCATGCGGAGAGGTGTCCGAGCCGGCCGAAGGAGCTCGCCTGCTAAGCGAGTATACGGGCTTAAACCTGTATCGAGGGTTCAAATCCCTCCCTCTCCGCCACATACAGTAAACGAAGGGCTTGCGTTAACAGCGTAAGCCCTTTTGCTTTTTATAAGCAGAGGTAAAATCATCAAGCTGCAGACGGCACAGCCAACTTTTTGCATGGTAAAAACATTAATGGGGCCGAACGATAAATGCCCTGCTCAAACCTATCCACGTTGACGGATACGGCTCAAAAAAATTTCTTGATAGTTTTCGGCATATGGTCGTGCCCCTGCTCAAGGAATTGTGTTTTCCGCAACAGGATGCACGATGCCGCCCGCTATGCGCTCTTTTCATCCTGCGGGTCGCAATCCGTGGATTCCGCCGCCAGGTCGTTCAGGGATTTGCCGCTCTTGTCTTTCCAGATGGAACGCCCGTTGGTATTGCGACCAAGTGTGACCGATGACGCCATGCTGGGAGATGAGAAGGTATAATCCTGCGTAAAGGTATAAAGCTCGCCGTTTTTGAGCAGGACGCCCTGGCGGATCAAGTCTTCACGGAATGCTTTAATGCTCTTTGAGATGCTTGGCGTTGTTCCCGGCGCGGCCGTGGAATCTTTCAGCACAATAAATCCGCTGGGGTTCTGCACCGCTTTGGCAAAAATACCGTCACGGCCCTTCAAGGAGAACATATCCTTGGATTTGGCTTTCCCGGTACTTTTTGCACTTTCAAATATATCAATCCCTATCAGAGGGAACACGCCGAGCATATAGCCGAGAAAGCTTTCCATGTCGGCGAGTTCGGACTCGATGAGCGTCGGCGGCTGCGGCTGATTGCCGTTTTCAAGGTTGCAGCGCTTGCGGTCTTTGGCAAGTTCCACAAGTCTGCTTTCAAGATGCTGGATATGCGCCTTGTTCAGGCTGTTGTCCGTCGTAGTGAAAACGACGGCCCAATTCCAGAAGTCCTTGTTGAGGTTATGGCTTTTCAGACGTCCGAGGACAGGATCTCCTTCACCGATATAGATTGTCGGCAAGGTGCTGTCCTCACTGTTACCCACAAGCACGTAAACACCGGCCTGCGACAACTCTTTACGCTTTGTAGCCTCCTGAAAGCCTGTGCGGGCAAAGGTGACTCCGGTTCCCGTCCAGTTCGGACGGCTTAAAATCCGCAGCCCATTGGGCTCGCCGTTCGGCAGAAAGATTCGTATTGAGTAGGCTCCCGGCATATCCTCCCCCTTCTCTGCGAATCTACAGCCCCCAACTTGCGCGAGTCAATAAACCATAGGCTGAAAAGTCCTGGTCTGCCGCTTTTCGTGTAGATTTCCCTGCTCCGCATCTCTATGGCTCGTCGCTTTCCGTTCCGCCAGCGCCCGGCGCGCGAGTTCGGCAATCAATGCCCAAGCCGAAGATTATTCCGGCGGATTGATGTCCGTTACGCTCACAGTCTGAAAAGCGGCTTCCTCCGCTTCCGCCGGGCGCAAGCGGCGCGCGCCCTTTCCCGTCAATATCCAGTCCGGGTTTATCCCTTTGCCGCGCAGGAGCGTGAGCAGCCATTCCGCCGGGATAGTCCCGCGCCGTTTCGCGTCCGAAATGGCTGACTGGTTGATGCCTAAAAACCTGCCCAGCTCTCGCTGGGTTCCGCACCCGGTCACGGCTCGGATGCGCTCCATTGCCGCCGCGAAGTCAGAAAGCAAACTAACGCTCATCCCACATTCTCCTTTTCGACATAAAAAACGATACATCCGAGTGATAATATATTATCACTCAGGTGTGGGTTAAGCAATCCAATGCTATTTGGTAGTAATGAAGGATAGTTCAAACTTTTGTCTCGCCTTGGGGCAAATTATCCGCGAGCACAGAGAAAAGCGCAACTGGACGCGTAAAATTCTGGCCGCCAAAACCGGCATTTCCATATCGCATGTAAGGGTTATTGAAATGCGCCAAGGAAATCCTTCTGTCATGGTTTTTGTTGCAATAGCGGTGGCATTCGGCATCGACGCGGACAAGTTGTTGCTGGAGGCCATGCAACGGCAGACATACCTGAACGATAAAAACCGGCTGGAATAACGAGCAGATGATTCAGTAACACATCACGATGTTTCGCATCCCATCCGTTCCCCCAACGCCCGACGCACCAACTCGTTGATCAGTTCCTGCGCCGAGCACTGTTCCGGCGGGCGGATTTCGATTACGCGCTCAGCCGGAAAAGCGGATTCTCCCGGTTCCGCCGACCGCAGATAGTGCACGCCCTCCCCTGTCAGAATCCAGTCGGGATTGACCCCCCTGTTCCGCAAAAGTTTAAGCAGCCATTCCGCAGGGATGACTTCCCTCCTTTTCGCGTCTGATATGGAGGATTGGCTGATGTCCAAAAACTTGGCTAAGTCGGTCTGAGTCCGGCATCCTGCCGCTTCAAAAAAGCGCTGTAAGGCTGGGAACATGGCATTGTCCTCGCTGACCTTCCCTACCATACAAAATATATACTATCAACTGATTGGCTATATTATAATCGGCGTATTCCTTTATTTGTAAAGGATGGAAGAAAAAATCCTCTGCCCTTTTGGCGAAGTGCTGCGCCATGCCAGAAAAGAGCGCGGCCTTACTCAATACCGCCTCGCCAAAATGGTAAAGCGCAATCCGCGCTATCTCAGCATGCTTGAGAATAATAAACGCGAACCACGATTATCGACGGTGCTGATGCTCGCGCGGGCGATGCGTATGGACGCCGGAGAATTGGTGCGGAACGTGGATGCGCTTTTGCCGGAGGATTGGGCAAAGCCGGATGAGGAAGGTATCCGGCCCAAGAAGGCGGGACGACCGAAGAAAAAGACCACTCAAAAAAGCTGAGCGTGATTCTCACGAAGACGAATAACTGATGCACGCGCATGCCCGCCGTGCTTCACTGTCCGTATCAACGCTCTCCGAATGTAATTACCGCAAAACATCTTGAATGCCGGGCTGGCTGCGGACATGAAAACAGAACCGCGCGGCCGTTCAGGTTGTTTTCCTGTCCGACTCTCCGGCCCCTTCCTTTTCGTGCTCCCGTTTTAACGCGCGCTTGTGGGCATACATCTCGGCATCCGCGCGGGTCAGGGTGGCGTGGATGTCCGCATCGCGCTCCGGGTCAAAGCTGGCGATGCCGTAAGCGAAAAAGAGCGGAAAGCCCGCCACGCTGATGCGCAGGGCCCGCGCGTGCAGTTCGTCCATTTCGGCCCGCAGGGCGGCCACATCCACATTCCGCAGCAGGGTGGCGAACTCGTCGCCGCCGGTCCGGTAGGTTTGGCCCCGGTCCTTGAAGCGCTCCACCAGCAGGCGCGCCAGGCTGATGATGTACTGGTCCCCGGCGGCGTGGCCGCGCTGGTCATTGACCTTTTTGAGCATGTTCAGGTCGCAGGCCAGCACGCTCAGTCCCTGCTGCTCATTGCGACTACAGAGACGCTTGGTATCCAGCTCAAAGGCATTGCGGTTGTTGATGCCGGTGAGCAGGTCGGTATAGGCCAGTTTGCGGTACAGGGGCACGGAAAGGCGGCGCAGCAGCCAAGTGGTGACAAAGATGAACAGGACCACCAGAGAGCAGGAGCCGATCAGGCTGATGGACAGCGCCTTGCGGATGCTCCCGGAAATAAGCCCCGCGTCGAACTCCATGACAATGGCCCCCACAGTGCGGCCGTCCCGGCGGATGGGCTCGCAGGCGGGCAGCACGTCGCCCCAGTCCGTGCTGATCACCTTGTCCGCATGCGCGGGATTGCCCTGGAGGCAGCGCGTCAGCAGGGGTAGCACCTCGGGCTCGATGAGATCCCCGATGTGGCGGAAGTCTTCGGCGGCCGGGTCCAGGCCGTCCACCACATAGACGGCCTTGCCCTGATCATTGAGCCGGGCCGTATAGAGATAGCGCACCGCCGTCAACTGGCGCACGCTCGTGAGCAGATCCTGAACCTCGTCATACAGGGGGCCGCCTTCGTCGGCGGCACTGTTGAGCTCCACCAGGCTTTGCGGCGGAATGCGGTCGGTCAAATAGGAAAAGATGGCGCCCGAACGCTCCAGCACCGTGTTGCTGACGCCCTTGGTCACCTGGTAATAAAAAATCCCGAAAATGGAGATCGCCGTGGCCAGAATTGCCAGGGGGACGCTCAGCAGGATTTTTCTTTCCGTGCCGGACAGCGGCGTACTGATGGAATCCGTGTTCATGTCTCCGGTCCAGGGTGCGTACCCGGCTGAAAAGACCACCGGATGCGGACTGCAGGCGCATAGTAGTATAGGGGACTATACACCAGGGTCGGGCATGATTCAACGAAAAGCTGCCGCGCGTCCCGGCGGGCGCGGAACTTGCCTCAACCCCCTCCCGCCTGTATAAGGAATAGAGTTGCCGCGCGATGCGCGGCGCGACCGAGGAGTTTTCCATGTCCCCCTTCACAAAAAACAGCGAGATGACCTCCCTCATTCTGGACAGCCTGCCCATGGGCGTGCTGTTCTGCGACATGGACTACATCATCCGTTTTGTGAACAAGGCCTATGCCGATCTGCTGGGCCAGCGGCCCGAAGACCTGCTGGGATGCGACATCACGGAGATCATCCCTCACTCGCGCGCGCGCGTGGTGCTGCGCGACGGCCGGGCCGAAATGGGCGAACTCTGCCAGCTCGGGCCGGGCAACGCCCTGCCCGTGGTGGTCAACCGCATCCCGGTGCGCGACGGCCAGGGGCGGCTGGCGGGCATGGTTTCCCAGGCTATTTTCAACGATCCCGAAGAGCTGAAAAAACTTTCCTCCAAAATCGACCATCTGGGCCACACCCTCAATCAGTACAAGCGGCGGATCAAGGCCAGCCTGGCCCCGCAGTACAGCCTGCGCAGCATCCTGGGCGAAAGCGCGCCCATGCGCCGCCTCAAGCAGCAGGTGCGCAGCTACGCCCAACTGGACGCGCCGGTGCTGATTCTGGGCGCCACCGGCGCGGGCAAGGAACTCTTTGCCCATGCCCTGCACGCCGAAAGCCCGCGCGCCGAAGGCCCGCTGGTCAGCATCAACTGCGCGGCCATCCCCAAGGATCTTTTTGAATCCGAGCTGTTCGGCTATGCGCGCGGCGCGTTTTCCGGCGCGCACCAGGACGGCAAGATCGGCCAGATCGAACTGGCCGACAAGGGCACCCTTTTTCTGGACGAAATCGGGGAAATGCCGCCCGAGATCCAGGCCAAGCTGCTGCGCGTGCTGGAAAGCCGCAGCGTCTGCCGGGTGGGCTCGGTCAATGCCCGCAACGTGGATTTCCGCCTGGTGGCGGCCACCAACCGGAACATTTCGGCCATGCTCAGCGCGGGTTCCTTCCGCGAGGATCTCTACTACCGCATCAACACCTTTGTGCTGGAAATTCCGCCGCTCTGCGAACGCGCGGACGACATCCTGCCCATCGCCCGCTATGTGCTTTCGCGCATGGGCCTGGAGCATCTGGCCTTTGCCCCGGAAGCCGAGGCGGCCATGCTGGCCTTTTCCTGGCCGGGCAACGTGCGGCAGTTGCACAATGCCGTGGTGCACGCGGCCACCATGCGCCACGGCGACGTGATCCAGGTGGACGACTTCCCGCCGGACACCCTGCCCAGCGCGGATCTGCCCCTGCGCGCCGTGGCCGCCGCCGGGGACCTTTCCGACATCATGGCCGACACCGAGGCCGTGGTCATCCGCAAGGTGCTGGCCGAACAGGGCGGCAATGTCTCGCGCACGGCGCGCACCCTGCATATCGCGCGCGCCACGTTGTACGAAAAGCTGCGCAAGTACGGCATCAGCCGCCGGAGCACATAGATTTAACAGGCCTGAAAACACGTCCGCTGATTGCCCGACCGACGCCTCGAACCGCCGGGGCGTTGAATATCGTTTCCGCCAATCAGCACCGCCCCTTCAAGGGGCGGTTTGATTTGGCCCTATAAGGGCCTGTTACTCGTCCGCCCCCTGAAGGAGGTCAGACCTGACTTCCGCCGCTATTCCTAGCGACCCATAAATGGGTCTTTATGTTCAAACAAACTATGCTGATCGGCTATTTTGTCTCGTATCTCTTGCTCACGAATATACTTCAAAAGAGTGGCTTCATTCACCCCTACCGTGCTGACAAAATAGCCTTTGCACCAGAAATGACGGTTCCCAAACTTATATTTCAAGTTCGAAAACTGCTCGAATATCATTAACGCGCTTTTTCCCTTCAAGTATCCCATGATTTGTGCCACGCTATACTTGGGAGGTATTTTTATGCACATGTGGACGTGATCAATACATGCATGCGCTTCTAATATTTCAATCTTTTTATACTCACACAACCTCCTTAATATCAGGCCAATTTCTTTCTTGTATTTGCCATAAATAATTTTGCGCCTGAATTTCGGTGCAAACACGATATGATATTTGCAATTCCAACGCGTGTGCTCTAAACTTTGATCATCCATTGTCGCTCTCCTTTGCTACTACGGAAGTCAGGACAACTTTTTTGTAGCAAAGGAGAGCTTCTTTTTTGACAGCTATAGGCTTCGCCTTTTTGGAACTCCCCGCTTAGCGGGGAGTTTTCGATCATAAAAAAAAAAGGCCGCCCGATGGGCGGCCTTGTGATTCAGGTTCGGCGCCGTGCGTCGGCTCAGAGTTTGAAATCCGGCTTGTCGCGCAGATAGACTTCGCCCCCACGGGCCCAGTAGCGCAGCCCGGCGTGGTCCTTGAGCTTTTCCAGGGCCTTGTTTTCCGCCTCCGCGTCTTCGGACCAGAAACGGATTTTCACCTGGCGCATGCCGTCGTCGGAAATGATCGAGAGCACTGTGGAAATGCGCACCCCGTATTCCTTGAGCATATCCAGAATCTCGCGCAGGGTGCCGCGCTTGTTCTCCAGCTTGAAGGCCATTTCCACGCCCTCGGGCATGGCGGCTCCGCTGATGCTGACCAGGGCCTTGAAAATGTCCCATTCGGTGAGAATGCCGACCAGTTTTTCCTCGTCATTGACCACCGGCAGGCAGGCCACGCGCTTTTCAATCATACGCTGGGCGGCCTGCTCCACCGTGCCCTTGTAATTGATGGTCACCGGGTCCACGGTCATGATCTGCTTGGCCGGGGTTTCACCCAGAATGTCGAGCACTTCCAGGATTTCAAGGCCCGTGGTGCGCTGGGGCGCGAAGGCGTTGATGTCCGAGGCGGAAATCAGGCCCACCACAATCTTGTCCGCATCCACCACAGGCAGGCGACCGATGTGGTTGTCCTTGAACAGCTTCCGGCACTGGAGCAGGGAGGCGTCCGGCGGAACCGAGATCACATTGGATTTCATCCAGTCAAGTATCAGCATGGCATGCTTCCTTTTGGCGAATTTCCGCCCGACGGTTCTGGCGTCGATGGCGGCGCAAAGCCCGCGAAGCGGGGTTTGTCATCACGCTGAGGCCGCCGCGTAACGGCGACCGTTCCGTGGTTATGCCCGTGTGTGATCGCAACCGCAACCCTGGAGCTTTTTGCGCAGGAATTCCGGCAGAATGCCGCGCACGGATTCGGCGGACACCATGCGGCGCATGATGCCCAGCTGGTCCTGCAGGGGCAGTTGTTTGGGGCAGACGTTGTCGCAGGCCAGCAGGCCCATGCAGCCGAAAACCCCATTGTCGTCGCCGATAAGGTCGTAATAATCCGCCGGGGTGCGGTTGTCGCGCGGGTCAATATAGAAACGGGCCATACGGTTGATGGCCGTGGCCCCGATAAAGTCCTCGCGCATGCGCGCCGTGCCGCAGGCCGCCACACAGCAGCCGCACTCGATGCAGCGGTCCAGCTCGAAGATCTGAGTGGCCAGTTCGTTGTCCATGCGCTCTTCCTGGGCGTCCGGGTCAAAGGCCTTGTTGGTGTGAATCCAGGATTCGATCTTTTTGCCCACATGCCGAAACCAAGTGCCCGTATCCACCGAAAGGTCGCCCAGCAGCTTGAACACCGGCAGGGGGTGCAGGCTGATGCGGGCGGGCAGATCGCAAGTCTGGGTATGGCAGGCCAGGCCCGGGCGGCCGTTGATGACCATGCCGCAGGAACCGCAGATGCCCGCGCGGCAGCAGAAGTCGAACTGAAGGCTCGCGTCCTGGGTTTCGCGGATCATGTTCAGGGCAATGAAGAGCGTCATGCTGGGATGCTCTTCCAGGTTAAAGGTCTGCATGTGAGGCTGGGAATGGGGATCCAGCGGATTGTAGCGAAAGATCTCAAACGTCAGATTGCGTCCCATGTCGGCCTCCCTTAGACCTTTTGCGCAAAGGGCTCAATTTCGCCCTCCCCGATGTCGCCGGGGATAATCTTGCCGCCGCCGTAGCCTCTGTCGCCGGGCGGCAGGATATAGAACGGCGTGGCCTTTTCATAGTTGAGGGTGGGCAGGCTGTCGCCCTCCTTCCAGGTAGCCAGGGTGCGCACCAGCCAGTCCTTGTCGTTGCGCTCGGGGTAATCCTCGCGGGCGTGCGCGCCCCGGCTCTCGGTGCGCTGCTGCGCCCCGTAGGCCGTGCACAGGGCCAGCTTGAGCATGCCCGGCACGCGCAGGGCCATGGAAAGTTCGCCGTGCGGGCCGGGAATGTTGCCGCCGCGCAGGCGCATGTTTTTGCTGCGCTCCAGCAGATCCTGGAGTTTCGCCACACCGGCTTCCAGATCCTTGCCGTTGCGAAAGATGCCCACGTGCTCCATCATTATGTCCTGCATGGCGTTGCGCAGGGTGTAGCAATCGTCGCCCGTGCCCCGGAGCAGGTTTTCGATGCGCTCGCGCACCTTGGCCGTCGCGTCGCTCATGGCCGCCGTGGAGAACACGCATTCATAGCCTTGCAGGAACTCCACAAGCTTCTTGCCCACAACACGGCCCGACACGATGGTTTCGGCCAGGGAGTTGCCGCCCAGGCGGTTGAAGCCGTGCATGTCCCAGCAGGCGGCTTCGCCCGCCGCGAACAGGCCTTGGAGGCCGTAGGCGTGGCCGTCCTTGTTGATGCGCACGCCGCCCATACTATAGTGCTGGGTGGGCCGCACCGGGATAAGCTGATGGATGGGGTTCACGCCCAGGAAGTGCGTGGAGATGTCGTAGACTTCCCGCAGATTGGTGGTGATATGCTTTTCGCCCAGGTGGCGGATGTCCAGCCAGAGGTGCTCGCCGTAGGGGCTGGGCACGCCGAAGCCCTTGCGCATATGCTCGGTCATGCGGCGGGAAACCACGTCGCGCGAGGCCAGTTCGGCCTTTTCCGGCTCGTAGTCGGGCATGAAGCGGTATTCGTTGACGTCCAGCAGGGTGCCGCCGTCGCCCCGGCAACCCTCGGTCACCAGAATGTCCGTAGGCACCGTGCCCGTGGGGTGGAACTGCACGGCCTCCATATTGCCCAGCGGCACCACGCCCGTGTCCAGGGCGGTGATCTGGCCGCCGCCGTCGCAGATCACGGCGTTGGTGGTGGCCCGGTAGATGCGCCCGTAACCGCCCGTGGCGATAAGCGTGGCCTTGGCGAAATAGCCCACCAGCTCGCCGGTGCGCAGGTCACGGGCCACGCAGCCCATGCAGCGCTCGCCGTCATGCACCAGGGCCTCGGCCTGCACGCGGTCGTGCACGTCCACGCCCAGTTGCAGCAGGCGGTTGTCCAGGGTGAAGAGCACGGCATGGCCCGTGCCGTCCGAGGTATAGCAGGTACGCCATTTGGCCGTGCCGCCGAAGGCCCGGGAATGGATCAGGCCTTCATTCTCGGCCTTTTCCGTGGCCTGAAAGGGTTTGCCGCCCTTGTAATAGGTATGCTCGCCGGGCACCACCCGGCTCCAGGGCACGCCCATCCAGGCCATTTCGCGCATGGCGATGGGCGCGGTCTTGGCGAACAGGCGGGCCACCTCCTGGTCGCAGCCCCAGTCCGAGCCTTTGACCGTGTCGTTGAAATGGATTTCCGGGCTGTCGCCGTCGCCCATGATGGAATTGCCCAGGGCCGCCTGCATGCCGCCCATGGCCGCCGAGGAATGGGAGCGCCGGGGCGGCACCAGACTCAGACAGATGACGCTGAAGCCCGCCTGCGCGGCTTCCACGGCCACGCGCTCCCCGGCCAGACCGGCGCCCATGCAGAGAACATCACTTTGAAAAACACGCATACGCACCCCCCTATCCCAGGAACCAGACGCGGGTCAGAGCCAGCACGCCGAGCACAAGGTAACAGCCCATGACAATCCATATCCACCTGCGCCAGCGGACGCGCTCGGCCTTGGTGCACACGCCGTACTTCACGGCCAGGCGATATACGCCGACGCCCGTGTGCAGAATGACGCAGGGCAGAAAGACCACGTAAAAAGCCAGCCAGCCATCGTGCAGGCGCTTGGCGCTGCCCGCCACGTTGATGGGCAGGTTGGTCATGACCGTGTAGACGTGGAAGAACACGCCCACCAGAATGACCACGGCGGTAAAGACCTGCACCAGCCAGAGCCAGGTGTCGGCCTCGCGCAGGCTTCTGCTGTGGCGCACGAAAATGCCCAGCTCATTGGTGCGGAAGGGCATTTTACGAGCCGCGATCCAGAAGTGGAAAATCACCAGCAGCACGATGAGCGGGGCCACGATCTGGGTCAGAAAGGTGGCTTCCAGCAGCCAGGCGATGCCGTTGGTCAGCGCGGGGCTGATCACCACGCTGCCTTCCAGCAGCAGATGGACACAGACGAAAAGGGCCAGCAGCGCGCCGGACGCGGCTTGCCAGAAATCCAGGCGGGTCCGGGCGTCGGCGGGGGATCTCATTGGCGCCATAGCAACTCCTTTAGGAAAGTATTCCGTATTGCGGACACGGCGGCGCACCGGAATGACCCGGCGCGCCAAGCCGCTACAACTGCCGATACGGGGCCTGGCCCGTTTCGTAGTAATTGTCGCCCAGGCTGTCGATGACCACGATGGCCGGGAAATCCTCCACTTCCATGGCGGCCACGGCCTCGGGGCCGAGATCCTCATAGGCCAGCACGGTGTACTTTTTGATGCTGCGGGCGATGAGAGCGCCCGCGCCGCCCACGGCGGCCAAATACGGCACGCCGTGCTTTTTCATGGCTTCCACCACTTCCGGCTTGCGGTAGCCTTTGCCGATCATCCCCTTGAGGCCCTGATCCAGCAGCCGGGGCGTATAGGCGTCCATGCGGCCCGAAGTGGTGGGCCCGGCCGCGCCGATGGCCTGGCCCGGCTTGGCGGGCGAGGGGCCCACGTAATAGACAACAGCGCCGCGCAGGTCCACGGGCAGCGCTTCGCCCCGGTCCAGTGTCTCCACCAGCCGCTTGTGGGCCGCGTCGCGCGCGGCCAGAATAACGCCGGAAATCAGCACCCTGTCTCCGGCCCTCAGGGAGCGCGCCGTGGCGTCGTCAAAAGGGGCGCGGATGCGTTTGACCTGATCGTCGGACATGTCTCGCCCTCCTCTTAGAGTACGACTTCCGCGTGGCGGGCCGCGTGGCAGTTGATGTTCACGGCCACGGGCAGGGAGGCGATGTGGGTGGGAGCCCACTCCACATGCACCTTGAGGGCCGTGGTCAGGCCGCCCAGGCCCTGCGGGCCGATGCCGGTCTTATTGATCATTTCCAGCAATTCCCGTTCAAAGGCCGCGTAGCGCGGGTCCGGGTTGACGCTTTCCAGATCGCGAGCGGCGGCTTTCTTAGCGCAGATGGCCGCCACTTCCATGGTGCCGCCCAGGCCCACGCCCACCACCAGGGGCGGACAGGAATTGGGACCGGCGGCCAGCACAGCGTCCAGCACCACCCGGCGCACGCCCTCGATGCCGTCGGCGGGCACCAGCATTTTCAGCACGCTTTTGTTTTCCGAGCCCGCGCCCTTGGGCGCGAGGCGCAGGCGCAGGCTGTCGCCGGGCACAATGCGCGTGTGGATAACGGCGGGGGTGTTGTCCCTGGTGTTCTTGCGCTCGAAGAGCGGTTCAGCCACGCAGGATTTGCGCAGATAGCCGTCCACATAGCCCCGGCGCACGCCTTCGTTGACGGCGCCCTCAAAGCCGCCGCCCACAATGCGCACATCCTGCCCCACCTCGGCGAAAACCACGGTCAGGCCCGTATCCTGGCAGATGGGCATGGTTTCGCGCGCCGCGATGGCCGCGTTTTCCAGGATCTGGTCCAGAATGTTCCGGCCCACCGGCGACGGCTCCAGGGCGCGGGCCGCCCGCATGGCCTCAACCATGTCCTCGGGCAGGCGGCAACAGGCTTCCACGGCCAGGCCGGCCACGGCCTCCGTAATGGTAGTAACGTGAATTTCCTTCATATTCTCTCTCCGCCGGAACGGCTTACGGATGGAAAGGCCAGATCATGGGAATGAGCAGCCAGCACATGAGCAGGGTGATCAGCTGCAACGGCCAGCCGGCCTTGACATAGTCCAGGAAGCTATACTTGCCCGGTCCCAAAACGATGGTATTGGGCGGAGTGGCGATGGGCGTCAGGAAGCAGGCCGAGGCGGACATGGCGATGCCCATGGTGATGGGCAGGGGCGAAATGCCGCTGGCCAGGGCGATGGGCAGGGCCAGCGGGGCCATGAGCGCGGCCGTGGCCGTATTGGACATGAAGTTGGTGATCAGGGCGGTGAGCGCGCAGCAGACCAGCATGAGCATCCAGGGGTCGGAAACCATGCTCACCACGGCGTTGGCCACAATGGCGGCCGCGCCGGACTTGGCCATGGCCGCTGACATGGAGAGCATGCCCGCGAAGAGGAAGATGGTGGTCCAGTCCACGCTGCGGAAGGCCTCGCGCATGGTCATGCAGCCGGAGATGACCATCAGGCAGGCGCCCAGTATGGCGGCGGTGGTCAGGGGCATGAGTTCGCTGGCCATCATGAAGACCACAAAGGCGAAAATGGCGATGGAGTACCACATCTTGTTTTCACGGCGCGTCTGGCCCTCGGTGACGATATCGTCGTCCATCTGGCGGCCTTCGGGCAGAAAGCGGTGGCCGATCAGGCCGTAATAGGCCAGGCCCACCACCAGCAGGGGAATGCCGATCAGGCCGAATTCAAAGAAGCCGAAAGGCGTCTGGCCGGTCTGGGCCAGCATGGAGTTGATGATGCCGTTGGGCGGCGTGCCCACCAGGGTCACGGTGCCGCCCAGGGATGAGGCAAAGGCCACGGGCATGAGCACCTTGCCCGGCGCCAGCTTGGCCTTGATGCACATGCCCAGAATCATGGGCACGGCCACCACGGTGGTGCCGGTGTTGGACAGCACTGTGGAGAGCAGGCCCACGGCGGCCATGGTGTAAACCAGCAGCAGCACGGTATTGCCCTTGGAGAGCCGCACGGCCAGCGCGCCGACCTTGTCCGCGAAGCCGGTAATGAACGTGGCTTCGCCCACGATGAACATGGCCATGAACAGAATGACCGTGGGATCGCCGAAATAGCTGAAGGCCACCTTGGAGGTAATGACGTGCGTCAGGGAAAGCGCCACCGGCACCAGCAGGGCGGTGATGGGCAGGGGTACGATTTCGGTGAAAAACATGACCGCCGCCGCTACCAGGATGCCCAGGGTAATGTAGGCCTTGGTGGGGTCTTCAGGCAGTTTTATGCCCATGCCCGTGGCGGCGAGAGCGTCCTGCCCCACCAGCAACACAGCCAGGATCAGCAGCATTGCTGCCGGGAAAAAGAACCGTTTCATCCGTCAACCTCCAAAGTTTCAGAGTTGAAGGCGTCCCCGCACGCATGCCGCCAGCGGGGTCCACACGGCCTCCGGCGCACTGCTGGCCGGAATGACTTGAAAAAGATGGAAAAGCATTGCATACGGAAACGATACTGACAACCCCCTTTTGTTGAATGACTGCTCAACTTTTATGTTTTTTTCAAGCATACCGTGATAGATAGAGAAAAAAATTTTATAAATCCGCATGTTGCGTAAAAAATCACAATTCTTTCATGCCTGTTATACCTGTGATACCAAATTGCAATATATATGGTATCAACAGTAAAAAGCCCATCATCCATAGCAGAGTGCACGGACTTTGTGAAAACATTCCACCAATACAGGTGCTGATTCCATTGTCCGCCGCGCCTGCCAGGGCGGACGGCGCTCGGACGCAAAAAAGGCCCGGCCGAAATCTTTCCGGCCGGGCCTTTTTAGAACGTTTTGATATTGAAAATATCCCAACGCCCTGTGCGGATTTTCCACGGAAATCCGCACCACGAAATTATCGCAAGGCGAATTTGCTTCGCCGTTAAGCGATAATTTCAAGCGCAAACGGCTCGAGACGACGCCGAAGAACAAATCCTGCGCAAATCAGGCTGGATCAGGCGGAAGAATTCTCACCGTGGCGCAATATTTCCGCTCACGGCACAGGACTGCTCCCTGCCCGTCACACAGTGGCCGGACGCCCCTCGGGCGCTGCCCCGGCTTCAGCCTGAAAATGAATTGCTCTCAACGCCGTCTACGGGCGTTCGCCCTTTGCCAGGCGGGCGTTGACCTTGTCGATCAGGCCGGGCAGATCCGCAATGCTCGAAATCACATAATGCGCGCCCGCCTCGCGGAAGGCGCGGCCCAGCTCCTCCTCGCGGCGGCAGAGCTCGTCGGCGGGCAGGGCCGCCGCTTCCTCGGCGGTCAGGCCTAGGGCATTGCTGGTACGGGTCACGCCCACGCTCCAGTGCCCCGCGTTGATGCCCTCCTCCACGTCGGCCAGGGTGTCGCCGACCTTGACCACGGCCTCCGGCGGATGCACGCCCAAACGCATGCAATTGAGGTAGCACATCCACGGCCAGGGGCGGCCCTGGGGCGCCTCGTCGGCCGTGACCACAGCGTCGGGTTTGTACCCGGCGGCCTCGGCACGCGGCATGAGGCGCACCATCATGTCCCGGCTGTAGCCGGTGCAGGAGCCGATCTTAAGGCCCTTGGCGCGCAGTGCGGCAAGGGCCTCCACGCAGCCCGGCACGGGCATGGCGTAGTCCGCCAGGGTTTCAGGCATCAGTTCCTGCACGGCGGCAAAAATCGTGTCCGTGGCGGCATCGTCGGGCGCGTTGCCGTGCCCGGCACGCCAGAGTTCGGCCAGACGCGGCATGGCCAGCATGGCCTGCACGTGCTCGCGCTTTTCGCGGCCCATGGGCGCGCGCACTTCAGCCACCTCGGGCTCTATGCCGTGGCGCTCAAAGGCCCGCGAAAACACGGCCACCGGCCCCCGGCAGCCGTGGTCCACCGCCGTACCGGCCCAATCCAGAATAACGGCCTGTACCGGCCCCGTATATGCTGTGCGACGCAGAAAAGGCTTCATGAACTGTCCTCATGTGCGGATTAGAGCATTTTCACAATGAAATTACTCTGTACTGTTACAAGGCCCGCGAGATTTTCGCAGGCGTGCTTTGCCCGCCGTCAAGCGGAAATCTCAAGCGCAATATGTTCTAGGGCCTGTTAACACTATTTCAGAGCTATAACAATCAACGCAAAGACGACAAAGGCCAGGAACATGACATCGAGCTTATCGAAGCGAGTAAAAACACGGCGGAAGCCTTTGAGCCTCCTGAAAAGCCGTTCTACCTCATTACGTCTTTTGTATAGCTCTTTGTCATACTCCCACGGTTTCAGTCGGTTGGGATTGGGCGGCACCACCGGAGTGAAGCCCAACTCACGTCCCAAGCGAGTCGTTTCATTACCCTCATATGCGCCATCCATAAGCAAGCTGCACGGCGCTGGCATCGGCCCCAACTGGACAAGCAGCCTGCGCCCCTCGGGGGCATCGCCGGCGTTGCCGGGAGTGAGGCTGAAATTCAACGCGCATTCAGCATTCGCGGCAACCATATGAAGCTTGGTCGTCCAGCCGCCTCTGGACTTTCCGATGGACTGCGGACCTGTTTTTTTAAGGCCCCTGTTCCATCGGGATGAACCTTAACAATAGTACTGTCGAGAGAAACTGCTTCTATTTTAAGGCGGAGTATCTGCTCTTGTTGAAGGCGTTCAAATATACGGTCAAGAACTCCGTTCTTGCTCCAGCGGTTCATGCGCGTGTAGATGCTGTGCCAACAGCCAAAATTTTTCGGCAGTCCACGCCATTTACACCCATGCTCCGCAACGTACAGAATCGCATTCAACACCTGGAGATTGTCAAAACGGACATTACCTCTTTGGCGCGGGAAGCAGTCAGCGATTCTCTCATATTGTTCGCGAGTAATTTGCATAAGACATTCTTACGGAATACTCGCTCTTTGTCAAATAGTGTTAACAGGCCCTAGAGCAGATTAACTTTGAAATTTTATAAATTTCAAAGTTGGCATTCCGGCAAAAAGCGCGGTTATCGCTGCTGTCGATCCCCGTATGGCTCCGTTGTCGCCAACGGGGACAGCACTTCGGGCTGCCTTCGGTCGCTTTTCCGGAATCCGCGCCGTGTTCGGCGTTAGAGCATTTCAAAGTTGAAATACTCTAAAAAAAAGAAAGCGCGGGGAAATTTCCCCGCGCCGCCGTCAATCAGCGGCCCCGCCGGAAGATCCGGCGGGGCCGCGTTCAGTCAACAGTCACTTATTTGGGGAAGTACTTCTTGTCCAGCTTTTCGTA
The DNA here is from genome assembly GCF_000145315.2 of Desulfovibrio sp. 3_1_syn3. Lineage (NCBI taxonomy): Bacteria > Pseudomonadati > Thermodesulfobacteriota > Desulfovibrionia > Desulfovibrionales > Desulfovibrionaceae > Desulfovibrio > Desulfovibrio sp. 3_1_syn3. Next base: position 477,348 of record NZ_ADDR02000001.1, read on the forward strand.
CTTGGGCAGGAAGCGGGTAGGCAGCGCCAGAGCGTCGCGACGGAAAGGCGGCGCAAGGCGGGTGCCGTCGGTCATGATTTCGATGACGGCCGGACGGCGGTTCTTGTAGGCCGTTTCCAGAGCGTTGGCCAGGTCGGCCTGGGTGTTGACGGTGTAGCCGTCGGCACCCATGGATTCGGCGATCTTGGCGTAGGACTTGGACCAGATGTCCGCGCCCACGAAGCGGTTGTTGTAGAAGTCCACCTGGTTCTTCTTTTCCGCGCACCAGGCACCGTTGTTGTACACGGTGGCGATGACGGGCAGGTTGAACTGGCAGGCGGTGGGCACTTCAAACAGGCTCATGCCCCAGGCGCCGTCGCCGGCGATGGAGACGACCGGCTTGTCCGGGCAGGCGAGCTGCGCGCCCAGAGCGGCCTGATAGGCGAAGCCGGTGTTGCCGAAGGTCAACGTGGCGATGTCGCGTTTCGGATGACGGAAACGCAGGTAGCTGTTGGCCGTGGAGGAGGTGTTGCCGATATCGGTGGTGGCGATGGCGTCATTGTCGTAAATGAACTTGCCGACCACTTCCAAGGCCTTGCGGGGGTGCAGGCGGCCTTCGATCACGGGTTCGTTGGAGATCTCGTCGATTTCCTTGTGCCAGAGGGCCAGCTCTTCCTTGACCTTGTTGGCCACGGGCGTGATGTCCTTCTTGGGCATGGCGTCACGCAGCTGCTTGTACAGCTCTTCGGAAGCGTCCTTGGCATCGGCGCACAGCCCCACGGTGATGGGGTGGGTCTTGGCGATGTGCATGGGATTGATGTCGATCTGGACGATCTTGGCCGTCTTGGGGAAGTAGTTGATGCCGTCCTGGGGCAGGGTGCCGAAGTAGGACAGGCGGCTGCCGATGGCCAGGATCACGTCGGCCTTTTCCATCAGGCGCATGGCGGCATGGGAGCCCATGTAGCCGATGGGGCCGCACCACAGCGGATGGTCGGCCGGGAAGGCGTCGTTGTGCAGGTAGCTGCAGGCCACGGGAGCGGCGATGTGCTCGGCCAGGGCTTTGACGGTGTCCACGCAGTCGGCGTCAACCACGCCGCGGCCGGACACGATCACGGGATTCTTGGCGGCTTTGAGCACTTCGACGGCGTGCTTGAACATTTCCGGATTGCCGATGCCGCCGGGGGCCACGCGGTACTGGGAGGGTTTCAGGATTTCTTCATCCAGCTCGCCGTAGAAGTAGTCGCGCGGGATGTCCACCAGCACGGGGCCGCGCATGGCGTAGGCGGCGCGGAAGGCGGTGCGCAGAATGTCAGCGGCGCGTTTGGGATGGGGCACGCGCAGGGAAGCCTTGGTGATGGGCTTGAACAGATTCCACGTGTCGCATTCCTGGAAGCCGTCCCAGCCCACGGAAGCGGAACCGGCGCTGGGCGAAAGGATGATCATGGGGCTGTGCGCCATGTTGGCGGTAGCCACGGCGGTCACGTAGTTGGTGATGCCGGGGCCGTTCTGGCCGATGACAACGCCGGCTTTGCCGGTCATGCGGCAGAAGGCGTCTTCCATGTGGCCGGCGGTCTGCTCATGGCGCACGGAGATGAAGTCGATGCCCGCGGCCGGGAAGAGGTCCAACAGGTCCATGTAAGCGGAACCGAGGATACCGCTGACGTGTTTAACGCCTTCTTCCACCAGGACTTCGGCCATGGCCTCACTGGGAGTCATTTTAGGCATAATTGCTCCTTTTGCTTTCGCGCTGTTTGTGATGCTTGCGATCCGCAACCGCCCGTTCCTCGCGCCCGCATCTCCGCGGCACGTCGGAGAAAAACGGAAAAAAGGGGAAGAGCGGCCTGCAGGGCCTGAGAACACCCGAAAATTGTGACAGAAGTAGCAAATTGCGTGCCGGACGGAAGGCTTTCGTATCCGCCTCAATTTCATAGCTCTTTCCATGCAGCGGCCTTGCGGCGGCTTTTCTGGACGGCAAAACTGTCTTATAATCCGGACAGTGTCTGTCAAAAGTGTTCAATCTATCGGACAGATCGGACAGTTTGGAGCACTGTGATTTTATTTTACATGACTCCCGTGCCGCTGTCACCGCTGCCGTGCGGACAGAGGCCGCCGGGGCCGGTGCAGGGCCGGACGCGCGCGACATGCCCGAAGACGCGCAAGCGCCGGGTGCAAAAAAGCGGAACGCGCCGCTGGAGTCGCAACGGCAGCGCGTTCCCTCTGGCCGGGACCTCGCGATCCGGACCAAATCTCTTTTTCCATTTTGCGCTACCGGCTCCCCACCGCTCCTTCGGCCCGCGCCGAAGCCGTACGCGGCGTCAGGGCGGCAGCAAAAGCCGCCGGGCGTGCGGGAGGGGGCATCAAGGCCGCGGGATTCGCGGCGCGCTGCCGCGCCCCGCCCCGCTCTTCCTGCAAATGCCGCAGGCATTGCCCGGCTGTGGCGAAATTCCGGCGCGCGCCGCGGTAATCCGGCACCTGCCGGGCCTGCCCGTGGTCATAGAGGATCAGGCCACCGGCAAAGGCATCCACATCGTCGGGATCATGGGTGATGATCACGGCCGGGATGGTCAGATCAGCCAGCAGTTCCAGCAGTTCCTCGCGCAGGCGCTCGCGCAGCAGCGGGTCCAGGGCGGAAAAGGGCTCGTCCAGCAAGAGCAGTTGCGGGTCGGCGTTGAGAGCGCGGGCCAGGGCCGCGCGCTGGCGCTGCCCGCCCGAAAGCTGGACCGGCAGATGCCTGGCCAGATGCCCGATGCCGAAGCGCTCCAGCATGGCCTGGGCCTTGCTCCGCTCCGTCGCGCAGATCCGCCAGGGCCAGCAGCCGGTACGGGCGTAAGCCACATTCTGGAGCACGCTCAGATGCGGAAACAGCGCGTAATCCTGAAACATATAGCCGATGCGGCGGCGGCGGGCCGGTACGCAGACCTTGGCCGCGCCGTCATAGAGCACGCGCTCGCCCAGGCGGATATGCCCGGCATCCGGGCGGGTAAGCCCGACCAGGCATTGCAGGGTCAGGCTTTTGCCCGAGCCCGAGGGGCCGAACAGAACCACATGCTTCTGGCTGTCGCCGATCTCGTAGGCCACGTCCAGGCTGAAGGGCGTGTCCGCATTCCGGAACGTTTTGCGCAGATGCAGCGAGATCATCGGGACCGCCTTTTCCATTTCAGTTTCAGCAACAGTTCCGCCGCCATCAGCAGGCTGACGCAGACAGCGGAGGTAATGATCACCAGCCAGACGGCCTGGACGTCGTTGCCGGCCTGAAAAGCGTCATAAATGGCCAGGGCCAGGGTCTGGGTCTTGCCGGGGATATTGCCCGCGATCATCAGCGTGGCCCCGAATTCGCCCATGCCGCGCGCGAAGGCCAGCATCAGCCCGGCGAAAATGCCTCTCCAGGCCAGGGGCAGGGAGACGCTCACAAAAACCCGCCACTCCGAGGAACCCAGGGTGCGGGCCGCGTTTTCCAGGTGGGGGTCCACCTGCTCCAGAGCCGCCCGCGCGGATTTGTAGATCAGGGGAAAAACCACCACCGTGGCCGCCACCACGGCTCCCTGCCAGGAAAAGATCAGATTGATGCCCATGTCGGCCAGCCAGTGGCCGAATACCCCGCGCCGCCCCACCAGCAGAATCAGATAATAGCCCAGCACCGTGGGCGGCAACACCAGCGGCAGGGTGCAGAGGGCGTCCAGAAGGGCGGGCAGGGGCCCTCTTTTTCTTGCCAGCAGCCAGGCCATGAGCGTGGCCGCCACAAAGGAGAACAGGGTCGCCAGGCTCGCTACCCGGAGGGAAAGCTCCAGCGGGCTCAGAATGGATATCTGATCAAAATCCATAAGATCGGGTCACCCTGTCCGCTGCAAAGAAAAAAATCTGACGACACGCCTGGATATTCCACGGCATTTGAGGATTTTTGACCGCCGACAAGGCACATATATTTTTTGCGCGGGGAGTGGGTTCTTCTCGCCCATGACCCAAGCAAAAAACATGTGTAACGCCGCCGGCGGTCAAAAGGACCAAATCCCGTTAAGGCTTGGAGAAGCCGTACTTGGCCAGCACCGCCTGCCCTTCCGGCGAGAGCACGAAGTCCAGGAAGGCCTGTCCCATCTTGGGATTCTTGCCCGTAGTGGCCACGGCGATGGGATAAAGCACGGGCTTGTGGCCCGGCACCACCAGGACCACGTCCACCTTGCCGGCCTGCTGTTTGGCATCCGTGCCGTAAACAAAGCCCGCGTCCACTTCGCCGCGCGCCACATAGTCCAGCACCTGGCGCACGCTCGCCCCTTGGATCACCTGGGGTTGAAGAACGTCCCAGAGTTTGGCGTTGGTCAGGGCCTCGCGGGTGTAGCGCCCGGCGGGCACGGAATCGGGATTGCCCACGGCGATGCGCTTGAAGTTCTTGAGGTCGGCCAGATCAGCGGGCTTCTTGCTCCCGGCGGGCACGATGAGCACCAGGTCGTTGAGCGCGAAATCCTTGCGCGTAGCCGGGTCCACCACCTTGGAGGCCACGGCCTTGTCCATGGTGGCCTGATCGGCGGAGGCGAAAACATCCACGGGCGCGCCTTCCTGAATCTGCTTCAGCAGCGGATTGGAGGCGGCGAAGTTGACGTGCGCGGTGAGGCCGGGATGTTTTTTCTCAAACATGCCCTTGAGCTCGGTAAAGGCGTTGGTCAGGCTGGCCGCCCCGGAAATGGTCATTTCCGCGGCCTTGGCGGGCAGGGCCAACAGGCCGACACAGGCCAGGGCCAGAAGAATGCGGGAAAGGAAGGGCGTCTTCATGTGTTTTGTCTCCTCCATGAGTAGTACTGACGAGAAAGAAGGCCGACGGCGGCGACAGAGGGCGCGGTCGGGGTTATAGCTACTCTACCCCAGCGGCACGGACCGGCAAGCCGTTCACGTTTTGGGCAAAAAACGTGAACGGGGATCAAAACGGGTGCATACGCACGTTTTACGACAAAAACGTGAAGGCTGTACAAAGCCGGTGTTCTATTTGTATAAGGAGGAAAAAACGCGGAAAAGGCATGGACAAAACAGCAAAGCGTGAAGAACTGGCGGCGCTGCTGCGCTCGCTCTCCCCGGCGGACACGGCCTGGCTGCGGCAGCGACTGCTGCGGCGGGATTCCGTTGCCCTGCTGCAGGATACCGGCCGGATCAGCCCGCAGGAACTATTGAGCGTGGAGTCCTGGCTCTGGGAACGGGCAGCGGCGGCGCGCGGTCCGCGCGAAAAACGCCCCCGCCTGCGCATGTGGCTGATTTTCATGCTGTTGCGCTACGCGGGCCTGCGCCTGGTGGAAATTTTCGCCCTGGGTCCGTCGGATATGGATTTGCAGGGGGGGATCATCCGCGTGAAGGGGGCCTGCGGCCGCGAGGTGCCGTTGCCCTTGGCCGTGAGCCGTCGCCTGCGGCGGGTGCTGGAAGATCCGGGCCTGTTTCCGGCCAGCCCGGAACTGATGCGTTGCGACGCCAGTTACGTGCGGCGCAGCCTGCAACAGTGCGGCGCGGCCTGCGGCCTGCCCAAGGGCCTGCTCAGCGCGCGCAGCCTGCGCCACAGCCGGGCCCTGGAACTGGGCCGGCAGGGCCTGCCCCTGCCGGTGGTGGACATTTTTCTGGGACGGCGCGCCGGGCCCGGCCAGAGCGGCATTGTGCGCTGCGATCCGCAGAAGGCGCAACGCCTGTTGCGTGAACAACTGCAGAGGGAGCGACCCATGAAAACCAGCGCCCGGAACGTGTTTCAGGGGCGGATCGTTGCATTGCGCCAGTCCGGCCTGCTGGTGGAGGCCATTCTGAGCACCGCCGGCGGCCTGCGCGTGGCGGCCCTGATCACGGATGAGAGTTACCGCAGCCTGGCACTGGAGGAAGGCAAGCTGGTCAACGCCAGCGTGAAGGCCCCTTGGGTAATGATCGAAGCGGGCGCGCCGGAAGGCGGCGACGGCCGCGTGGACGCGACGTCCGGCGCGGAAAACCGCTTCGCCGCCGTGGTGGAACGGGTGCGCGAAGACGGGATGGTCATGGAAATCCTGGCGGCCCTGCCCGAAGGCAGCCAGATCTGCGCCCTGCAAAGCAAAGGTCCGGCCACAGGCGCGCCGCTGCGCGCCGGAGACAAAATCACGGTGCTGTTCAAGGCCTTCTCCGTGATCCTGAGCCTGGATTAAAGGCTGTCTCTAAATCGGCTCTTTTGACTTCCGGCGGCGTTATCGATGCTGTCTTTATCCGTAGCGGCCATGCCGCCAACGGCTGAAGAAAACTGCGTTTTTTGCTCCAGTCGAGCACCATCAGAGCACACTCCTTCCGCAAAAAACTTGTTTCCCTTGCCGGAAGGCCAAAATTCCTCAATTTAGAAACAGCCCCTGGAGTGAATCACCTTTTCAACGCTGATTCACTCCACAGCAATTCCTCAGAGTAATTTCAGTCAGTTTGAAAAGACGTTGACAATGGCGCGGGCGTCCATGTCCGGCGACAGGGGCAGCAGGGCCAGCCGCCGGAAGTCCTCGGGCCGGTCCATATCCAGCTTGAGGTCCGGACGGCGCAGCCAGTCCTCTTCCGGGTCAAAGGTGGAAATGCGGAATTGCGCGGCATTGTCCCAAATGTAGTTCAGGCAGTGCTCACGCTGGGAGGGCTGCTTTGCCCTGGCGTCCAGGTCATCCAGCAGTTCACGGGAGAGAACTTCGGCCCCCAGGCCGTCGGGCCAGAGGTTGTCGCGCGGAATATGATTGTAGGCGTAGTCGCAGTCCGTGCGTTCATAATGCGCCAGCAGCCGGTCCACGGCTTCGCCCCAGATCAGGGGATTGTCCGCGCAGACGCGCACCACCAGATCCGCCTCCGCCTCCCTGGCGGCCAGACAGAAACGGGCCAGCACGTCGTTTTCCGACCCGGCCAAGCAGGGCACGCCCCGGCGTTGCAGATGCTCCAGCAGCACCCGGTCCAGTTCCGTATCCGGCACGGCGACCATAATCCGGTCCAACCGCCGGGATTGGGCCAGACGGCGCGTCACCCAGTCGATGACGGGCAGATCGCGCAGGCAGAGCAGGGATTTCAGGGGCAGGCGGCTGGACCCCAGCCGGGCCTGGACAATGGCCACGCTTTTGCCGTGGCGGGCATTATGGGACATGGTGTTTTCCTTATCTCTCACGGCGGGTTCAGGGTTTTTCCAGATCCAGAAGCACCGTGACGTAAAACCAGGGAATCAGCAGCCACTCCGAGCGCTCATAGTATTCCGTATCCCCGCTGCCCATGCGCACGCGGCATGTGCCGAGCAGGCCGCCGTCAGCTTGAGCCGACGCCCGGGACAGTCCCGACCGGCGAAAGTCGAAACGTCCCTGGCCGTTCTTTTCCATTTCCCAGCGACAGCAGACATAGACCAGCGGGCGCATGCCGCTTTCGCGCCTCAAGACGTCCTCCACCAGCGCCGCGTCCGCGCCGCGCACCCGGTAGCGGGCCGCCAGAACGGGAAACTGAGCGTCACGGCCCGGCTCGCAACCCAGAAATTCCAAGACGTCCGGCTTTCTCCCGGCCATGGCCAGGAAATCGCCGCAGGCCGGGCCCGGCGGCAGAGGCGGCGCAACGGCCTCCCCGGCCCCGGCCGGAACCGGCAGCCCCAACGCCAGCAGGGCGCAGAACAACAAGACAAGCGCGGCCAGGCGTTGCGGGCAAGGCAGCCGGGACAATCCGGACGGCTGGGGCGGCAATGCCCGCGTGTACCCACTCATGTCTCGTCCCGGTCCAGAAGATCCAGCATCAGGCCCACCACCCGCGCCTTGTTGGCCGTGAAGTCCAGGCGGTTCTGGCGCTCCCAGAAGCGCGCCCGGCGGGCCTGCTTGAGCATGGCCAGAAAGACGTTACGGATTTTGACGTCATCCACGCGGTCCATAAGGCCCACAAAGGCGAAGCCGTTGCGCGGGCGGGCAAAGGTGTGCCGGGCCTCGCGCTCGTGATGGGCCAGAACCATGCCGGGCACGCGCATGTGCGCCAGCTCATAGACCGTGCGCCCGGCCGAACAGATGGCCAGGTCCGCGCCTTCCATCATCCGGCTCATGACGTTGGTGGCCCAGGTGAATTCCACCAAGGGGTTTTCCAACTTGCGCAGATGGGCCTCCATGGCTTCCTTGTGGGCGTAGCCCGGCCCGGCCACCAGGCGGACCGAAATGCCGTAGGCCCGGCAGATGGGTTCGATGATGTCCAGTATCCGGCGCGAGCAGTCCCGCTGGTCCGTGCCGCCGAAGGTGAGCAGCACGGTGCGCACGTCGGGCCGCAGGGGATTGCGCCGTGCGCCCACAAATTCGTCGCGCAGACAGAAATAGTCCGCCCCGCAACGCAGGCGCTCCGTAGTCCGGCCGCTTTCATACAGGGCGTTGACCACCAGGTTGGCCAGAGTCGCGCCCGGCCCCTCGTCCTCGAAGTTGACGCAGCGCGCGCCGCCCGCGCGCAGGCGCTCCATATAGGCCGCGTCCGTGTTCAGAAAGTCGTTGACCACCAGGTCGGGCCGCTGGGCCAGCACCGTGTCGGCCAGATCCTCGTGCCCCTGGCGCACGATGCGGTAGTCCTTGCGGGCGATGCTTTCCACGGCCAGCTCGCTCTCGCGCGTGCAGACAAAGGTGATCTTGTGGCTGGTAATCTCATGGGCCAGCATGAGCGCGCGGAAGACATGGCCCATGCCGATGGCCGGATAGCCCGCCACCACAAAAACCACATGCCGTCGCCGCAGCAGGCGTTCGCAGATCCACCAGTCCTGATAGCCCTGGATTTCAATGGCCCGCTCATTGAGGAAATAGGGGATCACCTTGTTTGGACGGGGCACGGGGGCGCGGCCCGGTCCGGATACGACCTGCGGCGTCTCCCGCAGCAGGGCCAGGCGCAAGATGATCAGGGCCCGGCTTTCCACCAGAAGCTGCTCCTCGCCGCAGGCGCCCGCCTCGCCCGTGGCGCAATCCAGCAGCCTTTCCAGGCTGTCGCCGCGCACGTTCCAGATGCGCTGGCGCACGCTTTTTACCGTGACCAGGCTGTCGGCCCCGGCTTCCAGATATTTCTTCCAGGCGTCCTCCACGTCCACCCAGGTCAGCAACGGGCAGGAGGCGCGCAGGATGATGCAATGCTCGTAGCGGCGCGCCAGATCGCCCAGCAGGTCGCGCATCTCGGCCACAATATCCAGGCTGGTGAAGCGCAGATCCTTGTTCCAGTGAAAGCCCACGCCCGTCCGCTCGCAGATCAGCGAGATTTCCTGGCTGTCCGTGAGCACCACAATGTCCTCGCCCGGAGCCACGGCGCGCGCCGTGTGGATGGCCCGCTCCATAAGCGTGACCCCGGCCAGCTTTTTGACCAGCTGGTCGGGGATGACCGCGTTTTTCTTGATGGCCGGGATGACGATGCAGCGTTCTTTCACGGGTTCCACTATCTCTGACCCAACCTGAAAAGATGGATTTTGTTCCCTGGCAAGAAAGAGGCTCGGCAAGGCACAGGGATAAAGCATTTCAACGTTGAAATGCTCTAACGCCAAACGCGGCGTGGATTCCGGCAAAGCGACCGAAGGCAGCCCGAGGGGCTGTTCCCGTTGGCGGCAACGGAGCCATATGGGGATCAATAGCAACGATAACCACGTTTTTCACCGGAATGCCAACTTTGAAATTTGTAAAAATTCAAAGTTGATCTGCTCTAAAGACGCTTTTCAGCGCAAGGAAGTCAGCACGTCGCGCGTGGCCGCCAGCATGTAGTCAAACTCTTCTTCGCTCAACCAGTGCTGGAAGGGGAAGGAAATCATGCTGTCGAAAAAGGCGTCCGCATTGGGGCAATTTGCCGTGCCGCAGCCCAGGCGCTTATAGTAGTCGTAACGGTCCAGCGGAATATACTGCACCACGCATTTGACGCCCTTTTCCCCGGACATGGCGCGCATGAAGCGGTCGCGCATCTCCGGGCCGGTGGTCATGCGGGCGGCCAGCAGATGGTAATTGTGGCGGCGTGAGTCCACGCGATGGAATTCCAGTTCCGGGAAATCGGCCAGAGCGTCCATGAAACGTAGGGCGCGTTCCCGCTTCCGGTCGTTGATAGCGTCAATGCGGTCCAGCAGTTTCGCGCCCAAGGCGCATTCCACTTCGCCCAGGCAATAGTTGTTGGGCATGAGCATGTCGCCGTCCAGCATGGGCACGTCCACATTGCCCATGGCCGGTTTCCAGTAGTCCGGGCGCTCGAAGTCATAGGCGCAGTGCCCGTTGTGGCGCAGGGCGGGCACCACGGCGGCCAGGGCCGGGTCGCGCACGTAGAGCATGCCGCCCTCGCCCAAGGTGGTCAGGTTTTTGTGCGAGTGGAAGGAGAACACGGCCATGTCCCCGAAGCTGCCCGCTTTTTTGCCGTCCACTTCCGCGCCGATGGCCTGGGCCGCGTCCTCGATGAGAATCAGGCCGCGCTCCTTGCAGAGGGCCGCTATGGCGGGCATGTCCGCCACATAGCCGTAGAGATGGACCACCACCACGGCCCTGGTTTTGGGGGTCAGAACTTTTTCGATGCTCTCGGCCGTGACCACGCGGGTGTGCGGGTCCACGTCGGCCCAGACCAGGCGCGCGCCCTTTTTAAGATAGGGATAGGCTGAAGCCGTGAAGGTGTGCGAGGGAATGACCAGCTCGTCGCCGGGCTTGAAACGGCAGAGCTGGGCCGACATTTCCAGGGCCGCGCAGCCGTTCATGGTGGTGAAGCAGGAGCCATCGGCCACGCCCTGATAACGCGCGAACTTGCTTTCAAACGCGCGCATGTACTGTCCCTGGGTCAGAGGATCGGCGTTGCGCATGGCCTCCACGACCACGGCGATTTCCTCTTCCGTATAGCGGATGGCGCGTCCGCTGAAATTGACCTTGATGTCCATCTCACCCTCCATGGGAGGTTACTAAAAACGGCATTTGAAATCTTTTTGCCGCCGGCAAGGACTATGGGCTGTTGCGGCCTGCCGCCTACAGCCCATGATGCCTTGGCGCAAACGAACTTTTTATGACGGGAGTGGACTCTTTTGGTCCATGACCGGAATAAAAAGCGTGTTTGCTTTAGCCGTTGGCGGCGTTACCGCCTTACGGATAAAGACAGCATTGATAACGCCGCCAGCGGCAAAAAGGGACAAATGCCGCGCTACATGTTTTTGAAACGCCCGATCACATTCTCTTTGGTGAGAATCTTTTTAAAATCCGGGCCCAGGCGGTTGATCAGGGGCTTTTCATGCACGATGCTGGCCTCGTACAGGGCTGTGTACTGCGCGTCGCTGAGCCCTTGGCAGATGCCCTTGGGCAGATCAATGCCCTGACGCTCGATCATGGCCATGAAGTCCCGGTATTCCGTGGGATAGATGTCTTCCAGCACGGACAGGGAGTGGCAGTTGGCCAGACCGTGGGGCATGTGCAGCACCATGCTCAGACCCGCCGAAACAGGATGCACCACGCCCACGAAACCGGCGGCCATGCCGCCCAAGAAGGAGGCGATCATCATCAGCTCGCGGTTTTCGTCGCTCATCATGTCGTCGGAAAGAAAGACCCGCTTGCAGATGTCGATGGCCTTTTCCGCCAGGGAATCCACCACCACGTTGCGGTAGGAACCGGAAAGGCTTTCGAAGCAGTGCATGTAGGTGTCGATGCCGGTGTAAAAATACTGGTTGCGCGGCACGCTGGCGGTCAGGTCCGGGTCCAGAAGCACCTGGTCGAACATGGTATAGTCGCTGTTCATGCCCAGCTTGAGATTTTTGGCCTCATTGCAGATGATGCCCGTGCGCGAGGTTTCCGAACCCGTGCCGGAAAGCGTGGGCACGGCGATCTTGTAGGGCGCGGGATGTTTGACCAGCTCCCAGCCCTGGTAGTCCTCGGCCTTGCCGGGATTGGTCAGCAGATTGCCCACGCATTTGCAGGTGTCCAAGGTCGAGCCGCCGCCGAAGGCCAGCAGGGCGCAGGGCATTTTGCCGCCCAGAAATTCCTTGGCCCGGGCGGTGTAGCCGTCCACGCTGTCGGTGGTGGGCTCTTCCGTGGTATCCACGTAGAGCACCATATCCTGGTTTTCCACGGGCAGGCGATCCGCCAAGCCCTTGCCCTCAAAATAATGATCAAGGAAAAAGACCGCCGGTCCGTCCTGCGCCTCGCGGCGGGTGGTCAGCAGATCGCCCAGTTGGGCCAGCGCGCCCTTGCCTATCATATAGTAGCCGACATTTTTCGCATTGCGGTACATGGTTGTCCTCACGTTATGGCAGATGATTCCGGGGCCATACGCCAACGCGCCCGTTCTGGCAAGAGGGCCGCGGGGCGGCCTATTCCCCCGCGTTTCCCGCCGCCAGGGGATCGGGCCCGAAACGGTTGGGCCCGGCCGTGCCCGGCAGCGACAGGATGGCAAGATAGCAGATGCACATGGACAGGGAGAGCAGGGCCGACACCGGACCGGCATTGCCGCCGGGCGCGCCCCGGCCCAGCAGCCAGAACAACAGGCTGAAGATGGGAACCAGCAGCCACCAGCCCGCCAGATTACGATCGTGCAGGCGGCGCACCGTCACCCCGAGATTGGGCAGAAGCAGGGCCAGGGAAACCAGAAAGTTCAGCCCCATGGCCGTCTTGGGCGGCAAGGGCGAAAGCACGATATTGGCGGCCAGATTGATCAGGCCGATGCACAGCATGAACCACCAGAATTCCGAACGGGACGCGCGGCCCCGGAAATTGCAGTATTTGTCTTTCAGACAGACGCGCACGGCCTGGGCAAAGGTCATATCTCTCCCCTTTCTCCGTTTTTCATTGGGGGTTGCCCGGCGCGCTGTCCGGGGGCGCGGACCTCAACGGATCAGGGCCGAAGCGGTTGGGCCCGAGCGTGCCGGGCAGAATCAGCATTATGAGAAACCAGATAGCCACGGCCACCGCCAGAAGAGACAAGAGAACCAGGGCGGTCTCCGTAATCGACATCGTGAAAATCATCGCCAGCAGCAGAATGGTGGGGACTATGGGCGCCAACTGCCACCAGCCCGACAGGTTGCGGTCGTGCAGGCGGCGCGCGGTGACCCCGATATTGGGCAAAATGAAAGCCAGCGAAACCAGGACGCTGAGGCCGTTCCCCGCCGCTGAGGGAAGAAAACCGGCGACAAGGCTCACAACAACATTGACCAGGAACATAAATAACATGAACCACCAGAATTCCGAGCGCGAGGCCCGCCCCTTGAAGCTGCAATACTTCTCGGTCAGGCAACGCCGCACAGCGGGCGCGAATTCCATATGTTCCCCTTTCCCGGTTTTCCGATCGGGCACCACGGTATTTTACGTTTGGAGTGTTACACAGTTCAAACCCAACGCCGCCCGCGCACAGTGGAAACGGCAGCCGCTGGCGGGTTCGGGCCGTACGGATGTCGGCGGCAATGCTAAAACGCGGTTTAGCGCTGTGTCGATCCCCGTATGGCTCCGTTGTCGCCAACGGGGACAGACCTTCGGGCCGCCTTCGGTCGCTTTGCCGGAATCCACGCCGCGTTGCTCTCGATGTCTGTACGCCCTTTGGGCTACAGGCACGGCCCCGCAGGCCGCCCGTCGGGTCGGTCTTCGCGGCGCGCCTCACCGTGTCCGGCGTTGGAACATTTCAAGTGTGAAGTGCTCTATGCCGTGCGGCCGCGCCAGGACTGCACGGTGTTTTTGAGCAGCATGGCGATGGTCATGGGCCCCACGCCGCCGGGCACCGGCGTGATGGCGCGCGCCTTGGCGCTCACGCCCGCGAAGTCCGCGTCGCCGCAAAGGCCTTCGGGCGTGCGGTTGATGCCCACATCAATGACGACCACGCCTTCGCGCACCATATCGGCGGTGACGAAGCGGGGCCGCCCCATGGCCAGAAAAAGGAAGTCCGCATTGCGGCATTCCGCCGCCAGATCCGGAGTGCGCGAATGGCAGATGGTCACCGTGGCATTGGCGTAATCGCCGGGCCGGGCCAGGAGCATGGCCAGCGGTTTGCCCACGATGTCGGAGCGCCCCACCACCACGGCCTTTTTGCCTGCGGGCGAGAGGTCGTAGCGCCGCAACAGCTCCATGACGCCCGAGGGCGTGCAGGAGACAAAACCCGGCAGGCCCAGGGAAAGGCGGCCCACATTTTCAGGATGGAAGCCGTCCACATCCTTGGCCGGATCAATAGCCAGCAGGCAAGCCTGGGCGTCCAGGCCGCACGGCAGGGGCAATTGCAGCAGAATGCCGTCCACATCCGGACGGCGGTTGCATTCATGGATCAGGGCCAGCAGTTCGTGCTGGCCGGTGGACGCGGGCAGATGATAGGGGAAGGAGATAATGCCCGCCTCGGCGCAGGCCCGCTCCTTGTTGCGCACATAGACCTCCGACGCGGGGTCCTCGCCCACCAGGATCACTGCCAGACCCGGCGCGCGGCGGCCTTTGCCGCAGGCGGCGGCCACTTCTTCCCTGAGTTCCTCGCGGATGACGCGAGACGTTTCCTTGCCGTCAATCAAAAGCATGCTCTTCTCCGGCCTTGGGGTTCAAAACTGATCAGAAAAATTCAGCATACGCCATCCGCGCGCCGCGCTCAAGCTCCGGGCGGGTCTTCTCCCTCCATTTCGCCTGACGCGCCGGGCCGGTTCGGGCCGGTCAGGGCCCGATTCCCGGAAGACCAGCACCCTGGCCCTCCGTCCCGGCTCGCCCTCCAGCGAATCCGGCCCGTAGCGGTTGGGACCGGCCGCGCCGTCCACGGTCAGCAGCCAGTAAAGACTGAGCAGCAAACATGAAGCCGCAAGCTGCACCAACGGAGACAGGAGCTGAGGCATGTTCAGCTCCGGCCGGAGCATCAATTGGAACAGCCGGGCGCTCTCTTTCCCGCCCCAGATTTCCAGCGGCGCCCAGAAGGCGAGAGCGGGCGCGATGATCAGGGAGGGCAGACCCAGCAGCATCCACCAGCCGGGCATGCCCCGGTCGTGCAGGCGGCGTGCCCCGGCTGCGCACAGGGGCAAAATGCAGAAGGCCGAGCAGGCCAGACGCACAGCCGCCGGACCGTAGGGAACGAGATGCGAGCCCAGCAGCACGCTCAGGATCAGCACCTGACTCTCAAGAAAAAGCGCAAGCAGCTGCCAGGCCAGCACGAACCACCAGAACTCCGCGCGCGATGCCCGGCCCCGGAACAGAAGACAACGGCGCAGGCAAAGTTTCACGGCCGTTGTAAAGGACGGCACCCGCGCCTCTTTTCCGCCGGCGGCGACGGAAACACCCTGCTTATCTCTCCTTTCAGCGGTGAGCAGGAACAAAAGAATCACGAGACAGATTTCCGCGAGGGGGTACATCAGCGGTCCGCCAAAGGCATAGTCCGCCATCAGGAAGGTCGCCAGCTCCCAGCTCTCCAGTAAGAGGCGCGGCAGGGCCAGGCACAGCCACCAGGGACTTTTGCCGCAGTCACGCAGGCGCCGGGCCGCAGCCGCCAGAAAGGGCAAAAGCAACAGCCCTCGCACCATGAATGGCGGCGAGGCGAGCATAGAGCTGCCGAACGCCGGGAAAATGCTGCTCAACGAACCCGTCAGCAAGGACATTGACTGCGCTGCCAGCACGCCGACCAGAAAAAAGCACCAGAATTCCTCACGGGACGATCTGCCCCTGAAATCCGCGAACTGACTCAAATTGGCTCTGACTATGGCGGCAATGCTCATATCCTACGCTCCCTCGCCACTGTCAGAGGATCTGGGCCAAAACGATTCGGACCGGACGTGCCCTTTCTGAGGCAGAGGCACAGCAGAAGCAGAAGCAACAGCGCCGTCGGCAGATGCAAGATCCAGAATTCGCCGGGATACCGCTCCAGATGATAGGCAAGGGCCGCGTCCGTGATTTCCATCCAGACGAGTGAAGCGGGTATGCCCACCCAAGCGCCGATGCCCAGAGCCAGCAGTGTGGGAACAAGTGGAACCAGCAGCCACCAGCACCTGAGGTTGCTGTCGTGCAGTCTCCGGACACCCACGGCCAACAGGGGAACCGCCAGGAGCAACAGGGCCAGCAAGGGCAGACCCTGCGTCACAAAGAACAGCCAGTCCGGCCCCTGCTGCCGGAAGAGCAGTATCTTGTACCCCAGGAGCAGCAGCGCGTACAACAGCACGAACCACCAGAATTCCGCGCGCGATGCCCGCCCCCGGACATGCAGATACTTGCGCAGGCAGGTTTTGATGCCGCGGGCGAAGCTCATGGTCGCTTTGCGCTCCGCCGGGGGAGAAACCGGCGGATTCCCAGGGACCGTCTCCGGAGCCAGGGGGTCAGGCCCGAAACGATTGGGACCGGAAGTGCCTTTTCTGACCCAGACGAACAGCAAAAAGAATTGCAGCAGCATATTGAGGATGCGCAGGGACCAGGACAGCACGGGATGCCCGTCCAGTATCTTCGGGAACAATGAGGAATTGCCGCCGACCAGCTTTACCAGGTCCAGGGCTTCAGGCCTGCCCCACAGCAGGGCGCATCCCAGCGCAAGCAGCGACGGCAGCCACATGGCCGTCGGCAGCCACCAGCCGCTGAGATCGCTGTCATGCAAGCGTCGAATGCCGACGGCCAACATAGGGATAAAGATGACAAACTGCAGCAGGACGGCGATGAGCGCATCCGTGACGGCGAGTATTTGGAATCCCCCCCAGGACGGCATGCTTTTCAAGCTCCGGATGAGTGAAAGGCAGGAAATCAGGACGACGCCCTGCGCAAGCAGGGCAACAAACGAAAACCACCAGAATTCCGAGCGAGGGGCCCGGCCCCGGAAACAGGCGTACTTGCGCAGGCAGATTTTCACGGCTGCAATGAATTTCACTGCTCAAGGCCTTCCCGGTGGCTAAGGCCATGGGAAATAGCAGGCTTTCCGGCCAAGGCTTCCGCCGAAATCAGAGGGTCAGGCCCGTAGCGATTGGGGTCGGGCGTGCTTTTCTTGATCAGCAGATAAAGCAGAAAAAGCAGGGCGCCCAGCACTGAAATTGCCCACAGGACATGCCAAGCGGGATGATCCAGCAGCTCGGTGGCCCATGCGTCATCCCGGCAGTACCGCAACAGCAACACCTCACCCGTCTGCAACAATGAAGGCAACAGCGGTACGGCTACCCACCAAAGGCTGCGACCGCAATCCTTCAGACGCCGCACGCTCACTCCCACCCACGTCAGCCACACGGCTAGAATGGCCGCTCCACCGGCTAGACTCAGTAGCGGCATCATGGATCCCAGAACCGCCATGACCACATAGAACAGCGGCAGCATCAGGGCATACGCAAAGAGATTCCACACAAATTCCGCGCGTGACGCCCGGCCGCGAAAACAACACCATCTGATGGGAAAACTTTTCAACGCCATACGGCTCTCCCCAGGTCGGCTTTGAAACAGTGTCAAGTGCAAGCGATGCCGTCATTTCCAGGCACCTCCGCGCGACAGCAATAGAAAGCGGACTGAAAGACCGGGATACCGAATCTCGCTACCGCGAATGTTACGGCATGTTCCACCCTGAAAGACTCCGCTGCAACAAGGCCCGCGTCCTTTACGGGCGCGGGCCTTGCGTTCGGCATAGCGTTTTAGTCCTCGCTGTCGCCCAGCGCGTAATACTCGGCCAGCATGGGGCCGAAGAATTCGGCCTCGTCGCCCAGTTCCTCCTCAATGCGCAGCAACTGGTTATACTTGGCCATGCGCTCGGAACGGCAGAGCGAGCCGGTCTTGATCTGCCCGGCGTTGACGCCCACGGCCAGATCCGCAATAAAGCTGTCTTCGGTTTCGCCGGAGCGGTGCGAAATGACGGTGGTGTAGGCCGCTTCCTTGGCCATTTCAATGGTGTCCAGGGTTTCGGTCACTGTGCCGATCTGGTTCAGCTTGATCAGGATGGAGTTGCCCACGCCTTCGGAAATGCCCTCGGCCAGGATGGCCGGGTTGGTCACGAAGATGTCGTCGCCCACCAGCTGAATGCTCTCGCCCAGGCTGGCGGTAAGCATGCCCCAGCCGTCCCAGTCGCCTTCGGCCATGCCGTCCTCAATGGAGATCAGCGGGTATTTGCGGGTGAACCCGGCCAGCCATTCGACCATTTCGGCGTTGTTGAAGGTCTTGCCCTCGCCCTTGAGCACGTACTTGCCGTCCTGGTAGAATTCCGAGGCGGCCGCGTCGATAGCCAGGGCCACTTCGCCGCCGGGATTGTAGCCCGCCTCCTCGATGGCCTTGATGATGTAGGCAAAGGCTTCGTCATGGTTCTTGAGATTGGGCGCGAAGCCGCCCTCGTCGCCCACGCTGGTCACATGCCCGTCCGCTTTCAGGATGGCCTGCAGGGTATGGAAAATCTCCGTGCCCATGCGCAGGGAATCGCGGAAGGTCATAGCCCCGATGGGCATGATCATGAATTCCTGGATGTCCAGGTTGTTGGGGGCGTGCGCGCCGCCGTTGATGATGTTCATCATGGGCGCGGGCAGCACCTTGGCGTTGATGCCGCCGAGATACTTGTAGAGCGGCAGGCCCAGAAAGGTGGCCGCGGCCCGCGCGCAAGCCATGGACACGCCCAGCATGGCGTTGGCGCCCAGGCGGGATTTGTTGTCCGTGCCGTCCAGATCGATAAGGCTGTTGTCGATCTGCACCTGGCGCAGCACGTCCAGGCCCAGAAGCGCGTCGGCGATTTCGCCGTTGACATGCTCCACGGCTTTGGTCACGCCCTTGCCGCCATAACGTTTCTTGTCGCCGTCGCGCATTTCCAGCGCCTCCCGGCTGCCGGTGGACGCGCCGGACGGCACGGCCGCGCGGGCGCTGATGCCCGATTCCAGGGTCACTTCCACTTCCACGGTGGGATTGCCGCGCGAATCCAGGATCTCACGGCCGAAAACAGAGGCAATGCTGCTCATATTCGCTCCTTATGCCCTCATGTTGGGGTTATGTTCAGAACAAGGCCGGGCGCGCCGATGCGCGGCGGCCTCAGAGAATATCCCGCTCCTCATAGTACAGACGCCGCAGGCCATCCAGCAACAGGGCGGGCAGAACATGGTCGAAGACCGGGCTCACCCTGGCGATGGACGCGGCAAAGCCGCCTGTGGCCAGCACCTTGATCGGGCCGGACATCTGCCGCTTGAGCCGCTGGGTCAGGCCCTCCACCATACAGACAAAGCCAAAGACCAGACCATGCTGGATGCTGGTGGTGGTGTCGCGGCCGGGCGCGGGTTCTTGCGCGCGAATGTCCAGATTGACTCTGGGCAATTTGGCGGCTTCGCGCGACAACGCGGCCAGGGCCGTGGCCGGGCCCGGAAAGATCAGGCCGCCCAGATAGGCCTGCCCGCTCACGCAGTCAAAAGTCACCGCCGTGCCGAAGTCCACCACCAGCAGGGAGGCCGCGTCCGGGCAGAGCCTGCGGGCGGCGAAAGCCCCCACCAGGCGGTCCGCTCCCACTTCGGAGGGCCGTTCGTAACGGTTTTCCAGGGGAATGGGCAAGTCGTCGGGCGCGCAGTACAGGGGCCGGTCCAGATAGCGGGCCACGGCCTCGCGCAGCAGCGGGTCGAAACCCGGCACCACGGAAGAGGCCACGCAGGCCTTGAGCTTCGCCATATCCGTGTCCGCGTGCCGCAAAAGGGAAAGAAGCGTGAGGCCCAGGCTGTCCGAGGTGTGCCCGGCGTTGGCCGGCAGGGTGTAGGAAGTCAGCACGTGCCGCTCATTGGCCAGCCCCACCTTGATGGACGTGTTGCCTATGTCGAAGAGCAGAAGTTCCGGCTGCATGGGACACCCCCGCGTCGGCGTGAAAAGTCAGTTTCAGAGCATTGAAACAGTAAACGTGCCGCCCCGGCGTGTGCGGCGCACCGCGAAGCGTAACGGCTCCGGCTGGATGGCGCTTTGAAAACATCGCCTCCAAAACTACTCCGCGTCAGCGCGAACAGGCCCCGTCGGAATCCGCCGCGTTCCTATGCGAAATATTTTATGGAAGAGTAAGTATGCCGGATTCATGCGGCGGAGGCAAGCACGGCACGGCCGCCCCGCTTGCGGGACGGCCCCGGCGAGGTATACAAATACGCTCCGGGGAACACGCCATGGATGAAACGCTCTTTTTCCTGCATCTGCCGCGCACGGCCGGGACCACGCTGAACGCCGTTCTGCACGATAATTTCGCGCCTGAAACCGTCCTGAGCGTCTATGCCAAGGAGGATTACGAGCGCTGCCGTATGCTGGAGGCGGACGTGCTGGAGCGCATCCGCCTCATCGAGGGGCATCTGATGCCCGAAAGTTTCGATCCGCCCAGCCTCTACGGCCGTCGCCTGCGCATGTTCACCCTGCTGCGCGAGCCCTTGAGTCGGCTTGTTTCGGAATACGTCTTCCAGAAGTCCTGGCCTGAAAACCATCTCTACGCCTATCTCAACGAAAATGCCGTCAGCTTCCGGGACTACCTCACCAGCAACGATCCCCTGCTGAAATTCCGGGGCAGAAACTTCGTCACCCACTGTCTGGCGGGCGTGTTCGCGCCGGACAGGAATCCGGACGAGGTGCTGGCCCTGGCTAAAAAGCATCTGGAAGAAAGTTTCTGCTTTGTGGGCATTCAGGAGCGCTTTGACGAAAGCCTCCTGCTGCTGGCCGACGAAATCGGCTTGCAAAAGCTCTTCCACGAACGCCGGAACATGCTGCGCCCCGGCCTGGCCGACGCCGTCAGCGCCGAAGACCGGGCTTTGGCCGCGCGCCTGAACAATGCGGACCTGGAGCTTTACGCCTTTGCGCGCACCCTCTTCGAGCGGCGCGTGGCCGCGGCGGGTCCGGACTTCACGGCCCGGCTGCGCCGTTTCCGCTTTCTGAACGGCAAGTATCAGAAAATGTGCGCCACACTGGAAGACACCCTGGTGGGCGAGCGCGCGGGCCCCATCCTCAAGCCCAAGGGCTGACCGGCGCAAGCGGCGGCAATGCCGCATGGCCGTGCGGGCCGCGCACTCAGCGCCGACGCACAATAAGCCAGCCCTTGTTTTCCCAGAGCACATCGCCGTAAGGCTCCAGCAGAGCCCTGTCCTGCGGGCGGCCGCTCAACAGCCAGGACACGCCCGAGGCCAGCCAGGCGTCGATATAGCCTGTGGGTCCCCGCTGCATCAGGGCGTTGTAGCGCAGCCAGACGCGGGCCCAGTCCGCATCCTTGCCGTAGTAGGGATACAGACCGTCCTTGAAACTGTGGAAAAGGCCGCGCAAAGCCAGGTAACGGATGGCGGAATCACCGTTGTCGCTGAAGACCACGTCGCCGGGACGCGTCAACGCGCTCAGTTTTTCCAGCGCCTCACGCCGGGCGGCATTGTGCCGCAGCCGGTCCTCCGCCCGGTCCTGAAGCGGCAGGGTGAGGCCCGTATGCCGGGCCAGGCTGTGGAGCGCGCCCATGTGCCAGCGGTCCTGATTCAGCAGCAGGACCGCCAGGGCAATGCCGGCCAGCAGAGAAAAACGAAAAATCTTGCGCAGGCGCGGCCAGAAGCAGGCCACTCCGGAAACGACCATCAGCCAAGCCAACGGCACCAGAAAACGCGTGCCCCGGATCAAATCATGGCCCAGGGGCAAGCGGCCCAGCCGCGCGGCCAGTTGAAACTCGGCCCAGGAAAACAGGGCCACCAAAGCCAGAGCCAGCAGCATGCCGGGATACATGCGCGCCAGATCGCGCGCGCGCTCCCCGCCTCCCCATCCGGCGGACACGGTGATCAGCCAGCCCGCGCAGGCGGCGGGAAAGAGCGGAAATATCACGCTGCAGGTCAGCAGATACCCGCCCAGATCCGCCAGCATCCTCCCATAATCCGCCCCCAGGCGCAGATCGAACAAATATCTGAGCACGGCCAGATTGTCGGCGCTGAGAACAGCGGCCTGTCCCCCCAAAAGAGAACGGAGAGAAAACAGCACGGGCAGGAAAAAACATAACAGGCAGACTGCCAGGATGCCCAGATGAACAGCCCAGCTCCGCTTCTCTCTGTTCAGGGCAAAGGCCATGAACAGCATGGCCCCCGTGGCCAGCGCGCTGATATTATGCACCCAGACGCACAAACCGGCGGCCAGCATGACCAGGGGCCTGGCCCGGACATGACGCAGGGCCGCGATGCCGCCCCAGAGCAGAAAAGGAAACAGCGCGGCGAAAAATACGCGCGGCACAGGGTCGCTGTGGGTGACGCCCCAGAATGTTCCCCAGCCCACCCAGACGGTTACGCCCATGACCAGGCTCAGAACGGCGGCCAGAATGGGACTGCCGAACAGCCAGCGCCCCAGAAGATAAAAGCCCGCGTAAAAAACGAAGACCGCCAGGGCCCCGGCCCGCAGCAGGCCTACGGCATACTCGTTTCCCGGCGTGAGCAGGGCACCCAGATAACGCGCCGCATTCCAAAAAGAATGGGAATGCAGGGCCGCCGTCGGATCGGCGCTGAAACTTTCGGGATGTTGCTCCCCGGCGGTGATGTAAGCATACATGCCGAGGTCGCTGTCCAGCTCCGTCCCGTTGGCGGAAATCTCCAGCACGCCCGCCAAGGCGGCCAGCGCGTAGACCGCAATCAGCAGCAGAGCCGCTATATCCACCGCCCGGATGCGGCAACAATCACGCATGGCGACCTCCTCGCGCGCGGCCCGCAAACGGACGGGTCCGTCCGGCGGCTTTTCCTGCGCGAGCTTTTTTGATATACGCCGTCACATAATTCATGTGAGTGATCCGTCAGAAAAATTATTCTGCCGGGAGCACAACACATTAACACGAGAAAAGCCCGCGGGCTTTTCTCGTTCCAGACTGTACAGTCTGGATTTTGAAAGGCGGTCCCCTTGGAAAAGTTGCGGCCCTATATTCAGATCGCGCGCCCGGATCACTGGTTCAAACAGTTTTTCATGTTTCCGGGTCTCTGCCTGGCTTTCCTCTTTCTGCGGGACATTCCGGCCAACCTGGCGGGAAATCTCATCCTCGGCCTGGTCAGCACCTGCTGCATCGCCTCGGCCAACTACTGCATCAACGAATATCTGGATGCGCCCAACGACAGGCAACATCCCACCAAATACCTGCGCCCGGCGGCGCAGGGCCTGGTGCGCCTGCGCTATGTGCTGCTGGAATACGCCCTGCTGGCCTGCCTCGGGCTCTGGCTGGGCTTTTATATCAATAAACTGTTTGGATTCACAGCGCTTTTTCTTCTGATCATGGGCATCTGCTATAACGTGCCGCCCCTGCGCACCAAGGATGTGCCCTATCTCGACGTCATCTCGGAATCCATTAACAATCCCTTGCGCCTGGTTCTCGGCTGGGCCATCTGCATACCCGATCATCTTCCGCCCAGCAGCTTTCTGCTGGCGTACTGGTGCGGCGGCGCTTTTCTCATGGCCCTGAAACGCTTCGCCGAACTGCGCAGCATCCGCTCCAAGGAAGTCATGGCCCGGTACCGCAAGAGCCTTGCCAGTTACACGGAACGGAAGCTGCTTGTCTCAGCCTTTTTCTACGCCATGAACACCGCGCTGTTCCTGGGCATTTCACTCATCAAGTACAAGATTGAGTTTATTTTTCTTTTTCCCTTGGTGGCCCTGTTGTTCTCCTGGTATTTCAGCATCAGCATGAACGCCGATTCCGTGGTGCAGACACCGGAAAAACTGTTTCATGAGAAAAAATTCATGCTGTATACCGCGCTGCTGGTGGTCTTGTTCTGTGCGACCTGCTTCATCAACGTGCAGAGCCTGCAATTCCTGCTGGAACCCATTAACTGACGCCGTACGGCTCTTGTGTCCAGCGGGGGACAATGCACATGACCTCAGGGTTCAGGGAACGCACCCTTTCCGCCAGCGCCGCGTCGCCGATCACATAGGCTTTGCGCGCTTCGGCCCAGACCGGCAGATCCGCTGTGGAATCGCCGAAATAGTCAAACCCGCCCCTTCCGAACATCTCACTGAGAAAGCGAGCCTTGTGCCCGCCTTTGAGATTCACCGCCGACGTGGTGGCGAAAACAGCGTCAAAAAGCGGCAATCGAACGCGCATGGCCTCGGCCACTTCCTCATAGGCGGCTGTAGCCAGGCAGACCCGGCGCCCCGTGCGGGCGGCTTCCCCCAGCAGGTCGGCCACCGAGGCATTGAGAGGCATGCGCAGACAGGCCGCCGCGCTCCAGGGGGCAAGCTGCTTTTTAAAAAAACGCCGCCCGCGCGCTACCCAGAACGGCAATACGCAGCACATCCACGGCCTGCGCGCCAGCAGATCCTTAACTCCCTCCACCAGGGTGTCTCCGGCCACCAGGGTGCCGTCCAGATCCGTCACCAAAGGGATATCTTTTCCATCCCGCTCCATGCCTATCCTCCACGCCGCCGCGCGATGAGCCAGCCGCCGTTTTCCCAGAGCACCTCGCCGTAAGGCTCCAGCAGGGCCTTGTCCCGCGGACGGCCGCTCAGCAGCCAAGGCACGCCCGAGGCAAGCCAGGCGTCGATGTAGCCCGTGGGTCCCTGCTGCATCAGGGCGTTGTAGCGCAGCCAGGTGCGGGAGCCCTGCACGTCTTTGTTATAGAAAAAAATATACCCGTCCTTAAAGGAATGCACCAGAGGGCGCTGAGCCAGATAACGCACGGCCATGGCGTCGCTGTCGCTGAAAACCGGCACACCCGGCGGCACCAGCCGTGCCAGCCTGTCCAGAGCTTCCCGATAGGCGGCGGCTCCGCGCATGGCTTCCCGCGCGTCGTCCAGCAAGGGCAGCGGCAGGCCGGTCGCTTGCGATACCGCATACTGCGCGGCCATATACTGGCGATCATGGCTCAGCAACAACACGGCCGAGGTAACGCCGCCCGCCAGCAGCAGACGCCCGGCACGGGACAGGCGAGGCCGGAAGCAGGCTAACGCGGCCACAATCATCAGCCAGGAAAGAGGCACCAGAAAACGCAGACCCCGCACGAGCTCATGCCCCAGCGGCAGACGTCCGAACTCCGGCGCAAGGCGGGATTCCGCCCAGGAAAACAACACAACCAGGACAAGGGCCAGCACAAAGGCCGGGCACATGGCGGCAAGGCGGCGCGCCCGCATTCCTCCGCGCCGCCGGACGATCAACCAGGCCGCGAAGCCGCCGCAAAGCAGGGGCAGCATCGGGCTGGAAAAACTTACCAGATGGGCCAGCCGTTCCCCCAGGCGACCATAGTCCTCCTGCCAGCGCAGGTTGAACAATTCCTGAAAAACGGCCATGTCAGCCGCACTGAAGGCGTGAGTCTGGGTCAGTGAAGGCCAGAGAAAGGCCAATACCGGTATGAAATACAACACCAGGCAGAAAACACAATTGACCAGATGCGCGACCAGGCTCTGCCCCTGGGGACGGTGCAGGGCAAAGGCCAGAAAGAACATGGCCCCGGTGTTCAAGGCGCTTATGCCGTGCACCCACATGCACAGGCCTGCGGCCAGCATGGCCGGAGGCCTCAGGAGCGCCCGCTCCTGAGCGGCCAGGGCCCCCAGCAGCAGAAAGGGCCAGAGCGCGGCGAAAAACACGCGCGGCACAGGGTCCGACTGCGCGATGCCCCAGAAAGTGCCCCACTCCACCCAGACAGTGACTCCGGCCAGCAGGGCCAGCAGAAAAGCCAGGCCCGGACTTCCGAACAGCCAGCGGCCCAAAAGGTACCAGCCCGCGTAGAAAATGAAGATAGCCAGAGCTCCGGCCCGGAACAGTCCCACCACATAGTCGTTGCCGGGGGTCAGCAGGCGCGCCGTGAAGCGTTCCAAATTCCAGATGCTGTTGGCCGGCGTGACGGCGCGCAGCACGGGATCCAAGACAAACAGTTCGGGATGATCCGCCCCGGCCATGCCTTGGGCATAGGTGGCCAGGTCACTGTCCAACTGCGCGCCGCCGACGGAAATGGACAGCACGCCCTGTAATGCGGCCCAGGCATAGCAGGCCGCCAGGGCCAGGACGAGCAGATCCCAGAGCCGGTACCGGCGTGCCGGGCCGCCTTGCGCGGACGCGGGAGCAAACGTTTGAAGCATAAAAAACGTACCGAGAGTATTATGTTGAATTATGCTCTGGCGCGCGGCGCGCAAGTAAAGCAACAGCTCGCCCGGAAAAAGCAGGCCGCCTGACAGCCCCGGTCACGCGACTGCCGCGTCAGAACTTCGCCTCGTCACCCTCCGGCATCCTGCCGCCCCTGGCGAGAAAGAGCGCGAAGCAGAGCCCGGAGGCGGCCAGCCCCATGCAGACCGAGGCCGTCATGGACCAGCGGAAGGGAAATTTATCAAAGTAAAAGAGATAGCTGCCGCACACGGCGGTCATGAACAACGCGGGCACGGTGGCCACCCAGTGCAGGCGTTTGCGGCGGCGCAGCCAGACCGCCGCCGCCCAGAGGGACACGCAGGCCAGGGTCTGGTTCGTCCAGCCGAAGGCCATCCAGATGGCCGTGAAGTCGCCTACGGCAAAGTAAATGCCCAGCAGAAAGAGCGGCACGGCCAGCACGATGCGCCGCCCCAGCGAGCCCTGCTCAAAACGGAGCACGTCGGCCAGGATGAGCCGCCCGGTGCGGAAGGCCGTGTCGCCGGTGGAAATGGGCAGGATGACCACGCCCAGAAAAACCAGGGTGCCCCCCACCAGCCCGCCCAGCAGGCCTTCGGAAGCCTTGGAAACCACCACCGCCGGAGTTCCGGCCGCCATCAGGGCCGCCGGGTCCCCGTCGTAAAAAGAAAGCCCGATGGTCACCCAGATCAGCGCCAGCACGCCCTCGGCGATCATTACCCCGTAAAACATCAGCCGGGCCTGCCCTTCCGAGCGCATGCAGCGGGCCATCATGGGCGACTGGGTGGCGTGGAAGCCCGAGATCGCCCCGCAGGCGATGGTCACGAAGAGTAAAGGCCAAAGGGGCGCACCCTTGGGGTTCAGGTTAGTGAAAAAGTCGGCCGGGCGCAGGTTGGGCAGAATGCTGTACTGGGGATTGAGCAGCAGCGCGGCCAGCAGGCCGAAGGCCATGAACAGCAGCAGGATGGCGAAAAAGGGGTATATCCTGCCGATGATCTTATCGATGGGCAGGATAGTGGCGACGAAATAATAGCTGAAAATCAGAGCGGAAAAGAACAGGGCCAGCACCTTGCCCGCAGAAACCGTGCCGTCCGCCCCGGCGCAGAACACGGCCAGCGGACAGGCTTCAAGCCACTGCAACACGGCCGCGCCGCCCTCCCAGGAACGCAGCAGCTCGCCGGTCTTGAAGGCCAGCAGCCCGGCCGGGCCGTTGACGAAAACCGCGCCCACCAGAACCATGAACCAGATGGTGAAGACCAGCATGAACCAGCGGGCATATTTGCCCAGATTGCGCCCGATGAGCTCCGGATAGGAGGCCGCCCCGTAACGCAGGCTCATGGCCCCGGTGAGGAAATCGTGCACCGCGCCCGCGAAAATGCAGCCGAAGACCACCCAGAGCAGGGCCGCGGGGCCGTACACCGCGCCCAGAATGGGCCCGAACACCGGCCCCAGGCCCGCGATGTTCAGCAACTGGATGAAAAAAATCTTGTACGGAGGCAGGGCCACGCAATCCACGCCGTCCGCCCTGCTCTGCACCGGGGTCGGCCGCGTGCGGTCAATGCCGAAAACCTTTTCCACAAAAACGCCGTACACCGCGTAACCCAGCACCAGCAGGCCCAGCGCCGCAAGAAAGCAGACCATCCCCATCCCGGCCGTCCCGCGAAGTATGTTGAAAATACTATAAATTGACGCCCATCTGCATAGTTCCGGCCGTGATAAAGGTCAAGACGCGGCCTGGGCCCTGTGTGCCCTGTCCGGCGACGATGAACCCGGGCTTTTCGAGGCCGCCCCTACCCGCCGTACCACGCGGGCCGGCCCTCCGGAACGTCGGCCCGGCAGCCCTGCCAGAGATCGCGCGCGTGCAGGGCGCGCAGCAGATCCGCCATCAGCGGGCGTTTGAGCGCGGCCCAGGCCGGGGCCACCAGTTCGCCGGGCGCGGGATCGCTTTGCAGACGGTGCATGACCAGGCGGGAAGGAATGCGCGGCAGGGCCGCGCAGAGCAGGTCCACATATTCGTCGCGCTCCAGGGGCTGGTAGCGCCCGTCCCGGTACCGGCGGGCCAGTTCCGTGCCCTCGGGCACATAAACATTGTGCAGTTTGAGGCCGTGCAGGGGCAGGCTCACGGCCCAGTCCACGCTTTCCAGAAAAGCCGCCTCGCCCTCGCCGGGCAAACCGGCCATCAGATGCCCGCAGACCAGCAGGCCGCGCCCGGCGGCTTCGGCCACGGCTTTGGCCGCGCAGGCCGCCGTATGCCCCCTGTTGACCCGGGCCAGAGTGGCGTCATGGGCGCTTTGCAGGCCCAGCTCCAGCCAGATCTCCGCAACGCCCGCTTCGGCCCCGGCCCGGAGCAGAGCGTCCAGCTTGGACGGGCTCAGGCAGTCGGGCCGCGTACCCACGGCCAGGCCGCAGCAGTCCGGCAGGGTTGCGACCGCGTGCAGCAGGTCTTGCAGGCGCTCCAGGGAGCCGTAGGTATTGGAAAAGGATTGCAGATAGGCCAGGAAACGACAGTCCGGGTCCCCGGCGCGGTACTTTTGCCGCCAAGCCTGCCACTGGACCGCCAGGGACAGGCCGCGCCCGCCCAGGCCCGAGCCCGAACCCAGGGCGTTGCAGAAGACACAACCCCGCGTGGACAGCAGGCCGTCGCGGTTGGGACAGGCCGAACCGGCGTCAAGTGGAATTTTTTGCACCCGCATGCCGTACTTGCGACGGAAATACGCGGCCAGAGTATGCCAACGCACCATACTAACGCGCCTTGCGGGCGGATTACGGGCTGTTCCGGGGCCGGTTCGGGAATCCGCCGGCCGGGACAAAGTTTTTGAACCCCACGCCCATCGTCTTGACTTCACGCCCGTTTTAGCCGAACAGTTTTCAGCCTGACGACAAAAAATTATTTCCGGACCGTTGCCGCCGCGACGGCCCCGGAATGCCGCTCCCGCCCGCCGGGACCATACGCATACCAGCACAGCGAGGCAAGCAAGAGTAATGTCCAAGATTCTGGATTTCGCACTGGGGATGTTTTCCAACGATCTGGCCATCGACCTGGGCACGGCCAATACCTGCGTCTACGTCAAGGGCCAGGGCATTGTGCTGCGCGAGCCCTCGGTGGTGG
The DNA here is from genome assembly GCF_000145315.2 of Desulfovibrio sp. 3_1_syn3. Taxonomy (NCBI): domain Bacteria; kingdom Pseudomonadati; phylum Thermodesulfobacteriota; class Desulfovibrionia; order Desulfovibrionales; family Desulfovibrionaceae; genus Desulfovibrio; species Desulfovibrio sp. 3_1_syn3. The sequence continues at coordinate 506,290 of NZ_ADDR02000001.1, forward strand.
CGGTCAAAAAGGATTCGCGCGGCAACAACGTGGTGCTGGCCGTGGGCCACGACGCCAAGCGCATGCTCGGCAGAACCCCCGGCAACATCTGGGCCATCCGTCCCATGAAGGACGGCGTCATCGCCGACTTTGAAGTGACCGAGGCCATGCTGCGCCACTTCATCGCCAAAGTGCACAACTCGCGCCGCCTGGTGCGCCCCCGGATCATGATCTGCGTGCCCACGGGCATCACCCAGGTGGAGAAGCGGGCCGTCAAGGAATCCGCCCAGTCAGCCGGAGCGCGTGAAGTCTACCTGATTGAGGAACCCATGGCCGCGGCCATCGGCGCGGACCTGCCCATTCAAGAACCCACCTCCAACATGGTGGTGGACATCGGCGGCGGCACCACCGAAGTTGCGGTGATTTCCCTTTCCGGCATCGTCTATTCGCGCTCGGTGCGCGTAGGCGGGGACAAGATGGACGAAGCCATCATGACCCACGTCAAACGCAAATATAACATGCTCATCGGCGAATCCTCGGCCGAGGAAATCAAGATCAAGATCGCTTCGGCTTACCCCCTGGATCCGGAACAGCAGATTGAGGTCAAAGGCCGGGACTTGGTCACGGGCATCCCGCAGAATATCATCATCACCTCCGAGGAAGTGCGCAAAGCCATTTCCGAGCAGGTGGACAGCATTGTGCAGGCCGTGCGCATCGCCCTGGAGCAGACCCCGCCGGAACTGGCCGCGGACATTGTGGACCGCGGCATTGTGCTCACGGGCGGCGGCGCGCTGCTCAAGGGTCTGGATCAGCTTCTGCGCGAGGAGACCTCCCTGCCCATCACCGTGGTGGACGACCCGCTTTCCACAGTGGCGGTCGGCACGGGCCGGGCTCTGGACAGCCTGAACATCCTCAAAGAAGTCTGCATCGACTGACAGCGTGCGGTCTTCCACACCTTTGTGGCGTATTTTCTCCGTGGGCGACGTCATGCCGGAAGCTTCTTCCGGCATGACGTCGCCCGTGTGTATGTAATCGAGTCTGAGGCGGATATAACTCTGTGTCATTGCGGCGTATTCTGATTTTCGCGGGCATCTTGCTCATCCTCTTTCTGGGTATGTATTCCTGGAACCAGCGTACCCGTACCCTGGACGACTTTGCCGCCAACATCGGCCTGGAACTGAGCGGCGCCGTGCTCAAGCCCATGCGCTACATCCAGGATGTGGGCACGGGCTTCTGGGAGCGCTATTTCGACCTGGTGAGCGTGCGCGAGGAAAATGAGCGCCTCCAGGCCAGGGTGGCGGACCTGGAATCCCGCCTGCTGGCCAACGGCGAGGATCTGGCCGAGCTCAAACGCCTGCGCGCCCTGGTCCAGCTGCCGGTGGACGCCAGCTGGCGGCCCCTGGGCGCGCGCGTGCTGGCCGGGCGCATGGGCCCCAACGCCGTACTGGACAGCATCACCATCAGCCGGGGCTATGCCACGGGCGGACGGCCCGGCACGCCGCTGGTCACCCACATGGGCCTGGTGGGCCGTGTGCTGCGGGCCAGCGCGCATACCGCCACCGCCCTGCTGCTCACGGACCCGGGCAGCCGCATCGCGGTTTTCTCGCAGAACAGCCGGGCGCTGGGCATCCTGGCGGGGCAGGGCACGGGCCGCAAGCTGGAAGTGAATTTCGTGCAGCGCGACGCCAACGTGAAACAGGGCGAGGTGCTGATCACCTCCGGCCTGGACGGCAAATATCCCAAGGGCATTCCCGTGGCCCGCGTGCTCAGCGTGGCCCCTTCGGACTACACCCAGTTCATGGCCATTTACGCCGAGCCCCTGGTGGATCTGCAACATCTTGAAGAAGTGCTGCTGCTGGAGCCCACGGGCATCGCCCAGCCCGAGCCCGAGCCCGAAGGTCCGCCGCCTGTCTTCGTGGGGCCGCCCGCGCCGCCCGCCGCCGTGACGCCATGAGCAAGCTCCGCAACATCTGCTGGTGGATTTTCTTCATGGCCATCGCCGTCTGCCTGCAGGCCCTGGTGCCGGGCCTGGACGTGCTGGCCGTGGGCCTTATCATTCTGTTGCAGGAGCGGGACTACAAGAACATGCTCTGGCTCCTGCCGCTCTTCGTGCTCTTGCAGGAGGGCATGGGCACCCGCGAGTTCGGCGGGGTCATCGTCTGGTACGCGGCGGTCATCGCGCTGTTCAAGCTGGGCCGCTGGTTGTTCGAAGTGGAAAACTTCATTTTCATCTTTCTGCTTTCCGCCTGCCTGGGCGCGGCCTATTACGGCGTGGCCTGGCTCATGGCCCCGCTGCAGAATCTCGCTTTCAACGTGCCGGACGAGCTGGACAAAAGCCTGATCCAGGCGCTCTTCCTGCCGTTCGCCTGGCGTCTGTTGATCGCGACGCGGCACTGGACCACGGATGATGAAGAAAAATAAGCGCCTCTTCGCGCCCGGCTCCCCAAGTGCGACGCCCAGCAAAAAAGAGGGCATCCGCTCCTGGCTCAAAATCCAGGTGGAGAGCGAGGGCTACCAGCCCCCGCGCGGCGGGGTCGTGCTTTTGCAGGTGCTTGTGGGCCTGTTGTTCTTCGTCTTTGTGGTCCGCTTCTGGTACCTCCAGGTCCACCGCGGCGAGGAATTCGCCCGCCAGGCCCAGGAAAACCGCCTGCGCCAGGAGCGCATCTTCGCCCCGCGCGGCCGCATTCTGGACGACGGCGACAAGCTGCTGGCCGACAACCGCACGGCCTACGGCCTGTCCCTGGTACGCGAAGACTGCCACGACATCCCGGCCACCCTGGCCCAGATCAGCGCCTGGTCCGGCATTCCGCTGCCCCAGATCTGGGAGAAATACCAGCAGGACCGCTTCAAGGTGAAGTCTTTTGAACCCCTTCTGCTGATCACGGACATCGACTTTGACCTGGTGGCCCGCATCGAGTCCGAGATCTACGCCTGGCCGGGTCTGGAAATCGTGGTCCGCACCAAGCGCAGCTATCCGGAAAAAGAGCTTTTCGCCCATGTGCTGGGCTATGTGGCCGAAGCCAACGAGCAGGAAATGGCCAAAGATCCGGCGCTGGCCATGGGCGATCTGGTGGGCAAGCAGGGCCTGGAGCTGGAGCTGGAAAAACAGCTGCGCGGCCGCAAGGGCCTCTATGACGTGGAGGTGGACGCCCACGCCCGTGTGCTGGGCAAAGCCCTGCGCGAAGAGCCGCGCGGCGGGCATGAGGTGCATCTTTCCCTGGACCGGGGCCTCCAGCAGGCGGCCTGGGACGCCCTGGGCGGCGAGGCGGGCTGCGTGGTGGTCATGGAGCCGGACACGGGCAAGCTGCGCGCCCTGGTCACCTCCCCGGCCTACGACAACAATCTTTTCGCGGCGGGCATTTCCCAGCGGGACTGGGACGCCCTGCGCACCAGCAACCGCTTTCCCCTCCAGAACCGGGTGATCCAGAGCGTCTACCCGCCGGGCTCGGTCTGGAAGCTGGTCATGGCCGCCCTGTTCCTGGAACGCGGCGTCAATCCGCGCGAAACTGTGTTCTGCCCCGGCCAGGTCAAGCTGGGCAACCAGATTTTCCGCTGCTGGAAAAAAGGCGGGCACGGGGCCATGAACATGGAAAGCGCGCTGGTCAACTCCTGCGACGTCTATTTCTACCTCATGGCCGAGCGCCTGGGCATTGACAAGCTGGAGGAATTTGCCAAGGCTTGCGGCTTCGGGCGCCCCACGGGCATTGACCTGCCGCACGAAAAATCCGGCTTGGTGCCCTCGCGCGAATGGAAAAAGCGCCGCTTCGGCAGGCCATGGGTGCGCGGCGAGACCTACAACGTCTCCATCGGCCAGGGCTACACCCTGGTCACGCCCGTGCAGGTGGCGGTCTATGTGGCGGCCATGCTCAACGGCGGGGATCTGCTCAAGCCGCAACTGCTCAACGACGCCCCGCGCGTGGTGCAGAGCCGTATTCCGGCCAAGCCTGAAACGTTCAAGTTTGTGGTGGACGCCATGCGCAAGACCGCGGGCGTGGGCACGGCGCGGGTGGTGGGCCGCAAGGACGCGGACATGGGCGGCAAAACCGGCACGGCCCAGGTGGTCAAGTTGAAAATGACCGCCGGAGACCGCCGCGTGCGCTCCTCGGAAATGGAGTACGCCCAGCGCGACCATGCCTGGATCGCCACCTGGGGCTCCAAGAACGGCAAAACCTACGTGGTGGTGGTCATGGTGGAGCACGGCGGCGGCGGTTCCAGCGTGGCCGGACCGGTGGCCAAAAAGATTTACGATTATATCTTCGGCCCGGATTCGGGCGCGCCCGCGTCCCCGGCTCCGGCGGCAGCGCCGCGCCCTGTCCGGGGGCGGGAGGATTAGGACCTGTTAACGCTATGCCTTTTTGCCCTCCTGCTGCGTCAGATTTCACCTGCTTTTTCGGTCGGGTACCAGAAAAGTACACTCCCTCAAAGCAGGTTTATCTTCCTTGCGGGCGAACAAAAATTCTATAGCGTTAACAGGCCCTGGGGCAATTCACCTTTGAAACAGGCACATCGCCCTAATGGCCGCGAAGAGCGGACATCCGCGCCAAGTGCAGGGAAATGCCGCGTCATGGTCTTTTCGCCCTCCGCCCGCGCAGGGCGCGTTCCGTGTGAAGGTCGCACAGGTTTGAAATATATTTCCTCCGCCCGGAGCTCGCATGGATAAACGCCTGTTCAGCTACATCAACTGGGGCCTGCTGGCCTGCATGTTCCTGCTCTATTTTCTGGGCGTGGGCAATCTGTACTCCGCCAGCGGCACGCGGCTGGAAGACGGTCTGGCCTTTTCCGGTTTTTACCAGCGCCAGTTGATCTGGGGCGTGTGCGGCCTGGCCTGCATGCTTCTGGCCATGAGCTTTGACTATCGCCAATTGCGCAACCTGGCCTGGCCCTTTTTTCTAATCAGTCTGGCGCTGCTGATCCTGGTGCCCGTGGCGGGCAAAACCGTCTACGGGGCCAAGCGTTGGCTCTCCCTGGGCTTCATGAGCATCCAGCCCTCGGAACTGGCCAAGCTGGCCGTGCTGGTGCTGGCCGCGCGTCTGCTGGCCCGCGACGGGCGCCCGCTGGGCTGGAAGGATTTCAGCGCCGTGCTGGCTGTGGGCCTGATTCCAGCCGCCCTGATCGTCACCCAGCCGGATCTGGGCACCACTCTGATGATCCTGCTGATTCTGGGCGGCATGATCCTCTTCCACGGGCTCAAGGGCTATGTGCTCAAAACCTGCCTGCTGGCCGTGCCCTGCGCGGCGGCCTTCATGTGGTTCGTGGGCATGCACGACTATCAGCGGCAACGCATCCTGACGTTTCTGGACCCCGGCAACGACCCGCGCGGCACGGGCTACCACATTCTGCAGTCGCGCATCGCCATCGGTTCGGGCCAGCTCTGGGGCAAGGGCTTCAAGGAAGGCACCCAGAGCCAGCTCCGCTTTCTGCCGGAACGCCATTCGGACTTCGCCGTGGCCGTGTTCGGCGAGGAATGGGGCTTTGTGGGCTGCGTGGCCCTGGTCACCCTGTTCTGCCTCTTCCTACTCTCGATCTTCTCCACGGCGGTACAGGCCAAGGACCGCTTCGGCAGCATGCTGGTGGTGGGAGTCTTCTTCTATTTCTTCTGGCAAATTTTCATCAATATGGGCATGGTCATCGGGCTGATGCCGGTGGTGGGCATTCCCCTGCCCTTCATCAGTTACGGCGGCAGCGCCACTCTGGTCAATTTCACGCTGCTGGGCATTGTGCTCAACGTGTCCATGCGGCGCTTCATGTTCAAGGGATAAGTGTTAACCGCTCCAGAGGGTGTCACATGAGATGAATTTTCGTGTTATATCAATGAGAAAGAGCCTTTTAGCGCTGCTGTCTTTATCCGTAATGCTCGTTCCTCGCATAACGGCTAAAGCATGAAGGAAGTGTACTCTTGCCTCAGCCGTTGCAGCGAAGCTGCTTACGGATGAGGACAGCAGAGCTATGGTACTCGACCGGAATAAAAGGCGAATTTCGACGCGGAGATAACCGAAAAGACACTCATAACGACACCCTCTAATGGCGAAATGGGGGGTACCCGTGGGTAAGGACGAAATCGCATATCTCGGTTCCGACACCGTGTATGAAGGCAAACTCACCTTCAAGGGCACGGTGCGCATTGAAGGCAAATACACCGGCGAAATCGTCAGCGACGGCACGCTGAACGTGGGCAAGGACGCCCAAGTGGACGGCACGCTGAACGTGGGCGAACTGCTGCTTTCGGGCCGCTTTTCCGGCGAGGTCACGGCCAAGCGCCGGGTGGTGGTCTATGCCTCGGGCGTGCTCGAGGGCACGTTGCAGACGCCCAACCTGCTCACCGAGGAAGGCGGCGTCATTGAAGGCCAGGTGGTCATGAAAAATCCCGGCAAGGCTCCGGCCAAGGGCCTGCTGGGCGGCAAGGACGCCTGAACCCCGGACGCGAGCCGCCCTGCCCCGGCGGGAGCGGCCGAACGGAGCGCGTTGCCTGAGCGGAAAAAATAGATCATACTTGAGAAAGTAAAGGCAAAGGTTTTGACCTTTGCCGTCATCAGAGCAGGCTAACTTTGAGAATTACCATTTTCAACGTTACTTTGCTCCGGGCATTCTCGCCGCGCCCCCGCCCCTGGCGGACGGGTGCGGTCCACAGCGTTCCTCAAGGAGGCACTCATGGCACAAGATTATTTTCGCGCACTCAGGGACGTGGCGCTGGTGATCAACTCCAGCCTCGAGCCCAAAGAAGTCCTGCATAAAATCACGGAGCAAACCGCCGCCACCATGGGCTGCAAGGCCAGCACCATCCGCCTGCTGGACAGCACCGGGCGCTTTCTGCTGCCCAGCGCGGCTTCCGGCCTTTCGGGCACCTACATGCGCAAGGGACCGGTGGAGGTCAAACGCAGCGGCCTGGACGGTGAAGTGCTGGCCGGCAAAACCATCCACCTCAAGGACGCCACGGCCGACGGCCGCTTCCAGTACCCCGAATCGGCCAAGGCAGAGGGGCTGGTTTCCGTGCTTTCCGCGCCGCTCATGGCTGACGGCAAGGCCATCGGCCTGATCCGCGTCTATTCCGACGTGGAGCGCGACTTCACCCCCGACGAGCAGACCTTTATGGAAGCCGTGGCCGCCATTTCGGCCCTGGCCATTGAAAACGCGCGCCTGCACGAGGCCCTGCGCAATAATTACGAGCTGATGGCCAAGCATGCCTACTCGGTCTACGAAGACTAAACAGGCCCGGCCCTTTGCCCGCTGGCGGCGTCAGGCTTCGCTTCGCGCGCCGGTCACGTATGTTTTGATACGCTCCCGGCACTCGAAGCTCGCCTTCCTTGCCAGCAAACAAAAATCCGGGCCTGTTGCATAATCGGGCAACGAGCTGTTTTTCCTTTTTATGTTGAGGACATACACATGAAAAAAGTCAAAGTGGGCATCAACGGCTTCGGCCGCATCGGCCGCCAGGTTTTCCGCGCCCTGCACAAGAGCTACAAGGACCGCGTGGAAGTGGTGGCCATCAACGATCTCTTCGACGCGGAAACCAACTTCCATCTGGCGGAATACGACTCGGTCTACGGCCGGGGTTATCTGGACGCCAAGGTCGACGGCCGGGAAGTGACCGTGGGCGACTGGAACATCCACTGCTTTTCCGAGCGCGACCCCAAGCAGCTGGCCTGGGGCGCGCATGACGTGGACGTTGTGATTGAAAGCACGGGCATTTTCCGCACCGCGCCGCAGGCCGGCGTGCACCTGGACAACGGGGCCAAAAAGGTCATCATCACCGCCCCGGCCAAGGAAGAGGACATCACCATCGTCATGGGCGTGAATCAGGACCAGTACGACCCGGCCAAGCACAATATCGTGTCCAACGCCTCGTGCACCACCAACTGCCTGGCCCCGGTGGCCCTGGTGCTGCAACGCGAGTTCGGCATCCAGATCGGCAATATGGTCACCATCCACTCCTATACCAACGACCAGCGCATTCTGGACATGGCCCACAAAGACCCGCGCCGAGCCCGCGCCGCGGCCTGCAACATCATCCCCACCTCCACGGGCGCGGCCCAGGCCGTGGCCAAGGTCATTCCCGAACTCAAAGGCAAGTTCAGCGGCTATTCGTTGCGCGTGCCCACGCCCACGGTGTCGGTGGTGGACTTTTCCGGCATTCTGGAAAAGCAGACGGATACCGAAACCCTGCTGGGCAAGCTCAAGGAAGCCGCGGACAGCTATCTCAAGGGCGTGCTGGAATACAACGACAAGCCTCTGGTTTCCATGGACTTCAAGGGCAATCCGGCCTCGTCCATCCTGGAAGCCTCCTACACCACCGTGCAGGACGGCCGCATGGTCAAGGCCGTGGCCTGGTACGACAATGAATGGGGCTATTCCAATCGGGTCTGCGACCTGGTCTGCCTGATGCAGGACAAGGGCCTCTAGAGCAGATTAACTTTGAAATTTGTAAAATTTCAAAGTCGGCATTCCGGCGAAAAACGTGGTTATCGTTGCTGTCGATCCCCGTATGGTCCCGTTGGCGCCAACGGGGACAGCCCTACGGGCCGCCCGTCGGGCCGGTCTTCGCGGCGCGACGCACTATGTGCGGTGTCAGAGCGGGTTACCTTTAGAAGGTAAACCGCTCTAGCCCCTCCGGCGCCGGCATCGTTCTCATCCCGTGGCGGAAAGCGTCTCCGCCACGGGATGAGAAAACATCTCTCCCCCCGAAAAACAGAGGCACACGCATGGATTTCTCCCACACCGGAATCACGCGGCCCCTTTCCCGGTCCTTCATTCTCACGGCCGCATTTCTTCTTTTCCTGATCTCGCCCTTCCCAGCCTCGGGCGCGAACCGGGATACGTCCGACAAAAATACATTAAGCGACGGCTACCCCTCCGCCAACAAGGCCGAGGTGGAGGCAAAACTGCGCGCCAAGGGCAAGCGCCCCTGGATTGAGCGGGAAAAAGGCATGGGCGTCGTGACTCTGAAAAGCGGCGGCACGCTGCGCGAGGATTTTTTGCCGCTGGACGCCTATGAGGCTTACAGCGATGTGGATCTGCGCGACACAATGCCCAAATTCGCCCCGGGCTACGACAACCAGAAAGGCAAAGCCGACGCCGTTTCCCGCGCTCTGGAAAACTGGCTCAAAAAACGCCTGCCTTTCGGTTTCAAGGCTCTGGCCGGCGACGGCAAGGTGGACGTGGTCAAGCTGGAGAAGTACGGCGGCGTCAAAGCCTATGCCTTCATCATTCCCATGGGCCGCGAGCTGGCCGCCATTGCGCCCGACCACAAGCATTTCTACTATAAAGTACCCGACGTGCTGCGCGCGCTGGAGGGCTTTCTGGCCACCCAGCCCGAACTGGCCAAGGTCATCTGGCTTGAACGCGGCGACAACTTCTTCATGTTCGTGCTGCAACGCAAGAAATAGCGGCTGCCGTGCCGCCGCGCGGCGCGTTACGGCGCGGGCGCCGTTGCCCACGAGCAGGCCCAGGCATACCCCGCATATTTTGCGCATCGTTTCTCTCCAAAAATGTTTTGCCGCTGCCCCCGTCAGGGAGCAGCGGCATTTTCGGTTGTACACAAAAGTCGAGCTGGCCGCCGGAACCTATCCGGCCGGACAATCCAACATCAGGCGAAGTTGTAACCCGCTTCCAGGGCCTGGGCATTGACCGGGATCAGTTTGGCGTAGTGCGCGCTGACCACCCGCCTGAGGGCTTCCTGCACCGCCCTGAGCGGCAGCGCGCCCGTGGCCTTGAGCCATGCCCCCAGCGCCACCATATTGGCCAGCTTCACGTTGCCCAGTTCATGGGCCATGTCGTTGGCCGGAATGTAGACGCTGCGCAGGCCGGCATCCAGCAGCCCCTGGCTGACCAGCGAGGCGTTGACGATCTGCACGCCCCCGGCCCGCAGGCGCGGTTGGAATTTGTCCAGCGAGGGCTCGTTGAGCACAATGGTGGACAAGGGCTCGCGCACCAGGGGCGAGCCGATGGGGTGACTGTCCAGCACTACGGTGCAGTTGGCCGTGCCGCCGCGCATTTCCGCGCCGTAGACCGGAATGAAGCTCACTTCCAGGCCCTGTTCCATACCGGCCTGCGCCAGCAGATTGCCGATCAGCATCACGCCCTGGCCGCCGAAACCGGCCATAATCACGTCCTGATACTCAGCCACGGGGGGCCTCCTTTGCCTGCGCGTCCTCCGCAACTGGCGCAACAGGACCGGCCCCGGCCGTGGCGTCCTTGAACACGCCCAGGGGGAAGACCGGAATCATGGCCTCGGCAATGCGCTTGTTGGCCGCCACCGGGTCCAGATGCCAGTTGGTGGGGCAGCCCGAAAGCAGCTCCACAAAACCGAAACCCAGACCGTCCAGTTGGACCTCGAAAGCCTTGCGCATGGCCTTTTTGGCCACCCGCACATGTTTGACCGAATCCAGGGCGCAACGCTCTGCATAGGCCACGCCTTCGAGCTGGGCCATGATCTCGGCCAGGCGCACCGGGCCGCCCTCGTTGCTCAGGGAGCGGCCCTGCCGGGTCGTGGTGGTTTTCTGGCCTACCAGGGTGGTGGGGGCCATCTGGCCGCCGGTCATGCCGTAGACCGTATTGTTGATGAAGATGGTGGTGATCTTTTCGCCCCGGTTGGCCGCGTGCAGGGACTCGGCCAAGCCGATGGCGGCCATGTCGCCGTCGCCCTGATAGGTGAAGACCACGGCGTCGGGCCGGGCGCGCCGCACGCCCGTGGCCACGGCACAGGCCCGGCCGTGCGGCGCTTCCAGGCCGTCCACGTTGAAATAGTCGTAGGTGAAGGTGGCGCAGCCCACCGAGGCCACCAGTATGGTTCTGTCCGCCACGCCCAGCTCATGCAGCACCTCGCTGACCAGGCGGTGGGCAATGCCGTGATGGCAGCCGGGGCAGTAATGGGTGGGGCACTCATTGAGCACGGGGGTGACGTCAAACACCAGACGTTCGCCCGGCTGCGGGCGCAGCGCATCGGCCGTTTCCGAAATCCGCGTCATTATTTCTTCTCCTTGAGCGCCCGGAGGATGGGGTCGGTCAGCGCGTCCGCGCCGATGAACAGGCCGGGCATGACCCCGTGCCAGGCCACCGGGGCCGCGCTGTTGAGCGCCAGGCGCACATCCTCGACCATCTGGCCGGTATTCTGCTCGATAACCAGGAAACGCCGCCCCGGCGCCAAGGCGCGCAGGGCTTCGTCCGGGAAGGGATACAAGGTCACGGGCCGGAACAGACCCAATCGATGCCCCTGACCGCGCAACTGGCGGATGGCGCTGCGCGCGATGCGGGCCATGGAACCGAAAGCCACCACCACCAGCTCGGCGTCGTCCACGTCCATCTGTTCAAAGGCCGCTTCCGCGCGCATGGCCTCGTACTTTTCCATCAGCAGACGATTGCGCGCGGCCAGGGCTCCCTCGGCCAGATAGACGGATTTGAGCAGGCGCGGCGCGGCGGCGGGGCCGCGTTTGCCGTAGCCTTCCAGCCGCCAGGCGCGGGCCGTGTCCTGAATCGCCTCCGGCCGCATGGCCTCTTTGGGCGGCTCGCGGCGCACGGGCTCCTTGATCTGCCCCACAATGGCGTCGCCCAGCACCATGACCGGGTTGGCGTATTTGAAGGCCAGGGCAAAGGCCCGGAACATGAAATCATAACACTCCTGCGCCGTGGCCGGGGCCAGGACCAGGTTGCGGTGGTCGCCGTGGCCGCCGCCCTTGACCGCCTGAAAATAGTCGCCCTGGGACGGGCCGATATCCCCCAGGCCGGGGCCGCCGCGCTGCATGTTGACGATGACGCCGGGCACATGGCTGCCCGCCATGTAGGAAATGGCCTCCTGCATCAGGGAGATGCCGCAGCCCGAGGACGAAGTCATGGCCGGAATGCCGCAGGCCGCCGCGCCCAACAGCATGTTGGAGGCGGCCACTTCGCTTTCGGCCTGCACAAACTGGCCGCCGTTCTCCGGCAGCAGCACCGAAAGCGCTTCGGGAATTTCATTCTGGGGCGTGATGGGATAGCCGAAATAACAACGGCAGCCCGCGTCCACCGCGCCGAAGGCCACGGCCTCATTGCCTTTGATCAGCACGCGCTCCGTCTGTGATGCGCTCATATGGCGCCTCCTTCGGCCGCGTTTTCGGCTTTGACGCTTCTGAATACCCGGATGGCCGTGTCCGGGCACATGACAGCGCAGGACGCGCAGCCCGTGCACTGGCCGCTCATTTCCATGATTTCATAACCCTGGCGGTTGAAACGGCCTGACGGACGCAGGATATGCACAGGGCAGACCTCCACGCAGAGCCGGCAGCCCTTGCAGCGATCTTCCAAAAAAACTACTCGTGACATATGTTTTTTGCACTCCTTCTAGTGTCGCGCCAAGCGACACATGTCGCAAACCCGCAAGGGGTTGCGCGCCGCCGCAGGCGGCGTAAACACAGCAAAAATCGCGTTTTTTGCTGTGTGATCTTCACGCTGAACCGACAGGTGAGGCGTGACATTTCACTAGTGCCCAATTGCAAAAATTTCGAGCATAGGCATGCTCTCAATTTTCGCAGGATCGTCCGCGAAAAAACGTGATTTTCGCGGTCTCACGGCGGCTGCGCCGCCGCAGAACCCTACGGGCTTCGGGCACCTGATTTTTCAAATCAGACACCAGCGACAGCACGGGGAAGTCCCGCGCCGGAAAAGGACCGGGGAACCGGGCCCGCCCTTATTTAATGAGCATGGCGTCCCCATAAGAAAAAAAGCGGTAGCCCCTGGTCACGGCTTCGGCATAGGCCGCCAGCATGCGCTCGCGCCCGGCAAAGGCCGAAACCAGCATGAGCAGGGAGGATTCCGGCAGATGAAAATTGGTCAGCACCGCGTCCACCACGCGGAAGCTCCTGCCGGGATAGAGAAAAATGTCCGTCCAACCCGTGTAGGGCTGCACCCGGCCGCAGAGTTCGGCCACGCCCTCCAGGGTACGCACGCTGGTGGTGCCCACGGCCACCACGGGACGGCCCTGGGCCTTGGCCCTGGCTATGGCCGCGGCCGTGGCCTCCGGCACTTCCACGTATTCGCGGTGCATGCGGTGGCTGCGGATGTCCTCGCAACGCACCGGGCTGAAGGTGCCGTAGCCCACATAGAGCGTCACCTCGGCCCACTCAAAGCCCCGGTCCGCCAGCTTTTCACGCATGGCCGGGGTGAAGTGCAGCCCGGCCGTGGGCGCGGCCACGGAGCCGGTTTTGTCGCTTCTGGCGTAGACGGTCTGGTAACGGCTGAGGTCTTCCTCGCCGTCGGCGCGCTTGATATAGGGGGGCAACGGGATATGCCCGGTGGCCGCGAAGGCCTTGGCCAGGTCGCCCTGCCAGGCCAGGCGTACCCGGCGCTGCCCGAAGGGGCCGGATTCCAGCACGGTCACGCTGATGCCCGCGCCGAAAGCGAAGGTTTCGCCCTCGCGCACGCTGCCCCCGCAACGCACCAGGCCCTCGGCCTCGGCGCTGAAGGCCTCCGCGCCGCCGGCCCCGCCAAGGCGCTTGTCGGGCCGGGCACGCTCCATGACCAGGGGCAGAGGCGTGAGCAGCAGAAATTCCACCTTGCCGCCCGTGCCGCGCGAACCCAGCAGGCGGGCCTGCAAGACGCGCGAATTGTTGGCGATGATCAGCGCATTCTCCGGCAGGCAGTCGGGCAGATCGCCGAACATGCCGTGGCGCAGCTCAGGGCGGGGATCGGAAGCGCCCTTGCGCGGCAGGACCAGCAAACGGGACGCGCCCCGCTCTTCCGGGGGAAACTGGGCGATCTGCTCCGGCGGCAGATCAAAACGGTAACTGCTCAGAGAAAAATCCGCTTCGTCGGGAATCATGGCTGTGGCGGGCCTCATTGCTGCGCCCGCCCCGGCGCCGGACTTGTCAGGGCGCGGCGGAGAGGCTAGGCTGTGTTCCTGAATCCGGACGACCTGTCATGTCCGGGGGAAGGAGTATAGCCATGCGACGCACGCTTGTCACCCTCGCTCTGGGGCTGGTCCTCGCCGCCGCTCAGGGCTGCGCCTCCATGGGCGTCAGCAATCCCTTTTCCAACGACCCGCTCACCGGCGGCGCGGACGTTACATCCAGCCAGTTGCTGAACGTACCCCTGCCCTCCGGCATGCAGCGCTATGCCTCGCACGGCTATATGAACTACGGCGCGGACGGGGAGCGCGAGGGCCTGGAAACCCTGCGCGGCAATGTGGACGCCTCGCGGGCGGCCCAGAGCATGTTCACGGCCCTGCAAAGCCAGGGCTGGCAGCTGCGGCTCTCCCAGCGCAAGGGAGACCGCTCCCTCTATGTCTATGACAAGGGCAACAGCCTGGCGGTGCTGGCCTTCCGCCGTCAGACCGTGCTGACCATCCTGGAAATCTGGGTGGGCAGCCGCCTGCCCGACGGCTCGGCCCTCAGCCTGCCCGGCGGCTCGGACAGCGGCGCGGAACTGTCCGGCGAGGAATACGCGCCCCTGGGCAACGAGTCAGGCCAAAGCACGCCCACGCCGCCGCCCGTTCCCGGCACCACGGAGCAGTGGGGCGCGGGCGCGTCCGGCGGCCTGCAGGAGCGCACGCTGTGAGCCCGACCCCGGCCGCATCCCTTGCCACGCCTTTTGACCGGAGCACGCGCTTTGCCCATAAGCGACTGCATCTGGGGGTCTGCGGTTCGGTGGCCTGCTACCGGGCCACGGAGCTGCTGCGGGCCTGGCTCAGGCTGGGCATCCATGTTTCGGTCACGCTCACGGACGGGGCCCGGCGTTTCGTCACCCCCCTGCTCTTCGAATCCTTGGGCGCAATGCCGGTCTACGGCGGCATGTTCGAAGCCGGTCAGGATATTTTCTCCCATCTGGAGCCGGGACAGTGCGCCGAGGCCATGGTCGTGGCCCCGGCCTCGGCCGACGCCCTGGCGCGCCTGGCCCACGGCGCGGCCTCGGACATGCTGGCGGCCCAGGCTCTGGCCTTTGACGGCCCGCTGGTCCTGGCACCGGCCATGAACCCGCGCATGTGGTCCCATCCGGCCACCCGGGCCAACGCGGCTCTGCTGGAGCAGCGCGGCGCGCGTTTCGTGGGGCCGGACAACGGCGGCACGGCCTGCGGCGACGACGGCCAAGGGCGTCTGGCCGCCCTGCCGGAAATTTTTCTGGCCGGACTGCAAGCCCTGTCCCCCCAGGACATGGCCGGCCTGCGGGTCATGGTCACGCTGGGCCCCACGCGCGAAGCCTGGGACGGCGTGCGCTTCTGGTCCAATCCCTCCAGCGGCCTGATGGGCTCGGCCCTGGCCGTGTGCGCCTGGCTGCGCGGAGCCGAAGTGACGGCAATCTGCGGGCCGGGAGTGAGCGCTTTTCTGCCGCGAGGCGTGCAACGGCACGACGTGACGAACGCGCACGGGATGTACGAGGCCGCGCGCGGGCTCTGGCCGGATATGGACATGGGCATGTTCACGGCGGCGGTGGCCGATTTTTCACCCGCGCCCCTTGGGGAACGCAAATTCAAGAAATCCGAGGCGCCTGACGGCTTCAGCCTGGATTTCAGGCCCAACCCGGATATTCTGCACAACCTGGCCGCCGTGCGCCGTCCCGGCCAGAAGGTGCTGGGTTTCGCGGCAGAGACCGCGCCGGACATGGACGCCCTGTTGCCCCTGGCGCGCGCCAAACTGGCCCGCAAAAAAGCCGACCTGCTGGCGGCCAATCGCGTCAACGCCGTGGGCAGCGGCTTCGGCACGCCCACCAACAGCATGGCCGTGGCGGACGCGCGCGGGCGCGAGGAAATCTGGCCCTCACAAAGCAAGGCCGATGTGGCCTGGGAGCTCTGCACATGGCTTTTGCGGATCTGAATCCGCTGGGCGCGCTCTGGCGGGGCCACGGCCTGCGCTGCCTGCTGCTGCCGGAGGACGCGCCTCCGGCCTGCTCGCTCTGCGCCGAGCCGGGGCTGCGGACCGCCCCGCAACGGCGACCCGCCGCCCCGCCCTCCCGGCAAGGGCCGCATCCTGATCGCCGGGCGGTTTCCCCTGCGCCGGAACGGTCCGCCCCGCAACGGCGGGAAAGCGCCCGCGCCGCGGGGCAGGAAACAACGCCCGCCGCCGGACCCGCCGCCAACGCCCATAATGAGGAGCGTTGGCGGCCCCTGCCGCCGCACGCCTGGCCCGCGCCCTGGCGGGAGCGTCTGGCGGCCAGCCGACCCGGCCTGGTGGCCTGGACCTACTGGAATCTGGGCAGGGATCTCTGCGGCGCGCAGGACGAGCAGCGTCAGGCGCGGCGGGCTTTTCTGCAACGTCTGCTGGGCGATCTGGGGCACCCGGCGGGCACCCATACATTCTGGCCCGCCTGCCTGCCGAGGGGAGACGCGGACGACGCTCCGGACGCGGAGAACTACGCGCCCCATGCCGACGCCTTCTGGTCCGGCGTGAGCACGCTGGGCGCGCGCGGCGTGGTGGTCATGGGCTCGGCGGCGGCCAAGGCCCTGGCCCTGCCGGGCGGTCTCCGCCCCCTGCAGCAGACTCGCCATCGCGGACATCTGATCTGGGTGCTCTGGGATGTGGAGTATCTGCTGCACGAGGAGCAGCGCTATGGGGCCATGCTGGCCTTTTTGCGGCAGGCATTGCGCCATGTAATCCGGACCTAGAGGTCCTTCCTGAAATAGATTCTTTTGGCTTCCGAAGGAAAGAGAGAGAAAAATCATGTTCATCGCCATGGGCCTGATGCTGCTGGGCATGACCCTGGGCTGGCTGCTGCGCGGCCGGGCCTGGCTCGGCCTGCTGACCCGCTGCGTCTCACCGGCCATCATGCTGTTGCTCTTTTCTCTGGGCGTGGCCGTGGGCGGCAATGAGGAACTGATGAACAACCTGCCGTTGCTGGGCGGCAAGGCCCTGTTGCTGACCCTGGCGGGCGTGGCCGGGTCCCTGGCCTGCGTGGCCGTGATCCGGCGCTGGTTCCGCGATTTCCCCGCAGCCCCGGGCGCGGGCAATGCCCGGAACTCTCCTGTTAATGCCCACCCGCCGCACGGCGGCGTGTAACGGGCACCGCCCGGCAAGTTTTTCTGAACATGAGCCGATGGCGGCGCAAACACCGCGTCAGCGGGGTTTGTCATCCGTCCATAAAGACCCGAAGGGGCTTTTTTCCGTATGTCCGGCAGTCTGCTGATTCTGGCTTTTTTCGGCGCGGGGCTGGGTCTGGCCCGGCTGGGCCTGATTCCCCGCTATTTTGTGGAGCACGACGCCACGCTCTATGTGCTCTGGCTGCTCATGGGGCTGGTGGGCCTGTCCATCGGATCAGACCGGCGGCTGGGCGAGATTCTACGCACCCTGCGCCCGCGTGTGCTCCTGCTCCCCCTGGCCACCACCGTGGGCACGTTCGCGGGCGTGGCCGCGGCCAGCCTTTTTCTGGCCTACAGCCTTGCCGACTGCCTGGCCGTGGGCGCGGGCTTCGCCTACTACTCCCTTTCCTCCATCTTCATCACCCAGTACAAGGGCGCGGAACTGGGCACCGTGGCCCTGCTCAGCAACATTCTGCGCGAAATCCTGACCCTGGTGGGCACGCCGCTGCTGGTGCGCCTGCTGGGGCCGCTGGCCCCCATTTCCTGCGGCGGGGCCTCCACCATGGACACCACCCTGCCCATCATCGCCCGCTACGCGGGCCGGGACTGGATTTTCGTCTCCATCGTGCACGCCATGATCTTGGATTTCAGCGTGCCGTTCTGGGTTATCTTCTTCTGCACGCTGTAGGCACGGCGGCTTGCCAGACGCTGAAAAAGTCGTAACTCTGAATGTGGCCGCATTTTAACCCGGCGGAGGAAAGCCATGCCCAGGATGCGTTCAACCAAACAGCAATTGAAACAATATTTGCAGAGTCCGCGGTGGCGGGATCATTTGGAAGAAATCGCCGCGGGCGGCGCGTCCCATGTGGGGCCGCTTTTTTCCTTCCTGCTGCTGGGCCCGCAGACCATGCACCGGGCCGCCGTGGCCCTGGGCCTGACCACGGCCCGGCTGGCCGAGCGCGAGCCCGAGGCGGCCCGCAACATCATCCGCCGCTTCATGTGGCATATGAATGAAGAATCCGGCAACATCGGCTGGGGCATTCCCGAAGCCTTCGGAGAAAGCCTGGCCGCCAGCCCGCTCCTGGCCAAGGATTTTCATCGCGTGCTGGCTTCCTATCTCATCGACCTGGGCCGGGACGACAATTACTGCGACAACGATCTGTTGCGCCGCTCGTGTTACTGGGCCGTCGGCCGTTTGGCCCAGGCCCGACCCGAACTCTGCGCGGGCGCGCGGCCCTGGCTGCGCAAAGGCCTGGAGGACAACGACGTGATCTGCCGGGGCATGGCCGCCTGGGCTCTGGCCCAGTTGCCGCCGGACTTCATGGACACGCCCGCCCTGCGCCGCCTGGCTGACGCCGGGCATGAAGAAATCTGCGAACTTTTCGACGGCGAGCAACTCTACGAAAAAAGCGTCAGCCAACTGGCGCGCGAAGCCCTGGCCCACGAAGTCCCGGCCGCGGCCGACCCGGACAGACCTTGATTGGTCCGGACCGGCCCTGAGCAAGCTGCCTCCGGGCCGGCTTTCCGGCAGTGCTCTCAGGGCTTCTTCCCATTTGATTCGCTTAAAATACCTTCAGGCCGTGCAGCAAAATAATGGTGATGAGCAAAGGCGTCACCGTACGGCAGGCCAGACGCAGCAGGCGCGCCAGCCTTTGCAGCGGCAGGCTGCCGTTGTTGGTCAGGGCCGCGACGAATTCCCGTTCTGGCCAGACATAGCCCGCGAACAGGCTGGTCAGCAGGCCGCAGACCGGCAACAGCAGGTTGGACGTGGCGAAATCATACGCGTCAAAAGACGTCAGGCCGAAGACGGTCTCCGAGGCCCAGATCCCGGTGGAGAGCGTGGGCGGAACGCCCAGGGCGGCCACGCCGAGAGCCACCAGCAGTGTGGCCTTGGGGCGGGGCAGTTTGCAGGTTTCCAGCAGCCAGGCCACGGGAATTTCCAACAGGCAGAGCATGGCCCCGATGGCGGCCACGGCCGAGAGCACAAAAAAAATCGCCGTAAAGAACTGCCCGCCCGGCATGGAGGCGAAGACCGCCGGAATGGTCAGGAAAAGCAGGCTGGTGCCTGCCGTGGGCTCGAAGCCGAAACTGAACACCGCCGGAAACACGGCCACGCCCGCCAGCAGGGAGACCAGCAGATCGCAGACCATCACCCGCAGGGCCAGGGCGGGCACGCGGGTGTCGGCCTGGAAATAGCTGCCGTAGGTGATCATGCAGCCGAAGCCGATGGACATCTTGAAAAAGGACAGGCCCATGGCCATCAGCACCACTTCGCCGTTGATGCGCGCGAAGTCGGGCATGAAAAGAAAGCGCAGGCCCGCACCGGCATTGGGCAGGGTCAGGCTGCGAATGCAGACCGCCACCAGCAGCAGAAAGAGCAGGGGAATGAGCACGCGCGTGACGCGTTCGATGCCCCCCGAGGCCCCGCGCATGATCACGGCCGCGATGAAACCCAACACCAACCACTGCCAGAGCAGGCTTTCCCACGGGCTTGCCAGCAGCTCTCCGAAAATGCGGGCCGCCACCAGCGGGTCCGTGGTGGCCACGCCGCCGCTCAGGGCCTTGGGCACATAGGCGAAGACCCAGCCCGCCACGTCGCTGTAAAAGGCCAGAATCAACGCGGCGGCCAGTACCGAGAGCGCGCCCGTCACCCACCAGGCCCGGCGCGGGGTCAGCAGGGTGAAGGTTCTATAGGCATTGGCGCGGGTGCGCCGCCCCATGATCATTTCCACGATCATCAGGGGCAGGGCTACCAGCATGGTGGAAAGCACGTAGATCAGCAGGAAGGACGCGCCGCCGTGCTGTCCTGTGAGGGCGGGCACCTTCCAGATATTGCCCAGGCCCACAGCCGAGCCCAGAGTGGCCGCCAGCATGCCGAGCCGGGACGCGAAAAGGTCCCGCGCTCCCCGTCCCGTCCCGCCAGCGCCTGATCCCGTTGCCGATGCCCCCATGCATTCTCCCCCAAAACTGTCGTCAGACGGCGTGGTCGTTCACATGCGGCGTTAGAGCATTTCAAACGTGAATTGCTCTACACCGCCGCGTCCAGCAGCAGATTGTCCCTGTGGATGACTTCCGGATAGTGGGCGTCGCCCAGAATGGCCGCCACTTCGTGGCGCTTGAGCCCCATGATTTTCTTGAGGTCAGCCGCGCTGTAATTGGAAAGGCCCACGCCCAGGCTTTGCCCTTCGTGCAGCACGCGCACCAGGGCTCCTTTCTGGAACGCGCCTTCCACCCGGCGCACGCCGCCGGGCAGCAGGCTGCCGCCCTTGCGCAGTAAAGCCTGCGCCGCGCCCGCGTCCACAGTCACGTTGCCCGCCGGTTCCGACTGGTAGGCCAGCCAGAACTTGCGGCGCGGTATGGCGTGCCCCGCGGGACGCACCCAGGTCCCCGGCGTTGCCGTCGGGGTTCCGCCCGCCGCCTCCAGCGCCGCCGCGTCAAAGACGCGTGCCAGCACGTCGGGCTCGCGGCCCGGCAGGATCAGGGTGGGCACGCCGATCTGGGCGGCGCGCCGGGCGGCCAGCAGTTTGGAATACATGCCGCCCGTGCCCACGGAAGTTTTGCCGCCGCAGAGTTGGCTAAGATCCAGGGCCGCCACGTCGTCGATATGGTCCATAACCGGCGCGTCGGGTTGCCGCTGGGGATTGGCGGCCAGCACGCCGGGCGACGAGGTCAGATTGACGAACAGGTCCGCGCCCGTGAGGTTGACCAGCAGGCTGGCGAGGCAATCGTTGTCGCCGAACTTGAGTTCGCTCACCGAAACCGTGTCGTTTTCATTGACAATGGGCAGCACGCGCCACTGCAGGAGTTCCGCGAAGGTGTTGCGGGCGTTGAGAAAACGCTGGCGTGCGCGCAGGTCGTCACGGGTCAGCAGCACCTGGGCCGTGGGCATGCCGTGGGCGTGAAAAGCCGCGTCCCAGGCCCGCATCAATTGTCCCTGGCCCACGGCGGCTGCGGCCTGCCGGGCAGCCAGGCCCGTGGTTTCCACCTGCCTGCCGTGCACGGCCAGAGCCGCCCGCCCGGCGGCCACGGCGCCGGAAGAAACCAGCACCAGCCGCCGCTCGCCGGACTGATTGGCCTGCTGACCCGCTTGCGAGCCGGGCGGGCGGCGCAGCCCGGCCAGTTGCCCGGCCAGGCTGTCCAGCACGGCGGCGCTGAGCCCCATAGCGTCGGTCAGCACGGCGCTGCCGACCTTGACCACCACCACACGGGCCTGCGCCAGTACCCGGGCCCGTTCCTGCCGCCAGTCCTCCGGCCTTTCCATCACCGCCTCCGCTGCAATTGCCCGCACAACGCGGCCGCTTCCGCCCCGGCCGTCCGTCTTTTCCGCCGGACAGGCCGTCAGAACAGCCTCACTCGCGCGTGTAGATCACTTCAATGTCCGGGAATTCCTCGCCCGCTTCCGCCTCTTCCTGCTCGTAGCGCAACAGGGGCTCGTGGCGGGCCAGCTCGTCGCGCAACCGCCAGAGTTCGGCCACCAGTGGTTCCAGGGCCTGCTCCTCGCGGGCGGAAATGAAGAAAATCTTCCGGCCGTCGGCTTCGGCACGGGCTTTCAGCGTCTCCAGGCGTTCCTCGTCCACCAGGTCTATTTTATTGACCACTTCAATCTGCCTCCGCTCGGCCAGTTCCGGATCGAAACGCCGCAACTCCTCATTGACCAGTTCAAACCCGGCCCAAGGCTCCACGTCATCCACATCCTCAATGCTCAACATATGCACAAGAAAGCGGGTGCGCTCCACATGCTTCAAAAAGCGGTGCCCCAGGCCCTGTCCGGCGTGCGCGCCCTCAATAAGGCCGGGGATGTCGGCAATGACCATGCGCTTGTCCGGATCCACCTCGTCGATCATCACGCCCAGATTGGGCGTCAGGGTGGTGAAGGGATAGGCCGCGATCTTGGGACGGGCCGCCGAAACCCGCGAAATGAACGTGGACTTGCCCGCATTCGGCAAACCGATCAGTCCGGCGTCGGCCAGGATTTTCAGCTCCAGCCGCAGGTTCAGCTCCTCGCCGGGTTCGCCGGGTTGGGCAAAACGCGGCGCGCGCATGGTGGCGGACTTGAAATGCTCGTTGCCTTTGCCGCCGCGCCCCCCGCGCGCCACCAGCGCAAGGCTGTCCGGCTCGCTGAGGTCGGCCAGCAGGCGCTCGCCTTCCGGCCCTTCGGCAAAAACCAGGGTGCCCACGGGCAGGCCCAGCACCAGATCCGTCCCCTTTTTGCCGTCGCATTGGCTGCCTTGGCCGGGCTGGCCGTTCTGGGCCTCATACAGGCGCTTCAGACGGAAATCATAGAGGGAAAGCAGACGGTTGTCGGCCCGCAGATAGACGGAACCGCCCTCCCCGCCGTTGCCGCCGTCCGGGCCGCCGCGCGGCACAAACTTCTCGCGCCGGAAGGACACGCAACCGTGGCCGCCCTTGCCCGCCCGGACCTGAATTTTCGCTTCATCCACAAATCTCATACTATTTTGCCTCTGACCGGGGCATCACGGCCCCGGATTTATGTTATTCAAACGAGATAAGCAACGCTTGAAATGCCCGTTTACGGCGAGCAAAGCCCGCCGCGAGCGGCAGCCATTGGCGGCTGTGCCGCCTTCGGATGACGACGGCAAAGATCGGCATAAGCGCAAGTTATTTGCGCTGTTGCACACCGAAGACCAACCCGAAGGACGACCCGCAGGGCTGTGGCCGTAGGCGAGCAATGCGAGCCGTACGGACATCGAGAGCAGAGCGAGCGTCGCCGGAACTTTGAGAATGCCGATTCTCAAAGGTGATCTGCGCTACTATGCCTGGAAAAAAGACAAAAGGGAAGGAACCGCCCCTGAGGGCGGCTCCTTCCCTTTGAAATTTTCACGCGAAGGGGCTTTATTGAGCGGGCGCTTCCACATGCACGCGCGTCAACACGCGGCGCTTACGGACATATTTTTCAAAGCGCACTACGCCCTCCACCTTGGCGAACAGGGTAAAATCCCTGCCCATGCCCACATTGGCGCCGGGATACACAACGGTGCCCAGCTGACGCACCAGAATATTGCCCGCCAGCACGTGCTGACCGCCGAAACGCTTGACGCCGCGGCGCTGACCCGCGCTGTCGCGACCGTTGCGCGAAGAGCCGCCTGCTTTTTTATGAGCCATGATAGCCTCCTGAACGCTGAATCATCGAAACGCCTTGCCAATCCGCTCCGACTCCGGCCCGCAACCCGAAGGATCGCTTCCGGAAACCAGCCGAAAAACGGACGGCCCGCCTCGAAAGACCAGCCTAGCTGTTGATGCTTTTGACGCGAATGGTGGTGCAGTCCTGGCGGTGACCGCGCAGCGTTTTGGAATCCTTACGCCGCCTGCGTTTGAACACCATGACCTTGGGGCCGCGCCCCTGTTCCACCACTTCCGCCGTCACGGCGGCGCCGGCCAGATACGGAGCGCCCACTTTGCAGTCCGCGCCGCCGACCATCAGCACCTTATCCAAGGTAACATCGCTGCCGGCCTGGGCCGCGAGCTTTTCCACAACAATCTTGGAACCTTCTTCGACGCGGTACTGTTTTCCGCCGGTCTCGATAATCGCGTACATGATCAACCTCCAAAAAGAGAAAGGTATATTTGCCCGATGGAACGGAAAATGTCAAGGCCCGGACCCCAATCTTTTTCATCCGGGCGTTTCTCCCGGCCGTAATGCCGGACAAATCCGGCGGCGTGGCTTGGCAAAACCGCCCCGGCGCTGCTACCGTGCCGCCATGAGCGAAATCCTCACCCTGACAGTGGACAGCTTGGCCCACGACGGACGCGGCATCGCCCGTCTGCCGGAGACAGGCCAAAACAGCAAAACCCGTGGAAGCGGCACGGCCGTCTTTGTGAGCGGCGCGCTGCCGGGGCAGATCGTCCGAGCGCGGATCGTCAGGCGCAAGGCCCGCCTTGTGGAGGCCGACCTGCTGGACGTGCTGCGCCCGGCCCCGGACGCCGTACCGGCGCTCTGCCCGCACCAGCATGTCTGCGGCGGCTGCCCTCTGCAGATCATGCCCTACCCGGCGCAGCTGCGCTGGAAGGAGGATCTGGCCCTGGCGGCCCTGACCCGCATCGGGCACCTGGACCGGGACATGCTCACAGCGGTTTTGGAGCCCCCGCACCCTTCGCCTGAACGGACGGCGTTCCGCAACAAGATGGAATTCGCCTTTGGCCGGGACGCGGGCGGCAATCTGATCCTGGGGCAGCGCCGCCGGGGCGGCGCCGGAGTCATCGCGGTGCCGGGCTGTGTGCTGCTGCCCGCCGGGGCCCAGGACATTCTGGCCGCTGCCCGTCGCTCGGCGGAACAGAGCGGCCTCGCCCCCTATGCCGCTCCGCTCGCACGGCGCGGCCCTGGCCGGGACAAAATGACCCATGCAGCCGGATCGCACGGCTTCTGGCGCTTCCTGGTTCTGCGCAGCGGCAGACGGGAAGACGACCCCGCGCCACGCTGGTGGGCCCTGTGCGTAACCAGTCCCGGCGGTGCGGACGGACGGGCCGCCGCGCGCTCTCTGGGCGAAGAGCTGCTGGGCGGCTTTCCGGACCTGGCCGCCTTTGTCCATGAGGAACGGCAAAGCCCCGATGCCCTGGCCGCCGGTGAGCGGCGCGTGCTCTGCCTTAACGGGAGCGGCGGGGAAGATCCGCAAGCCGCCCTGCTCCACCTGCCGCTGGGCGATTGCCTGTTCGCCCTAGACGCGGCTTCTTTCTTTCAGGTCAACACCAGAGCCGCGCAGAATCTGGCCCGCCTGGCTCAGGACATGCTCCGGCAGACGCGCGGCGGCGCGGAAAACGGCGCATCCCTGCTGGACCTTTACTGCGGCGTGGGCGCGCCGGGGCAACTGCTGGCTCCTGACTACGATCGGCTTCTGGGCCTGGAATGCGACAAACGCGCCGTGGCTCTGGCCCGGCGCAACGCGGAACGCGGCGGACTGATCCGGTGCCGCTACGAAGC
Source organism: Desulfovibrio sp. 3_1_syn3 (assembly GCF_000145315.2). Lineage (NCBI taxonomy): Bacteria > Pseudomonadati > Thermodesulfobacteriota > Desulfovibrionia > Desulfovibrionales > Desulfovibrionaceae > Desulfovibrio > Desulfovibrio sp. 3_1_syn3. The sequence continues at coordinate 531,177 of NZ_ADDR02000001.1, forward strand.
GGGCGATGCGGCGGCCCTGCTGGACCGGCTGCGGCGTGAGCGGCGCGGTCCCGGCTGGGACACGGTACTGGCCGACCCGCCGCGCGCCGGTCTCGCCCCTCGGGTTCTGGACGGCCTGCTGGCGCTACGGCCCCAAACTATCCTCTATATATCCTGCAACCCGGCCACCCTGGCCAGGGACGCGGACGGCCTCCAGACGCGCTACAGCCTGGAACGGCTGGCGGCCGTGGATCTTTTTCCGCATACGCCGCACCTGGAATGCCTCAGCCTCTGGCGGCTCAAGTCCTGAAAAAGTCACCCCCCCCCGGCAGGCCCGCGCTTGCGGCGAAAATATGCGCAGATGCCGAATGTTTCGGCGCAAAGCCGTTGACGCGCCGGGGAGGCTGTGATAATTTACACAGCGTTAGGGCAAAATCATAGCAAACATAGGATTTGCCGGGTGGCAGCGGGAACTGACGCCCACACCTGAGAGGGCGGCTTTTCCACCAGGGTTCCAAAGCGCGGATGTAAAAGATGTGCGCGCCGCTGACACAACGCGGAGGCGGCCCATGTCGTTCAAGGATATTCTCAAACAACAGCAGAGCGGCATGGAAGCCCTGGCAACCACCGGGGTCATCGGCCTGCATCTGGTCAGCGGGCCGCTGGTGGGCTTCGCCATAGGTTACGGTTTGGATTACTGGCTGGATACCAGCCCTTGGTGCAAATTGTTTTTCCTGCTGCTGGGCATTGCCGCCGGTTTTTTGAATGTCTACCGGGACACGCGGCATCTGTTGAAAAAAATGGCGGCTGAAGACGCCCGCCGTAAGGGCCTCAGCCCGACGTCCGGCATGCCGACGCGGCAGACCGGCACCGGGGCGGGCGCAACGCAGGGAACCAGAGAGACAAATGACCGCGCAGACGCTGAAAACCATGACGCACAGCCTTGACGCCTGGCTCTGGCGGCGGGGCATCGGGCATCCGGTCATCCGGCCGCTGGTGCGCAACGAGCTGCTGCTGACAGCCCTGTTTCTGCTGGGCGGCGGCGCGGCTTTCAGCGCGACGCCCTGGTTTTTCTGGTTCGGCGTGGGATTGGGCATTATGACCCTGACGTTCTGGAGCTTGGCGCGCTTTTTCCTGCGCGCGGGCCTGGGCGAATACAGCACCGCGTTTTTACGCGTGGTATTGTTGCGCTGGGGCGGCAGGCTGCTGCTGCTGGGCGGGCTGCTCTACTGGGCCCTGATAGTCTGCAAAGCGCCGGTAACGGCCATTCTGGGCGGCCTGACCGCCGGAGCGGCCACGGCCCTGATAACCTTTGCCGTGGCTTCGCGTAACGCACGGCGTTGAGACAGCGGGCGGCGGAGCCGCCGGACGGAACACTTCATTGGGGGAAAGGCCTCGGGCATTTGCGCCGCGCGGCCTTTGAAAACACGGTTCAGCTTGTATCCACACAGGAGGCTGGCTCATGGCAGGTGGTTTGCCGCATCCGGTATTGCTTTCCACATTTATGGGCATGGACGAGATCACCATCGGCGGACAGGTGATTGAATTCAAACACGTCTTTTATTCCTGGGTCTGCATGGCCATCCTCTTCACGGTGGCCTTGATCATGCGCCGGCGGCTGACGCTTGTGCCAGGGGGCCTGCAAAACTTCTTCGAAGCGCTCGTCGACACTATTGAACGCTTCGTCTGTTCCACCATGGGCGAAGTGGGGCGCAAATACGTGCCCCTGCTGGCCGGTATGTTCATCTACATTTTCGGCATGAACCTCATGGGCCTGATCCCCGGTTTCGACGCGCCCACGGCCAACCTGAACACCACGGTCTGCATGGCGCTCTTCGTGCTCGTCTACTACAACGCCGTGGGCCTGATGCGCTGGAAAAGCCATTACATCAATCAGTTCACCGGCCCGTCCAAATTCCTCATTCCGCTGATGTTCCCGCTGGAAGTGGTTTCGCACCTCTCGCGCCCGGTTTCTCTCTCCCTCCGTCTTTTCGGCAACATCCGGGGTGAGGAAATCGTCATGATTCTCTTCTTCGTCATGGCGCCCCTGCTGGGCACCCTGCCCATCTACGCCCTCTTCCTTCTGGGCAAGACCATGCAGGCTTTCGTGTTCTTCATGCTGACCATGTTCTACATCAAGGGCGCTCTGGAAGGCCCTGAGCACTAAACCGACACGCCGAGATCTCCCTCGCGGTCCGGAATCCGGGCCGCGGGCGGAGCCGCCGCCGGAACCGCCTGAGCATGCGGCCCGGATTCCGGAATGAAACTGCTCGCATCATTTGGGGGAATGGTCGTACGCGACCCAACTATAAACCAGTGTAAGGAGTGCTCTCATGCGTAAATTTCTGATGATCGCCCTGAACACCGTGGCGCTGCTGGGCTTGGCCAGCATGGCTTTTGCCGCCAACCAGCTCGACTCCGCCGCTCTGGGCTACACCTGCCTGGCCGCTGCCCTCGGCATCGGCATCGCCGCTTTCGGTTGCGGCATCGGCATGGGCCTGGGCCTCAAGGGCGCCTGCGAAGGCGTTGCCCGCAACCCCGACGTGAGCGGCAAGATCACCGGTACCATGATTCTGGCCTTCGCCTTCATCGAATCTCTGGCCATTTACGCTCTGGTCATCAGCTTCATCCTGCTCTACGCCAACCCTTACGCGTAGTTCGCGTTCGATCGCACAAAAAAAGGGAGGCCAAGGCCTCCCTTTTTTTGTGCGCGCGGATCTCGCCGGATTTCGTCACGGAGACACACGGACGCGCAGCCGCGTCCGTCACGACAGGCCTTCATCCTTTACTGCGGACCGCGCCCGGCGCCGGCAGGCTCTAGTTGTTTCGTCCCTCCCGAACACGCAACTCCGCGTAACGGCGGGCAAAACAAACAGGCAAACGGTCAGCGCGCCCACAGCCGGACCTGCGCGGCAGCCCTCTTGCGCAATGCTCCGTTTTCAAGTATTCTGAATAATACTTTATTTCACAAGTCAACATTAACGGATTTGCTCCGAGCTATAAGGCACCGCACATGGTCACTCAACCCAAAAGCAAACACATTCCCCGCGCCACCATCCAGCGTCTTGCCACCTACGTGCAGGTGCTTGAAAATTTCGCCCGCGACGATGTGGAAGTCATTTCCTCCAACCCCCTGGCCGAAGCCTGCGGCGTCAACGGCTCGCAGGTGCGCAAGGATCTGGCCTATTTCGGGGAATTCGGCATCCGGGGAGTGGGCTACCATGTAACCTCGCTCATCGCGGCCATTACCTCGGCACTGGGCGTGGACCGCGAATGGCGCATGGCCCTGATCGGCGTGGGCAACCTGGGCAAGGCCATTCTGAACCACGGGGAATTCCGCGCGCGCGGCTTCAACATCGTGGGCATCTTTGACTGCGATCCCTTCAAGATCGGCGAAATCGTGCACGGCCTGGAAGTGCATTGCACCAAGGATCTCAAGGGCATGGTGGCGGAGCTGAACATTGAAATCGGCATCATCACCACCCCGCCGGAACGGGCTCAGCGCGCGGCCCAGCACCTGATGGACGCGGGCCTGATCTCCATTCTCAACTTCGCGCCCGCGCGGATCAAAGTGCCGGAACGCGTTCACGTGGAATACGTGGACTTTTTCCACCACCTCTACGCCCTGGCCTTCAATCATACCCAGGCCCGTTATTGAACGGACCCGGCATGTCTCCAGCCGCATGGGGCGGACGTTTTCTAGATGCCCTGGCTTTTCTGACCCGCCTTGCGCCGCCCCGGAGTTTCACCGCGCAATCTCTGGCGGCCAGCGTGCCGTGGTTCGCGCCCGCCGGTCTGGCCTTGGGCTGCCTCTGCACGCTGGCGGCCTGGCTGGCCCTGACCATTCTTTCCACCGCAACCGGAGCCTCCCACGCTATGGGAACAGCCTGGCCCGCCGCCGCTCTGGCGGCCTGGCTCTGGTTGGCCCTGGAACTGTGGAGCACGCGCGGCCTGCACTGGGACGGCCTGGCCGATCTGGGCGACGCCTGCGGCAGCGGCGCGAGCGGCGCACGTTTCCGGGAAATTCTGCGGGACAGCCGCCTGGGTGCCTTCGGCGCGTTGAGCCTGCTGCTGATCTTCAGCGGCCAATGGCTGGCCCTCGCCTGGCATCTGGCCGCCGGGCAGTGGCTCATGCCGGTGCTCGCACCGGCATGGGGCCGGGCCTGCGCTGTCTGGCTGGCCGCCTCCGCGCCGCCCCATAACCCGGATTCTCTGGGCGGCCTGGCCTGCACCGGGGCCGGTCCGACAGTGCGTCGCGTCTACCGGCTGGGGGCGCTGCTGCTGGTCTGCCTGCTGGCGGCTTTGGGCCTCTCCCTTTGGCAGGGTTTGGTCCTGATCGTCGCGCAATATTGTCTCACACGCCGCCTGGCCGCACAGGCCCGATCACATGGCGGGCTTTCCGGCGATTTTTTGGGCGCGGCCATCGAGTTGGGGCAGTTGTGGTTTCTGCTGGCAACGCTGTAAGATGGAGCAGGCATATCCCCGCATAATCCAGAGCAATTCTCATTTGAAATAAGTGAATTGCTCTGGTGGCCGCGTGCGGACGCCGCCTCCTTGCACTTGGGCGGCGTAGCATTTGAAATGTGCAATATTTCAAACGCAAAATACGTAAGGAGCGGAACATGGACTTCAAGGAATTGGCGGAGGCGGCCCGCACCTGCCGCCGTTTTGAAGAGGACAAGCCCCTGAGCATGGCTGACCTGGACTGGCTGACGGAGTGCGCCCGCCTGGCACCCTCGGCCCGCAACGCCCAGGAGCTGCGTTTTATTCTGGTGGGACCGGGCGAGACCTGCCGAAAACTGTTCACCCTGACCCGCTGGGCCGGAGCGCTTAAAGACTGGGGCGGCCCTCATCCCGGCGAGCGGCCCACGGCGTTCATTGCCGTGCTGATGCCTGAAAACGGCAAGGAACTGCTCTGCTACGACACAGGCATTGCCTGCCAGACCATCCAGCTTGCGGCCGCCAGCCGGGGCTGGGGTTGCTGCATCATTCAGTCCTTTGACCATAAGGCCGCGCCGGAATTGCTGGACGTGCCCGAGGGCATGAAGATCGCCCTGGTGCTGGGCCTGGGCGTCGCCAAAGAAAAACGCCGGATCGCCCCCATGCCCGCTGACGGCTCGTTCGGCTACTGGCGTGACGAACAGGGCGTGCACTATGTGCCCAAACGCGCGCTGGACGATCTGGTGCTCAAGCGTTTTTGACAGGCCACGGCTTCCACGGAAACAAAAAGCGCCGCCGGATAGGCGGCGCTTTTTGTGGCATCGGAGCATTTCAAAGCTGAAATGCACTAGTTCCGGATTTTGCCGTAGCCCAACAGCCAGGCGTTAAGCAAATCGGCCAGAGCCGTGTCGCCGTCGGCATAGGCCTTGCGCCTGGCCGCCTGGACAAAGGCGTGCCGCAAAGCGCTGCCTCCCTTGGCGTCTCTGTCCTCTTCTAGGCCGTGCATGAATTCCACCATCTGTTCCTGCAGGCCCTCTTTCCGCAACAGGCGCAACAGGCGGCTCTGCACATCCGGCGAAGAAAAAAAAGACAGGGCGCGTACGCCCGCACGCAGGGCGTCAGGCCCCCGGCCCTGGGCCTCCAACTGGTCCATGAGTCGGAGCCAGCCCCCGCGCCAGAGCGGTTCACGCTCCAACTGCGCGACGCAGGCCGCCGCGTCGAATGCGGCACCGGCAAAGGCCGCGTCCAGTTCCCGCTCCCGTACCTCGGGCAGGCCCAGGCGACAGGAAAGCGTGGGCCCGATGCGCAGCTCATAGCCGTCCATACGGGCCAGACGGTGCATATCCGCCGTCACATCCTGATGCCAGCGCTGATAAAAGAGCTTGCCGTTCTGCAAATCATGCTCAAAACGGCCCGGCGTCTGGCTGGTGTGGTGATATAACACGCTTTCCCCGATCACGGCCAGCCGGAAGCCCTGCCGCCGGACGGCAAAACAGAAATCCACATCCTCACAGCCGTTGCGGTAGCCCTCAAAAAAGCCGCCGCAGGCCTCAAATATCTGCCGCCGCAGCATCAGGGCCGCGCCGGTAATGGCCTGCAAAGGGCGCTTTTTCCGTAGTACGGGATGGTTGCCGGGAAAATGCTCGTAAATATGGCTGACTTTGTAGAAAGGTGAGAAGCTGATGCCGCAATGCTGCGCCGTGCCGTCGGGATAGAGCAGCAACGGCCCGGCCGCGCCGAGGCGGGCATCCTCAAAAGCCGCGCGCAACGGCGGCAGCCAGCCCGGAGTACAGGTGGTGTCGTTATTCAGAAAAAAGAGCAGGTCGCCTGCGGCGGCGTGCGCCCCCAGATTGCAGGCCTTGGCGAAACCCAGGTTTTCCGGCAGGCGCAAGGCCTTGAAGCCCGCGCCCCAGAGGCTTTGCCCCAGAGGCTCAAGCTCGCCGACCGTGGCGTCCGTGGAGCCGTTATCCACCACCAGCACTTCCAGGTCCTGGCCGGCGGAATGCGTCGCCAGGGAGCGCAGACAGGCCGCCGTCATCTGCCAGAGATTCCAGGCCGGGATGATTACGGAAACGCGCATGCCGCCTCCCTTGTCCACTCAGGCCGCACCGTTCCGCTCTTGGCGGAAACGCCGGGCAGCGGCCACAAAATTATCCGCCCAGCACGGCACGGCTGGTGCGAAAATATGGGTATAAGCGGCCCAGACCCGTCCCCGCGTCAGGCCGTCGCAAGCCATGCCGCCGATATGGCCCATCCCCTTGCCCCGCGAGAGCTCCAGAGCGCAGGAAGGCGCCGCGCCTTCCCACTGGCAGCGCGAATAGTGAAACTCATGCCCGCGCAGGATCAGGCCCGGCGGGAAAAAAGGATTTTCCGCCCGCACCGTGCCCTGTACGTAGCCCAGGCCCTGAGGCTTGGCGCAAAAGCGCGCCGTCACCGGAAAGACATTGCTCATGGGCCAGAGCCCGTCCTCCCGCTCTATGCCCCGAGCCAGGAGCATGAAGCCGCCGCACTCCGCATAGATGGGCAGGCCTTCGCGGGCCAGACGGGCCAACAGGGGCAAACGCGGCGAGCGGCTCAGCTCCGGCGCGCAGTCTTCGGGGAAACCGCCGCCCAGATACAGGCCGTCCAGCCCCTCCCAGGGATCAGAGCCGGATTCCGGGCCGCCGTCCAGAAGGGAAAGCCGGACCAGCTCCGCCCCGGCGCGGGTCAGCGCCTCCAGATTTTCCTGATAGTAAAACCAGAGCGCCGCATCACGCACATACCCGATGCGCGGCCGCGGAAGAAGGCTGGTCACAACGTCGCCGCGCTCGCTCGGCGCGGAGAGAAGTGCCACGCCGTCTTCGGCATCCTTTTCCCGCGCGGAATCTTCCCCGCCCAGAAGGGAGACCTCCCGCGCCGCCGCCAGTACGGCCGAAAGATCCAGATGCGCGCGCACCAGGGCGGCCAGATCGTCCAGACGGCGTTCCGCGTCCCCGGCCAGAGAATCCCCGCAACAGGCAATGCCCATATGCCGTTCAGGCAGGGGGTTTTCCGCCAGGCGCGGCAGCGCGCCCAGCACGGGCACATCCGTGTAGGTTTCCAGAGCGCGGCACAGCACGCTTTCATGCCGGGCCGAGCCCACCTGATTGAGCACCACGCCGCAAAAACGGAGGCCTTTTTCAAAATGGAGCATGCCCTGGACCAGAGCCGCCGCCGTGCGGGTCATCTTGGTGCAGTCCAGGCTGAGCAGGATGGGGCAGTCCAGCGCGCGCGCCAGTTCCGCCGTGGAGCAGGAGCCCTCCACGTCCAGGCCGTCGAACAAGCCCCGGTTGCCTTCCACGAGGCCCAACACATTTGGCGTGCCTGCCTCGACCGAATCGCTACGAAGCAGCGCCTCCATGGCCTGGATAAAAAGCGCGCGCAGCCGCGCGGGCGGCAGAAAGTAGGGGTCCAGATTGGTAGCGGGCCGCCCGGCGGCCAGGGCCAGCCAGGCCGCGTCAATATAATCCGGCCCCTTCTTGAAGGGCTTGACCGCCACCCCGGCGGCGGATGCCGCCCGCGCCAACCCCAGGGAAAGCAGGGTCTTGCCGCCCCCGCCGGACAGCGCGGACACGCAGAGCCGGGGGAAAGCCGCTTGGGGTGGCGCTGTGCTGAGGGAGGTGGGAAGCGGCATACGACTCCTTATTCCCGGCATGGAAATTTTTTGTCGCTGGCAAGAAAGGCAAGTGGCCCGGCGCGGGCGCGTAGCCGTCTACGTAACCAAGCCGGGCCGCGACGCCTGACGCCGCCAGCGGCAAAAAGGTTCCATGCCGCCTAATGTTTGAAGGAGCGCTGCCCCGTAAACACCATCGCCACCTGCGGCCGCGCCTCGTTGCAGGCCATGATCACCTCGGCGTCGCGCAACGAGCCGCCGGGCTGGGCAATGGCCGACACGCCCTGGGCCACGGCGGCGTCCACGCCGTCGCGGAAGGGAAAAAAGCCGTCGGAAACCAGACGCGAACCGAGCAGGCCGCCGCGCGCCTCGCGCGTGCGCAGGCCGATGTCGGTCAGCTTGTCGTTCAGGGCGGCGTCGCTCGCGGCCTTCTGCTTGAGCTCGTAGAGCGAAAGCCCCAGTTCTTTGAAGGCAAGAGTGTCGGCGTACTTGGTGTAGGCCTTGTGCACGGCCAGTTCCACGCAGCCCACGCGGTCCTGCTCGCCGGTGCCGATGGCCAGGGTGGCCCCGTCGCGGACGAAAATCACGGAATTGGAGGTCACGCCCGCTTCCACGGCCCAGGCAAAGCGCAGATCGGCCAGTTCGGCCTTGCCAGGCGCGCGCGCCGCCACCTCAAGGCCTTCCTTGGTGGAGGCAGTGGCGGGCAGGAAGTCGGCATCCGTGAGGATGCGGTTCACAAAGGATTTCTGCACAATGACGCCGCCGTCGGCCAGACTCTTGATATCCAGGAAGGCCGAACGGGTCAGCTCGTCCAAACGGCCCAGGCCGGGCAATTCCATGATGCGCAGGTTCTTGCGGCGCTTGAGGATCTCCACCGCGCCTTCTTCGAAAGCGGGCGCGGCCACCACTTCGAAATAATTGGCCGCCACCATTTCAGCGGCCTCGCGGCTGAAGGGCCGGTTGACCACCACCGCGCCGCCGAAAGCCGCGATGCGGTCGCACCAGAAGGCCCGCTCCAGAGCGACGGCCACGCCGTCGTCGGCCCAGGCCGCGCCGCAGGGATTGTTGTGCTTGAGAATCACGGCCGCCGGACGTTCGGCGAGGTATTGCAGAATGTTGGCCCCGTTGTCCACATCGGTGAGGTTGGTCTTGCCCGGATGCTTTCCGGCCTGGATCATCTGCGCCTCGGTAAGGGCGGAGACGATGCCGTTGCCCGGCCCGCGCCAAGTCAGGCCGCCGCAGGCCAGGGAGCCCTGCTTCAGGGCATAAAGCGCGGCGGGCTGATCGGGATTTTCGCCGTAGCGCAGGCCTTTTTCTTCCTGGTCCAAGGTCCAGACGCGTTTTTCGTAGACGAGTTTTTCCTCGCCCAGGATGATGGTCATGGTTTCGGGAAAAGCGTCCTTGCGGACAGTGCTGTACATGGCCTTGAGATCCGACATGCTGCCTCCGATGTTGTCGCCGGTCGCGGAAGCGCCTGCATAGCACAAAAAGCCTCCAGGGGCCAGACCCGCCCTTCCGAGCGCTGCGGGGGCGGCGGGCGCGTTGACGAACCGGGCGCAACAACATACATAACAGCCCGATGGGAAACGGGCTGTGGAGCCCGGCGCGGCGACAAGAGCGCCGCGAGCACGGCAAAAACCGCGTTTTTTGCTGTGCGGTCTTCACGCCGAACCGGCAGGCGGGGGGGCATCCCACTAGAGCGGGCGACCGCAAAAGTGGCGGCGCGGGAAGGCACTTTTTCGCGGGACTCGGCGAGAGCACGCTCTTGCCGACGGTGCCGGGAAAAGGTCATACGGCCTTTTTCATCAGTCTGACACTGTCACCACACTGCCCAGGAGGTCACATGGAAAAGCTGCTCGCCCGGCTGGCGCAACAACTGGACGCCATTGATGAAGCTTCGCTCATGTCGCTGTGGAGCAAATACGCCACGACCGCCAGCCGCTTCGAGCCCACCAAGCGCTGGGAGGAAGCGGCCCTGATCTTTTCGCTGATCCAGGCCAAGCGCTGGAAGAATCAGCTTTTCAATTACTACTGGTCGCAGCAGAGCCGCCCCGGCGCGCAGGATCAGCTTGAGGCCCCCGAAAGCCTTGCCCCGGACTTCGGATTGGAGCCCGCGGAAGCCCCCGACGCCGGACAGACAGGCGGGCAACGCATTCAGGACGGCCGACCCGCGCGGCGCTGCCGGGTCCTGGCGTTTCACCCCGCGCCCGGCGACAGTTCCGCCGAGGCTGACGATATCCCAACCGCCCCTGAGGATTCCGGCAAGCCGGGTACGGACGACTAGAGCATTTCAACTTTGAGAATGCACATTCTCAAAGTTTTTAAGACGCCCGCCCTGCTCTCAATGTCCGTACGGCGCGCTTAGCTCTGCTGTCCTCGCCCATAAAGCTCGAAGACTCGCTAACGGGCGAGGCAACCGCGCAAATAAATTGCGCTTACGCCAACGTCTGACGCTCGTGGCGGGCGTCTGCTTACGCAGCCGCCAGAGCAATTTCAAAGTGAAATTACTCCAGCGCCGCGTCAAGCGACGCCAGCCCCTCTCCCTGAAAACACTTTGCCCGTTCCAGCGTCTTTTCCGCATCCGCGGACGATATGCTGGACTGACGCCACCGCCGCCATTTGACTTGCCTTGCCATCCGGGATAGGTATCATTACGGTTTTGCGTGTTGTGTCCGCCCTTGCGCGGACGCCTGCGAGCGGCCCGGCTTTCCAGCGCCGATCCGCTCTTGTTGCACGTGACGCCCATTTTACAACCAGACCGCCGCAGGCGGATTTCAGGCAGGTGAAACAATGGCGAACACGGTCATCATCGGCGCGCAGTGGGGCGACGAGGGCAAGGGCAAGATTGTGGACATGCTCAGCGCCCAGAGCCAGGTCATCGTCCGCTTTCAGGGCGGCAACAATGCCGGGCACACCATCAAGGTCAAGGGCGAGGAGACCATCCTGCACCTCATCCCTTCCGGCATCCTGCACGACGGCAAAATCTGTCTGATCGGCAACGGCGTGGTACTGGACCCGGCGGTCTTTCTCAGCGAGGTGGACCATCTGGCGGCCCGCGGCATTGACGTGGCTCCCACGCGCCTGGGCATCAGCAAAAAGACCCATCTGATCATGCCCTACCACAAAAGCCTGGACAAAGCCCGCGAAGCCAAGCGCGCCGGGCACAAGATCGGCACCACGGGCCGGGGCATCGGCCCCTGCTACGAGGACAAGGCCGCCCGCGTGGGCCTGCGCGCCGGGGATTTGGCCGATCCCGGCTTGGTGCGCGAAAAAGTGCGCCACGCCCTGCTGGAAAAAAACGTCCTGCTGCGCGATCTCTACAAATTCGAGCCCCTGGACGAAAACGCGGTCTGCGACGAACTGCTGGGCCTGGCCCCGCGCCTGCTGCCCTATCTCACGGATGTGGACGCCCGCATCCATGAGACCATGCTGGCAGGACAGAACGTGCTCTTCGAGGGCGCCCAGGGCATCCATCTGGACATCGACCACGGCACCTACCCCTTTGTGACCTCCTCCAACACCGTGGCGGGCAACGCGGCGGCGGGCAGCGGCGTGGCACCCGGCACGCTGAACCGCATCGTGGGCATCGTCAAGGCCTACACCACCCGCGTGGGTTCCGGGCCCTTCCCCACCGAACTGCTGGACGACACCGGCAGCTACCTGCGCACCAAGGGACATGAATTCGGGGCCACCACGGGCCGCCCCCGCCGTTGCGGCTGGCTGGACGCCGTGGTGCTGCGCGAAACCGTGCGCCTCAACGGCCTCACGGATATCGCGCTGACCAAGCTGGACGTGCTCCAGAATCTGCCCGCCCTGCAGATCTGCGTGGCCTACGAGCTGGATGGCAAGCGCCTGGAATACCTGCCGCAGGAAGAAGGCGCGCTGGGCCGGGTGACGCCCGTGTATGAGGAACTGCCCGGCTTTGAGGACGACATTTCCGAATGTACCGCGTTTGAGGAATTGCCGGGCACTGTGCAGGGCTATATCCGGCGTATTGAGGAACTCAGCGGCGTGAAGGTCTCCATGATTTCCGTGGGCGCGGACCGCCGCCAGACCATCGTGCGCTGAACGCGCGCCGCGCGGCAGCCATGAACGCAAGCCTGCTCCCCGCTGTGGCGGACCCGGCCTTTGACCGCCTCAAGGCCGTGCTGGACCGTCTGGGCCAAGCCCCGCCCCAGGTTCTGCTGCTGGAAGGCGGCAGCGAGGAGCAGCGCCTGGATCTGGCCCGCTACTGGGCCGCGCGCTGCAACTGCCCTCAGGCCGCGCACGCCGAAAACGGCGCGCCCTGTCTGGCCTGCCCGGTCTGCCTGCAGATCGCCTCGGGCGAATATCTGGATTTGGCGGCCTATGACGGCCGCATCAGCAACCGCGAGGATGAGGAAAATCCCGGTCTGGTGCGGGCCTTCAACATGCAGCGGGTACGTGAGCTGAAAAGCCGTCTGCGCGACGCGCCCCACGGTCAGGGCCGCCGGGTGGTCCTGCTCATGGGCTTGAGCCTGAACCGCGACGAGGCGGCCAACGCCCTGCTCAAAGCCCTGGAAGAACCCTCGCCCACCACTGTTTTCGTGCTCCTGGCCCCGCAGCGTGAACAGCTCCTGCCCACCCTGGTTTCCCGTTCCTTCTGCCTGACTCTGCCCTGGCCGGACAGCCGGGCGCGGGATACGGCTCTGGCTCCTTGGGAAGAAGCTCTGGCCGTTTTTCTGCGCGACGGGCAGGGCTTTCTGGACAAGGTTTCAGCCCGTGGGGCCATGGACGCGGCCCTAGCGGGCCGCCTGCTCCTGGCCGGACAAAAATCCCTGAGCCGCGTACTGGCCGACGAGGCCGAGAGCCCGCTGGATATGCTCCTGGCCGATCTGGACGCGCGCGGCCGGGCCGTGTGTTGCCGCTGGCTGGCCGAAGCCCAGGATATGCTCCAGTACGGCGTCACTCCGGCACGCGTGCTGGAGGCCCTGGCCGCGCGGCTCTTTGTGCTGCGCTTCCAACGATACCATGGTTCTGATTGACAGGCGCGGCATTCTTTCCCGGAGCCAGGCGCTTCAAGAACCGGAGGAGCCGATGTCCAGAGAGAGAGAGAGAGAGAGAGAGAGAGAGAGAGAGAGAGAGAGAGAGCATCCGCAGCCATTATTCAGGATGCCGAAAATCTGCATGAAGATAACAGAAAAAATACGTTTGGCCGCATCCGCGAAAAGTTGCGGCCGGCCCGCCGCTCTGCTCATCCCGGCTCTGGCTGTCGTCCTATGCCTTCAGTGCCTCCCGGCCCAAGCGACCACAATACGGGTGGGCTTTTACCCCCAAGCCGGCTTTCACGAGTACGATCATGGTCGGCCTGCGGGCTATGACGTGGAATATCTGGAGAAAATCCGCAGACGCACCGGCTGGTCCTTTCAATTCGTGCCCGCTCCCACCTTCAAGGCCGCCCTGGAAATGCTCGACATGGGCGAAATCGACCTGCTCGGCGGCGTCCAGTGGACTTCAGAGCGCGCCGCCCGCTATCGTTACTGCCCCTACGCCAGTGGCACCACCTCCGTGGCCCTGATCACTCTGAAAAAAAACCGGGAGCTCATCTTTGAGGACTTCCAGCGCCTTGCCGGGCTGCGCATCGGCAGCGTCAGAGGGTACGAGCGCGCGAAAGGCTTTGCGGACTATATGCGGATGCAGGGCTGCGTCCCGCCCCGGCTGACGGAATACGACGATATTGCCGAGGTGCGGCAAGCTATGCACGCCGGAAAACTGGACGCCTTCCTATACAGCATCACCCATCTGAACGACGATGAAAAGGTGCTGGCCCGCTATAATCCCACGTCCTTTTTCTATATCACCGGCAAAGAGCACTTTGCTCTCATGACCGCGCTGGAAGAAGCCATCGGTCAGTTGAAGCTGAATCAGCCGGGTTTTGAGATCCAGCTGCTTCAGACCTATTTTCCTCAAATCGCCCGGACCCCGCTGAACAAAACGGAACTGGACTTCATCGCGCACAGCCCCTCCTTGCGCGTGGGCTATGCTCCGGCGCGCAGGCCCATTTCCTGGATGGACGAAGGCACGGGACAGGCCATGGGCATTCTACCGGACCTGTTGCGCCTGCTGGCCCAAAACAGCGGGCTTCGGTTCACCTTTGTGCCCATGTCCGACAAAAACGCCACGCCAGCGGACCATCTGGCGCGCGGCGACATCGACCTGGCGGCGGGGGTCATGGTCAACACGGTCGACCAAATGGATCCGGCCTTCATCCTTTCGGTTCCGGCCCTGCGCAGCAGCATGTTTTTCTTCGGAAAAAAGGGACTCTCCTTCTCTTCCGGGCGACACCTTCGCGTCGCCTTGCCCGAGGACTGGCACGACGGCAGGCAATACGTGGCCGCTGTCTATCCGGCCTTCCACGTTCAGCTATACGCCGATACGGAGGCCTGCCTGAAAGCCGTGGAGCAGAACGAGGCCGACGTCCTGTTCCAAAACGCCTTTGCGGTCAATTACCTGCTGGCCAGGCCGCGCCACGCGAACATCATTTCGCTGCCCCAAAGCCAGGCCTTTGAAGACGCCCGTCTGGCCGTGAGCGCCGCAGCCCCCACGGAGCTGCTCTCCATTCTCAACAAAAGCCTGATTGGCCTGGATGAAAAACAGAAAGACCAGATCATCTCGGACAACATTTCCATCGTGACGGCCCCGCTGGACCTGACCGACTTTTTCCATCAGTATCAGGGAGCGCTCTTCATTATTGCCGCGCTGCTGCTGGCCGTGGGCACTGTTACGATCTACGCCCTGCGCCTGCGCCGCCGGAACGAAAAAGCCGCCCTGGAAAATGAACGCCGCCTGGCCTACATCACGGACAATATCGACGGCGGCGTCATCAGCCTGCGCATAAACGAAGCACTGAACATTCTGGACGCCAACCACGGCTTCTGGCAGATGCTCGGCTATGCCGAAGTCCCGCCCGGACATCCCGGTCTGGCGGCATACATTCATCCCGAGGATCTGCCCCGGGCAAGAAAACGTATTCGCGCCAAACAGTGCGGCGAATCAGCCTCGGGCCTGGAATTGCGCCTGCGCCGCCGGGACGGCGGCTGGCTGCCGGTTCTGCTGCGCGGCAGCGCCATCAAGGAGGGCGACATGGACACGCCCATGCACTGCCTCGTGATGGACATCACCACCCTGACCGACATCCGGGAACGGCTCGCGCAGGAAGAGGAGCTCTACCGCACCGTTCTGGAGCAATCCGGAGAAGTGGTCTTTGATGTGGATATGCGGAAGAGGCAGTTTCTGACCTCGCCCAACTTCCACACCAAGTTCGGACGGGAATGCGTGCCGTTCTATGGGGCGGACGGCAAGGTATGCAACAATCAGGCCGTGCATCCCGATGATGTGGATATCCTGGAAGAGCTGCGGCAGCGCATCCGCAACGGGGAGCGCACGGTCTTCGCCGTGCTGCGCATTCCGGCGGCCGACGGCCGCTTTATCTGGTGCCGGGTACAGACCACCCGCATCAGCAAGGACGGCGCGCCGCTGAGGATGGTAGGCAAAATAGTGGACATCGACGACGAAGTCCGCAAAAATACGGAACTGGAACGCCGCTCCCAGCGGGACAGCCTTACGGATCTTTACAACAAGCAGGCCTTCCAGGAAAAGGTGCGGCGTTGTCTGCCCGTGTCAAAGGAGTCCGGCAAGGAAAGCGCCCTGCTTTTCGTGGACCTGGACAACTTCAAGACCCTGAACGACACACTGGGGCATATGGTGGGTGACAAGGCGCTCGCGGCTGTGGGCAAAATCCTCAGCAGCGTGTTCCACAACGCGGACGCTGTGGGCCGCTTCGGCGGAGACGAATTCTGCGTCTTTGTCCGGGGCATTCCTCGCAATGTTCTGCGGAAACGGGTGGAAAGCCTGCGCACGGCATTGCGGCTACATTTCGAGGAAAACGGGCAACATGTAGATCTGAGCAGCAGCATCGGCGTCTACCTTTTTGACGGCAACGAATCCTCCTACGAAGAAGCTCTGCAGCGGGCCGATCAGGCGCTATACCGGGCCAAGCAGTCCGGCAAGGACCGCTTCACCTTTCATGGCGAAACGGACGAATCTGGAAGCGCCTGAAACGAGATAAGCACTATTCCCCCGCTTACCCTCCCCGCAGCTTGAGCCAGCCCAGAAAGGCCGCCCCTGCCACCAGGCAGGAGATGCTGCCCGCGGCGGTCACCGGCCCGCTCCAGAACGGCAGGGAACAGAGCAGCATGGACAGGCTGCCGCAGAGCAGGGCTCCGCTGTTGATGAGCGAGGTCACCGCGCCGTTGTCTCCCCGCACGCATTGCATCAGCAGCACTGTGGACGGCGGCCGGATGGCGCTGCCGCAAAAACTCACCGGCACATAGAGCAGCGCGAAATGCCACGGCCCCGCGTTGCCGAAGAGCAACAGCAGGCCCCCGGCCACGCAGACCAGCAGCAGATGGACGGCAATAACAAGGCCGCGCCGCCAATGCCGGAAAAAACGCATGTGCAGCAGCGGCCCCAGCAGGCTCATGCCCGCGTTGAAGGCGAAAAACCAGCTGTATTCCTGGGCGGACAGGCCGAACCGGGTCTGGAAGACATAGGACGAGACCGCCAGATAGGCCATGAAGGGCATGCTCATGGCCGAGAATAGCAGCAGGGGCGCACCGAAGCCCGGCGTGCGCAGAACCACGAAAATCCGCCCCAGGGCATTGAAGACGGAGCCTTGCGTGGCCCTGGCCCTGGTTTCCCGCAGGGCCAGGCCACCGGCCAGGGCCAGAAGCCCGCAGCAGGCCAGACACCAGAAAATGCCGCGCCAGTCGGTGAGCAACAGCAGGCTGCCGCCCG
Source organism: Desulfovibrio sp. 3_1_syn3 (assembly GCF_000145315.2). Lineage (NCBI taxonomy): Bacteria > Pseudomonadati > Thermodesulfobacteriota > Desulfovibrionia > Desulfovibrionales > Desulfovibrionaceae > Desulfovibrio > Desulfovibrio sp. 3_1_syn3. Next base: position 548,041 of record NZ_ADDR02000001.1, read on the forward strand.
CCACTGGGGCCAGCATGGGGGCCAGGATGGTCACGGTCTGAATCCAGGTGACCACCTTTTCCATGGCCGAACCCCGCAGAATGTCCTTGACCACGGCCAGGGACATGGAACTGATGGCGCCGCTGCTCACGGCCTGGAGGCCGCGCCAGAACAGCAGCGGGCCGATGGAACCGGCCAGGGCGATACCCACGCTGGACAGGACGTAGAACGCACCGCCGGTGAGCAGCACCGGCCTGCGGCCGTATTTGTCGCTGAGCGGGCCCCAGATCAGCATGGACAGGGCAAAGAGCAGCAGAAAACCGCTCACCGTGAGGCTGGTCAGGCTGTAGGTGGTGTTCAGGGCCTCGGCCATGTGCGGCAGGGCGGGCAGATACATATCCGTGGAAAGCGGGGCAAAGGCGCTCAGAAACGCCAGATAGGCGATCAGCCGGCGGTTGCCCCATGCGAAAACGCTCCTGGGCATAGTCTTCCTTACAGCACTGTTATTTTCCGGGCCGCGACGGCCCGGCGCCGGACAAAGCAGACAAAAAAGCTCCCCGCCACGAAGGGAGCTTTTTTGCGATGCAGGTTTCAGGAAAACCGGCGGTAAAAAACCGCGCGGCTTATTTCCACAAATTGCCGTACTTGGCCGCAATAGCGTCGGTGCGCTCCACCAGCTTGTCCACTTTGGCGTCAAGGTCGTCGTAATTGATCGTGCCCACTTCCCGCGCGAGCAAATAGCCGAGATAGCCCTTGCCCTGGCTGAAGACCCAGCACACGCTGTAGACCGATCCCACATTGGGGCGGTCCTTGAATTCCGGGGCCGTACTCAGCAAAAGGCGCAACTCTGGCGCGTCCTTTTCTTCATCGGCATTGAGCGTGAACAGATTGCTCTGGTTGAAACGCTCCTTGAGCTTGGTGCTCAGGCGCGCGCCGATGCTGTCGTCGCCCTCGATCTGCACGCTGATCAAGGTGACGCGGTCCACGCCTTTTTCCGGCTTGTCCTGGACGGGTTTGCCCGCCTGAGGCGCGGCGGGCGTGGCCGCCAAGGCCGTGCCCGCAAGAGCCAGAACGCAGATGAAGGCCAAGGCACCGAACAATTTTTTCATATGGTTTTTCCTCAGTACAACAGAAATTATGACCAGCCGCCGTTGACCATGCCCCAGGCAGAGATGGGCGGCATATGCTCATGTGAACCAATTCTATACAATCTTTAGAAAAAGGCCAAGAGGGATGGACGCTCCGGACAGAGGTGACCAAGACATCATAATTTATATATTATTTAAAATAGTTACATGCACAACTACTTGTAAGGCCGCTCCACGCCAGCGTTGAGCAAAGTCACTCTGCCAACGAGCGGAAAGCAGATTGACGCTGCGCAAGGCCCGCGAAACGGGCTTTGCGGTCACGCTGAAGGGCCTGAGGTTTTCAGCTTAAGTTTCCACGAGCTCAACAGTGCTGTACACATCCTGGATCTTGAAAAGCAGATCCTCGATGCGCTGTAATTCGCGCGCCAGAATATGAATCACGAAGCCGTCCACTTTGGCGGCCTCATCCATCAATTCCAAGAGGGAGGCAAAGGCCATGACCGAGGAAGAGGCCATGGAAACCAGTTCCCGCAGCCCTTCCGCGTTCTGTTCCTCCAACAGCTCTTTTTCGCCACGCAACGCCAAGGGGGAAAAGCGATAAGAGCGGATTTCCTCTCGGGGCCGGTCGTCGCCTTCATCGTCGGGGGAAGGAGATTCCCGTGGGGCGGGGGAGCTGAGCAGGGCCTGGGCCGCATTCTGGAGCATAGCCGCCAGAGCGATGGGGTCAGGTGGGGCGGGCTGGACCTGTGAACGCTGATGGCTCGGGGAAGAACTGGGCATACGATGCCTCCAAGGATTTTTTTGATGGGGCCTTCAATATGAAAAGCTCCGGGTGCTCAAAACCGTCCTTGGAACGGCGGGCATATTTCCGGCAAGCCGGTATTGTATTAGCCCACACCCGGAAGAGATGACAGAGAATGCGCCAGAAGAAAGGCGCAAAAAAAGCCATGCTTTCGGGACGGCGGGCCGCCAAGGAATAAAGGTGTTTTGAAGCACCTGTGAAAGGCAGGGCAACACATTTTTGGGCGGTAGTCAAGGATCCCTTGGGCCTGTCGCAAAGACGACGTTTTGTGTGGCCCGCGACGGAGGTTTGCCGCGTCCCGCCCTTGAGCCGCGCGCGCGGAAAGGCTACACTGCCAAGGTTCTTCCTGAGCGAAATCCATCCGCAAGGAGCCATCCCATGCAGCGAACCCTGATCATCGACGCCCTCAACGCCGAAAAGGCGCAAAACGCCATTACCATCTGCGGCTGGGTGCGCACCCGCCGCGACGCCAAGGGCTTTTCCTTTGTGGAGATCAACGACGGCTCCTGCCTCGCCAACATGCAGTGCATTGTGGACGAAGGCACCGAGGCCCACGCGGCTCTGGGCGAAGCCAATACCGGCGCGGCCCTGGCCGTGGTCGGCGAGCTGGTGCCCTCGCCGGGCAAGGGCCAGACATGGGAAGTGCGGGCCAAAAGCGTGACTGTCTTCGGCCTGGCCGACACGGAAACCTTCCCGCTTCAGAAAAAGCGCCATTCCGACGAATTTCTGCGCGGCATCGCGCACTTGCGCGCGCGCACCAACAAATACGGCGCCGCCTTCCGCATCCGCTCCGAAGCCGGACGCGCCGTGCACGATTTTTTCCACGGGCGGCGCTTCGCCTGGGTGCACACCCCGGTGCTCACCGGCTCGGACTGCGAGGGCGCGGGCGAGATGTTCCGCGTGACCACCCTTGCGCCGGGCGAGAAGAACACGGACGGCGACTTCTTCAACCGCCCGTGCAACCTCACCGTGTCCGGCCAGTTGGAGGCCGAGGCCCTGGCCCTGGGCCTGGGACGGGTCTACACCTTCGGGCCCACGTTCCGGGCCGAGAACTCCAATACCCCGCGCCATGCCGCCGAATTCTGGATGATCGAGCCGGAAATGGCCTTCGCGGATCTTTCTGATCTCATGGAGCTGGGCGAAAGCCTCACTCGCCACGTCATTGAGCATGTGCTGGCGCACTGCGAGGCGGACGTGAAGCTCTTCGACAATTTCGTGGACAAGGGCCTGCTGGAACGCCTGCAAGGCATGCTGCGCCAGCCCTTCGCCCGTGTGCCCTATGCCGAGGCCATCCGGATTCTGGAGGACAGCGGCAAGGAATTCGCCTTTCCCGTGACCTTCGGCGTGGACCTGCAAACCGAGCACGAGCGTTACCTGGCCGAGGAGCATTTCCAGCGGCCGGTCATTGTTTACGATTATCCCAAGGAAATCAAAGCCTTCTACATGCGGGCCAACGACGACAATGAGACCGTGGCGGCCATGGACATGCTGGTGCCGCGCATCGGCGAACTTATCGGCGGCTCGCAACGCGAGGAGCGCCTGGACCGGCTGGAAGCCCGCATCCGCGAGCTGGGCCAGAATCCCGAGGATTACTGGTGGTATCTGGACCTGCGGCGCTTCGGCAGCGTGCCGCACGCGGGCTTCGGCCTGGGCTTCGAGCGCCTGCTGATGCTGCTCACGGGCATCACCAATATCCGCGACGTGATACCCTTCCCGCGCACGCCGGGCAATCTGGAATTTTAGCGTCAGCCAATATGCCGTACGCGCAGTCCGCCCGCCTCATGAACGACCATGAGGCGGGCGGAGGGCAAAAAGACCGGCAATCAGCGTTTCCTTAAATATTCTTGTACCGCGCGCCGTTGGCCGCCGAGCTGACCAGATGGGCATAGCGCCGCAACACCGGATAGGGGCAGTCCTTTTGGGGCCTGACCAGTTCGGCGCGGCGTTTTTCCAGTTCGGTCTCGTCCACCAGCAGGTCCAGCTTACGGCCCGGAATGTCGATGTGGATAGTGTCGCCCTCGCGCACCAGGGCAATGATCCCGCCGTCGGCGGCTTCCGGCGAGATGTGGCCGATGGCCGCGCCGTTGGTGCCGCCGGAGAAACGGCCGTCCGTGAGCAGGGCCACGTCCTTGCCCAGGCCCATGCCGGTGATGGCCGCGGTGGGCGAAAGCATTTCGCGCATGCCCGGCCCGCCGCGCGGGCCTTCATAGCGGATCACCACGCCGTCGCCGGGCTGGATCTTGCCGTCCAGAATGGCCTGCATGGCATCCTCTTCGGATTCGAACACCCGGGCGCGCACGTCGCGGCGCATCATTTCCGGAGCCACGGCCGACTGCTTGACCACCGCGCCGCCGGGCGCGAGGCTGCCGCGCAGAATGGCGATGCCGCCCTGCTTGGAATAGGCCTGGCCGATGGGATGGATCACGTCCGGGTCCTCAATGCGGGCGTTGAGCGCCTTGAGGTTCTCGCCCACGGTTTTGCCGGTGACGGTCAGACAGTCCTTATGGATCAGCCCCAGCTTATCCAGTTCGCTCATGACCGCCGGGATGCCCCCGGCATTGTCCAGGTCGACCATGAAATGCTTGCCCGCCGGGGAAAGTTTGCAGAGATTGGGGCTCTTGCGGCTGACCTCGTCAAAAACTTCCAGGCCCATGTCCAGGCCCGCCTCGCCAAACACGGCGGGCAGGTGCAGCACCGTATTGGTGGAGCAGCCCAGGGCCATGTCCACGGCCACGGCATTGGCCACGGATTCGGGGGTGACGATGTCCAGCGGGCGGATATTGTTCTTGAGCAGGTCCATGACCCGCATGCCCGCGGTCTTGGCCAGGCGCACGCGCGCCGCGCTCACCGCCGGGATGGTGCCGTTGCCGGGCAGGGCCACGCCGATGGTTTCGGCCAGGCAGTTCATGGAGTTGGCCGTGAACATACCCGCGCAGGCCCCGCAGCCGGGACAGGCCCGCTCGGCCATGCGCTCCAGCTCGTCTTCGCTCAAAGTGCCGCTGCGCACCCGGCCCACAGCCTCGAAAACCGTGATCAGGTCGCCGCGCGTGTGCGGCCCGAGATTGCCGGGCAGCATGGGGCCGCCGGAAACCAGCACCGAGGGCAGGTTCAGGCGCATCATGGCCATGAGCATGCCGGGCACGCATTTGTCGCAGTTGGGGATGAAGACCAGGGCATCAAAGGCGTGGCCACGGGCCATGATTTCAATGGAATCCGCGATGAATTCGCGCGACGGCAGAGAAAAGCGCATGCCCTCGTGGTTCATGGCGATGCCGTCGCACACGGCAATGGCCGGAAACTCCAGGGGCGTGCCGCCGGCCATGCGCACACCGGCCTTGACGGCCGAGGCCAGGGCATCCAAATGCATGTGGCCGGGCACCACCTCGCTGGCGGCGTTGACCACGCCCACCAGGGGGCGTTCCATTTCCTCCCTGGTCAGGCCCAGGGCGTAGAGCAGGGAACGGTGCGGGGCTTTTTCCAGCCCGCTCTTCATCTTTTTGCTGCGAGCATCATCCATGGCGGCAATCCTTTGAGGTAAAAAACAACACGACCCGGCGCGATCTCGGCATGCCGGGCAACGGATTTGTCATACGGCAAAAGTCCGCGCCCGTAAACACGCCCGGCGCACGGGCCGGACTGCCGCCGCGCCCACCGGACGAAACCCATGCGCGGCCGGCGGACGGAAACAAACTCAGGCCGTGGCCGCCGGGCCGGAATAGTGCACATGCACGAGCCGCCATCCCCGGCCGGGCCGCCGGACATAAATCTGGCTTTCCCGGCCGCTGGTGTGCCGCTCGCCGTTGTCGGCGCGTCTGGTGGCCGTGAACTCCCAGTCGAATTCCGCCACGGCCGCGTCGCCGTAAAGATGGATGACCGGCTCGCCCGTGAGCCTGAGTTCACGCCTGGAAAAGGTATTCGCCATGGTTTTGGTATAGAAGTTGTCCCGAATGGCTTCCCAGCCGCGCTCATGCCCGCGCGGATGGATAAAGGAAGTTTCCGGCGCAGTGTCCCAGACCTGTTCCGCCAGTTCCGGCTTGTCCGCGTGGATGATGGATTCGCGGTACATCTCGATTTTGTCGCGCAGTTCTTTTCCGGCATTGTCCTGATCTATCATGGCTGTTCCTTCGGATACGCGCGCGGTTCCGGCGTCAAAGCGGAAGCCGCGCCTTTGTTGCGGTTAAAACATGCCCTTGCGAGGCGGGTTGCCGGAAAAATCGGCAATGACGTATTCGCCGTGTTCAAGGCAAAGCGAGGCGAACACCGGGTTGTCCGCGCTGCCGTAGATGCCCTTGATCAGCGGCTGGGCAGCCAGGACGCGCTCCTTCACGGCCATGTCGTCCGCCAGCGCCATCTTGCCCGTCAGGCGCAGCCAGGTCATGTCCTGCTTCACGGCGCAGATTTCCACCGCCGGATTGGCCTGCAACTGCTTGAACACATCCTTGTTTCTGGCCGTGCAGAACCAGAGCTTTCCGTCCTGCTCAAACTGGAACTGAAAAGCCCGCACTCTGGGCTGCGTGCCGTCCATGGTGGCGATGAAGCACATGGGCGCTTCCGACAGAATCCGCGAAATTTCCTGCAATTCCTTACTCATGACATTCTCCTTGCGGCGGGAGCATTGCGTCCCGTTTCAGATTTTCCAGTACAGCGCAAAGGCCCCTGACGCAGGCCTCCCGCTCTTCCCGGTCCATGCCGCGCCAGGCTGTACGCAACATGGCAGCGGAGATTTCCTCCTGCATGCCGCGCAGGCCCTCGCCCCTGGCGGTCAGCACGATGCGCTGCACCCGCGCGTCCGCAGGATCGGGCTCCCGGCGGCAATAGCCCCGCTCTTCCAGGGTTTTGATCAGGCCGGTGACGGTGTTTTTCCGCCTGTCGATGGCCTCCGCCAGGGCGCTCATGCTCAGGGGGCCCTGGCGGAACAGCGCGTGCAGCACCGCGCCGTGGGCGGGCAACAGATCCGTGACGCCGCGTTCGGCCAAAGCCCTGAGCAAAAAGGCATTGGCCTGCTCACGCACGGCGGCGGCCAGGGCGATGACGGCATCCGTACTCTGTTCCATAGTCTTGCCACTCCAGTTTATTCGTGGGCGAACTAACCCGTGCAGCCAAATTAGTTCGCCCGCGAACCAATGTCAAGATTTTCCTCCCACCGCAAAAAATCCGCCGCTTCCCGGCCCGGTTCCCGCCGCTACGGGCGCGGTCGGGCGACGGCGCTTTGCGCAAAAAGCCCTTTAGGCTTTTTGAGAAAATGTGTAGATTGCCCGCATGCAAAGCTCCACGCCCACCCTGGCCCGCCGCTATGCCTTCAAGCTGCTGGCCAACGTGGCTTCCGTGCCGGTGTACCTGGCCATGGAGGCCATTCTGCCGCGCGCTCTCGGCCCGCGCATGTACGGCAACTACAGCTTTGCCACCAATCTCTTTCAGCAGCTTTCCGGCTTTCTGGACATGGGCACCTCCACCTGCTTTTACAACGCCCTGTCCCGCCGCCAGAACGAAACCGGCCTTATCGGCTTTTACTTCCGCATCAGCCTGCTGGTGGCCCTGATCAGCCTGTTGGCCGCCCTCTGCATGCTGATTCCGCCGGTGGGGGGGCTGCTCATGCCCGACGTGCCGCTCTGGCTCGCGCCCCTGGCCGCGCTCTGGGCTTTTCTGACCTGGTGGGGCCGGGTGCTGCGCTCCATGAACGACGCCGTGGGGGCCACAGTCTCCTCGGAAATGGTGCGCACCGTGATCTCCCTGCTGGCCGTGGCTCTGCTGGGCGTGCTGTTCTGGGGCGACTGGCTGAACATCCACAGCCTCTTCGCCCAGCAATATCTCATGCTCGGGGCCACGGCCCTGGGCTACTGGCTGGTCACGCGCCGCCACTGGCGCGAGCGCGAGGAAAGCCTGCGCTTCCATCTGAGCAAGGCGCAGAACCGGGCCTATTGCCGCGAATTTTTCGACTACAGCCACCCGCTTTTCGTCCAGGCCCTGCTTTCCTTTCTGCTGCTCACCGCCGAGCGCTGGCTGCTGCAATGGTTTGACGGCAGCGCGGAACAGGGCTTCTTCGCCCTGTCCCAGAAAGTCAGCATGGCCTGTTTTCTTTTTGTCTCCGCCATGACCCCCCTGATCATGCGCGAGCTTTCCATCGCCTGGGGCCAGAAGGACCGCGTGGCCATGGCCCGGCTGCTGACCCGTTTCGCCCCCCTGCTTTACGTGGTGGCGGCCTATTTTTCCTGCTTTACCCTGGCCGAGGGCCCGGCCCTGGTGAACATCTTCGGCGGCGCGGAATTCACGGCGGCCATCCTGCCCGTGCAGATCATGGCCCTCTATCCCCTGCACCAAGCTTACGGCCAGCTGGCCGGCTCGGTCTTTCACGCCACGGGGCGCACCCGCGTGCTGCGCAATATCGCGGCCCTGGAGTGCGTGTACGGCTTTGCCACGGCCTGGTTTCTGCTGGCCCCGCCGGACCTGTTGGGCCTCAACCTCGGGGCCGTGGGCCTGGCCCTGAAAACCGTGTGCGTGCAATGCCTGACCGTGAATTTGTATCTCTGGCTGGCCTCGCGCTTCATTCCCCTGAACTTCTGGCGCAACTTCGCCCATCAGATCTGGAGCCTTGCCGCCCTGCTGCTGCTGGCCTTTGCCTGCCGCGAGCTGACCATCGATCTGGGCTTCGGCGATCTGGACTCCTTCCGCCGCTTCTTCATTTCCGGCGTGCTTTACAGCCTGCTCTGCCTGGGCCTCTGCCTGGCCGTGCCCCAGGTGCTGGGCCTTTCCCGCCGGGAATTGCGCGAGCTGTTCATCCGCCTGAAAAAATCCCGCCGGGGTGCGCAGGGCAGACATCTATAATGCTATGTTCCTGCCATCGCTACATGCCGTGATGATCCAGAAAAACCAGCCTTTCGTGCGCTGCCTGAAGTGCGTAAACATCCCTTGCATTCTTGCGGCGCAGAGACTATCGTTTTTCCTACCGGCTGGGGGAGCCTTTACGGCTGAGAAAGGGTGTTAGCGCCCTGACCCCTAGAACCGCGCAAACGCGCGGCTCTGCACCTGACGCAGATAGTGCTGACGAAGGGAAGCTGGCCGACCTGCCGCCGCAGGTTCGCGCTCGCCCGCAGACATTCCGGTCCGCGGGCTTTTTTTTGTTTTCGGGAGGTTCGACATGGATGTGATCGTCAACGGCGAAACCGAAACCTGCACGGAGGCCGCCAGCGTGGCGGATCTGCTGCAAACGCGCGGTCATGACCCCAAGACCGTGGTCGTGGAGCACAACGGGAACATTGTCCCCGCCGACGCTTTCGCGGCCACGCAACTGCACGGCGGCGACGTGCTCGAAATTGTGCAGTTTGTGGGCGGCGGCTAGAACGGCTTTCTCTTTTCCCGCGGGCGGCACGGTCCGATGGGAGAGGTTGAAGCCGTTTTTCCCTTTTCCGACATCAGAACATCCTGACGGAGAAAGATATGAATGATCCCTTTGTGGTCGGCGGCGTGACCCTTAAAAGCCGTCTGTTCATCGGCACGGGCAAATACAGCGCCGACAGTCTGATTCCGGCGGTGGCCGAGGCCAGCGGCGCGGAAGTCATCACCGTGGCCATGCGGCGGGTGGAAAAAGGTCAGCAGGGCATCATGGGCCATATTCCCAAGACCATGCGCCTGCTGCCCAACACTTCGGGGGCGCGCACCGCCGATGAGGCCGTGCGCCTGGCCCGTCTGGCCCGCGCCGCGGGCTGCGGCGACTGGGTCAAGATCGAGGTCATTTCCGACACCCGCCATCTGCTGCCCGACGGCTATGAAACCGCCAAGGCCACGGAAATTCTGGTCAAGGAAGGCTTCACCGTGCTGCCCTATATCAATCCGGATCTTTACGTGGCCCGCGCCTGCGCGGAGGCCGGTGCCTCGGCGGTCATGCCGCTGGGCGCGCCCATCGGCACCAACCGGGGCCTGCGCACCAGGGAAATGATCGCCATCCTCATTGAGGAGCTGGATCTGCCCGTGGTGGTGGATGCGGGCATCGGACGTCCCTCCCAGGCCTGCGAGGCCATGGAGATGGGCGCGGCGGCCTGCCTGGTGAACACGGCCATTGCCTCTTCCGACGATCCCGTACGCATGGCCGGTGCCTTCAGGGCCGCCGTGGAAGCCGGACGCAACGCCTGGCTGGCCGGAGCCGGCGCGGTTATGGCGCGGGGCGAGGGAGCTGAGGCATCGTCGCCGTTGACGGGATTTCTGCGATAGGGGATATGCCAGATGGAAAATTTTCAGGAATTTTTGCGGGCCTGGCCCGCCGAGCGACGGGCCGGGGGCGTGGCCGACGTCACCCCGGCCAAGGTGCTGGCCGTACTGGACAAGGACGTGCTGCAGCCCGCCGACTTTCTGACCCTGCTCTCGCCCGCCGCCGGGGAATGCCTCGAAGCCCTGGCCCGCAAGGCCCATGACCTGACCCTGCGCTATTTTGGCAGGGCCGTGAACATTTTCACGCCGTTGTACATTTCCGACGTGTGCACCAATCAGTGCCGCTATTGCGGCTTCAACGCCAAAAACAAGCAGCCGCGCCGCCATCTCAGCGTGGAAGAAGCCTATGCCGAGGCCAAGTCCATCGCGGAGATGGGCTTTCAGCATATCCTGCTGCTCACGGGCGACGCGCCCAAGCTCTCCTCGCCGGAATACATCGCCTCGGTGGCGCGGCGGATCAAGCCGCTGTTCGCCTCCGTGGGCGTTGAGGTCTATTCCCTCACCGTGGAGGAATACTCCCTGCTGGTGGAAGCGGGCGTGGACTCCATGACCATGTTCCAGGAGACCTACAATCCCGAACTCTACGCATGGCTGCATCCCGTGGGCCCCAAGCACAACTACGGCTTCCGCCTCAACGCGCCGGAACGCGCCGCGCGCGCGGGCATGCGCTCTCTGGGCGTGGGCGCGTTGCTGGGCCTGGAATCTTTCGAACAGGACGCCTTCGGCACGGGCCTGCATGCCTGGTGGCTGCAACGCAATTTCCCCGGCGTGGACGTGAGCGTGTCCATCCCGCGCATCTGCCCGCACGAAGGCGATTTCGACGTGCAACATGCGGTGGACGACCGCCATCTGGTGCAGTACGTCACCGCGACGCGTTGCTTTTTGCCGCGCGCGGGCATCACCTGCTCCAGCCGCGAAAGCGCCTTCATGCGCGACCATCTGGTGCCCCTGGGCGTCACCCGCGTGTCCGCCGGGGTGTCCACGGCCGTGGGCGGCCGGGCCACGGAGGACATGCACAACCCCGGCCAGTTCGAGATCACCGACCACCGCAGCCTGGAACAGATGAGTTCCGCTCTGGCGGGCATTGGTTATCAGGCGGTGATCAAGGATTGGGAAGACCCGGCGGCATAATCGTTCAGCAAACGGCGTGTTCGTGGACTCTTTCCGTGCACACGCCGTTTTTAGAGCATTTCAACTTTGAAATGCTCTAACCCCGAACACGGTGAGGCGCGCCGCGAAGACCGACCCGACGGGCGGCCCGTAAGGCCGTGCCTGTAGCCCAAAGGGCGTACAGGCATCGAGAGCAACGCGGCGTGGATTCCGGCAAAGCGACCGAAGGCAGCCCGAAGGGCTGTCCCCGTTGGCGACAACGGAGCCATACGGGGATCGACAGCAGCGATAACCGCGCTTTTTCCGGAATGCCCCCTTTGAAACGCAAAGCGTTTCAAAGGTAATCCGCTCTAGGGCCTGTTAACACTATTTGACAAAGAGCGAGTATTCCGTAAGAATGTCTTATGCAAATTACTCGCGAACAATATGAGAGAATCGCTGACTGCTTCCCGCGCCAAAGAGGTAATGTCCATTTTGACAATCTCCAGGTGTTGAATGCGATTCTGTACGTTGCGGAGCATGGGTGTAAATGGCGTGGACTGCCGAAAAATTTTGGCTGTTGGCACAGCATCTACACGCGCATGAACCGCTGGAGCAAGAACGGAGTTCTTGACCGTATATTTGAACGCCTTCAACAAGAGCAGATACTCCGCCTTAAAATAGAAGCAGTTTCTCTCGACAGTACTATTGTTAAGGTTCATCCCGATGGAACAGGGGCCTTAAAAAAACAGGTCCGCAGTCCATCGGAAAGTCCAGAGGCGGCTGGACGACCAAGCTTCATATGGTTGCCGCGAATGCTGAATGCGCGTTGAATTTCAGCCTCACTCCCGGCAACGCCGGCGATGCTCCCGAGGGGCGCAGGCTGCTTGTCCAGTTGGGGCCGATGCCAGCGCCGTACAGCTTGCTTATGGATGGCGCATATGAGGGTAATGAAACGACTCGCTTGGGACGTGAGTTGGGCTTCACTCCGGTGGTGCCGCCCAATCCCAACCGACTGAAACCGTGGGAGTATGACAAAGAGCTATACAAAAGACGTAATGAGGTAGAACGGCTTTTCAGGAGGCTCAAAGGCTTCCGCCGTGTTTTTACTCGGTTCGACAAGCTCGATGTCATGTTCCTGGCCTTTGTCGTCTTTGCGTTAATTGTTATAGCTCTGAAATAGTGTTAACAGACCATAGACCAGGATTGCACCTATGCGGACGCCGGATCTGGAAATTCTTCTGAAGCAGCATGGCTTCCCGCTGTATGTCTATGACAGAAAAGCGATATCCGGGCGGATCGCCCGGCTGCGGGACATCTTCAACGGCTTCGACATCCTGTATTCCATGAAGTGCAACAGCAACCGCGAAATCTGCCGGCATATGGCGGATTGCGGTGCGGGCATTGACGCGGCCTCGAAAAATGAGGTGCTCACGGCGCATGCTCTGGGCGTTCCCAGGGAAAAAATCCTGTTTTCAGCCCCCGGAAAAAGCGATGACGATCTGCGGGAAACGTTGGATAACTGCCTGATTATAGCTGATTCCTATACCGAGCTGCAAAGGATCGACGCCATCTGCGCAAGCCGGAACATAACGTGCGCGGTGGGCCTGCGCGTCAATCCGGATTTTTCCTATGGGTCGGGACCCTGCCCGGCCATGCGGCCCGGCCTGCCCGACAAATTCGGCGAAGACGAGGAAGGCTTGCCCGCGCACCGGGATTTTTTGCACCGCCTGGAGCATGCGCGCCCGACGGGCATCCATGTCCATGCGCGCAGCCAGGTGCTCAGCGCCGATGCCCTGGGCCGTTGCTTCGAGCATGTGGCGCGTCTGGCCCGCGTCTGGAATCACGGCCTCGGCATGCCCCTTGAGTTTATCGACTTCGGCGGCGGCCTCGGCATTCCCTACGCCGGGGAAATGCGATCCCTGAACATGGAACGGCTTCGCGGACATCTGGCGGGCCTGCTGCGGCTTATTCCGCAAGACGGTCCGGTTCCGGCGCGCCGCTATGTGGAAAGCGGACGTTTTCTGGTGGGCGATGCGGGCGTCTTCGTCACCCGTATTGTTGACATCAAGCGCTCGCGAGGCAAAACTTTCGTCATCGCGGCGGGCCTGCTCAATCATTTTCTGCGTCCGGCCATTGCGGGCCTGTTTGAGGCCCTGCCGCTTGAACCGACATACGCCGGACCTTGCGAACCCTTGTGGAGCGGGCGCGGTACATATGTTCCCAAAGCCCTCGGCCTGCCCGCGCCCGCTGAAATAGTCACCATCTGCGGCAATCTGTGCACCGGCATGGATACTGTGGCCAGAGACGTCGTTCTGGAAAACGCCGTTGTGGGCAATATGCTGATTTTTGAAAACGCGGGCGCGTATGCCGCCGCGCTGAGTCCGCACGGTTTTTCCAGCCATCCGGAAGCCAGGGAATTCCTGTGGGGCTGAACCTCACGAAGCCTCTCCGCACAACGCAATAAGGAAACACCCATGATCAACAGCCTGCGCCAGGGTCTGACCCGCTATTTCACTCCGGAACAACTGGCCAGGCTGCGCGCCGCGCGCGTGGGCCTGGCCGGGGCCGGCGGCCTGGGCTCCAATACGGCGCTCATGCTGGCACGTTGCGGGGTGGAGGATCTGCTGCTGGTTGATGACGACATGGTGGAGCCGTCCAATCTCAACCGCCAGCAGTTCTGGCCGCGCCATCTGGGAAGCCCCAAGGTGGAAGCCCTGGCTGAGTTACTGCGCGAGCTCAATCCGGACATCCGGGTGGAGACGCGGCGGCTGCGCCTGGGCCCCGCCGATCTGCCGGAAATCCTGCCCTCCTGCCCGATCTGGGTGGAAGCCCTGGACGATCCGGAAGCCAAAACCATGCTGGTGGAGCGTGCCCTGCTGGACGGGCGCATGGTGGCCAGCGCCTCGGGCATGGGAGGCTACGGCGGCCCCCCCATGCAGAAACGCCGCCTGGGCCGCCTGACCCTGGTCGGGGACTTTACCACCGACGTGCTCGCGGCCCCGCCCCTGGCCCCGCGTGTCACCCAAGCCGCGGCCCTGCTGGCCGACGCCGTGCTGGAATTTATTTTGGGGGAGGAAGCATAGAGGTGTGCTGCGGTCAGGGCAAAGGCTTGACGGAAATTTCGCGGTAGACGCCCCTGGCCGGGTCAAAGGCAATGACGCGTTCCGCCCAATGGCGCAACGGCTCGTCAGACTCGCAGGAACCTTCCAAGCCTATGGGCAAATCCGGGGCGACGACGTGGAAAGCGTCCCAGGAGCGACCGTCGATACGGCGTTGTTTGACCGTCACCGCCGGGCCTGCAGAGCTGTAGCCCGCGTTGAAAAAACCGAGCGGGGTGTAGAAATTATCCCCGCAACCCAGAAAAAGCTGACTGGCCCATAGATTCAAGAGCGGGTCTTCGTTGAACATGAAATCCATGATGCCGTCATGGTTGAGATCCGTGGGGACGATATTACGGGTTTCGCCATGATACGCGGATTCCAGCTGCTGCTGCCGGGGCCAGTCTTCCCTTTTTTCATGCGCCGCCGTGAGCCGCTTCGGGTCAAGAGGCAGAACAGTCATGATTTCCAGTTCTCTCCAGCGTTCCTTGGCTTCTTCCACCCCGATGCGGGCCTCGGGCGTTCCCACCCGCCGGATGCTCGCCGCAAGCCGGGCCGCTTCAGCGGACTGCCCGGATGCGTCCTTCTTTGCCTTACGGCCGGACTCCCGCTCTTTTCGCTCCTCGTCGTACTTCAGGCTCTCCAGCTCCCGCGCTTTTTGGGCGTCGTCATAGGGCATCAGCTCCAAATAAAAGAGAGGGGCATCGGCGGGCATGCCCGCCCCCCGGCACTGCGGCGGCTTGAAGGCCGCATTGGCCGCACAGAGCGGCAGCACAGCCGGTGCGAGCAGGGCCGCCAGCATCAGCGGAACCAGCAGGGCCGGAACAAGGCCGCGCAAACGCCGGATATGGGCAAAACGCAGACGCCCCATGCGGGTTCCCCTTCGGAGGACGGATTAGGGCATTTCAACTTTGGAATTGGCACAATTTCAAAGCGAATCTGCTCTGGCGTTGAACCGTTTGCAAAAAATTCAGCACGCCCGCATTCAGGCCATTGGCGGCCCCTCTGCCCGCAACTGTTCCAGCACGCCCGCATCAGCGGGCAGAAAGCCCAGCTCCGGGGCCTCGGCCGGAGTCACCCAGCGCAGATTCTGGCCTTCCGCCGGGCAGGGCTCGCCGCTGAAGGCCGTGACGTGGAAAAAGTGCAGACGCACACGAAAGCCGCGCTCCGCGTAACTGTGTTCCAGGCTCTGCCAGAAGCGGCACTCGCGCACGCCGATGCCCAGCTCCTCGGCCAGCTCGCGGGCAAGGGCCTCGGCCGGGCTCTCCCCCGCCTCCAGCTTGCCGCCGGGAAATTCCCAATAGCCTTCCAAAGGCTTGTCCGTGGGCCGCTGCGCGGCCAGAAAGCGCCCGCCGCGCCAGATGATGCCCGCAGCCACTTCAATGAGCCGCGGGCCGTCGCTCTTTTCCGTCATAATACGCCCTTGTCTGAGACAGATTTTTTGCAGCCGCTTAATGCGCAAAACCTTTGGCAAACCCCATCAAAAACCAAAGGGCAATCAGACCAAGCAAGCCCTCGGCGATCAACATACAGGCAAGAGTCATGTACCTAGTTCGCCAGGCAAGAAGAATGCCCCCCATAAACCAAGCCAGAGGCGTCACATAGGGCGTCACACAGCGAAGGCTCTCCAGTGTCCCCACAAAAGCAAGCGGATAGGCTATAACGGCCATGATCACCAGTTGCCATAACCACGAAGGTTGCTCGGCAGGCGCACTTTCCCTGTCCTGCGCAGCATCTTTTTCGTCGGCAGGCATCACATCCTCACTCAGCCCCGACTTTGATAGCCGTTATTTTTTCTTCCAGCCCCGCCATTTCTTCCAGCAGGTCCTCGCCGCGCCGCTTGCATTCCTCAAAGCGCTTGAGCAGTTCGCCGGAGCGGCTGTGGTCCGCATAGACCTCGGGATCAGCCAACCGGCCTTCCACCGCGCTCTGTTCGTCCAGCACGCGGGCCAGTTCCTCTTCCAGAGCCGTATACTTGCTTTGCAGGGGTTTGAGTTCCTTGTGCAGGGCGTTGCGTTTCTCGGCCTGCTCGCGCTTGAGGCGCTTCTGCTCCTCACGTGAGAAACCGGGCGCGACCTCCCGCGCCGCTTCGGAGCTCATTTTCGGCAGGCCCGCCGCGCTCAGGGCCGCGCCGCCCCGGCTGTCCGTTCCGGCCCCGGCCAGGCGCGCCCGGCGGTCGGCGTCATAGGCCGCGAATCCGGCATGGATCGTAATGCCGTTTTCATTCAGTTCCCAGGCTTCGACCCCCACCTGCGACAAAAGCCAGCGGTCATGGGCCACCATCAGCAGGGTACCGGTGAATTTTTGCAAAGCCAGGACCAGGGCTTCGCGGCTTTCCAGATCCAGATGGTTGGTGGGCTCGTCCAGCAACAGAAAATTGCAGCGTTTCAGAAACAGGCTGGCCAGGACCAGGCGGCTTTTCTCGCCGCCGGACAGGGCGCTGACCTGGCGGTCGAAATATTCCTGCCCCAGCAGAAAGAGGCCCAGCACGCTCATGAGTTCCTCTTCCGTGGTGTGCGGGTCCGAAAGGCGGCGGATTTCGCCCAGCACCGTGGTGTCCGGGCGCAGGGTGTCCATCTGGTGCTGGGTATAGTAGCCCAGGCGCATCTGGGAGGCCGTGACCAGATTGCCGCCGCAGCGTTCCAGCTGCCCGGCCAGAATCCGGAGCAGCGTGGATTTGCCGCAGCCGTTATGCCCCACCAGGGCGATGCGCCCGCCCCGGTACAGCGTGAAGGTCAGGGGGGGCCACATGCTCTTGCCGTCCGGAAAATGAAAGGCCAGATCAGCGGCGGCCAGCACTATCTTTTCCGAGTGCGGGGCCTCGGGCCAGCTGAAATTGAGCTCCTTGCGCTTCGGCTCGGGCCGGTAATCCTCCAGCTCCTTTTCCAGCTTCTTGGCCATCTTCTGGCGCGAACCGGCTTGGCGGGCCTTGGTGGCCTTGGCCCGGAAGCGTTCCACAAAAGCCATTTTACGGTTGATCTCGTCCTGGAGGGCGCGGGCCTCGCGCTCGCGCTGGGCGTTGTATTCCTCCTGCAACGCCAGAAACTGGGTGTAGGTGGCCTTGCGGAATACCGGACGGGACAAGCCCAGATAGAGCACATGGGTGCCCACATTGTCCATGAACATGCGGTCGTGGGCCACAAAGACCAGCGCGCCCTTAAAGTCCAGCAGAAAAGACTCGAGCCACTCCACGGCTTCCATGTCCAGGTGGTTGGTGGGCTCGTCCAGCAGCAGCACGTCGGCCCCGGCCGTGAGTACGCGGGCCAGCTTGGCCCGTTCGCGCCAGCCGCCGGACAGCTCCCGCAGGGTGCGCCCCCACTTGGTCTCGGAAAAGCCCAGCCCGGACAGAACGGCCTTGGCCCGGTGCTCGGGATTATAGCCGTACGTGGCTTCCAGTTCGCTCTGGCGGTGCATGAGCGCGGTCAGGCGGCTTTCGTCGCCGGATTCGGCCGCCTGCTCCCACTCGGCCCAGAAGTCGTTCCAGTCGTGGAGCACGTCCAGCACGTAGGTCAGCAGGGGCGTGTCCAGGGCTTCCTCGGACAGCTCCTGCTCCACAAAACCCAGGCGGCAGCCCTTGGGCAAAAGCACCCGGCCCCCGTCGGCGGACTCCACCCCGGCCAACAGGCGCAGCAGGGTGGATTTGCCCGTGCCGTTGGGGCCGCAGACGCAGAGCCGCACGCCGGAATCCACCTCCAGCGAAAAATTGCTGAAGATGTCCCGGCCGCCGAATGATTTGGAAAGTTCCTGAATGGTTATCTTCACAGCCACCCCTCGCGCCGGTAGCCTTCCACGGCCTCGGCCATGCCCTCGGCCAGACTGACCCGGGGCTCGTAGCCCAGCTCCCGCCGGATGCGGGCGGCGTCGCAGAGCCAGCCCGCCTGCCGGGCCTCGCGGTATTTGTCCAGGTTCCAGTTGGGCGCGCGTTGCGGGGCCCGGCTCGGCAGGCAGCGCGACAGCCGCGCCCACAATAGTCCCCCGCTGGAGGCCAGTCCCGCCGTCACGGCCATCAGGGGCAGAGGCAGGTGAATCACGCGCAGCCGGGGACGGCCCAGGGCCGCGCCCATGACGCGGCAGAAATGGGCCATGCTGTACAGGCCGCCGTCGTTGATATGGTATACGCCCCGCGCCGTATCCTTGCAGCAGAGCAGCACGGCCTGGGCCATGTCCCGCGCGTGCACGGCGGACACGGGAAAATCGCGGAACGCTCCGGGGCTCACGGCAAAGCCCCTGGCCGCGCCCTTGAAAACGGGCAGCAGGCCCTTGTCGCCGGAGCCGTAAATAATGGGCGGACGCAGGGTCACCAGCCTGTCCCCCAGGGCCCGGCCCAGAATCTGCTCCACCAGCAGCTTGGACCAGCCGTAGGCGGAAACCGGCGCGGGCACGGCATTGTCCGCCACGCCGGGCGGGCAGTCGGAAGGGCCGGTGGCCGCCAGACTGGAAACCAGCACGAAACGCGCGGGCAAGCCCTTGCCGGAGCCTTGAGCCGCGGCCTCCACGCCGGCCAGCGCCACGGCCAGAGAGCGCGCGGCCAGCGCGTTGGCCCGCAGATAGTCCTGCCAGCCCAGGCCGAACAGCAGGGCCGCCATGTGGATGACCACATCCTGCCCGGCCAGGGCTTCGGCCAGCCCCTCCCCCGTGTGCAGATCAGCGCGCGCCACGGCCACATCCGCGGGCAGATGCCCGGTGCGCGAGGCCGCGCGGGTCAGGCAGGTGACGTGCGCGCCCGCTGCCAGCAGGCGCGGCAGCAGATGACGGCCCACAAAGCCCGTGCCGCCGGTGACCAGCACCTTTTTGCCGCTCAGATGGGAAAAGCGTTCGTCCGAGGGCCGGATCATACGCTGATCTCCCGGCGGTATATGCGGTAGCGCTTGGTGATCCGGCCCGAAAAATCCTCAATAAGGTCGTCCACGGCCACATTGTCCTCCAGCACCCAGGAGCCTTCCACCCACTGGAAATCCGGCTTGTTGCGGGCTTTTTCCAGCATATAGTCCAGCAGCAGCAGGGGCAGGCCCAGCAGGCGGAACTCCTCCTTGATGCCGAACAGCATGATGCGGTAGCCGCCCCGGATTTCCTCCCGCGCCTGCCACCAGTGCCAGAGCGCGGACAGCCCCAGTTTGCCGTTGAGGCGCTTGAGCAGGGGGTTCATGTCCGGCAGGGCCACCATGCCCGCGGCGGGTTCGTCGTTGTGGAAGAAGAGCACGAAAAATTCCGGATCCAGGATGCCTTTGAGCTCTTTGACATGGTGCTCGGCCTCTCCGTCGGAAAGCGGCGAAAAGCCCCAGTTTTTGGCCCAGGATTCGCGGTAGATATCCAGCATGGTCCGGATGTCAGCGGCCAGTGTGGCCTTGCTGGACGTGCGGCAGGTAAAACGGGCCTCGGCCTTGAGCCGGCCCACTTCCTCCCGCAGCCAGTCCGGCGGCGACAGGCGATCGCGCTCAATGAGGTAGGCGAAAAGATCCTGTTCCTTGCGCAGATGCCAGCCTTCCAGCAGTTCCGCATAATAGGGAGGATTCCAGGGCATCATGATCACCGGAGGCAGGTCGAAGCCGTCCACCAGCAGGCCGCAGGTGTAATTGGCGGAGGGGTTCAGCGGCCCGCGCATGAAGCTCATGCCCTGGGCGGCCAGCCAGCTCCGGGCTTCGCCCAGCAGGGCGTGGGCGGCCTCCGGATCGTCCAGGCATTCGAAAAAGCCGAAGGCCCCGCAGGCCTCTCCGGCATAGGCATTGTACTTCTCGTCCACAATGGCCGCGATGCGCCCCACGGGCAGCCCGTCGCGCAAAGCCAGAAACAGCTCGCGCCGGGCCGACTCCCAGAAAGGATGCGCGCCGGGCGTGAGCAGCTCGCGGTCCTGGCTTTTGATAGGGGGCACCCAGAGAGGCTGATCCGCGTAGACGGTCCAGGGCAGGTCCACAAATGTGGTCAGCTCCTGTTCGGAGCGAACCGGAATGATACTGACGGCCATGGGCCTAGTCCATGCGCAACGCGCCGCGCAGTTCGGCGGGCGAGCGCGCCCCCAGGCGTTCGCAGGCCGCGGGCAGCTCCGCCGCCAGGGCAAAGGCGCTGTCCGGGCGCATAAAATTGGCCGTGCCCACCTGCACGGCGGCCGCGCCCACCAGAATGAATTCCAGCGCGTCCTCGGCGCTGACGATGCCGCCCATGCCCACCACCGGAATCTTCACGGCCTGTGCCGCCTGCCAGACGCAACGCAGGGCCACGGGCTTGATGGCCGGGCCGGACAGGCCGCCCACCACATTGGCCAGGGACGGACGCCGGGTACGCAGATCCACGGCCATGCCCAGCAGGGTGTTGATGCAGGAAACGCTGTCCGCGCCCGCGTCTTCCACGCTGCGCGCCATGAGCGCGATGTCCGTGACATTGGGCGAGAGTTTGACCATCACGTGCTTGTGCGGCGCGCCCTTGCGCACGGCGGCGGTGACGGCGGCGGCCAGCTTGGGATCCTGGCCGAAGAGCACGCCGCCCTCCTTGACGTTGGGGCAGGAAACATTGACTTCCAGCGCGGCCACGCCTTCCTCGCCGTCCAGACGCGCGGCCAGTTCCCCGAATTCCGTCGGGGAGGTGGCGTACATATTGGCGATGATCGGCGTTTCCCGCCAGGGCAGATGGGGCAGCTTGTCCCGGCAGAAGACCTCCACCCCGTCGTTCTGCAGGCCCACGGCATTGAGCATGCCCGCCGTGGTTTCCACAATGCGCGGGCAGGGATTGCCCTCGCGCGGCTTGAGGGACAGGCCCTTGACCACGATGCCGCCCAGGGCCGCCAGATCGCCGTAAGGCGCGAACTCCACGCCGTAGCCGAAGGTGCCCGATGCCGTGAGCACCGGATTTTTCAATTTGAGATCGTGGGTTTGCCCCTTGAGGGTGACGGAAAGGTCCATGCTGTTTCCCGGTTGTAAAAACGCTTGAGCTTCAGTTTTGTTCCATTCTGGCATACCCAACAAACCGCGTCGGCATGATCGGCGCGGCTGTTTTTTGTTCGCTGGCAAGGAAAACGAGCTTTTTTACGGAGGGAGTGTACTCTTATGGTACTCGACCGAAATAAAAAGCGAAGTTTGACAAAGCCAGCGGGCAAAAGGCAGTTGCGCCTACAATTCGATGTGGTGGGACCAGAACACCGGCCCCTGATTGCACACCTGAATCAGGCCGCCGCGCTTGGCGGGCACCGGCCAGGCATCCGTGGTGCGGACCACGCAGCCGAGACAGGCGCCCACGCCGCAGCCCATGCGGTTTTCCAGCGAAAGCTGGGTGCGCACGCCCAGTTCCCCGGCGAATTTCCGCACAGTGCGCAAAAACGGCAGGGGCCCGCAGGCCAGCACCAAGCCGTTTTGTTCGGCGTATTCGCGCATGCGCTCCTGCAGGGAAAAAATGAAATTGTCCAGATCGCCGGACGTATGCTCGCGCAGGCTGTCCAGAGGCACATGCTCGTTGATGCTGTCCACCGGATAGCAGCTGATGGGCTCGCGGTGGCCGAAGAGCATGGTCACGTTCCAGGGTTTGGGATGCTCGTTGACGTAACCCACAAAGGGGACGATGCCCATGCCCCCGGCCAGCAGCAGGGTGGGCGTGTCCGGCTCCACGGCAAAGCTGTTGCCCAAGGGCCCCCAGACCCGCACCGTATCGCCGGCCTTGAGTTCGGCCATGCGCCGGGTGCCGCGCCCCTGAACCTGGAAAAAACAGATCATGTGACGGGCGGTCATGTGGCAGATGCCCAAGGGACGAGCCCAGGGAATTTCCAGGCCGAACGAGGTGGGCCGGACCATGACGAACTGGCCGGGACGCCACTGCTCCCATTCGGGATGGGTCAGACGCAGGGCGAAGAAGCGGCTTTCCTGGCCGGTCTGGCCGAAGGGCACCAGATCCAGCACCGTGAGCAATGAAGAACGCGGCTGGGACATGTTCTGTTCTATAAACCCACTTGCCGGGACGGTCAACCGAGGCCCGCGGGCCTCCCAAGACAATCGAATGGCTGTTTCAGCCGTCGGATATTCGTAAAGCGGGTCTTTCTTGCTTGTTTCCGCGAACTCAGACGGCACTGTTGGCAAGAGGGCGGGGGCTGATTTTGCGGGAATTTTGCAAAATCGGCGGTTTTTTCGTGCGGCCAAGGCAGCGGCGCCCGCGCGGGAAAGACGGATTTTGTAAAATAGCCGTAAAGTGACAGGAAGGCTGACGCAGGCATACTCTTCTCTTTCGCTCCGGGACAACAATGTTCATCCCGTTCATGAGATTGCCCCGGCCCGACCCCGGCGCGGGGCTTTTCATGCGCGGCCCGACGCTGTAGCATAAGCCCCGTTCCCCACCAGGAACAGGAGATACGCCATGCAAACCATATACGCCGCCCGCCGCGAACGTCTGCGCCGGGCCATGCGCGCCAGAGGCCTGGACGCCCTGCTGGTCAGCCAGGCGGCCAACCGTTTTTATCTTTCAGGTTTTGAACTGCACGATCCGCAGTGCAATGAAAGCGCGGGCCGACTGGTCGTCACGGCCGACGGCCGGGACTGGCTGGCTACCGACGCCCGCTATCTGGATGCGGCGGCCCGGCTCTGGGATCAGGAACGCATCTTTATCTACGGCGGCGACGCCGCCAAAGACCTGCACAGCCTGCTGCGGCGCTGCGGCGGGCGCGTGGGCCTGGAGGCGCGGGGCGTCAGCCTTGCCTTTGCCCGGGCACTGGACCAGGCCGGGGCCGGCCCTCGGTTTGAAGCCGCCGACGGCCTGGTGGAGCACTTGCGCCGGATCAAGGAGCCCTGCGAAATCGCGGCGCTGGAACGTTCTTTCGCCCTCAATCACAAGCTCTTGCAATGGGTGGAGAGTCAACTGGAACCGGGCAGGACTGAAAAAGAACTGAGCTGGGCCATTGAGCGCTTTTTCCGCGAGAACGGGGCCGGGGAACTGGCCTTTGCCAATATCGTGGCCGTGGGCCGCAACGCGGCGCTGCCCCACGCCATCCCCGGCGAGGACGCGGTCACGGAGAACTGCCTGGTGCTCATCGACGTGGGGTGCCGGGTGGACGCGTATTGTTCGGACCAGACGCGCACGTTCTGGGCGGGCGACGCGCCCGCGCCGGAGTTCAGGCGCACCCTGGCCCTGGTGCGCGAGGCCCAAGAAGCGGCCCTGAAAAAAATGCGGCCCGGCCTGTCCCTGCGCGAAGTCTATGCCCTGGCCCGCGCGGTCTTTGAAAAGGCCGGGGTCGCGGAGGCTTTCACCCACGGCCTGGGCCACGGCGTGGGCCTGGAAACCCACGAGGCCCCCAGCCTGTCCCCGCGCGCCGAAGGGGTGCTGGAGCCGGGCATGGTGGTCACGGTGGAACCGGGCCTGTATTACTCCGCCTGGGGCGGCGTGCGCTGGGAATACACCGTTCTGGTGGAGGAAGGCGGCGTGCGGATTTTGTGACGCGTGTCGTCACGTCATGACGAGACGCTCGGGGGAGCGCCCCTGAAAGTTTCGGTGCAAAGGAGCCCGCATGGCGGCGATTTTTCTGGTGGGAGCCCGCGCGGCGGGCAAAACAACGGTAGGCCTGGAACTGGCCCGCCTACTTGATTGTGCTTTTGTGGACACAGACCGGTATTTGCGCGAGCGACTGGGCCGCTCCGTGGCCGAGGTGGTGTCCGCCGAAGGCTGGCCGGGCTTCCGGGCCCATGAAAGCGCGGTCCTGCGCGAAGTGGCCGCCCTGCACGCCCAGGGCGGCGCGGTCATCGCCACAGGCGGCGGCATGGTTCTGGATCCGGAAAACCGTCGTTTCATGCGCGCCCAGGGTACGGTTTTCTATCTGGCCGCCCCGGCGGAAGCCCTGGCCCGGCGCCTGGCCCGCGATCCCCTGGCCGAACAGCGCCCCTCCCTGACCGGACTGGGTATTGCCGAAGAAATGCAGCTGGTTCTGGACGAGCGCCGCCCACTCTATGAAGACGCCGCCCACCATATCCTGGACGCCACGGCGGAACCGGCTATCGTCTGCGTCGAGGCGTTACGTCTCCTGGGCCGGAACTGAAGGCGGCCCGCCGCATGTCCAGCGCCGCCGCGCCGCTTGTCTCCGTCATCCTGCCTGTGTACAACGCCGCTTCCGGCCTGGGGGCGGCGTTGAGCAGCCTTTGGGCCCAGCGTCCCGCGCCGGGCGCGCCTCTGCCGCCCTTTGAAGTGCTGGCCGTGGACGACGGATCCACGGACCACAGCCCCGCCCTGCTGGAAGCCGCGGCCCGGCGCGAACCCCGGCTGCGCGTGCTCCGCCGTCCCCACCAGGGCATCGCCGCAACGCTCAATGCCGGACTGGCGGCGGCGCGGGGCCGTTATCTGGCCCGCATGGACGCCGACGACACGACCCATCCGGAACGCCTGGCCCGACAGGTTGCGCATCTGGACGCCGATCCCGGCCTGCACCTTTCAGCCGGTATGGTGGATTTCGGCGGCGACGCGGTCCGGGCCGGGGGCTTCGCCCATTTCGTGGACTGGCAGAACAGCCTGCGCTCATCAGAGGATATCGCCCGCAACCGCTTCCGGGATACGCCGGTCTGCCATCCCTCGGTCATGTTCCGGCGCGCGGCCGTGGAACGCTGGGGAGGCTACGCGGACGGCGATTTTGCCGAGGACTGGGAACTCTGGCTGCGCTGGCTGGACGCGGGCGCGCGCCTGGAAAAGTTGCCGCTGCGCCTCCTGACCTGGAACGACCCGCCCGGACGGGCCACCCGCGCCGACGCCCGCTACCGCGAAGCGGCCTGCAATGAACTGCGCGCCCTCTGGCTGGCCCGCGAACTGGCCCGCAGCAATCCTTTCCACCCCGAGGTCTGGGTGCTGGGCGCCGGGCGCGTGGCCCGGCGGCGGCTGGCCCCGCTCCGGCGACTCGGCGTGCGGCCCGCAGCCTATATCGACATTGATCCCCGCAAAATAGGCAACCGTCCGGGCGGCATAGCCGTTTTGCCCCGCGCGGCCCTGCCAGGGCCGGGACGCTGCCGCATCCTCAACGCGCTCACGGCCCACGGCGCGGCCGAAGAGGCGGCTGGCTGGCTGTCGGAGGCCGGGTACGGCCCCGAGGACTGGTGGCTCTCCTGAAAGGCTCGCTCGCCCCCTTTTGACACACAGCCCGCAATGCCTTGTTACGCGCGACTTTTCAGACTTTTTTCCACTTTTCCGGACAAACTTTTTTGTGAACTTTGCGAAATTTGTCACCAATACCCTTTGACATAACAGGGCTGTGGCGCTATGGTGCAAGGGCTTTATGTATCAAATCCTTCACACCGCCATTTTTAGGGAGGATGCGGCATGCTGGATCTCAATATCACCCTGGTCTTTCAGTTGGTGAACTTCTTTATCGCCATCTTTGTACTCAACATCCTCCTGATCCGACCCATCCGCGAAATAATCAAAAAGCGCAACGGCGTCATGGACAACTTGGCCGGCGAAGCCGACAGCTTTGAGTCCCAGGCCGCCGAACGCCTCGCCAACTACGAAGCCGAACTGGCCCGTGCCCGTCAGGACGCCGGCCTTACCCGTGAGGAAGGCCGCAACGCGGGCCTGACGGAACAACAGGGCATCGTGGGCACGGCCCAGAAGAGCGCCCGCGACATCCTGGCCGACACCCGCCGCAGTCTGCGGGGTCAGGCCGAGGCCACGCTGAGCGAGCTGCGCAATCAGGTGAGTGATTTTTCCGCCCGCTTGGCCGACCGCCTGATCAAGGGCTGATCCCGGTTTTTCACTGCGGCCCGCCGGTACCCTTTTGCGGGGTTGCCCGGCTGTCGCGCCCGGCGCACGGGCACGCTTTGGATCATTTCTCAGACCGTTTAGGGGGTGTGTTTTGAGCAAATGGAAACACTTCGGGCTTGTCCTGCCGCTGGCGCTGGTCTTTGCCGTGGCCGCCACGCAAGCAGTCGCCGCTGAAGCCGGGCACGCAGCGCCGCGCTGGGGCGATTTCGGCTGGCGCGTGCTCAACTTCGTGATCTTCGCGGGCATCCTCTGGTATTTCGTGGGCGGGCTGGCCAAGAAGTTCTTCAAGGGCCGCCGCCAGTTGATCCGGGACACCTTGGACGACCTGGAAGAGCGCCGCGCCAAGGCCAGAGAGCATCTGGCCGCCGTGGAAGCGCGCATTGCCCGTCTGGATGAGGAACGCAAGGCCATCCTGGAAGAAAGCCGGGTCCAGGCCGAAAACCTCAAACAGGGCATCATGGAAGAGGCGCGCCGCCAGGCCGAGCAGATCGTGGAACAGGCCCGCCTTACCGCCGAGAACGAAGGGCGCTCCGTGCTGGCTGAAGTGCGCGCCGCCCTTGCCGACGAAATCGTGGGCGCGGCCGAAAAAGCCCTGCGCGACAAGCTGGGCGACGGCGAACACGACAAACTTATCGCCAACTCCCTTAACAAGGTGGTGCTCCATTGACTGACACCGTGGTTGCACGCAGATACGCCAACGCCATCTTTGCGTTGAGCCGTAAGGAAGGGGACGACGCCCTCACCCGGCACGGGGATTGCCTCGCGACCCTGGGTGGGATGATCGCCGCCGCGCCGGGACTGGACATGACCCTGAAAAGTCCGGTCATCAGCGTGGAAGAGAAAAAGGCGGTCATGGGCAAACTGCTGGATAAGCTCAAAGCCGACCAGATCATGCGCAACTTCTGTTTCCTGTTGGCCGACAAGGAACGCCTGGCCTTCCTGCGTGAGATCGCCAACTGGTACGGCAAACTGCTGGATGAGGCCAAAGGCGTGATCCGCGGACGGCTGACCACCGCCGTGAAACTTTCCGCCGCCAAACAGGCTGAGCTCAAGGCTGCGCTGCAGGAAAAAAGCGGCGCCGACATTGAGCTGACCTTCGCCGTGGACAAAGACATCCTTGGGGGTATGGTGCTCAACATGGGAGATCGGGTGCTGGACGCAAGTCTGCGCGCACAATTGGGGATCCTGCGGGAGACTTTCAAGAGGGGTGAATAGCACATGCAGATCAAAGCGGAAGAGATAAGCAAGATCATTGAGGATCAAATCCAAAACTACGAGCAGCGCGTGGAAATGAGCGAAACCGGCACCGTCCTCTACGTCGGTGACGGCATCGCCCGCGTCCACGGAGTGCAGAACGCCATGTCCATGGAACTGCTGGAATTCCCCGGCGGCGTCATGGGTATGGTGCTCAACCTCGAAGAGGACAACGTGGGCGTCGCCCTGCTCGGTTCGGACGTGGGCATCAAGGAAGGCGACCCGGTCAAGCGTACCGGCAAGATCTTCTCCGTGCCCGTGGGCGACAAGGTCATGGGCCGCGTGCTCAACCCCCTGGGTGAGCCCATCGACGGTCTCGGACCCATCGAAGCCACGGAAGTGCGTCCTGTGGAAATCAAGGCCCCCGGCATCATCGCCCGCAAAAGCGTGCATGAGCCCATGCCCACGGGCCTGAAAGCCATCGACGCCATGACGCCCATCGGGCGCGGCCAGCGCGAGCTGATCATCGGCGACCGCCAGACCGGTAAAACCGCCGTGTGTCTCGACGCCATCCTGGCCCAGAAAGAGACCGACATCCACTGTTTCTACGTGGCTATCGGCCAGAAGAAGGCTTCGGTGGCGCTGGTGGCCGACACGCTGCGCAAGTACGGCGCGCTGGAGTACACCACCATCATTTCGGCCACGGCCTCCGACCCGGCCCCGTTGCAGTACATCGCG
This sequence comes from Desulfovibrio sp. 3_1_syn3, assembly GCF_000145315.2. Lineage (NCBI taxonomy): Bacteria > Pseudomonadati > Thermodesulfobacteriota > Desulfovibrionia > Desulfovibrionales > Desulfovibrionaceae > Desulfovibrio > Desulfovibrio sp. 3_1_syn3. Next base: position 575,940 of record NZ_ADDR02000001.1, read on the forward strand.
GCCTACACCGGCTGCACCATGGCCGAGTACTACCGCGACGGCGGCAAGCACGCCCTGATCATTTACGACGACCTTTCCAAGCAGGCCGTGGCTTACCGCCAGATGTCCCTGCTGCTCCGCCGCCCGCCCGGACGTGAAGCTTTCCCCGGCGACGTCTTCTACCTGCACTCGCGCCTGTTGGAACGCGCGGCCAAGGTCAACGACAGCCTGGGCGCCGGTTCCCTGACGGCTCTGCCGATCATTGAAACCCAGGCCGGCGACGTCTCCGCCTACATCCCGACCAACGTGATCTCCATCACCGACGGTCAGGTTTACCTGGAGCCAAACCTGTTCAACGCCGGTGTGCGTCCGGCCATCAACGTGGGCCTTTCCGTGTCCCGCGTGGGCGGCGCGGCCCAGATCAAGGCCATGAAACAGGTAGCGGGTACCATGCGCCTGGACCTCGCCCAGTACCGCGAACTGGCGGCTTTCGCCCAGTTCGGTTCGGATCTGGACAAGGGTACCAAGGCCAAGCTGGACCGCGGCGCGCGCCTGGTGGAACTGCTCAAGCAGCCCCAGTACCAGCCCATGCCCGCCCAGGAACAGGTGGCTTCCATCTGGGCCGCCACACGCGGGCACATGGACGACGTGCCGGTGGATCAGGTCCGCCGCTTTGAAACCGAGATGCTGACCTTCCTGCGCGACACCAGGAAGGACGTGCTGGACGCCATTAAAGACAAAAAAGTCATTGACGAGGCTGTGGAAAGCGCGCTCACCGAAGCCGTTGCCGCCTTCAAGCAGGGCTGGCAGGCCTAAGGCCGCCAAACGGGAGACCTAGCATGCCTTCACTCAAAGACGTAAAAATGAAGATCGTAGGGGTCGGCAAGACCAAGCAGATCACCAAGGCCATGAATATGGTGGCCTCGGCCAAGCTGCGCGGCGCCCAGGCCCGTATCGAGCGCTTCAGACCCTACGCGGCCAAATACCGCCAGGTGCTCGGCGAACTGTCGCGCAAGGTGGAGGGCAACGCCCATCCCCTGCTGGCCGAGCATGAAGAAAAGAAAAACTGCGCCATCGTCATGGTCACCTCGGACCGCGGCCTGTGCGGCAGCTTCAACGGCAACATCATCAGTGCCGCCCTGAAGCTCGCCAAGGAGAAAACAGCGGCCGGCATGCAGGTCAGTTTCGCCTGCGTGGGCCGCAAGGGCCGCGACACGGTACGCAAAAGCGATTACGCCATGCTCTCCTCCTATGGCGACCGCATGGGCAGCATTGACTTCGCCCTGGCCAGCTCCGTGGCCCAGGAGGTCATTCACGGCTATGAAACCCTGGCCTTTGACGAAGTCTGGCTGGTGTACGGCGAATTCGTGTCCATGGGACACCAGCCGCCGCGCACGCTCTGCCTGCTGCCGTTGAAGACGCCGGAGGCCGAAGAAATCGCTGAGGAGGCCGGTGAAGCCCGTTGCGAGTATGTGTACGAGCCGCATGAGGAAAAGCTGCTGGCGGAACTTCTGCCGCGCTACGTCAAAGTGCAGGTCTACCGTGGCCTTCTGGACACCTCGGCCAGCGAGCACGCCGCCCGCATGGCCGCCATGGACAACGCCACGCGCAACTGCAACGAGATGATCAACATGCTGACCCTGCTCTACAACAAGACGCGGCAGGCTTCCATTACCAGCGAACTCATCGACATCGTCGGCGGCGCGGAAGCGCTGAACGGTTAAGGAGCCCAAACATGAGCAAAAACATCGGTAAAGTCGTTCAGGTTATCGGCGCCGTGGTGGACGTTGAGTTCAGCGACGGCAACCTGCCGGATATCTTCACCGCCCTGGAGATAAAAAACCCGAACAACAGCGACGCTCCGGATCTGATCTGTGAAGTGGCGCAGCACCTGGGCGACAACGTCGTGCGCACCATCGCCATGGACGCCACCGAAGGTCTGGTGCGCGGCATGGACGTGGTGGACACGGGCCAGCCCATTATGGTGCCCGTGGGCAAAGCCGCGGTGGGCCGCATCCTCAACGTCATCGGCCGCCCGGTGGACGAACTGGGCCCGGTCAATGCCGAAAAGTACTACCCCATCCACCGTCCCGCTCCCGGGTTCACGGACCAGAACACCAAGGTGGAACTGCTGGAAACCGGCATCAAGGTCGTGGACCTGCTCGTTCCCTTCCCCAAGGGCGGCAAGATGGGCCTCTTCGGCGGCGCCGGCGTGGGCAAGACTGTTATCCTCATGGAGATGATCAACAACATCGCCAAACAGCACGGCGGCTCCTCGGTGTTCGCCGGTGTGGGCGAGCGCACCCGTGAGGGCAACGACCTGTACAACGAGCTCAAGGAAGCAGGCGTTCTGGAACGCGCCACGCTTGTCTACGGCCAGATGAACGAGCCTCCGGGAGCCCGCGCGCGCGTGGCCCTCACGGCTCTGGCCTGCGCCGAATACTTCCGTGACGAAGAGCACCAGGACGTGCTGCTGTTCATCGACAATATCTTCCGTTTCACCCAGGCGGGTTCGGAAGTGTCCGCCCTGCTGGGCCGCATGCCGTCGGCCGTGGGCTATCAGCCCACCCTCGGCACGGACCTGGGCGCTCTGCAGGAACGCATCACCTCCACCAACTCGGGTTCGATCACCTCGGTGCAGGCCGTGTACGTGCCCGCCGACGACTTGACCGACCCGGCCCCGGCCACGACCTTCTCGCATCTGGACGGCACCTTGGTGCTTTCCCGCCAGATCGCGGAACTGGGCATCTACCCGGCCGTGGACCCTCTGGACTCCACTTCGCGCATCCTTGACCCCAATGTGGTGGGCGAAGAGCATTACAGCGTGGCCCGACGGGTGCAGATGGTGCTGCAGAAGTACAAGGAACTGCAGGACATCATCGCCATCTTGGGCATGGACGAACTCTCGGACGAGGACAAGCTCACCGTGGCTCGCGCCCGGCGCATCCAGCGCTTCCTCTCCCAGCCCTTCCACGTGGCCGAAACCTTCACGGGTACCCCCGGCCAGTATGTGAAGCTGGAAGACACCATCAAGGGCTTCAAGGGCATCCTGGACGGCGAGTATGACCACCTGGCCGAAGGCGACTTCTACATGCTCGGCGGTATCGAGCAGGCCGTGGCCAAGTATGAGCAGCGCAAGCTGCAAGAGGAAAACTAAGGGGCGCCGCAAAACGCGCCTTTTGCCCCTTGGGCCGCGTCCGGTTTCGGGCGCGGCCCAAGGAACAAAATGTATTTTGTGAGCGCACCTGGAAATTTTCAGGACGTGCCGGTGTAAAATGGTTTGCATGTCCGGGTATCGGGACATCAGGAGCGTAAGGAGTGACTATGGGCACGCTGCAACTGGAAGTGGTGACGCCGGACAAAACCGTGGTCAGCGCCGAGGTGGAAATGGCTGTCTGCCCCGGGGTGGAAGGCGAATTCGGGGTGCTGCCGCAGCACGTCTCCATGCTCTCGGCCCTGAAAATCGGCGATCTGCGCTATCGGGTCAACGGCAAGGATGAGAACGTCTTCATTTCCGGCGGCTTTGCCGACGTGAACAATAACGTGCTGAGCGTGCTTGCCGAATCCGCGGAACTGGCCACGGACATTGACACCGCCAGAGCTCAGGCCGCCAAGGAACGGGCCGAAAAACGCCTGTCCGCGCACGACGACAGCCTGGACGAGACGCGGGCCGAGGCCGCCCTGCAACGCGCGGTCACGCGCCTGCAGGTGGCGCAACTGCGCTGACGTACATTGCCTTAGATGCAAATCAAAACCACCCGCATAGCGGGTGGTTTGCTCCAGCCCTATAAGGGCTTGTTACCGGCCAGCGTCTAAAGGCGCTGGCTTTCACTTTGTTCAAGCCCAGTGCCCTTGCCGCTTTGGCTTACCCCTGGAAGGGGTTTTGGTATTCTCGGGTACTTACTCGATCTTGCAGAATATCATGCTTCTCTTGCTGCTGAATGTATTTTTTGACCGTTACCTCATTGAGTCCTACCGTACTGACGAAATATCCTTCCGCCCAGAATTTCCTATTGCCAAATTTGTACTTCAGGTTTGCATGCTTATCGAAAATCATCAATGAGCTTTTTCCTTTCAGGTACCCCATGAAACTTGATACACTGATTTTTGGAGGAATACTCACCAGCATGTGCACATGATCCGGCATGAGATGGCCCTCGATAATTTCAACACCTTTATATTTGCATAAGTCCTTAAGAATTTCTCCGATACTTTCTCGAATGTTGGCAAATATTATTTTCCGCCTGTATTTTGGAGAAAAGACAATGTGATACTTGCACAACCATTTTGTGTGGGCTAAACTTTGAACTCGAGTTCCCATATAAAAACACCTTTCCCTTAAAAATTACGATGGGCTTGAACAACTCTATCGTATGGGAAAGGTGTTTTTTGTATAACAAATTATTTCCACCCGCATAGCGGGTGGATTTCTGTTTCGCTCGCAAACGCTCGCTCAACTGGCTAAAGCCCCTTATAAAGAGCCGGAGGCATTGCCTCCGGCTCTTCTTTTTAGAGCATTCAGCACTTGAAATGCCCGTTTACGGCGAGCAAAGCCCGCCTGCCCATATTTCGAGGCAAGGAGTTGCAGGCAACTCCTTGCGGAGCGGTTGACGCATTTCAAGTGTGAACCGCTTTGCCACGAACCGCAGGCCCAATTTTTAGCGGCATCTCCCGCAGCGCGCACTTTCCGCCGTTTCCTTCCCTCCCCACACCATCGACCCGCAACTGTGCGGCCCGAAAAATGCCGCTCCACCAAGTGCCGCGCCGGTCATGGACTTCGCGTAACTTTTCGCCTAAAATATTCTGTTTTCATACTCCCAGCCCTTGCAGGATAAACTATGCCCACACAGGATCGCATCCGCAATTTTTGCATCATCGCCCATATTGACCACGGCAAATCCACCCTGGCCGACCGCATTCTGGAACTCACGCGGGTGGTCAGCGCGCGTGAGGCCCGGCAGCAGTATCTGGACAGAATGGATCTGGAGCGGGAACGCGGCATCACCATCAAAGCCCAGACCGTGCGTATTCCCTATGTGGCGGCCGACGGCAAGGAGTATGAGCTCAATCTCATCGACACGCCCGGCCATGTGGACTTCAACTATGAAGTTTCGCGCTCCCTGGCCGCGTGCGAGGGTGCGCTGCTGGTGGTGGACGCCACCCAGGGCGTGGAGGCCCAGACCCTGGCCAACGTCTACCTGGCCCTGGACCACGACCACGAAATCGTCCCGGTGCTGAACAAGATCGACCTGCCCAGCGCCGAAGTGGAGCGGGTCAAGGCTGAAATCGAAGAAAGCATCGGCCTGGACTGCTCCGAGGCCCTGCCCGTGTCGGCCAAGACAGGCATGGGCGTGGACGCGGTGCTGGAAGCCATTGTGAAGCGACTGCCCGCGCCCAGGGGCAACCCGGACGCGCCGCTCAAGGCCCTGATTTTCGACTCCTGGTACGACAGCTACCAGGGCGTGGTGACGCTCTTCCGGGTGGTGGACGGCGCGGTGCGCCTGGGCGACACTATCCGGCTCATGAGCACCGGCAAGGAATACGAGGTGCTGCGCCTGGGCGTCTTCTCGCCCGAGGCCGCGGATGTGCGCGAGCTGACCGCCGGTGAAGTGGGCTTTTTGTGCGGCTCCATCAAGGAACTGGGCGACGCCCGCGTGGGCGACACCATCACCCTGGCCGACAATCCGGCCGCCGAACCCGTGCCCGGCTTCAAGGAAGTGAAGCCCATGGTCTTCTGCGGGCTCTACCCCACGGAATCCGACGACTACGAAAATCTCAAGGCCGCGCTGGAAAAGCTCCAGCTCAACGACGCGGCCTTCAGCTTTGAGCCGGAAACCTCCCAGGCTCTGGGCTTCGGCTTCCGGTGCGGCTTCCTGGGCCTGCTGCACATGGAGATCATTCAGGAACGCCTGGAACGGGAATTCGAGGTGGGCCTCATCGCCACCGCGCCCTCGGTGGTCTACAAAGTGGACACCGTGGACGGCAAAACCCTGGAAATCGACAACCCCAGTCATTTGCCGGACCCGACCAAGACCAGTGCCCTGTACGAGCCCTATGTGAGCATGGACATTCACGTGCCCAACGAATACGTGGGCAACGTCATGAAGCTCTGCGAGGAAAAGCGCGGCACCCAGAAAAACCTGCACTATCTGGCCGCCAACCGGGTGGTGGTGACCTATGAGATGCCCTTTGCCGAAATCGTCTACGACTTTTTCGACCGTCTCAAATCCGCCACGCGCGGCTACGCTTCCATGGACTATCAGCCCATCGACTACCGCGTCTCGGATCTGGTGCGCCTGGACATCCTGCTCAACGGCGAGCCCGTGGACGCCCTAGCCGTCATCGTACACCGGGACAAGGCCTATACCTACGGCCGTTCCCTGGCCCTCAAGCTCAAGCGCACCATTCCGCGCCAGCTCTTCCAGGTGGCTATTCAGGCGGCTATCGGCCAGAAGATCATCGCCCGCGAAACGGTCTCCGCCTTCCGCAAGGACGTGACCGCCAAATGCTACGGGGGCGACATCACCCGTAAGCGCAAGCTGCTGGAAAAGCAGAAGGAAGGCAAAAAGCGCATGAAGCGCATGGGCAATGTGGAATTGCCGCAGGAGGCCTTTCTGGCGGCTCTTAAAGTGGGCGACGAGTAGAACTCACGCCGTTGCACCGCCGACTCTGACAAAGAGATCCGGCACAAGCCTTTTTTCGAAATTGAGGCAGCCTCTTGAGAGGCTGCCCTTTCTTTTATCGACAATATACGTTCCCAATACCTAGTATAGACCGCTATGCCAGGGCTCATACCCATTGAATATGAATATTTTTTGCTGTGAATTTATATAAGCATACTGTATTTTTCCGTAAGAGAGAGAGAGAGAGAGAGAGAGAGAGAGAGAGAGAGAGAGAGAGAGAGAGATGTAAAAAATTTTGTAATATGCATGAATTATAAATATAACTATAAAAATTATATAAGTATATTTCGTTTGATATCTCAAAATACATTTTTACTTCCTTCAAGGCTGGAAAAATGCCTTTTCCCCTAATTTTTTTCTTTCTTCAGCCGAAAATGAGAGTATCTTCCACATTCATAAGGCATCTTCCGCTACGCCACCGACAAAGCCACTGAAAAACTACAGCCGGGGCGCGACGACCAACACCGTTTCTGTGGTGAAACTTGCGAGGCCTCTGGAGAAGGCAAAGGGCGGACCGTATGGAAAATCTGAAAATCTGGCAAAAAATGACCATGGGCATCGGCCTCATCCTATTGCTGGCCGTGGTCATCAGCGTTGTGTCGCTGAACGTGATGAAAACCGTGGACGAAGAAACCACCAATATCAAAATAGCGTTCGCGCCCCTGCAACAACTCGCTAATAACCTGGACCAGCAGGTGACCGCTATTCCCGGTCAGATGCTCGCTTACCAGAACGGCAACGCCGAAGCCTGGGATAATGTGCGGCACCTGCTTGAGCAGACCGACCAGAGCCTGACCGGACTGGCGGCTCACCTCAAGGCCAATCCCGTCATCCCGGACACGGGCAAGGCAGCGGCGGGTCGCGCGGCCTTTGAAAATCTGAAAAAATCCCTGCTCGAAACGCATACGGCCCAAGAGAGCCTGGTGGCCCTGCGCAACGACATGAACAAGACCGGGGCGAAACTGCTGGACGAAACTCGGGATTACGTCCAGCGGATGAACACGGTGCTCGACCGGTTCGTGGCGGATCAGGATACCGCGGAAGCCGCCAGGGCCCTGCCCCTGGTCCAGGTCGGCCAGCATGTCATGGACGCCATCAATTACCTTCGCATCCGCATGCTGCGCAGCCTGGCCGAAAATAACCGGGACTACGCCAAAGACAACCTGCCGGTGCTCTTTCCCGCGCTGCTCACGCAGGTGGACGAACTTTTGCCCCGGATCAGAAATGCCGAGCTGCAGGAACACCTGAAGACCCTGCGCGCGCATGTTGAGGAATACCGCGATGCGCAGGCCAAAACCCTGCGGATCTGGGAACGCATCGACGCGCTCAACGCGCAGTGCAACCAGGCCTGCGAGGAAGCCATCCACGCCGCCCGCGGCATCGCCGAAGCCGGCGACAAGTTACAGACCACGGCCATCGTCACCACGGACAATGAAGTCAGCAGCGCCATTACCCTGATTTACACGGTCAGCAGCGCGGCCCTGCTCGCGGGCCTGCTGATCGGCCTTGTGCTCACCCGCGGCATCACGGTCCCGGTGGGCCGGGCCCTGCGCTTCGCCCGCGCCGTGGCCGAGGGTCGGCTGGACCAGCGTCTGGGCCTGCGCAGGAAGGATGAAATCGGCCAGCTCTCCGTGGCCCTGGACAGCATGGTGGACGCGCTGAACGAAAAAATCAGCGAAGCCGAGCGGCAATCGCACGAAGCCGAGGAACAGTCGCGCAATGCCCAGGCGGCCATGCGGCAGGCCGAGGCCGCCGGCAAAAACGCCCAGGCCAAGACCGAGGCCATGCTGGCGGCCGCCGACAAACTGGAAGCCATGGGCAATGTGCTTTCCTCGGCATCCACCCAGCTTTCGGCCCAGATCGAGCAGGCCGACAAGGGCGCGGCGGAGTCCGCCCAGCGCCTCTCCGAAGCGGCCGCGGCCATCAATGAAATGGACGCCACCGTGCAGGATGTGGCCCGCAACGCCGGCGCGGCTGAATCCGCCTCGGGGGAAACCAGAGAGAAAGCCGAAGCCGGCGCGGGCATTGTGGAAAAGGCCGTGCAGAGCATTGAGGAAGTGCACCGGATGTCCATCACGATCAAGGACGACATGGCCCAGCTCAGTGAGCACGCCCAAGCCATTACCCAGATCATGAACGTCATCTCGGACATTGCGGACCAGACCAACCTGCTGGCCCTGAACGCGGCCATTGAGGCGGCCCGCGCGGGCGAGGCCGGGCGCGGTTTCGCCGTGGTGGCCGACGAAGTGCGCAAGCTGGCCGAAAAAACCATGGCTTCCACCAACGACGTGAGCAGCGCCATCAAGGCCATCCAGGAAAGCACGGCCAAGAGCATGGAAGCCGTGGACGGCGCCGTGAACCAGATCGGGCAGGCCACGGGCCTGGCCAATGATTCCGGCAGGGCCCTGCAGGAGATCGTGGCCACCGTGGAATCCACAGCCGACCAGGTCCACGCCATTGCCGCGGCCAGCGAGGAACAGTCTGCCACCAGCCAGGAAATCAACCAGTCCATCGTCCTGGTCAACGACAGGGCCAGGGAAACCGCCGTTGTCATGACCGAAGCGGCCAAGGCCGTCGAAGAGCTGGCAAGCCAGGCCCAGGACCTGACCCGCCTGATCCAGGAACTGAAGAACAGTTAAGCGGATGGAGGCCCGCGCGGCGGGGGGTTCGTCCGAATGGCAAAAGAAGAGCGCCGCTCCCCATGGGCGGCGCTCTTCTTTTATATTTTATAGATGTTGTATCGGCGGCTCAGGGCAGCATCCAGTGCAGCACCCCGGACTGCAAATACGTCAGAACGCAGATGAACAGGGTCATGGCGACGCTGTGGCCAAGAGTGAAACGGAAGAGGTTGCCCTCCTGCCCCACCAGGTTGGTGGCCGCCGTGGCCACGCTGATGGACTGGGGCGAAATCATCTTGCCCGTAACGCCGCCCGAGGAGTTGGCCGCCACGGCCAGATGCGGGTCCATGCCCACCACTTCGGCCGTGGAACGCTGCATGCCGCAGAAGAGCGCGTTGGAGGAGGTGTCCGAACCGGTCAGGAACACGCCCAGCCAGCCCAGAAGCGGCGAGAAGAGCGGGAAGAGCGAGCCGGTCAGGGTAAAGGCGATGCCCAGGGTGGAGCTCATGCCCGAATAGTTCATGAGATAGGCCAGGCCGAGAATCATGGCAATGGTCAGAATGGGGAAGCGCAGCTGCACGGCCGTGCGCGCGAAGCAGGCCACGGCCTTGCCGAAGGAGTAGCCGGGCATGAAGGGCACGGAGAAGAAACCGGCCAGCAGAATGGCCGTACCGCCCGCCGAAAGCCAGTTGAAAGTGAACATGGCCGGGTAATTGGGGTCCTTGCCCGCGGCCAGAATGGGCGCCGCCTTGTGCACCATGCCGTCCAGGCCGGGCCAGGCGAAGGTGACCACCGCGCCGGGGATGGCATTCAGCAGGTTCTTGAACTGCGGCAGGCCCCACAGAAAGACCATGACGGCCAGAATGATGTACGGCCCCCAAGCCCGCAGCACAATACCGGCCGACGGCGGGGCCCCTTCCAGCACGGAGGCGGATTCGCCCGCGAAACGCCAGATCCGGGCGGGCTTCCAGACCCGCAGCAGCAGGACCAGGGCCACGATGGTGATGAGCGCCGACATGATGTCGGGCAGGGTCGGGCCGTGGAAGTTGGAGAAGAGGAACTGCGAGGCGGCAAAGCTGATCCCGGCCACGGCAATGGCGGGCAACACTTCCATGGCGCGCCGGAAGCCGCACATGACCACGCAGAGCCAGAGCGGCACGATGACGGAAAGGAAGGGCAGCTGCCTGCCGACGATCTGGCTAATGGTCAGATCCGAGAAGCCTGAAACCTGCCCGGCCACGATGACGGGCACGCCGATGGCGCCGAAGGCCACGGGCGCGGTATTGGCGATAAGGCAGATGCCCGCCGCGTACAGGGGCTGGAAGCCCAGGCCCACCAGCATGGCGGCGGTGATGGCCACGGGCGTGCCGAAGCCCGCCGTGCCTTCAATGAAGGAACCAAAGGCAAAAGCGATGAAAATGGCCTGCAAACGCCGGTCGTCGGTAAGACGGGCCAGCGATTGCTTGATATGCTCGAATTCTCCCGATTCCACGGTCATGTTGTAGACCCAGACCGCGGTGATCACTATCCAGATGATGGGGAAGAGGCCGAAAGCCGCGCCGTAGATCAGGGAACTGAAGGCCGTGCCCACAGGCATGCCCCACACCAGAACCGCCAGCAAAAAAGAAAGGATCACGGCCGTGGCCGCGGCGTAATGCCCTTTGGCGCGACGCACCGCCAGCATGTAAAAGAGGGCAAAAAGAGGAATACCGGCCAGCAGCGCGGAAAGAAGCGCGCCCCCGGCGGGGTCGTAGATTTGCGTCCAGGCCATATTTGCTCCTTCAACGGTTAGATGTTGCCCATCTCTTGTTTGAACAGAACCCATGCGAAAGGCGGCCCGGTCCCTTGCGCAAAGGGCCCGGAACATCTTCCGCAACATATCCACCGGGTCAGCTTTGCATTGAAATTGCGTCCAATTTCAATATCGGCCGCCTTGACCCGTTGCGACGCAGGAGCTTCAGCCGCAGGCGAACTTGTGCGCATACGGGCAAAGACAACGTCGTCAACCACGGCTGAAGACTGCAATTGCGTGCGTGGCCGCCGGAACAGATCAACGCGAAATTCACACTGTTCCGCGGCGTGTGGGAAAAGCTGGTTCAGGAAAGACTGGCGGGAGGGGCGAGGGAAAAGGGCAACATGCCCCGGATTTCACGAAAACCGGGAATATGTTCATTGGTGCGGGGAAAATCGATCCGCGCGAGAAAGCGAGACGGAAAAACAAGCCGGGCGGTAACGCGGGCGAGCGATCCCGGTTCCGGTCCGGCGGATGCGGAGCGGTGACGCTGCTTCCCTTCCGGTTGCCGGAAGGAAAAAGAAATGGAAAAGGCGGGAAGAGCTCGAAAAACGCTGGAGGTCATGAACGGCGACGTTACGAACTCCAGGGACCGGGCCGGAGCGTTCCGTCCACAGGTCAGCAGGAAGACCGTAACGATCCCCATGCATATTCCGCAGAAAAGGCAGAACCGACGAATGGCGTTCATGGCCGCGCTCTTTTTGTCTCTGGAGCCTTTCAACGTTGAAAGGCTCAACCGTGTGCGGCATGGGGTCAAACCCGGCTTGTCAGGCAAGCCGCCGCACGATGGGACCGTACAGCCGTCCCACTGTTTCAACCCTATCCTAACGGTGGGATAAATCAACAGGTTTATTGGGGCCGCATCAAATAAGGAAGCGATATTACACAAAAAAGAGGTATGGCTAAAACGCGCGGGACACGGAAAGGCGCGAGGCGCCTTCAGCGCCGCAGACCGGAGGGCAGGGCGAAATAGGCCCGCGCCGCCAGGTCGAAGAGAGAACCGGGCAGAAAGCTGGCCCACCAGAACAGGCGATGCTTGCGCGAGCTGTCCCGCCAGGGCGCGATGCAGGCGCGGGCCTCGGCATTGCGCCCCTCGCGCCAGAGGGCCACGGCCTTCTGAAAGGCCGCCCGCCGGGTCAGCAGGGCCGCCAGATCGGCGTGCTCCGCGTCATAGCCGGGATAGAGGCGGCGGTGTTTATCCAGAATGCGCAGGGTTTCGTCCGCGAATTGGCCGAACTTGCGGAAGGTGGTGTTGGCCCCGTGCACCCGCCAGAGGGTCAGGGGCTCGTCCACGAAATCCAGCTCCCAGTCATGGGCGATGCGATAAAAGACGTCGGCCTCCTCGCAGACATTGAGGCTTTCGTCAAACCAGCCGCCGTCCCACGCGCCGGGGTCCGCGGCCAGCCCGGCCAGGGCTTCACGCCGGATCACGGCCGAGGACATGGAAATCCACTGCCGCTCCATAAGCTCGCCGAAAACCATGCCGCGCGCGGGCCGGGCCTCGGCGAAAAGGCGCTTGAGCACGCGCTTGCCGTCAAAAATTTCCGTATCCGTGCAGACCAGGCCCACCCGGGGATCAGCCTCGAACAGGGCCACCTGCGTTTCCAGCTTGCGCGGCCGCCAGAGATCGTCGCAATCCAGAAAAGCCAGGTAGCGGCCGCGCGCCCGCATCAGGGCCAGGTTGCGCGCCGCGCCCAGGGGCACGGTGGTTTTGCCGCGAAAATAACGCAGCTTGGGGCCGTAGCTTTGGGCAATGGCCGGGCTGTCGTCCGTGGAGCCGTTGTCCCAGAAGATGACTTCAAAATCCCCAAAGGTCTGGGCCATAAGGCTGTCCAGAGCCGCGCGCAGATCGCGGGCGCTGTTCAGGCAGTTCATGATCACGGATACGGCGGGAGCGCTCACGGATTCTTTGCCTCCGGAGTTGTTGCGTCAGGTTCGGCCAGCTCCCGCGCCCGGCGGAAGACCCAGTATTTGCAGAGCAGATAGACAAAGACCGGAACCAGCACCACGGCCACGGGCATGGCAAACTCGTAGGCCAGGCCCAGGCGGACGAGCAGCCAGACAATGCAGGAGTTGAGCCCCAGGCCCACGGCCTGGGTGGCGGCAAAGCGCGGCAGCATGGCCCGGTGGCCGCCCCTGGCCTGGAATGTCCAGAGGCTCTGGCCCAGGTAGGAGACAAAAAAGCTGATCAGATAGGCCAGACCGTTGCCCACCAGCAGGGGCAAAGCCCAGACGTTCACGAACAGCAGCCCCAGCAGGGCATAGCAGAGGGTCGCCAGGCCGCCCATCAGGCCGAAGCGTATCCAGCGCCGGGCCAACAGGCTTTGCACGAAGCGCCGCAGGTCCTCCCAGGTGGGCACAAAGCCGGTCACAAGGTTTTCTCCACAATATAGCGGGGCCGCCGCCGCACTTCCGTGAAAATCTTGGCGATATACTCGCCCATGACGGAGAGGCAGAACAACTGCACCGAGCCCAGCAGCAGAACCACGATGATCAGCGAGGTCCAGCCCGGAATGACCGCGCCTTCCATGTACCGGAACAGCGAAACCAAACTGTAGGCCAGGGCCGCCAGCATGCAGAGCAGGCTCATGAAGCCCGCCAGGCGCAGGGGCGCGGCGCTGCAGGAGGTGATGCCCTTCCAGGCGAAGGAAAGCATTTTCAGCAGAGGGTACTTGCTCTCTCCGGCCTGGCGCGACAGGCGCGCGTAGTAGACCTTGCCGCTCTTGAAGCCCAGACCGGGAAAAAGCCCGCGCAGAAACAGGGTCTGCTCCCCGTAGCACGGCAGAACTTCCAGCACGGGCCGGGCCACCAGGCGGTAATCCGCGTGGTCCGGGATCAGGCGCACGTTCAGCCAGTTCATGAAGCGGTAGAAAAAGTGCGCGGTGCCCCGCTTGAAGGAGGTGTCGGAACTGCGGTCTTTGCGCACGCCGTACACAATGTCGCAGCCTTCGGCATAGCGGGCCAGCATTTCCGGGATGACCCCGATGTCGTCCTGCAGATCGGCGTCCAGGCTGATGATGCAGTCCGCGCCCCACTGGCGGGCCGTGTCCATACCGGCCCAGACCGCGTTCTGGTGCCCGGCGTTGGCCGCGAAGCTGATGCCCCGGCAGAAGGAATCGTGCCGGTGGCGTTCTTCCAGCAGTTGCCAGGTGCGGTCGCGGCTGCCGTCGTCCACATACAGGGCGTAGCTTTCCGGCCGGATCAGGCCCTCGGCCTTGCAGCGCTCCAGCAACTCCGCCAGGGCGTTCAGCGTGCGCGGCAGGGTTTCTTCCTCATTATAGCAGGGAACCACCAGGGCCAGCAGGGGCGCGGGACGGGACAGCATGGCAAACTCCTGTGAGACGGCGGCGCGCCCTTAGAGTATTTTGCGCTTGAAATTATCGCTTAACGGCGAAGTAAATTCGCCTTGCGATACTTTCGCGGTGCGGATTTTCCATGAAAATCCGCCTAGCGCGTTGAGATATTTTCAATATCAAAACGCTCTAGGCCGCCACGGCGCGGGACAGGGCCGCGCAGACTTTTTCCACATCCTCCCGGCTCAGGCCCGGATGCAGGGGCAGGGTCACCAGTTCCGCGTACAATTGCTCGGTGACCGGCAGGCGCACGGCCCCGGCGCCGAAAAAGCTCAGCAGATGGTTGGGCTTGTAATGCACGCCAGTGGGAATGCCCTCCCGGGCCAGGGCGTCCTTGACCGCGTCCTTGCGGCCGTTCAAGATGCGCGCGGGCATAATGTGCGGCACGATGAAATCTTCCGGGTCGGTGCGCAGCAGGGCCAGGCCGGGCAGGTCCGCCAGGCGCTCGGCATAGATGGCGGCCAATGCCCGCCGGACCGGAATGAATTCGCCGTCCAGGCGGGAAAGCTGCACCCTGCCGATGGCGGCCATGAGATTGCTCATGTGGTAGCGCCAGCCCTGGCGTTTGACGTCCGGGTCCCAGGAACGGATACCGGCAAAGCGCTTCTGGGCGTCATTTTCCACCGAAAGCAGGCGCGCGTCCGAAGCCAGGCGCGCGGCCTCGGCGTCAAAGGCCACCAGGCAGCCGCCCTCGCCGGAGGTGATGTTTTTGATGCCGTCAAAGCTGAAGCAGACCATGTCCCCGAACGAGCCGATCCTGCGCCCGTGATGGCGGCAGCCGAAGGCGTGGGCCGCGTCCTCCACCACGCGCAGACCCTTGCGCCGGGCAAAGTCGTAGACCTCGTCCAGATGCCAGGGGTTGCTGGCGTAGTCCACGGGCATGACGGCGATGGTGCGGGGGGTGAGGCGCTTTTCCGCGTCGCGAAGATCCAGGGTGCCGGTTTCGGGCAGCACGTCGCAGGCCACGGGCACGCAGCCCGCCGCCGTGACGGCCTGGAAGGAGGCCACAAAGGTCAACGAGGGCACCAGCACTTCAGCCTTGCCGCCCGTGACGCGGCACTGGGAAGCCACGGCATCCACGGCCAGGTGCAGGGCCGCCGTGCCCGTATTCGTGGTGATGACCTGTTGCGGGGTCACGCCGAGATACGCGGCGAGCTCCTCTTCAAACAAACGGGTCTCATTGCCTATGCCCAGATAGCCGTCTTCCAGAATGACCCGGCTGACGGCGCGGGCCTCGGCTTCACCCACAATGGAACGCGAAAGACGCAAGGCCATGGGCCCCTCCGCGGATTGCAAAAATTCTCCGGACGCGGCATGCGCCCGGAGAATTTTTATAATAGCCCCTATCGCCGCCCGGAGCAAGCGCCGGACCGGGACGGCGGCGGCAAAGGCCACCGCCCCGGTCCATTTTCCCTCTTACAGCGCCGGGGCTGTTTCCGGCGGATTCGCAGGCCTGAAATCCGCGAACACGGAACAAACCTTGCTCAGCACATGCAGCGAAGATTGCAGGCTGCTGCCGATCAAGTGGATGGTGAAGCCGTCGAGATCTTCCGCTTCGCCGAAATGTTCCATGAGATATGCCGTGACATAGAGATTGTCATACACCTTGCCGAGCAGTCCGGACAGATCCTTTGCCCTGTGCGCGTCAAGCATCTCCTCTTCATATTTCAGCATATACGACGGCACGCGGTAGCAGCGCAATTCATGCGGCACCTCTTTGGCCGGGGCGCCGGGATTGACGAGAGAAGCATCCGGCACGGCGCATTCCGCCGGTTCCGGCTCTTTTCCGGCCGCGAAGGCCAGCAAGGCCCGCGCCGTCTGTTGCAGCGTTTCGGCCAATGCGGCGCAATGGGAAAAATCTGGAGAAGCGGCGGGCGGGATGGGTCGGGGCTGTGAACGCTGAGCGTTCAGAGAAGGATCGGACATCAGGCACCTCTACGGCTTTCTTATTGGAGCCTTCAGAATGAAAAGCTCCGGGTGCTAAGAACTGCCGTAGAGCAGCGGACTATTTCCCGGCAAGCCGGTCTTGTATTTCGCCCACACCCGGAACGATAACGCGGGAAGGCGCGCCCCGCCGGAGGCAAGACGCAAGAAAACCCACAAGCTGTCGGGGTGGGAAACCGTCTACGGAAGGTGTTCTTAGGCACCTGTGGGGAGGGCAACATATTTCAGGGCGGCAGTCAAGGATTCCCCGCCTGGTGTCTAATTTAAAAAATTAGACACATAAAACCCGTAGGGTTTTACGGCGGTGAAGCCGCCATGAGCCCGCGAAAAACCATGTTTTTTCGTGGATGATCCTGCGAAAATTGTGGGCATAGTTATGCTCTCAATTTTTGCAATCAGACACTAGGATGCGGGTGGGGATTTTTTTTGGGGGGGGCTTGTCGCACAGATGACGTTTCTCGCTGCCCTGCGGGCACAGAGGCCTTACGCCTCCCGACGTTTGGGCCGCCTGCGCGGCGCGCGGCAGGGGACCGCGCAGGCGGCCCACCGCCGTTCAGGCGAAAAAAGCCGTGTCCGAAGGGCACTATGCATACCGCTTGGGCAGCAAGCCCCCCCAAAAAAACCATCACCAGAGGCGCGTCACACGCCCCGCCCCGAACCCGCCCTACGTCGCGCTGAGATCAATATCGCTGAGCAGATTGTCCAGATCCAGCAGAATGAGCAGGCGGTCGTCCAGCTTGCCGATGCCCCGGATATATTCGGAACCGATGCCCGCCACCACCGGCGGCGGGTCCTCGACCGTGCCCGCCGGAATGCGCAGCACCTCGGAAACACCGTCCACCAGGAAGCCCACGATCTTCTGCCCCAGTTCCATGACCACGATGCGGGTGTTGCTGTCGTGCTCAAGGACGGGCATGTTGAAGCGCGTGCGCATGCTGATGACCGGGATGACCTTGCCGCGCAGGTTGATGACGCCCTCGATGAAGGCCGGAGCGCGCGGCACCATGGTAATCTGCATCAGGCGGATGATTTCCTGCACGGCCAGGATATCCACGCCGAATTCCTCTTCGCCGATGCGGAAAGTGACCAGCTGGATCAGGTCGCCGTCGTGCTCGTCGTGTCCCTGGCTTTTCATATCTTCTATAATCTGACTCATGGCAAAACCTCCTCAGGGGCTGTCCGGGACACGCCGCCTGTCATGTGCGGTACAGCGGAGCGGTCCGGATCGCGGCGGCATGGCCGCCCTCACCTTGTCCGTTTGTCCGCCCCGGTGCTCTTGCTTGAGCTGACTCGCCGACAATCCTTATCGGCTGCTGTGAAAAATACTTGAGGCCTGCTGCTTTAACCCCAGGCTTCGGCCTGCGCGCGCTCCGCCTCGCTGAGATAGCCCAGCCAGACGCGGCGCATGGCTTCAAAATGGTTGACGCGCAGATCCTCGGCCCAGGCGCTGCGGACATCCCAGGGCTTGGGGCCGTGGAAATGCACGATATGCCCCGCGTCCAGGCAGTCGGCCTGATAGGGCGGGCAATTCCAGCGGTCCTCCAGGCGGGTGACGCGCTTGCCGAAAAAATAGTTCAGCAGGGACTGGTCCAGGTTGCCGATGCGGCCCACATTCTGAAGGGAAAAAGCCAGAAAATGCCCGATCAGGTCGCGCCGCCGCAGACGCGCCAGGTTGAACAGCACCACGCCGCTGGAAAACGTCCAGATGGGAAAAGGCATGGGCACGGTATAGCGCTGTTCCCGAAACTCATAGGCAAGGCTTTCATACTCATGATAAAACGGGGCCGTTTTTTCGCGGGCCATGCCCATGTACGACGGCAGCGGGCCGTTGAAAAGCGCGTCCAAGGGACGCTGGAACAGCATGTCCGCGTCGCAGTACAGCACGGCTTCATCCCCGGCCAGTTCCGGCACCAGGGCCAGCTCCAGCTTTAGAAAGCAGCCGATGTTGGCATGGGTTTCCGGCGGCAACAGGTCGCGGCTGAGGCGGGGCCGGTAGCGCGCCAGCGGGATGCCTTCGCGGGTCACGCCCTCAAGCACCTCCGGCTTGTCCCCGGCATAGACGCAGAGACAAGGCGCGTCGGGCCCGTGCAGGGCGCGCAGGGAACGCACGGCCACCTTGAGCAGCAACAGATAGCGCGGATTGTCGTCAATGCAGAAGACGACTTTCATCTTCCTCTCCGCGTAGGTGTCGGCGCAGCCGCTCGACACGATCGGCCAGGTCCGCCGGGTTGAAATCATTGACCGCCGCCAGCACCCCGGCCAGGTCTTCGGCGTAGGGCGTGCCTTCCACCAGGGGGATGAAGGCTTCCAGCGCGCTTTCCACGCCGCCCCAGTCCGTTTCCATGCCCTGCGGCAATTCCTCAAGCAGGCGCAGCAACGCACGCTTGTGCTCTTCGGCCAGACGCAGGTCGCCCGCCGTGGCGGCCAGGCGGCTGTGGCTCTGGAGCAAACGGATGCTCCCCAAGGCCTCGTCCATGGCCGCTTCAAAACGGCGCAGCAGGTCTTCGTCGGGCTGCACGCCGGGCAGGGAGGCCTCCATTTGCCTGGTCAGTTCCGTGACCCGCTCCACGCCCAGGTTGGCGGCCACGCCCTTGACCGTGTGCGCCAGGCGCGCCGCGCCGCGATAGTCATAGCGGGCCAGCAGATCGCGCAACTGCGGGGCGCTTTGGCCGTAGTGCTCCACAAAACGGAGCAGCAGCTCGTTGTACAGCTTTTCATTGCCGCCCACCGTGGCCAGGCCCGCCTTGATGTTGACGGCCTGCCTGTCCCCGTCGGGGACAGGCGCGGGCGTCGCCGCGACGCCCGCCTCCTCCGACGTGTGCCCGGCGGCCTCCCGCACGGGATTGCGGGCCAGCCCGCCGGGCAGCCACTCCTCAAGGGCCGCATACAGTTCCGCCGGATTCACGGGTTTGGTCAGATAGTCGTTCATGCCCACGCTCTTGCCGTCCATGCGCGAGCCCTTGTCGGCATGGGCCGTCATGGCCAGAATGGGCAGTTCCTCCGGGGAGCGGCCCAGTTCACGGATCCGGCAGGTGGCTTCAAGGCCGTCCATAACCGGCATCTGCACGTCCATGAGCACCAGGGACACGGGCTGCCGCCGCACGTATTCCACGGCTTCGCGCCCGTTCCCGACCACGGTCACCGCAAGCCCGGCCTGTTCCAGCAATTCCTTGGCGATCTGGCGGTTGATCTCGTTGTCGTCCACCACCAGCACCGGCGGCACGGCTCCCGCGTCCCGCTCCCCGCCGTCCGGAACAGGCAGGGGATCATCCTCTCCCACATCCGGCGGCAAATCGAACTCCAGGTCAAAGCTCAAGCGGCTGCCTCGGCCCGGCGCGCTGTCCACCGTGATCTCGCCGCCCATCAGCTTGACCAGGTGGCGGGCCAGCGCCAAGCCCAGTCCCAGGCCGCTGCCGGAACGGGTCATGGACATGTCGCCGGGCACAAAGGGCTCGAACAATTTGGCCTGGTTTTCCCCGCTGATGCCGGGCCCGCTGTCCGCCACGCAGAAACGCAGGCGCGTTTTGCCCGCGGCCGCGTCCGGCAGCGGGGCCACGCTCAGCTCCACCCCGCCTTCCGCCGTGTACTGCACGGCATTGTCCAAGAGGATGCGCAGCACTTCCTCCAGATGCCGCTCGTCGCCGAGCAGGCGCGCGGGCAGGCCCGGCGCCGCATGCAGCGCCAGGGACAATTTTTTTTCGGCGGCCTGGGCGGCCACGCTCTGGCGCAGCAGGTCCAGAAAACGGCCCAGGGGAAAGAGCGTGTGTTCCGGCCGCAGGCTGCCTTCGTCCACGCTGGCGAAGTCCAGAATGCGGTTGAACATGTCCAGCAGCACGCTGCCGGATTTGTTGATCTGGGAGAGATACTTGCGCTGGCCAGGACTCAACTCGGTCTGCAGGCAGAGATAACTCATGCCGATGATGGCGTTCATGGGCGTGCGGACTTCGTGGCTGATCCGGCGCAGAAAATCCTCCTGCACGCCGGAGGCCTTCTGGGCTATCCGCAGGGAGGAAAGCGCCTGGGCCCTGGCCTGCAGGGCCTGTTTCCGGCTGGCGTGCGCCGCCGCCTCCGCCGTCTTCAACTCCTGGATGCGCAGAAGCAGCGCGCCCTTCATCTTTTGCAGGGAGTCGAACATGCCCGCCAGCTCGTCGCCGTATTTCAGGCGCAGGGGCGCGGGATCGTTGCCCGCGGCCACGTCCTCGGCATAACGGCCCACCAGGCCCAGGGGCCGGGCCACCCGCTTGTGGAAAACAAGCATGCCGACCGCCACATTGACCGCCAGCAGGACCAGGCCGACGATAGCCAAGCCGAGCATCCACCACAGGGAACGCTTCTGCGCGGACATATGCGCCAGAAAATCCTGATAGAGGTGGGCGCGCAACTGCCGCCCGGCATTGCTGATTTTGTCCGGAATGCGCGCCAGCTTGGTGTCGTAGACCCATTGCAGGGCCTGTTTGGGTTGGCGGTCGCCCTGAATGGAAAATCCGCCCTGCGCGTCGGGGTACAGGCCGCGCGCCCGCATCACGGCGATTTCGGTCAGGCGATTCAGCAGCTCGTTCTGCTCCAGGCAGAACTGGAGCAGGCTTCTTTCCTCTTTGTCCAGATCAAGGCTGTTCGCGATCTCCTGCAGGGAACGCCCGCCCTCCCCTTTGAGAAATGAGCCCGACGGACGCCCGACAGCGCCGCGCTCGGCCAGGAGAAGAGTCTGCCATTCCTCCAGCCGACTCTCATTGGGCGCGCTGACGTAGTCCAGGGCCAGACGGTATTTGTCGGCCGCGCCGACCCCCAGCTCGCTGAGCAGCGCGTCTATGCGATAGAAATTGTGCAGCAGGCCGTTGACTTCCCGCAAGTCGCGTCCGAGCCAGAAAAAACAGACCCCCAGCAGGAGCACCAGACCCAGTTGCACCAGGTTGGAGGTTTTAATAATGGCCCGGATCGTCATGCCTTCACTCCCACGCACCTCAGGGGCGCGGCCTCGGCGGCCTTCTTGATGTTGTTGCCGTAGTACCATAGGCTGCCGGAAAAATCATCTTCCAACCCATTGCCGGACGCGGCAATGGCAGCCCGGCGCGACGCCGGGCGCGGTGACGCCATGGCAGCTTCCGCCCCACGCCCCTTTTCCCGCCTTGTCCCCCACCTGGCCCTGCTCACGGCCATGTGCGTCTGGAGCACTTCCTACGTGGCGCTGCGCATCGCGCTTTCCGGCCTCACGCCCCTGCAGGCCATGGCCGGACGCATGCTGGTGGCAAGCCTGGTCTTCGCCCCCCTCTGGCCCCGCCTGTTCCGGGACCTACGCCGCCACGGCCACCTGGGGGCCCTGCTGCTGATGGGCTTCTGCGAACCCTGCTGCTATTTTCTGTTCGAAACCCACGCCCTGCGGCTGACCACAGCCTCCCAGGCGGGCATGGTGGTCTCTCTTCTGCCTCTGATCGTGGCCGGCGTGGCCTGGGTCGCCCTGGGCGAACGGATAAGCGGACGGGTCTGGCTGGGCTTTGCCCTGGCCGTGGGCGGCGTGGTCTGGCTTTCCCTGGCCGCCGCGCCCGCGGACAACGCGGCCGACCCCATGCTGGGCAATGCCCTGGAAGCTCTGGCCATGCTCTGCGCCGCCTTTTACACAGTCATCGCCCGGCGGCTTTCCCCGCTCTACAATCCCATGCAGATCACCGCCGCGCAATCCGGCCTGGGCATGCTTTTCTTCTGCCTGCTGCTGCTTTTTCTGCCGGAAACGAGCCGCCCCATTTCCCTGGGCCTGGAACTGCCCGCCTGGGCTCCCTGGGCCAGCGTGCTCTATCTCGGCGGCTGCGTGACCTTCGGCGGCTACGGGTTGTACAATTTCGGGGTCAACCGGCTCTGCGCCGGGCAGGCCGCAGCCTATACCAACCTGATCCCGGTCTTTACCCTGCTGTTCGGCGTGAGCCTGCTGCACGAGGTCTTTCTGCCCTCGCAGTACCTGGCCTCGGTCCTGGTCATCGCCGGGGTGCTGCTCAGCCAGTGGCGAGGAAATACGCACGCGAAAGAACCCTGCAAAAAATAGCGGCGGACCCGTTGCGCGATTCGGCTTTTTTTCAGCGTTGCCCGGCTCCGGCCGCCTCCCGGCTTCTTCGGACTTGCGGACTCCTTTTTTCAACCTCTCGATATCAGCACCGCCTTTACCGCGAAGAACGCTGCTTCCCGGAGGATGCGCGGCGCTCCCCCCGGCCGGGAAGCAGCGCGTCGCCGTCGCCGCGGCGCAGGAACAGAAAAACCAGGGAGGCCAGCAGGGTGACGCCGCCGATCGTGAGAAAGGTTTCATGAAAATGGTCCAGCAGCGACCCCGGCGCAAGGGCGTTGAACAAGCGCAGCACCGCCGTGCTGCTGGCCACGCCGAAGCTGATCGAAAGCTGCTGGGTGACGGCGAGCAGGCTGTTACCGGTACTGACATGTTCCTGGGCGAGATCCCCCAGGGTGATGCTGTTCATGGCCGTGAACTGCGTGGACATGGCCATGCCCAGCAGGATCATGGGCAGGATCAGCATCCAGAGGGGCAGCGAGGGGGTCTGGAGTGAGAACTGGGCGATCATCAGGCCGATGCAGGCGGTGACCCCCACCAGGGTGTTGCGGTAGCCGAAGCGGCGCAGCACGCGCACGGCAAATGTTTTGGCCGTGAGGGAGCCCAGGGCCATGGGGGCCATCATCATACCGGCGGTCAGAGCCGGGTGGCCCAGCCCCACCTGGAGCATGAGCGGCATGAGATAGGGCATGCAGCCCGTGCCCAGCCTGGAAACCACATTGCCCGCGATGCCCACGCGGAAGGTGTGGATGCGAAAAACGCCCAGGCGGATCAGGGGAGCCTGGTTGCGCCTGGCGTGCCGGGCGTACAGCGTCAGAAGCGCCACACCGGCGAGCAGCAGAAAGGGAGCCAGGCCTTTTGACTCCGCGCGGCCACCGAAAAGCTCCAGGCCGCCGGAAAACAGGGCCAGCCCGAGACCGAAAAAAGCGAACCCCGTGAAATCAAACGGCCCGTGCGGCCCTGTGAACTGGGGCATAATCCGCCAGGCATAAAGCATGCCCGCCAGGCCCACCGGGATGTTGATCAGAAAAATCCAGTGCCACCCGGCATAGGTCACCAGAGCGCCGCCCAGCAGCGGTCCGACCACCGGCCCCACCAGTCCCGGAATGCTGATGAAGTTGAGCACGGCCACCAGCTTCTCGCGCGGAAAGGCCCGCAACACGGCCAGCCGGGCCACGGGCATCATCATGGCCCCGCCGATGCCCTGGATCACGCGCGAAAGCACCAGCATGCGCAGGCTGCCGGACAGGGCGCAGGAAAGGGACCCCAACACGAAGAGGGCCACCGCGAACAGAAAGACGTTGCGGGTGCCGAAGCGGTCCGCGAACCAGCCGCTCGCGGGGATCAACAGGGCCACGGTCAGGGTGTAACCGACCACGGTCATCTGCATGGCCAGGGGCGACTCGCCGAGGCTTTCGGCAATGGCCGGCAAGGCGGTGTTCAGGATAGTGGCATCCAGAGCCTGCATGAAAAAGGCCGCGGCCGCGATCAGGGGCAAACCGGCCATGCCGCCGGGGGAAATTCTCATACGCTGTCTCCGCCCATTACAGGCCCCCGGTATCTGAGACAAACACGAACGCCCTGCTGAACGCCATTAGAGCACCCCGCCGCAAGGATTTGCAAGCAAATCCTTGCGGCGGGTCAGCGTCATCAGCGTTTATTTGCTCCGGGACCGCGGCAGGCCGGGCTTCCGCCGGAGCTCACGGCGGTGCGCGGCTACAGCCCCAGCATGGCGTAAATGGCCGACATATCCAGATTCGCCTCCACCGCGTCGGCCAGGCGGTCCAGCTCCGGCCCCAGGCTGTAGGCGACCCCGGTGCGCGGCGCAAGGCCCCGCTCCCGGCGCAGCCGGTTCAGAAAAGCATGGCGGAAGGCGTCCGCATCGAAAACCCCGTGCAGGTAGGTGCCCCAGACCCGCACCGTGCCGTCGGCGCCGGGCAGGCCCCAGCCCAGCGTCCGCCCGGCCTCGTCCGTCATGACCGGCGTCAGCGGCATCCCGCCCGCTCCGCCGGGACGCTCTTCCGCCGGGACGCTGCGCCCGTGGTGGATTTCATAGCCCCGCACCACCAGCTCATCTCCGGCCAGCGCGGCCAGAGCCCGGCCGACAGTCCGGCGCAACAGTTTCGCGCCGCCCAGTTCCGTGCTCAGCGGCAACAGGTTCAGGCCCGGCTCCAGACCGCCCTCCTCCAGGCCCAGCGGGTCGGCAATATTTTGCCCCAGCATCTGCAAGCCGCCGCAAATGCCGACCAGCGCCCCCCGGCTCCGGCAAGGCTCCGCATAGCCGCGCAGAGCCTCCGCCAAGCCCGCCCGGCGCAGAAAACGCATGTCCGCAATGCTGTTCTTGCTGCCCGGCAGAATCACGGCATCCGGCGCGCCCAGCTCGTCGGCGTGCCGCACAATGCGCAGGCGCACGTCCGCCTCGGCCCGCAGGGCGTCCAGGTCGGTGAAGTTGCTGATATGGGGCAGGTCCACCAGGGCGATATCCAGGCAGTCCGGCGCAGCGGGCCTGTCCCCGTCCGCCGCGTCCAGGCCCGGCGTGATCCCCAGCTTGAAGCTGACGGAATCCTCCTCCGGCAGGCGCAGATCCTCGAGCATGGGCACCACGCCCAGAAAAGGACGGCGCGTCCGGCGGCTCACCGCCTCCAGGGCCGGGTCCAGCAGGGAGGCGTCGCCCCGGAACTTGTTCAGCACATACCCGGCCACGCGCGCCCGGTCGGCCCGGCCCAGCAGGCTCATGGTGCCCACCAGGGAGGCAAAGGCCCCGCCCCGGTCGATGTCCGCCACCAGCAGCACACGCGCCTCGGCATGGCGGGCCATGCGCATGTTCACGATGTCGTGAGCCCTGAGATTGATTTCCGCCGGGCTGCCCGCGCCCTCCAGAACCATGACGTCCATGCCCGAGGACAGCTCGCGGTAGGCGCGGCGCACGGCCTTCCAGGCCTCGGGCTTGTAACGCAGATACGCGCCCACCCGCATCTGGCCCACGGGACGGCCCAGCACAATGACCTGGGAACCCACATGGGAAGTGGGTTTGAGCAGCACCGGATTCATGCGCACGTCGGCGGGCAGGCCGCAGGCCACGGCCTGCAGGGCCTGGGCCCGGCCCATTTCCTCGCCCTGTTCGGTCACAAAGGAATTGAGGGCCATGTTCTGGGCCTTGAAAGGCGCCACTCTCAGCCCACGGCGGGCCAGCAGGCGGCAGACGGCGGCGGCGAGCAGGCTTTTGCCCGCGTTGGAGCAGGTGCCCTGGAACATCAGGGCCGGCACGGCGGCTTTGGCCGAGACGGGTGCCGGAGCCGCATCCGGCGCGCAAAAAGAGGGTCGCATGCCTCTTTCCTTACCCGCATGCGCGGGCGGGAGCAAGAAAACTTGCAGGCTCTTGCCGCATCCTTTATATAAAGAAAGTCGTAAGAACAGATCGCAACCTCTGCACGGAGGCCGCATGAAACGTGTTCTGCTCTGGATTCTGGGCATCGTGATCGTGCTGGGCGTGGCCGGGGCCATCCTGCTCGGCCGCATCGACACGCAATTCGTGGTCAATCAGATCGCCGACGCCACGGCCAAGGCCACCGGCAAACCTCTGGTCTTCGCCAGCGCGCCGAGCCTGTCCCTGCTGCCGCCCGGCGTGAAATTCGGGCAGGCCGGTTGGGGTGAGATCAAGGACGGCCAGGGCCTTGCCGTGTCCGTCAAAAGCGGCATGGTGGAGCTGGAACTGGCCCCGCTGCTCTCCGGCAACCTGGTGGTGCGCGAGGTGCGCCTGGACAATCCCGTGCTGGAAGTGCGCGAGGGCAAGGCCGTGTCCGGACAAGATGCGCCGGCGGCCGCTCCCGCCGCTCCCCCCGTTTCCGGCGCCCAGACCGGAGCCGTCGCGCCTTCCGATGAGCTGCCCGTGGAACTGATGCGCCTGGTGGTGCGCCAGGGCGAAGTGCGCTATGTGGACGCCCGGGGCGTTCATCTGGAGATCAAGGACCTCAATCTTTCCGTGGAAAATCTGCGCCGTCGCGAAGAAGCCGGCATGCAGTGCGATTTTTCCTTTGATCTCAAAGAGGACCAAAAGGCCATCCTGGCCGGCAATCTGGCCCTGGACGCCAAGCTGCGCTATTACGCGCCGCATCTGACCTTCCGCCAGATTTCCCTGACCGTCACGCCTCTGGGCGGCCTGTTGCCCAAGGAGGCCGGGCCCGCGCAACTGGTCTGCGAGGGGGCGCTCAATCTCCAGACCCAAAGCCTGCGCCTGGCCACGGCCCGACTGAGCACGCCCCAGGCCCGCCTGACCCTCGGCGGCGAGGCCACCCTGACGCCCCAGGCCTTCAAGGGCACCGTGAGCCTGGAAGGTTCGCCGCGCAAGCTGGCCGCCCTGACCGGGCAGACGCTCAAGCCCTCGGACAACGACGTGCTGAGCTTCAAAAGCGTTCTGGAATACGCGGACGACACCCTGCATCTGCGCCAGATCGTCATGCAGCTGGACGACATTCCGGTGCGCGGAGACCTGAGCCTGGCCCTGGGCACACCCTTGGCCATATCCGGCGGCATCCAGACCGGTATGATCAATCTGGACAAGTACCTGCCCCTGCCCCAAAACGACACATCCGCCGCGCCGTCCCGCAAAGCGGCTGAAGGCAAGGCCCAGGGCGGAGCGTCGTCCGGGAGTTCCGCGCAGTCCACCCAATCCGTGCAAAACCGGCCCGGCGTGAATCTGCGCGCGGCTCTGGCCGGAGTGCGCCAGGGCAAACTGAGCGTCACGGACATCGCCTTTATTCTCAAGGGTGAAAAAGGCCGCTACACCGTCACCTCCTTGAGCTGCGCCCTGGGCAGCGGCGGCAGCATCAAGGGGTCGGCCGTTGCCGATCTGCCGAGCAAGGCATACAGTCTCAAGGCTACGGCCGCAGGCGTCAATGTGGGCGGCCTGCTGGAAGCTCTGGGCAAGGGCCGTCCGGTGGACGGCGTCGCAGCGCTGGACGCGGACCTGAGCATGCGCGGCGCGGACGCCAAGGCCATGCTGGCCGGGCTCAACGGCCGAGGCGTGCTGGAAGTGCGCAACATGCATCTCGAGGCCATGTCCGCCCTGCCTCAGAACGTGCCGGGCCTGACCGGCAAAAAAGGCGCGGTGCCCGACCGCTTTGATCTGGTGCGCGTGCCTTTCACGGCCCGCAACGGCGAAGTGACGGCCCAGCCCATCACGGTCAGCTCCGCCGGGCTCAACGCCTCGGGCCGGGCCCTGGCCAGCCTGCCGCGCGAATACCTGGACGCCACGGCGGACATCAAAACCCTGGGCATGACCATTCCCGTGGTGGCCAAGGGGCCCTTCAGCAATATTTCCTACGGCGTCGACCCCAAATTCGCCCTGGATATGGCGAGAAAACTGCCTGGCGCGTTGCTGGACGGCGGCAAGGCGGCTGGAGGCGCGACCCGGAACGGCGCGGAGGGTGCGGGCGGCGTGATGAAAAAAGGCCTTGAGGGCGCGGGCGGGCTGATGCGCGGGCTTTTCGGCAAATAGCGGCGTGCGGCCTGCGGGAGCGAGCGCGGGACTTCGGGCCCCGCTCCGGGAAAGCCGGGTTTGCCTTTTCCCGGCCCGAGGCTAAAGATTTTTTTTAGCCGACCGTTGAGAATGCTAATGTCTCATTGGAAAAATTAGACACACAAAACCCGTTAGGGTTTTGCGGCGGCATAGCCGCCGGAGTCAGCGAAAAACCACGTTTTTTCGCAATCAGGCACGAGAAGCGGCCCACCGAGGGCAGGCCCAGTCCCGTTGGCGACGGATGCCGACGCGGACGGACGACAGTCATGGATTGAGCGTACAGGCGGCAAAGTATGTACTTATTAATAGGTCTTGCCATCGTTGCGGCCTCGGTGTTTACCGGCTACACCCTGGCCCACGGCGAATGGGGCGTACTTTTCCAGCCTGCGGAATTCATCATTATTCTGGGGTGCGGTCTGGGCGCGTTCTTTGGTTCCCAGACCAAGTACACTTTCAGCCTGATCGTCAAAAGCCTGAAGCATCTGTTCGCGGACCCCGGCTCCAGCAAATCGCGCTATCTGGAAACCCTGGCCCTGCTTTACGCGCTGTTTTCCAAGATGCACCGCGAAGGCGTCATCAGTATTGAAAGCGACGTGGAAAAGCCGGAAGCCAGTCCCATTTTCAGCAAATACCCCAACGTGTCCAAGGACACCAGGATCGTCAACTTCATCGGCGACACCCTGCGCGTCTACCTGACCACCGGCGACCCGGCGGACATCGACAGCCTCATGGACGTGGACATCGCCACCATGCGCGAGGAAGGCATCCTGCCCGCCCATGCCGTGAGCCACATGGCCGAATCCATGCCGGGCATGGGCATCGTGGCCTGCGTGCTGGGCGTGGTGCTGGCCATGGGCAAGATCAACGAGCCCCCGGAAGTGCTGGGCCACTACATCGGCGCGGCCCTGGTGGGCACGTTTTTCGGCATTCTCTGTTGTTACGGCCTGTTCGGCCCCATGGGCGCCAAGCTGGAAAACTTTGTCTCCGAGGAACATTTTTATTATCATTCCATCAAGGAGGCCGTGGCCGCCGCCATTCGCGGGTCCACCCCCCTGATCGCCGTGGAATACGGCCGCCGGACCATTCCCTATCCGTTCCGGCCCACGTTCGCGGAAATGGAAGAAAAGCTCAAAAACGGCTAGCCCCGAGCCCGGCCGCTCTTCTCGCCGTCGGCGGGAGCCGAGTCCACAGCCGGGCGCGTCCCGGCTTTTGCTTTTTATCGTGAGGAAAAACTATGAGCAGCGCCTGGAAAGTCGCGTACGCCGACTTTGTGACGGCCATGATGGCCTTCTTTCTTCTGCTCTGGGTGCTCAACATGGTGCCCCCGGAGACCAGGGCCGGCCTTGCCGCCTATTTCAGCGGCGAGCGCAACTTTGATTCCAGCTCCACCTCGCCGGTGTCCAACAACCCCTTTATCCAGAACACCGATAAAATCGACACCAGGGATCTCAAGATCAATGAAGTGGAAAAATCCCACTACGCCATTGCCCAGAAAATCAAACAGATGCTCATGGCCGATGCCGTGCCGCAGAGTTCCTCGGGCATCAGCGCCGACGACGTGGGTGTGCAGCTGCGTGTCAATTCCGACGTGATGTTCAAGGCCGGTTCCGTGGATTTTCTGCCTGAAGGCGAAAAAGTGCTGGGCAGCGTCTTGCAGATTCTGAAGGAATACAATCTCTACCTGGTGGTGCGCGGCCATGCCGACAGTACCGAGGCCAGGCCGCCCTATGCCTCGGCCTGGGAGCTCTCCGGCGCCCGGGCCGCAGCGGTGCTGCACTATCTGGCCGACCACGGCGTCAAGCCCACCCGCCTGCGCGGCGTGGCCTACGGCGACACGCGCCCGCTCAAGCCCGGCATCGACGAGGAAAGCCGGGCCGTTAACCGACGGGTGGAGTTTTTTTTCCACCGGCCCGAGGTGATGTCCTACAGCGTCGTGTATTAAGGAAGCGCTGATTAATGATCTTTTTGCCCTCCGCCCGCAGTTCGCCGCCCTTGGCAGAGAACAAAAATTTTCATTAATCAGTGCTTCCTTAAGCGTCTGAAAAAGCAAAGGATCGACATCTGTCGGTCCTTTGCTTTTTCTCATTCACAACTGACGCCCGATGAGTTCCAAACTCACTGCCTACACAAACGAGAGGCTCTGTCCAGGGCGCATGGCAATGCAGTCGCAGGCGGGGCAGACCTCGGCCAGCCGGGCCTGGAAGTCCGCGGCGCTCTGGGCCAGCACCGGGAAGGTCCCCCAGTGCATGGGAATGACGGACTTGCAACCCAGCAGTTTACAGGCCATGGCCGCCTGGCGGGCGTCCATGGTGAACACGCCGCCGATGGGCAGCAGGGCCACATCAATATGGTAGAGTTGTCCCCAGAGTTCCATGCCGCTGAAAATGCAGGTGTCGCCCGCGTGGTAGACGACAAGGCCGTCGGGCATTTCAATAATGTAGCCCGCGGGGGCTCCGGAATCGCTGGAATGGAAGGCCTGGGTCATGGTGGCCCTGATGCCCTTGCATTCCATGGTGCCGCCCATGTTGAAGCCGATGCCGTTGAGGATCTGGGCCTGGGGCACGCCTGCCTCCATCAGCTTGTCCGCCGTGCCCACGATGGCCCCGAGCATGGCCCCGGTTTTGCGGCAGATGTTCACGGAATCGCCCACATGGTCTCCGTGGTCGTGGGTGACCAGCACCATGTCCACAGGGCCCAGACTTTCCGCGTTCACTCCGGAAGCGGGCGTAAAAAAGGGATCAATAACCACATGCGCCTGCGGGGCGCTGATCTTGAAGGCCGAATGGCCGTACCAGGTAATCTCGCTCATAGTTTTGCCTCGTAATATTATGCGTCAGCCCAGCGCCCCAGAGAGTGCGCCAGGCCCAGTTGATCGAAAATCCGCCCGCTGGTCTGAAGAAGCAGATCCTCCAGGCTTTGCGGACGCAGGTAAAAACCAGGGGAAAAGGGCATGATCACGGCCCCGGCCTCGCGTAGGGTCAGCATATTGCGCAGATGCACGGCGGAAAGCGGACTTTCACGCGTCACCAGCACCAGGCGCAGGCCTTCCTTGAGGGCCACGTCGCCCGCGCGCTGAAGCAGATTGCGGGTGGCGCCGGAGGCCAGCGCGCCCAGCGTGCCCATGGAACAGGGCACGACGAGCATGGCGGCGGGTTCCGCGCCGTGCCACCAGGAACCGCTGGCCGGACCGGCGGCCAGATTGTCCGGCTCATAAACATAGTCGGCACAGGCGGTCAGCAGTTCCGGCCCTGCCCCGCACTCGGCCCGCAGAACCGCATGCGCGCCCTCTGAGACAACGCAATGGGTCCGCACGCCGGGCATGGCGGCCAGAGCGCGCAACACGCACAAAGCCAGAGGCATGCCGCTGGCCCCGCTGACGCCCACCAGAATGTCGCGCATGCTTTTGTTCTCCTTGCCGTTCATTACAGCGCAAACTCTACGCCGCCCGCGTGCCGCGGAAGCGGCAGCCGTTGGCGGGCCTTGGAGCCGTAGGGATGCCGACAGCAATGCTAAAACGCGGTTTAGCGCGGCTGTCGATGCCCGTAAACGCTTTTGGGCTAACGGGCGCGGAGTCCACTCACGCGGCCGCCGGAGCAATTCACTCTTTTCAACCGTGAATTACTCTAATCCGTTTTTTCCCATAAAAGCGGCGGGCTGGCAAATGCGGCCCGCGATGTCCGGCGTGGGCTGCCCTGACCGGCCAGGGCAGACGCATCTAATTCCAGGCTTTGCAGGCCTGTTATTTGCCGTGATGATCCGTCAAAACCAGCCTTTTGTGTGCTGGCTGCGTCATCTGGCGCTTTTTGCTGCTCATGTACTTGAGTACGCTCTGCTCTCGATGCCCGTAAGGCTCGCCCGGCTCGCCAACGGGCACGGCCCTTTGGGCCGCCTTTTGGTCGGTTTCCGCGCAAAAAGCGCCATTTTCCTTGCCGGCACGCAAAAATCTTATTTTTTAGGATTCTCCCGGCACCAGCCATCCGCCTGCGCTTCGCTCCGGCGGAGTAAAGGTAGCTTCGCCTCTTTTTGTTCGTTCCCCGATCTATCGGGGAATAAAGGCTTTTTAGATGCGTCTGCCCTGCCTGACCGGCGGGCATGCCTTGACAGAGCCGGATACAAAGCATATCAAGAATATC
The DNA here is from genome assembly GCF_000145315.2 of Desulfovibrio sp. 3_1_syn3. Taxonomy (NCBI): domain Bacteria; kingdom Pseudomonadati; phylum Thermodesulfobacteriota; class Desulfovibrionia; order Desulfovibrionales; family Desulfovibrionaceae; genus Desulfovibrio; species Desulfovibrio sp. 3_1_syn3. Next base: position 608,009 of record NZ_ADDR02000001.1, read on the forward strand.
CTGTGCGCTCGTAGCTCAGTTGGATAGAGCGTTGGCCTCCGGAGCCAAAGGCCGTGAGTTCGAATCTCGCCGGGCGCACCAAAATTCAAGGCGGTCAGCTCACAGAGCTGACCGCCTTTCTTTCAGGGCTGAAGCGGGGCCTGCGGATTCCCCGCGAAAAACGCGGATGTCTACAAAAAATATCCTGTCCGCGCAGGGCCGCCCGACACGCTTTCCAGAGGCAGATCTTCGCTGATTCGCCGCCAGTTCCGGCTTTCCGCCAGGGCCTCTTCGGCCAGGTCACGCAAAGCCACATAACTCTCCGCCAAGCTGAAACGGTCCGTATCAACGACGCGATCGGCCCGCAACGGCTCGTCAAAAGCGTCGGAAACGCCGGTCAGCAAATCCATCTCGCCGCGCGCGGCCCGTGCATAAAAGCCCTTGGTATCCCGTTCCACCAGAGTGTTCAGCGAGCAGCGCACCCAGACTTCGCGGTAAAGAGGAATCTCGTCGCGGTTTTTCTGGCGCATGCATTCATACGGCGTGATGGCCGCCACAATGCAGATCTTGCCCTGGGCATGCCTCTGCAGCACGTGTTCACGCATGGCGTCGATATTGCGCAGGCGGTCCTCGGGACGAAAACCGCTGAAGCCGAAGCGGCGGCGGAAGCAATCGCCGTCAATGAATTCGACCTCATGGCCCCGCGTTTCCAGATACAGGCGCAACAGTGACCCCAGGGTGGTTTTGCCGCTGCCGGAGAGCCCCAGCAACCAGATAACAGGCATCATGCGAACCTCGCTTTAGGGTGGCGGCCCGGCATGCAGCCGCGTACCGTCGTGATCGGAACGTACATATCTGTTCCGCAGTAATGCAAAAAACCGGCCAATGCTTGTCTTTTGCGGCAAAGCGCCCCGTCCGGTTGTTTCTCGGAAAAAGCGAAGGAAATTTTGACAGCCCGCGCGCCAGGCGGACGCTATACATCCTGGGCGAGACCGGACTTTCACCCCTCTCTGGAGCATGCAACACGTAAAATAGGCGTTTGCGGCGAGAAAGCCCTTTTATTCGCATTTCATGACGGGAGTTGCAGGCAAAGCCCTGCGGAGCAATTCGCGCATGAGACGCGCTGACGGTTCAAGAGTATTTTGCGTTTGATATATTACACATTTCGAACGGTACGCCGCCCGCGTGCCGCGGAAGCCGTTGGCGAGTCTTCGAGTCATACGGATACCGACAGCAATGCTAAAACGCGGCTTAGCGCGGCTGTCGATGCCCGTAAGCCCTTCGTGGGCTAACGGGCCCGGCGCCGCCTCCGGTCGCTTTCTTGCACTTGGGCGCGGGTGCCCGCTCACGCGCCCACCAGAGTAATTCACTCATTTCAATCGTGAATTGCTCCAGAACCCGACATTGCGAAAAAAATAACTTGACAAAAACTGCGACACGACAAAAACTGCTTTCAGGTCTTGTTTGAATATACAAACAAGACCTTTCCCCAAGCAATAAAAATTTCCGGCATGGCCGCTCCCAATGGCAAGGGAGGGAGCGGCCAACGCGCCGGGAACGGAAGAAACGGCGAGGGCCGCGTCAGTCGCGCGGTTCCGCCTGGAGCATGAATTCCACATGCTCCTCACAGTCCGGGCACTGCACGGGCGTCTCCTTGAGAACGCCTTTGCGCGCGGCATAGACAAAGGGAAAGATGGCGTTCAGCGCCATCATGCACAAATTGCCGCTTTTGCCCTTATCCAGCAGCGGGCCGTCAAAATAGACAGCATCGCCCACGGCGTAGAGAGGGCAGCCCGAACGGACGACCACGGCTTTGATTCTGCTTTCTTCCATATAGACCTCCTTGGCATATGGGCGGTCCGTATTCGCCCGGCAGCGAATGCGGACCGCCCGCCGTTTTCCGGCAAGACCGGCTTTTTTCATAGCGGCAGGCGCCCTTTCGTACCGGCCACAGTATACGCCCACCGCGCCCGGCGGGCTATCCGGAATTGCAGCGGAGCCTTAGGGCCTGCTAACGCCATAGAATTTTTGTTCGCCTGCAAGGAAGATTCTGCTTTGGAGTGCACCCTTGCCTCAGTCGTTGCAGCGAAGCTGCTTACGAATGAGGACAGCAGCGATCTGGCACGCGACCGAAAAAGCAGGCGATATCTGGCTTCAGCCGTTGCGACGCAGGAAGCTACGGATGAAGCCAGCATGCGTAACGTCACAGACGGTTCCATGCAAATGCTGTCGCCATCCGTAAGCCCTTTGGACAACGGCTGCCGCACGCGGCAGGAGGACAAAAAGGCATAGCGTTAGAGCAAGTTCAAAGTGGAATTGCTCTGGCCGTTGCATAAGCAGACGCCTGCCACGAGCGCCAGCCGTTGGCGGCTATGCCGCCTTACGGATGACGACAGCAGAGCTAAGCGCCGGAGACCGAGCCGAAGGGTGGCCCGCAGGGCCATGGCCGTAGGCACGCGAAGCGCGCCGTACGGACATCGAGAGCAGGGCGAGCGGCTTAAAAACTTTGAGAATGTCAATTCTCAAAGTTAATCTGCTCTAACAGGCCCCAGAGCAGTTTAGCGTTTAACGTTAAGCTGCTCCAAAAGCCCGCAGTCCTTTTCCCGGAACGGTTCTGACCGGGACTGCCCGACTACGGCCGAGTGTGGCCGGGTGCGGCAAGGCAAGCAGCTCTTTGGGTCCTGAATGCCGCAACGGCAAACAGCCCCACGCACTGCGCAGGGCTGTTTGTACAAAAAAAAGAGGGTCAGCTTTGGACTGACCCTCTTGAACTAGCTGGCGGAGCGGAAGGGACTCGAACCCTCGGCCTCCGGCGTGACAGGCCGGCGTTATAACCGTCTTAACTACCGCTCCGTGGTGGGCAGTACAGGACTTGAACCTGTGACCCCCGCCGTGTGAAGGCGGTGCTCTACCAGCTGAGCTAACTGCCCTCGTCGGGAGACACTTAAGTATGCGAAACAGGCTCCAGAGTCAAGCGGAATTCATCGAGTAAAAAAAATTTTACAAAAACAAAATATTAACTCATTAATTTTAAACAATAATTTTTTAAAAGCTCGCGCGAATGCCGCACCTCGACTTGCGGGGCGGTTTGCGGAGTGATAGAGCTTAATCAATGACTCAGGGGTAACGGACAGCACAATGAAATTCCCATGGAAACAACTCAGAGCGGCCGCGTTATGCGGCTGTATGCTTTTGGCGGCCCAAAGCGTTTTGGCCCGCGTGGTGGACGGCAACAACATTATGGATCAGCGCATGAGCGAGAACCTCTGCGCCATTACCTTTGATGACGGCCCCTCGCGCAATACGCCCCAGCTTCTGGACATGCTCGACCAGTACGGCATCCCGGCCACTTTTTTTCTGCTGGGCAAGCAGGCTGAACTTCATCCGGACATCGTCCGGCGCATCGTGGCCGAAGGCCATGAAATAGGCAATCACTCCTATTCCCACCCAAACCTCCGCCTGCTGTCATCGGAGCGCAAGGACGAGGAAATCCGCCGTACCGACGCCATTCTGCGTTCCCTGGGGGCCACGCCGCTTTTCCTGCGGCCGCCCTACGGCGCGTTTGACCACAACACCGTGGAAACCGCCGAGTCTCTAGGCCTTTCCGTGGTACTCTGGTCCCTGGACAGCCGCGACTGGAAAGGCCTGCCTCCGGACTACGCCAAACTGCGCAGCACGCGGGGCTATGCCTATCCCACGGGTTCGTTGCGCGGCATCTTTCTTTTTCACGACACGCACAAAAGCACGGTGGACGATCTGCCCCGGATCATTGCGGACTTGCGCGCGGGCGGCTGCCAGCGTTTCGTGACCGTGAGCGAATACCTGGAAGGCGTGCTGGACCCGGAACCCGGCCTGCTGATGACCCGGCGGCCCGTGGGCGAAGAGCCGGGCCAGATGCCTCTGGCGGCCCGTCATACTGTAGAGGGCGTGGAAGAATCCGCGGAACTGCCGCCGACCCGCGGCTGGCCCGCAGGAACGGGTCCGCTGCCTCTGGCCCGCAGCAGCAAGCCCTGGCAGCCCGAAAGCAATGCCGCGCCTTTCAGCGGGCAGGCCCTGGACCAGCATGAACGGGGCGGCGCCTCGCCGCAGTCGACCCTGCCCGCCGGGCTGTCCCTGCGCCCATCTGCCCGTGCCGCCACGCCAGCGCCGCTTTCGTAACAGACAGCCGCGACCAGCAATAAATTTTCTCTCCCCGCTTTTCCTGTTGCGCGTTAAGGCTCCAAGTGCCGCGCATTCAAATTCCGGCAACCTGGCTTTATATTGTGAATCCATGACGACCTCCTTTAGTCGCCATGACTCTATCTTTACTTTTTGAGCAGGCGGCACAGAGAGGAATATCCGATGCCGAGGTGTTGCGCGGCCTGTTTCTTGTCCCCGTCGTAGAAATCCATAGTTTTCTTCAAAATGGCGTCACGGGCAATGTCCAGACTTTGCTTGAGCGTCCAGCGCGGATTTGCAAGCTGGTCCGACTCTTGCGGAAAAGAAGGCAGGGGACTGCGGCGCGGCCTGGGGGCAGACGCCGCTGTTGAGGGAAGAGCCTCCACGCCGTCCGTGCTGTGCTCGTTCATAATGCTGGTCAGTAAAGCCGGATCGGGCGGATTGTCCCCAAGAAGAAGCAGGTAGTTTTCCATGATCGCCAGCAATTCTCGCACATTACCCGGCCATTCGTAGCGGCGAAGGCATTCCAAGATAGGCGCGGATAGATCTTTTCTGCTGCAATGGTATTTTTTTAGCAGATTATCCAGCAAGATGGGGATATCCTCAAGACGGCGACGCAATGGCGGCACGCTCAACTTAAATGTGGACAAACGATAATAGAGATCCATGCGGAACAAGCCCGCCTGCACCAACTGGAGAAGAGGCTTGTTGGAGGCGCAGATAACGCGCACATCGACCGGGTACATGCGATTTCCGCCGACCCGGAGTACCTCCCGCGTTTCAAGAACACGTAAAAGGCGTAGCTGCGTTTCTTCGCTGATATCGCCGATTTCATCCAGGAAAAGCGTCCCCTTATGGGCCATTTCAAAAAAACCGGCTTTCCCGCCGCGCTTTGCCCCAGTAAAGGCGCCTTCTTCATATCCAAAGAGTTCGCTCTCAATCAATTGCACAGGTACTGCGGAAATGTTGACGGGCACAAAGGGCTTGTTTTTCCGAAGGCTGGCCGCGTGCAGAGCGTGGGCGGCCAGCTCCTTGCCTGAGCCGGTCTCCCCTTGGATGAAGATGTTCACGTCCGACGGCGCATACTGGCGCAGCTTTTCTTTCATTTGCCGCACCGGCTGGCTTTGCCCTTTAATATCCTCAATGGTCGTGCGGGTGGACAAGCCGCGGGAGTACAATTCCTTGTTGATCTTGTTGCTGATGCTTTGCAGTGACGGCGTGTCGCGAAAAAGGCTGACCGCGCACGGCGTATCGGAATATAAGATAAGAGGGTATGTTGTGGCGATGAATGCTTCGCCTCGCAGATCCACCAGCTTGTTTTCCCGGGGCGTCAGATCCCGCAAGGTATCGAGAAGGCCAAGCGGTTGGAAGAAAGAGCTAAAAAACGTTTCTCCCGACTGCGGCGGCACCTTGAGCAACTGGTAGGCCGCTTTGTTGGCAATGAGGACATGCTGTTCCGAATCGATGCAGAGTACGCCTTCCTGCAAATGTTCCATGATCATCATCATGTTGCCGTTGCGGCGTTTGGCCTCGCGCTGGGAATGGGCAAGGTGACGGCCGCGTTTGAACGCCAACTGGATACTCCGTTGCGTGGGCTTGATGATGAACCCCCGGCCGCCATACTCTTCCATACATGCCTTGCTCACGCCGCCGCCGATGAGCACCTTGAAACCCTGCAGCACGCATTGCTGTATGGCCTGCCTCATCATTTCCGGTGAGTCATAGGTAGCGCTTTGCACATTGATGTTCAACAAGCGCTCCATTTCAACAGCTATGGTATCGTGAAATTCGTCCTGGTATGATGCTAATATGATCTTGTCTGAATACTGCTTTGCCACACGCAGTGCTCTGAGTACGTCCATGTCGGAACGTTCGATTTTGACGACAGAGTGCGGCACAGAACGAAAAATGGTGTCGCCCGTGCCGCCGTGGCACAAGATCACTTCAAAGCCGTTATCAAGACATTCGCGCGCCATTTTCGGCCCAGTTTCGAAATTCACAAGTTCATAGCGAATCTCATCGGGTGAATTGGCCATAGCATTTTTGCATTCTTCAATTATCTCATACGAATGTACAAGAAGAGCAAAGCGATATTTTTCCTGCTTCATGACTATATATACCCATATAAAGTAAATGTTATATTAATTTTATTTTATATATTACAAATAAATATATAATTATTATAAATGCTGGACTTTGTGGAATAGATCATTGAAATTGACAACAAGGGCCACTTTACGGATTAGGAGGCCTTTGTAAAATATTTTCTCAAAAATAAGAATAATCTCAAATTTTGTATATATTCTCATTGATGCCAACGTCAAGTCTTATGGCTGGCTCCAATAAAAACAATAAAATCAAGTAGATTACAGTAAAAAATAAGACCATATAAGCTTTGGCACAATTCATGCTGCAATAAATCAACAGCATACCGCATCACTATACCGATATTTTTATTTGCAAACAGGATAATACATTGTCCAGAAGGAGCCATGTATGACTGCTGTTGTTGCCCGCATTACTGTGCATGAGTTGTATAAAACATTGCGTGGAGAGACGGAATTTGCCCTGCTTGATGTGCGCGAGCAAGAAGAATTTTCCAGATCACATCTTTTATTGGCCTGCTGCATTCCCTTGAGCAGACTGGAACTGATAGTCGAACCGCTTGTACCCTGCAAGGAAACACCTGTTTTTGTGATGGATGACGGCCTGTCGGAAGACCTCGACCGGAGTGGCCGCGCCGCTGATGTTCTGAAGGCCATGGGCTACTGTGCTGTCAGCATCATTGACGGAGGGCTGAAGGCATGGAATGAGGCGGGTCTCGTTACCGTTACCGGGGTCGGAGCCCTGAGCAAAGGCTTTGGTGAATACATTGAAGTCGTGCAGGAAACGCCACGCCTGCCCCCCACTGAGATCAAGGCCCTGCTCGACGACACCCGGATCCGGAGCGTTGTCATTGACGTCAGGCCCACCGGCGAATACCGCAATATGAACATACCTGGCAGCATAAATCTGCCTGGTTGCGAAGTAACCTACCGCTTGGCCGAAGTGGTCAAAGATCCCGCCACGACCATTGTCATCAACTGCGCCGGGCGGACAAGAAGCATCATTGGTACGCAAACCTTGATCAACGCCGCTATCCCTAATCGGGTTGTGGCCCTCAAGGGCGGCACAATGAACTGGCAGCTTGCGGGTTTTGAATTGGAATACGGTTCCATCCGGCCGGTACCCCCCATTACGGAGGAAGGCCGTCACATTGCCGAACAGCGTATCCGCAAGGTGGCCGAGACGTACCATGTCCGCTTCATCGAACCTCAGAAGGTTGCCGTGTGGCAGTCGGAGGCGGCCCACAAGACGCTCTATCTTTTCGACGTGCGCCAACCCTGTGAATACGCGTCCAGTCATATCCCGGGTTCGACCTCCGCTCAAGGCGGCCAGCTGGTCCAGGCTACGGACGAATACGCAGCCGTGCGCAACGGGCGCTACGTTCTCATGGACGACGACGAGCTGCGCGCCATCATGACGGCCCACTGGTTGCAGCAGATGGGCTTGCCACAGGTTTTTGTGCTGAAGGGAGGCATTTTCAGCGCTGCCGCCGTGTTGGCACCCCAAGGATTGGCCGATGGCGAGGATGGCGTCGAAGCTCATGCCTCCACGGGCGGCATCAGCGTTGCGGAAGCGGCGCGGCAGTTGGAAAGCCAGTCCGGGATATTGTGCATCAATGTGGGAGCCAGCAACCGGCATCGGGTCCGTCATATTCCCGGCGCGAAATGGGTCGCCCGGGCCTATCTGCCGCGGGTGCGCTCACTATCCTCTCAGATCAGGCATATCATCCTGACCGCCGAGGAAAGCGCCCATGCGGAGCTGGCGGCACAAGACGCCCACAACCTCTGGCCGGACGCCGCCGTCAGCTTTATCCGGGGCGGTACCCCCGCCTGGGAAAAGGCGGGCCTGCCCCTTGAAGCGGGCATGCCCTGCGCCCTGTGCGCCGAAGACGACATCTGGTACCGCCCCTATACCGATCTCAATGCCTCAAAAGAAGCCATGCAAGGCTATTTTGACTGGGAATCCGGGCTGGTGGACAAGATCAACGCCGATGGGTGCGTCAACTTTAACGTCAAAAGCCGGTGAATCGGGCTCATCGTAAAGTTGATTAAGGAGTACTGACCATGGAACAACTGCTTGAGTATTTACCCAGCGTCCTGACCTGGTCCAACTTTTTAGTACTTGTTTGCGGTTCCGTCGGCGGGCTTTTCTTCGGCGCCATGCCGGGCCTAAGCCCCACCATGGCCGTGGCCCTGCTGGTGCCCTTTACCTTCTACATGCCGCCAGTGCCTTCCCTGCTCCTACTGGGCGCGGTCTATACCTCTGCCGTGGCGGGGGGGTCCATTTCAGCCATTTTGCTAAGTATACCGGGGGCCCCTGCCTCCATCGCCACCTTGCTTGACGGGTATCCCATGGCTAAACAGGGCCGAGCGCAGGAAGCGCTGTACACCACGTTCTTTTCCTCCCTGATCGGCGGCGTTGTGGGGGCTCTCGCCCTGATCTTCCTCACGCCGCCCATGTCCGAATTCGCCATGCGGTTTGGCCCATCCGAGCTTTTCTGGACAACTGTCTTCGGCATCACTGTCATTGCCGGACTTTCATCGGGGGCCATGCTCAAGGGGCTTTTCGGCGGCGCGCTGGGCCTCTTGCTGGGCTGCATCGGCGAAAGCAACGTCACAGGCGAGGGCCGCTTTATCTTTCATGAGATGCTGACTGCGGGCATAGCCATCGTGCCAGCCCTTATCGGTCTGTTTGCTATTCCACAGGTCGTCGAGATGATGGAGGATTCACATCTCGTTTTTGAAAAATTGAAGGTGCAGATCAAAGGCGGCCTTCTGCGCAAGGTTATCAAAAAACACTCCAAATACCTACGCACCCTGACCCTCGGCAGCATCCTCGGCACCATTATCGGTGTCATCCCTGGGGCGGGCGCGCAGGTGGCTGGCCTGATGGCCTATGACCAGGTGAAGAAGATGGACAAAAACCCGGAGCGCTTCGGCACGGGCGATCCTGAGGGCGTCTGCGCCAGCGAATGCGCCAACAACGCCACAGTGGCTCCGGCCTGCATTCCGCTTTTGACCCTGTCCATCCCAGGCAGTCCGACGGCGGCCGTTCTTTTGGGCGGGCTGCTGATTCAGGGGCTGCTCCCTGGGCCTGAACTGTTCACCAAAAACGCCGACATCACCTACCCCTTCATCATCGGCATGTTCATCGCCCAGTTTTTCATGTTTGGTTTCGGCATCCTCGCCTCGCGCTATACGCATGTCGTGAGCAATGTGCCCAACTACATGATGTTCGGCATTGTGATGATCCTCTGTGTCTTTGGCTCTTATTGTGTACAGAACAGCTTTGCGGATGTCCTTATCATGTTTTGTCTGGGTGCGCTGATGCTGCTGTTCAAAAAACTGGGCATCCCCAGCGCGCCCATCGTGCTGGGCATCATCCTCGGCCCTCTGGCGGAAGAGAATTTCCTGCGCGGCAGACTGATCGCCAATACCGACGTGGGGATGTGGCAATATTTCTTTAGCGGCTCGCTGAATCAGACGCTCATCGGTCTTTGCCTGCTGTCGCTGGTCTATGCCGTTTACGGCGAGATCAGGTTTGCCCGCAGGGCCAGGGCCAGGCTCGCCGCCCAGCAAAAGGAGGCCACCCATGCCTAAGGAATTCGCCGCCGCTCTGACTATGACTCTCATCATCGTCTTTTTTGCTTTTTATCTGGACGGCCCGCAAGACGAGCAATCCCTGCTGGTTCCCCAGTTTCTTCTGTATCTGATGGGGGTTTTTAATGCGGGGCAATATATCCTGGCCTTTCTCCGCAACAGGCAGAAGATCGACAGCGTGCTGACGCTCAGGGGCTATCCGCTAAAACGGGTGGGAACTCTGTGCGCCCTCACAGTGCTGTATATCGCCGTTTTGGAATGGATGGGCTTTTATCTGGCTTCCTTCATCTATCTGATAGTCGTGTCACTGATCGCCCAGCCCATGGCGGTCACTCCCGCAGGCGCGCTCAAACGATCGGCTGTCGCCTTTGCCTGCATCGGCTTCCTGTATCTGCTCTTTACCGTGGGGCTGACCGTCCAGATCCCCAAAGGCTTTATGCCGTTTTAAAGGTTGTCCGGTTTCCGCAGGAAACCTCATGGCTTTCTCAATCTCTAACAAAGGATGGATGGTATGAACCGCATTTTCCGCTTTGTGCTTTGCGCCGCGCTCCTGTTGCTGCCGGCGGGGCGCGTGGCCGCAGGCCCGGCCGACGACTACCCCTCCGGGCCCATCACGGCCGTGTGCACCTATTCCGTCGGCTCCCAGACAGACGTGCAGGCCCGCATCGGCGCCATGCCAGCTGAGAAATACTTTGGCCAGCCTATCGTCATCCTGAACAAGGCCGGTGCGGGAGGCCTGACCGGCTGGAACTGGTTCATGGACCGGGGCAGCCGCGATGGTCTGACCATGACCGTTTACAACCTGCCCAACTTCATCGCCCAGTCCATCGTTAAAAAGAACGCCAAGTACAGCATCCGCACGCTTGAGCCTCTGGCCAATTTTGCCGCGGACCCGGTGGTGCTCTTCGTGCCTAAGGATTCCCCGTTCAACAGCGTGGCCGACGTGGTGGCCTACGCCAAGGCAAATCCCGGCAAGGTCACCCTGAACGGTTCGGGCCTTTTTGTGGGGCATCACATCGCTCTTCTGCTTTTGCAGAAAGAAGCGGGGATCAATCTGACCTATATCCCTGAAAAGGGCGGCTCTGATTCCCTGCAATCTGTCTTGGCGGGCAAGGTCATGGGCAGCTTCAACAACCTGTCCATCGCCATGCGCGCCCCGGACAAGATCAAGGTCCTGGGTATCGCCGACCTGCAACGTCATGAGTTCATGCCCGAGGTACCAACCTTCATTGAACAGGGTTACAAGACCTTGGATGACGCCACAACCAACTTCCGCGGCTATGCCCTGCCCGTGGGCGTGGACAAGGCTATTGTGGAAAAGGCCGCTCAAAAGGTCTATGAAATGCTCAATGATCCCATTGTAATCGAGAACATGAAGAAAACCGGCGTCCCGTACCACATACTGGACCGCCAAGCCATGCTCAAGATATTTGAAAAGCGCGAAGCGATCCTCAAAGATCTGCTCCAGGCTTTTGTTGAACAGTAAATCAGCCCGTCCCCCGGCCCGGTGGAGCATGCAAGGCCCCACCGGGCCCTTTTGTTTGCCGGGGCCGCACCGCCCCTGAGGGATGTATGACAACCGCGGAATTGACAATTTTACTTGTCAGCACGGCCTTCGCCGCCTTCCTGAAAAGCGGGGCGGGCATCGGCACCGGGCTTTTTCTGCTCCCGGCCCTGAGCCTGATCTTCGACCCGTTCAAAGCCCTGGCCGCCACCGCGCCGCTCTTGCTCATCATGGACATCATGGCTGTCGGTTGCCACTGGAAACGCTGGATCGGCCCCCCTGTACTGACGGCCATGACGAGGTTTTCCGTCATCGGCGTGTTGTGCGGCAGCCTGGCCGTGCCGCATCTGCCCGCCAACATCCTGAAAATATTGATCGGCATCATTGGCGTGATCTATGCTCTGAGCAACCTCTTGCCCTTCCGGGGCCCGCGGTATCTGACCTCTCGTCTGCCGGCCTCATTCGCGGCAACAGCCATGCCCGCATATCTGGCTTCCTTTCTGGGGGGGCTGTTCAACGTCGTCAATGCAGGCAGCGTGTTCTACGCTTTCAGCATGGTGCATCTCAAACTGGAGAGCCGGGTTTTCGTCGCCACCTGCTGCGCGTTGATCCTGATCAGCAATTTCGTCAGAGCCGTCGGCTTTTCCCTGAACGGCATGCTGCCGCCCGACCTGATCATCATCGCCCTGAAGCTGATCCCCGTCATCGCCGTCTTCAGTTGGATGGGCAGCAGGATTGTGGCCCGCTGCCCGCCGGCCTTGTTTCGCAATCTGGTTTTCCTGCTGATCCTGGCCATGTGCGCCAAAACGCTTTCATCAGCGTTCTGACGCAGTCACGGCCCCCATGCGCGGCATGCCCCATCCGGCAGGCAGAGAAAGAAAGCCCCCGGCTCATTTATGGGGAAATCGCTCTTGGGCAAAGCCGGAACCGGCATGCAGATTGAAGAGTATATCCGTTCCTGCAATGCGGAACGGTTTCAAAAAGACTCGGCCGGCTTTTCCCGATACTCGACCGGGGAAAGCCGGCCGCTTGCGGTACATCAGACGGAGGATTTTTACCAGTCCGCTTGACGGGGGCAGGCTATTGCAAAGGCCGCCTGTTCCACATCCTGAGGCTGCGAGACATGAACGCCGCCTGTTAAGCTGCCCTCAACGCACGAGGAGGTACCCGCTTCAGGATAATCTGTTTCTGAAATCCGCATAGCCGAACTCGCGCAGCAGGCGGAAGCGGTTTTCCCCACTCGCGTTCCCGGCCTTGCAGATGCCGATGGACGGCAGGCGCAGGCCGTTGAAGGTCGTGGTCTTGACCATGCTGTAAATGGCCATGTCCCCGAATACCAGACGCTGCCCGGCTTCCAGGGGCGCGGCAAAGCCGTATTCGCCGATCACGTCCCCGGCCAGGCAGGACTTGCCCGCCAGGCGACAGGTCCAGGCTTGTTCCCCGGCGGCCCCGGCGCGCGCGGTCGCCCCCTCATGGCGGTAAAAGACCTCCGGCCTGTAGGGCATCTCCAGCACATCGGGCATGTGGCAGGCGGCGGAAACATCCAGCACGGCCACGGGCATGTCGGCCATGACCACATCCAGCACCGTGGCCGTAAGCCAGCCGGCGTTAAGGGCCACGGCCTCGCCCGGTTCCAGATAGATCCGGGCGTCATAGCGTTGACGCCAGCGCGTCAGGCAGGCGCAGAGCAGGTCCAGATCATAGCCCGGCTTGGTAATGTGATGCCCACCGCCCATGTTGATCCAGCGGCAAGCGGGTAAATACGGCCCGAATTTTTCCTCCACGACGTCCAAGGTACGGGCCAGGGCGTCGGCCCCCTGCTCGCAGAGAGTATGAAAATGCAGGCCGGAAATGCCCTCCAGGTCGGCGGGGTCGAAATGGCGCTGGCGGATGCCCAGACGCGAGCCCGGCGAACAGGGGTCATAGATGGGCACCGCACCTTCGGAATGCTCGGGGTTGAGGCGCAGGCCGCACTCTATGGGATTTTCAGCGCGGCGCGCACGGTTGTGAGCTTCAATGACGGGCCGGAATTGCCGCCACTGAGTCGGGGAATTAAAGACAATATGGTCCGCCAGATCCAGCAGCTCGGCGATTTCCGCCTCGGTCCAGGCGGCGGCGAAAGCATGCACTTCACCGCCGAACTCCTCCCGCCCCAGGCGCGCTTCATCCACGGAGCTGGCGCAAACGCCCCAAAGCGGCCCCACGCCCGTGCGCGAGAGCAGCGGAAAGGTGGCCCAGGCCGCATAGCCCTTAAGGGCCAGCAGAATTTTCGCGCCGGTGCGGCGCTGCACCTCATCCAGAATGGCGGCGTTGGCCGCCAGACGCGCCTCGTCCAGCACGAAGCAGGGGGAAGGGACAGGGGTTTCGTCCGAAAAAAGGAAGTCCAGGCAGTCCATGTATGTTCCTTTGCAGCGGCACCTTGCGTCCGCGCCGCAGTCAGGCTTTTTAGAGAAGAGAAACGCGGGCTTGTCTCCTGCTCCCTGGCTATCGCGGCCCACGGGCGCCGACGCTTAGACCGCCCCCTGCCGCACGCCAGACCGACGGCTATCGATAAATCGGGGAGCCACTTCGCCAGAAGTTGACGCGCGGCGATTCCGGGGTGCAGCTCGCCATGCGAGCAAGACCCGTTATACGCCGCGTTGTCGCGTTACGTTGTTAGGGGGATGATCCGAGGCCCCCTTGCCGCACGCCGCGTAGGCGGCCCAAACGCCGGCAGGCGGGAAATCTCCGTGCCCAAAGGGCACTCATACCGCCAGGCCCCGCTCTTCCAGGTCTGGATATAAACGCCGCCCTGGCGGCCTCATCCAACTCTACTCCATTTCCACACACTGCCACGTCAGCCCGTAGACGTTCAGATCCGCCATGAAGGGATCAGGGTCAAACTGCTCCATATTCCAGACGCCGGGCTCGCGCCACTTGCCTTCCACGATCATCTTGGCGCCGATCATGGCGGGCACGCCCGTGGTATAGGAAATGGCCTGGGAACCCACCTCGGCATAGCAGGCTTCGTGGTCGCAGATATTGTAGACGTAAACGGTCTTTTCCTTGCCGTCCTTGACGCCGCGCATGAGGTCGCCGATGCAGGTCTTGCCCTTGGTCAGCGGGCCCAGGGAGGACGGGTCGGGCAGCAGGGCCGAAAGAAACTGGATGGGCACGATCTCCCGACCCTGGAAGCGCACCGGGTCGATGCGGGTCATGCCCACATTGCCGAGCACCTTGAGGTGGTTGAGATAGTTGTCCGAGAAGGTCATCCAGAAACGCGCCCGGCGGATGCCCTTGAGGTTCCGCACCAGGGATTCCAGCTCCTCATGGTACATGAGGTAACATTTCTTTGTGCCGATGCCGTCCGGAAAATCGTAGTTCATGGACCAGGCCAGGGGGTCGGTTTCCACCCACTCGCCGCGCTCCCAGTAGCGGCCCGGCGCCGTGACTTCGCGGATGTTGATTTCCGGATTGAAATTGGTGGCAAAGGGCTGGCCGTGATCCCCGGCGTTGCAGTCGATAATATCCAGCACGCGCACTTCGTCCAGCTCGTGCTTCAGGGCCCAGGCCGCGAAAACGTTGGTCACGCCCGGGTCAAAGCCCGAACCCAGCAGGGCCGTGAGCCCGGCTTCGCGAAAGCGGTCGGCATAGGCCCACTGCCACTTGTATTCAAACTTGGCCGTGTCCAGGGGCTCGTAATTGGCCGTATCCAGATAGTGCACGCCGCATTCCAGGCAGGCGTCCATAATGTGCAGATCCTGATACGGCAGGGCGAGATTGCAGACCAGATCCGGCTTGACCTGCCGGATCAGCCGGCAGAGTTCCGGCACGTTGTCCGCGTCCACCTGGGCGGTGTCGATGTCCACGCCCGTGCGGGCCTTGACGCTGCGCGCCACGTCCGTGCAACGGGACAGCGTGCGGCTGGCCAGGGTGATCCACTCGAAAACGCCGGTTTCCTTGGCCGCCTGGGCGCACTTGTGGGCCACCACGCTGCCCACGCCGCCCGCGCCGATGATCAGGATCTTCGCCATATCTGCTCCTTCTTTCTCCAAATGATAACGCCGTCGGAGACCCGAGATTCCCCTGTTCCGGAAGCCTGCTTCCGGAGCGATTCACGTTTGAAATGACTGCATTGCTCTGTAAAAATTTCTCTGCAAATCCTTGCCACGAAATGCGCGTGGGCGGGCTTTGCTCGCCGTAACCCAGTGTTCCAAATGTTAAATTCTCTATGGTCCGGAACAGACCGCATCGTCAAGCCGCAACGTCGCTCTTGTCCCCGTCCAGCGTCAGCACGTGCGCGTAACGGCCGCTTTTGCGGGCCTGCTCCGCCAGAGCCGCGCCCTCGCCCCGGCAACGCGGGCAGGCATGGCGCGGAATCAGCAGGCAAAGGGAACGGTCCACCCGTTCCGAGCTGGTTTCAATGCGGCCCAGGCCGGAACAGTCCGCGCAGAGCCGCCAGGCCTCGCGCTGGCTTTCGCGCAGCATGTCCGTGTCGTAAAAAATATGCTTGCTCCGCACCCACCAGCCGTCTTCCTCCCGGCCTTCGGCGGGTTGTGCCGGAGGCCGCCGGTAGAGTTCCACAATCTGGTCGCAGAGCTTGGCGATATACTGGCCCACTTCGGGCCGCTGGCGGGTGGAGGACGGGGTCCAGCCCGGCTCGCGGATGTCTTCCGCCGAAAGTCCGGCCAGAGCCAGACAGATGCCCATATTAACATAGGGCAGCGCGCCCCGGATGGCGTAACCGCCTTCCAGCACGGCGATGTCCGGATTCAGGGCCTTGTTCAGGGCCGCGTAGCCCTGGGCCGACAGGCGCATATTTGCCAGCGGGTCGGTGAAGTGATTGTCCTGTCCGGCGGAATTAATGACCAGATCCGGCTTGAATTCGGCCAGAATGGGCAACACGGCATGCTCGACGGCGTAAAGGTAGCCCTCGTCCGAGGTTTCCGGCGGCAGGGGGATATTGATGGTCCTGCCCAGAGCCGCCGGGCCGCCGCATTCCTGCGGAAAACCGGTGCCGGGATAGAGCGTGCGGCCGTCCTGGTGCAGGGAGATGAACAGGGTGTGCGGATCATTCCAGAACACATCCTGAGTGCCGTCGCCGTGGTGCACGTCCGTGTCCACGATGGCGATGCGCAGGGGCCGACCGTCGGGATGGGGATAATGATCGCGGATGTACTCCACCATCACGGCTTCGTTGTTGATGTTGCAGAAGCCGCGATTGCCGTGGACCACGCGCATGGCGTGGTGTCCGGGCGGGCGCACCAGGGCGAAGGCCTTGTCCTCTTTTTTTTCCAGCACCAGGCGCGCGGCGGCGATGGCGCCCCCGGCGGACGCCAGATGGGAATCCGTGCTCACCGCGCCCACCGAGGGCAGGCAGAAGTGGGCGCGCGCCAGTTGGGCGTGGGAGGCAAAAGAAGGCCGGTATTCGGTGATGCCCGGAATGTCGAAAAGGCCCTCTTCCTGCAACTGGTCGCGGGTGTAGAGCAGGCGTTCCTCGCGTTCCGGATGGGTGGCGGAAATGGCCCAGTCGAAAGCCGGAAAAAAGACCACCCCCAGACGGCGGGCGGCCACAAGGGGCTCAGTCATCGGACTCGTCCATATTTTCGAAAATATCGGCCCCGTAACGGGCATCGGAAACCATTCTGCCGAAAAAGCCCTGGCCCAAGCCGAAGGCCAGATTGCTTTCCGCCACGGCGGCGAACAATGGGCCGTTGCCGTCGTACAAGGCGAAACAGCCGCCGCTGCCCTCGCTGCGACGGAAGACCGCGCAGTGCAACAGGCCGGGATCGCCCAGACGGCTGACGATCTCATAGTCGCCGGACTGCTTGCCCAGAGCCAGAATATTGTTCAGGACGTCGTCCTGGCGCGGCTCAAAACGCAGACGGCTTCCTTCCGCGAGGAGGGTGTACATTTCGCTCATGCCGGGCTCCTTATGCTTCCGGTTCCGCGTGAACCGGGATTCTAGTACTGTGTAATGCTTAACATTGCACTGTAGGCCGCCGTGAGCAAACCGAAAAACGTGGTTTTCGGCGCAACGACGTAACACGTAATACGAAGTTTACGTGTTGTATTGCACTATGTCCTGTTAACACTATTTGACAAAGAGCGAGTATTCCGTAAGAATGTCTTATGCAAATTACTCGCGAACAATATGAGAGAATCGCTGACTGCTTCCCGCGCCAAAGAGGTAATGTCCATTTTGACAATCTCCAGGTGTTGAATGCGATTCTGTACGTTGCGGAGCATGGGTGTAAATGGCGTGGACTGCCGAAAAATTTTGGCTGTTGGCACAGCATCTACACGCGCATGAACCGCTGGAGCAAGAACGGAGTTCTTGACCGTATATTTGAACGCCTTCAACAAGAGCAGATACTCCGTCTTAAAATAGAAGCAGTTTCTCTCGACAGTACTATTGTTAAGGTTCATCCCGATGGAACAGGGGCCTTAAAAAAACAGGTCCGCAGTCCATCGGAAAGTCCAGAGGCGGCTGGACGACCAAGCTTCATATGGTTGCCGCGAATGCTGAATGCGCGTTGAATTTCAGCCTCACTCCCGGCAACGCCGGCGATGCCCCCGAGGGGCGCAGACTGCTTGTCCAGTTGGGGCCGATGCCAGCGCCGTGCAGCTTGCTTATGGATGGCGCATATGAGGGTAATGAAACGACTCGCTTGGGACGTGAGTTGGGCTTCACTCCGGTGGTGCCGCCCAATCCCAACCGACTGAAACCGTGGGAGTATGACAAAGAGCTATACAAAAGACGTAATGAGGTAGAACGGCTTTTCAGGAGGCTCAAAGGCTTCCGTCGTGTTTTTACTCGGTTCGATAAGCTCGATGTCATGTTCCTGGCCTTTGTCGTCTTTGCGTTAATTGTTATAGCTCTGAAATAGTGTTAACAGACCCTAGTCCAGTCCCCTGCCCCGCTGCCGCAACGAGGCCTCCACCGCCGAAAGGCATTGCAGCACCACATCCTCGGGCGGCTGGGCCGCGTCGATGATGGCAAAGCGCTCGGGTTCCTCGGCGGCCAGGCTCCGGTACCCCTGGCGCACGCGCTCATGAAACTCCAGGCTTTCGGCGTCGAAACGGCCCTCGGAGAGCACGGTGCCCTCTTCCCGGTTGCGCAGACCGGCCCGCTCCAGGCCGCAATGCACGGGCAGGTCCAGCAGCAGGGTCAGGTCCGGCATGAGGCCGCCGGTCGCCATGTCATTGATGCGGCGCAGATGTTCCGGGTCCAGGCCGCGGCCATAGCCCTGGTAAGCCAGGGTGGAATCCGCGTAGCGGTCGCAGAGCACGGTCTGCCCGGCTTCCAGGGCCGGGCGGATGACCTCGGCCACATGCTGGGCGCGGTCCGCCAGGAAGAGATAGAGCTCGGCCCGGCTGGACAGGCCGCGCGTGCGGGCGTCCAGCAGAATGGGACGCAGGCTGCGGCCCAGAGCGCAGCCGCCCGGCTCGCGGGTGAGCAGGGGGTCGTATCCGAGCCCTTGCAGATGCTCGGCCAGCAGGCGCTGGGCCGTGGACTTGCCCGAGCCTTCTATACCTTCAAAAGAGATAAACATTCTTCCCTCACCGCTTTTTTACGGCCTTTTGCCGCGGACGAGGCGGAAGCCGCGATCTCCGGTTTCGAGGCTTCCGGGGTGCGCGGGGCCCGGTACAGGGGCCGCCCCAGAGTGGCCTGCCAGGGCGTCCAGTCCTGGCCTTCCCCGCCCAACTGGTCAAACAGGCCCCGGCACTGGGCCATTTTGGCGTCCAGGTTGTCGGCATAGTGCAGGGCCAGAGCCTCGGCGGTGTGCGGCTGGCGCACCGCGCCGAACTGCAACTCGCCGTGATGACTCAGGATGAGATGCTTGAGATGGCGTTGCAACCCCTCGTCCAGACCGGATTTAGCCAGGTACGGAGCCAGCATTTCCACGCCCAGCATAAGATGGCCCAGCAGGCGCCCTTCATCCGTGTAGTCGTTGGCCAGGCCGCCGGAAAATTCGCGGATCTTGCCGAAATCGTGGAACAGGGCCCCGGCCAGCAGGGCCTGGCGGTCCAGTTCGGGATACTGGTCGGCAATGCGCCGACAGAGCCTGAACACGCTCAAGGTATGTTCCAGCAGGCCCCCCACATAGGCGTGGTGCACGCCCTTGGCCGCCGGACAAACCCGGAAGGACGCGCGCAATTCCTGATTGTTGAGCACGCCAAGCACCAGCTTGCGCCAGGGCGCGTGGCTGAATTCCTCTCTGCAGAGGGCCAGCAGCTCGTCCAGCATTTCGTCCAGGGAAAATGGGCTGGCGGGCAGCAACGCGGCCTGGTCCACAGCCGCGCCCTCCTCTTCGGAGAGCAGGCGCAACTGTTCCACCGTGAGCTGGACCTGGTCCCGGTAGAGGCCGGCGCGGCCTTCGGCCCAGACCACGGAGCCCACGGGAATGTCGCTGAACTCCGCGCTGAGCGGATGCCAGATCTTGGCCTCCAGGCTGCCGCTGGCGTCGGCCAGGGTCAGCCGCCAGTAGGGCCCGTTGCGCGACTGGCCCTGGGCCGCCTGACTGACCACGAACAGGCCGCGCGCCTCGGAGGCCGGGCCGATGTCTTTGACGTAAGAACCTTTTTCCATATATTGTCCGCGTTACGGCGCGCGACCGGGGCCGGGGCCGGGCTCCGGCCCGCCGCGCCCGTGCTTTGAATGACTCTTTTCTCCCGCGCGGGCCACGGCGGCGCGGGAATCCCTGTCTTTGCAGATTCCCTTCTTTCCGAGGTATTGTCAAATGGACGTTCTGCTGACCAACGACGACGGCATCCGGGCTCCGGGCCTCAGGGCCATGTACGCGGCCCTGCTGGAAGCCGGGCACAGCGTGCATGTGGTGGCCCCCATGCGCCAGCAATCCGGGGTGGGGCATTCCCTCACTGTCTTCGACCCCCTGCGGGCCATGGAATTCGAAGAGCCCGGCTTCAGGGGCACGGGCATATACGGCACGCCCACGGACTGCGTCAAGCTGGCGCTGGGCCGCCTGCTGCCCCGCAAGCCGGACATGGTGATTTCCGGCATCAACGCCGGGCCCAATGTGGGGCCGGACATCCTTTATTCCGGCACGGTGGGCGCGGCCACGGAAGCGGCCCATGAGGATCTGCCCAGCCTGGCCGTCTCCCACGACGACCATCTGGGCAACGGGGACCTGCTGCCCCAGGCCCGCCACGCCGTGGCCCTGGCCGGACGCATCGACTGGTCCCGCCTGGCCCCGCGCCGGGTGATCAACCTCAATTACCCGGCGGGAACCCTGGATGAGGCCAAGGGCCTGCGCGTCTGCCCGCAGACCAGCGCGGTCTGGAAAAACGTCTATCTGGAGCGTTTTGATCCGCGCGGCGCGCCCTACTGGTGGCTGGAAGGCGAAATCCCGGCCCATACCATCAACGCCGGGTCGGACAAGGACCTGCTCAACCGGGGCTATATCACTGTGACGCCGCTTTGTTTTGAATTCACGGATCACGCGGGCCTGAAAGAGTTGGAAGGCATGGAGCTGCGCTGAAGCGGCGAGATCGGCCCGTATCCGCTATCGCCGCCGCACATGGGGCGGACACGGCGAGGTTCCCGGCGGCAAGCCCGGTGGCCGCCGTCCCGCGCGGCGGTGGAGGCTTTGCCCGTCCGCTCTTCCTTCATCTTGTCCGCCGACTTGGCGGCGAACCAGGAGCCGAGCGGGCCCATGACAGCGCCGCCGCCGATGCCCGCCAACAGGGGCAGGAAGAAGAAACGGCCGTCCCGATCCACCCTGCCCACGGGATCATCCACACAGTAGTCATACAGGTCGCCGTCGCCGCGCCGGTCTTTGGCCGGGTCACGGCTGATGAAGCGGCCCACCTCCGGATCATAGTGCCGGCAACCGAACCGCACCAGGCCCGTAGCCCCGTCCACGATGCCGCCGCCGAAACCCAGAGGAATGTACAATTCCGGCAGGTTGTCGAAGAGCACATTGCCGAAGCTGTCATAGTCCACGCGCTTGACGATGACGCCCGCGCCGTTGATCAGGGCGCGGAACGAGCCCACCTGGTCCAGACCCAGTAAAAAATAGTCCTTATCCGTGCCCCAGACGCCGCACGGCCTCGCCCTGAATGCCCACATGCGTGGGCAGGGGCTCCGCGCCCCCCTCATAGCCCCAGTCATAGCCGAGCCCGCTTCGGGCGTCCACGCAACGTACCGGCGTCTGCCGCCCCTTCCATTCCCAGCTCAGGCACAACTCGCCGTCATCCAGAACCCGCGAAGGCATACGAGCGTTTCCCTCATAACGATAGGATCGAAGCGCGCCGCCCGGCAAGCGCACTTCAGCGAGGCGGTTGCCGTCATAGCTGAATTCCATGGCCCCGCTTTCCCCGCCGCGCTCATCGCGACGGCCGGACCGGGCTTCCCGCAAGAGCGGGGGGACTGAAGCCCGCGCGGCGGCAGCGTCCTGACGCGTCCGGCGGACCAGCCGCCCGCCCTTGTCATAGGCCATGCGCAGCGCGCCCGCATGCGTGAGACGCCCGTCGGCGTCATACATATAGCGGATACCCCGCGCCATGTCCTCCACCCGCTGCCCGGCCTCATTATAGGCATAGGCCTCCCGCTCCCGGCCGTCGCACTGCACGCGGAGCAGATGGCCGGACGCATCATAGGCGTAGCGAAAGCGGCGCACGCCCTCGGGCCAATGCTCCTCCCGGCGGAGGATTTTGCCCCCGGCATCACGGTCCACCGCGACGGAAAAACATTCGGGCACAGATTTTTTGTCCACAAATCCTGATACATACAGCCTCCATTTTATAGATTTACTGTAAAAATTAAATTTTGTTCAGGATAAATATATTTATTTTTATACTATTGCAAAAAATCTTTTTATTTTAAAAGTATTATTTTAATTTTAGGTGGTTAATCACCTTCTCTGGACGGCACTGATCCGGCCCGCGTCCCTTCCGGCCGGGTCGGCGGCCGTCGCCCTGCCGGAAAGCTTCTCTCCCTTTGCGCTTTTCCGGCATATGGGATATATGTCAGACCTCAATTATCCGGCCGGGGACCATGTTTTCCCCGGCCCATACCGCAAGCAGAACAGGAGGAAGCCATGCCTCTTATGGGTCCCAGAGAAATGTTCGCCGCCGCCTACGCCGGGCGCTACGCCGTAGGCGCGTTCAACGTCAACAATATGGAAATCGTCCAAGGCATCATGCGGGCCGCCGCCGAGGAAAAATCCCCGGTGATCCTCCAGGTTTCCGCCGGAGCCCGCAAATACGCCGGTCAGACCTACATCATGAAACTGGTGGAGGCCGCCCTGATCGAAGACCCCGCCGTGCCCGTGGTGGTGCATCTGGACCACGGCCCCAGCTTCGAGATGTGCAAGGACTGCATTGACGGCGGCTTCACTTCGGTGATGATCGACGGCTCGCACCTGCCCTATGAGGAAAATATCGCCCTGACCAGACAGGTGGTGGACTATGCCCACCCCAAGGGGGTCTGGGTGGAAGCCGAGCTGGGCAAGCTGGCCGGCGTCGAGGAACACGTCAGTTCCGCCGAGCATGTTTACACCGATCCGGACCAGGCGGTGGATTTCGTGCAACGCACGGGCTGCGACTCTCTGGCCGTGGCCATCGGCACCAGCCACGGGGCCTACAAATTCAAGGGCGAGGCCAAACTGGACTTCCCGCGCCTGGAAGCCATCAGCGCCAAGCTGCCCGGCTACCCTCTGGTTCTGCACGGGGCCTCCAGCGTGCCCCAGGAGTTTGTGGAACTGTGCAACAAGTACGGCGGCCAGGTGGGCGGGGCCAGGGGCGTGCCCGAAGACATGTTGCGCAAGGCCGCGAGCATGGGCGTGTGCAAAATCAATGTGGACACGGACATCCGCCTGGCGCTCACCGCCTCCATCCGCCAGTTCCTGGCCGAACATCCGGAACAGTTCGACCCGCGCTCCTACCTTGCCCCGGCCCGCGAGGCCGTCAAGAACATGGTGGCGCACAAGATCCGCAATGTGATGGGTTCTTCGGGGAAAAGTTAGGGAAGTACTGATTAATGGTCTTTTTGCCCTCTGCCTGTGTCAGGCTCACTCCGTGCGACGGTCGAATATGTCTGAATATACTCCCTTCGCCCGCAGTTCGCCTTCCTTGGCAGAGAACAAAAATCTTCATTACTCAGCGCTTCCTTAGAGGATTTCAGATTTGAAATACTCTAAACGTATTCGCACACAAGGAGCGCAACCATGCCCGTAAAATTGGGAATGAACGGCTTCGGCCGCATCGGCCGTTATCTGCTGCGCCTGCTGGCCGACGATCAGGATCTTCAGATCGCGGCCATCAACGCCCGCGCGGACAACGCCGCCCTGGCCTACCTGTTCAAATACGACTCCACCTACGGCACGTTTGCCGGTGAAGTGGGTCATGATGACAACGGCATCATCGTCAACGGACGCCACGTCGCGGTGACCCGCCGCAAGGCCGGGGAATGGGAGTGGAAACGCCTGGGCGTGACCCTTGCCGTGGAAACCACGGGCACCATCAAGGACCGCGAGGGTCTGGCCCGGCATCTGGACTGCGGGGCCGAAAAGGTGGTCATTTCCGCGCCGGGCAAGGGCGTGGACGCCATGATCGTCATGGGCGTGAACCAGGAGATCTATGATCCGGCCAAGCAGGCCATCATCTCCGCCGCGTCCTGCACCACCAACTGCCTGGCCCCGGCGGTCAAGGTCGTGCATGAGAACTTCGGCTTCCGCCACGGCCTGATGACCACCATCCATTCCTACACCATGAGCCAGCGCATTCTGGACGGCTCGCACAAGGACTGGCGGCGCGGCCGGGCCGCGGCCGTCTCCATGGTGCCGTCCAGCACGGGCGCGGCCAAGGCCGTGGGCGTGGTCATGCCTGAGCTGGAAGGCCGGATCAACGGCATGTCCGTGCGCGTGCCCACCTTTGACTGCTCGCTGGTGGACCTGACCTGTGAGGTGGAAAAGCCCTGTGACGCCGACGCCGTCAACGCGGCGCTCAAAGCCGCCAGCCAGGGCGCGCTCAGGGACAATATGGGCTTTTCCGAGGAGCCCCTGGTTTCCATCGACTACAGGGGCAGCACCTACGGCGGCGTGGTGGACGCCCTGTCCACCCAGGTGCTGGACCAGACCATGCTCAAGCTGCTGGTCTGGTACGACAATGAGGCGGGCTTCACCAACCAGTTGCTGCGCCTGCTGCGCATGGTGGGCAAGGACTGCTGAGTTTCACAGTGTTTTTGACGTCAAAGGCCCCGCCTGTCCATGGATTATGTCATGGACAGGCGGGGCCTTTGACGTCGTGTCGCCTGACCGCGCGGCATGCGCGGGGAGGAAAAATTTGCCGCCCGCGCGCCGAAAAAATCAAGCCGTTTTCACTCTTCCATCAAAAACATAAAAAACACAGTGGGATGCTGGTAGGAAAAATTTTCCCACCAGCTCTAATCCATATCCGAAAGAACGCCGATAGGATTATAGAGGCGGAAGGACGCATGGACGCGTCGGCATTGGGCACCGCCCGTGGCATACAGCATTCATGGAGGAATGTATGTATATCAATCATAACCAGATGGCCTCCAACGTGGCCAACACCCTCACATCCCATTACGGAAATCTGCAAACCTCAACCAAGCGCCTGTCCACGGGCCTGCGCGTCAATTCCGCGGCTGACGACGCCGCGGGTCTGGCCATCCGCGAGCTGATGCGCACCGACATCACGGCTCTGCAACAGGGCGTGCGCAACGCCAACGACGCCATTTCCCTCATCCAGACCGCCGACGGCGCCTTGGGCGTCATCGACGAAAAGCTGACCCGCATGAAGGAACTGGCCGAACAGGCGGCTACCGGCACCTACGATTCCACCCAGCGTTTGATGATTGAGTCCGAATATCAGGCCATGGCTTCGGAAATCACCCGAATCGCCAATGCCACAGACTTCAACGGCATCCATCTGCTGAACGGCAATCTGTCCGGCAGTACGCACAGCGGCGCGGCTCTCAGCGCCACCGGCAAGCTGAAGGTGCACTTCGGCACGGCCAACGACTCGGCGGAAGACTATTACTACATTCAGATCGGCGCGAGCACCGCTTCGGCCCTGGGTGTGGGCAATCAGGCGACCGCCAGCAGCACCACAGCCGACGCCCGTACGGTCTCCACGCAGGAACAGGCCCAGAAGGCTCTGCTGGGCCTGACCAACGCCGTGGTCTCCAAGGACAAGATCCGGGCGCATCTGGGCGCGTTGCAGAACCGCCTGGAAAACACCATTTCCAACCTTACCACCCAAGCCGAGAATCTGCAGTCGGCTGAATCGCGCATTTCCGACGTGGACGTGGCCACGGAAATGACGTCGTTCGTCCGCAACCAGATTCTTACCCAGTCGTCGGTG
The DNA here is from genome assembly GCF_000145315.2 of Desulfovibrio sp. 3_1_syn3. NCBI lineage: Bacteria > Pseudomonadati > Thermodesulfobacteriota > Desulfovibrionia > Desulfovibrionales > Desulfovibrionaceae > Desulfovibrio > Desulfovibrio sp. 3_1_syn3. Next base: position 633,686 of record NZ_ADDR02000001.1, read on the forward strand.
GCCATGCTGTCGCAAGCCAACAGCATGCAGCAGATGGCCATGCAGCTCATCGGCTAGGAAAAACTTCGTGGTGGAGGGAGACGACCCATAACCGGGCGTGCGGCAGGGGAGTGCCGCCCGACCGTAACAATGTGAGGGAAACCCCGGTCCGTTTCACGGATCGGGGTTTTTTGCATCCCGAGGCTTCGACATAATAAACTATCCCTTGATACAAAAAGCCCCCGCCAGAACGGCGGGGGCTCACGAGCCGGAGCGCTGGCCCGTATGGAGGAGGACTTTACTCCCTGGTTATCTCAATGGATTTTGCCCGAGACTGAGCAGGCACTTTGCGCGGGATGGTGACGGTCAGGACGCCGTTCTTGTGCGTGGCCGTGACGGCCTCCGCATCCGCGTCTTCCGGCAGAGCCAGAACCCGCTGAAAGGAACCATAGACCCGCTCAAGCACATGCTGATTTTTCTTGTCGTCCCTGTTTTCCTGTTTTTTCTCGCCTGCCACGATCAGGGCATTGTCGCGCACTTCCAACCTGACGTTTTCCGGCTCCACGCCGGGCAGCTCAACGCTCAGCACATAGGCTTTCTCGTCGCTGGTCAGGTCCAGGCTGGGCAGGATGTCCGCCTCGGCCCGCTGATGCCGCCAAAAAGGCAAAAACTCGTTCATGGCTTCCCACGGCGTGACCATGCCGTTGAACATATTCTGGAAAAAATTGTCTATATCGTCACGCACGGGCGTCACGGGCAGGTCGTCCCGACGGGGCGCGGCCTCACGAGGAGCAAACCAGCGGCGGGGAAGAAAACGCGTATTGTTCATAACTGACCTCCTGTGAAAATCATTCTATCTTATGGGTAATCATCCCTTTTATTGCGTCAAGAGGCTGTGGAAAAGTTTCAGGCCGGAGGCATGTTCGCCCTTCCCCCCAAGCCGTGGGCAGGGGCGGCTTAGAGCGGTTCACATTTGGAATGAGTGATTGCTCCGCGCCAAAATGCAGGGAAGCGGCCGGGGACGGCATTGCGACCGCCAAGGCGCAACAGGCGCATGGAGGGGCAATTCCCGCCCCATACGGTCTTCAAGGCAGCGCAACCCCTTTGCGCGCCATGCTTCCGACGCTCTTTTTGGCACGGATCATGCTTAAGACTGGATGCAGGTTTTCAGGCATTTTTTGCCTCCCCTGACGCCACGAGTCAGGGAAGACAAGGGATTTTCCCTTGCAGGCTGAGGCCGCGCACCTAATGCTTTCGGCTGTTGTGCCGAAAGGACAGGCAAGCGCACTGGGAACACATCATAAACCCTGCTTGCGCAGGCATTGTGCGGCGGCAGTCCGCAAGGAAGCGGGCGTGCGTAGTGCACCGCCGGGCAGACAGCACATTCATGGAGGAATGTCATGTATATCAATCACAACCAAATGGCCACCAACGTCGCCAACACCCTGACCGGACATTACAGCGACTTGCAGACCTCGACCAAGCGCCTGTCCACAGGCCTGCGCGTCAATTCCGCGGCTGACGACGCCGCGGGCCTGGCCATCCGCGAGCTGATGCGCACCGACATCACGGCTCTGCAACAGGGCGTGCGCAACGCCAACGACGCCATTTCCCTCATCCAGACCGCCGACGGCGCCCTGGGCGTCATCGACGAAAAGCTGACCCGCATGAAGGAACTGGCCGAACAGGCGGCTACCGGTACCTACGATTCCACCCAGCGTTTGATGATTGAGTCCGAATATCAGGCCATGGCTTCGGAAATCACCCGAATCGCCAACTCCACGGACTTCAACGGCATCCATCTGCTGAACGGCAATCTGTCCAGTAGCACGCACAGTGGCTCGGCGATGACCTCCACGGGCAAGATGAAGATCCACTTCGGCACGGCCAACGACTCGGCGGAAGACTATTACTACATCCAGATCGGCACGAGCACCGCCTCGGCTCTGGGTGTGGGCAATCAGGCGACCGCCAGCAGCACCACAGCCGACGCCCGTACGGTCTCCACACAGGAACAGGCCCAGAAGGCTCTGGTGGGCCTGACCAACGCCGTGGTTTCCAAGGACAAGATCCGGGCGCATCTGGGCGCGCTGCAGAACCGTCTGGAAAACACCATTTCTAACCTTACCACTCAGTCCGAAAACCTGCAGGCGGCTGAATCGCGCATTTCCGACGTGGACGTGGCCACGGAAATGACGTCATTCGTCCGTAACCAGATCCTCACCCAGTCGGCTGTGGCCATGCTTTCGCAGGCCAACAGCATGCCGCAGATGGCCATGCAGCTCATCGGCTAGCCTGGTTGAGGGCGTGCACGGCACGCGCAGACCACATATCCCCGGGGGGTCACGCCCTCCGGGGATATGTTTCGTCCGGCTCAAAACGCCGCAATCCGGAAAAGGCGGGGCGTCAGCGGGGCTCTTCCACCCGTTCCAGCAGATCGTTCTTCAAAGCCCAGAGCAGGGTGAAGCGCGCGCCCTCGACACTGCGGCCCGGCGGACAGGCCCGGCGGATCAGTTCATCCGCCCGCACGGGGTGTCGGGCCTGTACCAGCAAGCGGCGGAATTCCACGCCGTCCATGCACAGTTCCAGGCCGGGCCAGACCACGCAGAATTCGCGCCCGGCCCGCACGCGCTCGCCCCGGGCCGTGGTACGCAGCCAGAGCGGGCCGCCGGACAGATCCGCATCGGCGGAGAATCCCGCGGAAGGGTAGCCGGAAAACAGCTCTCCGAGACGCAAAAAAGCCGGATGCCGGGCCGCGCGGATGCGTTTTTCCTCCGCCGCATCCAGGGGCTCCCGCCAGAGCGCGTCCCAGAAGTCCAGCCAGCGCCGGATCACGCCCTCCCAGGTGAAGTTTTCCAGCACGCGCCGCCGGGCCGCAATTCCCATGCGGGCCCGCAGAGGCGCGTCACAGATCAGACGGCGCAGGGCTTCGGCCAGCGCCGGAACATCCACCGCCGTCTGCTGGGCCCGGAACAGTTGATGGATATTGTCGGGCAAGACGCGGGCCAGACGGTCCAGGAGGGGCGTGCTCGCCGGAGCCAGGCAGGGCGTCAGAAAACCGGTGACATTGTGCTCCACCAAGTCCCGGTAGCCGTCCCAGTCCGAAACTACGGCGGGCAGGCCCGCCGCGCCCGCCTCCAACAGGGTCAGACCGAAACTTTCCTGAATATTGTCCGAGGGCGACACAAAGATATCAGCGGCGGCGAAAAGCGCGCGCACGGCATCGGACGCGGGGTCGGGCAACAGGCTGAACGGCACCTTCAGTGCCCGCGCGGCGGCTTCCAGGGCTTCCGGGTAATGGTCGCCGGGGCGGGCTCCCCCGGACATGAGCAGACGCGGTCGGGCTGTGGGGTCGGCCTCCATGACCCGGCGCAGGGCATACAGCAGCGGCATGGCGTCCAGCTTGTCGTCCAGGCTTATTCTCCCGTGCAACAGGCAGACGGTCTCCCCGTCGGCCAGGCCGAAACGCGCACGGGCCGCGCGGCGCGCCTCCGGCGTCGACTCCGGGAAGGCTTCCGGGTCCACGCCCAGAGGAATGGTCTCAAGCCGGGGCTGGAGCCAGTCCGGATTCAGGCCATAGCCTTCCCGCAATTGTGCGAAATAGCCCGCCAACACCCTGGACGCGGCCCGCGACGTGGCCCCGATGGCGTCGCGCGCTGTAACGCCGGGCCAGATATGGGCCAGAAAGCGCTGGGCGTAGTCAAGATAACTGATGCTGTGATTGACGCTGGTAATGGGAAAAATTCGGGAGGCCAGGGCGTTGCGCAGGGCGGCGAGTTCCGGCTGCCCTGAAACGGGATCGGAAAGGTGAAAGCAGTGGTAGGGCGTGGCGCGCAGCGCGTCTGCCAGATCCAGGCGGCTGAAAATTTTCACGGCCCCGCGCGCCGCGCCGGGCAGATCGTTGCGCGCGGCAAAAGCCGTGCGTAACGCATCCGGATCGGTCACAAAAAAATGATATTCATCAAAGGGATCAAGCCGCAACAGGGCTTCCATAAAGCCTGTATTGGCCACCTTGCGGCCATACACCGCGCCGCCTTCCAGAAAGGGGTGCAGCGTGCCGAAAATGCTTCCTCCCATCAATCTCTCCCGCGATGCTGCCCAAAACAATCGAATGAATAGAACGAAAAAGAAAAATACTCTTGCGTCAGTCTTGTTGTAATTTTAAGGAAGGAAGACCCACATATGGAAGCCAATGAATATCCATGATTGAGGCTTTCATTCGATTGCCCCGTGTTGCCGCAATCCGGTATTATGACCGGCGCTCAGGCCAGCGCCGTCAAATCGTACTCCGCATTCTCCACAATGTCGCACTCCACCAGCGCTCCGGGGCTCACGCCGGGACCGCTGACATAGGTCATGCCGTCCACTTCCGGGGACTGGAACCAGACCCGGCCGCTGTGCAGACCGGGCCATTCCGGATGCGGCGCGTCCACCAGCACGGGCAGGCGCTGTCCCACACGCTCCGCCAGCAGACTTTCGCTGATGCCCGCCTGGATCTCCATCAGCGTGGCGCGGCGGCGCTCCCTGATCTCTTCCGGCACCTGATCCGGCAGTCCAGCGGCTTTGGTGCCCTCTTCGGCCTGGTAGGCGAACACACCCATGTTCTGGAAGCGGCTTTCCTCCACAAAACGGCAGAGGCTGTCGAAATGCGCTTCGCTTTCGCCGGGATAGCCCACAATGAAGGTGGTGCGCACGGCGGCTTCCGGCAACGCGTCGCGCACCCGGTCCAGCACGCGCCGGGGATCACCGGCAAAGGGCCGCCCCATGCGGGCCAGCACCTCGGGGTGGGCGTGCTGGAGGGGAATATCCAGGTAGGGCAGCAGCGGGCCGCCGGATTCCCTCATAAAGCGCAGCAGTTCCGGCGTGACCCCGCTGGGGTAGAGGTAGAGCAGGCGCAGCCAGGCCAGGCCGTCCAGGCCCAGCAGCCCCTCCAGCAGATGCAAAAGGCTTTTCTTTTCGCCCAGGTCCCCGCCCCAGGCGGTGACGTCCTGCGCCACCAGCACCAGTTCACGCACCCCCTGCTCCAGCAGGCCGCGAGCCTCGGCCAGCAGATCGGACACGGGTTCGGAGCGCAGGCCGCCCCGGATGGACGGGATGGTGCAGAAAGCGCAGTTGTGGCGGCAGCCTTCGCCGATTTTCAGCCATGCATAGGATGGTCCGGTGGAAAGCAGACGCCCGCCGCTCCCTGGCCCTTCCGGCAGACGCGGCAGGCCCAAGGCCCGTGCCAGCATGGCCGGCCAGTCCGCCAGATCTCCGGTGGGCAGCCAGAGGTCCACCTCGGGCAGCTCACGGGCCAGCTCCTCCGCGCCGTAACGCCCCACCATGCAACCGGCCACGGCCAGCAGGGGTTTGTTCTTGCAACGGGCCAGCCGGTTCACGGCATCCAGCACGGCCCGCACGGACTCGCGCACCGCCGGAGCGATGAAGCCGCAGGTATTGATGAAGACCAGCCGCGCCCGGCCCATCTGGGCCACGCTTTTGACGGGCAGGCCCAAGGAACCCAGCAGGCGTTCGCTGTCAACCCGGTTTTTGGGACACCCCAGACTCAGGGACCAGACCGGCAGGGTTTTCATTGTGGTATGGGTGCTCATCGCCGCATAGTACAGCGGCCGCGCCCGCTTGTCATCCGGCCCGCTCCCGGCGCGTGGGGCAGACACACCTCTTTGGAGGGCAACGGCAAAAAAAGGGACTTGCCCCGGCCAAAGATTTTTGGAGACGGGAGGTGAAATGGATCCGCCGCACATCTTGTTAATCCGATAGCCAGCATGCTAGTATCGCGTAACGCTTAAATATTACACGGTACCGGCCGCCGGACGCGAGCCCGCCGTGAGCAAGAGTGTTACATGGCACGGGTCTCTTTTGCCGTTGAGACAAAAAGGCACGATGTTCCTTTCGGCGGTCCCTGTCCAATTGCCTGCCGTCGTCTCCCGAATATGCGCTGAAGGACGGCCTATGAGAGAGAGAGAGAGAGAGAGAGAGAGAGAGAGAGAGAGAGAGAGAGAGAGAGAGAGAGAGCATCATGAGGCCGTATGCGTCGGATGACCCGGCTGCCGCGGCTATGGAAAGGCGCTATGCCCGCCTGTTGAGCAATTTCTACGACCAGATCTACGAGCTGGATTTCAACGCCGATTTTTACCGTTCTGTCTTTCAGAGCGGCGAAAAATTCTGTGCGCCGCCGGAGGGCCGCGGCCTCGCCGTCATGCTGGAAGCGGCCGCCGACACCCTGATCCATCCCGAGGACAAGGCCGGCTTCCGGCAGATGTTCCGGCGGGAGGAACTGCGCCGCGCCCTGGCGACCACCGGCAGAAGCACGGGCGCCGAATACCGCAAAAAATGCCTGGACGGCAGCTACCGCTGGGTGCGCATCATGGTTTTTCCTTTCGACGAGAGCGGGCGGGAACGCTATCTGATCTGCTTTCAGGATATCGACGGTTACAAACACCTCGGCGCCAGCACCCGCGAAAATGTCATCCTGCACCTCCAGAGCCTGGATTACCTGCGCTACAGGGCGATTACCGAACAGACGCGCAGCCTGGTCTTCGAATGGCAGGAACAGACGCTCACCTATGTGGACGCCGCGATTCCCCGGCTGCTGGCAGGAAGTTACGACGGCCGACATCTCTTTGACCTCTGGCGCGAAGACAGCGTCCTTTTTTCCGAAGACCGCCCCATGTTCGAAAATTTTCTGCGCGCTCTGGCCGCCGGCGATCTCTCCAGCGCGGTCACCGTGCGCCTGCGCCGCAGGACGGGCGCGTTCACCTGGTACGTCGTTTCCTGCACCCGGATCGACAACACCGCGACCGGCGCGCGCTATGTGGGCAGCCTCCGGGATGTGGACAAGGCCATCCACACCGCGCACTCCCTGCGCCAGCAGGCGGAATACGACGACCTGACCGGAGCCTGCACCATGCCTACCTTTCTGGGAAAAACCGAACGGCTGCTGCGCAGGTATCCGGACACGCCGCGCCATATCGTGCGCTATGACGTGACGGGCTTCAAATCCATCGACGAACGCTTCGGCCAGGAAGAAGGCAGGCGCCTTTTGCGGGCCATCTCCTACCTGACCAAAGAGAACCTCTCTGCGGACCGGGAGATTTTTGCCCGGCTCTCCGGCGATATTTTCCTGGCCTGCCTGGAGGGCGACCACGAGCGCGTCTGGGAATTCATGGAATGGCTGCGCTACGGCACCGCGGAATACGCCAAGGCCTACCGGCCCGAACTCTTTTTCGGCGTCTGCCGGGTGGATGACCCGGCAACCCCGGTGCGCGAAATCTGCGAGCGGGCCTATCTGGCCCTCAAGTCCGTCAAGGGCCGCGGCATGACCGACTATGCCTTTTATGACGACGAGTTGCGCAACCGGGTGCTGGACGAACTCTTCATCAAGGACCAGATGTACACGGCCCTGGCCGAAGGCCAGTTCGTAGCCTACCTCCAGCCCAAGGTGGAAATATTCAGCGGGCGCATTGTGGGAGCCGAAGCCCTGGCCCGCTGGCGACATCCGGAACGGGGCCTGATCCCGCCGAGCCGTTTTGTGCCCTTTTTCGAACGCAACGGCTTCATCATCCAGCTGGACGAATACATCTGGGAGGAGGCCTGCAAGCTGCTGCGCTCCTGGCTGGACAAGGGCTACCGTCCCCTGCCCGTGTCCATCAATGTCTCGCGCATGCACTTCAACGACAACGGCTTCTGCGACAAATTGCGGGCCCTGACCGACAAATACCGACTGCCCCGGCATCTGCTGGAACTGGAGCTCACGGAGAGCGCCTTTTTTGAAAATGAAAAAATCCTCCAGCGAACCATGCACAGCCTTCAGGAGAACGGTTTCGCCTTTTCCATGGATGACTTCGGCACCGGCTACTCTTCGCTGAACACCCTGCGTGCCCTGCCTTTCAATACCGTCAAGCTCGACCGCGCCTTTGTCAGCGACAGCACGGGCAACCAGCGCGGCCGCATTGTGGCCCGCAACACCATCGTCCTGGCCAAGCAGCTCGGCATGCGGATCATCGCGGAAGGCGTGGAAACCGTGGAGCAGGCCCTTTTTCTGCGGAACATGGGTTGCGACCACGCCCAGGGCTTTTATTACTCGCGCCCCATGGACGCGCGGGAATTCGAGGTCTTCAGTTTCGTGCGCGGCAAAAGCTTCTGGGTGGACCCGCGCCTTCAGGACCGCCTCCCCGGCACGGAACCCGACGAAGCCGCGGAAGAATAAACCACGTCGCAACGTGCCCGGATTGCCAACGATTGGCGGGAATGCTAGAAAAAAACTGAACGAAGCCCCTTGGCATGGGTTTCCAAACGCCGACCGCGTCGAGGATGCGTAATGGAACAGCGGGTTCAGACATCGGCCGCCCCGGCGCTGGGACCGGCGACGGACGAGATGGAGCAGGCCCGCTACAACTGCGTGCTGCGCAGCATCTTCGGCGAAATCTTTGAAGTGGATTTCAGCGGCGACAGCTACCGCCTGATCCACATGGGCGACGTGCTCTTCTGCCCGCCGCCGCCCGGCATGGGCGTGGCCGCCACCCTGCGGGCCATTGCCGAGACGCTCATCCATCCTGAAGACCGGGAAATTTTCCTGCACCTGCTCAATCCCAAGACCCTGCACCAGGGAGAAAGCCTCAAACAGGGCTATGCTTCCGGCGACGTGCGCAAAAAATGCCGCGACGGGCAATACCGCTGGGCGCGCTTCACGGTCTTTCCCTTGGCCTGCGCCGCTTCCGGCCGCCCTCTGCATATGATCTGCGTGCAGGATGTAGACGAACAGAAACGCGCCGTCGGCCTGGCCCGCGAAAACGCCCTGCTCCAGCGTCGGCGGCTGGACGAGCTGCGTTACAAGGCCGTGCTGGACCACACCAATACCCTGGTGTTCGAATGGCGCGACAATCAGCCCACCTACACCTCGCCGCACATTCCGCAACTGTTGGCGGGCGATTACAACGGCCGCTGGCTTTTTGACGTCTGGCGCGAGGACAATGTGCTTTCCCCGGAGGACGGGGGGATCTTCAAGGACTGCCTGAACGCGCTGGAACAGGGCGCCTCCTCGGGCGAGATGACCGTGCGCCTGCGCCGCCGGGACGGGCGCTTCATCTGGTGCAGGGTCACCTATACCTGCCTGACCGACCCGGACCTCGGCATCCGCTACATCGGCACCATCAACGACGTGGACGAAGTCACCCGGGCCACGCAGGCCCTGCGCTTCAGGGCTGAATACGACCCCCTGACCGGCGCGTACAACATGCAGACCTTTTTTGAAAAGGCCGACCTGCTGATCCGCCAGGGCGACGGGCCGCGGCATATCGTGCGTTTCGACGTGGCGGGCTTCAAAGGCATCAACGAAATGTTCGGCCTGGAGGAAGGCGACCGCCTGCTGCGGGCCATCGCCCATCTTGTGCGCGAACAGATCGACAAACGGCTGGAAACCTTCGCCCGCCTGTCCGGCGACGTGTTTGTGGCCTGCCTCGCGGGCGACCGCGAGCGGGTCCGACATTTTGTGGGCTGGCTCTCGCGCCAGTTGCGCGAATATACCCAATCCTACCGTGTCATGCTCTTTTTCGGCATCTGCCCGGTGGAAAAACGCAGGACCCCGGTGCACGTGCTCTGCGACTGGGCCCATCTGGCCCTGAAAACCGTCAAAGGCAGCGATCTGACCAACTACGCCTTTTACGACGGCGAGTTGCGCGCCCGGCTGCTGGATGAAAATAATATCAAGGACCAGATGCACGAGGCCCTGGAAAAAGGCCAGTTCGTGCTCTACCTCCAGCCCAAGGTGGAGATTTCCAGCGGCCGAATTGTGGGGGCCGAGGCCCTGGCCCGCTGGCAACACCCCACGGACGGGCTGATCCTGCCGGGCCGCTTTGTGCCGCTGTTCGAACGCAACGGCTTCATCGTCCGTTTTGACGAGTACATCTGGGAACAGACCTGTAAAATGCTGCGCCTCTGGCTGGACAAGGGCTATCGGCCCACGCCCGTGTCCATTAACGTCTCCCGCATGCACTTCAACGACGACCGTTTCTGCGGCAAGCTGCTGACCCTGACCGACAAATACCGCCTGCCCCGGCACCTGCTGGAACTGGAACTCACGGAAAGCGCCTTTTTTGAAAGCGAAAGAACCCTGATCCGGGTCATGAACGACCTCCAGGAACAGGGCTTCGTCTTTTCCATGGACGATTTCGGCACGGGCTATTCCTCCTTGAGCACCCTGCGCGCCCTGCCCTTCAACATCGTCAAGCTGGACCGCACCTTCATCAGTGACGGCACGGACAATGAACGCGGCCAGATCGTAGCCCGCAACACCGTCACCCTGGCCCGCCAGCTCAAGATGAAAATCATCGCCGAAGGCGTGGAAACTGTGGAGCAGGCGCGCTTTCTGCTCAGCATCGGCTGCAATTACGCCCAGGGCTACTATTACTCGCGCCCGGTGGATCCCGAAGAATTCGAGGTGCTCAGCTTTGTGCAGGAAAAGGCCTTCTGGGTGGACCCCAGCCTCCAGGAGGAAGCCCGCCGCCTGAACCTGCCCCTGGGCTTGAACGCTCCGGACCGGGAATACTGAACCGCCGCATTGCCGGAAGCTTTTCCTGATCCGTGCGCCTCTCGGAAAGGCCGTCGGGGGGCAACGCCGCTCCCAATTCATGCCCGCCCCCCCATTGAACACCGCCCTCGTGCGGCGATTTTCCACGCCTTCGCCCCGTGGGCTTGTCCCTCGGCAATGCTTGACAGCGCAGGCCAAAGCATATATCAATTTATCTAGATATTGTGATGAGAAACGGAAAGCGGTGTAAATCCGCTACGGACGCGCCACTGTAACCGGGACAAACCCAACCGAAGCCACTGTTCGACACGGACGAACGGGAAGGCAAGGCGAGCACGGGCCGGAAGTCAGGAGACGACTTGTCACAATGGCCGCGATTGGTGCGGCACGGCAGTACTGTCTCGCGTATAGGCATTTGCCCGGACTGGAGCTTACGTTTGAAATTGCCGCCCAACGGCCCGGCATCTCCGCTGTTTTGCGTTCCACGGCCCACCGGCGGATGCGCCGTGCGGCAATTTCGCGGCGCGGATTTTCCTGAAAGCCCGCGCGGAGCGGTTTGTCCCGCACAAAGTCGGACCGCCCTCTCCGGATGCATCCCTGTATTCCGGCTCCGGACGCACGTGAAATGGACTGCCCTTTCAACTCTTTTGAAAGGAGCATCCCATGCGAACTCACATTCTCGGTTTCCCGTCCATCGGAAAACAGCGGGAGCTGAAACAGGCTCTCGAAGCCTTCTGGAAAGGCGATCTTGCCGCTGAAGCGCTTGCCGAAACCTGCACGGCGCTGAAGAAACGCCATTGGCGCATCCAGCAAGACGCCGGTCTTGACTATGTGACCACAGGCGATTTTTCACTCTATGACCGCATGCTGGACATAACCCGCATGCTCGGCGCAATGCCTCCCCGCTTTGCCCCCTGCCTCAAGGACGCGCACCCGGATCTGTATTTCAGCATGGCGCGCGGCGATGCGCGGCGCAACATCCCGGCCTTGGAAATGACCAAGTGGTTTGACACCAACTACCACTATCTTGTGCCGGAAATCGATGCCGATACGCCCTGGCATCGCGAAGAGCACCCGCTGGTCGCGGATACAAGGCTGGCCGGGGAACTCGGCTTTTCGCCGAAACCGGCCCTGATCGGTCCGTTCACCTGGCTGGCCCTGGCAAAAGCCCGCAACGGCGCGCGCAAGTGGGAGCGTCTGGACGCGGTTACGGCCGCCTATGCCGACCTTTTTACGCTTCTTGCGCCCTTGTGCGACCGCATCCAGGTTGAGGAACCCGTGCTCTGCACGGAACTTCTGCCGCAAGAGGCGAGCGTGGCTTTTCGGGAGGTCTACGCGGCCCTGAACGCGACCGGCAACGGCAAGCTCATGCTGACGACCTATTTCGGCCCGCTCTGCCGGAATCTGGATCTAGCCCTCGCTTCCGGCTGCGCAACGCTGCATGTGGACATGGTGCGCGGCAGGGAACAACTGGATGCCGTTCTGGACAAGCTCCCCGCCGACACGGCGCTTTCGCTCGGCGTGGTGAACGGACGCAATATCTGGAAAAGCGATTACGCCCAAATCCTGCCCCTTGTCACGCGGGCCGTCGCCGCGCTCGGCACGGAACGGGTTTTGCTGGGATCAAGCTGCTCGCTGCTGCACTGCCCTGTGGACCTGGAGAAAGAAACAACCCTGCCGGAGCACATCCGGAACCGCATGGCCTTTGCCGTGCAGAAGTGCGCGGAGCTGACCGACCTGCGAAACATCGCGGAAAACAGCGACCACGCGGCCCTGGCGGCCAATGCCGCCGTATTGCGGGCGGCTGCCGGGCATGCCGACAGCCGCATTGACGCCGTGCGCCGACGCGCGTCCGCCGTCACGCCGGACCAGCTTTCCCGCCGCTCGGCCTATCCGCAACGGCATGCCGCGCAGTCCTGGCTCAACCTGCCCCCGCTGCCCACCACGACCATCGGCTCCTTCCCGCAGACCGCCGCCATCCGTAAAACACGCCTGGACTACAAGCGGGGCGACATGCCGGAAGCGGACTATCTGGCCGCCATCAGACAAGAAATCAAAAACTGCATCGCAAAGCAGGAGAAACTGGGCCTGGACGTCCTTGTGCATGGCGAGGCTGAACGCAACGATATGGTGGAATATTTCGGCCAGCAGCTCGGCGGCTTCTGCTTTACGCAGAATGGCTGGGTGCAGAGCTACGGCAGCCGCTGCGTAAAGCCGCCCGTCATCTACGGCGACGTGTACCGCAAGCGGCCCATGACCGTGGACTGGATTCTCTACGCGCAGTCGCTCACGCAAAAACCGGTCAAGGGCATGCTGACCGGCCCGGTGACGATTCTCTGCTGGAGCTTCGTTCGCGAAGACCTGGAACGCGGCGAAGTCTGCAAACAGATCGCCCTGGCTATCCGCGACGAAGTGCTAGATCTGGAAAAGGCGGGCATCCGCATCATCCAGATCGACGAAGCGGCCCTGCGGGAAGGCATGCCCCTGACCAAAGCTGCGGCGGAAGACTATCTGCGCCGGGCGGTGGACGCCTTCCGTCTGGCCGCGTCCGGCGTGGAGGACGCCACACAGATCCACACCCATATGTGCTACAGCGAGTTCAACGCCATTCTGCCCTGGATCGCCCAAATGGATGCGGACGTCATCAGCATTGAATCCAGCCGCAGCGGCATGGAACTGCTGGAAGCCTTCACCGCGTTCCACTATCAGGGAGAAGTGGGGCCGGGCGTGTACGACATCCACAGCCCGCGCATCCCTGGCGTGGAGGAGATGACGGATCTCCTGCGCAGGGCCTTGCGCCACATTCCCAAGGAACAGTTGTGGGTAAATCCCGATTGCGGCCTGAAAACCCGCCAGTGGGACGAGGCATATCCTTCTCTTGAGAATATGGTCGCCGCCGCTTTGCGGGTACGTGAAAGCCTGCGCTGACGCGTACCGGACGGGTCGAAACCTGCCTGTCCCATAGATTGGTAAGGAAGTGCTGATTACTGAGGATGTTGTTCTTTGCCGAGGGCGACGGAGCGGGCCTGACGCGGGCAGAGGGCAAAAAGACCGGTAGTCAGCGCTTCCTTAAAACGGAAGACGCAGCAGACGCAGGCTGTCGGGCTGGATATAGAGCAGACGGCCCTGGCTCACGGCCTCGGGCCGGGTGACGAAACTGTCCTTGCGGATGTTCAGAATGGCTTCGGCCTCGTGGCTGCAATCAAAGAGGTGCAGGATTTCATCGTTCATGTGGTCGGCGGTGGTCCAGTGGCGGTTCACCGGCGGGCCCTCCGGGGTCAGGCTGCGCAGAAAGCGGAAAATGACCGCGCGGCCGCGCTCCGGCGCGAGCCATTCCCGGCAGGCCCGCCAGAGCTCGTCCACTGTGGGCTGCTCCTCCGGGGCAAAAGGCCTGCGCACCTCCAGGGGAAAGGCGCGACTCTGCGCCCGCAGCATGCCGTCCACCAGATTGAGATAATCTGTTTCCTGATCCAGCACGGCCCTGAAGGCCTCGGGCGCGCCTGCCAGGGCCAGCAGGGTTTCGTTGAGAATGTCCCGCGCCTTGAGCACCCGGATGCCGTGGGTCAGGCGCAGAGCGTTAAGTACCGCGTAAATGGCGCAGAAGGTATCCAGTTTGCCCTGATAAAACGGTTTGACCATGCAAGCCTCCGCGCATTGTTATGCCCGCAAGCCTAGGGGGGGTCAAGGCGGACATGCCGCGCGCCCCGAGCTTTCCCGGCCTGTTTTCCTTTACAAGCCTGGTGCGCGCATGTATAAAAGGACATTCATCAACTATATCACAATACCTTGATATGCAGATATTAACCAATCCCCAAGAATTGGCGGCCCAATGCCGGGCCTGGCACGCCCAAGGCGAGGATATCGCCCTGGTTCCCACCATGGGTTATTACCACGCCGGGCATGAAGACCTGATGGTCCACGCGCGCGGCCTGGCCAAGCGCCTGGTGGTCAGCCTGTTCGTGAATCCCGCGCAGTTCGGCCCCGGCGAGGATCTGGAAGCCTACCCCCGCGATGCCGAGCGCGACGCCGCCATTGCCGAAAGCCACGGCGCGGACGTGCTCTTCATGCCCGAGCCGGGTTCCATGTACGCGCCGGACCACGCCACCTGGGTGGAGGTGCCGGAACTGGCGAAAGGCCTCTGCGGCCAGAGCCGGCCCATCCATTTCCGGGGGGTCTGCACCGTGGTGCTCAAACTTTTTATGCTCACTCGGGCCGATGTCGCCGTATTCGGCCAGAAGGACTGGCAGCAGCAGGCCATCATCCGCCGTATGGTCCGCGACCTCAACGTGCCCACGCGCATTGAGGCCCGTCCGACGGTGCGCGAGGCCGACGGTCTGGCCCTGTCCTCCCGCAACGTCTATATGACCGCCGCGGAACGCGCCCAGGCCCCGGAAATCCGCGCGGCCCTGCTCTACGCCCAAAAGCTGACGCAGGAAGGCGAAACCAGCGCGGCCCTGCTGCGCGAGGCCGTGCTGCGGCGCTGGGCCGAGCGCCTGCCTCTGGGCCGTCTGGACTATCTTTCCATTGTGCATCCCGAATCCATGGCTCAGCTCAACGAGGTAAACGGCCCGGCCCTGATGGCCTGCGCGGTGCGCATGGGCAAGGCCCGGCTCATTGACAATATTCTGCTGCGTTCATAAGACGACATTCCATTTCGCAAGGAGACGACAATGCAAACCAAGGGCAAATACTTTTTCACCTCCGAATCCGTGACCGAGGGACATCCCGACAAGGTGGCCGACCAGATTTCCGACGCCGTGCTGGACACCCTGCTGGCCCAGGACTCGGAAGCTCACGTGGCCTGCGAAACTCTGGTGACCACGGGCATGGCCGTCATTGCCGGCGAAATCAGCACGCGCGGCTATGCGGACCTGCCCAAGGTGGTGCGCGATACCATCAAGAACATCGGCTATAACAGCTCGGAAATGGGCTTTGACTGGCAGACCTGCGCGGTGATCTCCTCCATCGACCATCAGTCGCCGGACATCGCTCAGGGCGTGCTGCGCACCAAGCCCGAAGACCAGGGTGCCGGCGACCAGGGCATGATGTTCGGCTACGCCTGCAATGAAACCGCCACCCTGATGCCCGCGCCCATCTACTGGGCCCACCAGCTTTCGCAACAGCTGGCCCGCGTGCGCAAGGACGGCATCGTGGACTTCTTCCGCCCGGACGGCAAAACCCAGGTCTCCTTCGAGTATCAGGACGGCAAGCCCGTGCGCATCAACAACGTGGTGGTTTCCACCCAGCATGCGGCCGGCGCCAGCCAGGGCGAAGTGGCCGAAGCCGTGAAAAACGAGGTCATCCGCCCCATTCTTGGACCCTCGGGCTATTTTGACGAAAAGGACTGCGAAATCTTCATCAACACCACGGGCCGCTTCGTGGTGGGCGGCCCCATGGGCGACTGCGGGTTGACCGGCCGCAAAATCATTCAGGATACCTATGGCGGCAGCGGCCATCACGGCGGCGGCGCATTTTCCGGCAAGGACCCTTCCAAGGTGGACCGCTCCGGCGCATATATGGGCCGCTACATTGCCAAGAACGTGGTGGCCGCCGGTCTCGCGCCGGTCTGCGAAGTGCAGATCGCCTATTGCATCGGCGTGGCCCAGCCGGTGAGCGTGCTGGTGTCCTCTCAGGGCACGGGCGACATCCCGGACGAAATCCTGACCAAGGCCGTGCGCGAAGTCTTTGACCTGCGCCCCTATTTCATCAGCAAGCGCCTGAACCTCAAGCGCCCCATTTACGCCAAGACCTCCTGCTACGGGCATTTCGGCCGCGAGCTGCCGGAGTTCACCTGGGAAGCCACGGACGCGGCGGCCGACCTGCGCACCGCCGCCAAGGTTTAGGGCCTGTTAACACTGTTTGACAAAGAGCGAGTATTCCGTAAGAATGTCTTATGCAAATTACTCGCGAACAATATGAGAGAATCGCTGACTGCTTCCCGCGCCAAAGAGGTAATGTCCATTTTGACAATCTCCAGGTGTTGAATGCGATTCTGTACGTTGCGGAGCATGGGTGTAAATGGCGTGGACTGCCGAAAAATTTTGGCTGTTGGCACAGCATCTACACGCGCATGAACCGCTGGAGCAAGAACGGAGTTCTTGACCGTATATTTGAACGCCTTCAACAAGAGCAGATACTCCGCCTTAAAATAGAAGCAGTTTCTCTCGACAGTACTATTGTTAAGGTTCATCCCGATGGAACAGGGGCCTTAAAAAAACAGGTCCGCAGTCCATCGGAAAGTCCAGAGGCGGCTGGACGACCAAGCTTCATATGGTTGCCGCGAATGCTGAATGCGGGTTGAATTTCAGCCTCACTCCCGGCAACGCCGGCGATGCCCCCGAGGGGCGCAGGCTGCTTATCCAGTTGGGGCCGATGCCAGCGCCGTGCAGCTTGCTTATGGATGGCGCATATGAGGGTAATGAAACGACTCGCTTGGGACGTGAGTTGGGCTTCACTCCGGTGGTGCCGCCCAATCCCAACCGACTGAAACCGTGGGAGTATGACAAAGAGCTATACAAAAGACGTAATGAGGTAGAACGGCTTTTCAGGAGGCTCAAAGGCTTCCGCCGTGTTTTTACTCGGTTCGATAAGCTCGATGTCATGTTCCTGGCCTTTGTCGTCTTTGCGTTAATTGTTATAGCTCTGAAATAGTGTTAACAGGCCCTAGCGCGGCGTCATACGTCTGCTTTGATGGCTGGGGCTACGCCTTTCAGCTCCCGGCCGGATTGAAAAATTGAAAAAAACATCCGCGGGTCAGGGACGGCATTCTTCGCCGCCCCTGACCCGCGGATGTTTTTCCATATTAGAGCATTTCAACGTTGAACTGCTCTAAAAAGCAACAAAACGCTTTTCCCGCAGGACGCTCCGGCCCCACGTCGACGCCGGTCCCTCAACGCCCCCTCTTCATACGCCGTCTTTCGTTCCTGGAACGGCTACGGCCACTTTATTTTCCAGCCACAGCAGCAGATGGTTCGCCCCTATGGCCAGGCAGGCGGAAAGCAGGGCACCCCACATGATTTTATACATATTCATGGAGCGCAAGCCGTCAAACAAAATGCTGCCCAGGCCGCCCGCATTGATGGTCGCGGCGATGGTCGCTATGCCGATGGTCGAAACGGCGGCAAGGCGGAGTCCGGCGAACAGGGGAGTGAGCGACAGGGGCAGGCGGATTTTGTACAGCACCTGCAACGTGGACATGCCCATTCCGGCGGCGGCCTCGAGCACCGCCGGGTCCACCCCGCGCAGACCGGCAAGAAAATTGCGCAGCAGCACATATTGATTGTAGAGGATGAGAACAATGATCGCCGTGGTCGTCCCCAGGCCGGTGGCGGGAATGAGGATGGCGAACAACGCCAGGCTGGGAATGGCGTAAATCACGGAAAAGAGGTTTACCAGAAAGGCGGACCAGACCTTCGAATACATGGCCGTCACGGTCAAAACCGCAGCAGCAGCCAGCGAGAGCCCGAGAACAACGGCAACCATCCACAGATGCTCGAGAAATGCCCGGCCAAGCGTGGCGTATTGGCTGAACAGATAGTCAAGCATCGGCAAAACCTACCCAGAGCCGTTGCTGCTGCCGCGCGGAGCCGACAAGGGAGGCCACAAAGTCATCGGCCGGTTCCCGGATGATATTCACCGGCGTGTCGAACTGGCAGACTTTGCCCTGGTTCATCACAACCACTCTGTCTCCCAGCTTGACGGCCTCGGCAATATCATGGGTGACAAAAAGGAATGTTTTTTTCAGGCCGCCGTGCAATCGGAGCAATTCATCCTGAAGACTGTTCCGGGTTATGGCGTCAATGGCACCGAACGGCTCATCCAGAAGCATGATCTTGGGGTCCACCGCCAGCGCGCGGGCAAGTCCGACCCGCTGCTGCTGGCCGCCGGAAAGTTGTCCTGGGTAACGGGCATGGAAGAGGTCCGGCTCGAGGCCAACCAGACGCAGCAGTTCCTCCACCCGCGCCGCGATGCGCCGCCGGTCCCACCCGAGCAGCTCGGGGACCGTCGCGATGTTCCCGGCCACGGTCATGTGAGGGAACAGGCCCGCCTGCTGGATGACGTAACCGATGCGCCGCCGCAGCTTGATCACATCGACATCCCGCGCGTTCTCGCCGAAAAGATAAATGGACCCGGTGTCCGGTTCATACAGCCGATTCACCATTTTCAACAGGGTGGTTTTGCCGGAGCCTGACGACCCGAGAATGGTGATGAACTCCCCCTCGTTAATGGAAAGATGCACATGATCGACGGCAAACGGCCCGGAGCGGCCGAAACGCTTGCTGACGCCGTCAAATAAAATGGCGCATCGGCTCACCGCCCTTCTCCGCCGGGTTGCGGCCGTATCCCGAGGTAGAACTCCTTCGCCACATCCGCGATCTCCCTTTTGTCCACATCCACTTTGGCGTTGAGCGCGGTCATGGTGCCGGTGTCAAGAGAGGCGCTTACCCGGTTCAGGATACCCGCAATGTCGGGATGCGCCGCCAGCACGTCGGCACGAATGACCGGAGCCAGGTAATACGGCGACCACATGTGCTTGTCGTCCCGCAGAAGCGTGAATTTTTTGGTGTCCGCCAAACGGCCCTCGGTGGTATAGGCGGGAACAAGGTCAGCCTCATCATCCAGCAGAACCTGATACTTCAGGCCGTTGTCGAAAACCCGCGAAGACTTCCAGCGGAACGGCCCGTACACCTGCTCCAGGCCGGGTAGGCCGTCGGCGCGCTGGTCGAACTCTCCCTGGGATGCGAAGCGGATCTTGTGGGCATTCCGTTGCAGATCGGAGATGGTGGCTATGCCGAACTCCCGGGCCACGGATGTTTTCAGGGCCAAGCCCTGGCTGTCGTTGGCGCGGGACGGCTCAAGCCAGACAAGGTTGAAGCGCCGGGCATACTCCCGTTTGACCGTTGCGTATACCTGCGCGGGGTCCGCCATGGCTTCCATTTTCAGCACCGTCAGCAGGCCTGTCCCGGTGTATTCCGGATAGAGGTCAATCTCGCCGTTCACAATGGAGGCATGCACCACCGATCCCGCAATAGTAAAAACGCGCTTTACCGTATATCCGGCGTCTTCAAGGGCGAGGGCGTACAATTCGCCGACGACCAGGTTTTCCGTAAAATCCTTGGTTCCGACCCTGATGGCCGTCCCTTTTGTCTCGCCGCCGCACGAGAACAGCAGCATCCCCGCCGCCAAAATTCCCATTGCCGCCATGACGGCCTTTTTCCAGGTTTTCATGCTTTCTCCCGCTCTCATGCCTCTCTGTGCCGGAACAGCGCTTTGTCCAGGACGGCGAACGTCAATCCGCCGGCCAGCGAGAGAACCGCGACGGAGAAACCGCCGATGAGAAGCAGATCGATTCTGTTCAAACCAAGACCGGTAAAAATAATTTCGCCCAGCCCTCCGGCGCCGATTTTCGCCGCAAGGGTCGCACTCGCTATTATTTCAATGACAGCGATTTTCACGCCTGTCAAAATCATGGGCATAGCCAGGGGAAAACGCACTCTCCGCCAGACCTGCCGCCGGGTCATGCCCAGCCCCGCCGCTGTTTCCAGCATACCTTGCGGCACCCCGTCCAGACCGGCAACGGTGTTCAGCAGGATGGGCGGTACGGCCAACAACACAAGCGCGGCGGTCGCGGGCATGAATCCCGTGCCCATGACAGGAATAAGCAGAAAAAGCACCGCCAGGCTCGGAACGATGCGAAGCGTCTGGAACACGGCGAGCAGCGCTTTTTTCAGACCGCCATACCGCACGCACAAGTATCCTCCGGGGACGGCAATGAGCAGCGCCACGGCGAGAGACGCCGCGCTGATCAGCACATGCTCCCGCACCGCGGACCAGAAAGCCGCGCTGTTGGCCATGAAGTATGCGATTATCGCCTGACGCATGCGGGCCTCAATGTCTTTTGGCGAAAGACCGCTTCGCCGTGGTGCATTGACAAGTATGCCAAAGTCGTCTTTGTCCGGCGTTCCGGCTTGCCGTTCCCATTGAGAAATACTTTTTACTCTTCTTTTTGCGGATCAATTTCACTATAGGGCAGATTACCTTTGAAACGCTTTCCGTTTCAAAGGGTTCATTCCGGCAAAAAGCTCGGTTATCACTGCTGCCGATCCCCGTATGGCTCCGTTGTCGCCAACGGGGACTGCCCATCAGGCTGCCTTCGGTCGCTTTGCCGGAATCCACGCCGCGTTGCTCTCAATGCCTGTACGCCCTTTGGGCTACAGGCACGGCCCTACGGGCCGCGCGTCGGGCCGGTCTTCGCGGCGCGCCTCACCGTGTTCGGCGTTGGAGCATTTCAAAATTGAAATGCTGTTGTTACGCCTTTTGTTCGCCAACGTGTTTCCGCTCTTCCGGAAACACAGAAGCCTCCTCTCAGGATTGAGAACATAATATATATCGCATATCAAATTTTGGCAAATCAACAACCGAGATTATCTCGTGATTTCAGGATAATGCGGATTTCTTCCTCAATTACGGGCCATATCAAATTTTTGCGCGCGAGCATTCCGCGCGCCGGAATCCCCCGAAGACCGCCTTTACCCGTCTTAACCTTTCCTCTTCATATTTCTTCCGTTTATGATCGCCTGTGAGAGAGCTGAATACGACCGGCTGCATGTGAGCAAGTCCTTTGCCTACCCGCACAGCCATGCAATGTCACAGGCGCTCGTTTATGCATGACGCGCAACACGTCCGGCGCGTGAAATACCTGAACCTTGCCAGTGGCCGGAGCCTTTAATATACTGCGAAACCGGACCAGTTGCGGACGGGCCCCTCCACCGCAACGCCAGCCCAAGGAGCCCCATGAGCCAGAACAATTTCCCAAGCCTTTTCGCGTGTTGCCCTCTTCCCGTTCTCTTCCCGGACATCTTCACCGGCACGGCCGCGGACAGGGCGTAACCATGGCGGGCAACACTTTCGGGCGCGTTCTGCGCCTGACCACGTTCGGCGAATCCCACGGGCCCGGCCTGGGCGGCATACTGGACGGCTGTCCGGCGGGCCTGGAGCTGTGCGAGGCGGACATTCAGGCCGACCTGGACCTGCGCAAGCCCGGCCAGGGCCCCACAGCCACCAAACGCAGGGAGGCGGACCGGGTGCGCCTGCTTTCCGGCGTGTTCGAAGGCCGCACAACAGGCACGCCCATTGCCTTTTATATCGCCAATGAAGACCAGCGCTCGCGCGACTACGGCAATCTGGCCGAAATCTTCCGGCCCGGCCATGCGGACTGGAGCTATTTTCAGAAATACAACGGCATCCGCGACCATCGCGGCGGCGGCCGCTCCTCGGGCCGGGAAACAGCCGCACGCGTGGCCGGGGGCGTGATCGCCAGAAAAATTCTGGCCCGCCGGGGCGTGACCGTTCTGGCGGCCTGCGTGGAGCTGGGCGGCATTGCCGTGCCCGCCGTGGATATGGACGGCGCTTTACGCCGCCCGTATTTCGCGGCTTCGGACGCCGGCCCGGCCCTCTGGGACGCGGCTGTGGCCGAAGCCCGCAAGGCCGGGGACACCCTGGGCGGCATTGTGCAGATCGTGGCCCGCGACGTGCCCGCCGGACTGGGCGAACCGGTCTTCGACAAGCTGGAGGCGGTGCTGGCCCATGCCGTCATGAGCGTGGGCGCGGTCAAGGGCGTGGAAGTGGGCGAAGGCTTCGCGGCGGCCCGCCTGCGCGGCTCACAGAATAATGATCCCCTGCTGCCCGGCGCGGACGGCGCCATTGAATCCGTGCGCTTCGCCTCCAATCACGCCGGCGGCATCTTGGGCGGCATTTCCAGCGGTCAGGACATCATACTGCGCGCGGCCGTCAAGCCCATCGCCTCCATCGCGCACGACCAGCATACCGTGGACACGACAGGCCGCGCCGCCACAGTGCGTATCGGGGGCCGCCACGACCTCTGCGCCATCCCGCGCATTGTGCCCGTGCTTTCGGCCATGACCGCCCTGGCCCTGGCCGACGTCCTGTTGCTGCAAAGCCGCATGGGGCACGGCCTGTGAGCCCGTGCCCCGCAACGGATGGACGCGCTCTGGCGGATCTGAAATCCGTGGGCATGGCCACGCTGGCGGACTTCCGCCTGCTGGGCGTGAGCAGCGTGGCGGCTCTGGCCGCCCGCGACCCGCGTGAACTCTACGAGCGCCTTTGCCGTCTGAAGGGCGTCAGCGTGGACATCTGCCAGTACGATCTTTTTTGTTGCGCTGCGGCGCAGGCCCGCGATCCGTATCTGCCGCCGGAGCAGTGCGACTGGTTCTGGTGGTCGCGCCGACGCAAGGCGACCAAGCCGGATAAGGCGGAGGACTGATGGCCGATCTGCCCCTGCTGCGCGATCCCGACGCCGTGGAACTCACCGGCACGGTGGAGCGCGTGATCTTCCACAATGAAGAAAACGGCTACACTGTCCTTCGCCTGTTGCCCGACAAGGGCCTGACCGGCGAGGCCAAGGTAACGGGCGCGCCGCCGCGTACCGTCAGCCGCGATCCCGTGTCCTGCGTGGGGCACATGGTGGACCCGCAGGCCGGGGTCCAGCTCAAGGTGGCCGGGCGCTGGGTGAACAACGTCCGTTTCGGCCGTCAGGTGGAATTCAACACCGCCGAGGAAGTGCTGCCCGCCACCAGCGAGGGCATCCGTCTCTATCTGGCCTCGGGCCTGATCAAGGGCGTGGGCGAAGAACTGGCCGGGCGCATTGTGGAAGCCTTCGGCACGGACACCATCCGCGTGCTGGACGAGGAACCCGAGCGCCTGCTCAAAGTGCGCGGCCTGGGCCGCAAAAGCCTGGGCCGCATCCGCGACTCCTGGGCCGAACACCGGGGCATGCGCGATCTGCTGCTTTTTTTGCAGCCCCACGGCATCACCCCGGCCTATGCCGTGCGCATCTACCGGGCCTACGGCAGCCAGGCCCTTAACGTGGTGCGCGAAAATCCCTACCGCCTGGCCATGGACATTCACGGCATCGGTTTTGTGACCGCCGACGCGGCCGCCGCAAAGCTGGGCTTTGAAGCGGACAATCCGCTGCGCATCCAGGCGGGCACGCTCTATATTCTGCAAAAGGCCACGGATGACGGCAACGTCTACCTACCCGAGCACAAGCTGGTGCGGGACGTCTGCGCACAGCTGAGCGTGGAGCCGGAA
This sequence comes from Desulfovibrio sp. 3_1_syn3, assembly GCF_000145315.2. Classification (NCBI taxonomy): domain Bacteria; kingdom Pseudomonadati; phylum Thermodesulfobacteriota; class Desulfovibrionia; order Desulfovibrionales; family Desulfovibrionaceae; genus Desulfovibrio; species Desulfovibrio sp. 3_1_syn3. The sequence goes on from NZ_ADDR02000001.1 coordinate 657,303, forward strand.
CAGGCCCGGGACGCCATTGCCGCCCTGGAACAGGACGAACGCCTGGTACGCGAGGCCATGGACGCGCCCGAAGATTCCGAGGGCCAGGACGGCGCGGACGACTTTGATGCCGGGGACGGCGTGGAAGTGGGCGTCTATCTGCGTCGCTATCATCATTGCGAATCCAAAACCGCTTTTTATCTCCAACGCCTGTTGCACTCGCCCAAGGCCGTGCGCTTTGAAAATCCGGACGCGCTGGTGGACAAGGTCACGGCCGAGCTGCCCATCGCCCTGGCCCCGGAACAGCTGGAAGCCGTGCGCACGGCGGCGCGCAGCAAGGTCATGGTGCTCACCGGCGGCCCCGGCACGGGCAAGACCACCATCATCAACGCGATCATCAAATTGTTCGGTGAAGTGCGGGCGCGCATCCTGCTGGCCGCGCCCACGGGCCGGGCCGCCAAACGCATGGCCGAAACCTCGGGCCGCGAGGCGCGCACCATCCACCGTCTGCTGGAGTATAGCCCCAAGGAGGACGGCTTCGCCCGCAACGAGGACAATCCTCTGGCCTGCGGCCTGCTGGTGGTGGATGAAGCCTCCATGATGGACACCCTGCTCTTCTACCATCTGCTCAAAGCCGTGCCCCTGGGCGCGACCCTGGTGCTGGTGGGCGACGTCTACCAGTTGCCCTCGGTGGGGCCGGGCAATGTGCTGTCGGACATCATTTCCTCGGGCGTGTTGCCGGTGGTGGAGCTGACCGAAATTTTCCGCCAGTCCGCCGAGAGCGAAATCATCTGCAACGCGCACCTCATCAACCACGGCGAGATTCCCTGCCTGGAATCCAGCAAGGAACGGCTGTCGGATTTTTACTTCATCCATCAGAACGACCCGGAAAAGGCGGCCGATCTGATGGTGGATCTGGTCAAAAATCATATCCCGCGCCGTTTCGGCCTGGACCCGGTGGACGACATCCAGGTGCTCACGCCCATGCACAAGGGCGCCGTGGGCGCGGGCCAGATGAACACCCGCCTGCAGGAAGCCCTCAATCCCAACGGCCTGGAGGTGCGGCGCGGCGACCGGGCCTTCCGCCTGCACGACAAGGTCATGCAGGTGCGCAACAATTACGAGAAAGATGTCTTTAACGGCGACATGGGCCGCATTGTCTTTCTGGACTCCAAGGAGCGCACCCTGAGCGTCAGTTTTGACGAACGCGTGGTGCCCTACGACTTTGAGGAACTGGACGAACTGGCCCCGGCCTACGCCATTTCCATCCATAAGTCCCAGGGCTCGGAATACCCGGCCGTGGTTATTCCCATCATGATGCAGCATTACGTGCTGCTCCAGCGCAACCTGATCTATACCGGAGTGACGCGCGGCAAAAAGCTGGTGGTGCTGGTGGGCGAATCCCGCGCCCTGCATATGGCCGTCAAAAACAACAAGACGCGCAAGCGCTATACGCGCCTGGCTTGGCGCTTGGCGCCGCAGGGCTAGGAGCAAGGTCGAACGTTTTCGTTGCTACTTATTAAGGAAAGAAGAGACATGAATGAAAGAGCATTGCTGATAAGATCCGATTGGCGCGAAGACCTGCTGAAATTGTGGCAGCGCATTCCCGTAGATTGGAAAAAGGCTTTTATCGCGGCAATGCTGATCAATATCATCGTCTATTTCTTTGATCTGGCACAATTTCCTCTTGGCGATCACGACGTAGGTTATGAAGACGGCATTCCTCTCTTGAGCGGAGGTCGAACGGGCCGTTGGTTTACCCCCTTTCTACATCTGCTGAGCGGCCATGTGCAAATTCCTGTCTACACCCAGCTTCTGGCTTTTGCCACACAGATTGCCGCAGGTATGGGCGCGGTTCTGCTCTGGCGCCCCAAGGCCGGGGCGTGGCTTCTGTTCGCTGGCGGTATTATGATTTCCTGCATGCCAGCGGTGACGGATTTTTACTATTATCACTACATGGCGCTGGCCTTTACAGCTTCACAACTCTTTATGGTCCTCGCCCTACACGCCAGCCTGAAACCGGGAAGGCATCGCCTGCTGAGCTATGCTTTGGCCGTCGTTCTGACGACATGTGCATTGGCCAGCTATCAATCTTCCATCATGACCTGGACCACCTGCTTCTGGGGCTTAGTTCTGATCAAACTTCTGGAATGGGACGGCAGGTTGAGCGCGCTATATGTTTTGTGCAAAGCGCTCTGTCCGGCATTGCTCTGCCTTATGGCGGCTTGCCTGCTCTATGCAGTAAGCCTGCGCCTTTATCCCCTGGTAGGCTTCTCTCTGGATTTATACCAGTTTCAGACCGTCGTGTTCACCGATCTGCCGCAGCGCCTTTGGGAGCTGGTGCGCCAATCCTGGCTACATCTTGTCGTGCCGCAGGGTTTTATGTCTCTATGGCTTAAAATCCTTCTACTTTGCGCTCTGGCGGGAGGCGCGGCAGCCATGCTGAGCAGGGCGGTGCATGTGACACAACACCAGCTCCTGAAAGTTTCCATTCTCATAGTGGCCATTGCACTCTTCCCGGTAGCCGCCAAGTCGCAATTTCTGGTCAGCAACAACAGCAATTGGTACCTTTACCGTTTTCTGGCGATGGGTCTCAGCTATGTATACAGTTTTTTCCTTCTGACATTGCTTGCCGACAGCAAAACGCCCATACGCAATGCCGGTCTTTTGCTTTTTATTCTGTTACTGCCGTGCATGGCCGTCAACTGTCTGGACCAACAAATCCGTCATGTGCGCTCCACAGAGCATGATCTGGCGGTGCTCAATCGTGTCATTGGGCGCATAGAAAGCCTGCCGAATTTCGACCCTGACAAAACATACAATCTTGTTCAACTGGGCCGTACTAAGCCTTACCTCCAAGATACCCCTCGGGTTGGCCCTTTGACGCCCCTGTCTTCCCAAACAATATCCCAAGCCTGGAATCCCGGCTTTGAGCTTTGGTTGCTCTCCAAATATCTCAAACTGGGAGACAGGCTTAATGAAGAAATCCAGAAGCGGCCGGATCTTATGGAAAAAGCTCTACATTTTGCGCGCGACAAGCAAGCTTTTCCACATCAGGGGTCTATCGGCATTGTGGATGATACAATTATTCTACTTTTTGATCGCGACGCCATTCCGACGGCAGAGGCTCGTTTAAAAACACTGAAACAATAATCTCAAATATGCTGCGAACATTATACCGGAGGCCGCTGAATGGTCTGCCCCCTGTCAAATAGACAAGTAAAAAGGTCCATGGCGTAATCAAGCGGCCAGTTTTTTCCGGTACTCCACCGGGGAAAGCTGGCCGAGCCTTTTCTGAAACCGTTCCGTGTTATAGAAACGGGTATGTTCTACCACAAGTGCGATCGTCTGCTCGGCGCTGCATAACGTTTTTCCCGCAAAAGTTTCTGTCTTGAGGTGGGAAAAAAATGATTCCATGCAAGCATTATCTAAGCAATTCCCCCTTCGGGAGTGGCTGCCTCGCAGGCCGAAACGCTCAAGTTCTGCTTGATAAAGCTTGTGGGTGTACTGAAATCCCCGGTCGGAATGCAGTATCGCGCCATCCATGGCCGGAAGTCTCTTCAGACTGGTAAAGACAAGATCGAGCGTGTTTCTGGCTGAGAAGCTGTAAGAAACAATCTCGTTGTTGTATAAATCCTGAATAGCGGACAAATAAATAAAACCACTCGTTGTCGGCAGATATGTGACGTCCGTCGCAAGTTTTTTACCAGGAACAACACTTTTGAAATCGCGCTTTAAAAGGTCTGGGAAGACGACACTACCCGATCTGCCAAAGTATCGCCGTTTTTTACGGATAATCGATTGCATACTGCGTTCGCGCATAATTCGGTAAACACGCTTGTGATTCACCGCAAAGCCTTCACGGCGTAAAGCCGCTGCCACACGCCGGTAGCCGTAGAAAGGGCGCAACGAGTGGATGGCTTTGATGTGCTCCGTGATATCTTCGTTGTTGTCAACTTTGGTGCTTGCATTTTTCCATTTATAGTACCCGGAGCGGGATAGGCCGGAAAAATGCAACAAGATTGACAGCGGATATCTGACACGCATCTCACCAACTATTTTGAAAAGAACTCTTTTTTGTGCGCTCCCCATTCGTGCCCAAACCGGGAGCGATACAACTTTTTTACGTATTCAAGCTCAGCTTCCACATAGGCCAGTTTTTCCTCCACAGAGGAGAACGTTGTACGCGGGCGGCCTTTACGGCGCTCAGCATTTTTCCCACGGGTATCCTCAAGGGAATCTCCGCGCCTGACAGCAGCCACCCATTTTTGCAGTTGAGTCTTGCTCTTGAGCTCCAACTGCTCACTTAACTCGCGATAGCCGATGCCGCCTTCCTGGTATCGCTGTACCGCCTCCTGTTTAAACTCCACACTGTAAAATGCGTTTTTACCGCCTGCCATAAAATACCCCCATCAGGTTACAACGATTAGCCTATGTGGCCTTTTTGTCGTTGTCTACTCTGATGGGGCATATCAGACGCGGCCCTTTCTTTTTTACGCCGGATAACTGTCATAGAACCAATTAGCTCACTCTATATTGACAAAATACATTTTTAGGTCAATCGTAAAAAAAAATGGGAGGTGCGCCATGCCCAGCGACAACGCCCTTTTTAATTGCGACCAGGACCACGAGATCAATTATGTTGCGTCCTTATATCTGGAACAACAGAAAGTCCGTGAACTTCTCAAGGAAAAATGCGCCGACGGCGTTATCAGCCATTGGACGCATAAAAAACTGTATGCTTGGTTGGAAAGCCAGGGCTTTACCAAAATAAAATGACGCTTCGGCGGGCGGTTCCGTCCGCGCGTTCGAAGAAATCATTTCCGCGTCTGTACACGGACAGAAGGCGGCCGTACGGCCGCCTTCTGACGTTCATTCACTATTCCAGCGACGCTTAAGCCACCCGGCCCGCAGGACGCGCTTTTTCCCCGGCCGGGGCCTGCCGCCAAGAGGCGATATCCTCCACGCTGAGCAGGGGCATGGCGTGCGCGCGGGCAAAGGCCGCCACCTGAGGCAAACGGGCCATGCTGCCGTCCTCATTGGTCAGTTCGCAAAGTACCCCGCAGGGCTCAAGACCGGCCAGGGCCATGAGGTCCACCGTGGCTTCGGTATGGCCGCGACGCTCCAGAACGCCGCCGGGACGCGCCCGCAACGGAAAGACATGGCCGGGGCGGCGCAGATCTTCCGGCCGGGCCTCCGGGCTGACGGCGGCCTGTACCGTGGCCACACGATCAGCGGCGGAAACGCCGGTGGTCACCCCCTCGGTCGCCTCAATGGACACGGTAAAGGCCGTGCCCTGCGAATTGGTATTGACCTCCGTCATCATGGGCAGACGCAGGCGGCGGATGCGCTCGTCAGTCAGGCAGAGGCAAACAATGCCGCTGCAATGCCGGATCAGCAGGGCCATCTGCGGCACGGTGAGGAATTGGGCCGGAAAAACCAGATCGCCTTCGTTTTCGCGGTCCTCGTCATCCACGATGCAGACGCCCTGACCGGCGCGCACCGCATCCAGGGCGCGGCGCATCCGCTCCGTGGAAGAACCGAACAACACAAGGGGGGATTGGGACTGATGCATGACAGCTCCTTGTCCGGCCACAATGGCCGGGAGATGGTGCATCAGGGCGTGGCTGGATATCGCGCGCGTGAAGGATGTGGTGTTCTCCCGCAGGAAAATACCAAAGCAATTCCATACAAAACCTTACGGCCCCGCCAGGCGGCAGCTCAAGCTGACACCCACGCCGAAGGAAAGGAAAAGAATCTGCTTTCCGATTCCGGGGCGGCTTGTTCACTCACGCACGCGATATACTTGACCATTCTCTTCCATCCGGACTGTTACCGTCGGCTCCGGAATCACACCGAATCTGCTGACCCTTCACGGAAGGCGCTCGCGGGCTGGCGGCGCGCGCATGGCGCGACCGCATCACCGCCGGTGGGGACTTGCACCCCGCCCTGAGAATAGTGCCAACATACGCCCGGCCTGGGCGCATGACAAGACGGCGGCAGGGGCAAAGCGAGGCAGGCGCAGTCCGGCTCAGGCATCGAAAACTAGAGCTTCATACCAGAACAAACGCGCGCCGGGCGCGCGCCAGCTGCCGCCCGGCAAGCCCGCCTTGGAGCAGAGATTTTCCAGGTAGGACAGACGATCCCAGCCCTGCTCCACCGGCACCTGAGGCAGAAAAACGCCGCTGTGCCCCAGATATTGCAGGGCCAGACCGTGCCGCCCGACTTCAATGGCTTCCGGGTCCGGACAAGGCGTGAGTTCGTCCAGTACGGAAATGTGCAGGGCCGCTCCAGCCCATTCCCGGAGGGTCAGCGACGGAAAACGCGGATCTTCAAAGGCGGCGGCGCGGGCCATGCGCCAGAGATTGAGGTAAAGAGGCTCGCGGCCCACAATGGTGCCGATGCAGCCGCGCAGCCGCCCGTTTAGAGTGATGGTTGCAAAAGAGCCCAGCGGGCGGCGCAATGTGCCGACGCTCTCCCTCACCGCGTCGCCTTTCTCCGGCGGTTCCGGCGGCCGGGCCGTACCCTTGCCCGCCAGAGCGCTTTCAATGGCCAAACGGGCCAGCCGGGCCAGAAAGGCCCGCTCCTCGGCATTCAAGGAAAAGGAAAGCGCCATGATCACCTCCTGGATCCTGACCGGGCCGATTGCCCGAACGCCATGTCATGCTTGAAATAGCGTGCCTATGGCAAGACGCATCGAAGCATCCCAATTTGCGCGCTCATCCGCCGCTGAAGCAAAGGGCGGCAGGTGAACCAGGCCCGAAACAAGAAATGCCACAACAGACGTTGCGGCAGATCTTGCGCAAAAGAGGTTGCGCCATTTGAGTTTTTTGCCGCTGGCAAGAAAAATAAGCGGCACACTGACGGCGCTATAAACTGTTACCGTGAACGGCATACAGATAGCGACAGCCTTTACCTGGACGAATCACCGACTGCGGCATTGCTGCCTTTGGCCGCAACGTCCTGCGTTGTAACGGTCAAAAAGCCGCCCGTATAACCGAGCCGCGCCGTGAAATTTGACGCTGCCAGCGACAAAAAAGGCCAAATAGGCTAGTCTTCGCCCTCGGCGTGCGACTGCTTGCCCGCACCCTTCAGGCCGTACATGCTGGTGGAACCGGAGGACCAAAATTCCAGCACTTCCTCATTGATCAGCTTGGTGAGGACTTTTTTCACGTCGCGGGGGCCCCTGTCCGGAAAGAGTTCCAGAAAGTCCTTGAAGTAGAACTTGGACTTGGCCGCGGATTTGCTTTTCAGAAATTCAACAACAATCTCTTTATCGTCAGCCATGAGCGTTCTCCTGGCCCGGCGGCGCGTTGCCGCGCCGCCGGGGTTAAGCAAACTGCCTAGAACTTGAACTGGGTGCTTTGACGCCAGGTATAATAGGCGGAATCGCGGAAGTCGTCGATGAGGTGGTGGGTGAACTCAAGGCCGGTCAGCTTGAAGAAGCTTTCCCAGCCGATGCGCTCGGCCCACTCGCCCAGACGTTCGTATTTTTCGGCGTTGGCCGCGTAGACCTCGACAATGTGCTTCACGGTCTTGGTCAGGCTGGGCCAGCGCGGCGGTTCGTTGGGGATGTAGCCCACAACCACCTTGGAGAACTTGGGCATGGAGATGCGGTTGGAAACCTTGCCGCCCACCATGATGGCGATGCCGTCACCCTCGCTGTCAGCGATGGGCAGGGCCGGGCACATGGTGTAGCAGTTGCCGCAGTACATGCAACGGTCTTCCTTGATGGCGATGGAGTTCACCTTCTCGCCGTTGTGCTCCACCTTGGTGGGACGCACGGCGGCCGTCGGGCAGGCGGCCACGGCCAGCGGGATTTCGCAGAGCTGGTCGGCCCATTCGTGGTCGATCATGGGCGGTTTGCGGTGGATGCCCACCAGGCCGATATCCGAGCAGTGCACGGCGCCGCACATGTTGATGCAGCAGGCCAGGGACACGCGCACGGGCGCGGGCATGCGCATGTGATCGAACTCGTCGAACAGGGCGTCCATCACGCATTTCACCGGGCCGGAGGCGTCGGTGGCGGGCGTGTGGCAGTGCACCCAGCCCTGGGTGTGGATCATGTTGCAGACGCAGGCGCCCGTGCCGCCCACGGGGAACTTGAAGGAGCCGCCGGGGAACTTGCGGGAGTTCAGCTCGTCGCGCAGGGCCTTCATGGTGGCTTCGTCGTCCACCATGAATTCGATATTGTTACGGGTGGTCCAGCGCAGATAGCCGCCGCAGTACTTGTCGGCGATGTCGCACAGCTCACGGATGTGGGTGATGGACATGGTACGGGCGCCGCCGACGCGCACGGTGTAGACCTTGTCGCCGCTTTCGGCCACGTGCATCAGTACGCCGGGCTCCAGGATTTCATGATAGAGCCACTTGCCGAAGTTCTTTTTGATCATCGGCGGGAAATAGTCGTCGTACTTATGAGGGCCGATGTCGGAGATACGGCCTTCCATGGGTTTCTGGGGATTGTACCCGGTAGAAATAAAAGCCATGTTCGTTTCCCCCTTATAACTAGCGTTGATGGCGTTTACGGAATTCGGCGAGATCGCGATTCCAGCCGCCGGGCACTTCCTCTTCCTTGAAGAAGATGAAGGGATTGGCACGAGGCGCTTTCACCTGGCAGGGCATGGCCGGCGTGTCGGTGACTTCCAGCAGCTTCTGGAAGGAGAGGCGCTTCATGGTTTCACCCACGCGCTCGCGGTTTTTGCCTTCTTCCATCCACCAATCCCAGATCTTTTCGATGACTTCTTTGACATCGTCATAGGGGGCTTCACAGGAGATGAAGGGAACAAGCAGCGAACCCATCTGCGCGCCGTCCACCACCGGGGCCTTGGCGCCCACCAGAATACTGGCGCCGCGCTCGTCGCCGATGTGCAGGGCCTGGGGCATGGTGTTGATGCAGTGCATGCAGCGCACGCAGTCGGCAGTCTTGATGGAGAGCTTGGAACCGTCCCACTTCATGCACTGGCTGGGGCAACGGTCAATGACTTCCTTCTGGATGTCGAACTTGCCCCAGTCGCGCCCGGCATGCGCACCCGCGTTGGGTTTGATTTCGCCGGCCAGGTAGGCTTTGACCTTTTCCTGGTCGATCTTGATGTCGTCCTTCCAGGTGCCCACCACGGCGAAGTCGGAACGGGCCATGGCGCAGACGCAGCCGTTGGGGCAGCCGTCGAATTTGAATTTGAACTTGTAGGGGAAAGCCGGGCGGTGCAGCTCGTCCTGGTAGTCCATGGTCAGCTGATAGCACATATCCTGCGTATTGTAGCAGGCGTACTCACAGCGGGACTGTCCGAGGCAGGCTTCGGGCGTGCGCAGGTTGGAACCGGAACCACCGAGGTCCACGTTCATCTTGTGGGTCAGCTCGTGGAAGACTTCTTCCAGCTGGACGGTCTGGGTGCCCAGCAGCACGATGTCGCCCGTGGAACCGTGCATGTTGGTCAGGCCGGAACCGCGCAGATCCCAGATGTCGCACAGGTCGCGCAGGAACTTGGTGTCATAGTATTTGCCGGCGGGCTGGGCCACACGCATGGTGTGGAAGTGGGCCACGCCGGGGAACTGTTCGGGCTGGTCGCAGTAACGGCCGATAACGCCGCCGCCGTAACCGAACACGCCCACGATGCCACCGTGTTTCCAGTGGGTTTCCTTGTCGTTGTAGGAAAGCTCCAATACGCCCAGCAGGTCTTCGGGGCAGTCCGCCGGGATCTGATAGTCAAGACCCTTGGGATTTTTGGCCCGCGCGGCCGCTTCCTGTTTAATGTCGGACACAAAGCTCGGCCAAGGGCCGCTTTCAAGCTCGTCCAACTTGGGGGTTGCATATTTCGCCATTGCCATACCTCCACATGGTTTGGTTGTATCACGCCATCGCGTGACATGCCGTTCAGGTGCGCCGATCCCGGAGCATCGCAAAACGGACTTCTGCGCGTGTGCCGATGCGCGGCGGGAACGCATCCCGCCTCGGTGCCCCGGCAACTTCCCGCAAAGCCGCCGCAGCGCCCGCTCCGCAAAAGCGGAACGCCCCAAGGGATCACGAACGAGCGGGCGAGCCAAAGCCTCGGCCCCTCGGGCCGCAACGCGGTCTTTTCGTTGCATATCTCATTTTTCCTCTGATGACAACCGGCGGGGTCGAACATTGACCACATTTTCACAGCGTCGCCCCCGGTCCCGGCGGGGGGGGGCACGCGCCGCCTTTGCCAAGGCGGCGCTTTAAGCGTAAGATACGGGCGTTTTACTTTCCACCGTAAAGGATAACGACAGCCATGAAAGACGAACGCGGCTTGTATTATCATCCCCAGGCGGGCAACAGCCGCGCCCGGGTTTACGTGCGGCGCGGCCGGGACGGCGAAGTAGAATTCCGGCTCTGGCAGGCGGACCATCCCGAAGTCTGGGAGCGCCATCCCTGGCTCAGCTTGAGCGTGGTGCAAAACGCGGCCCGCTTGTACAAAGAGGAACGCAACCAGGAAGCCGACCCGCTCAAGCTCTACGACCTGGCCGTGGCCAGGACGCTCCTGAGGGAGGACGAGGCGTGAGCGAGCGTTGGCTGCTGGCCAACAGGGCCTTTTTCGTGCGCGACCTGGTGCGCGACTACTGCATGGTCTTCCGCCTGTTGTCCGACCAGCGGCGACGTTTTGAGCGCGACGGCACGGTTTCCTATTCCGCCCTGCGCGACCTGCTGGGCGAGGCCATGCGCAAGGGCGTGTTCTGGCGGCTCAAGGATACGGCCCACCACCTGTTCCGCAATACGGTCCGCACGGCGGCGACAGCTACGGAGGCTCCGGCGGAAAACCTGGGCATCATGCTCTGGCAGTACGCGGCCAGCCCCCATCCCGACGGCACCGCCGTGCAGAGCCCGGTGGAGGCCCTCATCGACTGGTGCGTGGGTTACGCTTTTCACGAATGCGCCAAGCTCAAGGAAGACGCCTTCCAGGGCCAGCATTACGCCAACCGCCTGGCCCAGCTGGGCCGTCACCCGGCGGTGACCGGCGAATTCTACGGCCCCTTGAGCGCCCTGGCCGCGCAGACCGCCGAAAGCTCGGCGCGCGAACTGGAGCGCATCATCCACGTCCTGTCGCACGGGCTTTTCCTGCTCACCCGCTATCTGACGGCCGAGGGCCGCAACTGCCGCCTGGCCCGCTGGCTGGCCTGCGAGGAGCCTCTGGCCCGCGAGGTTTTCGGCCCGCTCTATCCGGATCTGCTCACGGCCCTGTACGACGGCGAACCCGAGTGCCTTTATTTGCTGGCCGCCCGGGATTTTCTGGAATCGGGACGGCACGAGCCCGCCATGACCCTGCTCCGACGGGCGCGGGAGCGGAACCTGCTCAATGACGAAAGCCGGGAGCTCCTGCGCGGTCTGGAAAGCGGCTCCGCCGGGGAGGCCGACACGGCGCTGTGCGCGGCCTGCGCTCAGAACGGCATGCCGCGCTGCCTGGCCGAGCCGGAGCCCGCCGCATGAACAAGGCCTTTCGCGCGCTGCGGGTCTGCCTGGCACTCCTGCTCTGCGCGGCCCTGTTGTCCGGCTGCGGCTCGCGTTCCTGGCGCAAGGGCGGCGTGCCGGGCAGCAAGCCCTACACCGTGCGCGGCAAGACCTATTATCCCCTCAAATCCGCCCACGGCTTTGTGGAAGTGGGCACGGCCTCCTGGTACGGACCGGGCTTTCACGGCAAAAAAACCGCTAACGGCGAGCGCTACAATCAATACGCCATGACAGCGGCCCACAAGATCCTGCCATTGGGCACCAAGGTGCGCGTCACCCATCTGGGCAACGGCCGTTCCATCATTGTGCGGGTCAACGACCGGGGTCCCTTTGTGGACGACCGCGTCATCGATCTCTCGCGCAGCGCGGCCACGCGCCTGAACATGATGGGCACGGGCACGGCCAGAGTGCGCGTCCAGAGCCTGGGCGGCATTCCCCAACTGCAGGAGAACGGCGACATGAGCGGCCCCTTCTATGTGCAGGTGGGAGCCTTTGCCGACAAGAACAACGCCTACAAACTGATCAATATCCTGACCCGGTCCGGCCACAAGGGCCGCCTGGAGTTCGGCAGCAACAACATGTGGAACGTGCAGGTGGGCCCCTGGCAGGATTCCAACGGCGCGCAGCAGATGCTGGACCTGTTCAGAGCTCTCTACCCCCACGCCTTTGTGGTGGGGGGGAGTTGAGCAGTCAATTCTCACGGTAAGAAAACTCAGAGAAAGCCATGAAACAGCGTCCGAACCACACCGGCAGCACGACAATTGACAACATCCAGAGGGAACTGTTCAACGTCCTCAATCATGCGTACGTCTCCATCGCGCGCGTCGGGACGCCGTTATCCTGCAAAGCCGCGAGAGGCCCGAAACCATCGCCAAGGTCTATGACTGGAATACGCTGCTGCGGCATTGCTGCGCCGCCTATCTTGGCGAAAGCGACAGCCAGATGATTCTGCACAGTTTTTCCTCGGCGCATTTGCTGCAGATTTTTAAATCGGGACAGCACACGCTGTCCCGCGACGTGCGCCTCACCACTGGCAGACTCCGCTGGATCTCCATATCCGCCTTTCTGGTACAAGAGGAGGGGCACCCTCCCTACGCGTACGTCATGGTCCGCGATGCCGACGAACAGCATTTGCTCAGAAACGTCGTTGACCGTTATGTATACAATAACTGCGATTACTTCATCTATCTGGACGCGAAAAACAACAGCTATACCATGTTCAGCGGCAGCAGCGACGGGACGCCCCTGCCTCCGGCCCAATGCAACGACTACGCCACGGAACTTGTTAACTATGCGGAAGCCTTCGTGGTTCCGGAAGACAGGCAGATGGTCATCCGGGAAATGCGGATTGAACGAGTACTGGAACAGTTAAGCGTCAACGGGCTGCACGCCTTTTATTGCGGCGTCCTTGACCCCGTACGCGGCTATACCCGCAAGCGCCTGGAATACCGTTATTACGACCAGCCGTCCGGCATGATCCTGCTCTCCCGCTCCGATGTCACCGCCATATACCGCGAGCAACAGGAACATCAGAGCGCACTGGAAGCCGCTCTGCTGCGAGCTCAGACCGACCCGTTGACCGGGCTGCTCAATTATCAGGGCACACTGGAGCGCGTCTCTGAGACATTGGCGCAACAACGCGAAAGCACGGCATTTCTTTTCATTGACCTGGACAACTTCAAGATGGTCAACGATACGCTGGGACATGGCATGGGCGACGAATTTTTGCGCCGGGTCGCGGCTGTTCTCCGGCAGGAGGCGCAGCCCAGCGATGTGCTGGGACGTGTCGGCGGCGATGAGTTCGTGGTTCTGCTGTCCGGTGTGTCGTCAGCGGACATGGCGAAGAAACGTGTGCAACGGCTCTGCGACGCCATCGCGCAACTGGCGGACAGCGATTATTTTCTTCATTTGCCGGTTTCCTGCAGCGTCGGCATCGCTTTGGCTCCCGACGAGGGCAGCGATTATAATATCCTTGCCCAGAAAGCCGACCAGCGGGCCTATAAGATCAAACAGAATGGCAAAAACGGCTGCTCCTTTTGAACCTGAGGCGAAGCCGTTCCACCAAGGCGGCAGCCTCCTACCGTTCCTCCACCGTGCGCAGCAGGGGGCTGTCGAACAGGGCCGCGGGCGTGACCACGGGCTCGTCCGGCGGCGGCATGTTTTTCCCGTAGCGGCGGGCGGCCTCTCCGGCCAGGGAGGGCCGCGCCGGATTAAAATCTCTGAAATGCTGCGGCTTGCAAAGGGTGATGCCCGCGCCGCGACGATAGAGTTTCCAGACCAGTTCCGAGCAGTATAGTTTCGCGTCGGACCAACGAAACTGCCGGTCATAAGCCCGGCCCAGCATGCCCAGGCCGAGACGCCGCATGCGTTCCAACACGTCGGGCGTGAGCGCGGCGTCTGCATTCTTGAGGCGTTTAAGCACATAATGCCCGCCCGCGCCGCGCGCCGTCCAGGCCGCCAGGGGCGTAAGCTTCACCGGCTGCACCGCCTCCAGCACCAGCCAGCGCCCCTTGTGGCGCATCACAAGGCCGCAGTGGGTATACGGCGAACGGGTCAGCAGGCGGATGAGCGCGCTCTGGGACGAGGTGGAGGCGTGAAAAATGATGTCCCCCTCCCGGACCTCCGGCGCGGTCGCGGCGGCAACGGGCCGCCGGTCCGGCATCGCCGCGAGCAGCACTACCAGAAGCAGTCCGGTGAGAAAGAAAAGAAAGAAACGCGGCCGCGATATTTTTTCTTCACGAAGCATGGAAGAATGTGTTCCGGGTTCAGGCGGCGACGCGTAGCAGCCAGACCACCGGCGGCGCGAAGGCGGCGGTGAGGATGCCCGCCAGAATCATGGCCAGACCGGCCATGGCGCCCGCCTCCTCGCCTTCCTGCAGGGCCGCCGCCGTTCCCTGGGCGTGGGAGATTGTGCCCAGGGTCAGCCCACGGGCAAAGGGGGAGTTGACGCGCACAAGGTTCAGGGTCCAGACGCCCAGCAGCGAGCCCAGAGTGCCGGTAGCCACCACGAAGGCGGCGGCCAGGGAAGGAATTCCGTCGTAGATTTTGGCGACCTCCACGGCAAAGGGAATGGAAACACCTTTGGAGAGGATGGACATGACCACTTCACGCGGCAGGCCGCCGCTCTGGGCGATGAGCCCGGCGGAAAACATGGCCACAAAAGCCCCGGCGCTCACGCTGACAATGATGGCCACGGCATGGCGCAGCAGCAACTTCCTGTAGCGGTACAACGGCAGGGCAAGGCTGACCGTGGCGGCCCCGATGAGCGCGGTCATGATCTTCCTGGCCGGTTCATAAGCCGCGTAGGGCACATCGAGAAGCAGCAGCGCGCTGATCACAACGGCGGCGCTGAGCCCCACCACATTGATCAGCGGATGCTTGTAACGCAGGTACAGACGGCGCACGACCGCGTAGACAAAGACCGTGCCCGCCACGCAGAGCAGGGTCGTCACTGACCACATGACTCCGCTCCTTTCTCAGGGCGGCGGCGCAGGGCCCCGGCCAGCCAGCCCACCACGAGCAGGGGCAGGGCCGTGCTGATCACAATGGCCGCCAGCAGAACCCAGCCGTAATCGTAAAAGACGCCGCCCCAGTTCATGAGCCCCACCGCGATGGGGACAAAAAAGAACACCAGGTGCTTGAGCAGAAAATTGGCGGCCTCGCTGATGTGGCTTTCCTTGACCACGCCCGTGCAGAGCAGAAGGAAAAGCACGATGATGCCCAGCACATTGCCGGGGATAGGCAGGTCGCACATCCGCGCCAGCCAGTCCGCCGCCCAGGCGAAAGCAGCCAGGATGCCCATTTGCCAGAGCAGGGTCAGAGTCTGCCGCATGCCAACCTTCTTTATCTTCCTTCCGGCCGGAGCTGACGGGCGCGCCTGAACGCGGGACGAAACAGCGTTGTGCCGCGCGTCAGCCGTCGACGCAGCCCTGATTGCCCGAGCCAAGCACGGCAAAGCCGTGCGCCTTAGAGCAGATTAACTTTAAATTTTACAAATTTCAAAGTTAACATTCTGGCGAAAAACGTGGTTTTCGCCAGAATCCACGCCGCTTCGCGGCGCGCCGCACCGTGTGCGTCGTCAGAGCAATTTCAAGAGTGAAATTGCTCTGACTGTGGCTGCAACGCAACATGCAGGCAAGAACAGCACGGCCGGGAATCAGGACAACGCCGCCGCGACCGACGGGAACAATGAGAGTTTGAGGAAAGGATCCCTGTTTGAAATTATATGCGATTTCAAACAAAGTCCGCCCTACAGATTGGCCGCGTACCAGTCCCCGGCCAGGCGCAGACCCTCGCGCACGTCGTAGCGCGGCTCATAGCCCAGCAGCTTTTCGGCCCGGCTGATGTCCGCCAGCGAATGGCGCACGTCGCCCGCGCGGAAATCGCGGTGCACGGCTTCAGCCGTGGCGGCGGCGGGCAGATGCCGGGCCACTTCCTCCCGGATCAGCAGAAACAGTTCGTTCAGTGTCGTGCGCTGGCCGAAGGCCACATTGTAAATCTTGTCGCGGGCTTCCGCGCGGGCGCGGCTCGCCAGCAGATTGGCCTGCACCACATTGTCGATGTAGCAGAAGTCGCGGCTGGTTTCGCCGTCGCCGTTGATGTACACGGTTTCGCCCTTGATCAGGCTGGCGAACCACTGCGGAATTACCGCCGCATACGCGCCGTAGGGGTCCTGACGCTGGCCGAAGACGTTGAAATAGCGCAGGCCGATGCTGGTGAAACCGTAGCAGCGGGCAAAGACATCGGCATACAGCTCGTCCACATACTTGGTCACGGCATAGGGCGAGAGCGGACGGCCGATCTTGTCTTCCACTTTGGGCAGCTCCGGCGAATCGCCGTAGGTGGAGGAAGACGCGGCGTAGACGAAACTTTCCACCTTGGCGTCGCGCGCGGCCACCAGCATGTTCAGAAAGCCGTCGATATTGCAGCTGTTGGAGAGCAGGGGATCGTCGATGGAACGCGGCACCGAACCCAGAGCGGCCTCGTGCAGCACGTGCCGCGCTCCCTCGCAGGCCTTGCGGCAGGTATCCAGGTCGCGGATATCGCCTTCAATGAAGGTAAAACGCTTCCAAGCCTCCGGCCCCACCAGGTCGCGGACCATATCCAGGTTTTTCTGATAGCCGGTGAGAAAGTTGTCCAGTCCCACCACGGTCTGGCCCATTTTCAAAAGATGCTCCAGCAGATTGGAGCCGATGAAACCCGCCACGCCGGTCACCAGCCAACGGGAGGGGGCGGCGGTCATTGTTTCGCACAAGGCGGCATACACGCTCATGGTTGCGTCCTGTTTTATTGTTTCCTGAGGGTTGATTATAACGGCGGCCCGCGCCTCCGGACCCGCGCCGGTCGGCCTCGGCGGGTCGCTCTCCTTGTACTCCGCGCGGCGCGGCCTGTAAAGACGCGGGCGGCCCCGCACGCTCCACCCTCTTTTCAGGGCCGGGCACAGGTGCTATAGGCAAGACCATACCGGGGCCGCCGCGACGGAAGGGAGAAAAACCGGCATGAAAATCATTGTCCTGGGCAACCAGGCCAGGGCTTTGTCCAATTTCTGGAGCGTGTTGATCCGCCAAATGCGTCAGGGCGGGCATGAGGCGCTCTGCTGCGTGCCGCCCGGCGACCCGGAGGCCGACGCGGCGCTGGAAACCCTGGGCGCGCGCGTGCTCCACTACGAGCTGGACCGCAAAGGCCTCAATCCCCTGCATGACGCGCGCTCTTTCGCCCGACTCAGGCGAATATTCGATGCGGAGAAGCCGGGCCTGCTCTTCGCCTCGACCATCAAGCCGGTCATCTACGGCGGCCTGGCCGCGCGCCGCGCGCGCGTGCCGCACGTCTACGCCACCATCACCGGTCTGGGCTACGCCTTTGAGGCCGACAGCCTGTTCAAGAAATGCGTCAACCGTCTGAGCGTCTTTCTTTACCGGCAGGCGCTCAAAAACGCGGAAGGCGTCTTTTTTCAGAATCAGGACGATATCCGCATCTTCCGCGAGTCGGGCATTCTGGGTCCCGGCGCGCGCGTGCTCACGGCGCGCGGCACGGGCGTGGACATCCGGCGTTTCGCGCAGGCTCCCCTGCCCCCGCTGCCGCCTGACGGACCGGTCATCTTTCTGCTGGTGGGTCGTTTGCTGGAAGCAAAGGGCCTGCCGGAATACGCCGCGGCGGCGCGTCTGCTCAAGGCCCGCTACCCCGTAGCCCGCTTTCAGCTGCTGGGCCCGCCGGAACAGGGCCTGGGCAGCGTCAGCCTTGACCAGGTCAGAACCTGGGAGCGCGAGAACGGCATCGAATATCTGGGCGAAACCAGGGACGTGCGGCCCTATCTGGCCGCAGCCCACGTGCTGGTGCTGCCCTCCTGGCGGGAAGGCACGCCCACGTCCATCATGGAAGGCATGAGCATGGGCCGCGCCGCCGTGGTCACGGATGTGCCCGGCTGCCGGGAAGTGGTGCGCGACGGCGTCAACGGACGCATGACGCCCGTGCGCGATCCCGAGGCCCTGGCCGGGGCCATGGAAAGTTTTATCCTCGCGCCGGGAACTATCGCGCGCATGGGCGAGGCCGGGCGCGAGCTGGCCGTCAGGGAATTCGACGCCGAAAAAGTGGCGGCCCGCATTCTGCGGGACATGCATGTGCCCGCCGGGGCATAAAGGAAGGGCAATGATCAGTACGTACCGCATGGCGCTCCTGCAGGCTCTGGACATCTTCTGCCTGCTGCTGGCGCTGACCATCACCGGCGTGACCACCATCGCGCCGGATCTGAGCGTGTTTCACGACTACACCGGCGCTTCGCTGTTCACGGTCTTTTTTTACATGCTCTTTTTCTACATTCTGGACGCCTACAGCGTGGGGCGGGAAGATTTCAGGGAAACCTCGGGCCGGGTGCTGGTGGCCTGCGTGCTGGGCATCATCTCCTCGGCCACGGCTTCCTATTCCTTTGACCACTGGCGTTTCGACCGCGAAACCCTGCTGATGCTCTTTACCCTGTCCCTGGCCTTCAGCCTGGGCTGGCGCTGGCTTTACTACCGCAATGCGGACAAGCTGACCCACCCCCTGCGCATCCTGCTGGTGGGCGTGGACCGCGCGGGCAAGGTGCGCCAACTGCTGGCCGAAGGCCTGCCCCAGGCGACCATCATCGGTTATGTGGGCGAACGGGATCAGGGCCCGGACGCGGGCCCCTGCCTGGGGCCGCCCTTCAAGGCCCTGGACGTGGCCAGGGAAAAGCGGGCCACCATGATCCTGCTGCTGCCCGACGCGCCCATTGACGACGACATCGCCCACGATCTGCTGGAAGCCAAGCTGCGCGGCAGCATGGTGGTGGACATCCGCACTTTTTACGAGCACGTGGTGCAGCGCCTGCCCCTTTCGCAGATCAACGACGAATGGCTGTTGCAGACCGAGGGTTTTTCCCTGAACACGCGCGGCTCGCTGCGGCGGCTGAAACGGGCTCTGGACGTGCTGATCTCGCTGGTGCTGCTGATTCCGGCCACGCCCGTCATGCTGCTCACGGCCCTGATCGTGCGCCTGGAATCGCCGGGCCCGGTGATCTACCGCCAGGACCGCGTGGGCCTGTACGAAAAGGAATTCACGGTCTACAAATTCCGCTCCATGCGCGCGGACGCGGAAAAAAACGGCGCGGTCTGGGCCAGCGCCCACGACAACCGGGTGACCCGCTTCGGCAAGTTCATCCGCAAGGTGCGCATCGACGAGCTGCCCCAGATCTGGAATATCCTCAAGGGCGACATGAGCTTCATCGGTCCCCGGCCCGAGCGCATGGCCTTCGTCAAACAGCTCAAGAAGGACATTCCCTACTACAGCCTGCGCCATACGGTGAAGCCGGGCCTGACGGGCTGGGCCCAGGTCTGCTATCCCTACGGCGCGTCCGAGGAGGACGCCCGCCGCAAGCTGGAATACGATCTCTACTACATCAAGAATATGTCCATTCTGCTGGACATCCACATTATCTTCAAAACCATCGGCGTGGTGCTCTTTCCCAAGGGGGCGCGCTAGGAGCTGTCTCTAATCTTTTGTCAGCCCGGCGATATCCAGGCTGCGGAAAAAAGCGGCCGCATCCTCCCTGTCCGGAGCCAGGGAAAGGATTTTCGCCGCGAAAAAAAGAATGTAACGCCGCATGGCCGGGTCATCCCCAAAGGAGGCGGCCCAGGCGCGCCAGAGCTTGTCCAGCCAGGCCAGCAGCGGGCGCGCGCCCGCGCGGGCGCAATGCGTTTTAAGCGGGGCGTAGACCAGGCCCGCGTGCAGGGCGGCCTCAGCGACGTCGGCCTCCAGGCCCAGATGGGGAAAGACGTGCCCCAGCAGAGCCCGCACATGCCAGCGCGGTACAAAGGGGCGGCGCACATAGCGGTAGTGCAGCAGCACTTCCGGCAGATTGGCGGCGCGCTGGCCCGCGCCCAGCAGCAGATCGCCCCAGAAGGCGAAATCCTCGGCGCGCTCCAGGGCCGGATCATAGCGCAGACCGTGGGCGCGCGGCGCATCCAGGCGCAGCAGACTGCACCCGTTGACCACGGACGTGCCGAAAACCGTGGCCGCGCGGATATCCTCCGGCGTCCGGGGAAAACGCTCCAAGGCCGTGGACTGGTGAAAGTATTGCAGCCAGCCGCCGCAGACGGCCACATCCGAATGGCTTTCCAGAAAGGCCAGTTGCTTTTCCAGACGCCGGGGCACGGCAATGTCGTCGGCGTCCATCCAGGCCAGATATACGCCGCGCGCGTTGTCCAGGGCCACATTGCGCGCAGCTGCCCGGCCCCGGTTGGTTCCCAGGCGAATCAGACGGATGCGCGCGTCCGCGCGGTCCGCAACGCGTTGCGCGGTCTCATCCGTGGAACCGTCGTCCACCACCAGCAGCTCGAAATCCCGGCAGGTCTGGCCCAGAATGGAATCCAGCGCTTCCCCGATATACGGGGCGGCGTTGTGGGCGGCCATGGCGACAGTGATCAGCGGCACGCTGCAATTCCCCCAGAAATAGTGTCAGAGCCGTTCAGGCTGGGGCAAGGCCTCAAGCCCGGGCCCGGCCGTACAAGGCGGCAACAGCCTGACGGTCCGTGCCGTACAGGCTTTCGGGCCTCGTGGACATGGGCAGGCGTTGGATGCCGGGCGGCGCATTGCGGATCAGCGCGGCCGTCCTGGCAAAGACATTGGTGCCTTGCAGGCACCAGGCTCGGCAGCGGGCAAGGGCCTCCCGCCGCTCTTCCCAAAGCGGGCGCCCCAGGCATTGCGCAATGCGGGCCAGATTGCCTTCTTCGTCGTCCGGGTCAAGCGCCACAAAACCGTCCGGCAGGCCGCAGGCCGCCGCCAGATTGGGCGCGCCCAGATAAAGGGGCAGCGCCCAGCCGATCCAGGCGTCCGCCAGCTTTTCCGTCCAGAAATTGTCGATGTAGTTGTTTTCCAGCACCAGATGGTACGCATACGGGGCAATGGCCTCGGCCTTGTCGGACACGGGACGGAAACCCCGCCCAAAGACATCCAGATCGTCCCCCAGGATATCTTTCAGGCGCCGGACGAAACGGATGCGCCGCCGTTGCGCTTCCGTGGCCGTTTTGGTGGAGCAAATGACCGAGCATTTTTTGGACTTGGGCGGCACGGGCAGATTTTGGATGTCGCCGAGGCGGCGCAGGGCCGGAGATACAGGCGCGCCGTGGCCCGTGGCGACCCCGTAGTGCCAGTTCAGGCAGGGATTTTCCAAAAGAAGGGCACGGGACTCCACGCCCCGGAACGCATAGGGGGAAATGACCGTGCCGAACTGGCCCAGGTAGGAACGCGGGTAACGCTTGATTTCCGGCGGCTCGGTGACGAAGAGCACACGCCGTTCGCGCGGAACGCGGGTGGCCGCGCCCGCGGGCGGCTCGTCAAAGACCACCAGCCAGGGAGTGCTGCCGTCCTTTTCCTCCAGGACAAAGCGCACGTCCCCCATGCGGCCCGATCCGTCTTCCGTCTGGCGCAGCCAGGGCCAAGCCGCGTGCACGGTGCAGAAAAAGCAGTCCATCACCCACTTTTCTTACACTCGGAAGGACAGGTCGGGCAAGCGCTCCGCAGAGCGGCCAAGGTCATTCTGTTCTCCGCCCGTTGTTTTATTCTGCCCTCCGGGCGTTACAGTTTTCGCTTCGCTGTCGTTTTGGCCGCCTCCGGCGCGGGCAGGGGCCGGGTGGCCTGCGCGACCCCCCAGGCCTCTTGCAACCCCTTCCCCCCGCGTGAGCTACGAGGGCAGCGCGGCTTTTGCTGCGGGAGCTTCCTTCGCTACGCTCAGGCGATCTCCCTCCG
This sequence comes from Desulfovibrio sp. 3_1_syn3, assembly GCF_000145315.2. NCBI lineage: Bacteria > Pseudomonadati > Thermodesulfobacteriota > Desulfovibrionia > Desulfovibrionales > Desulfovibrionaceae > Desulfovibrio > Desulfovibrio sp. 3_1_syn3. The sequence goes on from NZ_ADDR02000001.1 coordinate 679,009, forward strand.
CGCCGCGCAATTGCCATTGACAGCCGGGCTTCGAGTAAAAAAGTCGTCCGTTGCCGGAAATTGACGCGCGGCGATTTCGGGGCGTAGCGAACCACGCGAGCAAGACCCGTTGTACGCCGCGTCATCGCGTTACGACGTGCAGCAGGGGCAGGGGCTTGTAGGGGGGGTCGGGGGATAGGCGGCCCAAGCCGCAACGTGGCGAAAAAGCCGCGCCCGCAGGGCTCGGAATATCTCATCCGTATGACAAGCCCACTAAAACAATTTATCTTTGAAAAATAACCTACTCTAAATACAAAATCATTCTGCCTACGGGAGGAGAACAGAATGATCCCGCAGCGCGGCCTAGGGCCTGTCGACACTATAGAATTTTTGTTCGCCCGCAAGGAAGATAAGCCTGTTTTGAGGGAGTGTACTCTTTTGGTACTCGACCGAAAAAACAGGTGAAATCTGACGTAGCGAGCGGGCAAAAAGGCATAGTGTCAACAGGCCCTAGACCGGCCGCCCCTGCCAGCGACCGGATACCCGCGCCAGCCCGTCCCGGCGCAACAGGCAGCAGGCGCAGCCGGGCAGGGCGTCGGCCAGGGCCAGAGCTTCGCGCGGCGGCATGACCGACAGGGCCGTAGCCAGGGCATCGGCCATGAGCCCCTCGGGCGCGGTCACGGTCACGCTGGCCAGAGCCGGGCTTTGGCCGGTGGCCGGACTGACCAGATGGCTGTGGCTTTGCGCGGCGTCGTAAAAAACCTCATAGCCGCCGGACGTGGCAATGGCCCCGCCCGCGGGCAGTTCCACCACCTGGGGATATTTGCCCCGCTTTTGCGGGTCTTCCACGGCCACGCGCCATGGCGCGTCCGGAGCTTTGCGGCCGCGCGCCACCATGTCGCCGCCGGCATTGACCAAGTGATCCGGGCAACCGGCGGCCGCGAGTTCACGCGACATGGCCTCGGCAATATGGCCCTTGGCAATGCCGTCCAGGGTCAGACCCATGCCGGAACGCGTAAAGCGCAAAGCCTTGCCGCTCGCTTCCAGATGTTCCGCGCCCACCAGTTCCAGGGTTTCGCGCAACTCGCCTTCGGCCAGGCGCAGGCTGCCTGTGGGATTGCGGTGGGCGTCCAACAGGCGCAACAAAGGCAGTACCGTCACATCAAAGGCGCCGCCCGTCAGGCGGCCCACGCGCATGGCGCGTTGCAACAGCGCGTTCAGCTCCGGCGGCGCGTCGGATAACGCGCCGTCGGCATTGAGCGCGCCCACCGGCGACGAGGCGTCAAAACGGGTGAATACGTCCGCCATGCGGCGGCCCAGGGCGAACGCGCGCGCCATGCCTTCCTCGGCCCGGCCCGGCTCGACCTGGGCCACGCTGATGCTGACCATGGTGCCCATGAACAGGCTGGTCTGCCGCAGCGGCTCCGCGGGCGCGCCGCCCGGCAACAGTCCACCGGCCCTGGCGGCCAGCGGCAGAAAGGCGGGCGTCAGGGTGGCGGCGGTGAGAGCCCCGCCGCTCAGCAGCGCGGCCCGCAGAAAATGACGGCGACTGTAAATGGACGGCATGCTGCCTCCCTCTCAGGCTTGGGGTTGGGGCCGGGATTGCTCCGAAGCGGCGGCCTCGGGCGCGGGCGGCGTTGCCGCCTTGTCGTCCGCGTCCGCAACGGCGCGGGGCACAAGGGGGCTCCGGGTGGAACGCAGAATATGGCGCGGGCAGGTGCCCACGCAGGCTTCTTCGCAGATGGGGCCGTAAGAAAGGCAGAGGAGATGGTCAATGACAATGCGGTTGTCTTCCAGGCGCACAGCCTTGGCCGGACAGGTCTTGATACACTTGCCGCACTTGATGCAGCCCACGTCGCAGACATCCATGACCGCGCGCAGCTTGTCCCTGGTGTTGCAGTAGACCGCCACGCGGCCCCGCTGGGGCGTCAGTTCCAGAATGCCGCGCGGGCAGGCGGCCACGCACACGCCGCAGCCCGTGCACTTGCTCCGGTCCACGCGTACCAGGCCGTCACGCACTTCCATGGCACCGAAGGGGCAGACCTGCACGCAGTCGCCGAATCCCAGGCAGGAATAGACGCAGACGTCCGTGCCCCCGCGCATCAGAGCCGCGGCGGCGCAGGAAGGCATGCCCTGATACTGGTAGCGCGGAGCCACCTTGCCTGCCAGCTTGTCGCAACGCCGCAAGGCATACAGGGGCTCGGCCTCGGCCACGGTCTTGCCCGTGAGCTCGCCCACGGCGATGCTGGTGGCCGCGCCGCCGGCGCAGCATTTGTTCGCCGGCACCGAAGGATCATTGACCACCGCCGTGGCATAACCCTCGCAACCCGCAAAGCCGCAACCGCCGCAATTGGCACCGGGCAAGGCCTCCACCACGGCCTCCACTCTGGGGTCCTCTTTGACGTAAAAGACACGCGAAGCCACGGCCAGGATGATCGAGGCCGCGAGTCCCAGGGCGAACAGGGTCATAATGGATACAAAGACCATAACGGCAACCTCGGCTAACGTAACAACAACGCAAATAACTTCGAGAGCATTTAACACGTGAAATGCTCTTCTACTCGCATTCCGTGGCAAGGATTTGCAGACAAATCCTTGCAGGCCGGTTGACGCATTTCATGCGTCGACTACTCTAACTATCAGGTAAGGCTTTTCTTTCTATCCGCAACGCCCTGCGGGCGCGTCGTCAAGTTCGTTCGTCGGCAAGGAAAACAAGCGGCCCGGGGCTCTGGAGAAGAGGCGGATTTTGTTTCCCGGCAAGGAAGGCAAGCGTTGCGCGACGGGAGTGTATCAAAACATACATGACCGGCGCGCGACGCGACGCCTGACGCCGCCGGGGGGGGCAAAAGACGCCTCTTCTCAATGGCCCATACCCTTGAAGCCCATGAACGCCAGCGACATCAGCCCGGCCATGACCAAGGCGATGGGCGTTCCGGCCATGGCTTTGGGCAGACGGCAGGTGTCCAGCCGCTCACGAATACCGGCCATGAGCAGCAGGGCCAGCGTAAAGCCCACACTGTAGGCAGCGCCCCAGATCACGGATTCCAACAGGCCGAAACCTTCGCGCTGCACCAGGATGGCCACGCCCATAACCGCGCAGTTGGTGGTGATCAGCGGCAGAAAAATGCCCAGGGCCGCGTAGAGCGGCGGCACGGCTTTTTTCAGGAACATTTCCACGAACTGCACCAGGGCGGCGATGACCACAATGAACACAATGGTCTGCAAGTAGCCGAGGTCATAGGGGTCCAGCACATAGCGCTGCATGAGCCAGGTGCAGAACGTGGACACGATGATAACGAAAATCACGGCCCCGCCCATGCCCAGAGCCACACTCTTTTCCTTGGAGCAGCCCAGGTAGGGACAGTTGCCCAGATACTGCGCCAACACGATGTTGTTGACGAAGATGGCGGAAATAAAGATCGCAAAAATTTCCATGCGCCGCTCCTTTCAAAAATCCGCGATGCTCCGGCAGACGGCCTGAGGCGGCCCTAGCCTTCGCGAGCCGCCATATTGCAGGCCTGGCAGGCGCCGCAGCCTTCAGTCAGGGGCCGGGGCTCACGGCCCTTGCGCCGGGCCTGCCAGAAGTTGATCAGATTCATTCCGGCCAGGATCAGCCCCAGGCAAATGAACGCGCCCGGCGCCTTGACCATGATCCGGAAAGGTTCAAAGCCGTCCCACATGATGGCATGGCCGAACCAGGTGCCGTTGCCCCAAATTTCCCGCAACGACCCCAGAAATGTCAGGGAAAGCGTGAAGCCCAGGCCCATGCCCAGACCGTCGGCCACAGAGGCGGCCACGCCGTTTTTGGCGGCAAAGGCTTCAGCCCTGCCCAGAATGATGCAGTTGACCACGATAAGGGGCACGAAGATGCCCAGGCGCTGGTAGAGCGGATAGGCATAGGCCTGCATAAGCAGTTCAACGGCCACCACCAGCGAGGCCGCGATGACGATGAAGCAGGCGATGCGCACCTTCTTGGGAATGATGCTGCGCACCATGGAAATCAACATATTGGAGAGCACCAGCACGAAAATAACCGCCAGGCCCATGCCCAGACCGTTGTCCGCCGAATTGGTCACGGCCAGGGTGGGACAGAGCCCCAGCACCAGGCGGAAAGGCGGCAACTCTTTCCAGAGCCCCTTGGTGAATTCCTGCATGACGGTCATGGCTGCCTCCTTGCGGCAAAATCGGCGCGATGCGCTTCTATTTGGACCAGACTTTGAGAATTTCCGGTTTAAGTCGGCTGTAGACCTGGACCGCCTTGTTCACGGCCGTCACCACGCCGCCGGAGGAAATGGTGGCCCCGGAGACTCCATCAATGGAGCCCCCCTGGGAGGCGAGCGCCACAGGGGTGCGCGCCCCGGCGAACTGCCCGGAAAAAGCCTGTTCCGTCACCCGCATGCCCAGACCCGGCGTTTCCTTGAGCGTGGTGATGCCGATGCCCGCCAGGGTGTCGCTGTCCACATTAAAGCCCACCATGACGCCGATCTCGCCGCCGTAGCCCTTGCCCTGCTCTTCCAGGGCCACGCCCACCAGCTTGCCGTCGCGCAGGGCCGGGAACACCGTGATCGAGCCGTGGTCCAGCGGGAATTTGCGGCGGTCCGCAATGGGTGAATTCTGGGTGTGGGTGAAAACCCGCGCCAGAGCCGGGCCCTGCACGTAGGTCAGCACCTGTTCCTCAATGCGCGGAGCCGTGACCATCTTGAGATAGGACAGCGCAAAGCCCGACAGCCCGCACAGCACCGAAAGCACCACCACCATTCGCAACATGCCGATCATGACTAACGCGCTCCAAAAGGTTTGGGACGGATCAGATCCAGGAAGGGGGTCAGCAGATTGACCAGCAAAATGGCAAAGGGCGTGCCGTCCGCATAGATGCCGTATTTACGGATTATGATGGTCAGCGTGCCGCCCATCAGGCCGTAAATGAACATGGGCAGCGGCCTGGAGGGCGCATTGGCCGTCTCCGTGGCCAGAAAGAAGCCGCCCAGCATCACCGAGCCGGTGCAGAGATGGAAAAAGGGCGAGGCGTCCACGGCCGGGTCCAGCATATTATAGAGGGCCGCCAACCCGACCACGCCGAGAAAGAAGCCCAGGGCAATCTGCCAGCGGATGATGCCGCGCGCGGCCAGGAAGGAACCGCCCAAGAACAGCGCGCCCACCTGGGTCGCGCCCAGGCCGCCGATCTGTTTGCCCAGCAGCAGATCCGTGAAGGGAATGGACTCCGCCGCCGCAGGGCCGAAATATTTGAGCCGGATCAGCGGGTCCGCGAAATCCGTGGCGAGCTGCATGGCGTTGGGATCCATGAGCAGGGGAAAGGACACGAACAGCACGGCCCAGCCCACCAGCGGCGTGTTTACCGGATTGGCGCCCAGGCCGCCGAAGGCCATTTTGCCCAGGGTCACGGCGATGAACGCGCCCAGCATGACCAGCCACCAGGGCGCGGCGGCGGGCAGCAGAAAGGCCAGCAACAAGCCGGAATTGACCGCCGTGAAATCGTCCACCGAGAGTTCGCGGCCCATGGCTTTCTGGCAGAGCGCCTCGGTGAGCACGGCGGTGGCCACGCACAGGGCCATGACCCGCGCCGCGGGCAGGCCCCAATTCCATATGGACATGATGATCGCCGGGGCGAGGCCCGCCAGCATATACAGGCTGGTCTGGCGGATGGTGCGCCCGCAGTGCCAGTAAGGCGGGGCGCTCATGGCCAGAAGCACGGGCGTGGCGGCTGCGGACATCATTCACCTCCCTGTTTGGCGGCGGCCCCGTCGCTGAAGGGCGGCGTCAGGGGCCGTAATTCCTGAAGTTTGGCCGCAGCGTCGGCCTGGGCCAGTTTATGCTTGGACAGGCGGATGTATTGCAGCACGGGCCGCCGGGCAATGCAGACATAACCGCACAGCCCGCACTCCAGGCAGCATTCGATACGTTCGGCGCGGTTGCGCTCGTGCAGGGCGAATTCGGCGTAACGGCTGAGAAAGCCGGGACTCAGCCGGGCCGGGCAGATCAGCGTGCAGGCGCCGCAGTTGATGCAGGGGCTGTGCCCCTCCATGGGCGGAATGGTGCCCGCCTCCACCACAAAGACACCTGTGGAACCCTTGGTCACGCTGCGGTCCAGTTTGTCCAGGCTTTCGCCGCGCAACGGGCCGCCGCGCACCAGGGTGTCGCCGTTTTTCAGCTCGATGTTGGCGAACTCCAGCAGCTCGCCGATGGTGCTGCCCTCTTTGACGATGTAATTGCCCGAGTGCTCGAAGCTGCCGATGGTCACCACGGTTTCGATGAGCGGCAGGCCGGTGCGGGCCACCCGGCCCAGGCTCCAGACATTGTGCAGGCCCACGATACCCACGCCCTCGGGATTTTCCTTGCCGGTGACGGCCTTGATTACCAGGGCATTGATGCTGGCCGGATACTGGGACGGCACGGGCGCCACCTCGATATCATGGTGGTGCAGGCGCATTTCCTTGGGCACGGCCAGCAGAATTTTTTCCGCCGGGGAAAGGCGACGCAGCACTTCCAGACCGGCCTTGAGATTGTCCAGGTGGGTGAGCAGCATGGGCTCGGCCCAGGTCACGCCCGGGTCCGGATTCAGGCCGTTGATGATCAGGGTCTTGCAGTCCTGGCCCAGGGAACGGGTGTTCAGGCCCAGGCTCTTGAGAACCAGGCCCAGCTCCGCGCCGCGCTCCGGCAGGGAAAGCAGATCCAGCTTGTTCCTTTCCACGGCTTCGGCGGCCAGGCGCTGTTCCTCGTTGGGCTCCACGGCCTCCACAAAGATGCTGCGCTCGTTGATTTCGCAAATACGGCCGAAAATGGGCGAAAAAGCGTCGCCCTTGAGCGGCGAGGGGTGCACGGCCAGGCGCATGCGCGGATGGACCAGGGTTTTCTTGGTCACCCCTTCCACCAGCTTGAAACCCTCGCGGTTCAGGCGCACCAAGCGCGGCTCCGGCCCGGTGCTGAAACGCTGCGTCACCCCATACAGCAGATGGAAACGAGGGTCGTTCAACATCTGGAATAACTCTTTCATCCCCGCCTCACTTGCTGGTATGGCACTGCGCGCACTGTTGCTTGCCGTAGGGGCCCTTCTTCAGCTTTTCGTGGCAGCCCATGCACAGCTTGTGATAGGCGTCCATGCGGCCGGGAATGAGCTTTTCCGCGGGCAGACCGTGGCAGACGGCGCAATTGGTGAACATGGGATTGAGCTTGACCAGGCCCTGCTTGGGCAGAATGTCGCGCACGGCCGTCTGGCTGTGGCACTGGGCGCAGCCCTTGGCCTTGGCGGCGAACATCTCCTCATGGCAGGTCACGCAACGGGCGTGCACGGCGTCGGCCAGGTCGGGCGGCGTGCCCTTTTCGGCCTTTTGGCCCGTGGGCGCGCCGGAGTCGTGGCAGTCCGCGCAGTTCTGCGGCTCAGGTTCGATGTCGGTATTCTTGTGGTGGCATTCGCGGCAGTCCACCCCGTATTCTTCCTGATGCTTCTTGTGCCCCCACTTCTTGGCCCCGAGCTCATAGTGATGACAGGTGGCGCAGGAAGCGTTGTCGTTGAAGGCCGCCACGTGATTTTTCCTGAAGGCCGCGTCAAACGACGCGCCGTGACAGGATTCGCAGCGCTGCACGTTTTCCCGCTTGACCGGACTTTCATGGTGACACTTCTGACAGGGAATTTTCTGCTGAAAGGCATGGTCCGCATGCTGAAAAACCACCGGCCCGCCAGCGTTGTCCAACAGGACGCGCTGGGGCACGGCCTCGTGCGGCTCGGGCAGCACATAGCCCACCACGGCCACCACCGCCAGAACGGCTGTCAACAACGCTATGGGAATATAACGCTTTTGCAACGCTGCACCCCTTCAGTAAGAACAGTTGCGCGACGCGGAGCCGCCTACCGGTCCGCGCGGAGCGGCCTTGCGGCCGTCCGGCCTCTCCGTCCCGAAAACCGCGACAATTTTCCGCCGCTGACCCGGAGCGGCGTGGATCCGCTTCAGCCGTTATCGCATTGCGGTTTACGGTTGAAGGCCACCCAGCTTGAAGTTGGATACAACTTCAAAGCGAATCCGCTCTTGTCCATTGCGACGCAACAGTGAAACCATATTGTGGTGAGACTTCTTTGTGTTTTATAGCAAAGTTTTTTCCTTTTGGGAAGGCATGTTACACAAATTCATGCTGCTCCATTTTTCACGAGCCGCGCCATGCAAAACAAAAACCGCGCGATTGGCCGCGTCACAAATTGTTTGTTTATTCAATGAATACACAAAAAAATGTTCCTCCACCCTCGCCGGAAACGGGAACAACAGGCGCGGGCACCCCGTTCATTCCCAGCCAGGCTTGTGGACGGAGAAGCTCCCCCTGCCCCGCGACTTGGCTTTGTACAGGGCCAGATCCGCGGCACGCAGGGCTTCGGCAAAGGTGAACGCGCCGCAGGGATACGGGCATATGCCGATACTCGTACCGTAGACATAACTTTTGCCGCGTCCCTCGACCCTGCCCCGCTGGTTTTTGAGCAGCTCTTCGGCGAGTTCCGTGATATCGGAGGCACGTTGCAGAGGCGCGAAGAGCACGAATTCGTCGCCGCCGTAGCGACAGGCCAGACCGTGATGCTCTTCCGCAAACGACATAAGGCTGTCCGCGAATCCCCGCAGCGCCTTGTCACCGGCCTCATGGCCCAGATTGTCGTTGATGGGTTTCAGCCTGTCCATATCGAAAAAGAAGATGCCGTAGAGCCGGTCCTGGGCCGCTTCAAGAATTTCGTCGACCTGCTGATGGAAAAGATGGCGCGTGGGCAAGCCGGTGAGCATATCAAACAGGCCACGACGCGAAATCTCGATGAGGCCGCAGGCATTTTCCACGGAGAACGGCTCGGAATCGTGGATGTTCTTGTTCAGGTCCATCACATGGCGGACGATATTGTCGACCGGCGCGAAGAACTTACGGCCGTAACGCAGGAGCAGCACAAAGAACAGGGCGTAGAGCAGGGTCTGGATGCCGAAACTCAGCAACATGGCGATCAGCGGTGGATCAGCATCCAGCTGCTGTCAGCCACATTGGTGAAGGCGGTGAAGGTCAGCCGGCCCTCAAAAAAACAAAGGAAGCTGCCGCTGCGCCGCTTTTCAAGATCTTCGAGAAACTGCTGCCGGTCGCTGCCGAACAAAAAAGTCTCTTCATTGACCATGCTTTTTATGTTGGCCATCAGTTTACCGGCGTCCGGATGGGCGATGATCGAATGCCGACCGTCCAGCAGAAGAAAATAACCGTTTCAGTGCGGGCGCGAAACGGTGGGAGCCGACTCATATGGGTTAGCGGAATGGAGACGAAACAGATGCTGACGACTTTGCCGTCTTTTTTTACCGGCATGAACTGGGTGAAGATCATCTCGTCCGTGGCTCCGGCGGAAAAGGGGTCACTGAGTTCCCGTGTGCCGGTGCACATGATCCGGGGGATGTAATCACGCTCCACCTTGCCGATTTTGGGCCGCAGTGTGCTGGAAATGGTGCCGTCCGGGTCCACCACGCCGATCATTCAGAATTTGAAGGCGTCGGCATAGGTTTTCATGCTCATGGCCCGGTCCATGACCGAGACGCCGGTATCCTGGATCAGAGGCTGCTTGCTCATGCCCTCAAGCAGATTGTAGGTCGCCTCAAGCCGGGATGTGAGGTTGTCGGCCAGCACTTTTGGTGGAGTCCCCGGCCGTGGCCTTGATGAAAAGGTATCCGGCATAGAGCGTGCTGTCGAGGCTGATGCAGACGAATGCCGCGAATACCAGCCAGAGGCTTTTTGAAAAAAGCCTGCTTGCCATCCCGGCGGAATATGCTTTTTGGGAAAATATCACTTTTCGATAACTTTATGTGATTAAATAAATAATGACGGATAAAAAAGTTATACCGAAATGCAGCAAATATCCATGCGGAATTCAATGTACTTTTTGAGACGGCCAACCTGAATTTTTATGAAATAAAATCAGGCCCGGCATGCTGGGATGTCCGGGCCTGAACAAGGCACCGGCACGGCGGGCAAGCCGCCATGCCGGTGCCTCACAAACGGGAATTGCCCTAAAGGACGAAACGCGGGTCCTTCTTGACTTCCTCGCGCACGATCTTGAACAGCATGGGGCTGAGCAGGATAATGCCGATGATGTTGGGGAAGGCCATCAGGGCGTTGCCGATGTCGGCCAGCAGCCAGACCAGGTCCAGGGCCAGAATGGCGCCCAAAGCCACCGCGCAGACGTAGATGACGCGGAAGGGCTTCTGGGCCTTGTCGCCGAAGAGATAAATGACGCAACGCTCACCATAGACGCACCAGCCCAGAGCGGTAGTGAAGGCAAAAAGCGTGAGGCAGAAGGTCACGCCGTATTCTCCGAAGCCGGGCAGGTTGTACTGGAAGGCCGCCGCGGTCAGCAGGCCGCCGCCCATGCCGGAGCTCCAGAGGGGCTGACCGGCGGGGTCCAGAGATACCAGGATCACAAAGCCGGTCATGCTGCAGACGATGATGGTGTCGATGAACACGTCCAGCATGCCGATAGAGGCCTGTACCAGGGGGGATTCGGCCGTGGAGGCGGCGTGGGCCATGGGCGCGGAACCGAGACCGGCTTCATTGGAGAAGACGCCGCGGGCCATGCCCATGCGGATGGCCATCATCACCGAGGCGCCCACAAAGCCGCCCTGGGCCGCCGTAGGCGTGAAGGCGTCGGAAACCACCCACCAGAACACGGAAGGCACGCGGTGGATGTTCATGAAGATGATGACCAGGCACATGATGATATAGAGCACGGCCATGAAGGGCACCAGCTTGCCGGCCACCGCGCCCACGCGCTTGACGCCGCCGATGAGCACGATGCCCGCGAAGAAGAGCAGAGCCAGCGCGGTGCCCCATTCCGGCACGCTCACGGTCTTGGCCAGATTCACGCTGATGGCGTTGGCCTGGACCATGGCCCCGATGCCGAAACAGGCAATCATGCCGAACAGGGCGAAGGATGTGGCCAGCCAGGTATAGCTTTTACCCAGGCCGTTCTTGATGAAGTACATGGCCCCGCCCACCCAGTTACCGGCCGGGGTCTTTTCACGGAAGTGCACGGAGAGCAGCACTTCCGAAAATTTGGTCATCATGCCCACCAGGGCGGTCACCCACATCCAGAACAGCGCGCCCGGCCCGCCGAGCGCGATGGCCGTGGCCACGCCCACGATATTGCCGGTGCCGATATCCGCCGCCAAGGCGGTCATCAGGGCGTTCCAGGGTGAAACTTCGCCGTGCTCGGACTGGTGCTTGCGGCCTTGCCACAGACATTTATAGGCCGTAATCCAGTTCCGGAAAGAGAAAAACCGCAGGCTGATAGTCAGATACAGGCCCGTGCCCACCAGCATGACCAGCATGATCGGGCCCCAGACCACATTGCTGACCTCTTGCAAAAAACCGTACAATGCTTCCATCGCCACCTCCGCTTGTTCACAATTCCAGCGCCGGTCCGCAGACCGGCATCGTTCCCGCAGAGAACGCCCCCTCACACGTTTTATGGAATAGTACGAAGGTACACCTGAAAAAAGAAAAGAGGCAAGCGCTTTTTACTATTGAGTGTTCGATCAATGGAATCCGACGGCAGAGCAAGCGGGTTGTCATACCACAAGGCATGCACGCAAAAAAGTTTCACCGCACGTGCGTGAAAGAAGCGGGACTGCCCAATGGCGGCAGTAACAAAGCGGGAGTTTGCTTTTCGACAGGATCCACAGAGTGAACAGTGCCATGCCCTGCTCTGCAGCAGCTCACACTTGAAATGTGGATTATTCTAGAGACTGTCGTCACGAGATGGATTTTTGCGTTATACCAAGGAGAGCGAGCCTGTTAGAGCTGCTGTCCTTATCCGTAATGCCCGTCCTCGCATAACGGCTAGGGGCTGATGACACTACTGGGATTTTGTTCGCTGGCAAGGAGAACGAGCCTTTTATGAAAGGAGTGTACTCTTGCCTCAGCCGTTGCAGCGAAGCTGCTTACGGATGAGGACAGCAGAGCTATGGTACTCGGCTGGAATAAAAGGCGAAGTTCAACAAAGCCAGCGGACAAAAAAACGTAGTGCCAACAGACCCTAAAGTATGCAGGGAGTGTGCGACCGGAATAAAAGGCGATGTTCGGCGCGGCGATAACCGAAAAGACGTTCGTGACGACAGCTCCTAATGCTCCACAGCGAAAATATTGCGGTAAGCCACAGCCCGGTCCTGGCTTTTGACCTCCAGGATGATCTGGGCGTTGACCAGGCTCAAGCGTTCGGGCAGGCGGGCCACCATGACCGTGCGTTTGAAGCGGCTGATGCGGAAATTGCCCACGTCGTCCGGGTCAAAAGAAAGCGTGTGCTTCTGGCCGTCCGCCGTCACCAGGGTCGCCAGCACCGTGCCGGAAGCCAGTCTCTGAGCGTCGGCATTACGCAGATCCAGGGCAATGCGCAGCTTGCCGCCGCGCAGGGCGCGGGCCTGTACATTGCCCACCTTCACATAGCCCGTGTCGATGGCCGGAAATTCCTCATGGCCCGGCCCCTCACTCATGGCCGGAGCGCCTTCGGGAGCCGAAGCGGCCTCCGCGCCGGAGGCCTGGGGCGGCGTTTCAGCCTGCTCGGCGCTGGCCAGTTTGCGCAAGACCAGCTCCCGGCCCTGCACGCCTTCCTCGCGCAGCAGTTCCTCCAGATTTTCAAGCCGCTCGGCTGTGGCCTGGGCCGTCTGGTAGTCGCTTTCAAAACGCAGCACGTTTTCGCGCAGGGCCTTGTTTTCCTGCCAGAGCCACCAGGTCTGCCAGCCCAGCACGCCGCAAACCAGCGGCAGGCAGGCGAAAAAGGCCAGCATCAGGAAAAAACGGCCCCGGCGCACGCGAAAGCTGTGCCGGGGGCCGTTGTCACGCATAAAGATGATGCAGAGCCGCTCCCGATATCTCAAGGCAGAGTCCTCTGCGCACTCCGGCGGGATGCCGCGGCGCTCTGTCCGGCCGGGGCCGGGGCAGCCGGAGCCTGGGGGGCCCAATCCTCGCGCTGGATGCGCCAGTTTTTACCGTCAAAACGCAACAACAAGGTCTTGGTGCCCCGGTCGGTGTGGCCCGCGCTGTCCGCATACGTTTGGCTCATGTCCGCACGGATGCCGTGCTTGTCCATGGCCAGGCGAAGGCCGGAAAGTTGCACCAAGGTGGGTTTGACCCGCGCCCAGAGAGTTTCCTTCTGGCGGCGGATGTTCTTGGCTCCCCAGCGGCCCTGCTGCACGGCGTCGGCGGCGTAAAAACCCATGTAGTCATCCAGGCGGCCCGCCTCCCAGGCCTTGCGCCAGGATTCCAGATTCGCGCTGACAGCGGCGCTGACGTCCTCCAGATAGTTGGCGGCCAAGCCCAGTTCGGCGGGCTTGAATTCCGACCCCACAATACGGAAGCTCCCGTCCGCCTCCCTGCGCCACCAGAAGGTGCGCACGCCCTGCTCCGTGCCGGTGGGCCCGACCACAAGTTGTTCGCTGCGGCTTACGGCCAACGGCCCCTGAATCTCAAGAACAGGCGCGCGGCTGATCAGGCTCAGCCAGGGGGCGCGGAACTGACGCTCCAACTCGCGCTGCACGCTGTTGTAGGAATGCCCGCGCGGCACGCCGGGCACACGATTATACTGCTGTTGGTCATACAGGGCGGCGATGTCGGCGGAACGCGCGGCAAAGGCCTTGTTCCAGGCTTGCACGGCCTTTTCCAGCTCGACGCGCGTCTCCGGAGTCAGGACCGGAGCCACCGGCTGCGCGGCAGGGGCCGGGGCTTCGGGCGTAACGGGCGCGGATGACGCTGACGCTGCGGGGGCAGCCGAGGTCTCGGGAGCCGAGAGAGCTACGGGCGCGGCGGGAACCGGAGCGGGCGCGGCGGCGGGGGGTTCCCCCTGGGCGGCATCCATGCCCGGCTTGGCGCCCCAGTTGATTTCAGCGGGCGGCGGCGCGGGAGCGCGGCGGGGAACCAGGGGTTCGCTGACGGCCAGCAGTTTTTCGGCCACGGCCGCCGGAGGCGCGGCGGGCGCGGTTTTTTCGTCCGGGGCTTCGGGCATGTCCAGGCGCGGCGGCAGGGGCGCTTCGGAAGAAGCATCCGTGGCCGCGGGCACGCTCGCGGCCACCAGGCGGCCTTTCTGGAAATCGGCGCGCATGCCCACATCGCGCGGGGTCCATTCCATGCCCACGATACGGAATTTTTTGTCCTTGCCGCGCTGCCAGTACAAACGGCGCACGCCTTCGGTGGAGAGATTGGAAGCGGCGTAGAACTGCTCGGTCCAGGTCACCCAGTAGCCCGGCCCTTCCAGGGCATGGATCTCACGATTATAGATCTTGACGAAGCCGAGCATCTTGAACAGGCGTTCCTTGTTCTGACGGAAAGCCGAGAAGTTCTCGGTGGCTTTGGAGTAGGATTCGGGGTCGTAATAGTCGAACATCTTGCGCGAACGCGCGGCCCAGGCGTTGCTCCAGGCCTGCATCAGACGGCGCAGCTCGCGCGCCGTGCCGTTGTCCGGCTGGGGAACCCTGCTTTCGTCAAATTGCTCGGCCAGCACCACGGCAGTGCCGGGCGTGAGCTGCGGGCCCACCGTGTCGATTTCTTTCAGGCCGATAGCCACGCAGCCGCGCGTGGGCACCAGGCCGAAGCCCTTGCTGTGAATCCAGATGCCGTGCCCGGTCTTGCCGCGCAGCCGGTCCACAGGGTTGGGATAGTTGAGGGTATAGGCGATGCCCCCGTATTCCTTGAAGTCCAGGCCGCTGGCGATTTTGTATTCCACAAAATAGATGCCCTCGGGCGTGCGCAGGTCATTGAGCTCCTGTTTGTCGCCCGCCAGCTGGCCCGTGACGCAGGGGAAGGAATATTTGAGTTTGAGAGGGCTTTTTTTCTCGAAGAAGAGGAAGGCGCGGCGATTTTTGTCCACCGCCACCAGATGGGAAGGCAGGCCTTCGTTATACAGATTGGCCTGCCAGTTGTCGGCGCGGGCCGGAGCAACCGTTACGACGGCGAGCACCAAGGACAACGCCAGCCCCGCCAGCAACCTGGACATGGACGCGCGAAGAGACGCCGCAACAGCGGCGCGGCAGGGAAGCCCGGCTCCGGCCTCAACGGGCCAGATCGACCAGCTCCTTGCGTGTGAAAAGCGCCAGCAGGTCGTAGCCCGCCTCTTGCAGCTTTTCACGTCCCCCCTCCTCTCTGTCCAGGATGGCGCAGACGGCGGCAATGGACAAATCGGCCGCGCGCACCCGGTCACAGGCCTTGAGCAGCGAACCGCCTGTGGTGACCACATCCTCCAGCATGGCGACGGAATCGCCGGCGCTGAAATTGCCCAGCCCTTCCACAAACTGTCCGGTGCCGTGGCCCTTGGCCTCCTTGCGCACCAGCAGCCCGTGCAGCGGCCGCCCCTGCTCATGCGAAATAACCGTGGTGGCAGAAACCAGCGGGTCCGCGCCCATGGTCATGCCGCCCACGCCCTTGATGTCCAGGCCCTTGATGTCCAGGCCCTTGAGCATGTCGTTGAACAGCGTGCCGATGAGCCAGGCCCCTTCGGCGTGCAGGGCCGTGACCCGGCAGTCAAAATAGTAATCGCTCCTGCGGCCCGAAGCCAGCACAAAATCCCCCTCGCGGTAGGATTTTTCCACCAGCAGGCGGGCCAGACGGCGCTTGAGTTCCAGCATGGCGTTGCTCCCGGCTCAGTTTTCCGCCGCATCGGCGCTGAAGACGCGCGTGAAGACGGCGTCCTCGTGTTGCAGATAATAGGCCGGGTCGAACAACTCCGCCAGGGCGGCTTCGCCCAGGCGGGCGCGCATGTCCGCGTTCTCCCGCACCAGGTCCGGGAAGGGACGGCGGGTTTCCCAGCTCTGCATGGCAAGACGCTGCACGGCCTCATAGGCCTGCTGGCGGGGCAGTCCGGCGGCGATCAGGGCCGTGAGCACCCGCTGCGAGAAATACAGGCCGAAGGAACGCTCCATATTTTCGCGCATGCGCTCGGGCTTGACAACCAGGCCGGACAGCAGACGGGCCAGGCGGGTCAGCACGTAATCGGCCAGAATGGTGGAATCGGGCATGATCACCCGCTCCACCGAGGAATGGCTGATGTCGCGCTCATGCCAGAGGGCCTGGTTTTCCAGGGCCGCCAGGGCGTTGGAGCGCAGCAGGCGCGAAAGGCCGCTCATGTTTTCGGCGGAAATGGGATTCTTTTTGTGCGGCATGGCCGAAGAGCCCTTCTGGCCCTTGGCGAAACCTTCTTCCACCTCCAGCACCTCGGTGCGCTGGAGATGGCGCAGCTCCACGCAGAGCCGCTCCACGCCCCCGGCCATGATCGCCAGAGAAGTGAAGAAATGGGCGTAGCGGTCTCGTTGGATGATCTGGGTGGAGTGCGGGTCCACCTTGAGACCCAGACGGCTGAGGGCCTTCTGCTCCAGCTCCGGCGAAAGGAAGGCATAGGTGCCCACCGCGCCGGAAATTTTGCCCACGCGCACGCTTTCCAGGCCCGCTTCCACCCGCTTGAGATGGCGCGCGAATTCCGCGTAAAAGCCAGCCATTTTCAGGCCGAAGCTGGTGGGTTCGGCGTGGATGCCGTGGGTGCGGCCCATGCAGAGCATGCCCTTGTGGCGGCGGGCCAGGTCTTCCAGAGTTTCCAGCAGGGCGCGCAGATCCTTGAGAATCAGATCCCCGGCCTGGACCAGCAACAGGGCGTTGGCCGTGTCCACGATATCAGAGGAGGTGCAGCCCAGATGGATGAAGCGGGCCTCGGGCCCCACTTTTTCCTCCAGGGAAGTCAGAAAGGCGATGACGTCATGGCGCGTGGTTTCCTCAATGGTCAGGATGCGCTCCACGTCGATGTCCGCCTTGTCGCGGATCGTCTTCACGGCTTCCGCCGGGACGCGCCCCAGCTCGGCCCAGGCCTCGCACACGGCCACTTCCACCGAGAGCCAAGCCCGATAACGGTTTTCCAGGGTCCAGATCCGACCCATCTCCGGCCGGGTGTAGCGTTCGATCATGGCTTCCCCTTTAGAAATCTTGCGCTTGAGATTGCCGCGCGCCGTTGGAGCATTTACCACTTGAATGCTTGTTTACGACGAGCAAAGCTCGCCAGCTCGCATTACGCGGCAAGGATTCGCGCCGCGAATTTTCCCGAAAAAGCCGCACAAAGCGCCGTTGCCGCCGCAACTGTCCTGGTGTCCTACTGCAAAAATTTCGAGCGTAGCTATGCTCTCAATTTTCGCTGACCCACAGCGGCTGCGCCGCCACACAACCCTAACGAATTTTGTGTGTCTAATTTTTCAGATCAGACACCAGGTTCCGGGCTATGAAGCCGCCGCGCCGCCCTTGGCCTTAGCGGCCTGGGACGGGGGTGTGGCTTTAGCGACGGTTTTTTCCGCCGGGGCGCTCTTTTCCGCGGTTGCGGGCGCAGCCTCGGCCTTGTCGGTTTTGGCCGCCTCGGCGGGCTTGGCCTCTCCGGCGGACGCGTCGGAAGCGGAACCAGCCGGAGCGCCGCCGTCCTCAGAAATGCCCTTGCGGTAACCGTAGTCGCTCACATACCAACCGCCGCCCTTGAGCACAAAGGACGTCTGCGAAATAATCCGGGGTGAAGGCGTGCCGCAGTCGGGACAGGGTTCCTGCCCATGCGCGTCCGACGCCTTGACCCACTCCTCAAACACGCGCTGACACTTGGGACATTGATATTCGTAAATAGGCATGATGACGCCGATGACGGCCTGTTCCATTAACGGAACAACCGCTGTGTTGGAGTGACGCGCCCCTTCGGACCGGGCGCGAAGGTCCGCGGGGCGACCGCCGCCGCGCCGCCTTGCGGCTTACCGCCACAGCAGATACGGCTTTTCCGTCGCCCGTCAAGGGGCGAGGATCCTGTCAGCACGGGATCCGCCGGAATAAGCAGAAAAATCCACGCCGAATGCACGCGCCCCGCGAGGGGAGCGCGGACGGCGCAGAGCGGGCGGCATACCGGTTGTTGGCACTGCGGAAAACCGCTGACCGAAAGGCGATGAACCCGTTATAAGGCGCATCCCCCGCGACATTCGCCCCATGAAAAGACGACATTCCGCAGCCGCCGGAACAAAGTGGCCTTGAAAGGCTGCTTTGCCCTAGGCCTTGGCTGCGGCCTTGGCTTCGCGCGCGCGCAGCTTCAGGCGCTCGGCGCGACGTTGACGGCGACGATCCAGCTCTTTTTTCCGTTCGATTTTCTTATGTGCCATGATAGTTCCTCCAGATGAACCCATATGATTAAGCGGTTATTCATAGACCTTTTCAATTGCAAAGTCCAGCCCCGGCCCGATTCCGCTGTCACAGGCCGCACATTACCCGTCAAAAAAACCGCTGACCTTGTCCGTCAGGCGTATCTCGCAGGGGGCGAAACCGTGCTCGGACAAAACAGCTTCGGCCAAAGGCCCCGCATTGCCGGGCAGGCGCGTGACCTGGAGCAGGGGGGCGGGCGTAAGGCGCAGACGAAAATCTCCCCAAACCGGCGCACTGTCCGGCGTACCACCCGGCGCGTGCCCGGGCGCTGACAATTGCGCCAGGGTTGATTCGGCCCGCGCCAGCCGCGCCAGCGTTCCGGCATCCGGGGAAAGGCCGTAGGCCAGACGGGTCAGCAGGCAGGGGCGGGCCTTCTGCTCCGGCCTGTCCAGCCCGGTGGACGCGGCCAGGGCGCGGATGGTTTCCTTGGACAGCCCGGCTTCGGCCAGGGGCGAACGCACCCCGGCTTCGGCCAGAGCCCGCAGTCCGGGCCGAAAGGCGCGCAGATCGTCGGCATTGCTGCCGTCGCAGAGCAGGCGGCGGCTTTCGTCCCGCTCGCCCTCCGTTTCCCGCAAAGCCATGCGCAGGGTCGCGATAAGTCCCTTTTTACAGCCGTAGCAGCGCTCCCGGCTGTTGGCCGCCACCTCCGGCAGCGCCAGGGGGTCAAAATCCACCAGAAGCAAAGGCAGGGAGTTCTCCCGCGCCCATTGCGCGGCCCGCGCGCTCTCTTCCGGCGGAATGTGCGGCCCGCGCGCGTGCAAAGCCAGCACGTCGCAACCGCAGAGCCGGGCCGCATGGCAGAGAAAGCGGCTGTCCAGGCCGCCGGAAAAGGCCACGGCCAGCGGCGGCAGACCGCGCAGGGCCGCGGCAAAGGCTTCAGGCAGGACTATGGGCAGGTCTTCGGGCAAGTTTGGGCCCCCGGCTACCACGTCAGCCGCACCTTCGCTCCCCGGGCGGCCATATCTTCCTTGCACCGGCGGATGCTGTACTCCCCGTAATGCACGATGGAGGCGATCAGGGCCGCCGACGCGCCGCCCTCGCTCACGGCTTCGTACATATGCCGGGGTTCGCCCGCGCCGCCCGAGGCAATGACCGGAATGGACACGGCGTCCACAATGGCGCGGGTCAGCTTGAGCTCGTAACCGTCCTTGGTGCCGTCGGCATCGATGGAATTGACGCAGAGCTCGCCCGCGCCCAGATCCTGACAGCGCCGGGCCCAGGCCAGGGCGTCCAGGCCCATGCGGGCTCGGCCGCCGTGGATCACGATCTCATAGCCCGAAGGGATGGCCTCGCTCACGGGCACGGCCAGCACGTCCATGCCCACCACAATGGCCTGGGAGCCGAAGGCCTCCGCGCCCTCGCTGATGATGCGGGGATTCTTCACCGCCGCGGAGTTGACCGAGACTTTTTCCGCCCCGGCCAGGAGCACGGCGCGCATGTCCGCCACGGTGGCGATGCCGCCGCCCACGCTGAAGGGGATAAAGATCTGCTCGGCCACCCGCTCCACCACATCCAGAAAGATGCCGCGCGCCTCGGCCGAGGCCGTGATGTCGTAAAAAACGATTTCGTCGGCCCCTTCCTCATAATAACGCCGGGCGCTTTCCACCGGGTCGCCGATGTCCTGGTTGCCCGCGAACTTCACGCCCTTGGTCAGCCGCCCGTTGCGCACGTCCAGGCAGGGAATCACCCGTTTACTGAGCATGGCGCGCCTCCCAGCAGTATTCGTAAAAATTGCGCAGCAGGGCCAAGCCGGGCCGCCCGCTTTTTTCCGGATGGAACTGCGCGGCCCAGAGTCCGTCGCGCCCGTACAGGGAGCAGAATTCCCGGCCGTAAACCGTGGTGGCGATGACAAGGGCGGGGTCCGGCTCCACATAATAGCCGTGCACGAAATAGAATTCCGCCGTGGGCTCCACGCCCGCCAACAGGCGGCAGGGCGTTGCCGCGCGCAGGCTGTTCCAGCCCATGTGCGGCACGGGCGCGGGACTACCGTCCTCCTGCCGGAGATTGTCCTCGAAACGGCGGCAGACGCCGGGCACCAGGCCCAAGGTGGGCATGTCGTTTTCCTCGCTGCGCTCCAGCAGGATCTGGCAGCCCAGGCAGACGCCCAGCAGAGGCTGGCCCACGGCCACGGCACGGCGCAGGGCCGTGTCCAGCCCGGCCTCGTTCAGGGCCCTCATGGCCTGCCCGGCAGCGCCCACGCCGGGAAAAATGATGCCCTGCGCGCTTTCCAGCAGGGCCGGGTCCGCCGTGACGGCGCAGGGAATGCCCAGATGTTCCAGGGCACGGCGGACGCTCGTCTGATTGCCCGCCTTGTAGTCCAGGATCGCCAGCATATGTGTTCCTTGGTTACGGTGCCGCTCGCGCGAAAGCGCGGGTTTGCGCGCCGAATATAGCCGGTTCGGGAGCGGCAGGCAATGCGGGGTGGAGCAAGGGGCAGGGGATGACATTTTTGATAATCACGCTTATTATGAAAACCGTGATTATCTATATCCATATT
Source organism: Desulfovibrio sp. 3_1_syn3 (assembly GCF_000145315.2). NCBI lineage: Bacteria > Pseudomonadati > Thermodesulfobacteriota > Desulfovibrionia > Desulfovibrionales > Desulfovibrionaceae > Desulfovibrio > Desulfovibrio sp. 3_1_syn3. The sequence goes on from NZ_ADDR02000001.1 coordinate 699,695, forward strand.
TCCAGTCCTGTCCGGACAGGCTCAACATTTTGCCCATGAGCTGATACACCAGATCGTTACCTCCGGACGGCCGGCGCTGCCGCCGGCCCAGCCGGAGCAATGACGCCCACGCCGGGATTCACACGCCCAACCCCACGGGAGGCGGCCATGTATTTTCCCACCGCCGGTATTGAATGCTCCCCCTTTGTTCCTTTTGCCGTGGCACTGGGTGTTTCCTTTTTCACCTCCATGGGCGGCGTTTCCGGCGCGTTTCTGCTTTTGCCGTTCCAGATGAGCGTGCTGGGCTACGTCAACCCCAGCGTCAGCGCCACCAACCAGTTTTTCAACGTGCTGGCCTGCCCCGCCGGGGTTTGGCGCTATTGGCGCGAAGGCCGTCTGCTCTGGCCCCTGACCCTGGTGGTGGCTCTGGGCACCCTGCCCGGCGTGTTCGCCGGAGCGCTCATCCGCATCAATCTGCTGCCTGATCCCCGCCACTTCAAAATCTTCGCGGGCCTGGTGCTGCTGTACGTGGCCGCGAAAATGCTGCGCGACCTGTTGTCCCGACGACGGAATCCGTCCGGCGGCACGAGCCCGGCCGCAAGCCCGGCGGCGCGGCTGACGACCGGGGGCAGTTGCCAGGTCCTGTCCTGGAACACCCGCATACTGGCCTTTCGCTTTCAGGACCAGGAATACCGCATTTCCTGCCGGGGCATTGTGCTGCTCAGCCTGATCGTGGGCCTGGTGGGCGGCGTATACGGCATCGGCGGCGGGGCCATCATGGCGCCCTTTCTGGTCTCCTTTTTCGGGCTGCCGGTTCACGCCGTGGCCGGGGCCTCGCTTTTCGCCACCTTTCTGACCTCCGTTGCCGGAGTCGGCTTTTACAGCCTGCTGGCCCCGCTCCATCCCGGCCTGGCTGTGGCCCCGGACTGGCGGCTGGGCCTCCTGCTGGGCCTGGGCGGCATGGCGGGCATGTATCTGGGCGCGCGCTGTCAGAAACACGTCCCGGCCACAGCCCTGAAATATCTGCTGGCGGGCATTTTGCTCTTTACAGCAGCCCGCTATCTGGGCCAAGCTCTCTGAGTTTCGCGGCACGACCGCCGCTGTAAAGGACGATTACGATCATGAAGGACGCTTCGCTGCTGCCCGTGGCCCTGTTTGATTCTGGCGTGGGCGGCCTTACTGTGCTCAAGGCCCTGGCCGACCGCCTGCCCGGCGAGGATCTGCTCTATCTGGGTGATACGGCCCGGCTGCCTTACGGCACCAAGGGCCGGGAGACCATCACCCGCTATACCCTGCTGGCCGCCCGGAAGCTGGTGGACAGAGGCGCGAAGATGCTGGTGGTGGCCTGCAATACCGCCACGGCGGCGGCCCTGCCCGCCCTGCGCGAGCATTTCGCGCCCCTGCCCGTGGTGGGCGTGGTGGAACCCGGCGCGCGGGCCGCGGCCCGGACCAGCCGCAACGGCGAAATCGTGGTCATCGCCACCGAGGCTACCATTACCGGCGGCGCATACCAGCAGGCTATCACACGCATCCGGCCCGAAGCCCATGTGCGGGGCCGGGCCTGCACCCTGTTCGTGCCCATGGCCGAGGAAGGCTGGATGGACGGCCCCTTGGTGGAGGGTATTGCCCGGCGCTATCTGGAGGATATGTTCACCCCGGCGGTCACCGCGCCGCGCCCGGACACCCTGCTGTTGGGCTGCACGCATTTTCCGCTTCTGCAGGCGGCCCTGCAAAACGTGGTGGGCCCGCAGGTGCGCATTGTGGATTCAGCGGCCACCACAGCCGAGAGCGTGGAGGAAGAACTGACGCGCCTGGACCTGCTGCGCACGGACGAGCATACCGGCGTCCGCCGTTTTATGACCACGGACAATCGGGAGCGTTTTGCCCGCACGGGTGGCCACTTTCTGGGCAGTCCGCTGAAAAGCGCGGATGTTGAACTTGTTGATTTGTAATTTTTTCAGCATGTTAGTGTATTTCCCGGCTGCGTCGCCGAAAACGCCGCCTTTGCGCGCGCAAGAAGGCATCTGCCGGGAAAACAAGAGCGGCCGGGCGATTCCGCGCTTTTTCTGTTGACATGCCCCCAGGCATTACTTAGAGAAAGCAAAGTTATGGTCGTTGGCACCAGGTCGGCGGCCAGATACGGAAATCCCCAGGGCGCGCGCCGTGCCTGTCGCTGAGCAATAACGCACTGATCCCAGAGTTCCGCGAGGCGGCCTCCAAAATCCGCAGTGCGGGCCGTCTGGTCTGACTTGGCACAAACGGGGCAACCCGAAAATCCTGTACGGAGAAACATCATGACTAAAGCTGAGCTTGTTGAAAAAATCCACGCCAAGGCCGGCCTGCCCACCAAAGCTAAAGCCGAGGAAGCCCTGGACGCCGTGGTGGCCTCATTGCGTGAAGCTCTCGCCGACGGCGAATCCGTGACCTTTACCGGCTTCGGCAGCTTCAAGGTTGTGGCGCGCGCCGCGCGTAAGGGCCGCAACCCCCGCACCGGCAAAGAAATCACCATCCCCGCCAGCAAAGTTGCCAAATTCACGCCCGGCAAGGGCCTGAAAGACGCCATTAAGTAAGGCTCGCTGTCTACGGATTTTTCGGCGGCGCCTTTATTCCAGAAGGAACGGGGCGCCGCCTTTGCGTTCGGACTACCCCGCCCCATGCGGTGCGGCGGCAGTGCTTATGTTTATACGGAAGGGTGACAGAGCGGTTTAATGCGGCGGTCTTGAAAACCGTTGAGGACAAAAAAGATTCTCTTAGATTGAATCATAAAAATATAATAAATACGCCATATTGACAGCAAGCTAGCGGCTGTTGATATGGCTTTTTTTGCACCAATTTGACTTTTTGCTCCAATTTTGCTCCAGTTGATCTCAAGCAAGGAGCAAGGTCATGGCAACTATACGCAAACGTGGCGATTTTCAATGGGAAGTGCGTGTCCGGCGTAAAGGCCACCCTACGCAATGCAAAACCTTCGAAATCAAGGCGGACGCCGAACGCTGGGCGCGGGCTGTGGAAAAAGAAATGGACGGCGGCGCGTTCATTTCGCAAAAGGAAGCCGAGCGTACAAGTCTTGAAGAAGCCTTCAAGCGGTTTATCCCTGAATATATCGAAAAGAACCTCGCGCACCCAAAAAACGAGATTGTGCGCGCCCACGGGATTATGAAATACCCGTTTGCCAAGAAGTCGCTTGTCGCCATTCGAGGAAACGACATTGCCAAGCTCATACAGGAGCGCGAAGCACAAGGCCGCTCCCCGCACACCATAGCGCGTGACATAGCTCTGATTTCCCGGCTCTATGAAGTTGCCCGCGCCAATTGGGGTATGGAAGGGCTGATGAATCCGACCAAGAATGTCATAAAGCCGAAGCTGCCCCAAGGCCGAACCCGGCGTCTCATGCCGGGAGAAGAAAAGAAGCTCCTTGAAGCCTCCTCAAAGGCTTTTCAGCGCATTTTGCGCTTTGCCCTTGAGTCTTCCATGAGACGCGAGGAAATCGCCTCTCTAACGTGGCAACAAGTGGATTTGGAACGCTGCATCCTGTTCTTGCCCAAAACCAAGAACGGCGAAGCCAGAACTGTTCCGCTTTCCCCTGCGGCCTTGGCAATCCTGAAAGAGATTCCCCGGCCTGAGGGCGAACGCCACGACCAGCGGGTATTCAGCTATACCATCAGCAGCATTACGGGTGCCATGCGGGAAAACTGCGCCAAGGCGGGCATTAAAGATTTACGCTTTCACGATCTTCGGCACGAGGCCATATCCCGGCTATTTGAAAACACCGATTTGGATGTCATGGAAATCAGAATGATTACCGGGCACAAGACGCTGCAAATGCTGGCAAGGTATACGCATTTGCGGGCAGAGAGGCTTGTCGAAAGATTGGCTGGCGCGAAAAGAAGTGGCAGTTAGTCTTTTCCCAAAAGTTTCGACGGAACGATATAGCGAAAGCTTTGAGGGGGGACAAAGTTAGGATTACGCTTGCGAAGAGCTTCAAGACTCACTGGCCTTTTTAGCTTAACAAATTTTTGGAAAAAAATTGCATATCCATCTGATTTTCCTTCATAGTATGAAAAAAAATCTTCTTGATTCATGCCTGATATAGACTTTACCTTTTCCCATAATTGATTAAGTGGCAAGTTTTCGACGTTATTTGCTTCAAAAAAGCCAATAACTTTCGCTTCAGGGCATGTAGAATATATGTAAACTCGCTTCCCCGAAAGATTATCTGGGATTTTTTTTCGCAATTCTACAGTCTTTACGCCATTTTCAATGAGGCGTGAAAACTGTGGTTTGACTGATATCAAAATGTGGTCACGAGAATCTTTCACAGTTAAATCCCTTTTGATACAGAGAGAAAAAAACTTCAGAGCTAACCGGAAATACTGAAATTGGGGTAGTCCCCTTGTGCATTAATTCAGATATAGTATTCGTCATTTCATCATAGCAAATTTTTGTATTGAATATCTCTGTTCTCGAAAAAACTATAGCAGTACACATTGTTCCAGAATTTTTATTTATATCTCTCCAATCATATACCCCTAGCCGCCAAAACTTTTTGAATATATCACTTTTTGTGCCTATATGAACTTCATCAATATACGAGGAGGCTATTACATTTCCTTTCCATTGGAAATTAGAGTTAGAATTTTGTCTACCCTTTGTTACATACCATAATACACGTGCTGGTGTGTTGATATGCTGTTTTTTTGAAGAGAAGTAAACACTATTTGTTGGGATTATAACATCACTTTTTTTTGAATTTATAAGTGAATGCTGATCTTCAATTTCAGGAGTAAGCAAGTCTTTAGCCCATAAGGGACTAATCGGTATAACGTAAGAAGGAATTTCGATGTCCACAAATTTCGCAGGGAAATATTTTTTTTCTTTGTCGACTCGCAAAATTTGATCTACATAACAGCTATCACCGCTTAAATATTCATTAAGTATATCATTGATATCACACTCGTACCTTTTCGTTAAAAAGCGGTGAAAGTCTTTTTCTTCTCCAATATATCTTGCACATAGCTTCTTATTATTACTAAATCCTAAATCAATTGATGCAAGTGCCGTTTCTGGATGTACGCCGTTGTCAGTAAGGTGCACTGAATGCATCCCATTTTGAGAGGCTATCTGTATTAACTCTCTCAATATAAATGAAGAAACATTATACGCAATGTTTAGTTTATTTTGCCTCAATCTGAGTGCGTAAATTGATAATGCGTTGCATTTGCTTGCATAAAAAACAATACCAACAACTTCATTATTTATTGTAACTGATTTTAATTTTGAATCATGAATATTTTTTTCAAATATTTCTAAAAATTTCTGTCTTGTTTCTCCTGTGGAATAATTTAGGTAACGTGCACACATTTCGGGAGCACTAAAATTTATATCAATAAGTTTTCCATGTGCCGTTGGAAAATAACTATCACCTTTTTCTCTGTTTAATATAGAGTCAAAATGAGAATAAAATTCTACTGGAGATTGGATTAAAAGTTGGTAATTTTCAGCAAAAGCTTGAAACAGACCAAGTAACTGCTTATCTTTTGTGATGAAGTGGCTTATTTTATTCGCCACAGCACATGCCAATTGCTTTCTGTCGCTTTCCGATACTTGTGGAAACTCTATTCGTATTTTTTCTGAAATAGCCGAAAAGGCGGGGATAGAGACGGGGAGTTTATAATATTTATTCGCTTTTTCTATCGATTCCCGTTTTATTTTTTCGTCTTCTTGTCTTTCGATATCTTCAAATACAACCTGCGCCACGCAAAATACGACATCATTCCAATATATTAAAAGAGAATTGTCGCCGGTAAAATCCTTTGAATCCAAATTCAAAGAAAAGATAATTGAAGAGTCGAGTTGTATCTTCGGTCTTTGTTCGCACTCATCAAGTATACTAAGAAAGTCGCCTTGAAGCTTGCACCTAAATTGATGAAGAATGGATAAGGAGTTAACTGCTCGGCCTTCTCGCGCCTTAACAATATCAAATCCAAGTTGATGCCAAAAGCTGTTCAGATGGTAATCATCACGACAAGACAGTTCTATATAATAAGCGTCTCTAATTGTTTTTTTAAATTCTCGAAAAAGCAATTCTCCAATCTTATTGCGCCTAAATTCTTTTGAAACACAAAAATGTTTAATTTTTATAATGTACCTTCTTTTTAGACTAGAAAAAAGAATGTATCCAACAAGAATGTCTTCTTGCATGCATATAAAAGCATTTCCATTGTGACATTATTCCTTTATCGCTCCCGCTGGCATAAATCCAAGTGTCTTGCGGTTTTTGTCTGCAAGCTTTATGATTTGCTCGATAATTGCGTCATCGTCATATCGTGTTCTTCGATATAAATAATTCACAACAAGAGCCTCTTAAAATAATAGCACGATAAATGCAAAAAGGACGTGATAGCTACCTCATGACACGCATAAAATCAACAAGCCATAATTCTTAATCATGTTACAGAATGTGTGCCGACAATTTCACATTTGTTATGATTCTTTTTTATAATTTATCCTAAAAAAACGCCTCTGACTTATCATGTCAGAGGCGTTTACCTATACCATTGCTTCAAAGCGTTGGCGGAAGGAGAGGGATTCGAACCCCCGGACGCCTCACGACGTCAACAGTTTTCAAGACTGCCGCAATAAACCGGACTCTGCCATCCTTCCGTGTGTGACAAAAAAGAATATTCTGTCCTGAGGCGTAAAATTTAGCCGAAGCGAGTTTAAAAGGCAACCGATTCAGGCGAAGCGGCAAGGCCGCCACTAGGTCACCCTTTGGGCCTTCCTGTCTCTTTTTGGGGCTTGGTCGGCCCTTTTTTTATTTCCTGCTCAACGCGGGCCATAAGCTCGGAGGGGGCCACTTTTAACACTTCCGCAACCCGCATCAACGCATAGACCGAGGCGTTGATATTGCCCCGTTCCAGCCCAGAGACATAGGGCTTGGACAAGCCGGAAAAGTCCGCCAGTTCCACTTGCGTAAGGTCAGCGGCTTTGCGGGCTTCGTAAATGACCGAGGCCATTGCCCAATTTAGTGAATCTTTCTCCTGCATACGGTAAGAATACCGCATGGCTTGACACAAAAAGTAATAATATATTATCTCTTTTTGTATTGCGCACGCTACAGGAGGATTATTCATGCGTACATTTCAAATTCTTGTCTTGGCTTGCAGCCTCATGGTGCTGGGGGCAGGGTTTTCGCCCGCCTCAGCAGAGACCGTAACAGAGGGGAGCCTTGAGTGGTATCGGCTGTCGGAAAATAAGGATGCACGGGAAGCGAAGCTTGCGGAGTGCGAAAAATTGCCACGTGAGAAACAGAAGACTGATGAACTGTGCCGCAACGCCAAACGCGCGAGCTTTCTTGGTGAGCCTTACCAAAAAGTCAAAGAGCCAACTTACGGTTTTAAATGATGCTCTGTTTCAGCCGCTAAAATTCTCGTCTTTCATTGTGGGCGTCTGCCCCAGTGAACATGAGCACAGAAACGCCTTTTTCCGTGTGCACGGTGAAAAGGCGTTTCTGCTTTCAGGGTATCCATTTTTATTTCTGGCGTACCCACGGCGGCAGCCGTTCAGCCTCGCAGAGCAAGGGGCATCGAGCTTTGCGAGTTGCCAGAATGTAAAGGTGATTACCTTTACCTATCTTGCGCTTTTTTTCAGAGTTTTTTGTGACCCTTTGCCGGGTAATTCTGCACCCCTGAGAGAACAAAAAGGTATTTATTTGACCAAAAAATTACCACATATAACTACGTGAAATAAAATGATATTTATAGTTCTTCCAATTTGCTGTATATTGGGAAATATCCTTCAGGAGTTCCCATGCCACGCTCTCCTTCGCCTATAAGCTCTGTTTCAACAGCCAAGCTCACACAAAAAGAGCAAGCATGCGTGCTCTATTCACGCTGTTTTACCCGCAAGACCTCCCTGTCTGGGAGCGTTTCAGCCGATGTAAGCGTGAAGAAATGCAGCACTATGTTCAAACGCATTCTGCTGATATGGGCATCACTCCGGACATTCCTTTGGACATGACGTCTCGCATCTCCGGTCTGAACGAGTGGGCGGCGCTATATGACGCGTTACGAAAAATTCAGCAGAAAGGCGTGGAGTTAAGCAGTGAGGCAGAGCGAATAGCCTTCGTTCTGCTGCCGAAAAGGTACTCCCTTGATGCGCAGATGATTACCTACCTACGCAGTTTTTTGGAGGAATACCCCGAAGAACTGTCATTATGGGAGGCTGCATGGGGAAGAACTCCCCGGCAAGTGGCTGGGCTGATCGCAAATGAAATCGCGCGGCGACATCTGCTTATGCCGCCAGATATTGAAGTGGTGCGACAAAAGCTGGGTACTGCTCTGACTTGGGGGCAGTTGACCTTGTGCCTCAGCGCCAGAGCGCTCCCGCAAGCAAATGACAACTACGCCCTTGCCTGCTTCATAGACCTTGTTCGGGCATTGATAGACAGCCTGCCCCAGCGGCACGATCAGTACGACACCCCCCTTCATGAGCGGGATTGGGTGCCTGTACTGATGCAACCCAATTCTGGCGCATTCTACCAGGAACTGATAAAAAGCGCTTCTGGTACATCGTTGTCCCTGCCACCTGATAAGCCAGCGCGTTGTCGGCTCTGCTGGCGCTATACGCTTGTCCATCCAGATAGCCCCAGTAGCCAAGCTCCGCTATGCTATCTGCACGATATGTCCGCCACTACCGCAGAGTACCGCGCCCGGTTCAGAAAGAAGCTGGCGGCTGAACAGGGATGGCGGCGGCTGGCGCGAGAACACAAAGCGCTGTATCAGGCCACAAAAGACACTCGTGAGGCGTGGGCCTTTATTCGGGAACTGCTGCTGTCTCCTGCTTCCCCTTTACCGCTCCTTGCGGAGCACATGCGCCGTCATGTCTCCCCGGATGCCGATAATGAGGCGCTTGTATGGGCATATCTGTCACCAGACAGCGGCAGCATTGAGGAGAAAAACAAAGCGGCTCTGGAAGATTTTGTGCGCTTTGCCGTGAGTACGCCAATGCCCATTACCTTTCAAGATTGCCTGATAGCCGAAGCGTGGCTACAGGCAATGCAGGACAAAAGGATAAAACGCGGCTAGGCGTGGTGCTCCGTGAGCTTGCTGTTAATCAGCCTGTTCAGGCTTACCCCGGCTTCCGCCGCCTGCATGGCAAGGCGTCTGTGCGTTTCGGGCGTGGTGCGCACCTGAAACTTGCCGGAAAAGTTTTGCAGGGAAAGCGGCACAGGGATTTTTTCTCCGGCGTTTTCCATGTCTGCCAGAGTGTCGCGCACAAGGGCCACCACTCCCTGCAAGGCTGCCTCCTGCGACTCCTCAAGCCATGAAAGACTGGGGAACTCGGCGCACAGCCCCACAAACTCCTGATCTTCCTCCGACCAAAGCACGCGATAGGTATATTGTCTGCTGTCCATATTATTCTCCCCGGAGCCGGGCAATGGCGGCAAGAACCTGTTTGACCTGATAGGCTTTGGCCTTGCCGCCCTTACCCTCCTGAATATTGACACGTGGGTCACCCTGCCAAGGCGTTTTGTATACGGCATGACTTGTGCCGCGTTGGCGGGGTGGCCCGAAGAAGTGCTCACACAAGGCAGCAAGCTCGGCATAACGCACGTTTTGCGGTGTTTCCCGCAACTTTTCCAGAGTCTTTTCGAGGCTGCCCATCAGAACTCCTTTTCAGTATCAATAATGGCACTACTTGCTGTCGTCAAGGGGCTTGTTGTTCGTTGCCCGTTTCATGGCTTGCTCGACAAGTTGACTGACATGAACAGGGTTGTCTGCACTTCTACGAGGCAAAGCTTCTCCCTCAAGTTCAAAGTTTGGGTTTTTCTTCAAAATCCCCATGAGATACCCTGCGGGGTTCTTGAGTTTTTTCGACAGGAGCAGTTGGTAACAGCGTTCTCCTCGTGCCGAATCCGGGTCGATGCCATTCGCTCGGAGAACTTTTCTGACTGCAATGTCTTCCTGCTTGGAGAAAGCCCTGTTTTCTTGTCTTTTACAAATATCTTGTTCTTGTTGTTTGTCTGTAGCGGATTGTGTCCGGAGCAACTCCGGAGTTTGTCCGGACTTCCGGGCTGACTTCATTCTGTATTCATCTTGTAATTTCAGGAGAATATGTGCACATACCCGTGCTTTTTTTCCTTCAATGACGACCTCCATAAATGATGGATCACTGCAAAATCCAAAAAAATTTTGCAATTTTTTTGGAGATAGCCCGGTGAGTGCCTGCCAGTCTGTCAAAGGTAATGTCAGATCAGGCAGTTGCGCTTCTTCTTCCCATGCCCCGGTGATTTTTTCCAAAATCAGGCACACGGCAGCGTACCCCAGTGAACCGAATTCCGTGCGTACTTGCACGATAAAAGGATGCTCACGAAGGTTGTTATAATGCTTAAACCATCGCATTTCAGTGCCCGCTTCGGGTCTTCCGAGGGCGTCCCAGCGTTACAGGCTGGGTAAATTGCTGAGGGGCTTTCTCTGTAGCTGCTTGGGCCGCATCCACCTTGTCCTGAATCCACGCATCCACAATTGCCACAGGCCACATAAGACGCCTTCCCAGCCGTATAGGCCGGGGAACCGCACCGTAATTTCTTCGGTTCAAATGTCCATGAATCGCAGACACGGTGAGGCCAAGCAGCCCTGCCATATCATGGATTGTGTAAAGTCTTTGTTCCATTGCACACCTCTGGCATTCAAGATTTGCGAGCGTTTGCTTGCATTTCCAAGTGCAATACGCGAGAAAGGCACTTGGTGGCTGCCCAGAAAATTTGCAAAATACCCTGACTTCTTACTGAGCTTGGCACAATGGTAAGAAAAGGCGGGGAGGTGGGATAAGCGAGGATGAAAACGGGCGGATTAAGAAAAAAATTGCTCCAAATTTGCTCCACTCAACCTGAAAATGAGCAGATATTCATACAAATTTGAGAGCATTTATCTATATGATATTATTGAATTAATTATCTTAACCACTTGAAATTTATGCTCCAAAAATCACACTTGAAAACCGTTGATGCCGTGAGGCATCCGGGGGTTCAAATCCCTCCCCTGCCATGCAGCACAGAATAGCGCCACGTTGCCGGAACGAAAGACCGGCGACGCGGCGTTTTTTGTTTCATTGCCGACTTGTCCTGCCTTCTCCCCCCGGCTCCCGCCTTGCCGCCCACCCAAAAAACGGAGTGGCCTCTGCCCTCATGGCGGCGGTTATTGCGCGCACCCCGTTTATATTTCCTGCATGACCCAGGCCAATCGCCCGAGAATCCATTCCGTCCGGGCTAAGCGTATCCTGCGATCCGGATACGCGGGGTTCTCGGCACATAAGCGGAAATAATCCTCCTCCCAGAGCAGGCGGCGCAGGACGATCTCCCCGTGGGGAAGCGTGATGGCGAACAGTTCGCCGCTCGCGGGGCAGTCGGCGCGCGTGTCAATGCCGACATACGCTCCCCGGCGCACTGTGGGCGCGGCCGCGTCGTTGTCCACTGCCAGAACGACTATGCCTCTCTCGCGTATGCCCTGGGCAAGAGGATGCTGCCTGTCGGCCGGAGCGTGGCCACGGCTGCCCCGTTTCCCGTGTCGTCGCCGCGCATGGCGTACATGGTGACAAGCGCAGGCTGCGACAAAGGCGAGCCCAACAAGCCGGGGTTCATAGGCGTTCCATCACCGTCGCCGGGGATGTACCCGGCCTCGGTGCGCAGATACACCGGGCCGATGCCGCTTTTCAGCCAGTCGGGGTTCACGCCCAGCTTTTCAAAGAGCGTCATATACCAGGCCCCCGGCACGGATTGCCGTCTTTTGGCGTCGGAAATGCTCGATTGCTTGATCTCAAGAATTTCAGCCAACGCGGTTTGCGTGCGGGTATGGGTTACGGCCTTAATCCGCTCTATCGTTTCTTTATAGATATGATCCATTTCATACTCCCCGCCAATAGAATTCGCATGATCGCCCTTGTTTCAGAAAATATAATATTTCTGGGTTAATTCAAAGTATGATTTAGACCGTCTAGCTTGATCCAGTATTTTCTGGCAATAATTTCTAATGGGTAAAAAAGTATGTATTTTTGGCCAGTTATTTCGGGAAGTTCGGGGAAACAGCGGGCTTTCTCAATGGAATGTTTCAGTTAAGGCCGGAATTCATCTCAGCAGTGTTCACCAAATCGAAGCAGGCCATCAGGAGCCGCGCATTCTTGGCGCGATGCGGCTTGTCGGCGCATGTGGCGGGGATTTGAGTTCTTTTTTTTCCGAATTAGCTGGAAGAATGAATTTGTATCCCCATCCTGAGCAAACAAATTCTTTTATGGAAGGACTGGAAGAAGGCAATGCTTCTTATTCTTCTGAATTCTTTGAAATTACCGGATATGGAGACTTACTGCGATATTGTCGAACCCAAAAGGGACTGTCTCAGAAAACGACAGCAAACAACATTGATTACGATTTAAGGAGCTTGCAACGCGTTGAGAAAGGAGAGCAAGAACCGATGGTGACGACTGCGGTGAAGTTAGTTACCGCAATCGAAATGCCGCCGGGGCAGTTCTTTGAGTGGTTAGGATTTTTTTTGTCTCCCATTGGGTAAATATCAAGTATGTTTTCAACCATCTAGTATGATTCCGGGCTTTGAGGCATTTGCTATGACATGGGCAAGGAATTATGCATATTCGGCAGCCTGTTTCAGGCGGTTCGTTCTCAAACTACGCTGTCACAGTGGGAGATTTCCGTCAGGGCGGGAACACATCTGAGCAATGTGAATCAAGTAGAAGCCGGAAATCAGGAACCTAATGTTATTATTGCCGTAAAAATGCTTCTTGCCGCAAATGCCGACATACAATCTTTCTTTACTTCTCTATCCCCCCATTTATTTCAATCTATTGAATCTTCAAAGCTCCCCGTCTTATCTCAAAATGAATTTAAAAAAAAATTGAATTCAGCTCTACTCCCATCAGATGAAACTAAAATTTTTGGAATACTTTTATCTGAATGCAGAGCTGCAACAAATTTATCGCAGAATTGCGTTTCTTCTATAGCAAAATACGACCATAGAAGTCTGCAAAGAGTAGAAAAAGGCATACAAATTCCAGGTGTTATTAATGCAGCAAAGCTTATTGCTGCTACCGGTATTGAGATTGGAATATTTTTTGATCTTTTCAGCAAAAAATTGCAAGCAATAAACGCAACACACTATAAATAAATATTTTATATAGAAATATAATTATCAAATTATATACATAGAGTGACAATTAAAAATATTTACCAAAACTCTCTGAACGTCAGCTAATCATGAAAAACGGAGTAGTTCATGATCAGCAGCAACGTAAAACGACTCATGGCGGCCAAAGGGTTGACCAACCAGACCCTTGCGGCGAGGGCTCGCATTTCCGCCGATACAGTCGCACGCACTAAAAGTGAAAGAATCAGAGAGTGCAGCCTGGATACATTGATTTCCATTGCGCAGGCCCTTGGAGTTCAAACAAAAGATCTCTACTGTGAATCTTCGGAGATGCAAGCAAGTTCAGAGCAAGGGACTGAGCCCTCTCTTTTGGCCATAGAATTAGGAACCTTCATTAAAAAGAAGACGATATATTATTGCTCAATTTTAGTGCATTCTCAAAAATGGAGCGCACTAATTGTTTCCCATAAAAAGCAAGCAGGCGAGTCTTCTTGGACGCCCCGTTGACTCCCTTCCCCACTCCCGCACATTCAGGTCTGATACAGAAAAAGGGCGCCCTCGCGGACGCCCTTTTTCTGTATCGTCGAAACAGCCGGTCTAGCTGTTTTCGCTTTCCTCAAACTTCTGCTTGAGCAGGTCGCCCAGGCTCTGCCCGGCTTCCTGCGGGCCGGAATGGAATTCCTTGGGCTTGCGGCGCTCCTCCTCATCCTTGATCTGCTTGATGGAGAGGCCCAGACGGCGCTCCTCGGCGCTGACATGGATGACCTTGGCCTGGATTTCCTGGCCTTCCTTGTAGATTTCCGCCGGGGTCTTGACCTTCTTGCCGGACAGTTCGGAGACATGCACCAAGCCTTCGATGCCCTCTTCAACTTCCACAAAGAGGCCGAAGTCGGTGATGTTGGTCACCACGCCCTTGATGGTGCAGCCCACGGGATAGGTATCCGGCACATGGCCCCAAGGATCGTCCACCAGCTGCTTGACGCCCAGGGTGAACTTCTCGTTCTCCTGGTCCACGGTGAGCACCTTGGCCTGTACGGTGTCGCCCACCTTGTACAGCTCATTGGGATGGCGCACCTTCTTGGTCCAGGAAATGTCGGACACGTGGATAAGGCCGTCGATGCCGTCCTCAATGCCGATGAACATGCCGAATTCGGTAATGTTCTTGATGACGCCCTCAAGGACGGTGCCTTCAGGATATCTCTCGGCCACCAGTTCCCAGGGATTGGGACGGACCTGCTTCATACCCAGGCTGATGCGCTTCTTTTCGCCGTCCACGCCCAAGATGACCACTTCCACTTCGTCGCCGGTGTGGACCATCTGGGAGGGATGACGCAGCTTGCGCGTCCAGGACATTTCGGAGATGTGCACCAGGCCTTCCACGCCGGGCTCCAGCTCCACAAACGCGCCGTAGTCCACCAGATTGGTGACCTTGCCGGTGCACTTGGCGCCTTCGGGGAAGCGGGCGGAGATATCCTGCCAGGGATCGGGCACGAGCTGCTTGAGGCCCAAGGAAACCTTGTTGTTCTCACGGTCGAAGGAAAGCACCTTGAGGGTCAGCTCCTGGCCCATGGTGATCATTTCCTTGGGATGGCGGATGCGCTTCCAGCTCATGTCCGTGATGTGCAGCAGGCCGTCCAGGCCGCCCAGGTCCACAAACACGCCGTACTCGGTGATGTTCTTGGCCTTGCCCTGGACGATCTGGCCTTCCTCCAGGGTGCGCAGCAGATCCTGACGCTTGGAATCGCGCTCCTCTTCCAGCAGCACGCGGCGGGAAACAATGACGTTGCTGCGGCGGCGGTTGATCTTGAGCACGCGGAATTCAAATTCCTGGTTGACCAGAGCGTCCATATCCGGCACGGGACGCAGATCCACATGCGAACCGGGCAAAAACGCCTCCACCCCGCCGATGTCCACCGTGTAGCCGCCCTTGATGCGACGCACGATATGGCCCTTGATGACCCTGTTATTTTCCTGCACGTCCTCGAGCTGATCGAAGACCTGCATGCGTTTGGCCTTTTCAAAGGAAAGGGTGATGGTGCCGTCCATTTCGTTCTTGCGCACCACATAAACGTCCACCCTGTCGCCCACGCTGACGGCCATGTTGCCCGCGGCGTCACGGAATTCAGCCGCGGGGATCTGCCCCTCGGACTTGAAATTCACGTCCACCAGCACATTGTCGTCATCCACACGGACGATCTCGCCTTTGGTAATGGAGCCTTCTTCAAGGTCGCCGAAATCGGGATTGAGATAGTTTTCGAGGGCGCTTTCGAAATTAATTTCGTCGTGCCCGGTTTCCTTGTCTGCCATCTGCCATGCCTCCAAATAATTTCCCCTCGCTGAGAGAGTGGGAAAAATTATCAGAGGCAAAGGAAAAGCACAAGAGAAATTGTCCGGCGCAAGGTTTTACAGCCAAGGAGAGAGACGGAAAAATGCGAAGCAGGGTCGGGTTTGTCAGGCCGCGAGCCAGAGCAGGCCCGGCTCAGGCAGCGCCAGACCGGCTGGCGGCGTGGCCGCCAGCGGAAGCAGGACTTGTCCCGCGTCGGCGGGCCGGGCGGCCAGGCCCCGGCACAGCAGATGCCCGGCCAACTCCTCGGCAATGCTGTTGAAGCAACGCAGCTCGATCCAGACCGGTTCCTCAAGTTGAGCTATGGGCGCGGGAGGCGCGTCCTCCCGGCGCTGGGTAATAGCGGCGCGCATGGCCGCGTACCGGCCGCCCCGGCGCAGGGCTGCCCCGGCCACACCGGGCATGGCCGCCGAAAGGGCCAGCCGGTCGCCGGAGGCCAGGGGCACGGCAAAATCATCCACAGCCAGACCGTTACGCAAAATGGTCTGGATGCGGCTTTCCACATATGCTTCTTCCAGCCCCAACCCCAAGGTCAGAAAACGCCCCAGGCTCACGGCATCCCCGCCTCGCGCGGGCAGCAGCACGCCCCGGCGCAGCAGAGCTGCGGCCGCAGCCGAAACTTCGGCGCTGAGCCCGGCGGGGGTTTCAGGCCGCTTGCCGGTGCCGTAACAAATATCCATCTCAAGGGAGGTATCCATATTCGGAAGTATAGCTTGAAACGCGCGCCGGGCCAAGGCCCGGCGCGCGCCTGGAAACAGCTCCTAGGCCTGATCGCAAAAAATGTGCTTTTTCGCTGAGTCACGGCGGCTATCTCATTTTTCAGCTTCGACACTTGTCTTGACTTTTGCGCCCCCCTGTTGTCCTCTGCCCGCTGTAGCGGGGAATTCCGTGCAAATCGGAAACAGTCGCGCTGCGGTAAGAGGGTACAGAGCTTCTTCGCCTTGCCGGAAACATCCCGGCGGGGCGCGACAGCCAGCCGTCACAGGTGAAGGCGAAGCCGAGGCGCGGGGCCGTTGTCCTGATTATGATCAAAAACGCGGGCCTCCACATCCCTCAAGTCCGAACACCCGCTGGCCGGGGCACTTTGCGCCGCCGCCGTATCCACCTTTCAACGCACGATTGAGGAGGTTGCCATGTCTCGTACGTTGCGCGTGTTCCCGCGCGTCCTGCCGCTTTTCCTGCTTCTGCTGGCCCTGCTGGCCGCGTCCGTCCAAGCGGCGGATCAGAAAGCCCCCAAGGAAGGGGTGCTGCTGGTGGCTTTCGGCACCAGCGTGCCCGAAGCCCTGCCCTCGTTCAAGGCCGTGGACGCGTCCTTCAAGGCCGCGTTTCCGGACACGCCCGTGGTCTGGTCCTACACCTCGCAGATCATCCGCAAAAAACTTGCCAAGCAGAGCAAGCCCGTGGGCGGCATCAGCGACGGCCTGGCCGCGCTGGCCAAGGCGGGGGTGAAAGTGGTGCGCGTGCAGTCCCTGCATGTGATGCCCGGCGAGGAATTTACGGAGCTTGAGCGGGCCGTGCTGCTGGATATCCAGAAGCACCCGGGCCGTTTTGAGGCCGTGTACCTGGGCCGCCCCCTGCTGGAGTCGCACAAGGATGCCTTAAGCGTGGCCAAGGCCGTGCTTGCTGATATGGGCGACAAACGCCGGAAGGGCGAGGCTGTGGTGCTCATGGGCCACGGACAGGCCCACGGCCGGGCGGACCTGGTTTTTGAAGGCACGCGGGCCACGTTCAAGGAAAGTGACCCCCTGGTCTTCATGGCCACGGTGGAAGGCGCGCGCGGCATTGACGACCTGCTGGCCGAGCTCAAGGCCCACAAGATCAAGAAAGTCTGGCTGCAGCCCCTGATGGTGGTGGCCGGGGACCACGCCCGCAACGACCTGGCCGGGGACGAGGAGGATTCCTGGGCTTCCAAGCTCAAGGCCGCCGGTTTCAAGGTGGAGGCCAACCTCAAGGGCCTGGGCGAAGTGCCCGGCGTGCGTGATCTCTTTGTGGACCATGCCAAGCAAAATGTGGACGACCTGACCAAGGAACCCAAGAAGCAGTAAAGCCGGATTTATCCACCGCAGCAAAAACGCCGTCCGTTTCCACACTCCGTGGAGACGGGCGGCGTTTTCGTGCCGGGTTTACGCTAAGTCCGCCCTATCGTCCTGAAAGGGGCACAACGCACGGAGCGGGATCAGCGCTTGTCGATCACCCGCTTGGACTTGCTGAACGTACGCGGCAGGCCGGCGTAATCCGCCACCCGCACTTCCATGCGCGCCAGAATGGCCTTGTGCAGCCGCCGCTCCAGAGCCTGGGCCAGGGCAGCGTCATTGCCGGACGGCTGATCCTGGGCGCGCTCCACAATCAGGGCCAGATGGTCCAGGGAGCGCTCGTCCCTGGTCAGCTCCATCTGGTATTCGCCGCCCAGTTCCGGGAACTGGCCGATGACTTCCATGATCTGGCCGGGATAGATGTTCACGCCCCTGTAGATGACCATGTCGTCGGAGCGGCCCAGAATGCGGTCGTGCCGGGGCATGTTCAGGCCGCAGGAGCAGCGGCCCGGCAGCAGGCGGGTCAGGTCGTGGGTGCGGTAGCGCAACAGGGGCACGGCCTCCTTGCGCAGGCTGGTGACCACCATCTCGCCCACTTCGCCCTCGGGCACGGGCTGCAGGGTGTCCGGGTCCAGCACTTCAATGATGAACAAATCCGCCCAGTAATGCAGGCCCTCATGGGCGTCGCAGTCCATGGCCGTGCCCGGACCGTACATTTCGGTCATGCCCGCGATGTCATAGCTGCCTTCCAGGCCCAGCTTGCTCTCGATGGCCAGGCGCATTTTCTCGCTGCGCGTCTCGGCCCCGCAGATCATCTTGCGCAGCCGGATCTGATCGCGGATGCCCGCGCGCTCCACTTCCTCGGCCAGCAGCAGGGCCATGGAGGCCGTGGCCCCGAAACAACTGGCGCCCACGTCCCTGAGCAGTTGCAGATGCATTTCCAGATTGCCCGGCCCCACCGGAATGGTCAGCATGCCGAAAAGCTCGCTGCCCAGCTGAAAGCCCGCCCCGGCGGTCCACAGGCCGTAACCCACAGCCACCTGCATGCGGTCCTCGGGCGTAAGCCCGGCCAACTCGTAGCAGCGGGCCATCTGGGTGCTGAACGTCTCGATGTCGCGGCGGCTGTAGGCCAGAATTTTGCGCTTGCCCGTGGTGCCGCTGGAGGCATGGATGCGCACCACGTCCTTTTCCGGCACGCAGAGCAGGGGCAGGGGGTAGCCCTCGCGCAGATCCTCCACATCCACCGTGGGCAGCTGGCGCAGATCATCCAGGCTGCGGATATCCTCGGCACGCGCGCCGCAAGCATCCAGCCGCGCCCGGTACTGCGGGGAGTTGCGCGCCTGGCGCAGGGTGTAGCGCAGGCCGTCCAACTGGATCTGCCGGATCTGCTCGTCCGTGAGCCGGGGAATGAAACGATGGGTCATGTCGGGCATGGAAGGAGCCCCCTCTGTTTGTCTGGCCGGTCTGTCCCGCCGTTCTCTGCCCGTGCCAGGGCCATACGCGGGCCGTGCGGGCGGGAACGGCTGTTTGTGTCCGCTTCCTGTTGTTCCGATTTCGTTGTTCCGCCCCGTTTCTAGACTCCCCGCGCGCGGAAAGTCAATAAAGGCGCACGGGCAGCAAGCCGCCCAGATCCACACCGCGCGGACTGACCACGGCCCGGTAGGGATAGATCTCGACCCCACGCGCGGCCGCCTCATAAAAGAGCCCGGCGTAGGCCGGATCAATAAAGTCCGCCGGTGCGAAACAGTGCCCGTCAGGCCGTTGCACCAGATAAAACATGGCCGCCCGCTCGCCGTGGGCCACAATGTCCATGAGTTCGCGCAGATGCTTCTGCCCGCGCTCGCTGGCCGCGTCCGGAAAGCAGGCCGCGTCGTCCTCCACCATGGTCACGTTTTTGCATTCCACCCAGAGCGGCGGCAGGCCCGGCCCGCTGAACAGGCCGTCCAGGCGGCTCTGACCGCGCTTGGCCTCACGGGTCAGCTCGGCGTAGCCCTCGGCAAAAGCCAGCCGCCCGGCGAGAAAGGCCGCCTCCAGCATACGGTTGGGCACGCTGGTGTTCACCCCCACCCAGAATCCACGCCCGCCGGGAACCGGGCCGGGCGGGTTTGACGACGAGAGAGGCGGCCCGGGTACGGCGCTTTCCGCCAGCCAGACGCCTTCCTGGGTATATTTGAGCTTGCGGGCCGGATTGGCCGCCGGAGAGGCCAGCACCAGCGCGCCGGGCCGGGTCAGGCCCAACATGCTGCCCGAGTTGTTGCTGTGCACCCAGACCGGAGCGCCGTCCAGGCACAACTCCACACTGAAACGCTTTTGCCGTTGCACGAACTTCCCGATCACGCAATCCGGCGCGAAGGGCAGCAGCGGCACCGCATCCGCATTGCCGGAACCTTCACCGGCCGGACAGCCGCCCGGCCCGGACGGCAATCCCTGTTCATCCCTGTCCCGCATTTACACCCCGCTTTGAACCTGCTAAAAAATTCGCGGCAGATTTTTCGTTCTTTTTCGCCGCGTCCGCGCGCCAAACGTCAGAAGGGCGACATTTTCAATGCCATGCCGCTCTTCTAAGGAGCCCTCCATGCAGATTTCCGAACGCTTGCGCAGCATCAAACCTTCTCTGACCCTCAGTGTCAACAGCCGGGCCCTGGAGCTCAAGGCGCAGGGCGTGGACGTGACCAGCCTGGCCGTGGGCGAACCGGATTTCCCCACGCCCAGGCATATCTGCGACGCGGCCAAGGCCGCCATTGACGCCAATTTCTGCCGCTACACCGCCGTGCCCGGCATTCCCGATCTGCGCAAGGCCGCGGGCCGCTACTTTGAACGGAACTACGGCACGCCCGTGCCCATGGAATCCATCATCATCGGCGCGGGCGGCAAGCACTGCCTCTACAATTTCATGCAGGCCACCATCAACCCCGGCGACGAGGTGCTGATTCCCGCGCCCTACTGGCTGAGCTATCCCGACATGGTGGAACTGGCGGGCGGCGTGCCCGTGACCGTGCATGCCGGGCCGGAACGCAATTTCAAGGTCACGCCCCTCATGCTTGAGGAAAAGACCACGGACAAGACCAGGCTGCTGATCCTCAACTCGCCCAGCAATCCCACGGGCGCGGTCTATTCCGACCGCGAGTTCATGCAGATCATGCGTTGGGCCCTGGCGCGGAACATCTTTGTACTGTCGGATGAAATTTACGACCAACTGGTCTTTCCCCCGGCAAAGATGACCAGCGCCATCACCTGGTTCGAGCATTGCCCCGAACTGGTGGCCGTGCTCAACGGCCTGTCCAAGAGCTATGCCATGACCGGCTGGCGCGTGGGCTTTCTGGCCGCGCACCCGGACCTGATCAAAAAAATCTCCTCCATGCAGGGGCACAGCACCTCCAGCATCTGTTCCGTGTCCCAGAAGGCCGCCCTTGCCGCCCTGGAAGGCCCGGTGGAGTGTGTGGGCGAAATGCGCGCGGCCTTCCTGCGGCGGCGCGATCTGGCCCTGGACATCATCAAGGCTTGGCCGTGGGCTGTCTGTCCCAAGCCGGACGGGGCCTTCTACCTCTTTGTGGACGTGCACCAGTGCTACGGCGGCCAGGTGCGCAACTCCACGGAGCTCTGCACGTACCTGCTGGACAAGGCCCATGTGGCCCTGGTGCCGGGCGCGGCCTTCGGCGACGACAACTGTATCCGCCTCTCCTACGCGGTGGCGGACGACGTGCTGGCCGACGCCCTTTCCCGCGTGGGCGAGGTGCTGGGCGAACTGGCCCATGAGGCCCGGCGCTGAGCCGGACAATCCAGATGCGGCCGGATATGGCCGGATTACGGACCACGGAAAACCACGGCCCGCGCGGCCCTGAAAAAAACTTATAAAAAATATTGACAGAAGCCGCCCTTTTGGGCAGTATGCCTTCTGCCGTGGGGCTGTAGCTCAGTTGGGAGAGCGCTTGAATGGCATTCAAGAGGCCGTCAGTTCAATTCTGTCCAGCTCCACCAGATTTCGAAAACCCCCGATCATCACACAGATGGTCGGGGGTTTGTGTTTTAAGATCGAGCACGGCACCACAGATGAGGGCAAACGGCGCTAATATAGAGGTTGGGGATATCGCGCAGTTGGATCCGCACACAGTCTGACACTGGAATTCGGATTTAGATTACGCTTAATTTCAATATTGAACTCATTAACGTTAATGGCTTTCAGATTCTTGTCCGCACTAAGAAAAATGCATGAGCCCCCATGTCGGGGAAGTCCATTCCAAATATCATATACATCTTTTTCAGAAAATTTAAAAAGCACAGGGCATGAATCCAAAAACATATCCAGATTTTCTTGTGTATCGAAGTAGCTGTTATTAGGATCGCCTTTTATCCTGTATTTCAGAATTGCCGCTATACACTGCCCATCTCTGGTCACTAGGCTTTCTTTTATACGAAATTCATAAGATCCGAGTAGATAGCCCATACCGTCGTAGTTGTTAAGCCAAATGGGGAGAGAGCTGCCAGGAGTCAATTTTTCATGGTAAACGGCAAGAAACCCATTGTCGCGAGCCGCCTCTTCCGGGGCGGCTCGCTCTCATTTGTCCACGTTTTACACATTAATTGGCCGCATCCTTTGGCCGCAGGCCCCAGCGCATCCCCAGGCTCACGATCTGCGCGGCCAAGGGCAGCAGGCTCACCGGCGCGGGTGCGCCGCCACGGCGCAACGCCCCCCAGGCAAGCCCGGCCAGGAAGGCCGCGCCCGTGGCGTGCAGGGGCTTTCGCCTGACAACGGCAAAGGGATCAAACCGGGCCGAAACCCGGCGTAAACGCTCTTTGGCCTCGCCTACTGTGTATGTTTTTTCTTTGGGAGCGACATCCATAACAAGCCTCCGGCGATGCCCGCGCAGACCAGCCCGATGATGCACAACACCCAGGCCGGGTGCAGCACGATCGAGAGGGCCTTATACAGCGCCGCCACAAAAAAAGCCAAAGCCGCCGCGCCGAAGAGCAGTCCCAAACCCAGCAGCATTGCCGTGCGCAATGTGCGCAGAGCATTGTGCCGCAGGAGCTGCCCTTCGGCCTCAAGCAGGTCAAAGAAACTGATGATGAGTTCAGCCAGACCCTTCACGCGGGCTCTTACCTGTACTGGCGGAACAACCAGGAAAGCGCGCAGCCCGCGCCAAAGGCCACGAGCAGGCTTGTCACAGGATTCCGGCGCACCTGTTCGCCCACCTGCTCAATGCCGGCGCTCCCGGCTTCGTAAGCCTTGTGCACTTTATCGGCCGCCATTCTCCGGTAGTGTTCCAGTTCCCTTTCCAGCTTGGCGACCATGTCCGAGGAGGCCTCGCCGCCTTTTTCGCCGAGAGATTTCACCAGCGTTTCCATCTGATCGCGCAGGGTGTTCAGTTCATTCCGCAACGTATCCATGCTTTCTTCATTTTTTTCAGCCATGATAGTATCTCCTGTTCGGGCAGCGCCCTTATATTTTATGTAGGGAACAGAGCATTGCTGATCTGTCCATGGTTCATTGGTACCCCATTACCGCCGGGATGACAAATCCGCGAAAACGCTTCCCGCTTCCGAGCGCCGGGCCCTCTCTACAACCCGGCAGCGCGAAGATACAAAAAGCGGCCCATGACTGAACGTTATGGGCCGCTTTTTGTATCCAGCCGGAAGCAAGAGCTTCCTCAGAGCATTTTGCGCTTGAAATCAGCGCGTAACGGCGAAGTAAATTCGCCTTGCGATAATTTCGCGGTGCGGGTTTTCACGGAAAATCCGCACCGTGCGCTGAGATATTTTCAATATTAAAACGCTCTAAAACCAGCGGGAAAAGCCTACTTCACGGAGGGCAGCACCGCGCCCGCATACTTCTTTTTCATAAAGGCGGCCATCTCCGGGCTGATCAGAACCTCATACAGGGCCCGGAGTTCGGGACGCTTTTCGTCGCCCTCGCGCACGGCCAGAATATTGGCATAGGTGGCGGCGGCCACGGAGTCGGCGGCTTCCACAGCCAGGGCGTCGGCCACTTTCAGACCGCCGAGAATGGCGTAATTGCCGTTGATGATGGCAATGTCCACGTCGGGCAGGGCGCGCACCAGCTGGGCGGCCTCGATTTCCTCAATCCTGAGCTTTTTGGGATTCTCCACGATGTCGCGGCGGGTGGCGGCCAGACCGGCATCCTTCTTCAGCTTGATAAGGCCCTCGTCCTGCAGGAGCAGCAGCGCGCGGCCCTCGTTGGTGGCGTCGTTGGGCACGGCCACCAGCGCGCCGTCCTTCAGGTCCTTGAGGCTCTTAGTCTTGCCCGCGTAGATGCCGAAGGGCTCATAGTGCACCGGGCCCATAGAGCTGAGCTTGGTGCCTTTCTGGGCGTTGAAGTCGTCCAGGTATGGCTTGTGCTGGAAGTAGTTGGCGTCCAGCTCCTTACTGTCCAGGGCCACATTGGGCTGCACATAGTCGGAATATTCCACGATCTTGAGGACGTAGCCCTGCGGCTTGAGCAGTTTGGCGGCCTCGACAAGGATTTCGGCATGGGGCGTGGGGGACGCGCCCACGGTGATCGTGCCCGCGGCCTGAGCGGTGCAGACCAGGGAAGCCGTGCCCAACAGGGCGGCAAAAGCCAGAAGCAATTTTTTCATGGGTTTTGTCCTTGTGTAAAAGGTTGGAGCCGGGCTACGAGCCGCGTTTGTCGCTGCGACGCGTGGCCCAGTTGCCGAAAGACTGGAAGGCCTGCACGATGATGATCAGCAAAACCACCGTAATGACCATGATGTCGGTCTGATAGCGGTTGTAGCCGTACATGATGGCGAGCTTGCCCAGTCCGCCGCCGCCCACGGCCCCGGACATGGCCGAGTAGCCGAGAATGGTGATGGCGGATACGGCGCTGCCGTTGAGCAGCGAGGGCCGCGCCTCGGGCAGCAGCACTTTAACGATGATCTGCCAGGTGCTGGCTCCCATGCTCTGGGCGGCCTCCACCACGCCGTTGTCCACCTCCAGCAGGGAGGATTCCACCAGGCGGGCCACAAAGGGCGCGGCGGCCAGCACCAGCGGCACCACGGTGGCGTTGTTGCCGATGGTGGTACCCACCAGAAAGCGGGTGAAGGGGATGACCGCGATCATCAGGATCAGGAAGGGGAAGGAACGCGTGAGGTTCACCACCACGTCCAGCACGTTGTAGACAAGCGCGTTGGGCCGGATGCCGTCCTTGCGGCAGATGACCAGCACCACGCCCATGACCATGCCGAAGACATAGGAAAAAAATGTCGCCACCACGGTCATGTAGAGCGTGTCCCATACGCCCACAAGCAGCATTTCAACGGTCTGCTGGTCAAACATGTTTCATTTCCTCCAGCATGATGGAATGCGCCTCGGCAAAGGCCATGATCCGCGCGCGGGAGTCCTCCCTATCGGGCAGTTGCAGGACCATCTGGCCGAAGGCCACGCCGTTGATGTCGCGGGTGTCGGCATACATGATGTTCACCGGACAGCCGCATTCCAGCACCATGTTGGCGATGACGGGCTCAAAGGAAGAGCGGCCGTTGAAGATGAGCCGGTACAGATTGGGCTGCGGCAGCTTGCGGAGGGCCTCGGGCAGGACCAGGCGGCGGGCCGCCTCGGTCCGGGGGTGGAAAAAGACGTCCTCCACCAGACCCTGCTCGACAATGACGCCCTTGCTGATGATGGCCACATGGCTGCAGATCTTTTCGATGACGCTCATCTCGTGGGTGATGACCACCGCCGTGATGCCGAGCTGGACGTTGATATCCTTGATGAGCGCGAGAATGGAATCCGTGGTGGCCGGGTCCAGCGCGGAGGTGGCTTCGTCGCAGAGCAGCACGCGCGGTTTGGTGGCCAGGGCGCGGGCAATGGCCACACGCTGCTTCTGGCCGCCGGAAAGCTGGGAGGGGTAAGAATCCATGCGGTTGGCCAGGCCCACCATATCCAGCAGTTCCTCGGCCCGCTTGCGGGTCTCGCCCCGGGGCGCGCCCGTCAGCTCCAGCGGAAAACAGACGTTCTGCAGGGCCGTGCGCTGCATGAGCAGGTTGAACTGCTGAAAAATCATGCCCATGGAACGCCGCGCCTTGCGCAGCGCGGCCTCGGGCAGGCGGCAGAGATCCCTGCCTTCAAAAAAGACGCTTCCGGCCGTGGGGCGTTCCAGCATGTTGATGCAACGCACCAGCGTGGACTTGCCCGCGCCGCTCTTGCCGATGATGCCGAAGATGTCTCCCCGGCTGATGGCAAGGTCAATGCCGCGCAGGGCGAACACGTCGGCATTTTTACCGGAAAAGCGCTTTTCCAGGTGCTCGATACTGATGATGGGGCCGTCAGCCATAATGCCTCCGCCGTGACGCTGCCGCTCCGGCATAGGCGGAGCGCATGTGGCCCCTTCCGGAACGGAGGGGGTACAATAGCACATTTTGCCGCAGGCGCAAAGAGGCGGCAAAGGCGCGCAGGCAGAGCAATTTCACTCCCGGCGGAACAGTCCGTGGGAACGCGCCGCCCGTCCGCTGAAGCCTGAATGGATTTTGCACCTCCGCCCCGGCCTTCCACCACGACCATGGAAGGCCGGAACAGAGTGCTTCATGCTATCGGACTGCGCGCCTATCGCCCGGCCAGCAATTTCGCGGCTTCCGGGGTCAGCGGAATCAGATCGTCCGGGCCCAGCAGACTTACGTCAAATTTACGGTTCAGGGCCGCGAAGTGGCGCAGGCCCATGGCGATGCGGTTGAGGTAGGAGAACACGCCGATGGCCCCGGCCGGGAAGTTCTCCGCCTCCTTGCCGTAGAGATGCCTGAGATCCGGCAGATCCGCGAACAGCGTTTCCTTGCTGTCGCCGTATTTTTGGAGATAGGCGGGGATGTTGCCCGCTTCGATCAGTTCGCCCACCTTTTTGGCGCTGTTGGCGGCGGCCATGGCGGCCCGGCAAAGCCCCACGGCCTGAAAGCCGGGCGCGCCCAGAGCCAGGGCCTTGAAGACCTGGTCCTCGGTGGCGAAGCCGCCGGTGATGACCATGGAGGGCAGTTCCAGGCCTTCCCGTCTCAGGCGGCGGGCAATGCCGCAGACCGTGTTTTCCAGCGGCACGGTGGGCAGGCCCCACTCGTTCATCATTTTACAGGGGCTGTAACCCGAGCCGCCGCCCGCGCCGTCAAAGGTGACCACGTCCACTTCGGCCGACGCGGCAATACGCAGCACCCGCTCAATGTCCACGGGGTCAAAGCCGGCCATCTTGAAATAGACGTTTTTCAGGCCCATGTCCCGCAGCATGCCGATGCGGGTGACCAGATACTCCTCGTCCCACATGGGCAGACGGCCGTAGGCATAGAAATTGGGCGCTTCGCCCCGTTCCGCCGCGGCCCGGACCGCGGGGTCCTCCGGGTCCGGATGGACCAGGGCTCCGGTCGCCTTTTTCTTGAGCGCGGCGTCGTAATCCTTGAGCCGGGTCACGGGCTGGGTACCCTTGGCCGACTGGCCGAACTTGAATTCAATGGCCTCGGCCCCGCACCGGCTGACGGCGTATTCCGGCAGCCCCTGGCCGTCCTCCTCGAAATTGGCCTGCGGCACGATCTGCCCGTAGCCCCGGTAATAGCGGCGGAAGGCGTCCATGATTTCATTCAGATAGGGAAATTCCGCAATTTTCCCGTTCCGCATTTGCAGCGCGGGGTCCTTGGAGGGCGAGCCTTCGCCGATGACGCAGCAGACCCCGGCCATGGCGGCCCCGGCGAAATAATCCTGCCAGTTCATTTTCAGCAGGGCGGGCAGGATCACCGGCAGGGCGATCTTGACCGGATGCCGCCTGCCCAGCGTGCGTTCGAGCCTGACGTTGAAGATGGCCGCCTGATCCGTTCCGGCCGGTACGCCCTGAGCCCCGAAGACGCGGCCGTTGATGTTGAAGTGGGAGTAATCCAGCGGATAATCCTTCTCCGAGGCGATCTGGTTGTTGCCCGTGGTGGTGGGGTAGACGCTCTGCGCGCCCAGCACGGCGGACAGGCCGATCTCACAGGTGCCGGGGCAGTCGGCGGTGCAGAAGGAGCACATGCCGCTCTGCGGCGACAGCGTGTGGCTGCGTGTTTTGGTTTCGTTGAAGCTGGAGGCGATTCCGGGGTTGAGGGACATGGCGCATATCTCCTTGCGGTTGGGGGAAAGGGAGCCGATCAGACCATCAGGCAATCGTCAGGCGTATTTTCAAGGGCGGAGGCCGCGCCATGCGCCGGATGCGAGGCGCATCCGAAATATGACGGCCGGTTCCGACCCGTGGTATCAATGGTTCTGATCTTACGTTTTTCCCAGCGTTCCGTCACCTCTTTCCTGCGCTGAGCCGGAATGCCCGACGCCCGGCGCCTGCGCCGCCGCAATGGCCGCGAAAATCAGCGCGCAGCCCGCCGACTCGCGCGGAGAAAGGGCCTCCCCCAGCACAAGCCAGCCCGCCACAGCGGCGAATACCGCCTCCAGGCTGAGCAGGAGGGCGCACAGGCCGGGAGGCACCGTGGCCTGCCCCAAGGTTTGCAGGGTATAGGCAAGGCCGCAGGACAGAATGCCGGTATACAGCAACGCTTTCCAGGCGAGGAATGCTTCCGTCCCCGGCTGTTCCCACAGCGCGGCGGCCAGGGCGCTGCACAGCGCGCAGACCACAAATTGCAGGCAGGACAATGCCACGCCGTCCACCAGCGGCGCGAAACGTCCCACAAGCAAAATATGCGCGGCCGTGGACAACGCGCAGAGCAGCATCAGCCCGTCGCCGGGATTCAGGCTCAGAGCCGGGCCCGCGCCGGACAGGCAGAGCAGATACATGCCGACCACCGCCCCCGCAATGCAGAGCCAGAGCCCGAGGGCAATTTTTTTTCCGAGAAACAGCCCCAGCAAGGGCACCAGGACAAGATACAGACTGGTGATAAAACCGGCTTTGCCCACGCTGGTAAAGCATATGCCGTACTGCTGCAGGGAGGCGGTAAGAAAAAGAACGGCTCCGCACCATAAACCGCCGCGCAGCAGCAGCGCGCGATTCGCGTTTCTTTCGGCGCGCTCCGCGGCTTTCGGCCGTTGCGCCCGCGCGGCGCGCAGCAGCAGAGCCAGCCCGGTCACAATGCCGCCCAGCCCGAACCGGGCGGCATTGAACGCCAAGGGGCCGCAATGCTCCATGCCGAGGCGCTGCGCGACCAGGGCCGTGCCCCAGATCAAGGCGGCGACCATAAGCATGGCGCTGCCAAGGCCTTTACCGCCCATGGCGGCCGCCTCCTTTTCCTGCTACATCCAAAGAAATCCGCACAATGCGATCAGGATGCGGCATACTGGCATGGCCTATTGTAACCGTCAATATAGTTTTTGATCGTTACAGCACGGGGAGACGTGGATGGATTTTCTGTGCCTGGAATTTATCAACAGCCGCTGGTTTGCGCGGCGCAAACCCTTTGAGGACCCGCTGGAACAGCCGGAATGGCTGACGCGCTTCTGCGAAAAATGGGATCTGCCCGAACCCGGGACTGATGCGGCCACGCTTGATGTTCTGCGCGGCTTGCGCGGGCTGCTGGCTGAAGCCGCCGCGGAATTCCGCGGCTTGCGCGGCCTGTCCGCCGGACTCCAGGCGCGGCTCAACGCCCGCCTGGAAGCCGCCCCGTTCAGCCAGCGCCTGGAAGCGGCGGAGGACGGACGGCTACGCCTGGGGCTGGTTCCGTGCAACCGCGACCCGGCATGGTTTTCGGCCTGCGTTGTGCGCTCTTTTGCGCTGCTGCTGACGGAATACGCGCCGGAACGGCTCAAATGCTGCGCCAATCCCGAGTGTGGCTGGTTCTTTTATGATGAAAGCAAAAATCAGACCCGCAAGTGGTGCGATAACGCCTGCGCCTCACTGCTCAAAGTGCGCCGCTTCAGATCCCGCGCGCACCCTCCGGCGGCCCGCTGACGGCTCGGCTCCGCGCCGCCTAGCCTTTTTCCCACTTGGACGGCTTGCCCGCCCCGCGTTCCGGCGGGCAGGGACCTGCGCGCATCTCGGCCTCGATCAGGCGGACCAGTTCCGCCGTTTCCATGCGCAGGGCCGCCGCGATATGCAGCATGGCGGTCAGCGAGCCGCACTGGATGCCGCGCTCCATGCCGGAGATATAATCCTCGGAAAGCCCCGCCAAGCCCGCCAACTGCCCTTGGGAAAGTCCGGCTTTGCGCCGCAGCCGGTGAATCACCGCAGCCACGGCCCACTGCAATGTGGGTATTTTTTCCATGCGCGAACCATAGCGCGGCCCTTGACAAAATATCCGTACATTTATACGGATATCCGGCAGACGAAAAACGCCCGCAACACAACCACGCGGAACACCACGAACAATACCGGGAAAAAGGCAACGTGCACAGCGTCGCCTCTGAAAGGGCCGTAATGCGGCCGCAGCTGGCCGGGAACAGCTGACAAGCAAGGCGACAGGGCGGAGCGAACGGGATTTCAGCGTTGGAACAGACTCGGCTGCGTCGGGCGCGCCCGCTCAGTACAGGTCCGCATCCTTACGTCTCAGGGGGCCGAAGCAGCTTTGCCGCTCCTGGTCGGAACGGGATTCGGCATGGGGCTCGGCGCACGGCCCGGGGTAGACGGCGGCTTCGCAGAGGGCGATTTCGATCAGAGCCACGATCCGCGCGGCGGGCATTTGCAGGCCTTGGGCAATGGCGATCAGAGTCTCCACCCGCACGCCCGAGCGGCCCTGTTCGAAACGGCGCAGCCATGAACAGTCCACTCCGGCCCGTTTGGCCAGGGCGTAACGGCTCATGAGTCTCTCTTCGCGGAGAGCGGCCACAATGCGGCCCATAATCTGCTTGGCCTGTTCCGTTTCCATCCTGCCATTAAAACATGAACTTCCCGGCTTGCATAAAGGATTAAAGTCCTATATCGGTATATAGATACACACTGCATAAAAAATCCGACGGAAAAAAGACGGGTTGACACGCCTCTGTCATTGTTGCGACCCTGCCGCAATGCAACAATGACATCCGGAGGCGGCGGCCCGCCGGAGGAACGCCACAACCACAGCAAAGGCCTTCCCATGTCCACGCATCCGGCACATTGTCTTATCCCGCTTACCTCCAGCGAGCCGCTGTGGGAATGGGACATCGTTTCCGACGCGCTTTTTCTGAGCCTGGGCGCATGCAGCCGTTTGCGCCTGCCCGAACCGCCCACGCGCATGGCGGATTTTCTCGGCTACATTCCGCCCCACGCCCTGCCCAGGCTCAACGAGCTGCGCGAGGGCGTGCTCAGCGGCACGGCCGGTTCCTGCCTGGAGTGCGACTATCCCTTCAACAACCAATGGATTCAGGAACACCTGCTGGTGCTGGCCCGCAACGAAAAAGGTCGGGCCAGCAAAATCATGGGCCGTTTTACGATCACTCCGGCCCTGGCCGGCGATCCCGCCGTGGAGGCCAAGGCCCGGCAAAGCGGCCTGCCCGAAGTGGGCATCTGGATATATTCCGTCCCAAGCAGAAACGTCTGGCGGGACAGCATCTGCGCGGCCCTGCTGGGCGAGACCGCTTCCGGGACCTACTCCGTCAGCTACGACAACCGTACGACAGCCATCCACCCGGCCGACCGCAAAAGCCTGCTCCGCCGCTACCGGCTGTTCATCGAACAGAAATTTCTGGGCGAATCCATTGACGACATCATCAGGGTCCGGCTGAACAACGGCCAGTACGCGCGCATGCTGGTGCGCGGCTCCGTGCTGGAGCGCGACCACACGGGCCGGGCCACCCTGCTGGCCGGCACCCTGCAACGCGAGGAAAGCCTCCGCCCCGGCATGCTCCGTTCATCCGACGACGAACGGCTGCATTACGCCCTGGACACGGTGGGCGACGGCCTCTGGGACTGGGACCTGCGCACCAACGCGGTCTATTACAGCCCCCGCTGTCTGGCCATGCTCGGCTATGAGCCGGAGCAATTTCCCGCGCATGTGGATGCCTGGAAAGACAGAATCCACCCCGACGACCACGACAAAATCGTGGACACGCAACTGGCCGTCATCCAGTCGCCGCGCTACGGCGATTCCTTTGAATGCACCTACCGCATGCGGCGCGCCGACGGCGACTGGGCCTGGCTTTTCGGACGCGGCTGCGTGACCCGGAGGGATGATAACGGCCGGGCGTGCCATCTGGTGAACATCGTCACCAACATCACCACGGCCCAGACCGAACGGGACAGGCTGGAGGAACTGGTCAAAAACGACGCGCTCACCGGCCTGCGCAGCCGGGCCTACTGCAACCTGGAGGCCGAACGCATCGAGAAAAACGGCATCCGCCCGGTCTGCGTGATCTCCTGCGACATTACCGGCCTGAAAATGGTCAACGACAACCTGGGCCACGCGGCCGGGGACGAATTGCTGGCCGAGGCCGCCACGCTGCTGCGCAAGCCCCTGCGGCTCACGGACTGCGTGGCGCGCATGGGCGGGGACGAATTTGTGGTTCTGCTGCCGGGTTGCGCGCCGGACAAGGGCAGGGAGCTGCTGCGCAAGATCGAAGCCTGTTTTGCCGAACGCAACCGGCACCCCGGCCGGATGCCGATTCTGGCGGCCTTCGGCCTGGCCTGCAGCGAAAACCCGGAGATGACCCTGGCCAGGGTCATGGTGCAGGCGGATACGGCCATGCTGCGCCAGAAGCGGGCCCAGCGCAAAATCGCGCACAAAGAGATCAAAAACTGGATCGAGGCTCGCACGGGCCACAACATCCGCGCCGACGACCGCCTCCCGGTCAACTGAACCGGGCCTTCTTTCTTGACAGTTCCCTCCACCGGCATACACAATGAAAGCACGCGACAAGCCCCATAGGCGCGCCGCGTGCTTTTTATTTCCCAAGAAGAACACAGGAGAATACCAATGTTGAAACTGATGCGGGCACCCGCAAAATATATCCAGGGCAAGGACGCCCTGCTTTCCACGTATGACGAAACCAAAAATCTGGGCAAATCCTTCCTCTTCATCTGCAGCCGCAGCGGTGAAAAGGCCTGCCGCGCCCACTTGGAGCAAAGTTTTGCCGGCAAGGAGGCCGCCATCCGCTTCGAGATTTTCGGCGGACACAGCTCCGAGGGCGAAATTCAACGCATGCGCGACATCGTGCGCGCCCACGGCATTGACTGCGTGGCCGGTGTGGGCGGCGGCTCGGCCATCGACACGGCCAAGGCCACGGCCTATTACGAAGGCCTGCCCGTGCTGGTCATTCCCACGGTCAGCGCCACGGACGCGCCCTGCACCGGGCTTTCGGTCATCTACAAGGATGACGGCTCGTTCAGCAAATACCTTTTCTATCCGAAAAATCCCGACGTGGTTCTGGTGGATTCAACTGTCATCGCCAACGCGCCGGTCAAATTCCTGGTGGCGGGCATGGGCGACGCCCTGGGCACCTATTTCGAAGCCCGGATGTGCGCCAGAGCCAAAGCCCCCAGCCTGGAAAACGGCGGCATCACCCGTTCGGCCCTGGCCCTCTGCCGCCTCTGCTACGAAACCCTGCTGGAAAACGGCGCACGGGCCAAGGCCGCCGTGGAGCAGCATCTGCTCACCCCGGATGTGGAGGCGATCATTGAGGCCAATATCTACCTCTCGGGCGTGGGCGCGGACAACGGCGGCCTGTGCGTGGCCCACTCCGTGTACAACGGCTTCACCGCCCTGGAAGAATGCACGGCGGCCCACGGCAGCGTGGTGGCCTTCGGCACCATTGTGCAACTGTTGCTGGAAAACGCGCCCGGCGCGGAACTGCGCCAGGTGCAGGACTTCTGTCTGAATGTGGGCCTGCCCGTGACCCTGGCGGAAATGGGCGTCACCGACCCCGCGCGGGTGGCCGTGGCCGCCGCGAAGGCCTGCGCTCCGGGCGAAAGCATCCACAACATGATCGGCGACGTCACGCCGGAGGAACTGACCGACGCCGTTCTGGCGGCGGATGGCCTGGGCCGCGCCCTGCGCGCCTGATTGATGAAACAATCCGGCAAACTAAGGGATGCGCTGACTGATAAAAATGTTTGTTCTTTGCCGAAAGGCAAACATCGCGCACAGGGCCGGCCCGGCGCGGGAAAAGAGCGAAAGGACCATTAGGCGGCGTTTCCCAAAAGTGAGACAACAATGAGCATCCGCAACATTCTGATGTCCCTGAGTACGGGTCTGGCCGTACTGACGCTCAGCCTGAGCCCGGCCGGTCCGGCACGGGCGGTTTCCGCCGACGGCGCGCGCATGGATTTGCCCGCGCCGGACAAAAAGGGCGGCATGCCCCTGATGCAAGCCCTGGCCGAACGTCATTCCAGCAAAAACGGCTATACCGGCGCGCCCCTGTCCGCCCAGGAACTGAGCAACCTGCTCTGGGCCACCTGGGGCGTGAACCGGCCCGACGGCCGCCGCACCGCGCCTTCGGCCATGAACCGCCAGGAAGTGACGATCTACGTGGTGCGGGAAAACGGCGTCTGGCGCTATGACGCGGCCCAACACGCCCTGATCCGGGAACTGAGCGGCGATTACCGCGACGCGGCGGGCGGCGGCTCGCTGGTGCTGCTCTATGCCGCGCCCGAGGGCCGCTGGTCCGGCATGCACGTGGGTTCGCTCTACCAGAACGCCGGGCTCTACTGTGCCTCCGCCGGGCTGGGCAACTATGTGCACGCTTCCGGCGTTTCGGCCCTGGACGGCAAACTGCCCCTGCCCGACGGCTGGCGCGTGCTCATCGCCCAGACCGTGGGCCTGATTCAGTAACGTGCCCCAGTGACGGCCCGTTGCCGCAGGCAGGCCAAGGCCGTTGTCCATTCGGGCAACGGCCTTTTCGCGCGGGAGCATCCGGAAGGGATGGGACACGGCTGTTCCGCGCTTTTCAGGAAGCGCGGCCCCTTGTGTGTTTCCACAAGAGCTCAAAGAGCTTTCTCGGCTCAATGGGCTTGGCAATATGAGCGTTCATCCCCGCGTTCAGGCAGCGCCGGACGTCCCCGGCAAAAGCATTGGCCGTCATGGCGATGACGGGAATGTCAGCCGCGCGGGCATGCCCGCTCCGCCGTATGGCGCGGGTGGCTTCATAGCCGTCCATGACCGGCATCTGGATATCCATGAAAACGGCGTCAAAGGCCTCCGGCGCGCTGCTCTCAAAGGCTTCCCAACCCGCCTTGCCGTTGGCGGCGATGCTCACCGTCACACCTTCGCTTTCAAGAATCCGCTGCGCCACCAGCTGGTTTACCTCATTGTCCTCCACCAGCAGCACGCGCAGGCCGGAAATGTCCACATTCTCTTCGGCACTCTCCGCGACCTCCGGCGGAGCCGGGGCGTCCGGCGCGTCCGCCAGGTGCAGGGGCAGGTCCACCGTAAAGCGCGTGCCCTGGCCCGGCTCGCTCTCCACTTTGATGGTGCCGCCCTTGTAGTCCACAATATTTTTGATGATGGAAAGCCCCAGGCCCGTGCCTTCCGTATGACCGACGCGCAAGTTTTCCACCCGGAAGAACACCTCGAAAATATGCGGAATATCCTCCGGGCTGATGCCGATGCCGGTATCCGCAACCACAAAGCGGTACCAGCCTATCTGCTCGTTCTTTTGCGGCAGCTCCGTGACGGCGAGAGAGACGCGGCCGCCCTCGGGCGTGAACTTGACGGCATTGCTGATCAGATTTTCAAGAATCTGATGGATGCGCAGAACATCGCCGATGCATTTGTCATGGCGGACCTGGAAGGAATGACTGAAGGTCTGCCCCTTTTTCCCGGCCAGTGCCAGGGCCCGGGTCACGATTTTTTCCACTTCCTCCCGCTGGCTGAACAGCTCCTTGACCAGAACTATATGGCCGCTTTCAATGCGGCTCATGTCCAGAATATCATTGATCAGGCGCAGGAGGTGCTCCGAGGCGGTCCTGATGACGGAAAGGCTCTCGTCGATCTGAACGGGATTGTCGCGCCGGGCCAAGGCGAGTTCGGTCATGCCGACAATGGCATTCATGGGCGTGCGGATGTCGTGGCTCATGGAGGAAAGAAAGTCGGTCTTGGCCTGGCTGGCTTCCCGGGCGAGGGTGAGCGCGTTTTTCAACTGCTCCCTGGTCTGCTGGTCCGCCCTGAGCACATCGGTCACGTCGGCCCGCACCAGACAGATGGTCTGGTGATTTTCCCCGCCCCAGAGAACGCTGATCTGCTTGTGGCGGAGTCCGGTTTCGGAACGGCAGGGGAAGCTGAATTCATAGCCTTCGGGCTGTTCGGCCAAGCGCGCCAGCATGGCCTCCACGGACAACTGCCCGCGTATCTCATCCTGTCCCTCTTCCGTGTCGGCATGGCGGATGAACTTCTCCAGGGCCAGGTCAAAATCCTCCGTGGTATACGGGGCAAGGTTGCGGAGCACGGTTTCCCGGGTGTGAATGACGAAACCGCCGGTGGCGAGGTTGAGGAAACCGGCCAGATCAAAGGTGTAGGCCAGCATGTTGAGCAGAGCCTTCTGCTCCCGCACGGATTCCGTAATGTCCGTCCGGGAAAGGCAGACCCGGCCCAGTTTTTTGTCGATCGAAAAGACGACCATGTTTTTGGTCAGGATTTCGCCGTTCTCGTCCGTCAGGGAATAGTGGAAAGAGTAGGAACCCTCTTCTTCCAGGCGTCGGCGCATATAGTCCAGGTCGAGCATCCTGGCGCAAATCTCCTTGTCCTTGGGCACCACCAGGGACTGGAAGAGGTAAGCGGCCTGCGCGGTATAGCCGCCCTCGGACGGCGGCAGCGCGCTGGCCTGGTGATTGAAGGAAAGCACCTTGTAGCGGTCGCGCCGCAGGTCCACATCCGCAAGGAAATCATAGCTCGCATGGGACAGACGGTTCAGGATCTGTTCCGAAATCTTCTGCTCGGTCACGTCCAGCACGGAAAGAACGCCGATGAGGTCGCCGCTGTCCGGGGAGACCACCAGCTTGACCACGATCCGGACATAGCGGCCCTGCTCTTCGGTCGGCAGTTTGACAAAGCACTCCAGTTCATGCTTGAGGTCGCCGCGCTCAAAGGCCGCCTGCAAGGGCGGGGCGAGAAAGGTCTCCAGAAAGGCGCGGTGCTCGTTCTCGTCCACGACCAGCCCGGCCAGGCCCGTGAAAAAGGGCTCGCGGGCTGTGCCGAATGTTTCCAGCAGGCGGCTGTTGGTCTGGTCCGTAATTTCAATGATAAAGTTACGGGTGATGTTGCAGTGGCCTGTGATGATTTCGCCGTGCACAAAGCCCTTGTGATGCTCTATGAGCATGTCGTTGTAGCGGCTGCGCAGTTCGGCCCGTTCGTTCATGTCTTCCGTGACGTCGCTGAACACGGCGTAAATCCGCGCGTTGCCGTCCTCATCCGGAATCAGGGCGGAAATGTTTTTCACCCAGATGTAGCCCTGTTCGCCCTTGCGCAGCCGGTAGACCGTTTCGCAGGAATCCAGGCCCGTTTCCACCTGCCTGCGGATCCGGGTCAGGATGTAGTCCACATCCTCGGGATGCACGCCCGCGCCGGCGTCGCTGCCGTACAGCGCATAGGCCTGTTCAAGCGTCATGCCGGTCATGGCGGCAAAGCCGTCCGAGATGAATTCCGGCACGATGGCGCCGTCCGCAGCGCAGCGCAGCACCGTAATGCCGCCGGGCAGATGGCGGATCAGAGTCTGGTAATAGCGCTCCAGCCGCTCCTTTTCCTCGCGGGTGCGTACTTTCTCCGTAATATCCGTCACATACCTGACATAGGCGGGAATGCCGTTCCAGTCTGTCTCGCGCGTGGCTGTGGCGTAAATCCTGTCCGAGCCGGGAATCACCATGTCCTGGCGCTTCCGGCCGTCATTGCGGCGGTCGAGATTGCAGAACTCACAGGGTTTCCGCCTGCCGTGCAGGACGGCATAGCATTTCCGGCCGGAAACCAGGGCTTCCCCGCCCATGAACAGGTTGACCCGTTCATTGACGTAGAGCAGGCTGTAGTCTTCCCTGCCGATGACGTAGATGCCGTCCGCGGCCTCATTGGCAAGGCTTTGGTAGAGCTTTGTCTCCGCCGACATGCCGGTAAACACGGCGTAGAAGGTCGTGGGGCCGGTCAGCGCGTCCATGCGCCTGCCGTTCAGATGCAGCCAGACCAGACGTCCGTCCTTGTGAAGGGTGCGGTAGGATATTTCCACAGGCTCGCCGCTGCGTACCGCCCTGAGCACGGCCGCCCGCACCCGCTCCCGGTCCTCTTCGTACACCACCTGAAAGGCGTCGTTGCCACGCAGCGCCTGATATTCCTCTTTCGTATAGCCCGAAAGCGCGGCCACGCCTTCGGAACAGAAAACCGGCGTAATGCTGTCCGTCACAGTATAGACCGCGATGCCGCCGGGGATGGAGTTGACCAGGTGCTCCATCTCCTGCTGCGTTTTCTTCAAAGCCGAAATATTGTGGAACACGCACTGGAGCAGCGGAAAGCCGTCTTCTTCCCCGACCTTCTTGGCCTGGATATGCACCCAGACCACATGGCCGCCCTTATGCTTTTTACGGAATTCAAAATCCGCAACCTCATTGTGCGCAAGCGCATGGCGCAACTTGCCGACGACCATGGCCGTATCTTCGGGATAGGTCATCTCGGCGGCGTCGCCCTTGGCCAGCTCATGATACTCCCGCACGGTGTGGCCGCTCAGCTCGGGCACCCCGTCGGAAAAATAGACGGTTTCAAAGATGTCGGAAACCTTGTAGATCGCCACGCCGCCGGGAATGGCGTTGATGATGTCCTGCGTCTTTTCGTGCGCCTCGGCGAGTCGGCTTTCCAGTTGATGCCGCTCGGTTATGTCGGTGTACACGCCGTACAGCAAAAACGTCCCGTCGGCCTGCCGCCTGGCCGCCAGCTCAAGCTGAACCCAGATGTACTCTTTTTTCCCGTCGTTGAAGACACGGTAGGTGTGCCGTGCGACGCCCTCGTCCGCAATGGCCGCCTCAATGCTTGCCTTCAGGGCTTCCACATCTTCGGGATGAACGTTCAGGTAGTCGGTTTCCCGTTGCGTGCGGGCAATGTGCTCGTCCGAGTAGCCCAGGAGGTTGTAAAAGGCCGGATTGTGAAAGACCGGGGAAAGTTTTTCGCCGTCGAAACGGTAGACGCACAAGCCGCCGGGCATATTGTCCAGCAGCGAGCGTAATTCCCGCGTCAGGGCCGTACTGGCCTCTTCGGCCCGCTTTTTCTCGGTAATATCGTGAATGTATTCCAGATGGGCGGGGATGCCGGCCCAGTCGATGACCTTGCCGCTGAGCTGATACACGCGCCCCCCACGAACATGCTCCCGCACATGGGGCTCCGTATCGCTCATTTCGCCGACCCGGCAAAAAGGACAGGGCCGCTCAAAGCCCATCAGGCCGTAGCAGGTGGTCTTGACGCCGGGCCGACAGCCCAGAAGTTCCGCCGCCAGTCGATTGGCATAGAGTATTTCCCAGGTATCAAGCGCGCAGACGTATACCGCCACCGGCGCGTGGTCCAGAATCAGCGATAATCTGTCACTGGATGTAAATGCATCCTTGCCCATACCCGGCCGACTCCTTCCCGCGCGTGCCGCGCTGTCCGCTTTTTCAGCTTTGCCGTGTGCCGAACGGCATATGGCGGATAGTTATCACATTGTCCTACGGGGTCATTGCGGACATTCCAAATGCCAAAGAGATATGCCGTAAATACAGCCCGCCCGCAACGGAAGTTTGCGGCAGCCCGGCAAAAGCCGGGCCGGGGCATACGGATTAAAGGCACCCTTCCAGGCGCAGCAGGCATTCCTTGATGGGCAGGCCGCCGCCATAGCCCACCAGCGCGCCGTCGGCCCCGATGACCCGGTGGCAAGGAATCACAATGGCGATGGGGTTGCGGTTGTTGGCAAGGCCCACGGCCCGGCAACCCCTGGGGCAGCCCACGGCTTCGGCGATCTGCCTGTAGCTGCGCGTCTCGCCGTAAGGGATGGCGGCCAGCGCGGCCCAGACCTTTTGCTGGAACGGCGTGCCCTGTGGGGCCAGGGGCAGGTCAAAGTCACGCAGCCTGCCCGCCAGATAGGCTTTGAGCTGGCGTCCGGCCTCGCGCAGCAGGGGCGTTTCCTCGTCGGCGGCATTGGCCGCCAGCGGGCCGGACTTGCGCCCGCCGTCCTTGCGGATCAGGTCCAGGGCCAGAATGCGGCCGTCCTCCTCCACCAGGGAAACCCCGCCGACCAGGGGCAGACCATAGCAGTGCGTGTACATCATGCGGCGGCTTCCCGCGCCCGGTCGGGCGCTTTGGACGAGGACAGCAGAAAGGCGAACAGCGCCCCCAGCACGGCCACCAGGCCCAGGCACTGGATGGCCCGCGCCAGGCCGTAATTGTCGGCGATCCATCCCAGGCAGGGCGCGGTCATGCCGCCCATGCTGGTAGCCAGGCCCAGGGTCACGCCCGAGGCAAAGCCGATATTCCTGGCCAGCAGCTTCTGGCCCAGCACCACCAGGGAGCTGAAAGGCG
Source organism: Desulfovibrio sp. 3_1_syn3 (assembly GCF_000145315.2). Lineage (NCBI taxonomy): Bacteria > Pseudomonadati > Thermodesulfobacteriota > Desulfovibrionia > Desulfovibrionales > Desulfovibrionaceae > Desulfovibrio > Desulfovibrio sp. 3_1_syn3. Next base: position 739,536 of record NZ_ADDR02000001.1, read on the forward strand.
CATAAAGCACAAAGCCCAGAAAAGGCAGCAGGGCAAAGGCCGCGTAAAGATTGCCCGCCAGGCTGAAGGCGAAAACCACCGGAGCCATGAGCACAAAGGCCAGGCGGATGATCCTGGTGCAGCCGTAGCGGTCCGAGAGCAGGCCGCCGATGATGTTGCTGATCACCCCGCAGGTGCAGAAAAAAGTCAGGGCCAGCGCCCCGGCGGCCTTGGACTGCCCGAAGGCATTGACCCAGTACAGCGGAATAAAGGTATTGAAGCCCACAAACAGGGTGGAGCGGGCCACAATGGCGACGGTCAGCTTGGAAAACTCCCGCCAGTTGTTGCGGCCGAGGATTTCAGAGTCCCCATCCGCGCCCTCGGCGGCGGGCGCACCAGACGCAACAGGGTCAACAGGGGCGGCAGCGGCCTGCGGATTTTTGCTCGCAACGGATTCGGCGGGGGGTGCGGCCGGGACGGGCACAACGGCCGCGCCCGCAGTAAGGCCGGTCATGCGCACGATCTGCCAGAGCAGGATGGAGGCCATGCACACGGCAAGGCAGGCAAAAACCGCCGTGCCGCTCATGCCGAAATAGCCCACGCAGCCCGTGACCAGCAACGGCCCCAGCACAAAGCCGCTGTTGCCGCCGATGGAAAAGATGCTCAGGCCCACGCCCTTGCTCTGGCCGGACACCTTATTGGCGTAGCGCGCGCCTTCGGGATGGAAGAGCGCCGCGCCGACGCCGCTGACCGCGATGGCCGCGAAAATGGCCCAGTAGTCGCTCATGAAGCCCACGGCCGCCAGGCCGCAACCGGCCAGCAGCACGCCCAGGGGAATGAACCAGGGCTTGGAAAAGCGGTCCGAGAGCCAGCCGAACAGGGGCTGGATGATGGACGAAAGGCAGGAATAGGCGAACATCAGGCCGCCCGTGGCCTGATAGCTCAGGCCGTAACTGGCCCGCAGAAACGGCAGCACGGCGGGCAGGGCGCCGCCGTTCACGTCGCAGGAGAGATGCCCCAGCGAAAGGAGAAGGATTTTCTTTTTGTCCATCGCGGGACGCTACACCAAAGGCCGGGCAAATCCAAGACGGAAGACGGCCCCCGTCGCGTCCCCGCCCGCCCGGACACGCCGTTCAGCGCCATGTGGCCCCGCACTTCCCTGGATAGAAGGCCCCGGAAAACCGGGGCCTTTGTCTCACAAGATTCAGGCTGTCAACGGCGCTTCCGCCGGTCTGAAATCCGCAAGGACAGAGCAGACTTTACTCAAAACATGCACGGAAGTTTGCAGCCTGTCGCCGATCAGTTGAACGGTGAAGCCGTCAATATCCTCACCATCCTCGAAATGTTCCATGAGGTAGGCCGTGACATAAAGATCGTCATGCACCTTATCGAGCAGGCCGGATAAATCCTCGGCTTTGTGCGCGGCAAGCGTTTCCTCCTCATATTTCAGCATATACGACGGTACGCGGTAGCAGCGCAATTCGTGCGGCACTTCCCCGGCGGGCCCGGCGGCCTTGGGGGAAGCGGCGGCTGCCGTGTCCCGTTGCGCCGGTTCCGGCTGTTCTTTTGCCGCAAAAGCCAGCAAGGCCTGGGCCGCCTGTTGCAGCTTTTCGGCCAGATCCGTGAAGTGGGAGCAGGAAAAATCCGGAGACGCCGCATCAGGCGGGGCAAATTGGGGCCGTGAGCGGCGTGCGCTCGGGGAAGAACTGGACATGGAGTACCTCTACGGTTTTTTGATTCGGAACTCTCAAAAACAGAAAGTTCCGGGTGCTCAAAACTGCCGCAGAGCAGCGGGCTATTTTCCGGCAAGCCGGTCTTGTATTTCGCCCACACCCGGAAAGAGCATACGGGAAGTTACGCCGTGCCAAAGGCACAGCGCAAGAAAGCCCACAGTCTGTCGGGGTGGGAGCCGTCTACGGAAGGTGTTTTGAGCACCGGGAAGAAGGGAATCATAGGCGCGGGGAACTGTCAACAGCGGGCAGGGCCGGGAAGACGCACGGCAGCAAGCCCTCCCGACGAATACTATCGCCAAGGACGCCATGGTCTGCAAGAGGTAGGTGGGCACGGTGGAGTACAGCTTTATTATCTTTAATCCAAATATAACATAGCGGCAACAACGCTCATATAAATTTAGTTTTCAGGCCTGTTCTCCATAAATTATATATAACGACGCATTGAATATGATTGCAGAAATTGCATTATTGCTATTCTAAGAAGTGAATCATTTCATAACTCGTACTCCGTCCGCCGCTTTTCCCTTGTCGCAAGATACCATATTCCATCAGTTCCCGAATATCCCGTAAGGCGGTATCCGGTGAACACTTTGCCAACTTGGCGTATTTGCCGCTGGTTAACTTGCCCTCAAAGCCATCCAGCAAGCGGTTAATGATCACCTTTTGGCGTTTATTGAGCGGGTATTGATTGGCATGCCGCCAGACACGGGCCTTGCGGAAGACTGCCGCCAACGTCTCGTCCGCTCCTTCAATGGCCCGACCAAGGCAGTCAAGGAACCACTTCAGCCAAGGGGTGATATCCAAACCGCCTTTTTGTGTGTGTTCCAGAATCGTGTAGTAATCTTTGCGTTCTCGCTCAATCTGCCCGGACATGCTGTAAAAGCGTTGCGGGCAGTCATCCGCGCGCGCAAGGGCGCAGTCGGCAATGGCGCGGGCTATGCGCCCGTTGCCGTCCTCAAACGGGTGGACGGTCACAAACCAGAGGTGCGCTATTGCCGCCTTCACCACAGGGTCAAGCTGCAACGGCGCGTTAAACCATTCCAGAAAGCGGTTCATTTCCGTATCAAGGCGGTCAGCCGCCGGGGCTTCAAAATGAACCTTTTCATGGCCGATGTAGCCGGAGACAACGTGCATGGGTCCGGCTTCGGGCTTGCGCCACGCGCCCACGGTGATACGCCGTGAGGCCCCGTAGCCGGTGGGAAAGAGGGCCGCATGCCAGCCAAACAGGCGTTCCGCCGTCAGCGGTTCAACATAGCGCTGTGTGGCATCCAGCATCATTTCAACAACGCCTTCCACGTTCCTGCTCACAGGCGCAAGCCCGCCAATGTCGATGCCAAGCCTGCGGGCCAGCGATGAGCGAACTTGTGCGGCATCAAGGGATTCCCCTTCTATGGCGCCGGACTTCACCACATCCAGAGTCAGCGTTTCCAATCCGGCCTCGGCACGGATAGAAAAGCCAAGGGCGCTCATCCGGCCCAACAGCAAGCCTTGCTTGTGGCGAATAGTTGCCAGCGGCTCCGCCAGCTTGGCGATGTCCCATTGAAATGTCGGCCACTCCGGCCTTTCGTGAATGCAGCCCATAATCTCCGCACCTTTTGCGGTGAATATGACATGGTTTCACCGCAAAGGCAAGATTCGTCGTAATTATTGCGGTGAAAACGTGATGTAAGCGCCGCATCCCTGTTACTTTGGAACTCTCCGGTATGCGGCGCGGTGAGATGTTCAAGCTGGAAGCGGGCGACCTTGACTTTCACATGAAGCTCATCCGCATACGTGTTCGGCCCAGGAGGTCACATTGTACGAACAAGCTTTTTCGCATAGTATCCGGACACGTCAATTTCCTTCTTGGTGAAGACTCGTACTCCACCCACTGGGCACTCAGTGAATGGGAAAGCCGGGTTACACAACACAGCCTAACCTTCCATAGGGTCAAGCAGCTCATGACAGAACAACAAATCGAACAAGAGCTGATAAAGAATCTGACTGACCTCAAGTATGTTCACCGTCAGGACATCCGCGATCGTGCCGCGCTGGAGGCCAACTTCCGGGAGAAATTTGAAGCTCTGAACCGGGTACGCCTGACAGACGGCGAATTTTCACGCCTGCTGGAACAAATTATTACCCCGGATGTGTTCAGTGCCGCCCGGCTTTTGCGCGAACGCAACAGCTTTGAACGCGACGACGGCACACCGCTCTTCTACACACTCGCCAATATCAAAGACTGGTGCAAGAACACCTTTGAAGTTGTCAACCAACTCCGCATAAATACAGATTACAGCCACCACCGCTATGACGTCATATTGCTCATCAATGGCGTCCCTGTAGTGCAGATTGAGTTGAAAACGCTGGCTATCAGCCCGCGCCGGGCAATGCAGCAAATTGTTGACTACAAAAATGATCCCGGCAACGGCTACGGCAAAACCCTGCTCTGTTTTTTGCAATTATTCATTGTCAGCAACATGAGTGACACATGGTATTTTGCCAACAATAACAACCGCCATTTCAGTTTTGATGCGGATGAACGCTTTTTGCCGCTCTATCAGTTTGCCGGAGACGACAACAAAAAAATCACCCAGCTTGACCGTTTTGCAGACCATTTTCTGGCCAAATGTACGCTGGCAGAGATGATCAGCCGCTATATGGTGCTGGTGGCCAGCGAACAAAAGCTCATGGTTATGCGCCCTTATCAAATATATGCCGTCCAGGCCATTGTGGACTGCATTCACCAAAACTGCGGCAACGGCTATATCTGGCACACCACAGGCAGCGGCAAAACGCTGACTTCCTTTAAGGCGTCCACCCTGCTCAAAGACAACCCGGACATAGAAAAGTGTCTGTTTGTGGTTGACCGCAAAGACCTTGACCGTCAGACGCGGGAAGAGTTCAATCGCTTTCAGGAGGGCTGTGTCGAGGCCAACACCAACACGGCTGCGCTGGTGCAGCGGCTGCTTTCCGATGATTACGCCGACAAGGTCATCGTCACCACCATTCAGAAACTGGGGCTTGCCCTCGATGCCAGCAACCCCGGCAACTACAAGGAGCGCCTGAAACCGCTGCGCAACAAGCGCATGGTGTTCATTTTTGACGAATGTCACCGTTCTCAGTTTGGCGATAACCACAAAGCCATCAAAGACTTCTTCCCAAACGCCCAATTGTTCGGCTTCACTGGAACCCCCATCTTTGAAGCAAACGCTTCCTATACGCAAGTCACAGGGGAGCAAGGCTACTATAAAACCACAGCAGATATTTTTCAGCGTGAGCTGCACGCCTATACCATCACCCATGCCATTGAAGATCGCAACGTGCTGCGTTTTCTTGTTGAATATTACAAGCCGGAGGGCAAAAGCATCCCCAAGCCCGGCGAGCCGCTTCTCAAGCGTGCTGTTGTGGAAGCTATACTGGACAAACACAATGCCTCCACCGCACAGCGCAAATTCAATGCGCTGTTTGCCACATCGGGCATCATTCACGCGATAGAGTATTATCAACTTTTCAAAGAGGTTCAGGCAGAGCGCGCGGCGGCGGACAGCCATTATGAGCCGTTGAACATCGCCTGCGTGTTTTCCCCACCTGCGGAAGGCAACAAGGATGTGCAGCAAATTCAGGAAGATCTGCCTCAGGAAAAGCTGGATAACGCCGAAGCACCCGAAGAAAAGAAAGCTGCTCTCAAAGCCATTATTGCCGATTATAATGCCAATTACAGCACCAATCACAGCATCAATGAATTTGACCTGTACTATCAGGACATACAAAAACGCATCAAGGATCAGCAGTATCCCAATGAGGACTTGCCTCACGCGCAAAAGATCGACATTACCATTGTGGTGGATATGCTGCTCACAGGTTTTGACTCCAAATTTCTCAACACCTTGTATGTGGACAAAAACCTCAAGCATCATGGCTTGATTCAGGCCTTTTCGCGCACCAATCGCGTGCTGAACGACACCAAGCCCTATGGCAAGATTCTGGACTTCCGCCAGCAGGAAAAGGCCGTTGATGCGGCCATAGCCATGTTTTCCGGCGAAAAGTCCGACACAGCCAGAGAAATCTGGCTTGTTGATCCCGCCCCTGTCGTCATTACCAAATTGGAAAGCGCAGTCACGCAGCTGGATGCCTTCATGCACTCCCAGGGCCTGACGTGCGCCCCGGAAGACGTGAACAATCTGAAGGGTGATGAAGCCCGCTGCCAGTTCATCAATCTGTTCAAAGAGGTCAAGCGCCTGAAAACCCAGCTTGACCAGTACACCGACCTCACACAGGAAGATGCCGAAACCATAGAAAAGCTCATCCCTCCCGATCAATTGCAGGGCTTGCAGGGGGTGTACCTGGAAACTGCCCATCGCCTGAAAGCCCAGCAGGAAAAAAAGGATGGCAAGGCCGACCCCGCCGCTGATGCGATCCAGCAACTGGAATTTGAGTTTGTGCTCTTTTCCTCCGCAGTGATCGACTATGATTATATCATGAAGCTCATTGCCGGATATACCCAGGCGGTTCCGGGCAAGCAGTCCATGACCCGCGACGAACTCATCGGCCTTATCCAGGCCGACGCCAAGTTTGTGGATGAGCGCGACGACATCGCCGCCTACATCAAGACGTTAAGCACTGACAAGGGGATGAGCGAGGCCGCTATCCGTGAAGGCTACGAGCAGTTTAAAACCGAGAAAACTGCGCAAGATCTGGCCGCCATTGCCGCCAGGCACGGTCTTGAGGCGACCTCTCTGCAAGGTTTTGTGGACAGCGTCATGCAGCGCATGATCTTTGACGGTGAGCAGCTCAGCGACCTGCTGGCGCCTCTGGGCCTGGGCTGGAAAGCCCGCACCCGGAAAGAACTGGCCCTGATGGAAGACCTTATCCCTCTGCTGCACAAACTGGCCAAGGGGCGCGAAATTTCGGGACTGGGAGCCTATGAGTAAGGTGGAGATGATGAGTGCAAAAGATAAGAAGAAGGGCGCTTCGGTGCCGCGTTTGCGCTTTCCTGAGTTTCAGAATGCGGGGGAGTGGAAGGAAAAACAGCTTGGTGCTTGTCTAGGTTACCAGCAGCCTACAGCCTATCTTGTTTCAAACACAAACTACAATTCATCATTTGTGACCCCCGTTTTGACTGCGGGTAAAGCTTTTATCCTTGGGTATACAAATGAAAGACACGGAATTTTTAACGAAGGCTTGCCAGTAATCATTTTTGATGACTTTACAACAGCTACTCAGTTTGTTGACTTTCCTTTCAAAGCAAAATCTTCTGCAATGAAGATTTTGGAGGCAAAAAAAGGCGCAAACATCAAATTTATGTATGAAGTGTTGCAGACGATCTCATACTGTACTGAAACACATGAACGGCATTGGATTTCAAAATTTGCACCTATGCCGATCAAAATTCCGCAATTAAGAGAGCAACAGAAAGTCGCCGACTGCCTTTCCTCCCTCGACCAGCGCATTAACGCCGAAACTGAGAAGCTCGACGCCCTCAAGGCCCACAAAAACGGACTGCTCAAACAGCTTTTTCCGTTAGAAGGTGAAACCCTGCCCGCGTTGCGGTTTCCAGAGTTTCGGGATGCGGGGGAGTGGAAGAAGGCAGACTTTGGTAACATAGCTAAATTTTTATCTGGGGGTACACCCTCAAAGGATGTTTGTGATTACTGGGGTGGAGATATCCCTTGGATAAGCGCATCATCAATGCACAATACAAAAATTGAAAAATCAGACTGCAATATCACAAAACTAGCCGTAAGCAATGGTGCACGAATTGCCCCAAAGGGAACATTGCTTTTACTTGTCCGCGGAAGTATGTTACATAAGAGAATTCTTTTAGGAATTTCAGAAATCGATGTGTCTTTTAATCAGGACGTTAAGGCACTAGTCCTTAATGACGACATTACAGAACTGTATTTAATGTATTTTCTGATGGCTTCAGAATCAAAACTGCTTGCAACCGTGGTTCAAACTGGTATCGGTGCAGGCAAATTGGATACTGATGATCTAAATAACTTTCCGATCATGATGCCTTCACCGATTGAGCAACAGCGCATTTCCAACTGCCTGTCCTCTCTTGACGAACTCATCGCCGCCCAAACACAAAAGATTAACCTACTCAAAGACCACAAGAAAGGGCTTATGCAGCAGCTTTTCCCGCGCATTGACGAGGTTCGGGCATGAGCAATACCCCGAAAATTTGGGAATACCCCACCTTGAGCAAGCTGGTGACGCGCCTTCGGGATGACCTGAATAACGCAAATTATGTATTGCTGTTCGCCTATAACGGCACAGGCAAAACCCGCCTTTCCATGGAATTCAAGAATGCCGGAAAAAGAGACGTTTCCAGCGATACACTCTATTTCAACGCCTACACCGAAGACCTCTTTTCCTGGGACAATGATCTTGAAAGCGATACGGAGCGCTATTTACGCCTCAACACCGCCTCCAAGTTTTTTTCCGGCTTCAAAGAGCTGGCGTTGGAAGAAAAAATTTTTTCGTACCTCGAACGCTATGCGGATTTTGACTTCAAGATTGACTATGAACAGTGGTCGATTTCGTTCTCGCGTGGGGAAGAAGAAAACATCAAGATTTCTCGCGGCGAAGAGAATATTTTTATCTGGTGTATTTTCCTTGCCATTTGCACCCTTGTCATTGAAGGACACGAGTCCTATGCATGGGTGAAATATATCTATATTGATGACCCCATATCATCTCTGGATGATAATAACGCCATTGCTGTCGCCACAGACCTCATCAATACACTAAAAAAACCAGAGCATACAACAAAGTGTATCATTTCCTCCCATCATGGATTGTTTTTCAATGTGCTGTGGAACGAATTCAAACGCTCACGTACAAACTATAACACTTATTTCTTTTACCGCTCGGCACAAGGCGAAAAGTACTCCTTACAAAGAACGGACGAAGCGCCATTCTTTCATCATGTGGCCATGCTCAGCGAGTTGCAACAGGCTATGGAAAGCAATCAAATCTACACGCATCATTTCAATGCCTTGCGCAGCATTATGGAAAAAACAGCCGTTTTCTTTGGCTACAAAGATTTTTCATCGTGCATTCATGGCGTTGATGACGAAGTGCTGTATACACGCGCCCTCAATCTCTTAAGCCACGGCCAATATTCTATCTATGCCCCGCGAGAGATGGTGGACGACACCAAAGAACTTTTTAAAAGTATTTTCACGGCTTTTCTGAGCCGCTACCGATTTGAAATTCCCCAACTCACCAAACAAATTGCCAACACCCCCACCCCCAAGGAACAGCCATGACCGAACAAAACCAAAAACAACTGGGCGCTGTCCTTTGGAGCATTGCCGATACCTTGCGCGGAGCCATGGACGCGGACGACTTCCGTGACTATATGCTTGCCTTTCTCTTTTTGCGCTACCTGTCCGACAATTATGAAGTCGCGGCCAAAAAGGAATTGGGAAACGAGTACCCCGATGCCGGCACACAGCCCGGCGTGACGCCCTTGCGCATCTGGTATGCCGCCAATCAGGCCGACGTGCCGGACTTTGAAAAGCTCATGCGCCGTCGCGTACATTACGTCATCAAGCCGGAGTATCTCTGGGACAGTATTGCCGAGATGGCGCGCACGCAGAATGGGGAATTGCTGAAGACTCTTCAGGACGGCTTCAAATATATTGAAAATGAATCCTTCGACAGCACCTTTCAGGGGCTGTTTTCAGAAATCAATCTCACTTCCGAAAAGCTTGGCAAGCGCAACGCCGAGCGCAATGAAAAACTTTGTGATATTATAAAAAAAATTGCCGAAGGCTTGTCCAGCTTCTCCAGCGAGGGCGATACGCTGGGCGATGCCTATGAATACCTGATCGACAAATTCGCGGCAGGCTCCGGCAAAAAAGCCGGCGAATTCTATACACCGCATGAAATATCCAGCATTTTATCCGGCATTGTGACGCTGGACAGCCAGGATCCCGGCACCGGCCCCAAAAAACATCTTGCCAGCGTGCTTGATTTCGCCTGCGGCTCCGGCTCGCTTTTGCTCAATGTACGGGGGCGCATGGGAGCGCAAGGCATAGGCAAAATCTACGGCCAGGAAAAGAACGTCACCACCTACAACCTGGCGCGCATGAACATGTTGCTGCATGGCGTAAAAGACTCGGAATTTGAGATATTCCACGGCGACACCCTGACCAACGACTGGGACATGCTGCGCGAAACCAATCCCGCGAAAAAGCCCTATTTCGATGCCGTGGTGGCCAATCCCCCTTTCAGCTACCGTTGGAATCCCAGTGAGGCGCTGGGCGAAGACGTGCGTTTCAAAAATTATGGACTGGCTCCGAAATCCGCCGCGGACTTCGCCTTTTTGCTGCACGGCTTCCACTACCTGAAGCGGGAAGGCACTATGGCCATTATCCTGCCGCATGGCGTGCTGTTCCGTGGCGGCGCGGAGGAGCGCATCCGTCGCAAACTGCTTGAAGACGGCAACATAGACACCATTATCGGCCTGCCCGCCAACCTTTTTTACTCCACGGGCATTCCCGTGTGCGTCCTTGTGCTCAAAAAGTGTAAAAAGTCTGATGACGTGCTCTTCATCAATGCCTCTGAGCATTTTGAAAAGGGGAAACGGCAAAACAGACTGTCCACGGAACACATAAAAAAAATTGTAGATACCTATCAGTTCCGCACAGAAGAAGAACGATATTCTAAATGTGTCAGCATGGAAGAAATTTCCGCAAATGGCTATAACTTGAATATTTCCAGATACGTCAGCACAGCAATGCCGGAAAAGGAAATTGACCTTGCCGATGTTCATAAAAAAATGATGGCGGTGGATGCCCAAATCAAAGCCGCCACGGAAAAACACAATGCGTTTTTGAAAGAGCTGGGTCTGCCCCTCTTGCCATAGGGAAGCACACTATCTTTTACAAGGAATAGCTCATGGCTCAAATTACCAATAAGCGCTGTGGGGAGCTAGTACAGGCCCTTTTTCGTATTCTGGAAAAGCAGCCGGAAGGCATGAAGGCTAAAAAGGCCCTGGCGGCGCTGGCTGATTCCGTCACGCTTACAGAGTATGAAGCGGGCAGCTATCAAAGCGGACGTCGTTTTGAAAAAATTGTGCGCTTTGCCACCGTTGATACGGTGCGCGCGGGCTGGCTCATCAAGGATGACGGGATATGGACGCTGACCGAAGAGGGGGCGAAAGCCTTGAAGCAGTACAAAGACCCTCTGGAGTTCCATAAAAAAGCCGCTCATCTGTATCAACAATGGTATAAACACCACAAGGGGCTTCAGTCTTCTGATACACAGTCCGCAGTTGGAACTGATGTGGAAGGTCTGGAAGACAAAAGCGAAAAGAGCGTCAGCGTTTCCTATGAGGAAGCCAGGGAACAGGCACAGGAGACGATCGACGCTTTTTTACATTCCATGGATCCCTATGATTTTCAGAAACTAGTAGCAGAGCTGCTCAAGGCCATCGGCTACCATGTGACGTGGATTGCCCCGCCGGGCAAAGACGGCGGCGTGGACATCCTGGCCTACACCGATCCTCTGGGTACGCAGGGACCGCGCATCAAGGTGCAGGTCAAGCAACAGCAAAAGGCCGTCACAGAGCCCGACCTGAAGTCCTTTATGGCAAATATCGGCCAGCATGACAGCGGCATCTTTTTCTGCACAGGGGGGTTCACCAAGGATGCCGAGGCCTACGCCCGCAGTCAGGAAAGCAAGCGCATCATGCTTGTGGACAGTGCCAAACTTGTCCAGCTCTGGTCGGACAACATCCCGCGCTTGAGCGATCAGGCATGGCAACGCTTACCGCTGACGCCGATCTACTTTCTGACCCCGGAGAAATGACAATGCCTTGGGAAACGATTTTGGCGGCGGCCATAGGCGGATTGTTCACACTTTTGGGAAGTATTGTCGCCTTGCGGCACCAAGGAAAATTACAGGACGGCAGATTTGCTTACGAGCAACAGAAAGCCAAGGAGGAATGGGAACGCCAGGAGGGACGAAGAAAGGAAGAACGCAGTTTCGAGCTGAAACGGCAAGCCTACCAGAATTATCTTGCCGTGATTGCGCAATCGTCCCGAATTCCCATCAAGCCCATGGAGTTTAAAGCCACGCTTGCACTTCTCGCTTGCACTTCTGGAGTTGAGTGGATCCGCAAAGGTTTCTCAACTGGCCTCCGAGTTTGCCCTGTATATTGAATCTTGCATAACACATGGGATGCAGCCAACGACACAAGACGAAATACTGACAGCATCAAATCGGCTTGCTGCGGCAATCCTGTCTGACTTCCGTTCACATATTGCCTCATGAAATCTGGTAGTAGTCCCTTTCCTGGTTAGGAATAGGTTAGGAAATGAAAAAAGCGCTTATGGTTAGGATTCCATAAGCGCTTAAATTTCTTGGTTGCGGGGGCAGGATTTGAACCTACGACCTTCGGGTTATGAGCCCGACGAGCTACCGAACTGCTCCACCCCGCGCCATGTGGCGACATGTCATATCGCGAGAAAGAGATATAGTCCTGCGGGTGGATTCTGTCAAGCAAAGCCGCGCATTTTATTTTCGGCTCGCCATTTTCCTCAGCGCATCCCCCAAAAGCCGCTCCACGCCTCCCGTTCAAGCCCGCCGCCCTGCGGCGGTTCGCCTCCCCCGGTCTCGGCCGCGCCGGGCGGCAATTGCCAAGCCCGGTCCGTCGGGCTATAGTTTATCCATATAAATATGGGCTCGCCCACCGCGTCCTTCCCCGGGCCCCGTGGCCGCCCGTCAAACCGCAGCCGCAGGATGCCGCGTCATGCTCACCCTTATCCTGGCCGTCGGCATAGCCGTTCTGGTCTCGTTTTCCTGTTCGCTCACCGAGGCGGCCCTGTACGCCGTGCCCTGGTCCTCCATTGAACGCTTGCGCCGCATGGGCCGTCCCGTGGGCGAACTGCTCTATAAAATGCGTACCGAGGTGGACAAGCCCATTGCCGCCATCCTGACCCTGAACACCGTGGCCAACACCGCCGGTTCCACCATTGCGGGCGCGGCCTTTCTTGCGGTCTTCGGCGCGGAGCACATGGCGCTCTTTGCCCTGGCCTTCACCGTCGTGATCCTGGCCTTCGGCGAAATCGTGCCCAAAACCCTGGGCGTGGCCTATGCCACGCCCCTGGCCAGCGCCCTGGCCCGCCCCCTGGCCCTGACGATCAAGCTGCTTTCGCCCCTGCTCTGGCTCACGAGCCTGCTCACCCGCCTGATGTCGCCGCCCTCCAGCGCGCCGCAGATTTCCGAGGACGACATCTGCGCCGTGACCAGCCTTTCGCGCCAGGCCGGTCGCATCCAGCCCTATGAGGAAAATTTCATCCGCAACGTGCTGACCCTGGACCAGAAACGCGTGCATGAGATCATGACCCCGCGTACCGTGGTCTTTTCCCTGCCCGAGGACATCACCGTGGAAGAGGCCTACAAGGACCCGCGCATCTGGCATTTCAGCCGCATTCCGGTCTACGGCGAGAACAACGAGGACCTGGTGGGCCTGGTGGAGCGCCGCACCCTGGGCCGCTGCCTCAAGGAGGACAAGGAGGGCACGCGCCTGTCCGAAATCATGCGGCCCCTGCATTTCGTGCAGGAAAGCCAGACCCTGGACGTGCTGCTGCGCGAACTGCTCAAGGCCAGGGTGCATCTGTTCGCCGTGCTGGACGAATACGGCGGCCTGGCCGGAGTGGTTTCGCTGGAGGACGTGCTGGAGGAAATTCTGGGCAGCGAGATCATGGACGAAAGCGACAATGTGGCGGATCTGCGCGCCCTGGCCCGCGACCGCCGCAAGGCCCTGACCCGCAAGGCTCCCCAGGACAAGCCCGCCGCGCCGACCGCGCCCACCAGGTAAGTCCCCGGCGCGCCTCCGGGTTTGCCTGGCCCGCAATGTCCGCGCGAAACGGGCGGCACCGCAAATATTGATAACAATTCTTATCTTGTCAGAAAAATCGAAATGGGCTAGGGTACCCCATCTTCACTCAGCGCAACACTGGAGTGACTCGCATGGCCCGCAAAAAAAATACTTCCATCTATGTGGCGGCGCTGCTCCTTTTCCTGGGCGGCGTAGGCTATCTGGTTTATTCCGGCTTTTCGGAAAACAGCGTTTACTTCCTGAACGTGGCCGAAGCCAAGGCCGCCACGCCGGACAAGCTGACCGCGGCCCGGCTGTTCGGCACTGTGGCAAGCCGGGGCATTGAAAAGCACCGGGGCGGACCGGGCGTCACCTTCAGCCTGGAAGACAAGGACAACGCCAGCCAGACCATCGTGGTCAACTACAGCGGCGCTGTGCCCGACACGTTCAAGGCCGGGGCGGAAGTCATCGTGGAAGGCGGCATGGGGCCGGGTGGGCACTTTGCGGCCAAGACCCTGATGACCAAGTGTCCTTCCAAGTACCAGAAGGAAAACCGTACAAGCTAGAGCAATTCAACTTTGAGAAAGTGCATTCTCAAAGTTTTTAAGACGCTCACTCCGGCGTTTAATCGCGCACATAAATTGCGCTTACGCCTCCGTGGCGGGCGTCTGCTCCCGCAGCCGCCGGAACAATTTCACTTTGAAATGGCTCCGGCCACGCGGCGCCCCCCAACACGGGGCGCTGTTTTTTCCCGTCACGTCACTTGAACCGGGCGGACCGGGATGAGCCGGGCGGACCAGCCGGGTTGTCCCGCCGTCATCCACGCGTAAAGGAGCCCCATGTACGTTTTCGCCTACGCCATGCAACTTCTGGCCCTGCTCTGCGCCCTGGGGGGCGGCGGCATGGCTCTGCTCCAGCTCTGGCAGGGACGCGCCGACAGCCTGCGCCTGATCGAAAAAGCCCACTGGGTCGTCACCGGCGGCTTGCTGCTGGCCTCGGCCCTGCTGCTGCACGCCCTCTACTGGCATGACTTCAGCCTGCAATACGTTGCCAGCTATACGGACCTGATCCTGCCGGTCTTCTACCGCCTGACCGCCTTCTGGGCCGGGCAGCCCGGTTCCATGCTCTTCTGGGCCCTGGCCGTGAGCCTGAGCGGCAGCATCTTCGCCTGCACCCGCGCCTGTCGAAATCTGAGCCCCGCCACCAAGCTCTGGTACTGGACCTTCTTTTACGTGATCATGGCCTTTTTCACTCTGATCCTGACCAACTGGAGCAACCCTTTTCTCATGCAGACCCCGGCCCCGGCCGACGGCAACGGCCTGAATCCCCTGCTCCAGAATCCGGGCATGATCTTCCACCCGCCGCTGCTCTTCCTGGGCTACGGCGGCTTCACCGTGCCCGCCTGTCTGGCCCTGGCCCAGACCCTTTCCCGCAGGGGCCGGTGCGAGGGGCCCTGGTTCCGCCTGACGCGGCCCTTCATCATCCTGGCCTGGCTTTTCCTCACCGCCGGTATCGTGCTGGGCGCGTGGTGGGCCTACATGGAACTGGGTTGGGGCGGCTACTGGGCCTGGGACCCGGTGGAAAACGCCTCCCTGATTCCCTGGCTCATCGGCACCGCCGCCCTGCACACCCTGATTGTGGAAGAGCGCCGGGGCAAGCTCGGCCGGGTCAATGTGGCCATGATGGCCCTGACCACGGTATCGGCCTTTTTCGCCACCTACCTGGTGCGCAGCGGGGTTATTGATTCGGTGCACGCCTTCGGCGACGGCAGCGTGGGCACGCCGTTGACCGTTTTTGTGCTGGCCGGTCTGGCGGTCACCTTCTGGGTGGCCTGTACGGCCCCGCGCGAAGGCAAACCCCTGGCCGGGCTGGACAGCCGCGAGGGCTTCCTGACCCTGGTGGCCTGGGTGCTGCTGGCCCTGGCCGCGATCATCCTGGTCGCCACCATGTGGCCGGTGATCAGCAAACTCTGGACCACCGCCCCGCGCGGCCTGGACGCCAATTTCTACAACCGGGTCTGCCTGCCTCTGGGCGCGCTGCTGCTGGTCATGATGGCGGCCTGTCCCTGGCTCGGCTGGAACGGCGGCATGCGCGGCAAGGGCCGTTTCTTCGCGGTGCTGGGGGCGTTTGTCGCCGGCGGCATTGTGATCTGGGCGCTGGGCTATCGCCAGCCCACGGCCCTGCTCGGCGCGTCCGCGGCCATTGCCGTCAGCCTCGGCGTGGTCCTGCTGCTCACGGACAGCGCCGTCCGCCGCCAGCCAGCCAGCCTGGGGGCTCTGGGCGCGCACCTGGGCATGGCCCTGGCCGCTCTGGGCATCGCTTTTTCCGGCCCCTACACGCAGGACAAGGAAATGTTCCTGGCTCCGGGCCAGACCGAACAGGTCGGCGGCTACACCGCCACCCTGCTGGAAATCAAGGACGGCCGCCAGCCCGGCTACGACTTTATCGCGGCCCGGCTCCAGATCAGCAAAGACGGCAGGAATCTGGGCATTGTCGCGCCGGAACGCCGCATGTACGACAAGTTCGGCAGCATGCAGTTTTCCGAGGTGGATGTGATTCCGGGCCTGGGCAATGAAGTCTACGCCTCCCTGCTGGGTCTGGACGAGGACATGCGCGTGCTGGTCAAGGTCAGCGTGGAGCCTCTTGTCAACTGGATCTGGATCGGCGGCACCCTGATGTGTCTCGTGCCCCTGCTGGGCCTGCGCCGCCGCACTTCCCCGGCCAGGGAACCCGACGACGAGGACGGGCCGGATGACGGCAAGGCCTGAAGCCGGGAGGCCCGCGCGTGCTTGAACTCGACCGTGTCGCCAAGCTCTACGGCGTCAAAGTGATCTTCAAGGAAGTGAGCTGCGCCTTCACGGCGGGCAGCGTCTCGCTGTTGGTGGGCGGCAACGGCGCGGGCAAAAGCACCCTGATGCGGATCATGGCCGGCTTGTCGCGCCCCAGCGCGGGCCGCGTGCGGCAGGCGGAATCCGGCACGCGTTCCGGCGGCCTCCGCCTGGGCTATCTCGGGCACGCCACCTTTCTCTACCCCGGCCTCACGGCACTGGAGAATCTGGCTTTCTGGCGCACGGCCCACGGCCTGCGCCTGTCCCGGTCCGACTTGCTGGCCGGGTTGGAGCGGGTGGGCCTGGCCGCCCACGCCCACGAGCGCGCGGGCGTTTTTTCGCGCGGCATGGCCCAGCGCCTGAACCTGGCGCGGGTGCTTATGTTGGAGCCGGACCTCCTGCTGCTGGACGAGCCGGGCACCGGGCTGGACGCGGCCTCCCTGGCCCTGCTGCGCCGCGAGGTACGGGACGCCCGGCAGCGCGGGGCCTGCGTGGTGCTCATCAGCCACGACCTGGCCGGGGACGCGCCCCTGGCCGACCGCCTGCTGGCCCTGGCGGAGCGCAAACTGGTCTATGACGGCGCGCCCTCGGACTTCACGGGCTTTCATCCCGCGCCGGACGCGGCCGCCGCGGACAATACGGATAAGGCGGGCAAGGGAGGCTCGGCATGCTGCGCCTGACCCTGGCCGTGGCCCGCAAGGATCTCGCCCTGACCCTGGCCAGGGGCAGCGGCCTGATCCAGGCCCTTTTGCTGGGCCTGCTGCTGCTTTTCGTGTTCAGCCTCTCCCAGGGCCTCGGCGAGCGCATGAGCCCGCAGGCCGCCGCCGCCGTGTTCTGGCTGAGTTCGGCCTTCTGCCAGGTGTTGATCTTCAACCAGCTCTACGCCCTGGAAGAGGCCAACAACGCCCGCCTGGGCCTGTTGCTCTGCCCCGCCCCCATCCAAGGGGTCTGGCTGGGCAAGGCGGCGGCGGGCCTGACCCTGCTGCTGCTGGCCCAGGTCATCTTTCTGCCCGCGTCCGTGATTTTTCTGGGCCAGGAGCTGGGCGGGCCGCCGCTGCCGGGCCTGGCGGCGCTGCTGCTGGTGGATCTGGGCATGTGCGCCCTGGGTTCCCTGCTGGGGGCTCTGGCCCAGGGGCAGGCGGCACGCGAATCCCTGCTGAGCATCGTGCTTTTTCCGCTGCTCACGCCCCTGCTGCTGGCCGGTATCGGCGTGGGCGCGCAGACGCTGGGGGCCGCCTCCCCGGACGGGCCCGGCGGCTGGCTGGGCGTGGCCTGCGCCTTTGACGCGGTCTTTCTGGGGGCCGGTCTGTTGCTGTTCAGCTTCATCTACACGGGGGACGAATAAATGCCGCAACTTCTGGCTCTGCTGGGCGGACTGGCCTTTGCCTGCTGCCAGTGGCTGATCTATGTCTACGCCCCGGAAGAGGCCACTCTGGGCCTGATCCAGAAAATCTTCTACATCCACCTGCCCCTGGCCTGGTGGGCGCTGATCAGCTTTTTCACGGTCTTTCTGGGTTCCATCGCCTGTCTGTTGCGCCGCGCACCCGGCGCGGACAGACTCTGCGCCGCCGCCGCCGAGGTGGGCGTGCTGCTCAGCGGCCTGGCGCTGGTCACCGGCATGCTCTGGGCGCGCAAGTCCTGGGGCGTCTGGTGGACCTGGGACCCGCGCCTGACCACCACCCTGATCATGTGGTTCGTCTACGCGGGCTATCTGGTGCTGCGCGGCCTGGATCTGCCGCCGCAACGCAAGAGCCTGGTCTGCGCCGTGGTGGGCGTGGTGGCCTTTCTGGACGTGCCCCTGGTCTTCATTTCGGCCCGGATCTGGCGCTCGATCCATCCGGCGGTTTTCGCGGCCAAGGGCGGCGGCCTGGAGCCGGAGATGAAGATGACGGTCATTGCCTGCGTGCTTTCTTTCGGTCTGCTCTGGGCCGGGCTGGTCTGGCTGCGCAAACGCCAGCTCGATTTACGCGCCCGCCTCGACGCATTGGCCGCCAATGCCGACAACCCGGCGGCGTAAACGCCGCAGCGAACTCTCCCACGGAGGACATATATGGATACCCTCACCTGGATCGTCATCGCCAACGCCGCCGTCTGGATCGGCCTCGGCGCGTATCTGGCCTTTCTGGCCGCGCAACAACGCGCTCTGGCGGCCCGCCTGAGCCAATGGGAGATGCTCAACCATGACTGATCTGCCCAAGCTCAATACTCCGGCGCGCGTGGTGGCCCTGCTGCTGGCCCTGAGTCTGGCGGCCATGCTGGTGATTTCCCTTACGGAACGCTTCAAGCATCCGCAGATCACCGTGCATGTGCAGCCCGCGCCCCAGGCTCCGGCGGGCATGGGCGGCGACGCCATCGGCGCGCTCATGCAGCAGGTCGCCCAAAACCCCCAGAACGTGGACGCCCTGGTCCACCTGGTCGAAGCCCTGATGACCGCCCAGAACTGGGAGGCCGCCGAGACCTTCGCCCAGCGCGCCGTCACCCTGGATGTAAACAATCCCCAGCCGCTCTACCTGCTGGGCGTCATCAAGCACAATCAGGGCAAGCACAAGGAAGCCGCCGAATTTCTGGAAAAGGTGGTGACCCTGCATGACAACGCCTCGGTGCGTTACAGCCTGGGCGTGCTCTACATCCATTTTCTCAACGACCCGGCACGCGGCGTGGAGCACCTCAGCGCGGGCCTGCATGACCCCAAGGCCGGCGAGGATCTCAAGAAGGGCATCCGCGAGGAGCTCGAAAAAGCCCCGCTGCCCCATGCCGGTGACGCGGAAAAGAACACGCCGGATCAGCCGGTCCGGCAGGACAAGATGAATAAAAAAGTCAATAAAACCAATGAGAAAGAAGCGCAACCCTGAACCGCTTCCCGTCAATGTCGCAGTTGCCAGGCCCGCTTCTTGACCATAAGTTGCGGGCTTGCCTCTTTTTTTTTCAGGTTGTAGGTTGACCGCAAAGACTTTCGACCGCGCCCCACCCACGTTATTGAGGAGCTTATGGCCCGCCGTAAAAGCAAAAAAAGTCCTGAAACGGAAGCCGCTTCGCCGCGCGAAGCTCTGACGCGCCCCAATCCCGACGCCTCCGGCAATGCATCTCCCGCAGCTTCTTCGGAGGCCGCGCCTTCCGGCATGGTGCGCAAAAGCACCTGCATCATGGGCATGCTGCTGACGCTGGCGCTGGGCCTGTATCTGGGCGGCCTGCTGCCCGGCCTGATCAACGGTCACGGCCCGGCCGTTACGACCCACCCCGCCACGGCGCAGCCGGAAGCC
Organism: Desulfovibrio sp. 3_1_syn3; assembly: GCF_000145315.2. Taxonomy (NCBI): domain Bacteria; kingdom Pseudomonadati; phylum Thermodesulfobacteriota; class Desulfovibrionia; order Desulfovibrionales; family Desulfovibrionaceae; genus Desulfovibrio; species Desulfovibrio sp. 3_1_syn3. The sequence goes on from NZ_ADDR02000001.1 coordinate 759,154, forward strand.
GCGCCTCCCGCTCCCGCGGCCCAGCAGGCGGCCAGGCCCGCGCAGGACAATCCGCCGCCCATGCCCCCGGAACTGGCCCAAAAAATTGCCGAGCTGGAAAAAACCCTGCTGGCCGATCCCAAGGACGCCGCCCGCTGGGCGGCCCTGGGCAATCTGTATTTCGACACGGGCCAGGCCAAACAGGCCATCTCGGCCTATGAGCGTTCCCTGACTTTCGCGCCGGGCAATCCCGACGTGCTTACGGATCTGGGCATCATGTACCGCGAGGCCGGAGCCTACGAACAGGCCGTGGACAGCTTCCGCAAGGCCTCGGCCGCCCGGCCCGGCCATGAAAACGCCCTGTTCAACGAGGGCGTGGTGCTCTATTACGATCTGCACCGCAAAGACGAAGCCGTGCAGGCTTGGCAAAGCCTGCTGAAGGCCAATCCCGGCGCGCGTTCGCCGGACGGGCAGCCGGTGTCCGAATTGATCAAGCATCTGCATTAGGGCTGTCAGAGATGATGCCCGCGCTGCCCGGCGGGCGCGCGGATGCCGCACGCAACGTTGAACGCCCGGCGTTGCAGCGTTGCTCCGGTTTAAGCCAGTAACGGCTCGCCCGGACGTCACGCGGAGACGGAACCGCGCGGCGTCCATGCAAGGAGCGGCCCCGCCGTCCGGCGCGGCGGAAAGTTATATGACAGGCGGAAACACTATGGCATACGTTTTTTCCGGCACGGCCCGCTTCCGGGTTTCGGCCGCTGTTCTTCTGTTTTGCGCGCTCTGCTTCGGCTGGGGCGGCGGTGCCCCGGCCCAGACCATGCTGCCCGCCGCGCCCACCACGTCCAGCACGCCCCTTTTGCCCTACCTCGACTATCTGCTGGATGAAACCGGCACCATGGATGTGGAGGAAGCCGCCGCTCCGGACAAGGCCGGGGACTATCGGCCTCTGGCGCTCAAGGATCTGCCGCGCGAAACCGGGGTCATGTGGCTGCGCTTCACCCTGGCTCCCCTGCCGGAGGGCGCCCGGCCCGCCACGCTCTTGCTGGACATGGGCGAAAGCGTGCCCGGCATGCCCATGCTTTATGAACCCGTGTCCAACAGCCTGAGCGGCGCGCTGGAATGGCGCGAATCCAGCCCGGCCCAGCGCAATGTGCTGCTTCTGCCCGAGGCGGGCAAGGAACCTCTGACCTGCTATATCCGCCTGGACGGTCTGCCCGGCCTGTGGTTCGCGCCCATGCTGCGCACCCCGCAGGACGCGGCCACCAACTGGGGCAGCCTGTCGCGCACAGCGGCCATTCTGGCCCTGGGCGTGGTCATGCTGCTCTGCCTTTTGCGCGGCCTTTCCGAAAAGGGCCAGTGGCGCGTCTGGACGGCCCTGTACGTGGGCGTGGCCCTGGGTCAAGGCCTCATGGGCATGCCCGCCTCCGGTTCCGGCCATATCGGCCTGGGCGAGTCCGGGGCCGTGCTGGCGCCGGGTGTGGCCCTGATGCTGCTGCCCCATGTGGGCCGCCATCTGATGCGTACCCGTGAGCGTTCGCGCGCCCTGGACATCCAGCTCCTCCTGCTCTCCCTGCCCGGCGCGGTCCTGGCCCTGCTGCCTCTGGTGCCGAACTTCGGCTGGCTGACCCGCTATCTGGATCTCTGGCCCCTGGGCACCCTGATTTTCGTACCCACCGCCCTGGGAGCCTGGATCATGGGCCTGGGCGGAGCCAAGCGTTTTCTGCTGGGTTGCCTTCTGCCACCGCTCTTTGTGGCCGGGGGCATGCTGGGCCTGGACAGCGGCTTTGCCCCCAATCTCCTGGCCTCCGCCCCACTCTGGGGCACGGCTCTCAGTGCTTTGATCATCGCCGCCACCAGAGCCCCGCACGACACGGCCGCTGCACAGGCTGACGCCACGGCGGCCAAAGCCGTGCGCAGAGAGGCCGACGGCACCATCACCCTGGACCAGCCTCTGGACGATCCCAATCTGCGGCTGATCCCGCCGGGACCGCCCATGCCCCCGGATGATTCGGAGGCGGACGCATCCGCGGCGCGCCCTGATCCTCAGACCGCGCCGCACGCCGGTCTGCTCTCCGGCCTTCCGCCCAATCTTCTGGAAGACGCCCTGCGCCTGCCCCTGGACCGCCTGATGCGGGAAGGCGCGGCCCTGGGCCATTGCGCCCTGCCTCCGGCAGTACGCCAATACGCGGAAAACATGCTGGCCGCGGCCCGCCAGATGGCGGATATTGTCAGCAATCCCAAACAATTGAATCAGGAACGGCCCACCCCCGAAGCCGCCGCGCCTTTCAATCTGCAGCATCTGATGCGCGAAGCCCATGACGCCGTGGCTCCGGCGGCGGAAAGCGCGGGCATCGGCCTGGCCTGGTACATGCCGCCCCATCTGGGACATATGTACGAGGGCGAAGCAGGAGCCCTGAACGAAACCCTCTGCCTGTTGCTGGAAAGCGCGGTACGCGCCACCAGGCACGGAGCCGTGCATTTTTCGGTGCGCCGCGTGCCGGAAAGCGTCGATGCCGGGCATCTGCTCTTCACCGTCACGGACACGGGTTCGGGCATGCCGCCCAAGGAGCGTTCCAGCCTGGCCCTGACCCGCGCCTGGGAACTGGCGGGCGCGCACAAGGGATTTCTGGGCGTGGAGTGCAGCCCCCACGGCACCACGATCGCTTTTACCCTGCACCTCAAATATCTGGAACGGGACGACAGCGAGGGCGCGCCCGTGGAGCGCAGGCAACCACTGGTCCTGGTCGCGGCGGAAAGCGCGCTGGATCGCCAGATGCTAGCCCGCATGCTGGACGGCATGCCCTGCCGCAACGCTGAAGCGCGCAGCTTGAGCGAGGCCCTGCAACTGCACAAGGGCGAGGTCGCGCTCCTGCTGATAGCGCAGGGCAAGCTGGCCTCTCCGGCGGCGGGCGATATTCTGCGCCGGTTCCGCGAACTGGCGGCGACAGCGGGCTTGCCTTTCTGCAAGGCCCTGGCCGTCACCATGGACGACAGCCAGTGGGACCGCCTGGCTGACGCCGGTTTCACCCATGCCCTGCTGGAGCCGGTGGACAGCGAAGCCCTTTGCCAGACCGTACGGGAAATTCTGGATGCCGCCGCGGCCGCGCGGACAGCCGATGAAACCGGACAGGAAGCCGTGCCCGCGGAACCCGCCGAGCAAACCGGCACGGCCTCGACAGATATGACAGCGGCGGCTCCTGAAGCAGCCGCGCCTTCCGCCGCAACGGCGGGAGCACCGGCCGGACGGCCGCCTCTGCCGGATCTGTTCGGCAACGAGGACGGCCACGGCGCCTCTCCCCTGAAAATACCGGATCTGACGGCCCTGCCCGATCTGTTGAGCTTTGCGGAATCCCTGCGCGGCCCCGTGGTCGGTCCGGGAGAGGATAAAACATCCGGCAAACCCGCGGGCGGCCTGTTCAGCGGCCTGCCGGAAAACGGCGATCCCCTGCCGGACCTTGACCTGCCTCCGGCGGAAGCCGGTCTGACCCCGGTCAGCCGCCTGAACGCGTCCCATAAGGCCGCGCAAGAGCAGCCGGACATTCCGGCGGGCCTGTTCGTCAATCCCTACGCACCCGACGATCTGGTTATGACCGCGACGTCCAAAACCACGGCGGTCGAATCCGAAAGCAACGAGGCCCCGGTTCCCGCATCTTCTCCGGAAGACGCCGCCATGCAGGCGGAATTTTCCGTGGCCGCTGGCCTGGAAGGACCGGTCTGGGGTGAGGAAGAGCCTGCGGAGTCCGATACGGCACAAGAGACAAACGATGCCGCCCCGGAAGACGCCCCATCCACGGAAGACCTGGCTGACGGCAGCGTTATGGCAGCGGGAAACCCGGCTTCAAGTACCGAGGAAACTCCTGCGGAGCCCGCCCCAGTCGTTGCCGCCGCTGATGCAGCCGAGGAAAAAACGGCGGACACAGTGGAGAACGCGCCGCCCGTTGAAGCTCCCCAGGCTGTTGTCTCCGTACCGGAAGCCGACATTGAGGCCGTGCAGCCTGCCGCTGAAAGCGCTTCCGCCGCTCCGGAATTGCCGGAAGAGCCGAAAACAGCCGCCCCAGTGGAGGTGACCGCGCCGGAAGAAGTTGTTGCGGAAACGTCCGTGCCGGAGAGCAAACCAGCGGCAGCCGTGCCGCCGGCCCCGGAAAAGCCCGTGGAGCCGGAACAGCCCCGTAAGCCTGCCTTCCGGCCTGTCACGTTTGCCGCGCGGCCGGGCGCCACCATTGTCCCCATCCGGCCCAAAGCCGCGCCCAAGGCCGCAGCCGTGCCGGAAGTGCCGGAAGCCAAGCCCACTGTCACGGTCAGCGCCACAGGCTCCTACACCAGCCCCCGGCAGAACACGCCCGGCGAGTGGGTGGGCGAGCCCATGCCCATCGGCAGCCCCCTGTCTTCCCGTTCGCAGGACGCGGAAGCCGTGTCCCCCACCGAAAACGCTGTGCGTCGCGGACCACGCATCACGATCAGATCCGTTCCGACCACAACCGCCCGGCGGGACACGGAGAACACCGCGGATACCGCCAAGAACGCCTATACCAGTCCCAGTCTGAGCACGCCCGGCGAATGGGTGGGGGAACCCATGCCCATATCTCCCAAAGCCACGGCTGACAGGCCAGCTCCGCCCAGGCGCGACGGCCCGGAAGAAGCCCTCCGGCAGGTGAACAAGGCCGGTCTGGATCTGAGCCTGACCAATGCCCAGGTTGCCGCGCGGCGCGCCGCAACCGTGCCCGCGACGCCGGAACCGACGGCAGTGGAAAAGCCCGCAGCGGCAGCCCCTGGTCCCACCGGCACCGAAGAACGGCCCGCACCCGCGCCCACTCCCGCGACGTCCCAGCCGCAGGAAGCCACGGCAGGCATGCCCGTGCGGGAGACCAGTCCGGTTTCGCCGTTCGTTCCGGAGACCACCGCTGCCGCAACGGCGGCCGATTCAGACGGTTCCGGAGGGCTGAGCGGTTCCATTATGGACTTTATCGCCGGAGCTGAGCCCGTAAAAAAAGAAGTGCCGCCCCTGGCCGCGCTTATTGCGGAAGTTTCCGGCCCCTCACCCGCCCCCGCGCCGCCCGCCCCGCCCCTTGCGGAAGAGCCCCGGCGGGCCATGAGCAGCCCGACCCCGGAAAAAACAGTTCAGGGCCGTTTGCAGATGCCCTTGCCGGAACCCCGGCCCGTGGCCGGGACAAACGAAGCCCGACCCGCAACGGACAGAGCGGCCCCTGTGCCGCCGCCTCCCGCGCCCGCAACGCCGCCGCAGCCGGGGCCTGACAAGACCATCCTGCAACTGGTGGAACGCCTGGACGCGGCCATGGAAGACGCCCAGCAGGCTTTCCAGAGCCGACGAGGCTATATGGTGGGCGAGGCCGCCGGGCGTATTGCGGCGGAGTCGGACGCCTTCGGCTTCCGGGTTCTGGCCCGTATGGCCCGCTGTGTGGAGCGGGCGGCCAAGGCCAACGACATGAACGCGCTCAAGGATCTGCTGCCCGAGCTGGCCGTGGCCGTGGAACGCAACCGTATCGCGCTTACCCCGCGCAAATAAGCGCGCCCTGATAAAGCGGACGACAGCCCGTTCCCTGTGGGAGCGGGCTGTTTCCGTTCAAAACACTTTTCATCATGAAGTTGTTTTAGAGCATTTCAACTTTAAACGGTGAGGCGCACGGTCTTCGCGGACGACGAAAGCAAGCGGCACCAACGGGCAAAGGCTTGCGCAAAACGCGGCGGCATGCGAAAATACCACGGCCCAGGCAGGCATACCGCCACTGAGGGCAGACAAGGAGTAAACATGTACAAAAAAGTTCTTCTGCCGGTGAGCGGCAAAAAACACGGCGAACGCGCCCATCAGGCTCTTAAGCATGCCTTGGGTCTCTGCTCCGGCGAGATCATCCTGTTGCACGTCACCGAGCCGCTGTCGCAGATCGTGGGCGGCGAAGCCCATACCGAACTGAAGCGCGAGGAAGCCGCCAAAGGCCTGACCCTGCTCTGCCCGCTTATCGAAATTCTGGAAAAAGACGGCGTCAGCTTTCACACCCGCGTGGAAGAGGGCACCCCGGCGGAAACCATTGTGCGCGTGGCTGATGAGGAAAACGCGGATCTGATCGTCATGTTCACCGACGGACGCGACGGCCTCGGCGATCTGCTGATCGGTTCCATCACCGAGCGCGTGCTGCGCAATACAGATACCCCTCTGCTGGCCGTGCGCCACTAGAGCGGTTCCGGCTCAGGCGGAAAGGGCCCGCGTTCCTTTCGCTCCTCGCCTCTCCGGCGAAGGGCGGCGGGGCCGTCAGCGTCCGTGATGTCCCGTGATGCCGAAGAGCGCCTTGTGCTGATACTGCTGGAAACTCTGGGCCTGCTGGCCGTCCACATCCTCTCCTGGGTGGCGGTCTGCCATGCGTTGCTGACCAAGCGAGACCCGCGCTCGGCCTTGGGCTGGACCGCCACGGCCCTGCTCCTGCCCATACTGGGGCCGTTGCTTTACGCACTTTTCGGCATCAGCCGGGCCGAGAGCCGGGCCGACAAGATCATGCGGCAGCAGGCCGCCCTGGAGCCCGAATACGCCCATCCGCCCTGCCCCGTGCAGCCTCCGGAGCAGGTGCCTGAGAATATTGCCCGCATGGCGCACCTGGGCCGCCGCCTGACGGACCAGCACCTCTGCGGCGGCAATGCGCTCCGTCCGCTGCGCAACGGCGACGAGGCCTATCCGGCCATGCTTGAGGCCATCGCGGCGGCACGGAACCACGTTTTTCTGGCTACCTACATCTTCAATGCCGGCAAGGTGGGCGCGGCCTTTACCGAAGCCCTGGCCGCGGCGGCCGCGCGCGGCGTGGATGTGCGCGTGCTGGTGGACGGCATCGGCACGCTCTACTCCTGGCGCAAACCCTGGAAGAAGCTCGCCGCGCGGGGCATCAGAACCGCGCTTTTCCTGCCGCCCAAGCTCTTCCCTCCCAATCTGAGCATCAATCTGCGCAATCACCGCAAGGTGCTGGTCTGCGACGACATCGGCTTTACCGGCGGCATGAACATTTCCGACGACAATATCCAGAGCCTGCGGAAAAGCTGCGTGCAGGATGTGCATTTCCGTTGTCTGGGGCCCATCGTCAATCAGCTGCGACGCGCCTTCCTGCTCAACTGGGGCTTTTCCACCGGCGAATACACGCCCCTGCCGCCCAGCTCCACCGAGCCCAGGGGCGAAAGCCGCTGCCGCATCGTCATCGACGGCCCCGGCTCGGACGCGGACGTGCTCAACGATCTTTTCTGCGGGGTCATCAACACGGCCCGGAGTTCAGTACGGATCATGACCCCGTACTTCCTGCCCTCGCACGACCTCATGTCCAGCCTGCGCTCGGCGGGCCAGCGCGGTGTGGACGTGCGCGTGGTGCTGCCCGCCAAAAACAATCTGCCGTATGTGCACTGGGCCACGTTCCGCCTGCTGCCGACCCTGCTCAGCGCCGGGGTGCGGGTCTGGTACCAGCCGCCGCCTTTTGCCCATACCAAGCTGCTGGCCGTGGACGGCTATTACAGCCAGATCGGCTCGGCCAATCTGGACGCCCGCAGCCTGCGCCTGAACTTCGAACTGAATATGGAAGTCTTTAATCCCGCCTTCCACGGCCTGCTGGCCGGGCATATCGACACCATCATCAGCCGGAGCCGCGAAATCAGCCTTGAGGATCTGAAGCGCCAATCCCTGCCGGTCAAGCTGCGCAACGCGGCCTGCTGGATTTTTTCGCCCTATCTGTAGGCAACAAAACTTCGTTCCGAACTCCATATTTTGTTAAAACCCCACAAAGGCCGTCGGCATTGCCGACGGCCTAGGGTGTGACAGGCAGGCGCATCTGAAACGCTGTCAGCATGTCTCTGATTGCATTATTTTAACTAGTTAATAGTGATACTGATCGCGCTGCGGAGTTGAGCAAAGCCCCCTTTGCTCCGCCGAAGCGAAGCGCAGGCGGATGGCTGGTGCCGGGAGAATCCTAAAAAATGCGCTAGCCGTTGCCGCGTCAGCGGCTTGCTTGAGCCGTTCACGGCGAAGCCGTGTTACGGATCAAGACAGCACCGCTACGGATAGCGACAGCGATTTCCTTGGATATAATTTTGCGCAACCAATTGCTGTCTTCATCCGTAGCTTCCTTCGTCGCAACGGCTGAAGCAAGATTTTTCGGCGCGGGCAAGGAAAATGGCGCTTTTGCGCGGAAACCGACCGGAAGGCGACCCAAAGGGCCGTGCCCGTTGGCGAGCCGGGCGAGCTTTACGGGCATCGAGAGCAGAGCTGTACTCACGTATGTGAGCAGCAAAAAGCGCCAGATGACGCCGCCGCGCCGAAAAGGCTGGTTTTGACGGATAATCGCGGCAAATAAGAGGCCAGCAAAAACCGAAATTAGATACGTCTGCCCTGAGAGGTGTGAAGGAGCCCCTTCCCTCACAACGGTTTTTATTCCACCGTAACGCTCTTGGCCAGGTTACGCGGCTGATCCACATCCTTGCCCAGATAATCGGCGGTTTCATAGCTGAAGAGCTGAAGCGCGGGCAGGGCCATGAAACCGGCCAGAGGCGCGGGCAGGGCCGGAATGATCCAAGGATCGTCCACGGCCAGGTCCAGCCCCGGATTGGTCAGGGCGATGACCTTGCCCTGGCGGGCCTGCACTTCCACGATATTGGATTTGACCTTGGGGAAGAGCGCGTCGTCCAGGGCCAGAGCAAAGGTGGGAAAGGCCGGGTCAATAAGCGCGATGGGCCCGTGCTTCATTTCACCGGCGGCATAGCCTTCGGCGTGGATGTAGGACAGTTCCTTGAGCTTGAGGGCGCCTTCCAGGGCCAGGGGAAAGCAATGCCCCCGCCCGAGATAGAAGAAATTGCGAGCCTGGGCGTATTTGCGCGACAGCTCGCGGGCCTTGTCGTGCATGCCCGGCAACTGGGATTCCAGCAGGGCGGGCAGGGATTCCAGCAGGCCGATGAGCTCACGCCGCCGCTCCTGCGGCAGCGCATTTTGACGCCCGCCCCAGTACAGGGCCATGAGGGCCAGTGTGAGCATCTGGCTGCACATGGCCTTGGTGGAGGCCACGCTGATTTCCGGCCCGGCCTGGGTGTAGATCACGGCCGAAGCCTCGCGCGCGATGGACGAGCCCACCACATTGCAAAGGCCCAGCACGGCCACACCGCGCTCGCGCGCGATGCGCAGAGCCGCCAGAGTGTCGGCGGTCTCGCCGCTCTGGCTGATGACCAGAACCATGTCCTCTTTGTCCAGAATCAGGCTGTCGCGGTAGCGGAATTCCGAGGCGATTTCCACCTGCACCGGCACCCCGGCCCAGTGTTCCAGCAGATGGCGGCCCCAGAGCCCGGAATGATAGGAGGTGCCGCAGGCCACGATGTGCAGGCGGCGCGGCACGGGCAGCGCATCCAGTTCAGGCAGCAGGGCCGCGTCGCGGCCCGCGTTGATCCGGCCCGCCAGGCCGTCGGTAATCACGCGCGGCTGCTCGAAAATCTCCTTGAGCATGAAATGGCGGTAGCCGCCCTTTTGCGCGGCCTGCATGTCCCACTGGATGGTCTGCACCTCATGCTCCACCGGAGCCAGGTCCGCCAGACGCAGGATTTCATAGTGCGTGGCCGTGGCCCGCACCACTTCGCCGTCCTCCAGAAAGACCACCTGCCGGGTATAGGGCAGAAAGGCCGGAATGTCCGAGGCCACAAAATTTTCGCCCGTGCCCAGGCCGAAAATCAACGGCGCGGACATGCGCGCGGCGTAGATGGTTTCCGGCTCGCCGCGATCCATGAGGCAGACGGCATAGGCCCCGTGGGCCTCACGCAGGGCCGCCGCAAAGGCGTGCAGCAGATCGGGCTCGCTTTTGCGACGCTCGGCGATCAGATTGACCAGCACCTCGGTGTCGGTTTCAGAGTGGAAGACATAGCCCTTGGCCGTGAGTTCGGACTTGATTTCCTGGTAGTTTTCAATGATGCCGTTGTGCACCAGGGCCAGAGAGGCATCGTTGCTCAGATGGGGATGGGCGTTGCGCTCCGCCGGCACGCCGTGCGTGGCCCAGCGAGTGTGCCCCATAGCGCAGGTGGCCGTGGAAACCGGCTCCTGGGCCAGCTTTTCCTCCAGAGCCGCCAGTTTGCCCTTGGCTCGCACCACGCGCAGAGCGCCTTGGCGCACAAAGGCCACGCCGGCCGAATCATAACCCCGGTATTCCAGACGGCGCAGGCCCTCCACCACCACGGGCACGGCGGGCCGGTGGCCCGCATATCCGATAATGCCGCACATATCTCTTACTCCCGCAAGACCCGCTCACTATGAGGGGTCGTTTAGACTCAAGACTTCATTAGGGCCTGTTAACACTATTTCAGAGCTATAACAATCAACGCAAAGACGACAAAGGCCAGGAACATGACATCGAGCTTATCGAAGCGAGTAAAAACACGGCGGAAGCCTTTGAGCCTCCTGAAAAGCCGTTCTACCTCATTACGTCTTTTGTATAGCTCTTTGTCATACTCCCACGGTTTCAGTCGGTTGGGATTGGGCGGCACCACCGGAGTGAAGCCCAACTCACGTCCCAAGCGAGTCGTTTCATTACCCTCATATGCGCCATCCATAAGCAAGCTGCACGGCGCTGGCATCGGCCCCAACTGGACAAGCAGCCTGCGCCCCTCGGGGGCATCGCCGGCGTTGCCGGGAGTGAGGCTGAAATTTAACGCGCATTCAGCATTCGCGGCAACCATATGAAGCTTGGTCGTCCAGCCGCCTCTGGACTTTCCGATGGACTGCGGACCTGTTTTTTTAAGGCCCCTGTTCCATCGGGATGAACCTTAACAATAGTACTGTCGAGAGAAACTGCTTCTATTTTAAGGCGGAGTATCTGCTCTTGTTGAAGGCGTTCAAATATACGGTCAAGAACTCCGTTCTTGCTCCAGCGGTTCATGCGCGTGTAGATGCTGTGCCAACAGCCAAAATTTTTCGGCAGTCCACGCCATTTACACCCATGCTCCGCAACGTACAGAATCGCATTCAACACCTGGAGATTGTCAAAACGGACATTACCTCTTTGGCGCGGGAAGCAGTCAGCGATTCTCTCATATTGTTCGCGAGTAATTTGCATAAGACATTCTTACGGAATACTCGCTCTTTGTCAAATAGTGTTAACAGGCCCTAGAGCATTTTGCGCTTGAAAGTATCGTTTAGCGGCGAAGTAAATTCGCCTTGCGATAATTTCGCGGTGCGGATTTTCACGGAAAATCCACACAGAGCGTTAAGATATTTTCAATATCAAAACGCTCTAACCGGTACAGTGAAAAAACGGGCATGGCCCAAGGAAGTACGTTCCGGTACAACCTGGGCCATGCCCGGCGTGCGACGCAGCCCAGAGGGCCGCCGGTTTCGCTCCGCACCGCGCGCGAACCGGCGGACCGGCTTCAAATGCTTGGAAAACTCTTCTCTACAGATTGACGCGATCCACAATATCCGTATTCAGCACTTCCACCTTGGCCTTGGAGGCAAGGTTCTGGATGAAGACCTGATACAGACCGTCCACCCGTTCGCGGGCCACGCCGTTGGCCATCAGGTCGCGCACGGTATTCCACTCCTGCGGATCGGGCGGCAGCACGGCGTCCACGCGGCAGAGCAGTGCGCCCGGACCTTCGCTTTTGCCGTCCACGGCATAGGCCGATGGCAGCCAGGTTCCGGGCTTGGCGGTAAAGACGGCTTCGGCCAGAGCCTCATCGGGGTTGAAATCCGCCAGATTCCCGCCACGATCCATGGCCGGGGCGGTCTTGATGCCCAGGCTCGCCTTCAGGGGCTGGGGCAGGGGACCGTCCTTCAATTCCTTGCGACGGGCCGCGGCGCTTTCCACAGCGGCCTTGAGGGCCTTTTCGGCGGTCAGCTTGGCCACAATGGCGCTCTTCACCGCGTCGAGCGGCTGGGTGGACGCGGGTTCAGCCTTGATGATCCGGGCCACCAGATATTTGTCCCCGGCCTCCAGGGCCGTGTCCACGGGCGCGCCCGTAGCGGTGGCGATAAGAGCGGAGGCTCCGACCGGGGTTATGCCCAGCTTTTGCTCCAGTTCGCTCTGGCTGAGCAGGCCGCTCTGTTCCGCCTTGAGGCCGAAACGGGCAGCGCTCTCGGCCAGAGGCTTGCCCAGAATATTGTCTTCGATCAGGCTGTCCAGCACATCGTGCAGCTTGTCCGCGCCCTGTTCCTGCGCCATGGCCTGGCGCACTTCCCGGGCAGCGTCCTTGAAGGTCTTGAGGCCGCCGGGCTTCTTGTCTTCCACCTTGATGATGTGCAGGCCGAAAGGACTGCGCACGGGCTCGGACACCTGCCCGGCCTTCAGGGCAAAGGCCGCGTCCTCAAAAGGCTTTACCGTCTTGCCGGGGGTAATCCAGCCCAGTTCGCCGCCGGGACCGGCCGCATTGGAGCCGTTATGGGCATCGGCCACAGCCGCGAAATCCTTGCCGCTCTTGAGCTCGGCCTGGATTTTCGCCACTTCTTCGCGGGCCTTTTTCTCCGCGTCGGCCGGGGCGTTTTCAGCCAGAGGCACCAGAATGTGCGCGGCCTTGACCTGCGCGGGCTCTTCAAAACGGCTCTTGTTGGCCTCGTACCATTTCTGAGCATCCGCCTCGCTGATGCTCTCGGGCTTGACCAGACCGCCGGGCGTCACGCTGACATAGGCCACGTCCACTTTGGGCGGAATGGCAAAATCTTTCTTGTGGGCATCATAATAAGCCGTCACGTCCTGATCCGTGACCTTGACTTCGCCGGAAAAATTCTTGGCCGGAATGAACAGATAGTCCACCACCCGTTTTTCCCGCAGGAAATTATAGCGGTTTTGGGCTTCGTCCGGGTCCACCCAGACCGGCGCGGTGACCAGGGTAAAAATCTTTTCGCGCAGCAGCTGATCGCTCATATCCTTCTCATACTGGGCCGGGCTGATCCGCTGGGCGGCTAGCACACGCGTGTAGGCTTCGGGATCGAAGCGGCCCTGGGCATCCTGGAAGGATTTGATCCGTCCCACGGCCTGGCGCAGTTCCAGCGGCGTCACACTGACGCCCGCGCGCGCGGCCTCCTGGGCCAGCAGGGTTTGCTGGATCAGATCGCGCAACACCTGGCGGCCCAGATGCTGCTCCTTGAGCTGCTCGCGGGTAACGCCGGGATTATTGCGCAGGATCGATTCCTCCGCATTGCGGTAGGCCTGCTCAAACTGCTGGACCAGAATGGGATCGCCGTTGACGATGGCCACCACATTGGCGGAGTTCCTGTCGTTGAAACTGCCCACTCCCCAGAACACGAAGACCAGGATGATGACGCCGAAAGCCACTTTGACGCCGAAAGACTGTGCGTTGGAACGAATATAATCGAGCATGCGTACTCCGGAATGCCGAATTGTCCTCTTGCCCGCGGCGAAGGCCGCCAAAAGCAAGGGCGCTGACAGAAGCGGAAAGTATAAGCGCCTTTGCGCGGAAACTCAAGAAAAGGAAGGCCCGCGCGCCGTCGAGGCCTCAATCTGTTTGTGACTGAGGCTCGCAGGCTGCGGATATTTTAAAAGAGCCTACAGCGTGATGCCCAGCTTGCGCAGCCTGTGTTGCAGGGTGGAGCGGGGCACGCCCAGCAGGGCGGCGGCACCGCGCGGTCCGGACAAACGCCCCCCGGTCAGGCGCAAGGCCTCCAGAATATGGGCGCGCTCGTTTTCCTCCAGAGTGGGCAGGGCCGGACCCGAACATGACCCGGCCCCCACATGCAACAGGCGGCCTTCCACCGCAGGGACGGCTTCCGGCGAGGCCGGGGCAGGCGCCTCCGTCTCCGCCGACGGCTCCCACTCATGCAGGGCATCGCGCACAAAGCTCTCGGTCACGGCCCCGTCCAGGGAGTGCAGCAAAAGGCGGCTGATCACATTGCGCAATTCGCGGATATTGCCCGGCCAGTCGTGGTTGCAGAGATCCCCCAGCACCCCCCTGGACAGGCGCGGCGGCCGCAGATCCCATTGCCGGGAAAACTGGCTGATGAAGTATTCAACCAGAATGGGAATGTCGTTCTTTCGTTGCCGCAACGGCGGCAGACGCAGGATGACCGAGGCCAGGCGGTAAAAGAGATCACGCCGCAAGCGGCCTTCAAGCAGGGCCTTTTCCAGGTCTATGTTGGTGGCCGACAGCACGCGGATATCCACGCCGATGGAGCGCGCCTCGCCCACCCGCTCAAAGGAGTTCTCCTCCATGACCTGCAGGAGCTTGCTCTGCATATCCGGCGAAAGCTCGCCGATTTCATCCAGAAACAAGGTTCCGCTCTGGGCCATTTCAATCCGGCCGATGCGCTTGGCATAGGCCCCGGTGAACGCGCCCTTGGCATAGCCGAACATCTCGCTCTCAAACAAGGTCGGGGCCAGGGACGGGCAGTTCACCTTGACGAAATTGGCCGCCCGCCTGGGGCTGCTCCGGTGCAGCCAGCGGGCCAGCATGCTCTTGCCCGTGCCGGTCTCGCCGATGATCAGCACCGGAATATGCAGCTTGGCGACCTTGCGCGCCACGGACATGACCCGGGCCATGTCCTGGGTTTCCAGCAGGCGGTCCACCAGCCGAGTAGCGTTGCCGTCCGCATCGTCCTCACCCGGCGAATTCAGGGCAGCCCGCTGCGCCGCCTTGGCCCTGGCCCGGCGCTCTTCGGTGAGCACCACAAACAAAAAAATCGTCAATACCGGACACAGTTCCAACAAAAAATTCAGAATCTCCACCACATTGTCCGGCTGACGCACAAAGGAAACGTGCAGGGTGCCGACGACTTCGCGGTTCAGGATCAGAGGCAGGGCGATGGTGGCGTTGAGCCCCACACTGGCTAAAGGCAGAGGAGTATCCCCTACGTCCTGCGAAGCCAGGTCATTAATGACCACGGGTTTACGCGACGCAATAGCCATACCGGCCACGGTGTTTTGAGCGATCCGGGTATTGGAAAGGGATTCCACCACTGTGCCGTCGGCGGCGGTGAAAAGGTTCAAGAATTCCCGCTCCGCGTCATAGAGATTAATGCAGAAACGGTCATAGTTGAAAAGCAAGCGTAATTGCCGGGAAAGAATTTGGAAAAAGGCATTGCGGTCCATTTTACCGGGAACCAGACGCGATAGGTGCTGAATAACCCGGGCCACGGCCAAGGGTACGTTGCCGAGATCGGCGGTAGAGCTTTGCTGGAACATGGACGATGCCTTCCGTATTTGCCCGTATTTGGTCAGACTATGCCGACATATAAGCAGTTTTGTCCGTGATGTCCAGATATTCATTGAACATCCAATCATCATTTAATTAAAAATACTTATAATTTCAGTTAATTAATAGCAACTTACTTTTCTGGCACAACGATTGCTATTACTTTTATATTAGAGCAAAAAATACTATTTTGAATGTATTTTCAAATGTTAATTAGCAAAAATTACATATTTTAATCGGGAATATTTCTATCCAATATGGAATAAATAGAGACAAATCCTTCTATATGACAGCCAATATTTTTATATAGATACTATTTTTACGTTATTATTTAAAAAAACAACAGTATGATAGAAGCCCGCCCCTTCGTTGATCGCGCTTATGCCGAACCAGACAGCGGATGCGCCCCCGGCCTTTGCTCGGGAGCATCAGATAGACGTGGATCTGTTTTTTAACCCGGCTTCTTAAGGAGGAGCATATGACAACGCATTTTGTAGTGCATGAGCCCGGCGACAGCGTCGGCGTGGTCGTGGTGGAAGGCGTCAAAAAAGGCGATATCCTGACCGGCTGGGTCATGGACGGCGATACAACCGTCGAATGCGCGACTCTGAACGACATCCCCATCGGCCATAAGATCGCGCTCCAGGATCTGGAGGCCAATGACACCGTGATCAAATACGGTACGGATATCGGCAAAGTAGTCAAACCCATCAAACGCGGCGAGCATCTGCACGTGCACAATGTCAAAACCAAGAGGTGGTAATTCCGATGAAAGACACATTTATGGGCTATCGCCGCGACAACGGCCGGGTGGGTATCCGAAACCATGTGGTCATTCTGCCCCTGGACGATCTTTCCAACGCCGCCTGTGAAGCCGTGGCCAACAACATCAAGGGTACTCTGGCATTACCCCACGCTTACGGCCGTCTGCAGTTCGGCGAAGATCTGGAACTGCATTTCCGCACCCTGATCGGCACGGGCTGCAATCCCAACGTGGCGGCTGTGGTGGTCATCGGCATTGAACCGCAGTGGACGCAGCGCGTTGTAGACGGCATCGCCGCGACAGGCAAACCTGTGGCCGGTTTCGCCATCGAAAAGCACGGCGATCTGTCCACCATTTGCGAAGCTTCGCGCACGGCCAAGGAATTTGTTCACTATGCCACAGAACTGCAGCGCGTGGAATGCCGGGTCAACGAACTCTGGGTCTCCACCAAGTGCGGAGAATCGGACACCACTTCCGGTATAGCTGCCAATCCCACAGTGGGTAACGCTTTTGACAAGCTCTGGAAGGCGGGGGCCACTACCTTGTTCGGCGAAACCACGGAAATTACCGGCGGTGAGCACCTTGTCATGGAGCGTTGCGCCACGCCCGAAGTGCGCAACAAGTTCAAAGCCTTTTTCGACCGCTACGCCAAGGTGGTGGACGACCATAAAACCAACGATCTCTGTGATTCCCAGCCTACCAAGGGCAATATCGAAGGCGGCCTGACCACCATTGAGGAAAAGGCCTTGGGCAATATCCAGAAAATCGGACGCGAGGCCCCGGTTATCGGCTGCCTGGACAAGGCCGAAAGCCCCACCGGACCGGGTCTGTGGTTCATGGATTCTTCATCCGCTGCGGCTGAAATGGTCACTCTGGCGGCTGCCGCCGGTTTTGTGGCCCACTTCTTTCCCACGGGCCAGGGTAACATTATCGGCAATCCCATTCTGCCGGTCATCAAACTTTCGGCCAACCCCCGCACCGTGCGCACCATGCGTGAACATATCGATGTGGACGTCTCCGGCATCCTGCGCCGCGAAATAAATCTGGATCAGGCCGGAGACCTGTTGCTCGACATGTTGCATCGCACATGCCAAGGGCGCAACACCTCTGCCGAAGCCCTTGGGCATCAGGAATTCATCATGACCCGGCTCTACGAAAGCGCCTAACATCCGAGAGGAAGAACATGGCTGTCACCTACTTGAAAAGAGCAAGCAAGACTCCGGAAACGGAAACCGCCACGGCGCAGAAAGTGGTCAACGAAATGCTGGCCGAAATCTTGAAACGCGGTGAAGACGCCGTGCGCGACTATGCCCTGAAGCTGGATAAATGGTCGGGCGAGATCATCATGTCTGAAGACGAAATCCAGAAAAGCATCAAAGACGTGCCCGCCGGTGTCAGGATGGATATCGATTTCGGAGTCAAGCAGGTGCATGACTTTGCCCTGGCCCAAAAAAACTCCATAAAGGACTTCAGTGTGGAGCTGTACCCCGGCGTGACTGCTGGGCAGCGCGTCATCCCGGTCAATGTGGTGGGCTGCTACGCACCCGCCGGACGCTATGCTCACATCGCCTCGGCCTACATGGGTGTGGCCACAGCCAAAGCTGCGGGCGTCAAAACCATTGTGGCCTGTTCCAGTCCCTTCCGGGGCGGCGGCATGCATCCCTATTTGCTCTATGCTTTCAAGGCCGCCGGAGCCGACGTGATCATGACCTTGGGCGGCGTGCAGGCCATCGTCAGCATGGCCTATGGCCTGTTCACCGGCAAGGAGGCCGATGTGGTGGTGGGGCCGGGCAACAAGTTCGTGGCCGAAGCCAAACGCGTCCTTTTCGGCAAAGTGGGTATCGACGTTTTTGCCGGACCTTCCGAAATCGCGATCCTGGCCGACAAAACAGCCGATGCCGAAATGGTCGCCTGGGATCTGGTGGGTCAAGCCGAGCACGGCGTGGAATCCCCTGCCTGGCTGATCACTACCAGCAACACTTTGGCCGAAAAGGTTATGGAACTGGTGCCTAGGCTTATCGAGGCCCTGCCGCCACTGGCCAAGGAGGCGGCTGGCAACGGCTGGCGGGATTACGGCGAAGTTATTTTGTGTGACAGCCGCGAAGAGGCGGCAGCCAAATCCGATGAATACGCGCCGGAACATCTGGAAGTACACGCGGCCGACTTACAGTGGTGGCTGGGAAATCTCACCAGCTACGGCTCCCTGTTCCTGGGCGAGGAAACCACGGTTGCCTATGGCGACAAGTGCAGCGGCCCCAACCATGTACTGCCCACCAAACGCGCCGCCAAGTACTCTGGCGGTCTCTCCGTGCACAAGTTCATGAAAACCCTGACCTGGCAGCAAATGACCAGAGACGCGGCCATACATATCGGCGGCGTGACGGCTCGCATCTCCAGGTTGGAAGGCATGGAGGCCCACGCCCGCACCGCTGATGCGCGTCTGGCCAAATACGCTCCGGGCCGTGAGTTCGACCTTGGAACACCGGTGAAGGAATAAGCCAACACCCTCAACCCTCTGAAATATCTGCCATAGGAGGTCACAGTGAATATCTCGGCCCTCTTCGACATTTCCGGCAAAACGGCCCTGGTTACCGGCGGCAATTCCGGCATCGGCGAGGCAATGGGCCGGGCACTGGGACTGGCCGGAGCGCATGTACTCCTGGCGGCCAGACGCAAAGAAGCGTTGGACCATGCGGTGGAACGCATGCGCAAAGACGGCATTCAAGCGGGCAGCCTTGCCGCAGACCTCAGCAGCCCGGAAAAGGCTCTGGCCTGCGGCAAGGCTGCCCTGGATACTTTTGGCCCGGTGGACATCCTGATCAATGCCGCCGGCGTGAATATGCGCCAACCTTTTATGGAAGTCAGCCCCACGAACTGGGCCACACAGATCAACCTACACCTCTCCGCGCCTTTCTTTTTAACTCAGGCACTGGCTCCGGGCATGGCGCGGCGAGGCTGGGGCCGAATCATCAATATTGCCTCCCTGCAATCCTTCCGCGCCTTTGCCGACAGCGCTCCGTACGGCGCAGGCAAGGGTGGCGTCGTGCAACTGACCCGTGTCATTGCTCAGGAATGGTCGGGGCGGGGCGTCACATGTAATGCCGTTGGCCCCGGCTTCTTCCCCACCGCTCTGACCCGGCCGGTTTTCGATAATCCGGAGCTTGCTGGCAGAAATGCCGCCCAGACCTGTATAGGCCGCAACGGCACGCTGGAGGATCTTTACGGCTGCACCGTATTTCTGGCCAGCGAGGCTTCGGCCTATATTACCGGCCAAGTAATCATGATCGACGGGGGCTTTACCGCCCGTTGAGACAATATTGCAATATTTCAACCAGGGGATGGAAATCCAGCAGATGCCTTCCCTTGCGTACAGCAGGAGTCCAGATGATGAAAGCCCTGGTGTATACGCAACCCCATGAAATGCAATGTCGGGACTATCCCGAACCGACTCTTGAACCCGGCGAGGTCATTATAGAAATCAAGGCCTCGGGTATCTGCGGCTCGGACATGCATGCCTACCACGGGCATGACCCCCGCCGCCAGCCCGGCTTGGTCATGGGCCACGAACTCTCCGGCGAAATCCATGCCAGTGCTTCTCCGCGCTTCAAAGCGGGACAGAAGGTTACGGTGGATCCTTTGATCACCTGCGGGTGCTGTTCATACTGCCGTACCGGCCGGGACAATTTGTGCGAAAACAGGGGAATGGTGGGCATGAGTCGCCCCGGCGCCTACGCCGAGTTCATGTCCATCCCGGCAAGCTCGGTCATTCCCGTTCCCGACGACATGCCGCATACCATCGCCGTGCTCACCGAACCGGCCGCCACCGTGCTGCATGCTTTGAATATCTCTTTGCCCAAAATGGCACGGCCGGTACAGGAATGTAAGGTTCTGGTCATCGGCGGCGGGGCCATCGGCCTGCTCATGGCCCTCCTACTTCGATCACGCGGCGTGCACCACGTGGACCTGGCGGAAACCAATCCCCTGCGGCTCGCCTCGGCCGGCGAACACAGCAAAGCCCGGGCCTTTGATCCGATGGCCGAACCTCCGGCGGAATCCTTTTACGAGTATGTCGTGGACGCCGTGGGGCGCAAAGTCACCCGCGAGATGGCCGTTCACGCTCTCAAGCCCGGCGGTGTGCTCATGCACATGGGTCTGCAGGACTGGAGCAGCCAGATGGATATGCGCAAAATCACCCTTGCCGAGCACGTCGTCCTCGGCACCTACACCTATACCTATGCGGATTTGCAGGCCACAGTGGAAGCCCTGCGCAACAACGTTTTCGGCAACCTCGCTTGGGTGGAGTACCGCTCTCTGGCTGACGGGCCGGAGGCCTTCCGAGTCCTGGATCAGCGAAAGACCCAGGCCGCCAAAATCGTTTTGCTGCCGTAAGAGGACACGAGGGAGAATCCCTCCGTACACGCCAACAGCAGGAGTCTGACAATGAAGAATGTGTTTTTCGCCTCACTGTTCAGCCTGTGCCTTTGCGCTCTCCTGACCGTTCCCCAGCCATCGGCCGCAGCCGATAAACCCGAAGTACGCACCAGCGCCCAGCCCTGTCTGCACGGTCTGCCTCTGTGGTATGCCGAAAAAGCCGGCTGGCTGAAAGACGCGCCTTTTACCGACACCTTCATGCTCTTCGCCTCGGGCGCACCGCAGACCGAGGCCTTGGCGGCCGACCAGTGGGATGTGGGCGCCATGGGCACAGTGCCTACCATGATGGCCAGTATGCGCTACGGCTACAAGCTGATCGGCATTTCCAACGAAGAAGGAGCTACCAACGACCTTTGGGTGCGCCCGGATTCTCCGCTGCTCAAGCATAAGGGGACCAATCCGGCCTATCCTGACATTTTCGGCACGGATGAGGACTGGAAAGGCAAAAAGATACTGGTCACCACCGTGTCCACCGGCCACTACGCCCTAACCGCCACCTTGGAACGACTTGGTCTGAAGGACAGCGATGTGGACATCGTGCACATGGAGCAGGGCCAGGCCATGACCGCCTTTAACGCCGGCCAGGGTGACATCCTTCAGCTCTGGGCTCCTCTGAGCTACGTGGCCGAGGCCAAGGGCTGGACAAGGGTTTCCTCGGGTGCGGCGGCCAAGGTGATGATCGCTGGCGGCATCGGCGTGCGCAAGGAGTTCGCGGAACAGCACCCCGATCTGGTGGTAGCCTGGCTCGACCTGTACATGCGCGGCGTGGAAGGCATGAAGGAACATCCCGAACAGTACGTCAAGCCGCTGCTCTCCTATTTTAACGATTATTGCGGCCTGGAGTTGAATGAGAACCAAGTCAGAATGGAATTCAAATACCGTCCGCTCTTCAATGTGGCCGAGCAGATCGAAGCCATGGAAAATCCGGACAAGCTTCCCGCCTGGGTGCGCGGCGTGGCGAACTTCATGCTGGCGCAGGGACGAATCAAAAAGAAGGAATATGACCGCTACGTCCAGGCCAACTTCAATATCGATCCTTCGTTCATGAAGAAGCTCGCGGCCCTGCGCGCCGCACGCGGCCAGAAATAGGTCCTGGCCCGGCGCCTTCCATAATCCGGCGTCCTCCACACGCCGTCGTCCGCTCGACCATTTTTGCCGAGTGGACGACGGCCGGGAGAAAAAGGAGCCCTTATGCGCCAAGATACGGAAAAAAGAGACGCGTCCGATCAAGAATTGAAGCTTGAGATTCAAAAAGCCAATTATTTCGCCACAGCCGCCAGAGAAAATTGGATATCCATCGTGAGCTTTCTGGTTTTCCTGGTGGTCTGGGAACTAATTTGCCGCTTTGATCTTATCGGTCCTTACCAACTTGTGCCCCCCTCGGAAGTTATCACGGTATTTTTTGAAAAGTTGACGGACGTCAACCCTGACGGAACGGTATTGCAACAACACGCCCTGGCGAGCCTGGCCCTGGCTTTGGCCGGATTTCTCGCCGCCGTGGTCATCGGCGTGCCTCTGGGATTGTTCATGGGCTGGTATCCCAAGGTCAATCTGCTGGTACGCCCGCTTTTCGACGCCATCCGACCCATCCCGCCCATTGCCTGGATTCCCATTGCCATTCTCTGGCTGGGCATCGGCATGACGGCCAAGGCTTTCATCATTTTTCTCGCTGCCTTTGTGCCCTGTGTAATCAACTCCTATACGGGCATCCGGCTGACCAATCCGGTCCTTATCCGGGTGGCTGAAATTTACGGGGCCTCCAATTTTGAGACATTCCGCAAAATCGGCGTTCCATCGGCCATTCCCATGATTTTCACCGGCATGAAACTCTCTCTCAACGCCGCCTGGACAACCCTGGTGGCCGCTGAGCTGCTGGCCGCCTCCGTAGGATTGGGCTTCATGATTCAGCAGGGCAGACGTCTGGCCCGCCCGGACATTATCATTGTGGGCATGCTGACCATCGGTTTTCTGGGAGCTCTGATGTCCTGGATTCTGACCAGAATTGAAGCCCGCTTCGCCTCGTCCAGGAGGCTTGCATGAACCGCTTCATTTCGCAAAATGCCCGCTGGCTCGCGCCCGTGGCTTCCATCGGCGCTTTTGTAGTGCTCTGGGGCCTGGTTTCGCTCAACGTTGATCCTGACTTTCTACCCTCGCCCCTGAAAGTCTGGCAGGAATTCGTGCGCCTGTTCAACCATCCGGTGGGCGGCACAACCATTCTCGGCCATGTGGGATTCAGTCTCAGACGGGTTCTGATCGCTTTTGGTCTGGCCGTTCTGCTGGGCCTGCCCCTGGGTCTGTTGATGGGTTGGAACCGGACCTGCGAAAAAATCGTGGCCCCCATCTTTGAAGTACTGCGGCCCATTCCGCCCATTGCCTGGATTCCCATCGCTATTCTCTGGCTGGGCGTGGCTGAAGGTTCGAAAATCTTCATCTGCTTCGTGGGCGCGTTTGTAATTATGATCCTCAACTCCTATACCGGCATGCGCTACGTGGACCCCTTGCTTATCGACGCGGCCAGATCCTTTGGTGCGAGTCGCTCCCAGCAGTTCTTCAACGTGGCCGTGCCCGCCTGCATGCCCTCCATCTTCGCCGGGGTTCAGAACTCCTTGTCCATGGCCTGGATGTGCGTACTGGCCGCCGAAATGGTCGGCGCGCGCGAAGGCGTGGGCTACATCATCATTCAGGGCATGGATCTCAACAAATCATCCATGATCCTGGTGGGCATGGTTCTTATCGGCATCGTGGGTTCCCTGCTGGCCGCGACGTTGCGTTGCACCGAGCGCCTGCTCTGCCCCTGGAGGAGGGAAATGGTATGAAGGAGAGGAGCGTCAAAATAGAATGCGTGAACATCTCCAAGACCTTCCACGTGCCCGGCCAGAAGCAGTTGCTGCATGTGCTGAACAAGGTCTCGCTGAAGGTCTATGAAAACGAGTTCCTGGTCATTCTCGGTCCGGGCCAGAGCGGCAAGACGGTGCTGCTCAACTGCATGGACGGATTGATTGAGCCCACGGCCGGAGAAATCCGCATAAGCGGCAAGATCATCAACGGGCCGGGACCGGATCGCGGAATGGTCTTCCAACGCTATGCGCTTTTTCCCTGGAAAACAGTGGAACACAATGTGGCCTTCGGCCTGGCTGTGCGCGGCGTGCCCGTGAAGGAACGTCTGGCCGTGGCCCGGCGCTACATTGAGCTTGTGGGGCTGACCGGTTTTGAAAAAGCCTACCCGGCCCAGCTTTCCGGAGGCATGAAACAGCGCGTGGGCATTGCCAGGGCCTATGCCAATGATCCGGACATCCTGCTTATGGACGAACCGTTCGGAGCGCTGGATGCCCAGACTCGCTACGCCATGGAACAGGAATTGCGGACCATCTGGGAAAAGGAAAAACGTACGGTCTGTTTTGTGACCAATAATATTGAAGAAGCCATTTATCTGGGGGATCGAGTGGTGGTCATGTCCGCTCTGCCGGGCCGGGTCAAGACCGAATACAGCATAGATATTCCCTCGCCACGTGCTTATACGCATCCGGATTTCCTGACCCTGCGCAAACAAATATCCGAAGACACCGACCTGGTGCTCTAGAGCGTTTTGATATTGAAAACATTGCAACGCTCTGTGCGGATTTTCCATGGAAATCCGCACCGCGAAATTATCGTAAGGCGAATGTACTTCACTGTTACGCGATAATTTCAAGCGCAAAATACTCTAGGAGGACGATCATGCACTTCGGAGACAAGGAAACTTACGCCGAGGGCCGGGAAGTCAAGGTTTCGGTGACCAATCTTACCAAATGCTATGACGAATTGCTGGTGCTCGACGACATCAATTTCGATATCTACAAAGGCGAAATGCTTTGCATCGTAGGCCCCACCGGCTGCGGCAAAACCACTTTTCTGAACTGCCTTTCCCGCTTCATCCCCATCACCAACGGCTCCATCATGGTGGACGGTAAACCGGCGGATCCGAAAATCCACAACATCGCCTTTGTATTTCAGGAAGTTTCGGCCATTCCCTGGCTCACCGTGGAGGATAACATTCGCTTCGGTCTGCGCATTAAGCGATTGCCAGAAGTGGAAATTGAAAAACGTGTAGAGCGGATGCTCGACATCGTGGGCCTTGCCAGATACCGCACCTATTATCCCCAACAACTTTCCGCCAGCATGGAGCAACGGGTCGTCATCGCCCGCAATTTCGCCATTAATCCCGATCTCCTGCTTATGGACGAGCCTTACGGCCAGCTGGATGTAAAATTACGCTATTATCTGGAAGACGAACTCATGCGCATCTGGAAAGAATTGGGCAGCACGGTGGCCTTCATTACCCACAATATCGAGGAGGCCGTGTACCTAGCCGAACGGATTTTAATTCTCTCCCCCAAGCCTTCGACCATCAAAGAAGAAGTCATCGTGGATCTGCCGCGCCCCAGGCAGTATGACGACCCGGAATTCGTCAAGATCCGCGATTACGTCACTGAACGCATCAAGTGGTGGTGACGGAACACGAGTCCTTCAGACTCCACCGTCAAACAAGATTTCCCAATTACACTATCTAAGCACAAGGAGACTCAGATGAAGATGGCAAAAACATCGGCTCTTTTTCTCGTGGCTCTGATGCTGACCCTGGTGGCCTCTTTTCCAGTTGCCGCCGCCTATCCCGAAAAACCCTTGAACATGATTATCGTCTTTACCGCTGGCGGCTCCAGCGACGTGCAGGCCCGGATCATGCAGAAATACTGGGATAAATATGTGAAACAGCCTTGGGTATTCGTCTACAAGCCCGGCGCAGGCGGCATTCTGGGCTCCACGGAACTCGCCCGTAGCGCGTCGGACGGCTATACCATCGGCGGCCTGAATGTGCCCCATCTCGTGTTGCAATCTCTGGCGCAGAACGCCCAGTTCAACCCAGACAGCTTTAAATTCATCGCCCAGGTGGTTAACGACCCCCAATGCGTGGCCGTGCTCAAAACAAGCCCCTACAAAACTTTTCAACAAATTCTGGATGCGGCGAAGGCCAAGCCCGGTAAGCTCAAGGTCGGACTGGTCGGCCCTTTGAGCGGACATCACCTTATGTTTCTGGACTTCAACAAAAAACTTCCCGACGCCAAACTCAGCCGCGTGTTCTACAAAGGAGCGGCCGACCAGAACGCGGCCCTGCTCGGCGGCGAAGTGGATCTCATTTTCGGCAATATCAATGACGTAATGCGCTCAATTGATGAATTCCGCGTACTCAACGTGGCTGCAGAAAAACGCAACAGCTTTCTGCCAGACGTGCCCACCTTCAAGGAACAGGGCATTGATATTGTCTCCGATATCCGGCGCACCTTTGCCGCCCCTAAGGATATCCCGGCCGAAAAGCTGGCTTGGCTGCGTAAAACCTTCAAGCGGATCTGTGAGGACCCCGATTATCTGAGAGACATGAAAAAGGCCGGCCAACCGGCGGAATATATGGATGGCGAGGCACTCACCACCTATATCGATTCCCTGCAGGCCCGTGAAAAAAAGACGCTTGAGGAAGCAGGACTGATTCCGAAGAAATAGAGTGGTCGGATATGGCGGGGCAGGGAAGTCCAGCCCCGCCGTCTTCCAGGGACATTGGCTAGTCCGTCCCATGGGCTGATTCCCTCCCGTACAGGAGTCGCGGATGACTGAATTTATTCTTCCCTCCCTGCAAAATCTTGTTGACCCCCTGAACCTTTTTCTGATGATCGCCGGCCTGACCGGCGGCATCGTCATCGGTGCCCTGCCGGGCCTTTCCGCGACCATGGGCGTGGCGCTGATGGTACCGGCCACCTTTGCCATGACCCCCACGCATGGACTCGTGATGCTGGGTGCCATCTATGCTGGAGCCATATACGGCGGAGCCAATTCGGCCATTTTGATCTGTACGCCAGGCACGCCCTCTTCCGTGGCCACCACCTTCGATGGCTGGCCTCTCTGCAAGAATGGCCAAGCGGATACGGCTCTCTATACCTCCCTGCTTTCCTCAGCCTTCGGCGGCATCATCGGCACCTTTTTCCTTCTGTTTCTGGCGGGCGCGCTGGCCCGCTTCGCCCTGAACTTCGGCGGACCGGAAAACTTCTGGCTTTGTCTTTTCGGGCTAAGCACCATCGCGGTCATGACGCCCGAGAACATGGGCAAGGGCATTGTCTCCGGTGCCATCGGTCTGCTGGTGTCCACCATCGGCCTTGATCCCAACACGGGCATCCCTCGCTTTACCTTTGACATATACGGCCTGGTACAGGGGGTATCAGTCATTCCCTGTATGATCGGTCTGTTTTCTTTTTCCCAGGTGCTCTATCTTATCGGTACGGATAGAACCTTCGTGGCCGCGTACCACCCCCGTAGGGGCACTTTCGACCGCGTGGCCGGTTATCTCGCCACCCGCTGCAAAAAAGTATTGCTACGCTCCTCCATCATCGGCACCTGGGTGGGTATGCTGCCGGGCGCGGGCGGTGAAATCGCCTCTATCATCGCCTATAATGAATCCAAACGCTGGGCTAGGGACCCCTCTATCTACGGCAAGGGCAGCATTGAAGGCGTGGCCGCCTCGGAAAGCGCCAACAACGCGGTCATCGGCGGTTCGCTGATTCCCATGCTGACTCTGGGCATTCCGGGCAGCGCAGTGGCCGCAGTGATCCTCGGCGCGCTCATGGCCCATGGTATCCAGCCGGGTTTCAAAATTTTCACCGCCACCGGTGAACTGGCCTATACCTTCATTTTTTCGCAATTTCTGGTGAACCTGCTGATGATCCCGATCGGTTTCGTTCTCTGCCGCTGCATGGCCAAGCTGCTCAATATCCGACTGACTTTTGTGGCCATCGGTATTGTCGTGCTGTCCTACATCGGGGCCTATGCCATCTCCAACAGTCTTGTGGATATCTGGATCGTTCTAGTCTTCGGTTTCGTGGGCTTTTTCGGCGGCAAACTGGGCATGGATACCGGAGCCATGGCCTTGGGCGTGATCTTGGGGCCCATGATTGAAGAAAATCTCGGCAAATGTCTCGATCTTGCCCATTCCGTTGATGGCGGACTCCCGGCTGTCATGCTTGGCGGCAGCATCAGCAAAGTACTGATCGCGGCATTGTTGCTCTCCTTCGCGACTCCTTGGCTGCTACGGTTGAAGAAAAAACAGACTGAACCCCAGGAGAAAAACCATGCGTAAAAGTATCTCGGATATTTTGTGCGGCGCGAGTTTTCTGGCGATCAGCGCGGCTTTCGGCCTGCAGTATGGAGGACTCACGGGCGTAAGCCGCATATTTCCGGAAAGTCTGATACTCATTATCGCTGTGGGTGGACTATGGTTTGTGGGCAAGGGTCTGTATAAACGACGCGGGGAATCCCCCACAGACGCGGAACACGTCGCCTGGAGAAAAGTTGGATATATCGCCGCGATGGCGGCCATCTACGCCGCACTGATCGGTACTCTGGGCTTTTTCAGCAGTACGACGCTGTTCATATTCTGTTCCTCCCTGCTGCTGGGAGACAAAAGTCGGGGCCTGGGACGCCTTGCCGTTGCCGGACTGCTGTACAGCCTTTTCTTCAGTCTGTCCGTCTGGTTCAGCTTTACCAAGCTGCTCAATGTACCGACGCCCGCAGGTTTTTTATTCTGAACCTCATACGGAATTCACGCTATGCGTCATACTGTGAAATACGGAAAGGGCAACCTTTCTTTTGACCTTCCGGACGACACTTCCGTCACGGTTTTTGAACCACGACATATTCCGTCCCTGGTTAATCCCCTCGGCGTTTTTGAGCGAGCTCTTGACGCTCCGGAAGGCTGTCCGCGCCTGGAAGACTTCCCCGCGCCCGCCTCGGTCGCCATTGCCGTTCCGGACGAAACCCGGCCTTTTCCTACCAGTTTGCTTCTCCCACCCCTACTTAAAAAAATTTTCAAAATATGGCCTGCTCTCCTGCCGGACCACGTATGCGTCGTGGTAGGCGGCGGTCTGCATGAGCCCCCGGATGCCGCACAGCTCAAGCGTATTCTGCCCGACGATCTTTACGGTTGCCGAGTCGTCAGCCATGACGCCCGGAAATCGGAAATGATCCGCCTCGGTACAACCGCCAGAGGAACCCCTGTGGAAATCAACGCGGCCTATGCCAGAGCGGAATTGAAGATCGTCATGGGCATGGTGGACGCCCACCAGTTTGTGGGCTTTACAGGTGGGGCCAAGGGCGTCGTCGTGGGGTGCGCCTCAGCGACCATGATTGAAAAAAATCATTCCATGCTTAAAGAGCCTTGCGCTTTTGCCGGAAACCTTGAAGAAAATCCCGTCCGTATTGATCTCAATGAAGCGGGACGCATTGCCGGAGTAAAACTTGCCGTCAATGTCTCCCTGGACGCACAGAAAAATATTGCAGCGCTTTTTGTGGGTGATCCACCGACCATCCTGCGTTCTGCGGCCAGGAAAACACGTGAGCTTTACGGCATGGAACTACGGGAGACATTCGATATTGTCATTGCTTCCTGTGGCGGCAGTCCCAAAGACATCTGTTTGTATCAGGCCCAGAAGGCGCTGGATGCCGCCCGCCGCTGCGCGGGTAAGAATGGAAAAATACTGCTGGTTGCGGAATGCGCACAAGGCATCGGGGACGAGCGCTATCTGGAGTATGCCCGGAACTTCTCGGATCATGCATCGTTACTGCGGGATTTTGAAAATCAGACATTCAGGATGGGCGCTCACAAGGCATATCTTTTTTCACGGGTAGCGGCCACACACGAGATAGTATTACATACCGCTCTTTCCCAAGAGGATCTCGCCTCCTGCCTGCTGAACAAAGGCAACCTGCAAGTTACCCTGTCCGACTGGCTTACCGCTGAGCCAGAGGCCCGCATCGCACTCATAACTAATGCCAATGCAACCTTTTTCTTTTAATCGGGTAAATCCATGAACAGCGCACGCTATAGGATCAGACAACATATCGAACGCCCGGATTCTTTGCTGCTGCAATGCTTCCGGGACCTGGCCGTGGCCGACATCTGCGACGCCCTGGGCCGCAACGCCGCCCTGCCCTCGGCCATCAAGCCTCTGGGCGTCGCGCGCCTGCTGGGCACGGCCTACACGGTCAATCTGCCCGCCGGTGAAAACCTGTTGCTCTACTACGCTGTGGATAATGCCCGGCCCGGCGATGTGCTGGCTGTGGCCTGCGACGGGTACGAAGACCGCGCCGTGTGCGGCGAGATCATGGCCGCTCTGGCCCGCAAGCGGGGCCTGGCCGGTTTTGTGGTGGACGGGGCGGTGCGGGACGCGGACGCCCTGCGGGCCATGGACTTTCCGGTCTACGCCCGCGCGGTTTCACCCAACGGTCCGTACAAGGACGGCTGCGGCGAAATCAACGCGCCCATTGCCATGGGCAATGCGGTAATCAGGCCGGGCGACATACTGGTGGCCGACGGCGACGGCATTGTGGCCGTCAGCCGGGACGAAGCTGAATCCGCGGCCATACAGGCCCGCGCCATCCGGGATACCGGCTTGTGTAAGCTCAAATCCATTGAAAAAACCGGCAAGCTGGATTTCAACTGGCTGTACGAAAAACTGGCGGCCGGTTCCTGCGCCATCTTTGACTGACGCCAGGCCTTCCCGCCGAATTGGAAGCTGAGGGGGAACATCCCTCAACAGCAGGCCGGTTTCCGCATAATACGGAAACCGGCCGTTGTTTTTTACAAAGCTACATCAACAGGCCCCTCTTGCCCCGCGCATTTTCTCCTCCGGGCCCCTCCCACCGGACAAATGCGATTCGAAAACGCCGATATTCTCCATGCGGTCGCGGCAGCTACTTGCTTTCTCTCCTACAGGATACATTATATAGAAATTATATTCTTTTTTTGACCACCCAGCCTGATCGGCGTGAGGACAGACTAAAAATATGCCGTTTTCTTGGGGAGCTTCAGAACATAACCGGCTCTGACGCAGGCGTGTTCAGGCAGTTTTCAGATAAAAAATTTCCCGGAGATTCAGATGGATCAGGCCATAATGGATTCACTTGTTGTATACGGAAACATCGCCGTAAAACTGGCCGTGGGCTTGACCGCTTTTATTCTGTTATTGCGGACGACCAATCGCGGCCAACTGACGCAGATGACGCCTGTGGACCTCATCGGCAACTTTGTGCTGGGCGGCATTATCGGCGGCGTTATTTATAATCCGGACATTCACATCATAAAATTCATCATCGTGCTGGCGCTGTGGGAGATTCTTGTGATCTCCGTCAATTCATTGCGCATGCATACCGAATCCGGGCGAAAAATGATTGTGGGCTCGCCCACTCCTATTGTGATCAAGGGAGAATATCTGCAGGACAAATTTCAACAGGCCGGACTTGATATTGCCGACTTTGCGACCCTGGCGCGAATGCAGGGCATTCATTCACTCCATGACATATGGAATGCGCAGCTTGAACCCAACGGTCAGGTCACCATCCAGAAAAAGGATGAACCCAAAAGGGCAATTATTCTTGTAAGCAACGGCGTTATCGATGAAAATGCCATGAAGCTGATCGAAAAAGATGAGGAATGGCTGAAACAGGAATTGAATAAAAACGGCTGTGATTCATGCAAAGATATTTTCTTTGCTGAATGGAACGAAGATACGGACGCTGAAGGAAAAAAATTCGGAAACCTCTATATCATTACGTGCGAAAAAAAAGAAGGACAATAAAATGGGCATTATATCCTGGATTATTTTTGGCTTGGTCGCTGGCGCCATTGCGAAATTCATTTTGCCGGGACGTCTTGAACGCGGCTTTATTGTGACATCCCTGTTAGGAATCGTCGGCGCATGTGTCGGCGGATTCATCGGCACATGGCTTGGTTTCGGCAAAGTAACCGGATTTAACCTGCCGAGCTTTTTTGTGGCCGTACTGGGAGCGCTTCTCGTCTTGATCATCCACGGCAAGCTTACATCGCGCTAATGCGTCCGGAGTCCACCGGAGCATTGTTAATGAGCCCGTATAAAGTCGTCGGCAAGATATCTCCACATAAAATGCGCGTCAGGCGCGCTTCGGAGGCGGTCTTTGCCAATACCGGGGACAGCGGCTACGCCGACACCCGGCATTCCATCCGGCGCCGCCCAGCGGCTGGATGAACGCCCTCAACGGGCTCATTTACTACCGCGAAAGACATACGCTGCGTGTCTATATTGACCACACATCGGTGGAAGTCTTTGTGGGCGACGGTCAAACAGAGGGCTGCCACAGCCTGAGCAACAGGTTCTATTTTGACGGCATGGGAAAATGTGTCGATTTTTTTTACGATTGAGGGCGGAGTGCGGCTTGAGCGTCTGAGCAGTTGGGAACTGAAGGCCGTCAACTGGCCCTACGGAAAAGTGACCCCCAGGGCGTGACGGCTGCCTCCCGTAACGGAGGCAAACGCCCCGTCAGTCCACGGGATGGCCCAGGGAACGGTATTCATTGAGCTTGTTGCGCAGGGTCCGCACCGAGATGCCCAACAGTTCGGCGGCCTGGGTGCGGTTGCCGGAGGTGGCTTCCAGGCCCTTGATGATCATGATCCGCTCCATTTCGTGCAGCGGAATTACCGGCCCGGCAAACGGCTCCGCCGGGGTATTGGAGCCTGCCGGAACAGGTGCGGCGGTGGTAGCCACCGGCGCCGCGGAGGCGACGGAGGGCCCGGCGGTTTCAACGCTCCCGTCCTCCGGGAGGCTGTCTTCCTCAAACAGGGGCCAAGCCTCGTTTTCCAGCAGAAAATGGCAGGGCTCCACCGGACGGCCGTTGGCCAGCAGTACGGCGCGCTCCATAAGGTTTTGCAGTTCGCGCACGTTGCCGGGAAAATCGTAATTTTTCAGCCAGCTCACAGCGGCTTCGGACAGGGATACGGGCGGCAGTTTATATTCGCGCACATACAGGTCCACGAAAAAGCGGGCCAGTTCCAGCACGTCGTCGCCGCGTTCGCGCAGGGAGGGCAGGCGCAGGGGAATGACATTGAGCCGGAAATACAGATCCTGACGGAATTTGCCCTGCTTGACCCAGTCTTCCAGATCGCGGTTGGTGGTGGCAAGCACGCGCACATCCACCCGCACGGTTTCCGCGCCGCCCACCCGGTCGATCTCGCCTTCCTGAAGCACGCGCAACAATTTAGCCTGCAGGGCCAGATCCATTTCGGAAATTTCGTCCAGCAGCAGGGTGCCCCCGCTGGCCAGCTCAAACTTGCCGAGTTTGCGGGCAATGGCTCCGGTAAAGGCTCCCTTTTCATGGCCGAACAATTCGCTTTCCAGCAGATGTTCAGGCAGGGCCGCGCAGTTCACGGCCACAAAGGGACCGCGCGCGCGTTTGCTCATGGCGTGCAAATAGCGGGCGAACATTTCCTTGCCCGTGCCCGACTCGCCGGTGATCAGCACCGTGGCCTTGGAAGCCGCCACCTGCCGGGCCAGCTGCAAGACCCTGGCAATGGCCGGATGCCGCCCCACGATGCGCGGGCCGCCCTGGCCTTCGGCATACTGCGGCCGATGTCCGCCAAAAGTGCTGGAAGCAGGCACGGACGCGGCTTTGCGCGGCTCGCGGGCCACGGCCATGATCCGTTCCACATCCAGAGGCTCCAGCCAGTAGTCGCGCGCGCCCAGACCGAGCAGGCGTTCGGCTTCTTCCGGGCTGCCCTTGTCGGTGGTGACGATGACCGGCGGGAAATTGGGGTCTTCCGCGCTCACGGCCAGCAGATCCTCCACCCGGAAGCCGGGAAGGGAAGGCCGCGCGAAAATCACGCCGGGACCGGACTTGCGGATAAAGACCGAAGCCCCTTTGAGATTTTCGGCAATGCCCAGCTCATAGCCGGCATCCCGCAGAGGCGGGAAAATGCCGGTAATGGCCTGGGCCGGCGCGAGAAAAAGCAGACGACGGGTCGACATGGGCCTTTTTGTACCGTGTCGCGTGCCACAATGCAACAGCACGGCCTGAATACGGCAGGGCAGACGCATCTAAAAAAGATCTATAGACTGGGGGCTATGGAAGACCCTATTGAAATCACATTGGCTATTTTCCGTGACCTGACTGACCCACGAGTAGAGCGCACAAAGATACATCGTCTTGAGACTATTATGTTTATTGCTTTATGTTCGTACTTGTCAGGCGGTGACGGCTTTTATGACATGGAAGATTATGCCCATGCCAGGCAGGATTGGCTCAGCAGCCATATAGGCATGCAAAGCATTCCCAGTCATGATACCTTCAACCGTGTATTTCAGGCAATTTCCCCGAGTTGCTTTGGCGAATGTCTCCTTGAATTATCCCGACGTCTTCGGGAGAAAGTGACCGGCGACATAGTGGCCTTTGACGGAAAAACACACCGGCGCACTACCAAGAAGAATGGGACAGCTTTACATATGCTCAACGCTTGGTCCGTGGAAAATCGTTTGGTTCTCGGACAACTGGCCGTAGAAGAAAAGAGTAATGAAATTACAGCCATTCCCCAATTAATGGATATGCTGGACTTGAAAGGGTGTGTAGTAACGGCCGATGCGCTCAACTGCCAAAAAGTTGTAGCGGCTAAAGCCATCGAGAAACAGGCTGCTTACCTTTTGGCATTGAAGAGCAATCATCCTATGTTTTACGAGGAAGTACGTATGCATATGGATGCTCTATCCTGTGACGTTCCACCGGGATTTGAACAAATCGAGAAAGAATATGGCCGTATTGAAACCCGGCGGTGTTGGCAATCACCTTCAATAGACTGGTATAGCGATAAGGAGCAGTGGGCTGGCTTGCAAAGCTTTGTACTTATTGAGTCAGTGCGGGAAAGTAGAGGAAAAATCGAGACAAACCGTCGTTACTACATAAGTAGTTTAGCTCAGGGTGAAGTGCTTGCCGCTAAAAGCGTGAGAGCTCATTGGCAGATAGAAAACGCCTTGCACTGGTGTCTTGATGTAGTTTTTGATGAAGATCAAAGTCGAGCACGGGTTCGTAATGCGGGCAAAAATCTTGGAATTTTGCGAAGTATCTGCCTCAATTTACTTCGGCGCATGCCAGGGAAATCGAGCTTGAAGGGCAAGAGGTTCAAGATTGCGCTGAGTGAAGATTTTCTCCTTCAGGCTCTCAGAATTTAGATGCGTCTGCCCTGCTGAATACGGCCTAATTACTGGGAAAAAGCTGACAACGCCTCCGACCTGACGTATACAGGCCGCATGCAGAAAAGCGTAATCAGGCATATTCTGACCCTGGTGGCTGAGGGCGGTCTTTCGACGGACAAGGCCTTGGATCAATTGAGTTTTGAAACCGCGCAAGATGCCTTGCACGGCCTGAATCTGGACCCGCAACGGGAACTGCGCAGCGGGCTGGGAGAAGTCATCTTTGCCCAGGGCAAGAGCGACGAGACCCTACTGGCCGCCGTGGATGGCCTTTCCCGCCACGGGCCGGTACTGGTCAGCCGCGTCAGCCGGGCGCAGGCCGGGCTGCTGCGCAACATGTTTCCGGCGGGCCTGCACTGGCCTGAAGCCGGGCTGTTCTCCCTGGGCGGTCCGGAACAGCTGGAACAACAGATGACCCCGCCCTGGCCGCAATCCGGCGCGGCCCTGGTGGTTTCCGCCGGAGCCGCGGACATGGCCGTGGCCCTGGAAGCCTTCGGCGCGCTGGCGTTCTGGGGTTGTGACTGCGGCTGCGTCACGGATGTGGGCGTGGCCGGGCTGCACCGTCTGAGCCCGCACCTGCGGGCCCTGCACGAAGCACGGGTGATCATCGCCGTGGCCGGCATGGAAGGAGCCCTGCCCGGCGTGCTGGCGGGCCTTACCCCGGCTCCGGTACTGGCCGTGCCCACTTCGGTGGGCTACGGCGTGGGCGCGCACGGCTTCGCGGCGCTCTCCACCATGCTCTGCACTTGTGTGCCCGGCGTGGCCGTGCTCAATATCGACAACGGCTTCGGCGCGGCGGCCTTTGCGGCCAAGGTGCTGGGAAGAAAATAAAAAATAGATTC
This sequence comes from Desulfovibrio sp. 3_1_syn3, assembly GCF_000145315.2. Lineage (NCBI taxonomy): Bacteria > Pseudomonadati > Thermodesulfobacteriota > Desulfovibrionia > Desulfovibrionales > Desulfovibrionaceae > Desulfovibrio > Desulfovibrio sp. 3_1_syn3. The sequence continues at coordinate 794,394 of NZ_ADDR02000001.1, forward strand.
TGACCACAGCACAACGACCCGGATCGCCAGTGCGGATACACAGTCTGAAACACAAAAAAACTGTCTTTAGCCAATTGTTGTGGAATCGGAAATCCCTTGCAACGGTGTTGCTCCGTGAGACTGTTGCGGAGAGTCCAACAGCACCGCTCTGTTTTTTCCGCTTGTTTTTGCCTGATACAGAGCTTTATCTGCAATCTGGATACATTCAGAGAGAGAAATGTCAACTGTGCTCGGTATATGGCACATGCCGACGCTGACTGTTACCACGCCACCGTCGGCATCCGGCAATGCCTCCCCCTCCACCAGGCGACAAATCTTGTTGCCCAGTTCCAGAGTACACTTGCGTTCAACCAAAAAAATGACAGCAATGAATTCTTCTCCGCCATAACGGATGACATAACCGTTATGACTATCAAAGACTTTTTTAAAGGTAGCGGCTATCTGGCGCAGGCAGTCGTCTCCTTTCAAATGGCCATAGAAGTCATTATATTTCTTGAAGTTATCAATATCGAGCATAAAAAGCGCCGCTTGCCCGGAAGCCCTGATCGGGTATTTCCATTCCTCGGCCAGACCGGTTTCAATGAAACGGCGATTCAGTAAACCTGTGAGGGCGTCATGATTAGCGATGATCTCCAACTTTTTATTGATTTCAGCGCTTTTTTTCATACTGGAAATAATCCAGTAAATAATCAATACAGTGAGCAGAAAGACCACGGCAAGACAAATTTTTAATGCGGGCCCCTTGGAAATAGAAGTAAAAAAGACGGATTGCGTCATGGAAGCAAGCTCTTCTTCCCGCAACCCGCCGAATAACACCCACCCCACCGACGGAACAGGTTCATATATCACATAAACCAAGCCATTTTTCCAATAGTACGTGCCGATTCCCTTTTTGCCGTCAAGGCCTTTCTGCTCCAGCTCAAGGATACGGCGCGTCACCGCATCCTCCTGTCCACTGAGTATTTTTTTGGCGTTATATCGGGAGGTAACCCACTCCATGTGTCGTGGATCACTGACCGCGATATCCGTCCCCTGCGCATTAATAATGTAGGATTCTCCGGTATTGACGAAGCGAATGCTTTGAATCAGCCTGCAGAATATATAGCCGTTTTTTTCGATGCTCAGCGCGCCGACAATCTTGCCGTTCCGTATCACCGGCGCCGAATAGCAAATCACAAATTCATTATCTTCATTGAAGTATGGTCCGTGGACGGCGATATCCCCGCCAAAGGCCGCGCGGATATCCGGCCGGACGTTTATGGTCCGTTTCCGGCCGTCTGATGTTATAGTTCGTGTTTCCGAAACATAAACCATGCGCAGGGTATCTTTACCGGGAAAAAAGCGGGGAAAGCGAGACTCGGATCCTTGGGTGGCATTGGCAACATCAAAAGATGCGGCGGACATGGCGGCTTCCTTGCGTCCGATTTCCAATTCGGACTCCACCATGTCCACGCCCTGCGCCACCATGGCTTGTACGAGTTTGATTGTATAATTTGTCAGGAGAGTCTGAAAATTACGAGATAACGTATAATATGCCGCAAAAATAATCACAATTACGGTCAGCAGAAAAATAAACCCGACTCGTACTCCCAAAAATATCGCCTGATTTTTATCTCTAATTTTCATGTTCATAGCATTTTCAGGCAGTGAAAAATTTTCAAAAATGATGAAGCACCGTTTATTTGCCCTGCTACTAAAGTATACTCTTTGTGCTTTTTTCCGTCAAAACCAAAAAGAACGTCCCCTTGGAGACGTTCTTTTCTTGTCGGCTTCTGTCCAGAGCGGCCCGCATTTTACACATACTCTAACTATACGCACTGACCACATTGCCCATATCCTGCATATTTTCCGCCGCGGCCCGCCACTGATCCTGCATGAAGGAAGCCGCACTAGCCGCGTCGGCCAGTTGCGCGGCGGCGGCCGTGCTGTCGCTGACTACGGACGGCGTGTAGGAAATCACCAGCGCGTCGCCGGGCGGCGTATCCTGCACCACGGAAAGACCCTGGGATATGGGATCAAAGAAGATCATACGGCCCTCCCCCGCTTCTTTCATGAAGCGGTCCGGCCGGATTACGGACATTGCCCGGCATGACGCCTGCCTGCGTTGCCGAAGATGTCTTCTCCCCAAACTACAGCATGTTGCGTTTGAAATGTATAATATTTCAAACGTGAATTGTTCTGGAAGGCCGTATTCCGAAAAGTCTAGCTCCGACGGCGGCGTTTTTTGGGTTCCGGCTTTTTCTCCTTTTCCGCATCCGGCGCATTGTCGGTAAGCACGGCATTTTCCGGCACCACGCTGTCCACTGTATACTCGGACAGGGGCTTGCGGTCTTTCAGATAAGCCAGTTCTTCGGCCACGACTTTTTCAAAGGCGGCCATGTGCCTGGCGGAAACCGGCTCGCCGCGCGGATTGATGGCCTTGGTGGGATTGATGAACTTGCCGTTCTGGCGCAGGCGGAAATCCAGATGCGGCCCGGTGGACAAACCCGTGCTGCCCACAAAGCCGATAACCTGGCCCTGGCGCACGCGCTGGCCCTGGCGCAGACCCCGGGCATAGCCGGAAAGGTGCGAATACATGGATTCCAGCCCGGCCACGTGCTTGACGATGATCTGGTTGCCGTAACCGCCGCCCCAGCTTCTTTTGGTGACCACGCCTTCGCCCACGGCCTTGACCGGCGTGCCGGTGGGCGCGCCGTAATCCACTCCCATATGCGGACGGCTGTAGCCCAGAATAGGGTGCTTGCGGCTCGACGTGAAGCGGGAAGTCACACGGGTAAAGGCCAGGGGAGCCTGTAACAACGTTTTACGCAGGTTTTCGCCCTTGCGGTTGTAATACTGGGCCCGGCCAGAACCGTCCCGGAAAAGATAGGCCTCGAACGTTTTGCCCTTATTGGTGAAATGCGCGGCCAGAACGCGGCCGTAGCCTTTATATTCTCCCTCGCGATAGCGTTTCTCCACCAGCACGGAAAAGCTGTCGCCCTCCTGCAGATCACGGATAAAGTTGATTTCCGCGCCGAAAAGGTCAGCCAGTTGCAGCGCCATTTGCGGGCTTTCGCCCACATCGGCCACGGCCTGGAAGAGATTGTCGCTGATGGTGGCTTCCACCGTGCTGAGCAGGGTGACGTATTCAATGGCCTCCACCCTGGCCACGGGCTCTTCGACGCCCTCCACCACCAGACGGCGGCGGCTGTCGATTTCGTATTCAAAACGCTTGACCCGGCCCGAAGCCGAGTCCGTGACGATCACATAGGGCTGGCCCTCGCGAAAGGAACGCATGGAAAACACCTGGCGAGCCGCGCTGATATACTGGTAGATGCCTTCGCTGCCCGTATTTTCCAAAATTTTACTGATGGTGTCGCCCTTTTCCACCGTGCCTTTGACCACTTCCTCACCAGGGGCGCCATCGGGCCGCGCCTCTTCGATCAAGCCCGTGGAAGGCGCTTGCGCAGACGACTCCGCACCGGGCACGGCCGTGTCAGGCGGCAGGGAGGTCTCCTCACCGGAAACGCTGTCGGAAACATCCGGCTGGGCCTCTGGAAGCCGGGACCGATCGGCGGGATCAGAAGCGGAAGTCTGAACGGCCACAGCCTCGGGCGCACGCCCGGCCTCTTCAGAAACAGCTGTGCCCGTCCCGTTTTTATCCGCCTGCGGCGGACCGGGCCGCGCGGGCGGAACAGACGACATCTGTTGTCCGCTTGCATCCGCGCTTGGGTCTTGCCGGACCTTCTGATCCTGTTGCGCCTCTCGGCCCGTTCTCTGCGTCGATTGTTCCGAGACCTGTTCAGCCGCCTGTTCGGGCGAGGCATCGGGCGTAAAGCCGGTTCTGCCGGCATGCTGTACCAGCACGCCGCCCACCAGAAAAATAAAAAAAACTCCCACCAGCCAGAGTCGTTTCATCGGCAACTCCATTTAATAACTATATCCGGCCCTCAGGGCCTTGTCCAGTTGACCCGCGCGGCTGGCGGAGCAAGGCTTTGAGATGATCGGATTCTTCCTTTTTTCATCCGATGCGCGCCTTGTACGCACCCTATCCACAATTGTCCACAGGCTGCGCGGGCCTACGGGCAAGACTTGTTTCAGCAAAGTTTTTATGGTACAAAGACACTTTGTTTCCATACGACGGAAGAAAGGCTCAAGGCCTTGTCCGCGCCCGGCAGCGCGCGGCCCGGGAGCTTATCCACAGGCCGGCGCGCAGGCGCCGACGGCGCGACGTCATGCTGAAAAATGAATTGCGGCACATACTGAACCAGGACGGCACACAGGAAGCGGAAGCCTGGTTCGAATGTCTGACCCTCCGGCAGGAGGACGATACGTTGCGGGTTGTTTTTCCCCATACGTATTTCGCCGCCTGGTTCTCGCGCCATAAACGCAACGTCTTTGAAGAGGCCCTCAGCCGCCATTTTACGGACAAGAGCCTGCCGCGCGTGGTTTACGAACACTGCGGGCCATTCCCCCAGATCAGCGCTCCTCAGGCCTCTTCCGGCCGGGAAGGTTCAGAGGGCGAGCCGCAGGCCGGGCCGGACGACGCGCGTAACGCGGAAGACAATTTCGCCTCATTTATCAGCAACGCCAAAAACGCCTTTCCTCTGGCCGCAGCCAAGGAAATTGCGGAAAGCGATGTGGGCGAGGCCTACAACCCCTTTTTGCTCTGCGGGCGCAGCGGTACGGGTAAAACCCATTTGCTGCGGGCTCTGGCCGGGTCTTTCGCGCGGCGCGGCTCCGGAAAAACAGCTTCCAGACGGATCATCTGTCAGAATGCCGCGCGCTTCTGCGCCGAAGACACGCCTTGGGCACGCCGTCCGGAATTGTTCTGGCAACAGTGCGACGCCCTGTTGCTGGACGATCTGCAGGATCTGGCCGGGCAGGCGGCCTGGCAGCAAAAACTGATCGCCTGCATGGACGCCTGTCCCCCGGCTCCCCGGCAAAATGCGGATGTTCCGACTCCGGTCGGAATGGAGTACGGGTTGAGCGACGGGCCGCGTCAGATGGTCTTCGCCCACGCAGGGCCGGCCCAGGCCCTGAAGGATCTGGACGAGCGCCTGCGTTCCCGCCTGGAGAGCGGCTTGGTGGTGGAGCTGCTGGAACCGGACCTGGATGTGCGCCTGCGTTATTTGCAGGCTCTCTGCAAGGAGAGACGGCTGAATCTGGGGCGCGACCAGCTGCTCTATCTGGCGCAGCGTTGCGCCCAGTTCCGCCTGCTCCAGGGCCTGCTGCTGAAAGTGGCGGCCTTTGCCGCCGTACACGGCAGAAATCTGACCCCGGCGGACCTGGAAAACATCGTGCGCACCGGCGGAGCGGACAGACCGCCCGGCTGCCGGGAAATTCTGGGCGAAGTGGCCCGAGGCCTGAATCTGCGGCCTGAAGACATTCTGGGCGGCAAACGCAGGCCTGATCTGGTCCTGGCCCGGCAGGTGGCCATGTATCTCTGCCGCCAGAAGCTGGGTTTGTCCTACCCGGAGCTGGGCCGGGCCTTTGGCGGAAAAGACCACAGTACGGTCATCCATGCCATTAAAAAGATTAAGAAATTGCTGGTTAGTGACAAAGATGTGCAGCGTCTGGTGACGCAATTGGAAACAACGGCCCTGTAAGCGGACCTTCCGGCCTGCCCACATTGAAAAATGTGCGCGCCGTTCCTTGTCCGGGCATTATGCTGATCATAAAAAAGTAAAATATTTCAAAGAGTTTTATGAGTTGCGCACAAAAGAACAGACCTTAATAATATTCAAGGAAAGCATATGAAACTTACTGTAAACAAAGAGCAGATCATCGAAGGCCTGCAGAAAGCCGCCGCCATCATTCCGGCCAAAGCCGGCGCCGCCTATCTTCGCTCCATCTGGCTCAAGGCCGAGGAGGGTAGTCTGGCGGTCATGTCCACGGACGCCAACATTGAATTCACGGGCCGTTACCCGGCTGAAGTCAGCCAGCCGGGTCTCATCGGCGTACAGGGCCGGGCTTTTGTGGATTTGGTACGCCAGTTGCCCACGGGCGTGCTCAATCTCACCTTGGACGAGGCCTCGGGCAATCTGCTGCTGGAACAGGGACGCCGGGTGTACAAACTGCCGGTGAGCGGTTCCGAGTGGTTCCAGAATTTTTCGGAATTTCCCGTTGAAAACGCGGTGACTTGGTCCGGCGACTTTCTGCAGGACGTGCTGGACAAGGTGGCCTTCTGCATCAGCGACGATGATGCCATGGACGCCATTGCCTGCCTGTGCATGAAGCCGGGCGAAAACGGGCATATCGACGTCTGCGGCCTCAACGGCCATCAGTTCGCCCTGGTTTCCTTCACCCATGACGATCTGGCCGCGCGCCTGCCCGCCGAAGGCATGCTGATTCAGAAGAAATATCTCCAGGATATCAAAAAATGGCTGGGCGCGGACGAAATCGAACTTAATATTACGGATAAGCGCCTTTACCTGCGCAGCCTGGACGGGGCCGAAACTCTCAGCCTGCCCCGCGCGGCCTACGAATATCCGGACTACAATATCTTTATGGGCAAGCTCGCGGACGAAGGCGTCAACTCCATGACCCTGGATCGCAAGGAAGGAATGGACGCTCTGGGCCGTATTCTGATCTTCAATACCGAGAGCGACCGTTGCACCTATATGGATCTTTCTGCAAACGAAGCCCGTCTGTCCGCCCAGGGCCAGGACGTGGGTTCGGCCTCGGAAAGCCTGGAAGTGGCCTACAAGGGCGACATTGCCCGTATAGCCTTCCCCACCCGCAATCTACTGGACGTGCTCGGACATTTCGTTTCCGCCAAGATCGACATGTTGCTCACCGGAACGGAGGGTCCCTGCGGTATCCGGGGACCGGAAGACCCGGACTACACGGTGATCATCATGCCCATGAAGGTTTCCGAGACCACCTATTACAGCGAAGAAGACGTTTAAAGCAGCCCCCTAGGGCTTTCCGACAAAGCACACGGCAATATTGAGCTCAAGACAAGGGAAATACTGATGGTTCCTGAAACCTCCGGCAACGGCGGCTACAACGCCTCTTCCATCACCATTCTGGAAGGCCTTTCCGCCGTGCGCAAGCGCCCGGCCATGTATATCGGTTCCACGGACGGGCGCGGCCTGCATCATCTGGTCTATGAAGTGGTGGACAACTCCATTGACGAAGCCATGGCCGGCTATTGTTCGCGGATCACGGTGATCCTGCATGCGGACAATTCCGTGACCGTGCGCGACGACGGGCGCGGCATCCCGGTGGATATCCATCCTAAGGAAGGCGTGCCCGCCGTGCAGGTGGTCATGACCAAGCTGCACGCCGGCGGCAAGTTCGACAATACGAGCTACAAGGTGTCCGGCGGTCTGCACGGCGTGGGCGTGTCCTGCGTCAATGCCCTGTCCGAGGAACTGACTGTCACGGTGCGCCGCGACGGCAAGCGCTATCGCCAGCACTACGCGCGCGGCGTGCCGCAGGACCAGCTGGCCGTCATCGGCGAGGATGTGGAAGGCCACGGCACCACCGTGCGTTTCCGGCCGGACGAGGAAATTTTCGAGGTCCTCGAATTTTCCTATGAAACGCTGAAAAAGCGCTTTGAGGAACTGGCCTACCTGAACAAGGGCCTGATCATCGAGTGCATTGACGAGCGCATCGGCGAAACCCATGTTTTCCACGCCGAGGGCGGCATTCGCCAGTTTGTGGCGGATCTCAATTCCGGCGAGCAGGGCATCCATTCAATTATTTTCGGCGAAGGCATGGTGGACAGCGTCACCGTGGATTTCGCCCTGCAGTACAACGCCGGGTACAAGGAAAACATCCTTACCTTTGCCAACAACATCCGCACCAAGGAAGGGGGCACCCACCTGGTGGGCTTCCGCACGGCCCTGACCCGCGCCATCAACGGCTATATCAAGGGCCAGCAGGATCTGGTCAAGAAGCTGAAAAATACCGCCCTGTCCGGCGACGACGTGCGCGAAGGCCTCACGGCGGTGATCAGCGTCAAGCTGCCCCAGCCGCAGTTTGAGGGCCAGACCAAGACCAAACTGGGCAACAGCGAGGTGGCCGGTCTGGTGGCCGGGGTGGTCTATGACCGCCTGAACGTCTATTTTGAGGAAAATCCCAAGGACATCCGGCTGATTATCGAGAAGGCCGTGGATGCGGCCCGGGCCCGCGACGCGGCCCGCCGGGCCAAGGAATTGGTGCGGCGCAAGGGGGCTCTGTCGGACAACGCCCTGCCGGGCAAGCTGGCCGACTGCCAGAGCAAAGACCCCGTGGAATCGGAACTCTTTATCGTGGAGGGCGATTCCGCAGGCGGTTCGGCCAAGCAGGGACGCAATCCCAAAAATCAGGCTATCCTGCCCCTGCGCGGCAAGATTCTGAACACCGAGCGCACCCGTTTTGACCGGATGCTGGCCAACAAGGAAGTCAAGGCCCTGATCACAGCCATGGGCGCGGGCATTCAGGATGACACGGACCTGGAAAAACTGCGTTACCACAAGATCATCATCATGACCGATGCCGACGTGGACGGCGCGCATATCCGCACCCTGTTGCTGACCTTCTTTTTCCGCCAGTATCAGGAAATGGTGGAAAAGGGCTTTGTGTATATCGCCCAGCCGCCGCTCTACCGCGTGCACAACTCACGCATGGAGAAGTTCATCAAGGACGACGCGGAGCTCAACGATTTTCTGCTCTCCCGGGTCAGTGAGGACGTCAGCATCGTGGCCCGTAACGGGAAGACTTTCAGCGGCAAAGCCTTGATCAGCCTCATGCGGCGTATTGAAAAGCTGGAGATGCGCGTGACTGACGCCGAAGGGGCGGGCACCCCGCGCGACCTTTTCCTGGCGCTGACCACCTATCCCGTGCGTGCGGAAGCCTCCATGCTGGAGGACCAGGACAGCGAATTCACGGCTTGGCTCAATGAGCACGGCTATTTGCTGACCCTAGAGCGTGAGCGCAGCGAGGAGGACGACGAAGAACGCCTGTTCGCGGTTTTTGAGAGTACCGGCAGCCATCACACCCGGCGCGGCATGGAGTTTTTCGCCTCCCGCCTGTACCGCCAGACCTGGCAACTCTTTACCGAACTGCGCGAGGAGTGCGGCGGCCTGGCCTTTACCCTCAGGCGCAAGGACGGCGAAGCCGCGGCCGACGACGTCTTTCAGCTCATGCAGATGGTGCTGGACGAAGCCCGCAGGGGCATCAATATCCAGCGCTACAAGGGCCTGGGCGAAATGAATCCGGACCAGCTCTGGGTGACCACCATGAACCCGGACAACCGCATTCTGTTGCAGGTTTCCGTGGAGGATGCCACTTCCGCCTCCGACGCCTTTGAGGAACTGATGGGCGACAGGGTGGAACCGCGCCGCGATTTCATTGAACGTAACGCCCTGGCTGTACAGGAGCTGGATATTTAAGGAAGTGCCGGTTGATGGTCTTTTTGCCCTGTGCCGCGTTGCTCACCCAGCAGCTTAACAGCCTCGGCAAAAACAAAAATTTTCATTGATCACACTTCTCAAAACGGAACTACGCATAGGAATGGAAAACAGCAAACAACCCTCCACAGGCTGGTTGTCCTGGCTTATCGCTGTGGGCGGCTGGCTGACCTGCGCGGCCATGTGTCTTTTTTTGACAGTCAGTCTGGAGGGCCGGCCCAGGGCTTATAATTTTGTCCTTCCAGCGGTCATAGCCATATTGTTCAGCAATATTGTCGTATTTCTCTTCATGTCTTCGCGTTTCGGAGAGCATGCCGGAATTTTGTTCCGGGCCGTGAGCCGCGTGTGCATGGCTGAAGGCGTGCTGTTGCTGTTGCTCTATGCAGGGGGCAGATTTTTTATCGGAATTTAAAGCAATTTCAAAGTGAAATTGCTTTAACGCCGCACCGCGGCGTGGATTCTGGCGGAAACCACGTTTTTCGCCAGAATGCCAACTTTGAAATTTTACAAATTTCAAAGTTAATCTGTTCTAGGGAAACACTGATTACTGGTCTTTTTGCTCTCTGCCTGCGCGTGAACGGCTCAAGCAAGCCGCTGGCGGTGACCTAGGCAGAGAATAAAAATCTTCATTAACCGGTGTTTAGACGTAGTCACTATACCCTGCCGCGTTGGGCGGCCACGGTTGATATTCTACCCGCGAGGCGAACGTGTCTGAAGCGCAAGACGGACAGCATCCGCAAATCAACATAGAAAAAGAACTCCGCCAGTCCTATCTGGAGTACTCCCTTTCGGTCATCATCGGGCGCGCCATTCCGGACGCCCGTGACGGGCTGAAGCCCGTGCACCGGCGGATCATGTTCGCCCAGTATGAGCTGGCAAACAATTACAACCGCCCGCACAAGAAGTCCGCGCGCATCGTCGGCGACGTCATCGGTAAATATCACCCGCATGGCGATTCGGCGGTCTATGACGCCCTGGTGCGCCTGGCGCAGGAATTTTCCATGCGCGATCCCCTGGTGGACGGCCAGGGCAACTTCGGCTCCATCGACGGCGACTCTGCGGCGGCAATGCGTTACACGGAAGTGCGCATGTCCCGGCTGGCCCAGGAATTCCTGGGCGACCTGGACAAGAATACCGTGGATTTCCGGCCAAACTACGACAATACCCTGCAGGAACCCTCGGTGATGCCCACCAAGGTGCCCAACCTGCTGCTTAACGGTTCGTCGGGCATCGCCGTGGGTATGGCCACCAATATTCCGCCGCACAACCTGGGCGAACTCTGTGACGCGCTGCAGCTTCTGCTGGACAATCCCCAGTGCAGCGTGGACGACCTCATGGAGTACGTGAAAGGACCGGACTTCCCCACCGCCGGTTTCGTCTACGCGGGCAAGGGACTGTACGACGCCTACCACACGGGCCGGGGCACGGTAAAAATGCGCGGCCGGGTGGAGATCGAGGAGCGCAAAAAAGGCCTCCAGTCCGTGGTCATCAGGGAAATTCCCTTTGGCCTGAACAAATCCAGCCTGGTGGAAAAAATCGCGGCCCTGGTCAATGACCGCAAGATCGACGGCATTGCGGATTTGCGCGATGAATCGGACCGCAAGGGCATCCGCATCGTCATTGACCTCAAGCGCGGCGTGATTCCGGACATTGTGGTCAATGCCCTGTATAAATTCACGCCCCTGGAATCCAGCTTCGGCATCAATATGCTGGCTGTGGTGGACAACCGGCCGGTGCTGCTTACTCTTAAAAGCGCACTGAGCTGCTTTGTGGACCACCGGCGCGAAGTGGTCATTCGCCGTACCCGTTACGATCTGGAAAAAGCCGAAGCCCGGGCCCATATTCTGGAAGGTCTGCGCATCGCCATAGACCATATCGACCAAGTGGTGGCCCTGATCCGCGCATCGGCCAATCCCGAGGAAGCCCGCCAAGGCCTCATGGCAACCTTCGAGCTGTCCGAAATTCAGGCCAGGGCCATTCTGGACATGCGCCTGCAACGCCTCACCGGTTTGCAGCGCGAGGAACTGCTGGCCGAATATAAGGATCTGCTCCAGAAAATCGAATTCTATAAGTCCGTGCTGGACAATTCGGAAGTGCTGCGCAGCGAGATGAAGCGCGAGATCCGCGAAATCCGGGAAACGTTTGTCACGCCCCGGCGCACGGAAGTGCTCACTGAGGCCTTGGGCGGCATCGACATTGAGGACCTGATCCCGGACGATGAGGTGGTCATCACCCTGTCCCGCCGCGGGTACATGAAGCGCACCAATCTGGAAAATTACCAGCAGCAGAAGCGCGGCGGCAAGGGCATTGCGGCCCTGCACACCTCGGACGACGATTACGTGCAGGAATTCCTGACCACCACCAATCACCAGTACCTCTGTCTGTTCACCAACAAAGGCCGCATGCACCAGCTCAAGGTGCATCAGGTGCCCGAGGGCAGCCGCACGGCCAAGGGCGTGCATATTAACAATCTGCTGCCGCTGGAAGAGGGCGAGTGGGTCACCACGGTGCTGGCCCTGCGCGAGTTTGCCGAGGACAAGTATTTCCTCTTTGTGACCCGGCGCGGCATGGTCAAACGCTCTTCGGCCTCGCTCTATGCCCGCTGCCGTAAAACCGGACTCATGGCCGTGGGCCTGCGCGAGGACGACGAGCTGGTGGTGGTGCGGCCCATCCGTGAGGACAATCACATTGTACTGGCCACGGCGGACGGCTTTGCCATCCGCTTTTCCTGCGGCGACATCCGGCCCATGGGTCGGGTGGCCACTGGGGTCAAGGGCATTGCCCTGCGCCGCCAAGACAGTGTGGTGGCCGGGGTGGTTCTCAAGGATGTGGATCAGACCACGGAAATCATGTCCATTTCGGCCAACGGCTACGGCAAGCGCACCAGGGTGGACCTTTACCGCCTGCAGTCGCGCGGCGGCAAGGGCATCATTAACTTCAAGGTCACGGCCAAGACCGGCCCGGTGGTGGGCGCCATGCCCGTGCGGGATAACGACGGCCTGATCCTGCTGACCTCGGCCAACAAGATTGTGCGCATCGGCGTGGACGAGGTGCGCAGCAAGGGCCGGGCCACCATGGGCGTGATGCTGGTACGCCTGGACGAAGGCGCGCGCGTGGTGGGCTTTGACCGTGTGGACGAGGGCGGCCAGATCGTACGTGATCTCAGCGTGGAGCTGGATGAGGCGGACGGCATGCCTTCCGTTGCCTCCGCCTCTGATTCCGCCGACGGCCGTGGCTCGAAGCCGGACCCGGAACCGAATCAGGATGGTGATGAGGACTAAACCGCGCCCGCGTTCATGCCTGTTGCTGGCGGCTCTGGCTCTTTGGGCCTGCCTGGCGACCGGTTGCGAACAAGATGCGTTGCTGACTGACGACCTCGGCGCGGCGCGCGCGGCAATGGCCGAGCGCAACTGGCCTCTGGCCGAACGCCTGCTGGAACGCTATCTGCGCGAGGAGCGAAATCCGGACCAGCGCTGGGAGGCCTGGCAGCAGTTGTTGAGCGTGGTTAATTCCGCCAATCCGGAAGCCCGCGCCACTCTGGAATATCTGGAGGTCATGCTGGCGGAATTCGCGGACGACGACGCCCGCACCAAGGTTGTGCTGGAACGCATGGGGCGGCTTAATGAAAGCCTGCGGCACTATGGCCGGGCGGCGGATGCCTGGAGCTCCTATATCGGGCTGGCTGGCCTGACGCCGGGGGAAACCGTGGAGGGCTATCGTCGGCTGGCCGCCACGCAGTTCAGTCAGCGCCGTTTCGACGCCGGGGAGGAAACTCTGCAGCAATGCCTGGCCCTGCCTCTGGCGGATCACGACAAGATCATGTGTATGTATGATCTGGCGGACCAAAACATGGCCCGCGAGCACTGGCAGGAAGTGGCGGACCTCAGCCAGCAGATCCTGGACAGCGGGCCAGACAAGGAAGTGAGGGGCTTGGCTGGTTATCTGCTGGGTGATGCCCTGGAACAGCTGGGGCGGGGCGAGGAAGCCCTGAAACAATTTGAACTGGCGCGCGACGAATATCCCAATCCGTCGGTCATGGATAATCGCATTGCGCATTTGCGCAAAAAACTGAAGAAGTAGATGGTTATGATTCGGCACGAATGCGGTCTTTTCGGTATTTATGATCATGAGGACGCGGCCCGTCTGGCCTATTTCGGCCTCTACGCCCAGCAGCACCGGGGCCAGGAGAGCGCGGGCATCGTTACCCTGGATACGGACGGCGTGCACGAGCACAAGGGCATGGGCCTGGTGCCTGACGTCTTTTCCGAGGCCGGCCTTCGCGCCCTCACCGGCCGGATAGCCGTGGGCCATGTGCGCTATTCCACCACGGGCCGTTCCTCCAGCTGTAATGCCCAGCCCTTCCTGGCCCACTACAAGGGACAGGACATTGTGCTGGCCCACAACGGCAACCTGGTCAACGCCGGGGAACTGCGCGAGGAGCTGGAAAACGAGGGAGCCATTTTTTCCACGGGCAACGACACGGAAATATTCATGCATCTGCTGGTGCGGGCCCTGCGGCGGCACAATTTGCCCGAAGCCATCCGTGAAGCCTGTTCCCGTGTGCGCGGAGCCTACTGCCTGCTGATTCTGGCCGGTTCAACCCTGGTGGCCGTGCGCGATCCTTTCGGTTTCCATCCCCTGGCGCTGGGCCGTCTGGACGGCAAGCCGGTTTTCGCTTCGGAAACCTGCGCTTTCGACCTTCTGGAAGCCGAGTACGAGCGCTCCGTGGAACCCGGCGAAATGATTATTGTGGACGCCTCGGGCGAGCGCAGCGAACAGCTGCGCGGGCCGCTGCCCCAAAAACCCCGCCAGTGCATCTTTGAGCTGGTTTATTTCGCCCGGCCTGATTCCTATGTCTTCAACGAGCAGGTCTACCTCTGCCGCAAGCAGATGGGCTGGCAGCTGGCCCATGAATCCACGCCGGACGTGGATTTTGTGCTGCCGTTCCCGGATTCCGGGGTCTATTCGGCGGTGGGCTTCGCCCAGTGCGCGGAACTGCCCTATGAGCACGCCATGATCCGCAACCATTATGTGGGCCGCACGTTCATCCAGCCCACCCAGAGCATGCGCAATTTCGGGGTGCGGGTGAAAATCAATCCGGTGCGGGCCATGATCGAGGGCAAGAAAATCTGCATTGTGGACGACTCCATCGTGCGCGGCACCACCATGATCACCCGCGTGAAAAAGTTGCGTGAACTGGGCGCTAAGGAAGTGCACATCCGCATTTCCTGCCCGCCGGTGAAATATCCCTGTCATTACGGCATTGATTTTTCCTCGCGCGGCGAGCTTATCGCGGCCCAGTGCACCCTGCCGGAGATTGTCAGCCGCCTGGATGTGGATTCCCTGCATTACTTGAGCATTGACGGCCTGCTGCGCTCGGTCATGCATTCGGACAGCTATTGCCTGGCCTGCTTTACCGGCGAATACCCCGTGCCCTGTGAGGAGTGCGACAAGTACAGGCTGGAGGGTCCCTGCGGCAGCCGCTAGGGCCTGGCCAACCACGCGTCGCCGGTTGACGCCGTCGCGCCGACAAGATACAGGGCTGCACGGTCGAATACGGCCATCTGAAGAGGAAGATATGAGCATCGCACGCATTAAGGGCTTTGCGGACATGTTTCCGCCGCAGAGCGATAACTTCACCCGCATGGAAAACTGCGCGCGGGATATTTTCGGCCGTTACGGTTTTGTGGAATTGCGCACGCCTCTCGTGGAGTTCACCGAACTCTTTCAGCGCTCCATCGGTGAGGAAACCGACGTGGTGCAAAAAGAGATGTACACCTTTCCGGACCGCAAGGGCCGCTCCCTGACCCTGCGGCCCGAAGCCACGGCCGGAGTCATGCGCGCCTACATTGAATCCGGGCTGAACAGCCGAGAGGCGGTCAGCCGCCTGTTCACCACCGGCCCCATGTTCCGCTACGAGCGCCCGCAGAAGGGCCGCATGCGCCAGTTCCACCAGATCAACTGCGAATGCCTGGGCACGCAGAGTCCCCTGGCCGACGCGGAACTGATCATCATGCTGATGCGTTTTCTGCGTGCCCTGGGTCTGAAGGACCTGGGCCTCAAGCTCAATTCCCTGGGCTGTGCCGAATGCCGTCCGCGCTTCAAGGAAGCCCTGCTGGAATATTTGCGCGGGGTGGACCGCAATGCGCTCTGCCCGGACTGCGCCCGCCGGGTGGACAGCAATCCCCTGCGCGTGCTGGACTGCAAACAGCCCGGCTGCCGCGCCCTGACGGACAACGCGCCCAAACTGCTGGACTACAATTGCCCGGAGTGCAGGGCTCACTTTGAAACCGTGCTGGAAATGCTGCGCGCCGAGGATCTGCCTCTGGAGCTGGATCACCGCCTGGTGCGCGGTCTGGACTACTATTGCCGGACCACTTTTGAGGTGGTAAGCGGAAGCATCGGCGCGCAATCCGCTGTGGCCGGAGGCGGCCGCTATGATGGCCTGATCAAAAGCCTGGGCGGTCCGGACGTGCCGGGCGTGGGTTTTGCCTGCGGCATGGAGCGACTGGCTCTGCTGCTGGGCGACGACGCGGAAACGCGGCCGGATTTTTATCTTTTGGGCATTGAGGAGGCCGGGCGCGCCCAGGCCTTTGCCCTGGCCCAGAAGCTGCGCGCCGCGGGCTTGCGCGGAGAAATGAATTTCAGCACGGGCGGCTTTAAAAGCCTCATGCGCCAGGCCGGGAAATCCGGCGCGCGCTTTTGCCTGATCATCGGGCCGGATGAAGCGGCTCAGAACAACGTGACCATCAAACATCTGGACAGCGGCGAGCAGCGGAGCATGCCGCAGGCCGACGCAATCCTTTATCTGCAAGCGGGAACAGCCAATGACTGAGCAAATGCAGGACGTACAGCTGGAACATCAGAAATTCGTTGAAGACCTGGGCGACTGGCAACGCAGTCACAACTGCGGGCAGCTGACCCTGGCCGACGATCAGGCCGAGGTCTGCCTGATGGGCTGGGTGCAGTACCGGCGCGACCACGGCGGCCTGATTTTCGTAGACCTGCGCGACCGCGACGGTCTGACCCAGGTGGTCTTCAGCCCGGATATCGCGCCCTCGGCTCATGAGAACGCGCATATCCTGCGTTCCGAGTACGTGCTGGCCGTCAAGGGCAAGGTGCGCCCCCGGCCCGTGGGCATGGTCAACAGCACCATGGTCACCGGCGAAATTGAAGTGGTGGCCTACGAGTGGAAGCTGCTGAACACGTCCAGGACGCCGCCGTTCCCCATTGAAGACCGTTGCGACGCGGGCGAGAACCTGCGCCTGGCTTGGCGCTATCTGGATCTGCGGCGCCCGCGCATGCAGGCCAATCTGCGTTTGCGTCACAAGGTGGCCCAGACCATCCGCCGGTATCTGGACGAGGGCGGCTTTGTGGAAGTGGAAACTCCGGTGCTGACCAAATCCACGCCCGAGGGCGCGCGCGACTTTCTGGTGCCCAGCCGCCTGAATCCCGGCGAATTCTACGCGCTGCCCCAGTCCCCGCAGCTTTTCAAGCAGATGCTGATGGTTTCCGGTCTGGACCGCTATTTCCAGATCGTGCGCTGTTTCCGCGACGAGGACCTGCGCGCCGACCGCCAACCCGAGTTCACCCAGGTGGACATTGAAATGAGCTTTGTGGACGAGGAAAAGGTCATGACCATGGCCGAAGGCCTGATGGCCCGCGTCTTCAAGGACGTCATGGGCAAGGAGCTCAGCCTGCCTTTCCCGCGCATGCGGTGGGACGAGGCCATGAGCCGCTACGGCGTGGACAAGCCGGACACCCGCTTCGGCCTGGAGCTCAAGGACATTACGGGCATCGTGCGCGGTTCGGGCTTCAAACTTTTTGCCCAGGCCAAGCTGGTCAAGGCCATGAAGGTGCCGGGTGGGGAGTCCATGACCCGCAAGGAAATAGACGCCTTTACCGAATTCGTGAAGATCTACGGCGCGCAGGGTCTGGCCTGGATCAAGATCAAGGCCGGGGAATGGCAGTCGCCCATTGCCAAGTTCCTCTCTGACGAGGAACGCAAGGGCATTGCGGAAGCCCTGGATCTGCAGGTGGGCGACATCGTCTTTTTCCAGGCCGGAGAGCCGGACATGGTCAACGCGGCCCTGGGCAACCTGCGCGTGCATCTGGCCGGGCATCTCAAGCTCATTCCGGAAGACAGCTTTAATTTCCTCTGGGTCACGGATTTCCCGCTGTATGAGTATGACCAGGAGGAGAAGCGTTATGTGGCCTGCCACCATCCCTTCACCTCGCCAGCGCCCGGCCATCTGGAGCTGATGACCAGCGACCCGGCCAAGGCCCGCGCCCGCGCCTATGACATGGTGCTTAACGGCAATGAGGTGGGCGGCGGCTCTATCCGCATCCATTCCGGCGACGTGCAGCGCAAGATGTTCGAGGCCCTGGGATTCACGCCGGAGCAGGCCGAGACCCAGTTCGGCTTCCTGATCCAGGCCCTGGAGCAGGGCGCGCCGCCGCACGGCGGCCTGGCCTTCGGCCTGGACCGCCTGATCATGCTACTGGCCGGGGCGGCCAGCATTCGCGACGTTATCGCCTTCCCCAAGACCCAGAAGGCCACCTGCCTGCTGACCGAGGCTCCGGCTCCGGTGGCGGGCAAGCAGCTGCGTGAGCTGGGCCTGCGCTTGCGTGAGCAGCCCGCCAAGGAAGGGGAAGCCAAAAAGAGCGAAGAAGCCGCGCAGGCCTGAGACAAGGAAGGCCCCATGATTCTTGATATTGTGACCTATCCTGATCCGCGTCTGAAGCAGCCCTGCGAGCCCGTGACGGAAGTGACCGACGAGATCCGCAAACTGGCCGCCGACATGCTGGAAACCATGTATGCCGCGCCCGGCGTGGGCCTGGCCGCGCCGCAGGTGGGCCGCAATATCCGCATGCTGGTCATGGACCCGGCGGGCAAGGATGAGGACAAGCAGCCGCGCGTCTTGATCAATCCCGTGCTGGAACTCTCCGGCGAGGACGTGGTCAGCGAGCAGGAGGGCTGCCTGTCCGTGCCGTTGAACTATCGCGCGGACGTGCCCCGCAAAAGCCGCGTTCTGCTCAAAGCCACGGATCTGGACGGCAACGGCATTGAGGAAGATCTGACGGACTTCCCGGCTATCATTATCCAGCATGAGGCCGACCATCTGGACGGCATCCTGTTCATCGACAAGATCAGCCGCTTGCGGCGCACGCTCTATGACAGCAAGGTAAAGAAATGGCTCAAGCGCAAAAATGCCGGTTAGTCTTCATGGGCACGCCGGATTTTGCGGCGGTGATTCTCAAAGAACTTGCGCAATGGCCGCGGGGTGAAGTCGTTGCGGTGTATACCCGGCCGGACAAACCCGCCGGGCGCGGCCATAAACTGACGCCCTCACCGGTCAAGCGAGTGGCCCAGGAGCTGGACCTGCCAGTCCTGCAACCGGGAAGCCTGAAAAATGTCGCGACCCAGGCCGAGCTGGCAGCTCTGCAACCGGATGTGCTGGTTGTGGCCGCCTATGGCCTGATTCTGCCGGACGCAGTACTGGCCGCGCCGCGCCTGGCGCCGCTCAACGTGCATGCCTCCCTTTTGCCGCGTTATCGCGGGGCCGCGCCCATTCAGCGGGCCATCATGGAAAACTGGGGCCCGGACGCGCAAAGCGGAATTTCCATCATGCGGGTTGCCAGCCGCCTGGATGCGGGTCCGGTCTATGCGGACGCGGCCCTGCCCATTGCTGAGCACACGGCGGGCAGCCTGCATGACGCACTGGCCCGTCTGGGCGCGGATCTGCTGATCCGCGTGCTGGATGACCTGCTGGACGGCCGGGCGGAGGCCCGTGAGCAGGATGAATCTCGTGCCGGTTATGCGGCCAAGATCGGCAAGGAGGACGGGTTCATTGACTGGAACCGTCCGGCGGCGCAAGTGCATGCCCACATTCGGGGCGTGACGCCCTGGCCCGGCGCGCGTGTCATCTTCGCCTTTGCGGGAGAGGCTGAACCGTTGCCGCTGCTGCTTGCGCCCGGCCGGGTGGGAGAGCCCGCGGACGGCGCGCGGCCCGGTGAACTGCGGCATGATGCCGACGGCTTGAGCGTAGCTTGCGCCGATTGCTGGTATCGCTTGCTTCAGGTGCGCCCGCAAGGCCGTAAGGACATGCTGGTGCGTGATTTCATCAACGGGCGCTTGCGCGACCTGCCTGAGGGCATCTGCGGCAGGGCCTTGCCTCCGGTCTAGAGTATTTTGCGCTTGAAATTATCGCTTATCGGCGAAATAAATTCGCCTTGCGATAATTTCGGGATAGGGATTTTCACGGAAAATCCCCACAGGGCGTTAAGATATTTTCAATATCAAAACGCTCTGATATTTCCACTGTTCGGCCCCACGCTGATGTGTATTTCCGTGCTGATTCTAAGGCCGTATTTTTTATTTTGCGGCCCGTGCTCCATCCTGATGCCGCGCGTCGGTCAGAAGTCCCTTTCTGCGCTGTTTCGGCCCCATATGTTTTTGATCCTCCCTGTTTGGTTTTTCTTCCGCTTCCGACAGCGAGGCCCCACATGTTTCTGCGCAAATCCCCCCATTCTTTGCCGCCCGAGCAATACGGCGGCGGTCGCAAACGGATCTTCATCGGCCTGATGCTGGCCTCCTGCGTTCTGCTCTGCCTGGTGCTCTGCTTTTTTCTGATTCTGCCCTGGTCCGGTCTGGGCGCCGGTCTGCACTGGCTGCCCTTGCTCAGCATGACGGTGGGCGTGCTGGGCATCGCGGTGCTGGCCTGGATGTGTCTGACCCTGATTTTTCATATTTATACCGGCCTGCCGCTGCCGGGCGTGCGCGGCGTGCGGCATGTGATCATCCGCTTATTTTTTCCGCTCATGGAATTGCTGGCCAAGGCCGTGGGCATGGACCGCAACAAGGTGCGGCGTTCTTTCGTCAAGGTAAACAACGAACTGGTGCTGGTGGACCGCAAGCCCGTGGTCCCGAGCGAGTTATTGCTGCTTTTGCCGCATTGCGTGCAGAGCAGCGCCTGTCCGCGCCGCCTGACCCACAAGCTGGATAATTGCGTGCGTTGCGGCCAATGCCCGGTGGGCAGTCTGCTGGCCCTGCGCGACCGCTACGGCATCCAACTGGCTATTGCCACCGGCGGCACCATCGCCCGCCGCATTGTGGTCCAGACCCGGCCGCGCTGCATTGTGGCCGTGGCTTGTGAACGGGATCTGACCTCCGGCATTCAGGACAGTTATCCTTTGCCGGTGTTCGGCGTGCTCAACCAGCGCCCCTGCGGCCCCTGCCTGGATACGCTCGTGCCTCTGGGCGCGTTGGAAGAGGCCATCCGTCTTTTTCTGGGCTGTTCCGCATCCTCTGAACCTTTGCATGCCGGGAGGCGGGCGTGAGCGGGCGTTCATCTTTCTTGCGGTCCTTGAAGAAATTGCCGCGTAACGGCCGCACGGCCGCCTTGCACGCGCTTTTGTTGGCGGATTCCGGACTCAGCGCCCAGGAGGCGCTTGCCGACGCCCTGTCAGGGCCGTTGGGGGAGGGCGGCAAGGCTGTTGCAGTCCTGCCCCAACAGGAACGGCATTTGTGTTCTGAACTGGTCTACGGCTGTTTGCGCGCGGAAATCCGTATTGCGTATCTTTTGGGCCGGGTGTTGCCCAAACCGGAGCGCTTGCCGCTTCCCTTGCGGCACATCCTTGAGCTGGCGGTCTATGCCCTGCTGTTTCAGGAGCGGGTGCCGGATCATGCGGCTGTACACAGCGCGGTGGCGCAGGCGGAACGCTTGTTCGGCCGCTCTCTCGCGCGGGTGACCAACGGCGCGTTGCGCTCCATTCAGCGTTTCGGCACGGCGGTGGATACGCGGGAATTTTATGTTGTGGGCAAAGAAGGCGCGCTTGCGGACGAGTGGGGCGGCTTGTGCCGTTATTACAGCTTGCCGCGATGGCTTGGGGATCTCTGGCATGACGCCTACGGCCGCGAGGCCGCGTTGTGCCTGATGCGGCGTTCTTTCGCCCGGCCCTGGAGCGGTGTGCGGGTCAATGCCCGGCACGAGGCCGCTGAAGAATTGCTCGCGGGCTTGCGGCATTGCGCAAAGGAAGGCTGCGGTGAGGCTGTGGGGCGCTGGGGCGTGGCTTTTGCGCCGGGCGAACTGCCCGCTCACGTTCTGGGGCAGAGCCTGAGCCTGTGGCGTGCGAGCGGGGCGCTTTCCTTACAGTCAGCGGGTTCGCAACTGGCGGTACAGGCTCTGGAACTTGACTGTTGGGATGCTCCGGTCTGGGACGCCTGCGCCGGCTTCGGCGGCAAGAGTTTTGCCCTGTTGGAGCAGGGCATTGACGTAACCTTGTGTACGGACCGCTCCTGGTCCCGCCTACGTCATTTGCCCGGCGTGTGCCGGGAGTTGCATCTGCCGCGCCCGGCTGTCTGTCTGGCGGATGCCTGTGCGCCGCCGCTGAGGGGCTGGAACGGGCATATCCTTCTGGACGCCCCGTGCAGCGGCCTGGGCGTGCTGGCACGGCGGCCGGATATTCGCAAGGACTCCCGGCGGACTCCGGCGGACCTCAAACAACTTGCGGCCTTGCAGGATCGTATGCTGCTCAGGCTCAGCGCCTTGCTGCAACAAGGCCGCGAGTTGGCCTACATCACCTGTACCTTGAATCCCACGGAAAATGAACTGGCCGTGGCCCGCCTGCTGGCGGCGCGGTCTGAGCTTATGCTGTTGCGTCAGTGGCAGACCCCGCATGGGCATCCTTGGGTGGAAGGAATGTACGGAGCTGTTCTACGCCGACGTTAAGCGTTGTTGGGCTACTTTGCGGCAATCGGCAGCGGTGAGACCGGCAGAAAAAAGCCGTCGCCAAGTGCGACGGCTTTTTAACCTCTCAAACCCTGCACCGCCCGGCTGCTGCGAAAGCGGTAGCTGTGCGGATACTGACGAGCAATGCTGAAACGAGGTTTATCGCTGCCGGCGCTGTCCTTGTCTTGTACTGTCGGCATCACGCTTCCGGCAGGGCCACGCCCAGACGCGCCAGGAGGCTTTGCAGCTCCTCGGCGCTCCCGTAAGCCAGGGTGATCTTGCCGGTCTGCTCGTTGCCGCTGACCAGAGCTTTACACTCCAGGGCCTTGCTGAGATTTTGCTGCAACTTGCGGATTTGCGGACTTTTTTTACGGGTTGCGCGAGCGGGCGGTTCTTTTTGGGCTTCGGCGTCGGCCTGTCCGCTCTCAGGCTCCCAGGGAAAAATTTTGTTTTCCCGCCAGAAGGCGGCGGCTTCCTCAGCGTCGCGCACGGTCAGTGTGTGGCTGATGATGCGCAGGCGCAGGGCCTCGGTCGCCTCGACAGCATTCACGCCCAGAAGGCAGCGGGCGTGCCCGGCGCTGAGTCGTCCGGCGCGCAGATCTTCCTGTGCGGCGGGGCTCAATTGCAGGAGGCGCAGAGCGTTGGCAATGGCCGGGCGGCTTTTGCCCAACCGGGCGGCCAGTTCCTCCTGGGTCAGTTCCAGCGCTTCGCGTAAACCTTGCAGGGCCAGAGCCTCTTCAATGGGGTTGAGGTCTTCGCGTTGCAGGTTTTCAATCAGGGCGGCGGCCATAACTTCTTTGTCGCTCAAGGCGCGCACAAAGACAGGCACCTGCGACAGCCCGGCCAGGCGCGCGGCGCGCCAGCGGCGTTCGCCGGCCACGATTTGATAGGTGGCATTGTCGGCCATCGGTCGCACCAGCAGCGGCTGGATGATGCCTTGAGTTTTGATGGAATCGGCCAGCTCACGCAGGCTTTCAGGATCAAAATGCCGGCGCGGCTGGTCCGGATTCGGCCGCAGGACAGTTATCGGCAGCATACTGACGTCGCCGCTCTGTTCGCGCAGTGGCTCGGAGCCGCCGAAAAGCGCATCCAGGCCCCGGCCCAGTCCTTTGCTTGCGTTACTCATGTTTTCTCCTTGTTCAGGCTCTGCCCGCGCCTTGACAAGCGCCCCCGGCGCGCGGCACCCTGATTCCGCGCACGGCTTTTCGCCGCATTGCGCGAATTTCAGTCAGCTGAAGGAACTCGTATGTCTGATTCATTGCCGTTGTTATATCTTACCGATGCCGAAGATCGCGTCCAGGCTGTGCAGATTCCCTGGGATCTCTGGCAGAAAATCGAACCCTTGGCCCGCCCCGTGCTGCGGGCCGTTTCTGCCCCGGCCGCCGCTGAACCTGTGAAAGAGGCGATTTCGGCCTTTGAGGAATTTTTGCAGTTCTGGGACTTCCGCTATCCTTACAATCCGGCGGTGAGTTGCCCGCATTGCGGCGCGTCCACGCAAGATTGGCGCGAAGATCCGGAACACCCGTTCTGGCTGACCAATGCGAATGTGGGCGGCCTGTTGGTTTTCCATTGTCGGGCGTGCGGCACGACCATCCGGCAAAAACATTTTCGTGACCACGTGGCGTTGGAGCATACCTCACCCAAAGCGTAATGCGGCGTCTACGGCTTATTGCAGCACCGTGCTTTTTTTGGACGGCCGACGCAGTACCACTTCTTTGGCAAGGCCGAGATATGCCTCGGCTCCCTTGGATTTGATGTCGTAGTGAATGATGGACTTGCCGTGGCTGGGCGCTTCCGAAAGGCGTACGTTGCGCGGAATCACGGTTTCAAACAAATGATCCGGGAAGCAGCGGCGTACTTCGTTTTTGACTTCGCGGGTGAGCCGGTTCCGAGTGTCGTACATGGTCAGCACCACGCCGAGCAGGGCCAGTTCGGGGTTGAGCCGTTTTTTGACCTGCTCGTAGGTCTGGAGCAATTTGACGATGCCTTCCAGAGCGAAAAATTCGCATTGCAGGGGAATCAGCAATTCCCTTGCCGCGCATAGGGCGTTAAGCGTCAGCAGGCCCAAAGACGGGGGGCAGTCCAGGACGATATATTCGTAATCGTCATTGACCCGCTTAAGGCATTCATCCAGGTAGAATTCGCGGGCCATTTTGTCCACCAGTTCCAATTCCACCGCCACAAGATTGGTGCTGGCCGGTAAAATATCCAGAAAGGGAGTGCGACTTTTGGCAATGCTTTGATGTACATTGTCCGGCGAGTAAAATGTACTGTATAAATCACCGGTGAGTTCTTCCTGGCTCAAGCCGAGGCCGCTGGTGCTGTTGGCCTGTGGGTCGCAATCCACCAGCAACACTTTTTTTTCCATGACGGCCAAGGCCGCGGAAAGATTGATGGCAGTAGTGGTTTTGCCCACGCCGCCTTTTTGATTGGCAATGGAAATAATGCGCGCCATACGCTGACCTCCGCTTCCTGTCCTTGGCCTGGCTGATGTTTTGCTTGTCGCGGTGTAGAAAAGTCGGTGACCTTATAAGTGGCCTGAACGTTTCACATGAAACATTTGATGGAAAACGCGCCGTAAGGCGCCGTCTGTCTGTTTGTAAAAGAGGCGCGTATGGGCGTCAAGGCGTAAACAAGATCTGCGCGGTCCAATGCCGCGTCAGGGCCTGTCGTTGCTGGAAAATTTTTTGCCGCAGCCGCATCTTGCCGGGTGAGTGCATTCTGGGTAAGGATACCAGGATGCCGCACGCGGTGGCGTATTTGACCGGGAGAGTATATGTGCCTGACTCATATTTTGCTGGTGGACGATGAAGAGGATGTTACCCGCATTCTGGCAAAGCGCTTGGAAAAACGCGGATATGCCTGTGCCAGAGCCGCTAATGGGCGCGAGGCGCTGGACGCTATGGAAGGGGAATTTTTCCCCATTGTGATCATGGATGTAAAAATGCCGGTGCTGGACGGCATGGGCGCATTGCAGCAGATGACCACGCGTTGGCCCAAGACGCAGATCATCCTGCTTTCGGGTCACGCCGACATGCAATTGGCAGTGCAGGCCATGAGCCAGGGGGCTTTCGGCTATTTGATGAAGCCGGTGGACTTTGATGAACTGCTCTTCAAAATTGAAGATGCCGCCACCCAGACCCGGCTGGAATCGGACAATGAGGCTGCGCGGTCCTGAAAGAGGTTGCGGCAGCGCGGGCGGCCGTAAGTGGATAGAAGGGCAGCCACAGCCACGTCGTTTGTCGACATGAATTGCGGTAAGGTATGGCGGCATTCTTGCATTGGGAAAATTTCGTTGCTGGAGCAATTCACGATTGGAATGAGTGAATTACTCTGGTGGCCGCGTGAGCGGAACCCGCGCCCAAGTGCAAGGGAAAACCGCGTTTTTTCCGCTGCACGCAGGCGGCGTGACGCTTGAAATGTGTAACATTTCAAGCGTAAAATGCTCTAAAAAAATTCTGCCTCCCGGAAAGTGCCGTTTTGGATTGCGGCATGCGCCCGTAAGGGATAAACGGATATCCATTGCAACCTGCACCGCAAGGATTTGCAGACAAATCATTGCCGTGAAATGCAAGTCGGCAGCCTTTGCTCGCCGTAAACGAGCATTTCACGTGTCAACGACTCTAGAGCAATTTCAAGGTGGAATTGCTCTGGTGGCTGCGTAAGCAGACGCCTGCCACGAAGGCGTAAGCGCAGTTTATTTGCGCGGTGGCCTCGCCCGTTAGTGAGTCTTCGAGCTTTACGGGCGAGGACAGCAGAGCTAAGCGCCGGAGTGAGCGTCTTAAAAACTTTGAGAATGTGCATTCTCAAAGTTGAAATGCTCTAAAAGATGAGGTTTTCATGCGCATTACCCACAAAATTCTTTTTGTTCCCGCCCTGCTGTTGGGATTGGCGGGCATGTTTCTGGCAGGCGGGGAAGCCCGTGCGGCCGCCAGCCAGGTGACGGAAGATAATCTGCCGCAATTGCTGGAAAAAGCCTTGCGTGAACATCCGGATATCGTGCTGGATGTGTTGCGTCGCAACAGTGAGGCCGTACTGGATATCGCCCAGCAGGGTTCCAACATGCGGCGCAAACACAATCTGGAAGTCCAGTGGCGCGAGGATATGAAAACCCCCAAGAGCGTGCGTCTGGAGGGGCGTCCTGTGCTGGGTTCGCCCAAGGCCAAGGTGCGTATCGTGGCCTTTTCCGACTTCACCTGCCATTTCTGCCAGCAGGCTTCCAAAACCGTGGACGCGCTCTTGCAGGAGTACGGCAAGGACGTCAGCCTGGTCTTCAAGAATTTGCCGCTGGATGAAAAGGGCCCCGGCGGGCAGGCGGCGGCCTATTTTGTCGCCGTTTCGCAGCAGAGCGAGGAGAAGGCCTGGAAGTTCTACAAAGCCCTGTTCGCCGACCGGGACCGTCTGGTGACCGAGGGTGAGGATTTTCTGAAAAAGACCGCCCAGGGGCTGGATGTGGACATGAAAAAACTTGGCCGTGACGTGCGCGGCAAGAAGGTCAGCGATATTCTCGCTGAAGACCAGCAGGACGCGCAGAAGCTGGGCGTGGAGGGTACCCCGTACTTCCTGGTCAATAATATGGTGGTGCGCGGGGCCCTGCCCCTGGATCTGTTCAAGGGCGCCGTGGACATGGCCCTTAAGCAGAACAACAAGTAAAGTGCGCATTGTCAGGGCAGAGCGCCCGGATCTGGAAGAAATTCTGCGTTTGCAGTATCTGGCTTATCAGAGCGAAGCGCGCCTGCTGAACAACTTCAGCATTCCGCCGTTGCGCGAGAACCTTGAGGATCTGGTTCGCCAGTTTGAGGCGGGCATGGTGTTTCTTAAGGCTGTGGATACGGACGGCGACTTGGTGGGCTCGGTCCGCGCCCGCGCGGCGCAGGGCACGGCGTATGTGGGCAAACTGATGGTGCATCCGCAACATCAGGGCAAAGGCCTGGGAACGCGCCTTCTGGCTGCCCTGGAGTCCGCCATGGGCTCCATAGTTCCACAAGCGCGCTACGAACTGTTCACCAGTACGCAAAGCCTGCGCAATTTACGCCTGTATGAGCGGGCGGGCTACCGCCCGTTTCGGGAGGAAGAGCCGGAACCCGGCCTGCGGTTGGTTTTTCTGGAAAAATAGAGCCGGGCAAATAACATCATGCCCGCATTGCGGTTGAATCTACCGGAAAGGCGCATCCAACGATGCGCCTTTCCCTTACGGTTGCCCGGCCGCCCATTACCGGCGCATATCCCGGTTTACGAATGCTTTCAGGAAAAACATTTCGGGCCTCACGCCGGAGCCGCATCCTTGCCGCGACTGCGGATAACCTTGGTCATCCATTCGCGCAGCTGGTCCAGGTCCGCCTGCTGGTTTTTTTCCGAGGCATGCAGCAGTACGCGCAGATTTTCCACATCCTTGCGCAGTTGCTGATTTTCTTGCGTCGTTTCAGGCAACATTATGCCGGGCTGCGGCAGGTGTTCAATAACCAGATGGATAAGCTGGGCAATACCCTCCAAGGCCAGTGTTTGGCGTTCCAGCAACTGCAGGGCCGCTGCGGGCAGAAGTTCCGCAACCGGATGCTCCGCTTGCGTCAGGCAGGGCTCTGGCTTGGAAACGGCAAGCGCATTGCGAGGGAAGCGGGCCAGCAGGGCATTTTCCACTGAGGCCGCCGTGCGCGACTTCCGCATCTGCTCCAGGATGGCGGCAATGACCTCCAGGGTTTCCGGGCGGTAGCGCCGCCTGCGGCCCTCGCCGACGCTGGGGATAAAAGCCGCAAAGCGTTTGCAGTAATAGCGGGTGGTGGATTCCGGCAAAGAAAAATGGCGGGAGATGTCCGCAATACTCAAAAGGCCTTCTGTCGGGGATGCCGTGCGCGTCATGACGCCTCCTGCTGGCTTTCCGCAGCATTGCTGTCGCTGCCGTCACAAAAAAAAGCCGTTCCCGCCATACCGCCGGGCCGGGCCATCCGCGGATCAAGGGCAGGTCTGAAGAAAGTCTTTGTGCTTGCGGATCTGGCGGATGGCGATTGGGGAGGGCAGACCGCAAATAAAGATTTGCCGACCTCTTTTCAGGGTTACTTCAAACAATCTATAATAGCAAGCTGCGCTCTTGCGCAAGAAGACCCCGCGCCACCATGGCGCGGGGTCTTCTGTCAGAGCGGTTCAGGCATGAAATGCGACGACTGCACCGCAAGGGTTTGCAGACAAACCCTTGCCGCGAATTGCGAGCAGGCGGGCTTTGCTCTCCGCAAAAGAGCATTTCAAGTGTCACATGTCATGATCATTGCGTTACGGTTCAGCGAACGACCCGGCGTACGGAAATCAATTTGCTGCGCCAGTAGGGGATGTTCATGCTCTCCATGCGTACCCGCTCGCCACGGCGCGGGCTGTGGATAAAGGAGTCGTCCCCGGCGTAGATGCCGGTATGCAGGCCGCGCGGGCTCTGCCCGGTGCGGAAAACCACAATATCGCCGGGCCGGGCCAAGCTTTTTGGCACGGACTGGCCAGCCCGGGCCTGGTCAACCGTAACTCGGGGCACGCTCATGCCGTTCTGTCGATAAGCCCACCAGATCAGACCGGAACAGTCAAAGCCTTTTTGCGGCGAAGCGCCGCCCAGGCGATATTGTTTGCCCATCTGGCTGTAGGCGGTGTGAACCACTTTTTGCGCTTTGACCGGTGCCGGTCCGTTATCCGCGGGGCGAAACATGCCGCAGCCGGATAAAAGCAGTGCCAAAAGCGGTCCGAGAACGCAAGCACGCCAGAAACGTTTCTGTTTATTGTGTTCGCTGTCCATAAACTGTCTCAACAATATATAGAGATTTTTTTACATTGTGTTAGAAAGTTATCGCACGGTTTCCTACTGCTCTTTTCGGCACATCGCGCGAAAACTTAAGTGTTATACGCGATACATGTAAGCGCAGATAAAGTCAAAAAGGAAAATACGAAGATATACCTATCATTGGACGAAAAAAGCCCCCGCGATGCGGGGGCTTTTCATCTCATGCGGCTTTATTGCGCCAAAGGGCCTACTTGCCGGAGTTCAGGCGTTCCTGGCCGTCCCACGCAGCGTCCGTCTTGGGCAGCACGGGCAGCAACTGGAGCCAGGGATTGGTCTTGAGGTATTCGGGGTCCTGCTGCAGCTTGCGGCTCATTTCCAGAATGGGCGGCACGATCTTCTTGATGTCGCCGGCCAGAGCCGGAGCGATGCCGTAATTGGTGGCTTGGCTGGCCAGATCCACGGCCTTCTGGCTGCATTCCATGGACGTCATCAGGGTATCCAGGGCCTTGGCCGGGTTGTGGAAGCCCACACTGTTTTCAGCGGAAACGTAATCCCAGAACAGTTGGCCCTTGCGGACCATCTCACGGGCTTCGGTCATCAGCGCGTCATAGTCGGGGGCGCGTTCGCCGCTGTAGTTGTTGGCCAAGCGCACGGCTTCGTGGGCCTTGACCGACATGTCCTGGGCCTTGAGCAACTGGTCGAAGGTCTTCTTCTGGGTGTAGATGACCCGCTCGCGCAGATATTCAGGCGTCTTGTCGGCATGGCACTGGCGGCAGGCCCGCATTTCCTTGTCCTTCAGGGGCGAAGTCATCCAGTGGCTGGACATCTTCTTGCCGTCCATGCGCTGGTAAGGCATGTGGCAATCCGCGCAGGCCACACCGGCCGCGCCGTGCGGGCCGTCCTGGAAGGTCTCGAAGTCGGGGTGCTGCATCTTGATCAGAGGCACCTTGGAGGCGGCGTGCACCCAGTCGGAGAAGGGGCCGGGCTTGCCGTCGGCGTCCTTTTTGCCGTGGCCCTTGTAATACTGGTACATGTCTTCGGGATTAAAGCCGTTGTCCCAGGGGAAGACCGGGCGCATGGCTGGGCCGTTGTCCGGATGGGTGAAGTAGTATTCCACATGGCACTGGGCGCAGACAAGGGTGCGCTTTTCGTTGCGCGAGATATTGTTCCAGTCCTTGCCGGTCTTCTTCAGCCAATCCTTGAGCGGTTCGGAATAGAGCCGCAGTTCCATGGTCTTGGGATCGTGGCAGGTGGAACAGGAAATGCTCTCTTCCTTGGCATCGATCATGTCCTTGCCGCGAAATTCGTTGACGTCCTTGGACCAGAAGGAATCGCCGTACTGCTTGATCCAGTTCATCATCTTGGGCGTCTTGCAGTTCCAGCAGGTGGCGGGCATCTTGCCCTTGCCGTCCGCGCCCCAGCGGTTCAGGCGGTCGATATGGACAAAATCCTCCACCGCATGGGTGTGGCCACGGGCTTCGTTGTATTCATACATGAAGCCGTAGCCCAGCCAGAGATTTTTTAGGTAGGGCTGGGCATGCTTGAAGCCCTTGGGCAGGGGATCGACGTTGTCGTTCTTGTGATACGGCACGGAACCCTTGTACTCGGTCATCACCTCGGACTCGTTGTTTTTCTGGTACGAGGCGTACTGATCCGGAAAATCAGCCTTGAATGCCGACATGCGGGTTTCGTCGTCCTTGATGTTGGTCTTGTAGGCGGGGGCCTTCAATTCCGTCGAAACATCATTGCAGCCGCTGAGCAGCGCCGCTCCCAACAGCGCCGAAACGGCCAGAGCCATAGTGCGGATATGCTTATTCATATGCTACCGTCCTTGTGCTGATGGGCTTGTGGCGCATATGGGCCACATTGCGGTGGCAGTCGACGCAATAAGGCTTGGCGTTCATACTGGCCACGTTGACGTTAGTTTGGGCGTGACAGGCCTTGCAGTTTTCATTGACCACGTCGCGCGTGGTCACACTGGCCGGATACGGCACGTCCTTGCCCGACAGATTGCCCATGAAGTCACTCAGGCCCGCTTGCGCCTTGAACGGCAGCTTGGCCAGCAGATTGTGCGGGGCGTGGCATTCATTACAGGAACGGTCGGCGTGCGTACCCAGCTTGTGGGTCACTGCCGCCTCCTGCATGATGTGACAACTGGCGCAGAACGGACGCTGATCCGTTGCCGTCATGGCATAGGCCAGCACTCCGACAAGCACCACGCCCACCGCAACGCCGCCCAACAACCATTTGAGCCAGGGTCCATTGCGGGGTGTTCCCATAGAAGCCTCCTTCACTCACTCCAACAACTTGCCGTCCCTATGACGGCGTTATCTTCTTTGTGAATCAAAAAACATGCCAAGCCAAGATAAAAAATGAGAAAAAATTAATCCTGAAAAGACCGGCAGTTTGAGATGAAATTATAATGGTTATCAATAGCGGGGTTGTTTTGTTCAGAAAAAAAAGACAAAAAATCAGAAAAAGCTGACAACAAGGCCTTTCTTACCCCCTGGAGAAAACATGGCGCATACCTTTGCCGGGCGCTGGTTCCGGGTCCTCTGGCTGCCTGTCCTGGCCGGTCTGCTCTGGCTGGGTTTGACTCTGGGGCTCTACAGTCGCGCCGCGCGCGTTGATGAGGAGCATCGCCTGGAGCTGGAACGCATCCGCCTCTCCACTGTGGCCCGGCAACTCTTGGACGCGCGCAACTGGAACGCGGCGCACGGGGGGGTCTATGTGCCGGAGAGCGATCTCGGCAGGCCCAATCCCTGGCTGCCGCCCCATGAGCGGACCCTGAAAACCGCCGACGGGCGGACCCTGGTGCTGATGAATCCCGCCTACATGAGCCGCCAGCTGGCCGAGCGCACTTCCTGGCCGGGCATCAGCATTTCAATTATCGGGCGCAGGCCGCTGCGGCCTGAAAATCAATCCGACACCTGGGAAGGCGAGGCCCTCATCGAATGCACGGAGGGCCGCCAGGAAATTTTCAGCCCGCCGGATGAGAACGGGCAGGGCCGCCTGCGTCTGCTCACCGTGCTGGTGGCGCAACAGAGCTGCCTGCGCTGCCACGCGGACAGCAGGGTGGGGGAAGTGCTCGGCGGCATCAGCGTCAGCCAGGATGCCGGGCCGTATCTGCACAACGCCGCGAAGCAGGAAGGCAACATGCGCCTGCTGTATGCCCTGTTGGGGGTGACGGGCGTACTGGCTATCGGCGGCCTGACCCTCAATCTGACCCGGCGGCGCTGGCAGGCCGAGGAAACCAGCCG
Organism: Desulfovibrio sp. 3_1_syn3; assembly: GCF_000145315.2. Taxonomy (NCBI): domain Bacteria; kingdom Pseudomonadati; phylum Thermodesulfobacteriota; class Desulfovibrionia; order Desulfovibrionales; family Desulfovibrionaceae; genus Desulfovibrio; species Desulfovibrio sp. 3_1_syn3. The sequence continues at coordinate 826,519 of NZ_ADDR02000001.1, forward strand.
CATGAAAAGCGCTTTCATGGCCCGCCTGAGCCATGACATGCGCACGCCGCTCACCGCCATCCTGGGCATGAGCGACTTGCTGCAACGGGGCGACGGCGCCGCGCCGGACAAGAAGCGCGCTCTGCGTTACCTGGTTCAGGCGGGTGGAGCGCTTTTGGAAATGGTCAGCGACATCACGGACCACGCGGCCCTGGAACAGGGTACGCTGGCCTTGCATGAGGGCGCCTTCAGCCTGCGGGCCGCGCTTTCGCAATGCCTTGAGCTGTATCGCCCGGCCGCCGCGTCCAAGGGCCTCCGGCTGGAACTGGGCGTGCCTTCCCCCGTGCCGGATAATCTTTACGGCGACGCCTTTCGCTTGCGCCAGGCTCTGGGCAATCTTGTCAGCAATGCGCTCAAATTTACCGAGCAGGGCGGCGTGCGGCTGGAGGTGGAAGCGGAAAGCGCGCGCACGGGGCGCCTTCTGCTGCGACTGCGCGTGCGGGACAGCGGGCCGGGCCTGCAGCCGGGAGAACTGGAACGGATCTTCGAGAGTTTTCAGCGCGGTTCGCACGCGGGCTGTCAGCCGGGCACCGGCCTGGGCCTGAACATTGCCCGGACCATAGCCCGGCGCATGGGCGGCGATGTGCGGGTCAGTTCCCAACCGGGGCAGGGCTCGTGCTTTACCCTGGAAGTGCTTGTACGCACGGATTGGGGCAGCGCAAGGCCGTGCCCCCCCGCGGATGCGGACCGAAACGCCGTGCCCGAAAGCGGCGCCGCGGGCAGGGGAGCCTTGGAAGGCCGTCGGATTCTGGCCGCCGAGGACAATCCGGCCAGCCGCTATTTCCTGGAACAGGCCTTGCGCCGGGAGGGCGCGCGGGCCGTGGTGACCGCTGACGGCGAAGCCACCCTGGCCGCCCTGGGTGAAGAGGAATGGGACGTGGTGCTGCTGGACGCGCGCATGCCCGGTCCCGACGGCCTGGACGTGCTGGAACGCATCCGGCAGGGCCGGACCGGAGCGCCTGCGGGGCAATGTGTGGTCCTGTACACGGCGGCGCTGGACGCCGAAGCGCAAGAACGCTGCCGTGGGTTGCGGCCCGACGATATATTGTTCAAACCGGTCAGTTTCGCGCTGCTGCGGCAGCGCCTGGCGGCCCAGCCGGCAGCGCGGGGCAACGGAGCAACGTTGGCGCAGGAAGACACGAGCATGCCGGAAAAAAACATCTCTGCCAGCCTGGAAAAGGCCATTGCCGGAGACGGCCGGGAAAATACGGACGATATTGAATTGCCGCCCTGGGACCGGGAAGCCGCTCTGGCGGCCATGGACGGGGACGCGGCAATCTTTGCGCATTTGCTTGCGGTCTTGCGTGATGATCTGGGAAATATGCTGGACCAACTGGTGGAAGCCGTGACGGCGGGGGATCGGAAGAACATCCGTCGGCTGGCCCATGCCTGCAAGAATTCGGCGGGCACCATGCGCCTGATGCGCCTGCACGGCGCAGCCGCCCTGACGGAAAAAGCGGAAGACGCGGCACTGGACGCAAGGGCAGGGAAACTAGAACGGGCCATGCGTGAGGCCCTGGCGCTGCTGGAGGCCGTTGACGGTGGCAGCGGGTCAGAGACGGAAACGCGGACCGCGGAGACAGGGAGGAAGGCATAATGGCGCGTATTCTGGTGGTAGATGATGAAGCCCTGATGCGCACCATGGTGGAAGTGGTCTGTACGCGCATGGGGCATGAGGCCGTGTGCGCCTCTTCCATCAAGGAAGGCCTTGCTCTGGGCCGCCAAGGCGTGGACGTGGTGCTGCTGGACGCCTGGCTGCCGGACGGCAACGGCCTGGAATTTCAAAGGGAGTTTGCCAATCTGCCTGAAGAGCCGGACATCGTGATCATTACCGGCCACGGCGACGGCGACGCGGCGGAAGCGGCCTTGCGCTCCGGAGCCTGGGAGTTTCTGACCAAGCCCCTGCAGATCCGCGACATCGAACAATGCCTGCGGCACATTCTGGCGTTCCGCCAGGGCCGCAAGCCGGGCCCGGCCTCCCTCAAAGTGGACAGCGGACACATTCTGGGCTCCGGACCGGGCATGACTCAGGCCCTCAAACTGCTGGCCCAGGCCGCCCAAAGCGAAGTCAACGTGCTGATTCTGGGCGAAACCGGCGTGGGCAAGGAACTATTCGCCAAAGCCCTGTTCCGCAACAGCGGGCGCGCCGCTCAGCCTTTCGTGACCGTGGACTGTGCCTCCCTGCCGGAAACCCTGGTGGAAAGCCACCTCTTCGGTCACAGCCGGGGGGCCTTCACCGGCGCGGAGCGCGCCCGTGAGGGACTTTTGCTGGCCGCGCACAAGGGCACGCTTTTTCTGGATGAAGTGGGGGACCTGCCCCTGGTCATGCAGGGCGCGTTTCTGCGCGCCCTGGAGCTGCGCCGCTTCCGCCCTGTTGGCGAAGTGCACGAGGTGGACAGCGACTTCCGCCTGGTGGCGGCCACCAACCGTGATCTGGAGGGAATGGCGCGCACCGGCCAGTTCCGGGGCGATCTGCTCTACCGTCTTCAGGGCATTACCATTGTGATCCCGCCGCTGCGCGAGCGGCGCGACGAAATCCCGGGCCTGGCCCGCCAGGCCGTCACCGCCTTCTGCCTGCGCAACGATTTGCCGGAAAAGGCCCTGGCCGAGCCGGTGCTGGACATGCTGATGGAATATCCCTGGCCCGGCAACGTGCGGGAGCTGATCCACGCCCTGGAGCGGGCCTGCCTTGCCGCCGGGGAGGGGGATCTGATCCTGCCCGGGCATCTGCCCACCCAGATGCGGGTGGCCGTGGCCCGGCACCGGGTAAGCCGTGGCCGGGAGCAAAGCCCGGAGCCCGTGCCGCCCCCGGCACGGACGCTGCCCGTGGCCCATGTGGAAGACGGCCGCGCCGGGACAGCCGCAATCGCGGGTGGCAGCGGCGATCTGCCCAGCCTGAGGGAGTGGAAATCCCGCGCCGAAGAGGAATATGTGCGCCGGGTCATGACCGTGAGCGCAGGCGACGCGCGCCGGGCCGCAGGCGTGGCCGGCATCTCGCGCGGGCACTGGTATGAGCTGGTCAAAAAATACCATCCCTGAACGGGAAGAGGGCAGGCGCGCCCAGAGGAAAAATGGCCGTCAGGCCGCGCCGGGCGCTGGTTTGCGGCACTCTCTTGCCTCATGCCGCAAAAGGCGCTATAGGCCAAAAAAAAGCTTGCAGAGGCTATGTCAGAGCATGAATAAGAGCCCCGTTACCGTTAAAGGCTATGTCACGGCTGTACCGCGTTCTGTGGATGAGCGCCAGGCCAGGGTGGCCGTGGTGCAGGATGATGTGGAATACCGCGTGATGCCGCGCGGGGCCGGGATGGATCTGGCCGGTGAGGTCAGCGTGCCCGTGGAAGTCACCGGCTTGGTGGAAGAGGGGGACGGCGTGTTCTACCTCACTGTGCGCGGCTACAAGGTTCTGGAAGACGATTCCTGGCTTGAGGAATAGCGCGCTTTCGCATTGACGGCCCGGAAGGGCCTCGGCGGCTTTGGAAATTCTGCCGTTCTCAAGGCGAGTTCGCTGTGAAAGCCGCCGTTCTTTTTGAGCAGCTGACGCATTTTATGCGTGAACTGCTCGAGTAATAAATTATGTCAGCTATGAACATCCAGTGGAAACTGTATGGTAAATTCTGATATGCATAGTGTGTTACTGTATATAATGACGCTCTTTTAAAAAATCATAGGTAGTTGATGGAACAATTTTTTTTAATAATTTCAGGTCATTTGTTTCTATGCATTTTCTTACTTTGGAAGCACTCACTTTTTGTCCATCAACTGCCAATCTTGGAAATTCAATAAATTCTATTCCATACATTGGCAGTGTCTTTTTCATTCCTTCATTATATTGTCTTGTTATTTTGCAGAAAGGCTCATCTCCTGCGAAGCGTTTAGAGATATGTAGTTCAGGAGCTATTATTTGACAGAATAAGTCTAAATCATGGCTTACATCAACTTTAATGTCCTGAATTTGATCTTTTGAAAAATATTCAGGGAGAGTTGCAGTAGAAATTATTGTTTTTCCACTTGGTACTACGATTATATTTATCATATCGATCAGTCCTAGTTTGACCATGGTAATCCTGTCATCAAAGTTAAAAAAGGATTTATCCTCATCAAGAATAAAAACATACAAAAAATCACAATGTTTTAATGCTTCTTCAACAAGGTATTTATGTCCTATTGTAAATGGATTACAGTTCATAACAAGAGAGCCAATATGCTTTTTGCCCTTTCCTTGATATTTTTCTCTCCTTTTATTAAGCATAGTTAAGTAGTTCATATATGGTATTAAATCATGCGGTATAGCTGATTTTTTATTTTTTTCTCTATCGCTTGTTATTGTTGAAACTATATTAAAAATATGTTTAGCCAATATCATATATCCCTTATGTGACATATGGCCTGTGTCAAAAAATATTTCTCCCATATCATGAGGGCGTTGAAAAATATTTGAAAGATCACGATAATAAAAAGAATTCGTTTCCTTAAATTCAGTTAGCGCCTCAGACATTTTTTTTTCATCAAAATCAGTATTTGTAGTAATAATGATGATGATATCATTTTTGTTAAATGTGCATTTGGGTGACAATATTTCTCTGCATGTATCATCAAAATGTGTTCTGCTGGAGGAATTAACAACAAGAAATTTATCTTTATATACGTCATTTACTCTTCGCTGTAATATACTTTCTACAGTAAACTTGTCCTCAGCACATAATCCAAAGGCACAACAACATCCAAAAAAATATATTGTATGTTCATAATTTTCAGGGTTGTCAGTCGTTACTCTATGGTTATTGACAACATTACAATACTTTGATGTTGCATTTGGAAGAACATATACTCCATATTTTTTTATTGGACGAAAATCAAAAACTGTAGTTCTATATATATTTTGTATGTCATCGAAATTATCATAATAATCATTATAATATTGAATAAGATCATTTTTTCGATTTAAGTTAAGATACTCAGAATAATATCTCTTTTCACGTATTACTTTTAATTCGTAATCAGAGGGATTTTTAATATGGAGCAGAGGCTCATTAAGTTTAACTATAACCAATGTAGCTCCCAGCATATGAATTTTATGAAGAAGAGCTTGATACATAAAAATTACCTCTAGCTTGAAAAATTTTTCAGTCAAGAAATTCGTTATGGTCAAGTCCGTTTCTAGTTATGACGTAGCTTTACATGGGTGGCATGCCCACAGGGACCGTTCCCTCACTATCGGAGCCGTTCTCATGGATTTGAAAGCTTTTTTATTGTCTCTCTTTGGGAGGGTTAAAGCTTCCAGTGAGATGCGTTAACTGCCCTATCCCAGGAGCGAAAGATGCTCCTCTGATTTGCGCTTGTGCGGGGTCAGGGTACTCTGGCGGCAGAAATCGCGGATCTGGGCCAAAAAGGGCGACGGTGCCAGGCGTAGTTTTCTGCCGTACAGGGTGCGGCGGGCGCAATAGCTCACAAACAGCGCCCGTGCGGCGCGGGTCAGGCCCACGTAAAGTAGGCGGCGTTCTTCCGCAAGCCGGGCCTCCGGGTCCGCTTCCACGCCCGGAACGGCTGCGTCCGCGTCGTTCATAGTGTTCTCCGCCGCGTTTTCAAACAGCAGTTCACGCCGCAGGGGCAACAGGCCGCTTTCCAGGCCGGGCAGAAAGACCGCCTGAAACTCCAGGCCCTTGGAAGCGTGCAGGGTGAGAATCTGAACCTGCTCGGCTTTGGCCCGCACCAACTCCGCCTCATGCAGCCAGGCCATGCGCTGGAAAAGGGGCTGCCAGCCGCCGCATTCCTGCCAGAGGCGGCAGAGCGACCGCCACTGGCGGCTCTGGCAAAAGAGCTCCCCGGTCCAGGCCTGTGCGCCCAGCCAGGTTGTCATCTCCTGCGGCTTGGGCAGATTGCCCTCGGGCCAGGGCAACGGCTCCGCCGGGGCGGCCGGGGCAGGCAGATCCGGCGGGGTGGGCAGAATATCCGCAAAACCGCAATGCCCGGCGGCCAGGGCCAGGAAGCGGGCGCAGACCGGCTCCTGCCAGAATTCCTCCTGGGCCGGAGCCGCGCAGGGGATGCCCATTTGTTCCAGGGCCGCGCGCAGGGGCGGAATCTGGGCCTTGAGGCGTACCAGCACGGCCACGTCGCCCGGCGACAGGCTGTTGTCCAGTTCTCCGGCGTCGGCGCGGTTTTGGGCTTGGTCCAACAGAGTGTGGGCCGTGGCCCCGATAAGCCGCTGCACGCGCCCGGCCAGCCAGCGGGCTTCGGCCCGCTCGTCCGGCGCGGCGAAAAGCTGCAACTGGGCCCTCAGGGGCTTGGCCGCGTGCAGATTTCCGCATCGGCCCCGGCCCTGCAGAAGATTCTGGGCCATGTCCAGTACGTCCTGGCTGGCGCGGTAGCTTTGTCCCAGCCTGTAGACCATAAGCGTCGGCCAGCAGGCCCGCAGGGAATCCTCGCTCTGGCCCGTGGCCCCACGGAAGCCGTAAATGGCCTGATCCGGGTCGCCGATGCCGAAAAATCCCCGGCCGTCCGGCGGCAGCAGGGCGCGAATCACGGTCAGCTGCACGGGTGAAAGGTCCTGCACCTCGTCCACCAGCACATGCCGCCAGGGCCCGTCCGGCCTTTGGGCCAGATTGGGCGCCTGTTCCAGCAGCCAGTCCAGCAGATCGGCGTAATCCACATAGCGGACGCCGCTCTGGGCGTTTTTGCGTTGCCGGTAGCGCGCGGCGGCCTCGTCCAGATCACTGCCTTGCGCCGGTTCCTTCCGACTTTCGCGGGCCAGATTCAGGGCGTCCCAGAGTGTGCGCAGCCGCCGGGCGGGCTGGTCCGCATTGGCCGCGCTGAACAGGCGGAAGGCCGCGTCCTCGGCCAGGAGCAGGCAGTGCGGTTCCGCTTTGCGCAATTCGCCCCAGGCCAGGCCGTGCAGGGTGTCGCATTGCGGCAGGCGGGACAAATGCGGCAGGGCCGCGCTGAGGCGTTCCCGCAGTTCCCCGGCGGCCCGGCGGGTAAAGGTCACGGCCAACAGATCCTGGGGCCGCGCGCCTTCTTCCAGCAACCGCTGCAGGCGGCCGATGAGCACGCGGGTCTTGCCCGCGCCCGGACCGGCCAGAATCAGCACCGGGCCGGGCCCCGCGTTCAGGGCCGCATTCTGCTCCTCGGAAAACAGCGTGGCGGACGCGGGTTGCTCTGCCGGTTCAGAGTGCCCCGCGTGTCCCGCGTATCCCGCAAGTCCGGTGTGCTGCGTCTCATGACCCTTGCCCGGCGCGGGCTTGGCCAGAGCCAGCAGTGGCAGGCCGTTCCCCGCGCCGCTTGCGGCAGGAACCGCGGCGGCAGCCTTACGCGGGCGTCCGGACCTGGCGGCGGAGCGTTCCAGGCCCGGCAGGCTCTGGCCGCCCCCGCGCACGTCGCGCAGTTCTTCGGGCTCGAACACGCGCACCACGCCGTATTGGCCGTCAAATCCGCCCTGGCGGATGACCTGGCCGCGCCGCATGCGGGCCACGGCCTCGCCCAGAGGCTCCCAGTGGGCGCGGATATCCGCTTCCGGCAGGTGGCAGAGGATATCCAGCTCCGGCCCCAGTTCGCGCAGCAGGCGGCTGTAACGCTCCTGCACCTTGCGCGAGCCGGAGCCCACGCCCAGAATTTCACCCACCACCTCCGGCAGGGGAATCAGGGGCTGGGCCTCGGGCTCCAGGGGCAGTTGGGCCGGAGTTTCGCGGTCGGCCAGTTCCAGCACGCGGTGCAGCACGCCCACGGTCAGGGGCTTGCCGCAGACCGGGCAGATATTGTCCAGGGCCAGGGCATCGCGCGGTTCCAGCACCACGTTGCAGGCCCGGTGCCCGTCCAGATGGTATTTGCCTTCTTCGGGATAGAATTCCATGGTGCCCAGAAAACGGCAGTCCAGGTTTTCCTGGGATTCGCGCCTGGCCGCCGCGCGCAGGGCCGTGAACATGCCCGCGTAAGAAGGCGGCCCGGCAAAAAGATTGGCCTCGCGACCCAGGTTGGCTCCGGAATGGGCGTCGGAATTGGAAATCAGGGCATAGCCGTCCAACCCGCTGATCAGGCGGTTCATGGCCGGGTCCGAGGAGAGGCCGGTTTCCAGGGCGAAAACATGCTCGGAAAGGTCGGCGAAGCAGTCCTCCAGACGATCAAAGCCGGATTTGGAGCCGAACAGGGCGAACCAGGGCGTCCAGACATGGGCGGGCACCAGCACGCCCTGCGGCACGGTTTCGAGCATGATTTCCAGCAGGTCGCGCGAATCCAGGCCCAGAATGGGCCGCCCGTCGGAATTGAGATTGCCGATCTGGGCCAGGCGTTCGGAAAGGCGGTCCGCGTCTTCCAGGCTGGGCACGAAGAGCAGGTTGTGCACCTTGCGCACCTTGCCGTGGCGTTTGTAGATGGAGCTGATCTCCGCCTGCAGGCAGAACAGCGGCTCTTTGCCGCCCTCATGGGGGCGGGGGCGCGCGCCGCCGAGAAAGTCCAGTTCCTCCGGCTCGCCCTTCAGACGGTAGAGGCCGCTGGCTTCGTCGAAAACCATCTGCTCGCGCAGCTCGGCCCGCCATTGCGGATGGGTGAAATCGCCGGTGCCCAGCACGTCGATGCCTTTGCAGCGCGCCCAGGCCGCCAGATGGCGGGGATTGAGCTGCTTGCTGGTGGCCCGGGAGAAACGCGAATGGATGTGCAGGTCCGCAATAAAATTCATGTGTAACCTCATGTTGTGGCGGTCAGCCAGGGGCAGAAAGCCAGAGCCCGCGAAGTCCAGAAAGGCACGGCCCGCGCGGCTTGGCGCGATTGTTTGCGGTGTAGGGTCAGCGGGGCTTCCAGGCGCAGCTCGGCGGCGGCGTCCTTGCGGGCCTCCACCAGCAAGCGCGTGGCCGGGCTGTGGCTGTGGGGTCGCACGGGAACGATGCGGCGCGGGCCCAGGCGGGCTTCGCCGAGCGCGGCGCAGAGCCGGGACAGGGAACGGGCCTCGAAAATGCAGAAAAAATGTCCCCGATAGGGCAGAAGCCGGGCGGCGGCGCGGCAGAAAACGCGCAGAGCGTCGGCGTCGCGCAGCGCACGCTCCCGCATGGCCGAGGGCGACATTCTGCCCCGCCCCGGCAAGCCGTAGGGCGGGTTGGCCAGCACCAGATCCGGTGCGAGCTCTCTTTCCGATTCAGGCCGTAACTCCGCAAGGTCCGTATGCAGAAAGCGCAGGCGCCGCTCCAGGCCCAGGGTAACGGCATTGCGCCGGGCAGCCGTCAGCAGGCTTTCTTCCCGCTCCAGTCCCTGGCCGCTTACTTCGGGGCAACGCAGGGCCAGGGCCAGCAGGGCCGCCCCGCAACCGCAACCCAGTTCCGCAACGGACAGGCGCAAGGTTTGGGCTGTCGCTTGGGAGAGGCGGGCGCGGCGTTCCTCGCAATGCCGGGCCGCGAAGGCCGCCAGCAAGAGCGCGTCCAGCCCGAAGCGCAGAGCCCCGCCGGGCTGCTCCAACCCGCGCGGAAAAGCGGCGCGGGCCGCGCTGATGCTTTCTTGCTCGTTCATTTTTATCGTGCTGATCCGTCGTATCCCCAATGCGCATTCAAGATTTTTTGTCGCCGGTAAGGAAAGCTCCGGAGGAAGCGTCGAGTAATAGAGAATTTTTGCCGCTTCCTGGGAGCTGTTTCTAGTGTCTGATTGCAAAAATTTCGAGCATAATTATGCTCTCAATTTTCGCAGGATCGTCAGCGGAAAAACGTGGTTTTTCGCTGACTCACGGCGGCTTCACCGCCGTAAAACCCTACGGGTTTTATGTGTCTAATTTTTCAAATTAGACACTAGAGGGTGCCGTCATGAGATGGATTTTCGTGTTATATCAAGGAGAACGAGCCTTTTATGAAAGGAGTGTACTCTTCTGGTACTCAACTGGAATAAAAGGCGAAGTTTGACGCAGAGATAACCGAAAAGACACGCATGACGACACCCTCTAAAGGAGGGAGCCGTCCCAGTTAAACAACCCCTGCCGCCGCGCCTCCGGCAGACCGGCGGGCGGATTCTCCTGAATATGGACGAAAAAGCCGTAACCCGCGGCCGTCAGCTCCTGGCGCTTGGCCGTGAGGTCCAAGGGCCAGCCGGGATAGATCCAGACATTGCCGCCGTACTGGCGAGCCCAGAAAACCTCGCCCTTGGGACTCATGAACGGCTCGTTGGCCTTGACGCCCAGCAGGCCAAAACGGCTGAGGCCCACGGGCCAGAATCCGCTGAGCACCGCGCCCAGGGGCAGGGGGCTCTGTTCCGGCAGGGCCAGCAGGTCCTCGCGGGCCAGTTCCGGGCTGACGAAAGCCCCGGTGAAACCCATGCCTGCCAGCATGCCCAGAGCGGGCGCATTGGCCGCATTGCAGAAGGGCCCGGCCAGCAGGTCGGCGTCCTCGGGCAGCGCATCCGGGAAAAAGCCGCGCTGCCAGGGCGCGTTGCAGACGAAATGCCGCGCGCCGTCGCGCCAGAGGCGGGCGATCATGCGGCGCAGACCGTCTTCCTCTTCAGGCCAGATGACGGGCGGCAGCCACCAGGCCACGCGCGGGGCCACGGTGCGCGAAATTTCCGCGCTGCGCGGCGAAAGCCAGAGAGCCAGCAGCTGATTGCGCCCGCCACGCGTTTCACGGCCCTGGGGCAGGCTGGCGCGCAGCAGCATGTCCGCCCTAGGCCTGGGCTTCACGGCCCTGGGCAGGCGGGGGGCACTGTCCACGGCCTTGCTGGGGCGGCCGGGCAGGGCGTCCAGCCGCGCCTGCCAGGACGTGAGCAAGCGCATGAGTTCAGGCTCGCGCCGGTCGATAAGAAAGACCGGCGTGCCGGCCTTGGGCGTCTTGTGCTTGGGCAGGCGCAGGATCAGGCTTCCGGCCTTGGGAATGCGCCGGGTCACGGGCAGGGTGGCGTGCCAGCGCTCGTCCTCAACGCCTATGCGCAGATAATCCTGCGGCAGCAGTTCGAAATGCGGCTTGAGCACGAGGCGGCCGTCGGGCTCCACCCGGATTTTGCCCGCCAGCAGGCCCGAACTGGTCTGGCCGTCGGGCGTGGTGGGCACGTTGTTTTTCTGGGGCAGAAAGCGCGCCCGGCTGCCGGGGCGGCCCAGGGCCATTTCCAGAATTTCCTCGGCGGTCTTGCGGGCCTTGGAGTCGCCGGGGTTGTCCCGCAGCATGCGGTAGGCCGTGACCACATGGTAGACGTAATGCGGGCCTTTTTTGCGGCCTTCGATTTTCCAGGATACCAGGTGCGGGATGTCCAGCAGGGTCTTGGCCAGCACGTCCAGGGAAAGGTCCAGGCAGGAGAAAAAGCGCCCGCTGTGTTCCTTGCCGCGCGCCGGGGGGCGCATCTGGCGGGAGGACCGGCCGTCGCGCCCGTCGCGCGCCTTTTTCCCGTCGCGGCGGGCGGCTTCGCGCTCCTCGTTTTCCGCATTGCGGAAAAGGGCCTGGGCCGCCGCGCCGCCCTGGCGGTAGATGCGGCGGCAGGGCTGCACGCAACGGCCGCGCAGGCCGCTTTTGCCGCCCATGTAGCTGGACCAGTAGCAACGCCCGGACACACAGTAGCACAGGGCCCCGTGGATGAAGCATTCCAGGTCGAGGCCCTCGGGGCAGGCTTCGCCCATGCGCCGGATTTCGTCGATGGACAGCTCGCGCGGCAGGATGACGCGGTTCGCGCCCAGGGCTTTGGCCTGAGTCAGCGCTTCGGGATGGGTCAGATTGGCCAGGGTGGATAGAAACAGGCCGCCCTCGAACCCGGCCTGCCGGGCCAGATCCAGCATGGCCAGATCCTGGATGATCAGGCCGTCCGGGCGCACCTGACGGGCCAGGCGCGCGGCCAGGCGGTAGGCGGCGGCATTTTCGCCGGGCTTGACCAGGATGTTCATGGCCACGTAGACACGCGCGTTTTCGGCGTGGGCCAGATCCGTGAGCCGCGACAATTCGGTAAGGCCGAAGTTTTCCGCCTGCATGCGGGCGGAAAAATGTTTCAGGCCCAGATAGACGGCGTCGGCTCCGGCGGCCAGGGCGGCCAGAAAGGAGGGCGTGTCCCCGGCCGGGGCGAGAATTTCGGGCTTGCGCGGCGTGGCGGGCTGTATGTCCTGTGTGTTCATATCTTGTAATACTCTTTGTACCAGTCCACAAAGCGGGCGATGCCCTCGCGCAGTGGGGTCACGGGGGCAAAGCCGGTGGCGGCGGTCAGGGCATCGATGTCGGCCCAGGTGGCTTCCACGTCGCCGGGCTGCATGGGCAGCAGCTCCTTGCGGGCGGTCCTGCCCAGGGCCTCTTCCAGTACGGCGATGAACTCGTTGAGTTCCACAGTCTGGTTATTGCCGATATTATAGATGCGCCAGGGCGCGGAACTGGAGGCCGGGTCGGGCGCGGCGGCGTCGAAGGCCGGGTCGGGCGCGGGAATCAGGGGCAGCAGGCGGACCACGCCTTCCACGATGTCATCGATATAGGTGAAGTCGCGGCGCATGCGGCCCTCGTTGAAGACCTTGATGGCTTCGCCCCGCACAATGGCCGTGGTAAAGAGATGCAGGGCCATGTCCGGGCGGCCCCAGGGGCCGTAGACCGTGAAAAAGCGCAGGCCCGTGCAGGGCAGGCGGTAGAGGTGGCTGTAGGCATGGGCCATGAGTTCGTTGCTCTTCTTGGTGGCCGCGTACAGGCTCACCGGATGGTCCACGTTATGGTGCACGGAATAGGGGCGGGCGGCGTTGAGGCCGTAGACCGAGGAGGAGGAGGCGAAGAGCAGATGCTCCACTCCGTTGTGGCGGCAGCCTTCCAGCAGATTGCCGAAGCCCGCCAGGTTGGAATTGACGTAGGAAGCTGGATTTTGCAGGCTGTAGCGCACTCCGGCCTGGGCCGCCAGATTGACCACGTGGCTGAAACGCCCGCGCCGGAAAAGTTCGGCCATGCCCCCGCCGTCGGCCAGGTCCAGAAGCTCGAAGCGAAAGCGGGCGGGGGCCTCGGGCAGGGCTTGCAGGGCGGCCAGCCGGTCCTTTTTCAACTGCACGTCATAGTAGTCGTTGCAATTGTCGATGCCTACCACAGTGTGCCCGTCAGCCAGCAGCCGCCGGGCCAGATGATAGCCGATGAAGCCGGCAGCGCCGGTTACCAGAACATGCATGTCGCCCCCTTTGCCTGTACGCCGTAGGGTAAGCCAGATGGCCGCCGGGGGCAAGGGCGGGGACTTGCCGGATGCGGACCGGACACGTATGCTTTGCCGCATTGAGGTATGTCATGAAGACGTCTCCCGACCATTCCTCCCGAGATCCCAGAGGGCCTTCCCAACCGGATGCCAATGCGGAAAAGACCGCCGACACCCAGGCCGCACCCGGCGGGACGACGCGCGGCCGCGTCCGGCCCTGGTATGCCGGAGAACATAAGGATATGCTGTTTTATCTGCTGATCGCCGTGCTTTTCGTGGAGATGATCGTGGGCGGCGTGTCTTTTTTCTACGGCCTGGTGCATGCCGCGCCCGAGACGCCCGGCGGGCCGCCGGTGGCCCGCTTTCCCTGGCTGATCTGGGCGCTGGCCGCGGTGCTCGCGCCGGTGGCCCTTTTGCTGGTGGTGCACCTCACGGGTCGCTGGCTTTCCCATACGCTGGAAGGGGAGCAGGACGGCGCGGACAGTGCCGCGGTGCCCGAACGCTTGCAGCGTTTTTACGCCATGGTGCGCAACGCGCCCACGGTTGTGCTGTTGTTGGGCATTCTTCTGCTGGGCGCGGGGCTCTTCTTTGTGGACGGGGCTTTTTCCGCCCTGGTCCGCCTGGGCGGCGCGCTGACGGCCTATATTCCCTGGATCGTGGGCAGCGCTACGGCTCTGCTGGCCGTCTGTTTCCTGGGGCACCGCTGGTTCGTCTACCGCCAGCGCCGCATGGAGCAGGAATACGCTTTCCGCCGGGAAGTGCTGGAGCGCACCGGCATTGTGCTGGTGGACAAGGGTTGCGTTCCCCTGCCGCGGAGCGAGGAACAGCGCGTCATGCTGGTGGAGGCGGAAAGTGTGAAAGCTCTGCCGCCGGTGCTGGATGTGGGCGGCGCGGAACCGGGTGCGGAATCGGATGACGTCTCGGAACCGCCGGTTCCGGGCGACGCGCGGGACGGGCCGGACCAGAAGTAGCCCGGGACGTGCGCCGGGCTTTTTTTTGAGAAAAACACAGCGGACCGGAGGGAAGGATGCAACAGTGCACCTTGTATATGACGCTGGCCTCCAGAGATGATTTTTTTCCTCTTCTGGCCAGGCTGCTTTCCGGCTGGTCCCTTGAAAATCGCGGTGACACGCTTATTGCCGCAAGGCGGAAGCTGCTGTCCCGGCGACACATAGCCTTTCATCTGAAGTCGCGTGATGTGGACGGCGCGTCTTTTACAGAAATGATGCAGGGCATGCATGACTTCTTCGCCGCCATTCCCACGGACAAGGAAAGTCTGAAACAATCCCTGCTGGCTCAGATCAAGGTTTTCACGCTCTGTGTAGGCGTAGTGGCGGACAAGGATATGGACGCCGCCACCTTCGGGGCCGTCATGGCTGTCGCGGGCGAAGGGCACGGGCTGATTTTTCTGCCCCCGGCCGATCTGTATACCGCTGACGGCGCGACAGTCTTCAATGCCGACGGGGAGTCGGATTTCGACTCCTGGACCGTCACCGCGCCCGCGGCCCTGCTTGTTCCACCCAAGGCCACGGCATCGGGCGAAGAGCGCAAGGAGCGGAACAACACGCGTCTGGCTGCGGAGGGCGTGCCCATCAGCGCCTCCCTGCCGCCCATTGTGGGCGATGCGGCCTATCTGCCGCGTTCCGTGGAGGAGGTGGCGCAGCGCACGCTGGGCATCCTGCTCACTTCGGTGTTTGCGGAGCTTGTTTCCAGCCGGGGCGTGGAGGCCGCGCGCGCGAGTATTGTGGATTTGCTTGAGCAGTACAGCGCCCGGGATTTTCTCAGCCCCGGGGAGCGGGCCTTCATCAGCGGCCCGGCCCCGGAGGGGAGGAGTCTCGCCGACTTCACCTGGCGCTATGAATGCGCCTGGGTCGGCCTGTGGGCCCTCGGTCTCGTGGATACGCTGGCCTACCCGGGGGCTGTCTGTGATGTCGGGGGGATGGCCGCCATGGTGCGTGGTTGCGGCGATTATCCGGGTTTTTTGCGGTCTTGCCGCCTGCGCGCGCCGTCGCAGATTCTGGACGAGGCGGACCGCATCTATCGCTATGACTGGGCCTGCGCGGATGCGCGGATCAAAGTCCGGGACGCTCCGGCCGGGCTTGATCCCGGCGTGGTCGTGGAACGGCACAGAATGTTCAACTGGCTCATCCGCTACATGGACGCCGCCTGGGATGACGTGCGTACGGACACGTAGCGTGGCGTCCCCTTTTTCCGGGATCAGGCGTTCTTCGCCAGGGCCAGTTCCGCCAGCGCGTTGACGCAGGCGGCGGCCACGGCCGAACCTCCCTTGCGGCCCAGCAAAGTGAAATGCGGCCAGGGGCTTTGCCGCAACAGTTCCTTGGACTGGGCCGCGTTCACAAATCCCACAGGCATGCCCACAACCAGGGCGGGCGCGGGCGCGCCTTGGCTCAGCGCCTCCAACAGGGCCAGCAGGGCCGTGGGCGCATTGCCGATGACCATGATCTGCCCGGCCAGCCTGTCCGCGATCATGTCGATTCCCGCGCGGGAACGCGTGACGCCCCGGCGGCGGGAGATCTCTTCCAGTCCCGGCAGGCCCATGAGCGGCGTCACCGTGACGCCCAGAGGGGTCAGGCGGCGCAGAGGCAGCCCGGCGGCGGCCATGCGCGTGTCCGTATAGACCGTGCAGCCCCGGCGCAAAGCCGCCACGCCCGCCGCAAGGCCGTCCCGGCTCAAGCGCAAATCCGCAACGATCTCCGTATCGCCCAAGGTGTGCACGCAACGCCGGGCCACCTCCCAGAGCCCGCCGCTGAAGGGGCGCGGTTCGGGAATTTCCGCGTCGATAATGGCAAAGGAGCGGGCTTCAATTTCCTGCGGCGTGCAGGCCGGGTCCAGTTCTACGGTAGGCATATGTTCCTCTCAGGGCTTACCGGCTAGAATGCCGGACGCGGGCAGGGCGGCGAGCCATGCCCGCCAGAAGTTCCGCGCGCCTTCCGGGTAGAGATGCAGCCAGGAACCGGCCACACAACCCCGGCGGCAGCCTTCCGGTCCCAGGGGCGCGCCCTTGCTGTCGCTCAGCTGCCAGAGGGGCGCGCAGCCGGGCGGCAGTTCCGTTTGAGTCAGGCGGCCATAGTGAAACTCATGGCCGCGCACCCGTATGATGCCGGCCGGGATATCGACATTGGCGGGCCAGCCGGGCAAGGCCCGGGCCGCACGGTAACCCAGCGCCGCCAGCCGGTCGCCCATGCGGCAATCCAGCGGCAGCAGGCCGCTCATGGCGTGGCCTTGTCCCTCCAGACGCAGTTCGCGCATCAGGTAGATGTAGCCCCCGCATTCGCCGTAGATGGGCAGGCCTTGGGCCGCCATGTCTCGCAGGGCCGCGCGCATGGTGGTATTGGCGGCCAGCTGGGTGGCATGCAGCTCGGGGTAGCCGCCGGGAAAATAGAGCCCGCAACAGCCCGGCGGCGGCGCGGCATCACTGAGCGGCGAGAAAAAAGCCAGGTCCGCGCCCAGTTCCTGCAGCAGGGCGGGCAGATCCGCATAGCAGAAACTGAAGGCCGCGTCTCGTGCCACGCCCAGCAGAGGCCGGACTTGTCGTGCGGCAGGGCCCGCGTTTTCCCCGGCGCGGACGCGGGGCGGAAAAAAGCGGGCTGCTGCGGCCGTTGTGCCCCCAGCGGCGGAAACGGTCGATGGGGTTGTTTGGAGGGCGGTTTGGGGCCTGTTGCCCAAGGGCGCGCCCAGGCTACACAATAGCTCGTCCAGATCGCAATGCGTTTCCAGCCAGGCGGCCAGCGCGCCCCGGTCCAGGCCGGACAGGGATTCGCGCGCCTCCACCAGGCCCAGATGGCGGGATTCCAGCCTCGGCGCGCCGTCGCGCGGTAAAAGGCCCAGCAGGGGCACGCCCGTATCCGCAACCAATGGGGCCAGGGCCTGGCGTAGAATTTCCCTGTGCTTTTCGCTGCCCGCGTGGGTGCAGATCATTCCGGCAAAGGCGGGTTGTCCCGTGCCTGCGTTCCAGGCCGGGCGATGGCGCAGAAAGCCTTCCGCCAGGGCGGCCACGGACTGGCCCAGGCCGTGGGCATTGAGCACCAGCAGCACGGGCAGGCCCAGCAGGGCTGCCAACTGGGCCGTGCAGCCGGAGCCTCCAGCGCCGCCGTCGTAGAGGCCCATGGCCCCCTCCACCACCAGGATATCCGGGGCCCGGCCGTCCATTCCGGGGGCCCGCATGCGGGCAAAGATCCGGGCCAGCCCCTGGGGGATGCGGCGCAACGGCTCTCCCGCGCGGTTCGGCCGGGACGCGCGGCACATCCAGACGTCCAGGTTGGCGGCGGGCGCGCCAGTCAGCGCGGCGTGAAAGGCGGTATCGATGAAGTCCGGGCCGGTCTTGGCGGCATGGACCCGCAGGCCCCTGTCCTGCAGGGCGCAGAGCAGGGCCAGGGTGGTGACGGTTTTACCGGCGTTGCTGCCGGTTCCGCCCACGATGAGGCCGGGAACGCGGTTCGGGGCGGAGCGGATCATGCAAGAGCCTTGACTGCGGAACAGATTGCCTTTGAGAATCGACATTCTCGGAGTTGACGCTGCCTTCAGCTTGTCGTTGTTGTCGTCATCCGTAGTGCCGCTGTCCTTGCGGCAGCCGTTGGCCGAAGGCCTTGCCTTAGCCGTGCGACAAAGGAGCCGTACGGATAAGGACAGCAACGCTCGCTTTGCTCGCGAACGGCTAAAGGCGCCTTGGCTTCCGGCGCGGGCGTCTACCTTCGCAGCCGCCGCCGGAGGGCCTCGGCGATAATCGCCGCATCCTCCTCGGGCCGCGCCTTGACGCCCAGCTCATTGTTGCCGCCGGAGCAGATGAAGCCGTCGGGCCCCAGTTCCAGCACGCCGCAGGAGAGTACCTGGCCGTAGGGCAACTGCTCGCGCATGTCGCCGTGGTCCACCCGGCGCGGAAAAATAAAGGGCACGGCCTGGCCGGAAAAGTCTTCCACAATAAGATAGTTCATACGGCCTCCTGGCGTTGCGTTACGCCCACCTTAACGCCCGCCGCGCCGGTTTTGCAAATACTGGCGCACGGCGCGATTGTGTTCCGTGAGTGTGGTGGAAAAAACGTGCTCGCCGCCGTCAGTCTTGGCCACAAAGTACAGAAAATCGTGGGCTTCCGGATTGACGGCCGAGGCCAGGGCCGCCGTGCCGAAGGAGCAGATGGGCCCCGGCGGCAGGCCGGGCCGCTGATAGGTATTGTAAGGGTTGTTCGGATCGTCCAGGTCTTTGCGGCGCAGATTGCCGTCAAAGGCCGGTCCCAGGCCGTAGATCACCGTAGGATCGGCCTGGAGCAGCATCTGCCGGGCCAGGCGGTTCCGGTACACCCCGGCCACACGGGGCCGCTCCGCGTCGATGGCGGTTTCCTTTTCCACCACGGAGGCCAGAATCACCCATTTTTTGAGATCGTCGGGCTTGGGCCTGGCCTTGCCGGGCCAGACGGCGGCGGTTTTGCGCCAGAAATTGTCCACCATGCGGCCCGCCACGGCGCGGGCCTGGGCCTTGAACTGCGCGTCGTCCGGCTCGTCGGTTTTTTTGAGCAGATAGGTGTCGGGCATCAGAAAACCCTCGGCCGTGGCAAAGGGAATGCCGTAATGGCGCAGAAAATCCGGGTCTGTGACCACGTCCCGGAAATCCGCGAAGCGGACCAGCCCGGCCTCTTCCAGCAGGCGGCCGGTCTGCCACCATGTCAGACCTTCGGGCACCGTGATCCGGAAAAGCACGGGCTTGCCGTTGACCAGGGCGTCCAAGACCTGCTCGGGCGTCCAGCCGCTGTTCAGGGCGAAGCGCCCGGCCTGGAGACGGTTTTCCCATTGTTTGTAGCGGGCCAGCAGGCTGAACTTGCGGGCATCGGTAACCAGGCCCTTTTCGGCCAGAGCGGCGGAAACCTGCCCCAGGCGCGCGCCGGGCGTCACGTCGAAAAAGATTTCGCGGCCCGGCATTTCGGGCGCGCTGTTCAGAAAGACCTGGGCTTCGTACCACAGCCAGCCGCAGGTCGCCAGGGCCAGCACAAACAGCAGGCCCACTATGCGCAGCATGGTTTTCATGCCGGTCTCCGTTGTTCGGGGGGCAGCGCCAGAAAAGAAGCAAGGATGCGCACCGCCGCCTGCTGGTCCAGCACGGCCTTGCGTTTGCGGGCCGTGAGCCCGGCGTCGCGCAGGTCGGACCAAGCCTCTTCGGAACTCAGCAGCTCGGGCATGTAAAAGACAGGCAGGTCCACCCGGCGTTTGAGGCGCTCGGTGACATTGCGCACCTGGCGGGTGGTCAGGCTGTCCGTGCCGTCGTCCAGCAGGGGCAGGCCCATGACCACGGCTTCTGCCTCTTCCGCGGTGATTCTGGCGGCCAGGGCCGCCAGGAAGTCCTTACGGTTCGGGTATTCCTCAAGGCGCAGGGTGACCAGGGGAAAGGCCAGCCGCCCTTCCGGGTCGGACACGGCCAGACCCGTGCGGGCCAGACCGTAATCGATGCCCACGTATTTCAAGCGCGTAATGCCCCGTTTTTCCCCGCGCCCGCGGCGGGGAGGTCTTAGAGCAATTTCACTTTGAACTTTATAAAATTTCAAAGTGAATCTGCTCCGGGAAGCCTGATTAATGAGGGGTTTTGCTCTCTGCCGAGGCAGGCGGCAACAAGGCCATTAATCAGTGTTCCCTTTGGATTACAATAAGCCCAGGAGGGACAGAAGCCCTCTGGCGCTGCCGCTGACCAGCGGCCCCAGCACGTAGCCCAGGGCTCCGGTGAACAGCAGCAGCAAAAGAATGATAAAACCGTAGCGCTCCATGCTCAGGTAGCGCCAGGCCGTTTCGCCGGGCAGAAAATAGGCCACAACCTTGCTGCCGTCCAGCGGCGGAATAGGCACCAGATTGAGCCAGCCCAGGCCGAAATTGATCACCACGCCGGCCTGGAGGGAAGACAGGGCGAAAATGTAGAAGCTGTGCTGTTGCCAGACGTCAAAGGGGAAAAAGGCCAGTACCAGGCGCAGGGTCACGCCGAAAAGCACGGCCAGCAGGAAGTTCGTCAGCGGCCCGGCCAGAGCCACCAGCATCATGTCCTTGGCGGGATGGCGGAAATAGCGCGCGTTCACGGGCACGGGCTTGGCCCAGCCGAAAACAAACGCGCCGGAAAGGCTGGTCAGGCCGAAGACCAGCAGCCCCATGGGATCAATATGCGGCAGGGGGTTCAGGGTCAGGCGGCCCATGAGGCGGGCCGTGGGGTCGCCGCAGCGTTCGGCCACCCAGCCGTGGGCCACTTCGTGCAGGATGATGCCCAGCAGCGCGGGCACCAGGGCGATGGCCAGCGTGTGGAGAGCTTGGGAAAAATCAATATTAAGCATGCTTGGCGGGTATCATGTTCGAGCCTGAATGTCGATACGGGGCCGCGAAGGCGTCGGGCGTGGCAGCCTGCCGACCGTTGCTTTGCGTTCCGACCGCGGGGGCCGTTCGCGGCATTGCCGTGATACAATGGCGGCCGTTTAGAGCCGCTCACGCACGAAATGCGCCAGCCGCTTTAGGGTGTGTTGACACTACGTTCTTTCGCCCCCTGGCGTCGTCGAACTTCACCTTTTATTCCGGTCACGTACCGTAAGAGTACGCTCTCTTCATAAAAGAGTCGTTTTCCTAGCCAGCGAACAAAATCCCGGTCGTGTCAACGCGCCCTGGTTGCCGTTGCGCGCGGACGTAACGCAGTGCAATCGCCGCAGGCGTATTTTCCCCGGACGGCCTGAAACGGGAGCGAGCCGCGCCGGACATGCCCGGCATCCGGCCTGACGCTTTGCTGACGCCGCTCGCGCTACGTCTTGCACGCACAGCGTGTTCTTTTCAACCAGGAGTGAGCGATGAAGATATTTTCCTGCGCGCTTGCGGCACGGGAGCGTTTGGCGACTCTGGCCCTGAACCTGGGACGGCAGACCCTGGAAGGGATGGCCCCTTCTCTGCGCCCGGCCCTTCTGCTGGATCGCTTTGGGCGGGCGGAGGCCTTTATGGGACAGTGGGCACGCGCGCCGCGCAACGTGGGAGCGCTTTGCCCCAGCGGCGTCCATCTGGCCCGGCGCATGGCCGCCATGCTGCCGCCTGGCGACGGCCTGGTGGTGGAACTGGGCGCGGGCACCGGCGCGGTGACTCGGGCGCTGCGGGCCTGTGTGGCTCCCGAGCGCCTGCTCGTGCTGGAACGTCTGCCCGCGTTCTGCCGCGTCCTGCGGAACCGTTTTCCCGAACTGACCGTCATCCGGGGCGACGCGACGCGCTTGGCCGACTACCTGCCCGCAAACCGGCCCGTGGCTGCCGTGGTATCCTCCTTGCCCCTGCTCAGCCTGCCCGCGCCCGTGCAACAGGCCATTGTGGAGCAGATGCGCGCGGCCACGGCCCGCAGCGGCTGCATCATCCAGTTCACCTATGCGCTCTGGGGCTGTTCGCCCCTGGTCCGCGCGGGCTGCCGCCGCGAAAAACGCGGTTTGGTCCTGCGCAACCTGCCGCCCGCCAAGGTGGAGCGCTTCCGTTCTTTCTAGGGGCTGCTTCTGACCGGAGCATTTTAATTTTGAAAGGCTCTAACGAGGCTGCGAGAGCAGTATCACGCTACGAAGCCGTAGCGCAATTTATTTGCTCTGTTGCTGCTCCCGTTAGCGAGTCTTCGAGCGTTACGGGCGAGAAGAGCATAGCTGAGCGGCGGAATAATCGTGTCTTTAACTTTGGAATGCGCAGTATTTCAAAGTTAATCTGCTCCATGTTTTTTTGCCTTCCGGTTGCGTCAACCTGCATTTTTCACTCAAGTCGAGTACCGTAAGAGTACATTCCCTTCGTAAAAAGCTTGTTTTTATTGCCGGAAAGACAAAACTCCTCAATTGGGACCCCCCCCTATGCGCTCTCAATTTTAGCAATCAGACGCCAGGAAGCGCGTAACCGCAATGCGGAAATGAAAGGGGCCGGGACCGCACAGCGGTTCCGGCCCCTTTCCCACACGCGCGCATGCGTCGATGCTAGAACTCGATCACGCGGATCTCGCCGCGCGACTCGTTGGCTTTTTTGCGGAAGCTCTGCCGCCGGTCCTCGCCGTCCAGCAGCCCGGCCAGCCATTCGGCCACATGCAGCACGGGCCGCTTGTCGTGCATTTTGATCAGGCTGCGGGCAATGCCGATCTTGCAAGAGGGGCAGCCCACCACCACCGGCCCGTCATAACCGTCCGCAAAGGCTTGTCCCAGGCGGTCCTGCTTGCGCGAGCGCAGCAGATTGTAGATCTGCGGCGAGGTCATGGCGCCCATGCCCGATTCACCGCAGCAGCCGGGATTGAGGCTGACCGTCAGGCCGCTGAAGTCGCCGAGGGCTTTGACCAACTGCTTCTGGCCCTTGATTTTGTGCACGTCGGCCCATTCGCAGTGGCAGGCCCCGTGGTAGATCAGATTCTTGCCCTCGGGCGCGGCCTGTACGGCATTCTTGTCCAGCAGGGGCAGCACGAGCTGGCTCACGTCCCGCCGCAGCAGGTCCGGGAACTGCTCTTCCAGGTGCAGGCGTTCCAGGCCGTCCCGGCAGGAACCGCAGGCCGAAACCAGGTATTTGCAGTCAAAGCCCTGCTTGGCCAGATTGCGCAGCATGGCCGCCAGATACTGGCGGTTCTGGGCCAGATTGTCCTCAAAGGCCGTGTCCATGCCCGCCGCCAGCAGGGGATAGCCGCAGCAGAGGTGCCGGGGCGGCACGGCCACGGCAAAGCCGGCCTTGAGCAGGAGCATGATGGAGGACAGGCCTATGCGGTCGTAGAACAGCGCGCCGCCGCAACCCGGAAAGTAGAGCACGCAGGGCATGCCGGGTTGCGGCTCCGCCGGAGCGAACACCGAGCCCCGGTGCAGCTTGAGGGCCTCGTAGAGGTTGGTATAGCCCATCTTGGGCCCGCGCCCGGAAAAGAGCGGGCTCTGCATGCGCCGCTTCCACATCTCCGGCACGAAGCCCAGGAATTTGTTCTGCATCTTCTGACCCAGGGAGGCCATCTTGGCGGCCTTGGGCACCCGGTGCGGAATGTCGCCCACCAACCATTCCAGGGCGCGTTCCTTGATGGGATGCCCGCCCGCGCCCTCGTGTTCCAGCAGGGCGCGCAGGGTCAGGGCCACCTCGCCGGAGGGGATCTTCACCGGGCAGTTGGCCATGCAGCGGCCGCAGGCCGTGCAGTGCTCCACCAGGTCGCGCAGCCATTTGAGCAGGCGCTCGTCAATGCGGCCCTTGTTGACCTGGGAGTAATAGACAGCCTCCAGCAGCATGCCCAGCACCATGTTTTTGTTGCGCGGGTGGTACTGCATGGAGCGCTCGGGATAACACATGGAGCAGACCTGCTTGCACTTGCCGCAGCGGGTGCAGATCTGGATGGCCGTGAGCAGGCTGATGAGCTTTTCCTTGTCCGGCAGGCCGCTGGCATGGATGTCGTTGATCAGGCGGTTGAAAGAAAAAGTGAAGGGCCGCACCGGCAGCTCGCGGTGCACCAGCTTGGCCGGGTTCATGACGTCGCGGGGGTCCACACGCTCCTTGAAGGCGCGCAGGGCGTCCATTTTGTCCTTGCCGAAAAAGGCGATCTTGGTGATGCCGATGCCGTGCTCGCCCGAGACTTCGCCGCCCATTTCCTGGCATTCGGCCATGACCCGGGCCGCTGTTTCCTCGGCTTCCTCCAGCATGTGGGCGTCATTGGAGTTGACCGGGATGTTCACGTGGCAGTTGCCGTCGCCCGCGTGCATGTGGCTGGCAACCACAATGCGGCTGGCCTCCATGTAGGCCCGGATTTTGGCGATCTTCTTGGCCAGGTGAGGATATTTTTCCGCCAGTTGGTCCAGAAAGGCTTCGGCCCGCGCGCCCATTTCAATGTCCGAGACATCCGCGGCCGACACGTCGCCGGACGCGGCCTTGGAGGCTTGGGAGAACTCGCGGTTGAAGTCCTTGTCCTCCATGGGGAAGCCGGGCAGGCGGCCTACTTCCTGCAAGGCGTGGCGGTAAGACGCGGCCGTGCACTCCAGGTTGAGCTGCTCCAGGAAAAGCGCGAAATCCGGAATGCGCTCCATGGGGATGACCACGTCCTCATTGAGCTTGAAGCCCGAGGTACGCTTGGCAATGGCCGACAGGCGGTGGCGGTCCTCCCAGAAGCGTTCGGCCTCCTTGTCGTCCCCGGCCACGATGATGTCCACATTCTCCTGCTGTTCCACCACGCTGACGATGTCGCCCACGCATTTGTCCAGCAGATAGGGATCGTCGCCGTCGGCCTGGAGGATGATCACAGAAATGGGCAGCCCGTCGTATTTTTCGGACTTGCGCTTGTATTCGATGGCCTGGACGTACTTGGCGTTGAATTCTTCCAGGGCCGAAAGGTGGGCGTAGTCGCCCTCCTGGCGGATGCGGTTGCGCAGGGCCACCAGCTCGCGCACCACCACGGCCGCGGGGTGCATGGAGCGGCCGAAAAATTCCAGGACCATGACCCGCTTGTGCTGCGGCTTCTTGTGGATGATGAAACAGGCTTCGGTGATGATGCCGTCCACGCCTTCCTTCTGCATGCCGGGCAGGCCGCCCAGGGCCTTGTTGGTCACGTCCTTGCCCAGACCGGGCAGGCGGATTTCGTCGCCGCGCAGATGGACCACATTGCGCACGCCGCCGCTGACGTCCTTAACCACAAAGACGGCGGTTTCGTCGGACAGGATCTTGTGACGAGGATGGTTCTCGCGCTCCACGGTGATGATTTCGCCCGTGGGCGTGACCATGCGCCACCAGAGCAGGTTGTCCAGGGTGGTGCCGTATTCAAAGGCACTGGGGCCGCCCGCGTTTTCCGAAACGTTGCCGCCGATGGACGAGGCCTGCTTGGAGGCGGGGTCCACGGAAAAAAGCGCGCCCGTCGCGTCTACCGCGTTAATCACTTCCTGGGTGATGGCCCCGGCCTGGCAGGTGACGGTCATTTCGTCCGGATCAATGGGGCCGATGCGGGTCAGGCGGGTCAGGCTGACGATAAGGGTGCGCTTGCGCGCGGGCACGGCCCCGCCGGTCATGCCCGAGCCGCCGCCGCGCGGGATCAGCGCGAACTTCATGTCGTTGGCCAGCTTGACCAGCTCGGCAACCTGCTCGGTATTGTCCGGCTCCACCACCAGCAGGGGCAGCTCCATGCGCAGGTCCGTGGCGTCGGTGGCCGTTTCCACCAGGGCCGAGGGCTCGATGAGAATGCATTCCTCGGGCAGGACGCGGCGCAGGGCGTCGATGAGCCTGTCCCGAAATTCGGCCTCCGCCTCATAGGCGGACCAGAACATGGTGATGCCCTCGCCGATGGCCGTGGCGTAATAGTGGGCCAGGGACACGGATTCCCGCTCGAAGCTCTCGCGCACGCTGCCGCGCACGGTGTCGGCGTCGATAAAGGGATTGTAGGCCACCAGGAAAAGTTCCTCGGCGATGGCGATGGCGAGATTGCGCACGGATTCAGGCCATTCCGCGAAGTCGTCGATATTGATCTTCAGGATGCGGTTGACCACATAGTCGGGCGAAATGGAAATATGCGGACCCTTATGGGGCATGATCTCTACCTCAATGTGCTGCGGATATGCTGTCGCAAGGTATGGGAGCTCGTGGGGGAAGCCCTTTTTCTACGTTTTCTGGGCACGGATGGCAAGCCGTGGGGGAGGGCGGTTCCGAGGGCGGCATCTGTCGCCCTTTGGGGAGGACGGGCTCGGGGGTTGTGGTTCGAATCCTGTCGCGTGTGTCCTGCGGGCATGGCGGTTTACGGGCTGCCGCCGAAAAGACACATTCCCGCCTTTGACATTTGCGCCCGTCCGGCTATCTTCTGCCTGTCAGTACTCCTTCCTGAATAATAACGTCGCAACGCGCGCAGTACAGAGGCTTTATGCTGATTCACAAATTCCAGCCGCTCACCGATATACTCGACTGGCTGCATCATTTCTGGGAGCGCCCGTCCACCCAGCGGCGCATCGCCCTTTTTTTGCTCTGGTTTTATCTGGCCGCCCTGGCGGGCGTGGAGCTGAAACGTCTGGGCCTGTACCCGCTCTGGCTGCCCCAGCCGCCGGAAAGCCATTTTTACGCCATCCACCTGGCCTTCACCCTGATTCTGGCCATGGAGGTCATGAGCCTGATTTTCGTGATCCCTTCGTCCCTGTCCCAGTCCATGGGCAAGCAGTTCGAGATCCTGACCCTGATCCTGCTGCGCAATGCCTTTAAGGAGCTGGCCGCCCTGCCGGAGCCGGTTTACGTCAATATCGACAATATCTGGCGGGTGGCGGAGATCGGCGTGTCCGGAGCCGGGGCGCTGTGCGTTTTTCTCTGCCTGGGCATGTACCGGCGCATCGCGCGGCGACAGCGCTTTATCCAGAATGCGGACATGCGCATGCGTTATGTCATGAGCAAAAAACTGCTGGCCCTGGCCCTGTTCGTGATCTTTTTCGCCATCGGCATGCACGACCTGGTGCTTCATTTGCAAACCGGCAAGGACCAGCATTTTTTTGAAACCATCTATACCGTGTTGATTTTCGCGGACATCGCCATGGTGCTCATCGCCCAGCGCTACATGCCCTTTTACCATGCGGTGTTCCGCAATTCGGGCTTTGTGATCGGTACCCTGCTCATGCGGCTTTCGCTATCGGCCCCGCCGCTCTGGAGCCCGGCCATCGGCCTGTTCGCCGCGCTTTTCGTCCTGGCTCTGACCTGGGGCACCAACCATTTCAGCCCCAATCTGGAACCGGAAAGCTAATCAGGCGGAAACTGAGGCCAAGATCGCTTTCGCTTCTGTCTTCACAGACACAAAAAAACCATCCGGCATAATATGCCGGATGGTTTTTTTGTCCGCCCTTGGGGGGTCAGGGATGCTTCCTGAATTTATCCCCCAGATGCGGGTTGCCGCTGTGGCACGGGGTACAGTCCATCTTGCTTTTCTGGATGTCTGACTCCTTGCCCGCGGCATGGCAGGCAGCGCACTGGACAACGGCGGCCTGAACCGAAAAAGCGCCTTTATATGCTTTGCCCTGCGCTATTTTGGCGTTCAGGATTTCAATGGCCTTGCGGGACACGTCCACGGTCAGGCGGGCGCAGCGCTCGCCCAGCTCATTGCTGTCGGCCTTCTTGTTGAAGTCGTGGCACCATTTGGAGACGGAAACATGGCAGAGCACGGAACCGGGCGCGTTGGTCGGAAGCGGCCCCACAAAGGCCCTGGCGGCGGAACCCGGATCATAGACGGGCAGTTGCGCGCTTTCATACCAGCGGAAGAGCTCGTTGACCATGGGGGAGCATTCTTCCCGGTTCCAGAACAGGGCAAAGGCCGCGGCCGCGCCGTAGAGCGCGCCGCAAATGGTGCCCCAACCGATGATCCCGCCCTCGTTGACGGCCAGCATGGAAAAAGGAAATTGATCGTACGGCGCGCCGTATTTTTCGGCCATCATGCCCACAATACTGTAAAAAGCGCCGTAGCCGCAGGCATTCAGGTTATGCCAGAAGCCGTCGTAGGCCACGGGCGCGCACTCGTCGGGGTCCAGTTTGCGCGGCGTCCAGCTGAAGTCGCCGCCCTGTTGTGAAAAGCGCGTAAAGCGCTGCGTTTCGGCAGCGCCGGAGCCTGTTCCGGCCCGGGCCAGGCTTCCCGTCAATCCGGCCACGGCGCCGCCGATGGCCAGTCCACCCAATCCTCCCAGTAAAGCGCGTCTGTCCGGCAACATGGGCCAAGCCTCCTTGTGGTCTCAGGGCTGCGTTGTTTCCGTGGCGAGCATCTCTCCCAGAATTTCACAGGTCGCGGCCACCATGGGAGCGCAGACCGCGGCGAACAGGCCCTTTTGCATTACAACGGCCATGCCCTCCGGGCGGGAGATGTCCGCGCCCAGGATTTCCTTGCAGATCAGGCTGTGCTGCTTTGCCAGAAAGCGCTCTTCAAAAACAGCCACCTGTTCCTGCAGCCGTTCCGCCGCTGTGGCGGCTGTTTCCTCATTTTGCGGGCCGAATTGCAGGCCCAGCACCAGCAGGGCCCCGGTAACACAGCCGCAGGTTTCCGCATGGCCCATGCCGCTGCCGAAAGCGGCCCCCATGCCCAAGGCCTGCGCCCGGCTGATTCCCAGGCGGGGCGCAAAGCGTGTGCATACCTGTTGCGTACAGACGACCCGGCGGCCGAAGTTTCGCAAAATTGTGTCGGTATCCATGTGCCTTCCTTTTTGTTGTGCTGAATGAACCTTTGAAAACGCGCAACTTTTCAAGAGTGACCTGGTCTGGAACGGGACGCGCCGCGCAAAAAATCCAGGATGCGGCTTATGCTCGCCTGATGCTGTTCCAAGGTGTCCATCCAGCGCAGCAGGCAGGCCCGCCCCCGCTCGGTCAGAGAAAAGAGCCGTCGGCTTGCCGTGCGTCCCGGCTCCTGCGTGCCGTGCAGCAAGCTGTCGTGTTCCATTTGTTTCAGCAGGCGGTAGACCCCGGCAGGGTCGGGCGCGTTGCCCTGAAACTGGGGCATGGCCTCCAGCCGCTGGAGCAGCAGGTAACCGTGCAGCGGGCCATCAGCCAGCAAGCCAAGCAGAACGGGGTGAACAAGGCGGGGCAGGTTGCTTCCGGCACAGGGGCAGTTCATAAAGGTCAGAAGTTCTTTCATGGGCATAATACTAGAGTTGGTCTATTATATTTGCAACCTAAATGCCGCCGCGCCACCTGCCGGGGCAGGCGCTTCAGAGCATTTTGATATTGAAAGTATCTCAACGCTCGGTGCGGATTTTCCGTGAAAATCCGCACCGCGAAATTATCGCAAGGCGAATTTGTTTCGCCGTTAAGCGATAATTTCAAGCGCAAAATACTCTAAGCGGACGAAACGGCCAGTTGGGAGGCGGGGAGAGGGGCTTGGGGGGAAGGAGAGGGAAAGGACGGGGCAACAGGGCATGGCCGGATGCGCATAAAAAAGCCGCTCCCAAGGGGAGCGGCGGAAAATCAGAATACGGAGGCGGTACTAGGCATTGGCGGCCTTGAGCATTTCCTCCACCATGGACAGGGTGGGGGTGGCGCCGGCTTCCAGGCCGCAGAGCCCGCGCACGGCCAGCATGAGCATATCGAATTGGAGGGCCATTTCGGTCACGCCGTTGTCAATAATGCAATTGTCGCCGCGCACCGACAGGCGATAGGCATGGCGGCTGCGTTCCTGGCCGCTGGAGCGCACGATATAATAGACCTGTTCGTTGTTGTCCGTCACATAGAGCTTCTGGCGGGTGAGCATGCCGTGCTCCTCGTCGTACCAGGAGCACTCCGAAAAAAGGCGGCCGCGGAACTGAAGATCGCTGCCGTTGTCATGTTTCAGACAGATTTCTTCCATATTTTTCTGCACGTTCTCTCCTTCCTCCGCGTGCTCTTGCCGGACGGAGACCGGACGCTGGCGGGTGTTATCTGGAGGCAAGCTAGCATTGCAGGCAAAGCCTTGTCAATGATCGCAGCAACCAAACAGCAAAATCGCATGCCCCTCGCCGTCGTATTTTTATAACATGCTGCCATCAAAGATAAAATATGAAATTTATGTCTAGAAATAGTCTTGCGGTTCACCAAAAAAAATTGTGAAGAAGCCTGGATTGCGCATCGGCGCGCTCCATCCGCATCACGAGACGGGGATCCGGCCGCAGGCGCGCCACTGGCCGCATTTCGCCGTCATAGCCGCCGGATGTCCCTTACGGCGGGTTGCCGTTGCCCTGTCCGGCGACGGACTTCGCATTGCGGTTTTAAAGTAGTACCTTTGAAGCCCTGCTTTAACTGTCAGAAAAGTAAGGAATGAAGCCGCGTTCAGTCCGTTGCGTTTTTTCGCGCGGCGCTCCGGGCGGCCCGTTTTCCGGCGAAGCGCGCATAGCAGCGGGCAACCGGCGAGGCCGGATCCATCTTCGTCAGAAAAGAGCCGCTGGGTCGGGGCTGGGGAGCGTCGGGTCTGATTCGGGCTTCCGGCGCGGGCCGGGATTCGGCTGTGCGCAGCACGGTTTTGTTCAGCACCAGAGAGACTTTTATGCTCTTGAAAAAAGGGCTTTCCATAAAGGCGTTGGCCCGTTCCAGGATTTCCCCGCTCATCAGGTGCAGCTCCTGCATAAGCATGGCGTCTTCCGCGCCGATCAGCAGAATATCCTTATGGTGGCCCAAGGGTAGTGCCAGAGGGGCCAGTTCCGGCCCCATGATCGGTTCCCAGTTCTGCCAGAGCAGACTCAGGCGGGCGCGTTCCGGACCGCCGCCCAGCGAGGCCAGCAGGGCGGACAGCACGTCCCCGGCTTGCGCCGGGCCGCTGTTTTTGCGCCGTGGGCGAGGCTTGTGCCGCGTCCAGTTCCGCTGGCGCTGATTCTGCGTTTCTCGCTCCATGCTGCGATTACCCTGCCGCCACAAGGCGGTCTGCTTGACTATATCCGGATATACTGATATTTACATCAATCTAACTTGATTTACACAGGGAAAAAGGCGTTCCATGGCATTGCTGCATTTCAAGGCCCTCTCCGATGAAACCCGGCTGCGGCTTGTGCA
Source organism: Desulfovibrio sp. 3_1_syn3 (assembly GCF_000145315.2). NCBI lineage: Bacteria > Pseudomonadati > Thermodesulfobacteriota > Desulfovibrionia > Desulfovibrionales > Desulfovibrionaceae > Desulfovibrio > Desulfovibrio sp. 3_1_syn3. Next base: position 857,085 of record NZ_ADDR02000001.1, read on the forward strand.
CATTTTGCTGCATTACGAGCTCTCGGTCAACGAGCTGGTGAGCATTCTGGGTATGGGCCAGTCGCGGGTTTCCCGACATCTGAAAATCCTGACCGAGGCAGGTCTGCTGACTTCGCGCCGGGACGGGCTGTGGGTGTTTTATGCCGCGCCGCGCGCCGGTGAGGAGCGCGATTTTCTGCGGGCGGTCATGCCCTTTGTGCCCGCCGACGCCGTCATGCGCGCGGATTTGTCCATGGCGGCCCAGATTCTGGAAGAGCGAGCCCGCAAGACCCGCCAGTTTTTCAATGCCATTGCCGAAGACTGGGATGAACTCAACCGCGAGGTGCTCGGGGCATTCGACCTTCCTGAAGCCGTCTGCGCCGCCGTGCCCCAAGGTTGCGGCACGGCTGTGGATCTGGGCTGCGGCACGGGCGCGGTGCTCAGCCGCCTGTTGCCCCTGGCGCGCGGGGTCATCGGCGTGGACGGCTCGGCCCGCATGCTGGAACTCTGCCGCCGCCGCTTCAGCCAGGAGGACCTGGCCGAAGGCCGCGTCTCCCTGCGCATCGGCGAGCTCAGCCATCTGCCCTTGCGCGACCATGAGGCGGATTTCGCCTGCATCAACCTTGTGCTCCACCATTTGTCCGCGCCGGAGGAAGGCCTGCGCGAGATCCGCCGGATCATGGCCCCCGGCGGGCGTCTGTTCGTGGCGGATTTTCTGCGCCACAACGACGAAACCATGCGCAGCCGTTACGGCGACCGCTGGCTGGGCTTTGAGGAAAACGAATTGGCGACGAGTCTGGAGCAGGCCGGTTTTGCCGTTCTGGACAGCGCGCGGCAACCCGTGGGACGGGGGCTTGCGCTGTTGCTGACGGGCGCGGAAGCCCGTTAGGAGTTGTTTCTAAATCGGTTCTTTTGCCTTCTGGCTTCGTCAAACGTCGCTTTTCACTCTGGTCGAATACCATAAGAGTATACTCCCGCCGTAAAAAGCTCGTTTTCCTCGCTGGAAAGGCAAAACCCTCTAATTGGGAAACAGCTCCCAGAGCATCCCGATTTTTCAAATGCGCCGCACACGCCAAAAACTTCCAAGGAGAAGAGCGAAGATGACCAAAGCACTGGATTTAAGGCTGCCCCACAAAGTGGCGGATCTCAGCCTGGCCGATTTCGGCGGGAAGGAAATGCAGCTTTCCGAGCGGGAAATGCCCGGCCTTATGGAATGCATCAGAAAATACGGTTCCCAGAAGCCCCTGCAAGGCCTCAAGGTCATGGGCTCCCTGCACATGACCATCCAGACGGCCATGCTGATCAAAACCCTGCACGCCTTGGGCGCGGACATCCGCTGGGCCTCCTGCAACATTTTCTCCACCCAGGACCACGCGGCCGCGGCCGTCGTCGAGCAGGGCCTGGCCAAGGTCTTCGCCTGGAAGGGCGAAACCCTTGAGGACTACTGGTGGTGCACGGAAATGGCCCTGACCTGGCCCGACGGCTCCGGCCCGGATCTCATCGTGGACGACGGCGGCGACGCCACCCTGCTCATCCACAAGGGCGTGGAGGCCGAAAACGATCCCTCCATTCTGGAGCAGAAGACCGACAACAAGGAATTCCAATGCGTGCTGGATCGCCTGGCCCTGCGCCTCAAGGAAGATCCGCGGCATTGGCACAAGGTTGCCGCCGGGATGAAGGGCGTTTCTGAGGAAACCACCACCGGCGTGCACCGCCTGTATCAGCTGGAAAAGGAAGGCAAGCTGCTCTTCCCGGCCATCAACGTCAACGATTCGGTGACCAAGTCCAAGTTCGACAACCTCTATGGCTGCCGCGAGTCCTTGGCCGACGGCATCAAGCGCGCCACGGACATCATGGTGGCCGGCAAGGTGGTGGTGATCTGCGGTTACGGCGACGTGGGCAAGGGCTGCGCCCAGTCCATGCGCGGCTTCGGCGCGCGCGTGCTGGTGACCGAGATCGACCCCATCTGCGCGCTCCAGGCCGCCATGGAAGGCTATGAAGTGACCACCGTGGAAGACGCCCTGCCCCTGGGCGACATTTACGTGACCTGCACCGGCAATTACCACGTGATCACCGGCGCGCACATGGAAGGCATGAAGGACGAGGCCATTGTCTGCAATATCGGCCACTTCGACAATGAAATCGACATGAACTACCTGGAAAACACGCCCGGCGTGAGCAGGCTGAACATCAAGCCCCAGGTGGACAAGTGGACTCTCAAGTCCGGCCGCAGCATTCTGATTCTGGCCGAAGGCCGCCTGGTCAATCTGGGCTGCGCCACGGGCCACGCCAGCTTTGTCATGTCCAACAGCTTCACCAACCAGACCCTGGCCCAGATCAAGCTGGCCAAGGAAAACCTGGAAAAGAAGGTCTACACCCTGCCCAAGGAACTGGACGAGGAAGTGGCCCGCCTGCACTTGGGCCGCCTGGGCGCCAAGCTGACCAGGCTCACCCCGGAACAGGCCGATTATATCGGCGTGCAGGTGGAAGGCCCGTATAAGGCCGAGATGTACAGGTATTGATTCCCGCCTGCCCGCATTTCAAGTGTAAAAAGCTCTAGGGCCTGTTCACACTATTTGACAAAGAGCGAGTATTCCGTAAGAATGTCTTATGCAAATTACTCGCGAACAATATGAGAGAATCGCTGACTGCTTCCCGCGCCAAAGAGGTAATGTCCATTTTGACAATCTCCAGGTGTTGAATGCGATTCTGTACGTTGCGGAGCATGGGTGTAAATGGCGTGGACTGCCGAAAAATTTTGGCTGTTGGCACAGCATCTACACGCGTATGAACCGCTGGAGCAAGAACGGAGTTCTTGACCGTATATTTGAACGCCTTCAACAAGAGCAGATACTCCGCCTTAAAATAGAAGCAGTTTCTCTCGACAGTACTATTGTTAAGGTTCATCCCGATGGAACAGGGGCCTTAAAAAAACAGGTCCGCAGTCCATCGGAAAGTCCAGAGGCGGCTGGACGACCAAGCTTCATATGGTTGCCGCGAATGCTGAATGCGCGTTGAATTTCAGCCTCACTCCCGGCAACGCCGGCGATGCCCCCGAGGGGCGCAGGCTGCTTGTCCAGTTGGGGCCGATGCCAGCGCCGTGCAGCTTGCTTATGGATGGCGCATATGAGGGTAATGAAACGACTCGCTTGGGACGTGAGTTGGGCTTCACTCCGGTGGTGCCGCCCAATCCCAACCGACTGAAACCGTGGGAGTATGACAAAGAGCTATACAAAAGACGTAATGAGGTAGAACGGCTTTTCAGGAGGCTCAAAGGCTTCCGCCGTGTTTTTACTCGGTTCGATAAGCTCGATGTCATGTTCCTGGCCTTTGTCGTCTTTGCGTTAATTGTTATAGCTCTGAAATAGTGTTAACAGGCCCTAGTGAAGTCCGACCCTGGCCCGGCAGGCGTGTTTCTCACGTTTGCCGGGTCGTTTCTGTGAGGAGAGAACTGCCATGTATTTTGACGAAAAAGGCGCGGGCAATACCGAGCAATGCGTGGAGCTGGCCCTGAAGACGGCGGCGGAACGGAACATCAGGCATATCGTCGTGGCCAGCGGCAGCGGAGACACCGCCAGGCTGTTCATCGGCGCGAAGGGCGCGCGGGTCGTGTGCGTGACCAATGCCTACGGCTTCAAGGAACCGGGCAAAACAAAAATCACGGACGCGGCCCGGCAAGAACTTGAGCGCGCGGGCATCCGGGTGCTTGCCGCAACCCATGTGCTCAGCGGCGCGGAGCGGGGCATCAGCAGGAAGCATGGCGGCGTGGGCCCGGTGGAGTTGATGGCCGACACCCTGCGCATGCTCGGCCAGGGCGTCAAGGTCTGCGTGGAGATCGCGGTCATGGCCCTGGACGCGGGCCTGATCCCCCACGGCGAGGAGATCATGGTGGTGGCGGGCAGCGGCCGCGGGGCGGACACCGCGGTCATCATGCACCCGGCGCATGCCAACAATATTCTGGATACGAAGATCAACGAGATAGTCTGCAAGCCCGGGAATTTTTAATCCACACGGCGCGCAGTGGAGCGGAAACCCCGCCAGGGTACAGCCCTGGCGGGGTTTCGCCATTCACGGGCCGCCGCCCGCGCCCGCCGTCGATCACGATGCGCGGCTGCGACGGCTTATATCCCGATGCGGCGGTTCGCCGAACATGCGTTTGTATTCGCGGTTGAACTGGGTGGGACTTTCATAGCCCACGGCCAGGGCCGCTCCGCTCGCGTTCTCGTGCTGCGTCAGCATCAGGCGCCGCGCTTCGTACAGACGCAACTGCTTGTGATACTGCAGCGGGCTGAGCCCCGTAACCGTCTTAAAATGCCGGTGCAGGCTTGAGACGGACATATGCACTTGCCGGGCCAGATCGTCCATCCGCACTGCCGCGTTCACATTGCGCCGCAGCAGTGAAATGGCCCGCACGATCCGGTTGTTCTGCGTTCCGAGCGTGTGCAGCCGCCGCAAAATGCCGCCCTGCGGGCCGGTAAGCAGCAGATAATGCAGCTCGCGCATGATCATGGGCGCGCGCATGGGGATCTGCTCCGGCTTGCCCAGAAGCTTTACCAAGCGTAACGCGCCTTCCAGCAGGTCCGGCTCCGCATCGGCAACCGCCACGCCCAGGCTGTCTTCGCCGGAAGGCGGTAAATCCTGCTCCATTTCCATAGCCAGATCGGTAATCAGCTGCCTGTCCAGATAAAAGAAAAGAGAAAGAAAAGGTTTTTCCGGCGTCGGATCAACCACGTATGATGTGCTGGGCATGTCCACTGCGGCAACCAGGCATTGTTTTGCGGCAATGCTGAAGGCGCGCGTGCCGATGACCGTATGCTTGCTGCCCTGTACGAGAATGGACGCCAGGGGTTTTTCAAAGCAGCGCTCCGAACTGTTGGCGGCTTCACGGCGGACCAGGGTCAGGCCCGCAATGGCGGTCGGCCGGACTGCCGGTTGCTCCAGATGCCGCAACAGAAGCAGTTTCAGTTCCTCATTGATGGCCGCCGCCTTTTCACGCTCCTGTTCCTCCAGGACGACCCCGCCTTTTCGCTTGTCTCCTTCCATTTCCACACCCCATTCCCGTCGCGAAGACCGGCTGTGACTGACGTTTTTTTATAAGAAGGAATTTTTTGGCTGTACAGCCTTTTGACACAATCAGGCAATTTTTTGCCGGAATCCGCTCTATTCCGGGGCTTCTGCCGCCACTATAACCGGATCATGCCCAGCAGCCGCCCAATCAGGGCGATGAGCGGGCAGACGGCCCATATCCGCATTGCGATTCATGAACACAACGGAGAACTCACGCTTATGAAATTTCGCAACATCTTTTGCGCATCGGCCCTGGCGACCACGTTGGCGCTCTGTGTGCCGCATCCTGTCATTGCGGCCGATGCCGCGGTCATCCGCATGGCGCAGCTGCGGATAAAAGCGGATCAAGTGGAGGCGTTCACAGCTGTGGTCCGGGAGGAAATGGCCGCCTCCCTGCGCCTGGAGCCCGGCGTTGTGGCGATTTATGCCGTGGCGGACAAAAATGACCCGACCAGACTGGTCTTTTTTGAGATGTACGTGGATGAGCGGGCCTATGAGGCTCACCGCCAAACGCCGCATTTTCGGAAATACTTTCACACGACCAGGGATATGATTGAGGAACGTGTTTTACTGGAGGCCGTGCCTGTGGCGCTGTGCGACAGGCAGACGGCAGCGGCGAAAAAGTAAAATTACCCGGAAGGAGGAACGCGAAGATGAGAGGAACAATTGTATCGCGGGAACGGCGTCAATTCATGGCCGGAGGACTCGCTTTCGGCATGGCCGTCTTGCTGGCGGGCATGGGGGAAAGCCGTGCGGGGGATGCCGTGGCTGTGGCACGGAATGTGTCCATGCCGCGCCGCAGGCTGGGCCCGCTGGAAGTCTCCGCCGTCGGCTTGGGCTGCCTGCCCATGGTGGGCTATTACGGCGGCGTTTATGACAAGAAGGCCATGATTGCCCTGATCCGCACGGCCTTTGACGAGGGCGTGACCTTTTTCGACACGGCCGAGGTCTATGGCCCGCATATCAGTGAAGAATGGGTGGGCGAGGCCCTCGCTCCCGTTCGTCATCGCGCGGTCATTGCCACCAAGTTCGGCTTCGGCGTGGAGGAGGGCGCGCCCAGAACCCTGAACAGCCGTCCCGACCATATCCGGCGCGCGGTGGAGGGTTCGCTGCGGCGGCTGCGCACAGACTATATCGATCTTCTCTACCAGCACCGGGTGGACCCCCAGGTGCCCATGGAAGATGTGGCCGGAACTGTGGGGGAGCTCATCCGGGAGGGCAAGGTCAGGCATTTCGGGCTGTCCGAGGCCGGGGCCGCCTCCATTCGCCGGGCGCATGCCGTTCAGCCTGTGGCGGCGGTGCAGAGCGAATACGCTGCCTGGTGGCGCGAGCCGGAAACAAAAATTTTTGCGACTCTGCGCGAGCTCGGTATCGGTTTTGTGCCCTACTGTCCGGTGGGGCGCGGCTTTCTGACCGGAGTCCTCAACGAAAACAGCCGTTTTGCACAGGCCGACCGCAGAGCCACGTTGCCGCGCTTCACGCCCGAAGCCCTGAAAAAGAACATGCCGCTGGTAGCGCTGTTGCGCGACTGGGCGCAACGCAAAAACGCCAGGCCCGCGCAATTCGCGCTGGCCTGGATTCTGGCGCAATACCCTTGGGTCGCGCCCATTCCCGGCACCACGAATCAGGCGCATCTCCGGGAAAACATCGGGGCGGCCGCGCTGCGCCTTTCCCCGGCGGAGCTGCGGGAGTTCGACGTTGCGCTGGCCGCCATCCCCCTGGAAGGGCACCGCGCCGATCCCTTCACGCAAAGCCAGATTGACGGCTGACGGCTGTTGCAGGGCGGGAGGCCGACGCCCTTATTCTTTTGAGGGCAGCTCAATCCCGGGAAAGGTCTTGATCACCGCCGCGTCGGCTTCCCGGCCAAGACCGCGCGCCTGGGCCGCCACAAACTGTTGCAGCGCGGCGGCGGCCAGGGGCGCGGGCATGGCCTGCTCCCGCGTGGTCTCGCTGACGATGCCCAGATCCTTGACAAAGATGTCCACAGCGCTCAAGGGCGTATAATCGCCGCTGAGCACATGCTTCATACGGGTTTCAAACATCCAGGAATTGGCGGCGGCGCTGGTGATGACCGCATAGACGTCCTCGGCCGCCAGACCCATGCGCAGGCCCAGGGCCATGGCTTCGGCGGCCACGGCGATATGCGTTCCTGCCAGCAGCTGATTGACCACCTTCATGGCCGAGCCCTTGCCTGCCTCGTTGCCCAGGCGGTGCACCACGGAGGCCACGACCTTGAGCCCGGTTTCGGCCCTGGCAAAGGCCTCGGGCAGGCCCGAGGCCATGATGCTCAGTTGCCCGGCGGCGGACTGGGCCGGGCCGCCGGAAACCGGCGCATCCAGATAGAGGAGGCCGAGCTCGGCCAGACGCCGTTCCATCTCCCGCGCAAAGGCGGGCTTGACCGTAACGCAGTCAATGACCAGGCTGCCCGGCTTCAGAGCCCGCGCTGCCTGCCCCCGGCCGAAGAGCACGTCTTCCGCCTGCGCGGCGTTGACCACTGCCAGAAAAAGCACGTCCGCCGCCTTGGCGGCCTCTGCCGGGTCATGGGTGGTCCGGCCGCCGTTCCCGGCGAAGACATTCAGAGGGCCGGGGCCGCGATTGCAGCCGATGACGTTCAGGCCCGCGCGCAGCAGGGATTGCGCCATGCCCAGGCCGATGGCCCCCAGACCGATGACCGCGTATGTCCGTTGCGGCATAGAATGCTCCTTGTGTCTGAAAAAATGTCTCAGCGCCGGGGCGTCAGGCCGTGGGCGCGGGCCCAGGACAGGCCCTTTGCGGTGTCGTCCGCCGGAATATACTCGCAACCCACCACGCCCTGATAGCCCAGCTCGTCCAGTAGGGCGAACAGATAGGGATAGTTGAGCTCGCCCTGATCCGGCTCGTGCCGTTCAGGCACGCCCGCCAGCTGGCAGTGCCCCACAAGCGGGAAAAAACGCCGCAGTCGCCCGGAGACGTTGCCCTGTTCCATCTGGCAGTGAAAAAAGTCAAATTGCAAACGCACGTTGGGCAGGCCCAGCGTTTCGATGCAGGCGGCGGCTTGTTCCTGGGTGCGCAGGAAATAGCCCGGCATGCTGTAATGGTTGATGGGCTCCAGGCAGAGCTCCAGACTTTCGTCGGCCAGGCGTTGCGCCGCCCGCCGGATATTGTTCAGATAGATTTGTTCCGAAACGTCGTCCGGAACCGTCGGAGGGCGATTGCCGGCCATGACGTGCAGGCGGGGACAGTTCAGGGCTTCGGCATACAGCACGGCTTTTTCCAGTCCGGCGTCGAATTCTTTTTCCCTGCCCGGCAGGCAGGCCAGGCCGCGCTCCCCGGCGGACCAGTCGCCGGGCGGCAGATTGAAAAGGGCCTGCCGCAGGCCGTTGCGCTCCAGAGCGCGGGCCAGGGCCTCGGGTGCGAAATCATAGGGGAAAAGAAACTCCACCCACTGAAAGCCCTGATCCGCCGCCGCGCTGAAGCGGTCGGGGAAGGGAAGCTCCGTGAACATCATGGTCAGGTTGGCGGCAAAAACGGGCATGATCTCTCCTTGGCGGCATGGACGGGCCGGGCCGGTTTGTTGACCCGGCTCCCCAAGGGAAATCGGGTTCTTCGCGGACGCGTGCAAGCTATGCGAATTTGATATAGTTGCCGGAGGAATTATCTAGAATTGTGACCTTATCGGCCAGTCTCACAGCCTTGGACAGTTTTTCGAGACTTCGCGAAAAACGTCGTACCACAATCCTGAGACGGAACGCCGTGTCCACCACGGCCCACGCGCGCGGCGACCCGCTCCAAAGCCAGAGCGGAGGAAGCCAGACGGATATAGACAAGCTCCACTTCATAACCAAGCCGCTTGGCTTCTCTCATCAGGACGAAATCAAAATGTGATGTCAGTGTGGATTCACGAGCAAAGGAGACGCCTTCCTGAAGAAAGAGGCGGCTCATGCGCGCGGCGGCTTTGCCTGCGGCAATGGGTGAAAGCCCTTCCGCCGCAAGTTTATCCGGATCAATGACCAGCAGGTTTTCCCGCATGGCAATGGCTCAGGAAAACGTACTCTTGCCGGCCCCGTTGGGGCCGCAGATGCACAGCAGCCGGGGCATACGTCATCCTGCCTGCCGGATTTCCGGCAGATCTGCTGCCTCCATATGTCCGTCAGGATAACGCAGGACATACTGCCCATTGTCGTCAAGATAGTTCAGCGGCACGCCCTTTTTCAATTCCTGCTCAAGGATGATGTGCTGATTTTCCACGGCAATCATGACGATTTCTTCCAGAGTCAGCTGCATGGCGATCTCCTTTGCCGTAGAATACGAAGTGCGTACCGGATGGTCAACAGACCCGTAGATGAACCTGGCTGCTCCCCTCCGCCGCATTTGCCCGCCCGTCGCGAGACGTGTATGCTGCCGCCGTGGCAACTCCCACCCCAACGCAACAGTAAGGATACAAACAGTCGATGAAGCAGGTCGTTATCCATACCGACGGCTCCTGCCTGGGCAATCCCGGCCCCGGCGGATGGGCCGCCGTGCTCTGTCTGGAGGGCACGGATCACCGCAAGGAACTGGCGGGCGGCTTCCGCCTGACCACCAACAACCGCATGGAGATCACCGGCGTCCTGGAAGCCCTGGCCGCGCTCAGGGAACCCTGCGCGGTGGAGCTGTATACGGATTCGCAATACGTCCGCAATGCGGTGGAAAAAGGCTGGCTCAGGTCCTGGCAGAAGAAAAACTGGGTCAAGGCGGACAAAAAGCCGGTCAAAAACGTGGACCTCTGGCAAAAACTGCTGCCCGAGCTGGGGCGGCATACGGTGCGTCTGCATTGGCTGCGCGGCCATGCGGGCCATGCGGAAAACGAGCGTTGCGACGTTTTGGCCCGTGCCTATGCCGGGCGGCGGGATCTGCCGCCGGACCCCGGCTTCCGTCCCGAAGACGCCTGAAACCCGTTGCGCCATGCTGCCGAGCCCCGACGCCCCCTTTTCCCTGGCCGCCCTCTGGCACGCCCTGTTCTGGCCCATGCTGCGCCTTTTGCTGGGCCTGGCCGTGGGCCTGCTCATCGCCAATTTATTGGAGGCGTTGCGCTGGACGCGCTATCTGGCGCGTCTGGCCGCGCCCCTGGCCCGCACGGCCCATCTGCGCGAAGTGGCCGGGGCGTCGTTCTCCCTGGCGTTTGTGTCCCCGGCGGCGGCCAACGGCCTTTTGTCCGACAGCCACGGCTCGGGAGAAATTTCGGGCCGCGAGCTGATGCTGGCGAACCTGTTCAACAGCCTGCCCGCCTATCTGGTGCACACGCCCACCATTTTTCTGCTGACTTGGCCGGTGCTGGGCGCGCCCGCCATGACCTACGTGGGGCTTACCCTGCTGGCCGCCGCCGGACGCACCGGCTTTACCGTGCTGCTGGCGCGCCGCCTGCTGCCGCCGCCCCCGCCGGGCTGTCTGGTCTGCAAGGCGGACGGCGACGCCCGCACGGACTGGGGCGCGGCCCTGCGCAAGGCCTGGAAGCGCTTTCTCCGCCGTCTGCCCAAGCTGGTCTATTTTACGGTGCCGGTCTATGTGCTGATGTATCTCTTGCAGCTCTATGGTTTTTTCAATCTGGCCGAGGAATGGCTGGCCGCCCATATGGGGTGGCTCTCTTTTCTCAAGCCGCAGGCCATGGGCATCATCGTGCTGCATCTGGCCGCCGAGCTGGGCGCGGCCCTGGGCGCGGCTGGCAGCGTGCTCCAGACCGGGGCGCTTTCGCCGCGCGACGTGGTGCTGGCCCTGATGGTGGGCAACATCCTGTCCACGCCCATGCGGGCCGTCCGGCACCAGCTGCCGTCCTACACGGGCTTTTTCCGCCCGGCCCTGGCCCTGCGCCTGATTCTTGCCAATCAGGGGCTGCGCGCCGCCAGTATGGTTCTGGTGACCCTGCTGTATTATTTCTTGTGAGGAGGAGAGGGCATGGCCAAGAGCAAAACCGTGGCGGAGTCGCAGGCCGATTTCGGACAGCGCATTGTTTGCGCGCAGCAGGTTTTCGCGCATTTTGCCGACCGCCTGGGCATCGCGCCGGACGTGGCGATGCGCACGGCCTCCTGCTTCGGCTCCGGTCTGGGCCGGGCGGATGTCTGCGGCTGCGTGACGGGCGCGCTCATGGTTCTGGGCCTGGCCCACGGCCACGGCGGCGCGTGCTCGCGCGCCGAGCAGCGGAGTCTGTACGCCCGGCGGGACGCCTTCACCGCCGCCTTTGCCGAGGCCCATAACGGCCTGCTTTGCCGGGAGATTCTGGGCTATGACCTGACCGTTCCCGAGCAGCGCGCCCTGATTGTGGAAAAAGGCCTTTTCGCCTCGGTCTGCGCGCCTCTGGTCTGTGCCGCCTGCGATATGCTTGAGGGTTTGCTGTGAGCGTGGCGCGGGCCCAGGCGGACATGGCCCTGCGGCGCTGCCTGCGGGGCGAGGCTCTGGAGCGGGAGGCCCTGCTGGAACTGCTGGCCGTGCCTCCGGCCTCGGATGAGGCCCTGTATCTGCGCCATGCCGCGCACAAGGCCGCCCTGGCTCTGGATGGGGGCCGCGCGTACCTCTGGGGCGCGCTGGGCCTGGACTATACGCCCTGCCCCATGAATTGCGCCTTCTGCTCCCTGGGGGAAGCCTGGAAACTTATCGACGCGCCGCGCAGTTATACGGAGACGGAGATCATCGCCCACGCGCGGGCCTATGTGGCGGCGGGCGCGCGTTTCGTGGTGCTGCGCACCACTCAGTCCTACGACCTGGACGCGCTCTGCGGCATGCTGGCCGCCATCCGCAAGGCCGTGCCCGGCGGCTATGAGATCATTCTGAACACCGGCGAGTTTGACGCGGACGCGGCTTTGGCCGTGCGCCGGGCCGGTGGTTCGGGCGTTTATCACACCATCCGCGTGCGCGAGGGGCGTGATACGGCCTTTGACCCGGACGTGCGCGAAGCCACCATGCTGGCGGCGGTTCGCGCGGGCCTGCGTTTGGTGGCCCTGGTGGAGCCGGTGGGCCCGGAACACGCGGATCAGGAACTGGCGGACTGTTTTTTGCGGATCATGGCCACGGGCGCGAGCATTTCCGGCGTCATGGCCCGAGTGCCCGTGCCGGGCACGCCCCTGGGCGACCAGCCGCCCCTGAGCCCGGCGCGTCTGGCTCAGCTGGCCGCGATTTTCCGCCTGGCCGGGGGCGGGCGTCTGGCCGGGGTCTGCGCGCATCCGGCCGCTCTGGAAAATATGACCGCCGGAGCCAATATCGTGGTGGTGGAAAAAGGAGCCATTCCGCGCGACAGCGCGCCGTCCGAGCGGGACTGGCAGGCCTTTTCCGCCGCCGGGGCCGTGCGGCTGCTGCGGCGCGCCGGATATGCGGTCCGTGACGGCGACGGGCGGGAGATTGAGGATAACCTTTGCATGCGGAACGGAGAAACATCCATGACGGCAACCGAAGCGGAAAACCATGTCCAGATCGTCAGGCCGGAGCACTGCGGCGCGCGCGTCACAGTGCTTGTGCAGCCCGAGGAACGCCGCCTTTCCCTGCCCAGGCCCAAAACAGCCCGCCAGTTGCTGGAAGCTCTGGGCCTGGCCGAGGAAACCGCCCTGGTGGCCCGTCAGGGCGAACTGCTCACCCCGGATCGCCGTATCTGGCCGGACGACGAGTTGCTGGTACGCAAGGTGGCTTCGTCGGGGTAAGGCACTCTCCTCCAAAAAATAATAACAGGCAGGCGTGGGCGTATCCCACGGCCTGCCTGTTATTATCCGCTGCCGTCGGCTTCCGGCCGGACTTCCGGCGCGGGGCGCCCGTGCGGAGGGGTGAGCCTAGGCATTTTTCAAAAAGCGCGTCCAGTCGGCCAGAGCCTGCATCAGCGCGGCTACCTGCTTGATCAGCCCTTCATCGACGAGATCGCCGTCGGCGTCAAAAGCCGGAGAAAAGGCGTTGGAAAAGAATTCCGGCTTGTTCAGCAGAAGCAGGTTCAGGTATACGCAGGTCTGGCGCATCTGGTACTGGCTGCGCGCTGTGCCCATGCCGCCGCCCGCGCCCAGCAGGCAGGCGGGCTTGCCGTTGAGCGGGGCCAGTTCGGGCTCGCGCGAGAGCCAGTCCAGCGCGTTTTTCAGGGCCGGGGCCATGGAATAGTTGTATTCCGGGCAGGCCAGCACCAGGGCGTCGGCGGCGGTCACCTGGGCGACCAGATCCTTGACGGCCTGGGGTTTTTCCAGATCTTCATTATAAAAGGGCAGGGCGGAAATATCCGCGATTTCCATGCGCACGCCTTCCGGCAGATGCGAGGCGCAGCAGCGCAGCAGGCCTTTGTTGCGTGAGGCGCGGCGCAGGCTGCCCGTCATGCCCACAAATGTAAGCGTATCCATCGTGTGCTCCTAGGGATATATGATCTGCGGTTCGCTTGTGCCCGGCCCTGAGCCTGGGCCTGCGATCCGCGTTGTGCATACAGTGTACTCGATTTTTACGGGAAAGCCCACTGCCGGTTCCTGCCGCAATCCCGCAATGCCGTAAGCAAACGCGCGAAGAAGAGCGCGTCCCCTGGCAGCGGGATTCAGGCCTGGCGGGCCTTATCCCTGGTTCTGCTCTCGAATTTTTCCTTGTTGACCACCACCCGTTCGTGCACGCCTTCGCCGATGAGGCCGGTTTCGTCATAAGCCGCCACATTGAAGGTCAGTCCCTTGCCGTTGGGCGAGACGGCGGTCAGTTCCGTGACGAAGCGGACCTTCATGCCGCAGGGCGTGGCCGCCAGATGCGCGACATTGACGCGCGTGCCCACCGTGGTCTGGCCGTCCTCCAGCGCATCCTGCACCGAGGCCACGGCCGTGCCTTCCATGCCCGCGATCATCATGGCCGTGGAGTAGACCGTCACCAGGCCGCTGCCCACCTCGCTGGCCAGAAGCTCCTTGCCGACCACTGTTTCCGACTGGCCTTTCAGCCCCACTTGCAATGCTGTCTTCATCTATCTACCTCATATCAGATTAAAAACGGTTCAGATATGTCTTGTCCGGGGGGCGGCCTTCATGTCAAGAGTAAAGGCGTGGATTCACAGGGCAGACGCATCTAAAAAGTCTTTATTCCCCGGTAGATCGGGGAACGAACAAAAAGAGGCGAAGCCACCTTTGCTCCGCCGGAGCGAAGCGCAGGCGGATGGCTTGTGCCGGGAGAATCCTAAAAAATAAGATTTTTGCGCGCTGGCAAGAAAAATGGCGCTTTTTGCGCGGAATGTACTCAAGTACATGAGCAGCAAAAAGCGCCAAGTGACGCAGCCAGCGCACAAAAGGCTGGTTTTGACGGATCATCACGGCAGATAAGGGGCCTGCAAGGGCTGGAATTAGATGCGTCTGCCCTGCGTGGATTCAAGCCCGGCGCGCGGAAACGCCCGCGCGGGCAAGCCGCTTGAAACCAATGCCTGATGTGAAAAACCAGGCACGCAAGACTCTACAGGTTTTGCGGCGGCGCAGCCGCCGAGAGTCAGCGAAAATCACGTTTTTTCGCTGACGATCCTGTGAAAATTGAGAGCATGGCTATGCTCGAAATTTTTGCAATCAGACACCAGAAACAGGAGTCAGTATGGCGCGCCGCGCGTCCACGCATTTTTCCTACGAGCAACGCATCAACAAAATTCTGAACGCCGTTTCAGCTGATCCGGCGCGCGTTTTTTCCCTGGAAGAGCTGGCCGGAATTGCCTGCCTCTCGCCCTTCCATTTGCATCGGGTATTCAGCGCCATGACCGGCGAAACCCTGGCGGCCTGTATCCGTCGGCTGCGCCTGGAAACAGCCGCCAATCTGCTGCGTTTTTCCTCAAGCCTGAACATCACGGCCGTTGCCCTGGCTTGCGGCTTTTCCTCCTCCCAGAATTTCGCCCGCGTGTTCCGCGAATGGATGGGCATGAGCCCCGGCGCGTTCCGCGCGGCCTGTGGGCAGGGGACGCCGCCCGTGCCGCCGGGCCAAAAGCGCAAGCCGGGAAACGCGCGCCCCTATGATCTGACGTATACCACGGACCAGGCGGGCGCTGCGGCCCGCGTGCAGCTTGAACCCAACCTGGTCGTACTGGCCAAAGGAGCGGACATGAAAGTGGATGTGAAACAATTGCCGGAATACAGCGTGGCCTATGTGCGGCAGATCGGCCCGTACGGCCCGGCCCTGGCTCAGGCCTGGGAAAGGATCATGGCTTGGGCCGGAAAAAACGGCCTGCTGGGACCGGACACGGCGGCACTGGGCGTCAGTTGGGACAATCCCTCTTTGACCCCGCCCGAGCGCTGCCGCTATGACGCCTGCGTGGTGCTGCCCCAAGGCTTCGCGGCGGACGAGCAGGCCCTGGCGCAGGAGGGCATTTGCCTGCAAAGCCTGCCCGCCGGGCTGTATGCGTGCTACCGGCGACCCATCCGCATGGATGAGTATACGGCGGCCTGGAATGAACTGATCGGCGTCTGGTTGCCGCGGAGCGGCTATGAAGTCACAGGGCCGGGCTTTGAATACTATCATCCGCCTCTGGTCTGCAGCGAAGATCCCGACTTGGCTTGTGACGTGAGCATTTGCCTTATGGTGCGGCAACAGGAGCAAAAGTAAACAACATAAGCGGCGGGACGGAGATGCTCCATCTCCCGCCGCTTATGTCTAATTTGGGGTCAGGGCTTCAGCCGTCCATTTTCTGAAAGCCTGCTTGAGGCAGTCCTTAGGCGAGTAGAAGCCGACGGAATTAACGACCGTGGCGTATCCCGAGCAGGAAACCTCCTCGTTGCGCAACAGTTCTCCCGAGCTCGCGTCATAGACTGAAAGCGAAATTTCGCCTTTATCCGGCCGCAGTTGGAAGCTCGCTGGCGGATCGTCCCAGTCAAGAATGCTCAGGTCTATGAGATAGGCGCATTGCGCATTCCGGGACGCCGCCAAGGCCTGTTGCATGTCTTGAGGCGCGGGTGCGTATACCGCCTGAACCGAAGCCCCCTCCAGTTCCTTACGCAGAGCCCGTTGTGTGTCTTCTCCGGAGCCTTTTTCCGTGTCCTGGCCCTTGGTGAAATCGGCGGGCATAGCCACAAACAGCTTCTTCCCCCTGTCCACGGCCGGTCCGGATTTCAGGGACGTGACGTCTGTTTTGGTGCCTCCGGTCCGGAGGTCCATCTGACAGGCGCAGAGAAGCGCACATAACACAAACAGGGGAAAAATTTTCAAGGGCGGCATGCGGGTTCCTCCTGATGTATGCGGGTCCAGGCCGGGCCGGGCCGCGAAACACGGCAGGGTGCTCCCGCGCGGATTGTCCCGGCGGGAGTTGCCCACGATTGCGGCCTCACTTGTAGGTGACCCCCAGGCTGAACGTGCCGGGATTTGTATGCGCTTTCAATGCGGTATCCGTATTGAAGGCTTGTTGCAGCCATGTATTGACCTGCGGGCGAAGGCATTCGCGCGTGGATTGTTCAAGACTTGCAAGCATGCTCCAGCAGGAGGCGCTGACTGTGCTTTTGTCCCGCAGCGCGCCGGTATCAACTTCCATGACGCTTATTTCAACTTCCGCCGCATGGCCGGGGCTGAACAGGCTGGATGTTTTCCATTGGAGAACGCGCAACAGAACCAGATAGCCGCAGCCGCAGTCGCGGGCCTTTGCCAGGCCGTCCGCCGCATCGGCCACCGGAGCTCCGTACCGGGTTTCGCGCGCGACAGGCCGGAGATACTTGGCGAACTGGGCCGCGATGTATTCCGCCGAATCTCCCGCATCCGGCGGGAGCGGCGTCAGGGTGGTTACGAAAACCGCCTGATCGCGTTCAAGCACGGCGTGGGGAGCGGACGCATCGCGCTTGACTTCGGCGGGGCCGATGCTGTGACTGAGGCAACCGCCCAGACCGCACAGCAACAGAAACAGCAGCAGGCATGGCTTCATGGAATGTCCTGTACGGTTTTATGGACCGTCCCGCATCCCGGGGAATTTTGTAAAAAAAGTGTGCCCTGCGCGGGCGCGGGAGTCAACAGGACATGGAAAAGGCCGATACAGCGGCGTTCGCTTGGGAATAGCCACCGCGCGGGCAGGAGAGTCCGTGGGAAGGAGAGGGCCGGATTTTTCGCGGTCGGGTTCAATCGCCCGGCTCCCTTGCGTTCTTCCGGGGCAGGCTGCTTTCCGCATATGTATGTTGAAAAATTATACGGAACGAAACGGTACGCAAGATGTATCGGGGCAGGAAGGAAAGATGCGGGCCAGTCAGGCCGATGGGGAAGCTCGTCGGCCTGTTTTTATTTCACGAGGCCCCTAATCTTCGTTTTGCGGAGAAGAGCGCTGAGAGATGTCTTGCTCTGTCTGCTTTTTATGGGAAACAACGCGCTCGTCAAACAGGTCTTTAATCGTCACTCCAAGCGCATGGGCAATAGTTTCCAGTGTTTCCAAGCTCATTTCCCGGATTCTGCGGCTCCTGGCGCGGGTAATGGTCTGGCTCGAAAGTCCTGTCACCGATTCCAGTTCGGCATATGTAATATGTATATTTTTCATAATATTTTTGACATTACTTTCGATCATCGGGGGTACGTCCTGCTCTGAAATACCGGATAACTTTGCCAGCTGGTATTGGGAACTCTGGGAGCTGTTTCTAACTTGTCCTTTCGCCCTCTGCCGACGCCGGGCTCGCCCCGTGCGAAGGTCGAATATGTTTGAATATACTCCCGCCGCCCAAGGTTCGCCTTTCTTGGCAGAGAACGAAAATC
Source organism: Desulfovibrio sp. 3_1_syn3 (assembly GCF_000145315.2). Lineage (NCBI taxonomy): Bacteria > Pseudomonadati > Thermodesulfobacteriota > Desulfovibrionia > Desulfovibrionales > Desulfovibrionaceae > Desulfovibrio > Desulfovibrio sp. 3_1_syn3. Next base: position 874,767 of record NZ_ADDR02000001.1, read on the forward strand.
CTAATTTAGAAACAGCCCCTAGTCGGAGACGTATTTGAAGCAATGCCTTTCCAAAAAAATTATCGACTTTTGGTTCCATATCTCCATGTGGGCTTTTTGTGGTCTGAAGTTCACTCTTCATCAAACAAATCTTTAATTTTTACATGTAGAGCCCTGGCCAAGGCATCAAGGGTCGATAGCTTGCATTCGTAGATTAATGCTCCTCGAGCCCTGTTGATTGTCTCTCCCGCAATACCTGAAAGCTCTTCAAGTCGCCGGTATGTGATTTTCTTTTCCTTCATAAGGCTTGCAAGATTGCTTTTTACCATTAGTGCGCTCCATTTCTGAAAGTGCACTAATATATCGGGATAACAGAAACGTAGTCAGCACTAATATATTAGATTGTTTTGGTGATTTTATTCGCAGGAATTCCATTCAATTTTTGTAGGCTCACTCCGCACTTCGTCAAACAAAGCTTTAAGCTCCACTTGCAGCGCCATAGCTAACGCATCAAGAGTTGAAAGCCGACATTCATAAATTAGCTTGCCTCGTGCTCTGGTTATCGTTTGCCCGGCTACTCCAGATAACTCTGCTAAATTACGACAGGTCATTCTCTTTTTTTCCATTATTTTTGCAAGGTTACTGACAATCATTGGTGCACCTCCATAGGATATTGCACCAATATATCGAAATAATAATTCACTTGTCCGCACTAATGTATTAACTCGTAAGTCCTGATTTGCCCTTGAAGGCTTGGAGGAGTTTATGAAAGAGGCACCCCTGAATTTTGAAATATTCAAACGTATCCAAGCGGTAACCCATACCCGCACACAAACCGCGTTGGCTGAAATTCTTGAGATCAAGCAATCGAGCATTTCCGACGCCAAGAGAAGAAATTTCGTCCCGGCGGCCTGGTATATGAAGCTCTTCGAAAAGCTGGGCGTGAACCCCGACTGGCTGAAAAGCGGCATCGGCCCGGTGTATCTGCGCACCGAGGCCGGGTACATCCCCGGCGACGGTGACGGAACGCCCCTGGCCCCCGGCTTGTTGGGCTCGCCTTTGTCGCAGCCTGCGCTTGTCACCATGTACGCCATGCGCGGCGACGACACGGGAAACGGGGCAGCCGTGGCCACGCTCCGGCCGACAGGCAGCATCCTCTTGCCCAGGGCATACGCGAGAGAGGGCATAGTCGTTCTGGCAGTGGACAACGACGCGGCCGCGCCCACAGTGCGCCGGGGAGCGTATGTCGGCATTGACACGCGCGCCGACTGCCCCGCGAGCGGCGAACTGTTCGCCATCACGCTTCCCCACGGGGAGATCGTCCTGCGCCGCCTGCTCTGGGAGGAGGATTATTTCCGCTTATGTGCCGAGAACCCCGCGTATCCGGATCGCAGGATACGCTTAGCCCGGACGGAATGGATTCTCGGGCGATTGGCCTGGGTCATGCAGGAAATGTGAGCAGGATGCGGGGGGAGAAATGCGGAAGTGAATACTTTTGATGCGCGGATGCATTTCATGCATCAACTGCTCTGCAAGGATTTGCAGACAAACCCTTGCCACAGGAAGGCGCGAGCGCGCCGTCCTTTTCCGACCTTGAGAGAGCCGGGGGGATGATCCCCCCGGCGGGATTTGGGGCGGCAGCCCCAGGCCTTCTCAGAACTGATACAGAAAGACCGGCGTCCGCCAGTCGCTGCCCGCGGCGTTAAGCCCGCCCATGGTTGCAAGGGTCGAAAGGTCCAGGCCGAACCAGGATTTGAGGCTGTCCGCGAGCCAGGAACTTTCCTTGGGTTTGGTCAGCAGCTTGCGCTCGGCGGGCACGCCGGTCTGTTCGGCCAGCCAGCGCAGGGCCGCGTCCTGGCCGCCCAGTTCATCCACCAGGCCGAGCTTCAGGGCCTCCTGGCCGGTAAAGATCTTGCCGCTGGCCAGCCCTCCGGCCCGCTCGTGCGGCATGTCCCGCCCCTTGGCCACAATGTCCACGAACTGCTCGTGCATGTCCTTGAGCACGCCTTCAAAATAGGCCCGATCCTCGGGTGAAAGCGGGTGCAGATAGGAACCGGCGTTTTTGTAAGGCGCGGTGACCAGGGTTTCCTGCCCCACGCCGATCTTGCCCAGCAGCCCCTGGAGTTGCGGGATGTCCATGCGCACGCCGATGGAGCCGGTGACTGTGGAGGGATTGGCGAAAATCCGGCCTCCGGCCATGCTGACCATCAGGCCGCCCGACGCGGCCATGGAGCCCATGCTCACCGCCAACGGGCGTTTTCGGGCCAGGCGGGCCAGCGCGTCGTAGACTTCCTGCGAGGCGGCGGCCCCGCCGCCGGGGGAATCCACGCGCAGCAACACGCCCTTGACCTGGGGGTTGCGTTCGATTTTGCGGATCCAGGCCAGGGTGGGGGCCACGTCCATAATCGGGCCGCGCACCATGACCAGGGCCAGGCGGTCGCCGCCGCTGAGCAGGCCCTGGCCGTTTTCGTCCCGGCTGAAAACAGCCAGGCCGATCAGAACCAGGGCCAGGAGCGAGAGCCAGAAGATGAAGGGATGCCGCTTGCGGAAGGGGCGGCGCAACAGGGCGTTCCAGACCGGAGCCGGAATCCGGGCCAGCGGACAGGCCGCGGCGCAGGTTGCTCCGCGAGGATCGGCGTTCACGGACGGAGCGCTGTTCGGGGCGGCGGGGAGTGTCCGGGCCGGAGAGACCGTATCATCAGGGGTCAGCGTAAAGTTTTCAGTGTTCATGGGCCGTTGATTAGCACGACGCGGGCCCGGAGAAAAGGCCGTCCCAAGGCAGCGCGCCGTCCGGGACGGGCTGTTTATTGCATGGGCTCGGGCCAGCGCTCGGCCGCCATTTCGCGCAGCCTGTATTTCTGGATCTTGCCGCTGGCCGTGAGCGGGAAAGCGTCCACCAGGGCCACGTATTTGGGAATCTTGAACCAGGCGATCTTGCCCCGGCAGAAGTCGCGTATGTCTTCGGGCAGCAAGTCCGCGCCGGGCCGGGGAATGACGAAGGCCCCCACTTCCTCGCCGTATTTGCGGCTGGGCACGGCCACCACCTGCACGTCCAGTACGCCGTCCATCTGGAGCAGAAATTCCTCCACTTCGCGCGGGTAGACGTTTTCGCCGCCCCGGATGATCATGTCCTTGATCCGGCCCGTGACGCGCACGTAGCCGTGCTCGTCCATGACGCCCAGGTCGCCGGAGTGCAGCCAGCCTTCCGGGCTGATGGCCCTGGCCGTGTCCTCGGGCATCTTGTAGTAGCCCTTCATGATGTTGTAGCCCCGGCAGAGGATTTCGCCCACTTCGCCGCGCGGCAGTTCCTCGCAGGTCTCCGGGTCGCCCACGCGCACCTCAATGCCCGGCATGGCGCAGCCCACGGTTTCGCAGCGCACGGCCAGGGGATCGTGAATGTCGGACTGGGTCATGACCGGCGAGGCCTCGGTGAGGCCGTAGCAGATGGTGATTTCCTTCATGTACATGTCTTCCACCACCCGGCGCATGAGCGGTTCCGGGCAGACCGAACCGGCCATGATGCCGGTGCGCAGGCTGGAGACGTCAAAGCGCTTGAAGAGCTTGTGCTCCAGCTCGGCCAGGAACATGGTGGGCACGCCGTAGAGCGCGGTGCAGCGCTCGCTGTCCACGGCGGCCAGCACTTTCAGGGGATTGTAGGTTTCGAGAATGACCATGGTGGTGCCGTGGTTGACGCAGGCCGATACGCCCAGCACGCAGCCGTAGCAGTGGAAAAGCGGCACCGGCAGGCAGAGCCTGTCCTGCTCCGTAAAGCCCTGGTGGCGGCCGATCCAGTAGCCGTTGAGGCCCACGCCCACGTGGGTCAGCATGACCCCGCGCGGAAAACCCGTGGTGCCCGAGGTATACTGCATGTTGATTTCGTCCCAGGGGTCCAGAGTGGCCTGGCGGGCCTCATATTCCTCGTCGTCCACCATCACGGACATGGCCAGGATTTCCGGCACGGAATACATGCCCCGGTGCTTTTCCGCGCCCAGAAAACAGACCCGCTTCAGGTGCGGCAGCTCGGCGCAGCGCAAGTTGCCGCGCCCCTGGGTGCGCAGTTCGGGCACGATCTTGTAGAGTGTGGCGATATAGTCATGGTCGCGCAGGTTGTCGATGAGGAAGATGTTTTCGCATTCGGACTGGCCCAGCAGATAGCGCAACTCGTGTTCGCGGTAATTGGTGTTCACCGTGAGCAGAATGGCCCCGATCTTGGCCGTGGCGAATTGCAGGGCCACCCAGTAGGGCACGTTGGTGGCCCAGACCGCCACTTTTTCGCCCTTTTGCACGCCCAGCGCCATGAGCCCCTTGGCGAACTGGTCCACCACGTCGGCGAATTCCCGCCAGGTCAGGCGGTAGTCGCGGTCGGCGTAGACAATGGCCTCCCGGTCGGGAAAGCGGGCCACGGTATGGTCGAGAATCTGCCCCAGGGTCCATTCGCGCAGTTCAAACTGCGCCTGCCGCTCGCGTACTTTTTCGTCCATGCCTTTTCTCCGCGCCCTCCGCTCGGGTCGTCGCGTCGCAATTGCAGAGTGAATCCGGTCCAGGGTTCTCTAAGGATTATACGCCACAGCCATGATCCTGACCGGCGCATCCCCGGCCGCGCCCACGAAATGCGGCACAATGGAATTGTAATAGATGGTGTCCCCGGCCTTGAGCACGTGGCTCTCCCGCCCGTAGATCACCAGCAGTTCGCCCTCAAGCACCAGGATGAATTCCTCGCCCTGGTGGGATGAGGTTTTGCGCTCCACCGAGGGGTCGGGAAAAATTTCAATGTAAAAGGGCTCCATGTTGCGGTCGCTCTTGCCCTTGCCCAGAGCCTGGTAGACATAGGTGGGCCGGGCCATGCGCCCGGTGTGCAGGGCCGGGTCGCCGCCCTCGCCGCCGATGCGTCCGATGATCGGGTCGCGGGTGTACTGGTCATCCAGAAAGGTGCCCAGGCGCACGCCCAGAGCGCGGGCCAGCTTCTGCATGGGGCCGATGCTGGGGTAAATTTCGCCGTTTTCCAGCTGGTTCAGGAATTCCACACTCAGGTTGGTGTCCTGGGACAGGGTTTCCAGATCAATTTCACGTTCCTCGCGGAAGGAACGGATCCGGCTGCCGATATTGTGTTTTGTGGGCATGGGCGCTCCTCCTTGCCGCCGCAACGGCGGGGAACTGTTTAATGATCCGGTTATAACTGAAGAGAATACAGAAAAGCCGTTGGCACCGCAAGGGCGTTCAATCTTGAGCAATTGAACAGTCTGGCGGCATTTTTTCTTTTGGGCTACAGTGCGATAATGGACATGAAACAGACAGTGCGCCGGGCCTTTGTGGCTTCCGGCCAGGTTCAGGGCGTGGGCTTCCGCCCCTTTGTCTACCGGCTGGCGCGGGAGGGCGGACTTACCGGCACGGTGGGCAACACCTCCGACGGCGTGCGCATGGAAGTGCAGGGCCCTCCGGCGGAGGTGGAGCGCTTCGGCCGCCGCCTGTGTGCGGAGTTGCCGCCCCTGGCCCGGCTGGTGGGCTTGAGCGAGGAAGAACTGGCGTTTCTGCCCGGCGAAACGGCTTTTGTCATTGTGCCCAGCCACGGCCACGCCGGGCACAGTGTGCTGGTCAGCCCGGATATGGGCATCTGCCCGGACTGCCTCGCGGACATGCGCGACCCGGCCAACCGCCGTTACGGCTATCCCTTCACCAACTGCACCAATTGCGGCCCGCGCTACACCATCACCCGCGCCATCCCCTATGACCGGGCCACCACCACCATGAGCTGCTTCCCGCTCTGCCCGGATTGCGCGGCGGAATACGGCAATCCCGCCGACCGGCGTTTCCACGCCCAGCCCATTGCCTGCCCGGTCTGTGGCCCGCGTCTCTGGTTTGTGGACAGACACACGCGGCAGGGCGGGGACACCGGTCCCACGGCGGACAACCGGCGTGAAGCCCTGGCCCGCGCCGGGCAGGTTCTGCTGGACGGCGGCGTCCTGGCGCTCAAGGGCCTGGGCGGTTTCCAGCTGGCCTGCGACGCCCGCGACGCCGCGGCCGTGCAGGAGCTGCGGCGGCGCAAGAACCGTCCTCACAAGCCCCTGGCCCTGATGGTCGGGGACCTGGCCACGGCGCGCGCGCTTTGCGAACTCACGCCCGAGCACGAAGCCCTGCTGCAAAGTCCGGAAAAACCCATTGTGCTCTGCCCGCGTCGGGCCGTCCCGGCCGGAGAGACAGACCCCCTGCCGCCGGAGGTGGCTCCGGACACGCGCAACGTGGGCCTGATGCTGCCCTATACTCCCCTGCACGCGGCGCTTTTTGATCGGCTCGCGCCGCGCGCGCCTTTGCCCCCGGCGCTGGTGATGACCTCGGCCAATCCCCACGGCGAGCCCCTCTGCCTGGGCAACCGCGAAGCCCTGGCCCGCCTGGATCATCTGGCCGACGCCTGGCTGCTGCACGACAGGGACATCCTGGTGCGCGTGGACGACAGCGTGCTCAGCGTGGCCCCACGCCCCCTTCGGACCGGGGATTTTAAGGATGAGGCAGCTTCCAGCCCTGCGACAGTCCCGCACGCGGTTGATCCGTTTTTCTATCGGCGGGCGCGCGGCTATGTGCCGCGTCCGGTCTTTCTGCCGCCGTTTGGAGAGGGCGGGGAAGAGGGCGATCCCACGGTGCTGGGGGCCGGGGCCGAACTTAAGGGCACCATCTGCCTCACGCGCGGGCATGAGGCCTTTGTGGGCCAGCATATCGGCGATCTGGAAAATCCGGCCACCCTGGGTTTTTACGAGGAAGTGGCGGCCCACCTGGAAAGCCTGCTGGAAGTGCGGCCCAAGGCCATTGTCTGCGATCTGCACCCGGATTTTTTGTCCACCCGCTATGCCGAGGCCCGCGCCGCGCGGGAAGGCTTGCCGCTCTGGCGGATCCAGCACCATGTCGCCCATGCCGCCTCGGTGCTGGCCGAAAATAACTGTTATGAGCCCGCCCTGGCCCTGTGCCTGGACGGCACGGGCCTGGGCGACGACGGCACCATCTGGGGCGGGGAACTGATCCATATGGATCTGGGCCGTGCGGACTGGAACCGCCTGGGGCGCTTGGCCCCCTTTGCCCTGCCCGGCGGCGAGGCCGCCATCCGTGAGCCCTGGCGCATCGCCCTGGCCCTTCGGATTCAGGCCGGAGAGGATGCCGGTCCCGCGCCCTGGGACGCCGAATACGCCATGGCCGCAACGGCTGTGCGGGAAATGCTGGCGCGCGGCCTGAACTGCCCGCGAACCTCCAGTTGCGGCCGCCTGTTCGACGCCGTGGCCGCCCAGTTGGGCCTTTGCCTGGCGACCACTTACGAAGGCCAGGCGGCCATCCGCCTGGAAGCGGCGGCGGACGAAGCCGCGTTGCGCGAGGGCGCGGCCTGGCCTCTGCCTCTGGTGGAGAGCAACGGCCTGTTGGAGCTGGACAGCACGGCCCTCTTCCGCCGAGTGCTGCAAGCCCAAGCGGCCGGCGAGCCCGTGGGACGCGTCGCGGCCCGTTTTCATCTGAGCCTGGCGCACGCGCTGGCGGGCATGGCCGCCACGGCGGCCCGAAAGACCGGCACGCGCCGAGTGGGCCTTTCCGGCGGGGCCATGCAGAACGCCCTGCTGGCCCGGCTCTTGCCGCAAGCCCTGGCGGAGCATGGCCTTGACCCGCTCACCCACCATGAATTGCCGCCGGGCGACGGCGGCCTGTCCCTGGGGCAGGCGGTCTGGGGACGTCAGCTTTTGCGCGGGCAGCGGCTTGGGTTGGCGTGATGCTGATCCGCAACCTCTTTAGCTCAATCGGGCCCTGTCGTCGCGCTGGGAAGACGCATCTAAAAAGTCTTTATTCCCCGGTAGATCGGGGAACGAACAAAAAAGTGGCGAAGCCACCTTTGCTCCGCCGGAGCGAAGCGCAGGCGGATGGCTGGTGCCGGGAGAATCCTAAAAAATGCGCTGGCCGTTGCCGCGTCAGCGGCTTGCTTGAGCCGTTCACGGCGAAGCCGTGTTACGGATCAAGACAGCACCGCTACGGATAGCGACAGCGATTTCCTTGGATATAATTTTGCGTAACCAATTGCTGTCTTCATCCGTAGCTAGCGTTGCTGTCTTTCTCCGTACGGCTCACAAGTTCGCCTACGGCTAAAGCTCCTTCGTCGCAACGGCTGAAGCAAGATTTTTGCGTGCCGGCAAGGAAAATGGCACTTTTGGCGCGGAAACCGACCGAAAGCGCCAGATGACGCAGCCGGCACACAAAAGGCTGGTTTTGGCGAATCATCACGGCAAATAAAAGGCCTGCAAAGCCTGGAATTAGATGCGTCTGCCCTGTGCCGTCGCGCCGGAGCCATTGACGCGCTGTCCGTGGGCGGCTATGCACTCGTCTATCTTTCTTCCAATATCTTACAAGGAGTCGCATCCATGAAACGCCTTTCCGTTCTGGCTCTGGCCGCCGCCTTCTGCCTGGCCCTGAGCCTGCCCGTGGCCCATGCCGCCGACAAAAAGCTGATGATGGCCACCACCACCAGCACCCAGGATTCCGGCTTGCTGGAGTATCTGCAACCCACGTTCAAGGCCGAGACCGGCATTGATCTCAAATGGGTGGCCGTGGGCACGGGCAAGGCCCTGGAAATCGCCAAGAACTGCGACGCCGACGTGCTGCTGGTGCACGCGCCCGCCGCCGAGATGGAATTCGTCAAAGCCGGGCACGGCGTGGATCGCCGCCAGATCATGTATAACGATTTCGTGCTGGTGGGCCCGGTCAAGGATCCGGCCCAGGTCAAGGCCAAGGCCACGGCCGAGGCCCTCAAGGCTATTGCCGGGCGCAAAAGCCCCTTTGTGAGCCGCGGCGACCAGTCCGGCACGCACAAGGCCGAACTCAAGCTCTGGAAGGCCTCCAGCCTGTCGCCGGACAAGGAAGCCTGGTATGTTTCCGCCGGGCAGGGCATGATGGCCACCCTGAACATGGCCGCCGAGAAAAAGGGCTATGCCCTTACCGACCGGGGCACCTGGATCAAGTTCGCCAACAAGCAGGGCGACAAGAACCCCCTGGCCATCCTGGTGGAGGGCGACAAGGCCTTGTTCAACCAGTACAGCGTGATCACGGTCAATCCGGCCCAGTGCCCCAAGGTCAAGAAAGACCTGGCCCTGGTTTTCGAGGATTGGTGGGTGAAGCCTGAAACCCAGAAGCGCATTGCCGATTACAAGCTGGAAGGCAAGCAGTTGTTCTTCCCCAATGCCGGGAAGTAGATGAGGAAAGCGGAAGCGGAACGGATGTTTCGCTTCCGCGCTGTTCCTTTGCCGTAAGCCGGGAGGGGGCTTGTCGTCCGGGTGATGTTTGGTGTGCCCTGCGGGCGGCAGGCCCCAATAACTCCGCCTCGCGGGGCACACCTACAGTTATGGATTACCTATCCCAAGGCGTCGCGCAGGCCCTCGCCCTGCTCCTGCACATGGACGCGGCCACGCTGTCCGCCGTCACGGCCACCCTGGTCTCCACGGCCTACGCCATGACGGCGGCCATGCTGCTGGGCCTGCCCTGCGGGTTTGCCCTGGGCTATTACGATTTTCCGGGCAAGCGCTGCCTGCGGCTCATTTCCGACACCCTGCTGGCCTTCCCCACCGTGCTCATCGGCCTGCTGGTCTATGCCTTCATCACCTACCGGGGCCCGTTGGGCGAATACGGCCTGCTCTTCACCCTGCCGGGCATGGCTATCGGCCAGGCCGTGCTGGCCCTGCCCATCGTGATTTCCTGGACGGCCCAGGCGGTGGAAGGGCTGGACCCGCGCTGCCGCCAGACCTTGCTGACTCTGGGGGCATCGGGCGCGCAGGTGGCCTGGGGCTCATTGAAGGAGGCCCGTTACGAAATCGGCATGGTCTGCGTTACGGCCTTCGGCCGGGTGATCACCGAAGTGGGCATCGCCATGATGCTGGGCGGCAATATCCGCTATGAAACCCGCACCATGACCACGGCCATTGCCCTGGAAACCAGCAAGGGCGAATTCGCCCAGGGCATTGCCCTGGGGCTGGTGCTGCTGCTCATGGCTTTTGTGGTCAATCTGGCTCTGGCGGTTTTGCGCCGGCGCGGACGGGGCGACCACGGCAGGCGGGGAGGCGGGGCATGAGCGTGTTGTACCGATGCCGGGACCTGACGCAGCGCTACGGGGGGCGCACAGTGCTGCGCCTGCCGGAGCTGAGCATCGCGCGCGGCGAGGTGCTGGCGCTCACGGGCCCCAACGGCGCGGGCAAGAGCACGTTGCTGCGCCTGCTGGCTTTTCTGGAAAGTCCCGCCTCCGGCGAACTGTGTTTTCACGGCACGCCGGGCCGTCCGCCCCGGCAGGACGTCACTCTGCTGTTGCAGGAATCCTATCTGTTCAAGGCCTCGGTGTTTGAAAATGTGGTCTACGGCCTGCGTGTGCGCGGCCGCCGCCATGATCTGCGGCAGGCCGCCGAGGGAGCCATGCTGGCCGTGGGCTTCACGCCGGAGCAGGACATGCTGCGCCGTTCCTGGAAGGCGCTTTCCGGCGGCGAAAAGCAGCGCGTGGCCCTGGCCGCCCGGCTGGTCCTGCGCCCGCTGGTCCTGCTGCTGGACGAGCCAACCTCCAGCGTGGACGCGGCCAGCGCCAAGGCCATCGAGACGGCGGTACGCGGCGCGGCCCTGGCCGGAACCACCGTGGTGGCGGCCAGCCATGACATGGTCTGGCTCTCCAGCCTGGACGCGCGCCGTCTGGACCTGGGTCGTCCGGCCTGACTATCCCGGCTTGGGTTCTTGTCCTGCCCTTTCCCGTTTTTCCTATAAATACTGATAGGTGCCGCGCCAGCGCCAGACGAAAAAGGCCGCCACCAGCGCGGAGATGGCCTCGGCCAGGGGCGCGGCCAGCCACACGCCGGTCAGGCCGAGGAATTCCGGCAGCACCAGCAGAAAAAGCGCGATAAGCGCGAAGGTGCGCAAAAAGGCGATAATGGCGGAAACCTTGCCGTTGGACAGGGCCGTGAACAGGGACGAGGCAAAGATGCCGTAGCCGCAGAACAGAAAGTTGAAGACGAAAATATGGAAGCCCTGGTCCGCCAGGGCGAAAACCCGGCTGTCCGGCGGCGCGAAAATGCCGATGAGCCGGGACGCGCCCAGCAGGGCCGCGCTGAAGACCAGAATGGAACCCACGCAGATGAACAGCAGGCAGGAGCGGAAGATGCGGCGCTGGCGGGCATGGTTGCCGCTGCCGTAATTGTAGCTGATGACCGGTGCCACGCCCATGGAAAAACCCAGAAAGAGCGTGACCAGAAAATATTCCGAATAGGCCGTGATGGTCAGCGCGGCCACGCCCGCTTCCCCGGCCAGGCGCAGCATGGTGATGTTGAACAGATAGGTGGTCACGCTGATCGAGAGTTGGGCGATCATCTCGGAGCTGCCGTTGAAGCAGGCCTGGCCGAACTCCCGCGGGCGCATGCCGGGCCGGGTGAAGTGCAGCGGCCCTTTGCTGTACAGGAAAAAACACAACCCGCCCAGAGGCGGGATCAGAAAGGCGATGCCCGTGGCCAGGGCCGCGCCCGCCACGCCCATGCCCAGCAGCACGATGAAGACATAGTCCAGAAGCGTGTTGGTCAGGCCCGAGGCAATAATCAGGGCCATGTTCAGCGCGGGCTTGCCGGCTGCGACGAAGAAAAAGGCGAACAGGGCCAGCACCAGGCCCGCCGGGGTGAAGAGCAGCAGGGTGCCGAAATATTCCCGGCAGTAGGGCGCGAGAATGTCGCTGGCGCCCAGGGCGCGGATGATCGGCTCCAGAAAGAGCAGGCCCAGGCCGGAAAAGAACAGGCCCAGCAGCACCCCGGCCAGGATCAGCAGGCTGAAGTTGCGCTGCGCTCCGGCAGTGTCGCCGCCGCCCATCTTGCGCGCGATAAGCGCGCTGCCGCCGGTGCCCAGCATGGTGCCCAGGCCCCAGAGCACGCCCATGGCCGGGTTGATGATGTTGATGGCCGAGAGCGCCTCGGTGTTCACGAAACGGGCCACAAAAACCACGTCCACAATGGTGTACAGGCCGTTGAAGACCATCATGACCATGGTGGGAAAGGCGAAACGCAGCAGGGAAAGGAGGCCGGAAACCCGCTCAAGGGCGTTGGCCGGTTCGCGCGCGGGCGCGGCGGTACTGGTGGACATATTCAAACCCGGAACAGCGCGGCGCGGGCCGGAAGCTTTCTGAATCATTCTTCGCGGGAAAAGGGCACAAAGACCATTACGCAGTGTTTCCTTTAAGCCACGCCGTCCTCTTGGGCAAGCTCTTTTCCCCAGGGCAGGGCCTGGATAACGGTGGTCACGGAGCGGAAGAAACGCCGGGCCGCCGCCGGGTCTGAAGACCGGGGCGGCAGCGGGCATCCGGGTCGGCGGGCGTACCAGGGCAGGGTGCGCAGCAGGGCGGCTGCCAGCAGGCCCGGGTCGGGCAGCAGCAGATCGGCGGGGCGGCTGGATGCGGCGTCCTCGCCGGGGGCGCAGGGCCTGTCCAGCACCAGATAGCGGCGGCAGGCCAGGGGGCGCACGACATAGGCCGCGCAACGGCCGTCAAGCAGCAGGGGGCAGTTGCGCCGCAACGGCGGCAGAGCCAGGGCCGCGGCATGGTTTCGGGCCAGGGTCGCGCGTTCTTCGGGCCTGAGCCGCAGATGCGCGTAGCGTGTCAGCAGCAGGGCTTCCAGCGGCGTGAGCGGGATGGGCTGGCAACAGCAGGCCGCGCAACCCGCCCCGCAGGCGGGCGCGCGTCCGGCCTGGCGCGCCCGCGCCAGAGCCTCGGCCACGCTCAGGTCCACCAGGGCGCAGGCCTCCAGAGCCAGGTCCGCGCCGGGCAGGGATTTTTCCAGCAGGGAGTCCCGGTGGCGGAAGCGGGCGGCTTCGGGCCGCCAGCGCAGCATGCTTTCCATGCGCGTCCCGCCCGCGTCAATCCCGCAATGCGGACGCGCCGGAGGGAGCGTCGTCGCGGGCGTCAGCGTCCGCCTCGGCCGGGGCGTCCGCTTCCAGGGCGATATTGTGCAATTGCGGCGCGTGCGCCAGGGCGAAACGGCGCACCTCGTCCTCCCAGAGGCGGAAGGCCGCGACCAGTTCCTCGCCCGCGGGCGTGAGGCTGTAGCCGCCACGCCGGTTGTCGCCGCTTTCCACCAGGGGGCGGCCCAGGGCTTCCTCCATTTTCTTCAACCTGCCCCAGGCCAGGCGGTAAGACATGCCCATGCTTTCGGCGGCTTTTTTCAGCGAGCCCAGTTCGGCCATGCGGCGCAAAAGCTCCACCCGGCCCTGGCCCAGCAGTTCCTGGCCCGCCGTGCCGCTGTTTTTGCCGTCGGCGCGGGTCAGCCAGATTTTCAGGTGCATGCGCGCGTTCACGGGCATGGCGGCCTCCTTGCCTGCTTCAGGGAAATGAGAACAACTTCAAACGGAATCCGCTCTACTTGAACACGGCCACGGCCCGGCCCTGTTTGAGCGCGATCCGCCCCAGGGGCAGATCGCGCCACCAGAGTCCGGCCTCACGGCCCGCCAGGCCGGTTTGGCGGCTCTGGCCCGAAAGCAGGGCCGCCAGGTCCGCAAGGTCGTCCAGCACCAGGGCCGTGTCCGGTCCGGGCGGCTTGGGCAGCAGGCAGCGCAGGCGCGGGGCCGGGCTCAGACGGCCGCCGGTCAGACGGCCCAGCAAGGCTCCCTGCCAGATGCATTCCGGCGGCAGCAGACCGGCCGCCTGTGCGGGAATAAAACGCACATGCTCGCCGTAAAGCGCGGCGTGGCCCTGCGGCAGCAGAGCCGGGTCGCAGCAGGGCCCGGCCAGGCATTCCGGCGGCAGGGTCCGGCCCGCTTCGCGCCGCGCGCCGCGTTTTTCCGGGGCGGACGCGAGCGACACGGGGGGCGTGCCCGCGCTGCTCGCCGTCTTGCGCAACAGGGCCAGGTAAAATCCCTGGGCCCGCGATTTTTCGCCGTCCACCCGCAGCGTGCCCGCGCCGTCGGGGCGTTCTTCCCAGGCAAAGCCGGGAAACGGCGGCAGCGTTTCGCGCACAAGGCCCAGCTCTTCTTCGGCGAAACAGACCTGGGCCTCGTTTTCCGCCTCGTTGGTGGTGCAGGTGGAGTAGACCAGCCGTCCGCCCGGCGCGAGCAGGGATGCGGCGTGCCGCAGCAGACGTCGTTGCAGGCCGATGAGGCTGTTCAGTTTGTCTCCCTGCCAGAGCTTGAGCACGCGGGGATGTTTTTCCGCCGTGCCCCAGCCGGAGCAGGGCGGGTCCAGCTGGATGGCGTTCCAGGAAGCCGGGACCAGGGGCAGGTTTTCGCCGCCGTAGGAGCAGGTGGCGGCCTGGAGCAGATTGCACTGGTGCAGATTGGCCCGCAGGGTGCCCAGGCGGGCGGGCGCGGGCTCGTTGGCCAGCACAAAGCCCGTGGGGCCGGTCAACTGGGCCAGAAAGCCGCTTTTGCTGCCCGGGCTGGCGCAGACGTCCAGCACGGCTTCCCCCGTCCGGGGGGCCAGCGCCAGGGGCGGCAGCATGGAGGAGCGGTCCTGGATGTAGATATACCCGAAAAAGGCCGCCAGGGAACCGCCCAGAGGCCGGGGCTCGCGGCAGAGGCGGCGGCAGAGCGGGGAAAAGGGCTCGGGTTCGAATTCGTAGCCTTGGGCGCGCAACAGGGCTTCCACCAGGGGGATGTGCCGGGTTTCGCAGACCAGACGGAAGGAGCGGGAGTGCTGTTTGGGCATGACGCGCCCAGTATAGGGCAGATCAGGGGCAAAGTCAGCCGGATTCAGGCCCCCGCTTGCGGAGGCCGTTCAGAGCAATCGAATGGAGAGAACGGGAAAGGAAATGCTTTTGCCTCAGCCTTCCTGTAACTTTGCGGTTATGCTACAGAATCCGTCTTTTCCGCGCGGGCGGCGTTACCGATGCTTTTTTGATGCTCACATACGCAAGCATGTTCCGCTCAAAAAAGCATCGCTGCCTTGCCCGCACGAAAAAATCGCCAATTTTGCAAAATTCCCGCAAACCAGTCCCCCGCTCACTTGCCGACTGTGTCGGCTGCGTTCGCGGGTCTAAGGAAGAAGGCGCACGTATGGAATCAAATGCATATCCAGAGAGGAAGCATTCTTTCGATTGCCTTGGGAGGCCGCCGCTTTCATATTGCGCGGCGGGCCAAGTCTGCGTATACTGCGACGATATGGCGGGGCTGGAGCTTTGCCGCGCCTCCGAAAAAGACTCCAAGGAGTACGGGATGAAATTTGCCATGCGATTGTCCTTGACGGCCTGCCTGCTGACGCTCGCGCTGGGCCTGGCCCAGGCCGCCCAGGCCGCGCCGAAGAGCTTTGTGCTGCTGCCCTTTACGGTCAATGCGCCGCAGAGCTATGCCTACCTGTCCAAGGCCGTGCCGGCCACAATGCAGGCGCGGCTCAACCGCCCCGGCGTGCTGGAAGGGCGCAGCGCGCAGACCAAGGCCGCTTCCGCCGCCGAGGCCCGCAAGGCCCTGAGCGCCGCGGGCGCGGATTACGCGGTCTGGGGCTCGGTGAGCGTCATGGGCAATGAGTGCACCATTGACGTCCACAGCGTGGACAAGGTGGGCAAGACCTGGAGCAAAACAGCGCAGGGGCCGTTGAGCGGCCTCACCGCCACAGTACAGCAACTGAGCTCCGCCATGGGCAGCGAGGCCTTCGGCGTGTCCGTGGCGGGTCGGCCCGGCTATGTGGCTCCGTCCGGCAAGGGCGAGCCGGTCAATCAGATGAATTCGGACATCGTGGTCAATGAGACGGGCCAGCAGCGGGTTTATCTGAACCCGCAGTTCCGTTACCAGGGGTCCGGGGCCAACGACGGCTCGCGCCTGCGCAGCCAGCGCATGAAGGACAATATGGTGGATATGGCCGTGGGCGATTTCAACGGCGACGGCAAAAACGAAATCGCGGTGCTCGGCGACCACAAGCTGACCATCTACATCTGGGAGCCCGACGGTCGGCTCAAGCAACTGGGCGAAACCGTCATTTCCCAGTCCAATCTCAATTTTTCCATGCGGGCCATCGACCTTAACCGCGACGGGGCCAAGGAACTGGTCATCGCCACCTTTGAGGAAGACAGCAACCGCCCCTACTCCTATTTCTATTCCTTCAAGGGCAACAAGCTGACCCAGTATGCCGACCGCATCCCCTACTTCGCCAGCGTGATCAAGACCCCGCCCCATTTCATGCCCACCCTGGTGGGCCAGGGCTGGGATTCGCTCAAGCTCTTCTCTCCCGGCGTGCACGTGATGGTCAAGAGCGGCAACAAGTTCTCCCTGGGCGCGCGCCTGGATCTGCCCGCCGGCGCCACGGTGTTCAACGTGGCCTGGCTGCCCGGCGGCAAGGACGGCAAGGGCGACCAGCTGGTCATGCTCACGGACGACGAGCGCATCAAGGTCTTCCAGGGCAACGGCAACACCCTGATCCACACCACTATGGAGCGCTTTTCCGGCTCCGCCACGGGCATGGACCACTACAAGGGCATGCCCGGCCTGGGCATCGACCGCAACTACCAGCTGCCCAGCAAATACTACGCGCCCATGCGCATGATCGCGGCGGACCTGGGCCGTACCGGCGAATACGTGCTGCTGCTGAACAAGCCCATTTCCACGGCTTCCCAGCTCTTTGACCGCTATCGCTTCTTCCCCCAGGGCGAAATCCACGCCCTGTACTGGGACGGCGTGGGCCTGGGCCTGAAGTGGAAGACCCGGCGCATCCGGGGTTCCGTGGCTGAAATCGACCTGGCCGACGTGAACAACGACGGCATCCTGGATCTGGTGGTGGGCCTGAACACCTCGCCGGATCTGGGCATCGGCAGCCGTCAGAGCATGATCACCGCCTACCCGCTGGACGTGTCCCAGACCGACCCCAACGTGCCTGCGGATCTCAGCGACTTTGAAGTGAACCCCAACTAACGTGCGGCAATCCGGCCCCCTGCCCGCCGGGCGGGGGGCCGTTTTTTATCCCTTTATTCTCTCCATTATCAGCCAAAGGAGGCCAAGGTGCGCATCCTTGTGATCGGTTCCGGCGGGCGCGAGCATGCCCTGGTCTGGAAATTTCGCCAGAGCCCGAGGGTCAGTGAAATTTTTGTGGCTCCCGGCAACGGAGGCACCAGCGGCGCGGGCGCGATCAATGTGCCGGTGGCCGCCGACGATCTGGACGCACTGGTGGATCTGGCCCGCCGGGAAAAGATCGATCTGGTGGTGCCCGGCCCCGAACTGCCGCTGACCCTGGGCATTGTGGACCGCATGCGCGAGGCGGGCATCGCCTGTTTCGGTCCGGACGCCTATTGCGCGAGGCTCGAGGGCAGCAAGGCCTTTGCCAAGGAGATCATGGACCGGGCACAGGTGCCCACGGCCCGCTGCGCGGTGTTCAGCGATCCGGAAATCGCCAAAAACCATGTGGTCAAAGTGGGCGCGCCCCTGGTGATCAAGGCCGACGGCCTGGCCGCCGGCAAGGGCGTGGTGGTGGCCCGCGATTCGCAGGAAGCCCTGCAGGCTGTGAGCGACATCATGGAAGCCAGGGCCTTCGGAGCGTCGGGCGACCGCGTGGTGCTGGAGGAATGCCTGGTGGGCGAGGAAGCCTCCTTCCTCTGTTTCTGCGACGGCGAGCGGGCCGTGCCCCTGCCCTCCGCCCAGGACCACAAAGCCGCCTGGAACAATGACCAGGGCCCCAATACCGGCGGCATGGGGGCGTACAGTCCCGCGCCGGTACTGCCCGACGACCGGCTGGAGGAAATGGCCGATCTGACCATCCGGCCCATTCTCAGGGAGCTGGCCAAGGACGGCCATCCCTTTGTGGGCGTGCTCTACGCGGGCCTGATGCTCACCGCCGACGGGCCCAAGGTGCTGGAGTATAACGTCCGCTTCGGCGATCCCGAGTGCCAGCCCCTGCTGGCGCGACTGGAGGGCGATCTGGCCCAGGTCATGCTGGACTGCGTCAACGGCGGACTGGACCCGGCCAGCCTCGGTTACAGCTCGCAGACCGCTCTGGGCGTGGTGCTCACCGCCAAAGGCTACCCGCGCGCCTACCCCAAGGGCTTGGTCATCAAGGGCATTGAGGAGGCTGAGGCCCTGCCGGGCGTCAAGGTTTTCCACAGCGGCACGGCCGTCAAGGATCAGGTGCTGATTTCCAGCGGCGGGCGCGTGCTCTGCGTCACGGCTCTGGGCCACGATCTGCCCGCGGCCCAGAAGGCCGCCTATGCGGCCCTGGAAAAGATCCAGATGCCGGAGGGCTTTTACCGCACGGACATCGGCGACAAGGGAATCCGCCGCCTGGAAAGCGAAAAAGACCGCTGAGATTCAGGCCGCTTTCCCCGGTGGCGCAATGTCTGAAGCAAACAGGATGGTATCATGGCGCATGTTGTTATTTTGATGGGGTCCAAGTCCGACGAGGAAAAAGTCAGCCCCTGCGTGGACGTGCTGAAAAGCCTGGGCATTGACTATGTGTTTACCGTGAGTTCGGCCCACCGGACGCCGGAGCGCACCGAAGCCCTGGTACGCGACGAGGAAGCCAAAGGCGCGCGGGTCTTTATCTGCGCCGCGGGCATGGCCGCGCACCTGGCCGGGGCCGTGGCCGCGCGCACCAGCAGGCCGGTGATCGGCATCCCGGTGTCCGGCGGCAGCCTGGCCGGCATGGACGCGCTTTTCTCCACCGTGCAGATGCCTCCCGGCTTCCCGGTGGCTACGGTGGCCCTGGACAAGGCCGGGGCGCGCAACGCGGCCTGGCTGGCCGCCCAGATCCTGGCCGTGGCTGATCCCGCGCTGCATGGAAAAATCGAGGCGGCACGCGCGAAAATGCGCGCCGACGTGGAAAAGGCAGGGGAAGAGATCAGTAAAAAATACGCTTAGCCCGTCAGAGCTCCTCCGCAAAAGGCAATGCGTCTGCACCGCAAAAGGCCGCCGGAATTTCGGCGGCCTTTTGCGGTGGCGGCAACGGGCGTGTCTGGAACAGATTAGGGCAATTTCAAAGTGAAACCACTCTAGGCCGTGCCGTAATACGGGGGACGGCGCGTTTCCGATCCGGCGCTGACCCGGAAAATCTGGACCGTGTACTGGCCCTTGCTGCCGCACATGGGGCAGCCGTCCGTGACCAGCAGACAGGAGGCATCCAGTTCCAGAGGGTCGATGCCCGCCTGTTCCAGAATGCGGCTGGCCCGGCCCTGTTCCCACATGACGGGCGAGCCGCAGCGGCCGCATTCCACATAGAGGAGTTCGGGGTCGTAGCCCTTGAGGGCCAATGGTCCGGGCGCGGAAGTTGTGATGGCTGTGGTCGTATTGTGCATATTTTTCTCCCGGCAGGCGGCGCGCGCCGGGGGGCGCATGGCTTGGCGCAGTTTTTGCCTGCCTCTCTCAAAATAAGCACGACGCGCCGCAAGGCAAGGGCGCGGGCGCTTGCCTTGCGGGAGTGAGCCGACTACACTGGTTCCATGCCTGAAAAAATGCGTCATATCCGTTTATTACCGCCTGAGTTGCGCAATCAGATCGCGGCCGGTGAAGTGGTGGAACGCCCGGCCAGCGTGCTCAAAGAACTGGTGGAAAACAGTCTGGACGCCGGGGCCGCGCGTATCGACGTGCGCCTGGATAACGGCGGGCAGGCCCTGATCCGCGTGCAGGACGACGGCTGCGGCATTCCCGCCGATGAGCTGGAGCTTTCCGTCACGCGTCATGCCACCAGCAAGATCGCCAGCATGGATGACCTGGAGCGCATCCGCTCCTACGGCTTTCGGGGCGAGGCCCTGCCGAGCATCGCTTCGGTCTCGCGTTTCCGCATTGTGTCCGCCTGGCAGGGGCCGGACAACCAAAGCGCGGCCCATTGCGTGGAAGTGGAGCACGGCCGCCTTCTGGCGTCAAGCCCGGCGGCGCTGCACAAGGGCACCATCGTGGAGGTGCGCGATCTTTTTTCCAATATACCCGCCCGCCTTAAATTTTTAAAGACCCCGGCCACGGAGTTCAAACGCGCCCAGGACTGGCTGGCGCGGCTGGCCCTGGCCCGGGCGGAAGTGGGCTTCAGTCTGCATTCCGGCGATCGCGAGGCTCTGCACTTTCTGCCCGGCCAGACCTTGCGCGACCGCCTGGCCCTGCTCTGGCCCCGCCTGATCGTGGAGGCTCTGCGTCCCTTTGAGGGGGAGCGCCACGGCATCCGCGTGCACGGCCTGGCGGCCCTGCCCACGGTGAGCCAGCCGCGCGGGGACCGCATCCTGCTCTTTGTCAACAACCGTTCGGTGTTGGACAAACGTCTGCTGGCAGCCGTGCGCGAGGCTTACAAAGGCCGTCTGACCAGCCGCGACTATCCGCAGGTGGCGCTTTTTGTGGATATGGACCCGTGCGAGGTGGACGTCAACGTGCATCCGGCCAAGTCCGAAGTGCGCTTCCGGGATGAATCGGCGGTCTTTTCCGCCTGCCTGCACGCGGTGCAAGGCGCCCTGGTCACGTCGTTCACGGCGGCTCTGGAGGGCGAAGCCCCGGACGCGGCTGCCCCGGACCTTTTTACGGAAGGACCGTCCAGTGGGCAGCCCGGCGGACTGTTTCCCGCGCGGGAGAATCCGGCCGGAACGGCATCGGCTTCTGAAGCGGCCGCGCCCCGGCCGCAGGGATTCTGGGGCCGTCTGGATGATCCGCCGCTGCTGGCCCGCCCGGAAACGTCTTCCGTCCCGGATGCTCCGGAGGAAGACTGGCGGGTGAGCGTGCCCCCTGGCCGGAGTGCGGCCCCGCGCATCTTCGCGCCCGTGGAGGAAGACGCCGCGCCCTACGGGCCGCCCGCTGAGCACTCTTTTCCGCCGGAGTGCGCGGGTGCGTCCGCCTCCATGCCGGACGCGGCCTGGTCCGGCCTTGTTCCGGAACCGGCTGTCGCGTCCGATGCCTCATTTGCTGCCGCGCCGGAGCCGCGGGAGCGCGAACCGTTGCGGGTGGGCCCGCTGTCCTATCTGGGACAAGTGGCCGACACCTATCTGATTTTGCGCGACGCCGAAGGCGCGCTGCTTTTGCTGGACCAGCACGCGGCCCATGAGCGGGTGCTTTACACGCGGCTGCGCCGGGGCGGTTTCGCGGGCACGGGCCAATGCCTGGCCCTGCCCTTGGAGCTGGGTCTGCATCCGGCGGAGCTGGAACGCTTTCAGCAGTTGCGCGAGCGTCTGGAAAGTCTGGGTTTCGCCCTGGAATGCGCGGACGGGACGCTGCTGGTGCGGGCCATGCCGCCCGTGCTCTCGCGCGCCGAGGCCCGCGATTTCCTGCGCGAGGCCCTGTCCGGGCGCAAGGACGATCTGGCGGGCATGTTCATTTCCATGTCCTGCAAGGGGGCCATCAAGGCCGGGCAGCGTCTGACGGACGATGAGGCCGCCGGTCTGCTGCGCCAGTGGCTGGCTGTGCCGGAGCGCGAATACTGCCCGCACGGCCGCCCCTGCGTGCTGCGCTGGGATGCCGCCGCCCTGGAAAAATTTTTCAAGCGCCGCCAGTAGGGCATTTTAGAGCAGATCCGCTTTGAAGTGGCCCCGCCGTGGATTCAGGCTCTGGCGTCCGCTCATGCGGCCGCCAGGGCATTTCAACATTTTCAAAGTTGAAATGCTCTAAATGAATCAGTGCCCGGAATAGTCCAGCACGTTGTTCAGCGGCGCGGAACTGCTGCGGATCCGCCCTTGGTCGAACAGGTGGCGGGTGAGCCGCCAGTTTTCCAGATCCAGCACGTCCAACTTGCCCTGGTGTTCCGGCCGCAAATGCCGGGCCAGGGCCGCCAGCACCTCGTCCACGGGAAAATAGACGCCCTCAAAGGAGACGCGGGCCATATCCCCTTCGCGGCACAGCACGGGCTCGTCCGCGTCGTCGGCCAGGGCGTCGGCGCAGGCCGCGTCCAGGTCGGTGTAAAATGCGTCCGAAATGGGATAGACATGGCCGTAGACCTTGAGCAGGGGCTCGCGCATCACGAGGCGGGTTCTCCTTCCGGCCGGTCCGGCATATCCGAGTTCATCGGGCTCCCCTGCGCGGGCTCGGGCGCCTGTTTTTTCGTGTTTTCCGGAATCTGTCCGGCGGGCGCGGCAAGAAAGGACGGCGGCAGGCTGGCAGGACCGGATTCCGGCGCGGCCGCTGCACGGGTCCGGCAATACTTCTGCGCGCGGGCCACGGCCAGGCCCTCGCAGTCACCCAGGGCGCAGGCCGCCGAAAAGTCAGCGCACATGCCCGGATAGTTGCGGCGCAGCATGCGCACCGCGCCGCGCGCCCGCAAGCGCCGGGCTTGCTCCGCGCCTTGGGGCGCGGAGGGGGTGCGGGTATGCAGAGCCGCGTTCAGATCGTCCTCGGCCAGGGCCAGCTGTTGCAGGCGCCAGTGGGCCAGTGCGCGGATATAGCGCGCCCGCCCGCTGATCAGGTTCGAGCCGGGTGCCAGGCGCAGGGCCTCGGTACAGGATTCAATGCTTTGCTGGGGCAGGTTGCGCTGCAATTGGGCCTCGGCCAGCAGCAGCCGCACCGTGGGGCTGCGCGGGGCCTCTCTGGTCGCCCGTTCCAGCGTGCTCAGGGCTTCGGCCCCGGTCAGCCAGCCTTCGGGCGTGAGGTCCAGGGCGGCCTGGGCCAGCCAGAGGCCGTTCAGGCGCGCGCTCATGCGTTGCCAGTCGCGGGCCTGCCAGAAATCCCGTTCCACTTCCGGCGTTTTCACGCCGGGGGTTGCGGGCTGCAACGCCGCCGTACCGCCGGGCCAGTGACGGTCCATGATTTCCAGCGTGTCCCTGGTTTCGCTGATGAGCGTGTGGCGCAGGGCCAGCAGTTCGGGATTGCGCAGGGCCAGGATCAGTTCTGTTCCGGCCTGGGACCGGGGCGTCAGGCTGAGCGCCACGTGCAGGGGGGAATCTTCAGCGGTGTCAGGGGCCTTTGCGGCATTGGGAGCGTCGGCAAGGGGCGGCGCGGCGCCCCGGTATAATTGCGCGGCCAGAGCCAGGCGCTCCGCCGGAGCTACCGCGCCCATGCGGATTTCCCGCCGCTGGGGAAAGGCGATTACGGCCCGGTGCAGGGCCGCAAGCCAAGCCGAGGCCCGGGCGTGCGCCCAAGCCGCTTCGCGCGTCACCGGCGGGGTGACGGCGCGCATTTCCACCTCGGTAATCGGCCTCAACTCCAGCGCGGGTGCTTGTGCCGACGCGGAAGGCATATCCCCGGCATCCTCCGGAGTGGTGGGAACACGCCCGGATTCAGCCCGCGCGGGCCCGGCCCACGCCAGAAACAGCAGCAACGCAAGGCCCGCAAGCCCGAAACGCGGGACCGTCATGGCCGGTTATTTTTTGGCCTGGATGGTCTGGACAATCTTCTGGGCCATGGGCTTCACGAGATCCCGCAGCGTTTCCAGCATCAGGTTTTCCGCCGCCGCGCCCGAGGGCAGGCCGGTGCGGCTCTGGCTGGAAGAGAGAGACTCGCGCAGCAGGCGGCCCTGGCGGTTGGCCAGCACGTAATTGACCCGCAGACTGGTGGCGAGATCCGTGGCCGAGGTTTCGCGCAGCCATGCCTCGTCCACCTGGCCGGTGACCAGATAGTCGGGATTGCCGCTGCGGGCCTGACCCACGTTGAGAGCAAAGGTAACCTGCATGCCGTTGCGGGCCAGCTCGTCGGCCAGGGCGCGGCTGATCCACTGGGCCACGTCGTCGCTGGTCACAAAGGCGCTGTTGTCGCGGCGCACGCCCAGAGCGGACTGGTCCGTGCGTTTGTCGGCAAAGGTCACCACGCTGACGCGCGGGGCGTTGGGGGCGGGCAGCACGGAGGCGTCCAGCGGCGGCGGGGGAAGCAGGCGCACGTTGTTGCTCGGTCCGCAGGCCGAGAGCAGCAGGACTGCCAGCAGCGCCGACAGCAGGGCGGCGGGAAAGACACGGCGGGTATGTTTCATGACGGCCTCGCGGAGTTCGAAAAATGTTTCGAAATTTTTATAATATTTTTTAGATATATCCGGAAAACAGCCGTCTTGCAAGGCAATGCTCCCCATGCTACAGGGCTGCTGTCTGATTTCTCGCGCGCCGCGCGTGTTCCGCCGGACTCCCGGCCGGGACGCGGCCTGAAGACGCGGCGCTGGTGCCTCTCTCGGAAATTCATGCTAACAGGCTGACATGCGTGGGGAATTCTCGAATATGTCTGCCCTGCGGGAGCGATTATGATTGATCTCAAACTGGTGCAAAAGCAGCCGGAAGTGCTGGCCAAAGCCTTGGCCGACCGGCATTCGGAACTGGACGTCAATGAATTTTTGGGCCTGGACGCCCGCCGCCGGGCCCTGCTCGCGGAAGTGGAGGCCCTGAAGAGTCAGCGCAACACCGCCTCCGGCCAGGTGGCGGCCCTCAAGCGCGAGGGCAAGGACGCCGGTTCCCTGCTGGCCGAGCTGGGCGGCCTGTCGGACCGCATCAAGGAGCTGGACGGCCAGACCGCCCAGGCCAAGGCCGATGTGGAAGCCTGGCTCATGCGCGTGCCCAACATTCCGGACGCTTCCGTGCCCGTGGGCCGGGACGAGACGGAAAATGTGGAAGTGACCCGCTGGGGCACGCCGCGCCGATTCGACTTTCCGGTGCGGGAGCACGGCGATCTGGGCGTGGCCCTGGGCGGCCTGGATTTCGAGCGCGCCGCGCGCCTCACGGGCAGCCGCTTTGTGGTTTCCCTGAGCTGGGCCGCGCGCCTGGACCGGGCCCTGGTCAACTTTTTTCTGGACCGGCACACCCGGCATGAGGATTATATCGAAGTCTGCCCGCCCTATATGGTCAACCGCGCCACCATGACCGGCACGGGCCAGCTGCCCAAGTTCGAGGAAGATCTCTTCAAGCTGCGCGAGTGGGACTATTACTTGATTCCCACCGCCGAGGTGCCGCTGACCAATCTGCATGCCGGGGAAGTTCTGGATGAAGCCGACCTGCCGCGCGCCTATTGCGCGGCCACGCCCTGCTTCCGCTCCGAGGCGGGCAGCGCGGGCAAGGACACGCGCGGGATCATCCGCATGCACCAGTTCACCAAGGTGGAGATGGTCCGTTTCGCCCATCCGGACGACAGCTTCAACCAGTTGGAGCTGATGTGCGGCCATGCCCGGCATCTGCTGGAATTGTTGGAGCTGCCCTATCGGGTGATCACGCTCTGCACCGGCGACATGGGCTTCGGTTCGGCCAAGACCTATGACGTGGAAGTCTGGCTGCCCGCGCAGAACACCTATCGCGAGATTTCCTCCTGTTCCAACTGCGGGGACTTCCAGGCCCGGCGCGCGGACATCCGCTTCAAGCCCAAGGGCGGCAAGGCGGCCTTTGTTCACACACTCAACGGCTCGGGCCTGCCCACGGGCCGCGCCATCGCCGCCATTCTGGAAAACGGCCAGCAGAGAGACGGCAGCGTGCGTCTGCCGAAAGCGCTTGTGCCGTACATGGATGGGGTGGAGGCCATAGAACCTTAGAGGGTGTCGCCATAAGTGTCTTTTCGGTTATCTGTGCGTTGAAATTCGCCTTTTATTCCGGCGCCAGCCATTCCTAAAGCAAGGCCCGCGGCCAACGGCTGCCGCAAAGACACAGCGCTAAAAGCGCTCTTTCTCCTTGATATAACACGGAAATCCATCTCATGGCGATACCCTTTAGGGCGGACGGGCGGCGTGTATCTTTTCCAAACAGAGAGGGCTCCTTAACGGAGCCCTCTCTGTTTCCGACGCTCAGAAGACCTGTTTCAGTTTGACCACGGCCTTACGGCGCAGCTTGTCCTTCTGGAGTTCCCCGAAGGCCTTGAAGTGCGCGCTGGCGTTGTGTTCGGCAATGGCCTCGGCTGAAGCCCAGGATTCAAGGATAAAAAAACGGCAGGGATTTTCCAGATCCTCTGTCAGGTCGTAGGCCAGATTGCCGGATTCGGCCCGGCTGGCTTCCACCATGGCCCGGAATGCGGGCAGCATGGCTTCCCGGTGCTCGGGCATGACCTCAAGTTCGGCCACAATGCGGATCTCGTTCATGGCTTTTCCTTCAGCGTTGCCGGTCGGCGTCATGCGCGCGGCCGGGGGAAAGCGCGGCGCGGCAGACGTGCCGCCGGGGCATTTTGGAGGGCGGGGAATCGTTGGTTTTACGGGCGGCTGTTGCGCGGGTTAGGCTTCGACAACGGCGCGGTCCTCTCTCTCTCTCTCTCTCTCTCTCTCTCTCTCTCTCTCTCTCTCTCTCAATGGCCGCTTCATACTCCTGCTCAGGCATGGGCCTGAAAAAAACGTAGCCCTGCACCAGATCACAGTGGACGCTTTTCAGAAAGGCGACCTGATCCGGCGATTCCACGCCTTCGGCCACGGTCTGGATATGGAGCTTGCGGACCAGCCCGATGATGCTCTCAACCAGGATGGCGTCTCTTTCCTTATTCTCGCCGTCAATGAAGAACAATCTGTCGATCTTGAGTGTGTCGATGGGCAGGCTTTTCAGCAGGCTGAGCGAGGAATAGCCTTTTCCGAAATCGTCGATGGAGCAGGAAAAGCCTTCCTGTTTCAGCTTTTTCACGATTTCGGTCATCAACTCGAAGTTGTCGCAGGCGATGGATTCTGTGAATTCAAGGTCCAGCAGGCCGTTCGGGATGCGATAACGGTTTTTGACGGCCGCATAAGCGGCCACAAAGTCCTCCTCGTAAAACTGGAGCCGGGAAATATTCACCGAGACCGGCAGGACGGGCCGCTCCTCGTCCAACCTGCGGCGCAGGGAGCGGCAGACGCTTTCAAAGACATACTGGTCCAGCTCGGCAATGAGATGGTTTTTTTCAAAAATAGGAATGAATTTGTCGGGCGGAATGATTTGGCCGTCGGATTTTTTCCAGCGCACCAAGGCTTCGGCGCAGGCGATGTCACCGGTGCGCAGAGCCACCTTGGGCTGATAATAGACAATGAACTCCCCGTTGTTCAGGGCTTCCTGCATCTGGCTGACAAGGCCTTTTTCTTCCAGCAGGTTGTCGCGGATGCTTTCGTCATAAAAGGCATATTTGGCATAGGCGCCGTTTTTGACCGTCTTGCGCGCGAAATTGGCCCGGTCCAGAATGTTGTCTATGACCAGGTCGCCGGGGGCGTCCTCCAGGCAGCAGATGCCGCAGCATACCGGCAGGGTCTGCTTGTACCGGGATTTGTGCATGAAATCCGTGATGGCGGCGTCAACGGTCTGCTGGCGCGCAAGAACCTCTTCTTTATCCTCGTAGCGGCGCAGGATTACGAAGTTATCCGCCGAGACGCGGCCGAAGATCTCATTTCCCTTGAGTTCCTTGCCGATAATGTGAGCGTATTCCCTGAGGACCGCGCTGCCGTATTCGTAGCCGAAAACATCGTTGATATATTTGAAGTCGGCGAAATCCGCATAGGCCACGGCATAGTGCGTGGCTTCGCCGGTGCCGATCAGTTCCCTGGCCTCGCGCTTGAAGCGTTCCAGGTTGTACGCGCCCGTCAGGGGGTCCCGGTCCGCCATGTCATTCAGATTTTTGTTCAGATTCTCCAGCAGAAGCATTTTTCTGCTGTAGGCCCAGAGAATGAACAGCCAGGTCAGCAGCAGAAAAGCCGCCATGAGCACGATCAGGCGCAAGAGCATGGAGGTTTCTTTGTGGGCGAAAGCCTCCGCGGCAAAGACCGTCTTGTTCGCCAGATCAAAATAGTCTTCGCTGGCTCGCAGCAGGGCGCCGGATGCGGCCTTGTCCTGCCTGGCGGCCAGGATAGCTTTTTTCAGCCTTCTCCATTGCTGGTGAAGCTGGGATAAATTTTTGTTGTATTCCGGATCGTCGGGCCTGATCAGGCCGTATGGCCCTTCGCCGCTACGCAGTTCATTCTGGATGCCGTCAAGATAGGCTATCAGATCGTCGCGCGGCTCTTGCGCCAGCTCCAGTTTCACAAGGCGCTGGGTCGCGCCCCGTACGATGCCCACATAGTTGATAAGTCGGCCGTAGGTCTGGGATTGGTTGATGGAATAGATCGCGCCCGCGCCAAGCAGAATCACCAGCAGGAAGAGGGTCTTAAGACCAAATTTCAGCATGTTCTGCATATCTGCGCGGACCCCGGAAAGATTTTCATGGTACCCTACGCCATAACCGAACTTTTGTTAAGGTAATAAGGGCAGTATGAAGAATTTCGGCGCGCTTGTCGGCCGTGGGCTTCGCGGTCCGGGTCAGCTCCGGTAGGCCTCGCCGATGGCCTGGGCCAGTCCGCCCAGGGAGGTTTCCTTGTAGCGGGCCTGGAGGTCTATCCCCGTACGGTACATGACCTCAATGATCTTATCCAGAGAAACCACGCGCTGGCGGCCGTCTTCCAGGCGGGAGAGCTGGGCGCAGTTCACGGCGCGTTCGGCGGCCACGCCGTTGCGTTCGATACAGGGAATCTGCACCAGGCCGCCCACCGGGTCGCAGGTCAGGCCCAGATTGTGCTCCATGCCGATTTCGGCGGCCGCTTCCACCTGCTTCACGCTGCCGCCGGTGACCGCGCAATAGGCCCCGGCGGCCATGGAGCAGGCCACGCCCACCTCGCCCTGGCAGCCCACTTCCGCGCCGGAAATGGAGGCGTTCAACTTGTAGAACAGGCCGATGGCCCCGGCCGTGAGCAGAAAGTCCCGTTCGCCCTGTTCCGTGGCGTGGGGGTAGAAGTTGGTATAGTACATCAGCACCGCCGGTATGATGCCCGCCGCGCCGTTGGTGGGCGCGGTGACGATGCGTCCGCCCGAGGCGTTTTCCTCGGCCACGGCAAAGGCGTAGAGCATGGGCCAGAGGCTCAGGTCGCGACGGCCCGTGGCCTGGAGCGCGCTGACTTTGCGCAGCAGATTGGGAGCCCGGCGCCGCACCTTGTAGCCGCCGGGCAGCACGCCGTCCGTGCAGCAGCCCCGCTCCACGGATTCGCGCATGGTGCTGATGATGGTCGCCATGCGCGCGGCCACTTCCGCCTCGGAGCGCCAGAAAATTTCGTTGGCCAGCACGATGTCGGCAATGCTCTTGCCCTCCCGCTCGCAGATGGCGAACAGTTCACCGGCCGTGGCGTAAGGATAGGGCGGTGTGGGATATTCCTCTTGCGGGGCGTCGAAATCCTCTTCGGTGCGGATGAAGCCGCCGCCGACGGAATAATAGGTTTTGGACAGCAGGGACGCGCCGTCGTCGGCAAAGGCCGTAAGCGTCAGGGCGTTGGAATGGCGGGGCAGAAAGAGCCCCTTGTGCACCAGCATGTCCCGCGCATAGACAAAGGGCACGGCCCGTTTTCCAGCCAGCAGCAGGTCCGCGTCGTTTTTCAGCGCGCTGACCCGGTCGGCCAGATGAACCGGTTCCACGCTGTGCGGCTGTTCCCCCTCCAGGCCGCTGAGCACCGCGCCCATGGTGCCGTGCCCGTCGCCGGTGAGCGCCAGGGAACCGTAAAGGTCAAGCTGGACGCGGGCCGTCGTGTCCAGCAGGCCTTTGCCGCGCAGCTCGTCGGCAAAGGCCTTGCCCGCCAGCATGGGACCTACTGTGTGGGAACTGGACGGGCCGATGCCGATTTTGAAAAGGTCGAACACGCTGAGCATGATTTTCTCCGCTTGGGGATTTGTACCGAGTATGCCGGAAGCCGCGCGTGGAGTCGAGGGCGGTGGCTGACCGGCAGGGCCAATACGTTGTTATACGCGCCTGCCCTGACGAAAACTGGTATCTTCATTGGCATGCTCCGACCCCGTCCGCTATTTGTGATACACGGAGCTTAAGAACTCCTGCAAGCAAAGGCCGACTTTTATGTCGGCGATCAACGCTTTTTCGTTACTGGAAAAGCGTGTCTCTTGGCTTGTACAGTACAGCCGGGAGTGGGCTAATACAAGACCGGTCAACCGGAAATATGCCCGCCGCGCTTGCACGGTTCTTAGCTCCCGGCTGTTGTTGCTTCGACAAAGCCAATAAGAAAATGCAAGAGGTGCCTTATGTCTCCTTCAACTCCTCCCATTGTCACTCTGGTGTCACAGCTCGCAGGTCGGCAGCGGACGTTCCCACGGCATGGCGGACGTGTCACGACGGGTGAATTGCAAAGCCTGCATGCCCGCGTGCATCAATTAGAGCAAGTTGCGCTTGAAATTATCGCTTAACGGCGAAGTAAATTCGCCTTGCGATAATTTCGCGGTGCGGATTTTCACGGAAAACCCGTACAGAGCGTTGAGATATTTTCAATATCAAAATGCTCTAATATAGTGTTGCCCGCTCATCTGGCGAATACCATTGAGCGCATCAGAGCCAGGGCCGAGCTGGAACCGGCTGAGGTCCAGAAACCTGTAAACGCTGTGCCCGTTGAGCATAAGACTGTGGTTGGGGTAGGGCATAAGCGATTTTTCTGCATCCGGACTTGCGCGGTAACCAACCGATCTGGCCGATAAAAAACGGCGCGCGGATATGATCCGCGCGCCGATGGTTCTGTATTGCGGAGGTCGCGTTCTACAGCGGCCGCTTGCTGTTGTAAAAGTTGATCAGGCAGCCGTCCAGGATGATCCGGCGTTCGTCGTCCGTAAGTTCCTTGAGAGTCAGGGCGATCTGTTCGGCCCAGATTTTATGCTCGCCGTCCGCCTCGCTTTCATGCACCAGGCAGGCCAGGATATTGGGATGGGCCTTTTCCACGGCCTCGCGGATGCGCGGAATCACCAGGTAGTCGCCCACACGCAGATCCTTGGCCAGGTCAGCGTCAACCACAAAGGGCAGCATGCCCCAGTTGATCAGGTTGGAGCGGTAGCGCTTGGTGGCGTATTCCACGGCCAGGTTGGCCCAGCCGCCCAGCACTTTCTGGCAGGAGGCCGCCTGCTCGCGTGCCGAGCCGTCGCCCGGCTTGACCGCGAAAATGGTGCTGCCCAGGCCGATGTTTGCCAGCGACGTGAGTTCGTCAACGAAATCCCCCACGCCGCAAGGCGTGCAGATTTCGCGCACGCGGGCCAGCAGCGCCGGGTCCGCCGGGTTTTCCAGGCGGGCTTTTTCCAGGGCCTGGAAGGCCTTGGCCCGCTCCACGTAGCCGGGATCCTTGCGCGACAGGGTATACTCCGCCAGCTTGAGCGGATTGGAGCGCAGGGAGGAGGTCTCGCCCGAGGGAATCAGCTCGTCCGTGGTGGTCACCGGATCGGTGATCACGCTGACCACCTGGAGAATCAGATGCTGGGGCAAGGGGCTCATTTCCGGCCAGTCCGCGATGTTCGGGCCAAAGATCAGCGGGGTTTCCGGTTTGGGCGCGCCGAAGCCGTTGTAGACGCGGCGCTGATAGATGATGGGCTCGAAATGGTAGCTGAGGTCCACGTTCAGGCCGGGGTCCTTCCAGTCCAGATCCGTGGCCGGGGTCAGGCGGCCGCCGTTGGCCGCGGTGGCGGCGATGGAGCGGGCGTCCATGAGCGCCACGGCGGAGAGCTGGCCGTTCGAGGGCTTGGAGCCCTCGCGGTTGGGGAAGTTGCGCGTGGAATGGCGGATGGACAAAGCTCCGTTGGCCGGGGTGTCGCCCGCGCCGAAACAGGGGCCGCAAAAGGCGTTTTTGAGCACGGCACCGGCGGCCATCAGTTTGGTCGTGGAGCCGTTGCGCACCAGGGCCAGGGCCTGCGGCTCGCTGGCCGGGTAGACAGAGAGGCTGAAGGCCTGGTTGCCCGTGCTCTTGTCGTCCAGAATGGCGGCGGCCAGGCTGATGTTTTCAAAGGAGCCGCCCGCGCAACCCGCGATGATGCCCTGGTCCACCCATACGCCGCCCTCGCGGATCTTGCCGCGCAGGTTCAGGCCCTTGCCCGCTTCGCCGAACTGTTTCACGGCCTCTTCGTCCACGGCGGCCAGGATTTCGTCCGCGCGGCGAACCACTTCGGCCACGGGCCAGACGTTGCTGGGGTGGAAAGGCAGGGCGATCATGGGTTCGATCTTGCCCAGATCCACCCGGATCAGCCCGTCGTAGCAGGCCGGTCCCTGAAGGGCCAGTTCGGCGAAATCCTGTTCCCGCTTGTGCAGGGCCAGGTACTGACGCACTTTGCCGTCCGTGCGCCAGATGGAGGACAGGCAGGTGGTTTCCGTGGTCATCACGTCGATGCCGCAGCGGTACTCCACCGAAAGGCCGTCAATGCCGGGGCCCATGAATTCCATGACCTTGTTTTTCACAAAACCGTTCTTGAACACCGCGCCGATGATCGCCAGGGCCACGTCCTGCGGTCCCACGCCGGGCGCGGGCGTTCCTTCCAGCCATACGGCCACGACCTTGGGCGCGGGCACGTCGTAGGTCTTGCCTAGGAGCTGCTTGACCAGTTCCGGGCCGCCCTCGCCCACGCCCATGACGCCCAGGGCCCCATAGCGGGTGTGGCTGTCCGAACCCAGAATCATGCCGCCGCACTTGGTCATCATTTCGCGCACGTACTGATGGATGACCGCCAGATGCGGGGGCACGAAAATGCCGCCGTATTTCTTCGCGGCGGAAAGGCCGAAGAGATGGTCGTCCTCGTTGATGGTGCCGCCCACGGCGCAGAGGCTGTTATGGCAGTTGGTCAGGGCGTAGGGCACGGGGAATTCCGTCAGGCCGCTGGCCCTGGCGGTCTGGATGATGCCCACGTAGGTGATGTCGTGGGAGGCCAGGGCGTCAAAGCGCAGGCGCAGGCCCGCGTCTCCGGCCGGGGCGGCATTGTGGGCCGCCAGAATGCGCTGGGTCAGGGTATGGGCGCGGGCGGCGTCCGGGTCCACGCCCCGTGCGCGCGCCTCGTCGGCGGCAAGGACCTGCGCGCCGTCAATAACGGTGGTCTGGTCAAAAAGCTGGATCATGGGAAACCTTCTTCAGTAGTGTTGACGTTGAAGCCGCCCGGTCAGTCGGCATGCGACGCGGCCAGTTTGAGGCCGAAGGCGATGAACACGACGCCGGTGCAGCGGTGCAGCCATTGCTGGAAACGGGGATTTTCAAAGGCCCTGCGCACCTGGCCCAGAATATAGGCCAGGGACACGTACCAGAGCAGACAGAGCAGCGACATGATGCCGCCCAGTTCCAGAAACTGGGGGACAAGGGGCATGTGCGGGTTCATGAACTGCGGCAGGAAGGTCAGAAAAATCAATACGGCCTTGGGATTGAGCAGATTAGTCAAAAAACCCTGCTTGAAGGCGCGCCACAGGACGCGGGGCGCGGGCCGCGCCGTTGTGTCCGTCATGCTTTCCGGCTCCCGGCCGGGCAGGGGCGCGGTGCGGACCACGGCCCGGCTGGCGGCCCGGCCCTGGCGCAGGGCGTGGATGCCCAGCCAGAGCAGATAGGCCGCGCCAACGTATTTCAGGATGCTGAACAGAAACACGGATTGCGCGATGATGGCGGAAATGCCCAGCATGGCCGCGCTGGTGTGGATCACGATGCCCAGGGCCACGCCGCAGGCCGCGGCCTGACCCTGCCGCCTGCCGTCCAGAAGGGAAATCTTGGCGATCAGGGCAAAGTCCGGCCCCGGCAGGATGACCAGAATGGCGGCCAGGGGCACGTAGAGCAGCAGGTTTTCCAGCGAAATCATGGCAGGGCCTTCATGGAGAGGATAACAGCGATTCCGACGGCTCAAGGGGCGCGGCCCTTTGAGAACCCCATTTATTAAGAAGCGGCGCGGTTATGTCAGCCGGTGTTTCCGGGTGACTCTCTCCATAATCACGCTAAAGAATAAAAGTTTTGACGGGTGGGGGACCGGGGGAGGGGAACTTTTGTAAAAGTTCCTCTCCCCCGGAAAGGCGATCCCTACAAATTTTCTCCTATGATCTCGCCGAACTCCCGGCAACCGACCACGCGCGCGCCGCTGACCTGGGCGGCCAGGTCCACAGTGACGGCCTTGGCGGCAATCGCCTTGCCCACGGCGGAGCGGATGCGCTCCGCGGCCTTGGGCAGTCCCAAATGCTCCATGAGCAGCGCGCCGCAGAGGATCACGCTGCCGGGATTGGCTTTGTCCTGCCCGGCGATGGTGGGCGCGGTGCCGTGGGTGGCCTCGAAAAAGGCCAGACTGTCGGACATGTTCACGCCCGGCGCGAGGCCCAGCCCGCCCACTTGGGCGGCCAGGGCGTCGGAAATGTAGTCGCCGTTGAGATTGGGCGTGGCCAGCACCTGGTATTGCTCGGGCCGCAGCAGGGCTTCCTGGAACATGGCGTCGGCAATGCGATCCTTGACCACCAGACGGCCGGGCACGGGCTCTTTTTCCGTGCAGGTTTGGCCGCCGAATTCCTGCGCGGCCACATCGTAGCCCCACTGGCGGAACGCGCCCTCGGTGAACTTCATAATATTGCCCTTGTGCACCAGGGTCAGACTGTCGCGGCCGTTGTCCAGGGCATAACGCATGGCCCGGCGCACCAGCCGCTTGGAGCCCGCCTCGGTCATGGGCTTGATGCCCACGGCGGCGGCCTCGCCCACCTTGCTCACGCCCAGCTCGTCGCGCAAAAAGGCGATGAGCTTGCGGGCCTCGGGCGTATTCGCGGCGAATTCCACGCCCGCGTACACGTCTTCCGTATTCTCGCGGAAGATGACCATATCCACCCGCTCGGGATGCTTGACCGGGGTTTCCAGGCCGTCGAAATGGCGCACGGGCCGGATGCAGGCATAAAGATCCAGACCCTGGCGCAGGGCCACGTTCAGGCTGCGGATGCCCGTGCCCACGGGCGTGCCCAGGGGGCCTTTCATGGCGATGTCCGCGCCGCGCAGGGCGTCCATGGTGGCTTCGGGCAGGGGAGAGCCGGTTTCGGCCACGGCCTTTTCCCCGGCCAACAGTTCCTGCCAGTCCAGGCGGAGATCCGATTCCTTGGCCAGGGCCGCGTCAATGACCGGGCGCGCGGCCCGCCAGATTTCCGGGCCGATGCCGTCGCCTTCGATCCAGTAGATTTTTTTGCGCATGTTCCTTTCCCGAGTTAGCGTGTTCCGCGTAAAAAGGCCGCCTTGCCGCTACGGGCAAGCGGCCTTGCGTGGTGTTATTCGCTGTCGCTGTCGGCCTCGTCCTGCGAGCCGACTTCCTGTTGCAGGGCACGGGCGCGCTTGAGCAGCTGCTCCAGCTGGATGTCGCCGCTGACCACGCCCACGATGCGGTCTTTCTCGTCGGTCACCGCGCAGGACACCGTAATGACCAGCTTGCCGGTGAAGTGTGACTGATAGACGTCCATGATGTGCAGGTCGCCGGTCTTCATGGGCATCTTAAACCATTCGCGCTGCGAGAAGTCATAGCCTACGGGCAGGGCTTCGTAGACTTCCTTGTATTCCGGGTCCGTGACAGCCGAGCAACGCATCTTGCCCCGGGCGTCGGTGAGGCAGCAGAACTGGATGAAGGGATACTCGTGCACGAATTCATCCAGCCGGGCGCAGGCCTGCTCGCTGAGGTCGGTCAGGCCGGGACTGCGGGACAGGCGCACGATGAGATGCGCGGCCAGATCCCCGGCCAGTTGTTTCATCTGGTCGAATTCGGTGGCGAAGAGTTCGGGCATGAAGCGCTGGACCAGTGCTTCCATTTCGTCATGGGAGAAGCTGGTGGTGCGCCCGGTTTCCTCGTACACGGCCATGATGGCGTCGTAGATCTGGCCCACGGCGGGATGCTTTTTGGAAACCTGCTTGTCTTCCGCCAGATTCAGGTTGTTGTTGATCCAGTAAGCCACGCCCGCGCGGCCGGTCTTGTCGGTGATGATGATCGGCACCGGGCGCCCCAAAAGATGCTTGGTGTCGAAGATATTGTAGATTTCCTCGTTTTTGGTCAGGCCGTCGGCATGCACGCCCGCACTGGTGGCGTTGAAGTCGCGCCCCACAAAGGGATAATTGTGCGGGATGCGGTAGTGCAGCTCTTTTTCGAAGAATTGGGCCACTTCGCTCAGAACCGTGGTGTCCGCCGCAGCGTCGTCGCCGGTGAGGGAGATATATTCCACCAGCAGGGCTTCCAGGGGCGTGTTGCCCGTGCGTTCGCCGAAGCCGAACAGGGTGCCGTTGACCGCGCCGCAGCCGTACAACCAAGCCGTGACGCCGTTGACCAGCACCTTGTGGAAGTCGTTGTGGCCGTGCCATTCCAGCCACTGGCCGGGCACCCCGGCCTCGTCGGTGAAGGCCCGCACGATGCGCTGCACCGAGCGGGGCAGGGCCGCGCCGGGCCAGGGCACGCCGTAGCCCATGGTGTCGCAGAGGCGGATCTTCACCGGCATGCCGCTCTGGCGCGAAAGTTCCATGAGCCGCTGGGCCAGGGGCAGGCAGAAACCGTAAATGTCGGCCCTGGTCACGTCCTCGAAATGGCAGCGCGGAATGATGCCCCATTCCAGGGCCTGGCTGGCCAGGTCCACGTACATGTCCATGGCCTGTTGGCGGGTTTTGCCCAGCTTGAGAAAGATATGGTAGTCGGACACGCTGGTGAGCATGCCGGTCTCGTCGAATTCCATGTCCCGCACCAGCTTGAGGTCTTCCTTGGTGGCGCGAATCCAGGCCGTGACCCTGGGGAAGCGGTAGCCGCGCGCCCGGCAGACATCGATGCACTTGCGGTCCTTGGCCGAGTAGAGAAAGAATTCCGACGCCGTGATCAGCCCGGTTTTGCCGCCCAGGCGGTGCAGGAAGTCGAACATTTTGGCCACCTGCTTGACCGTGTAGGGCGGCCTGGCCTGCTGGCCGTCGCGGAAGGTGGTGTCGGTGATGCGCATCTGCTCCGCCGGACGCGGGGCCAGCAGCACTTCGTCGAAAGACGTGCGGCAAATGCTCGTATAGGGAAAAAGTTCACGGTAGAGCTGGGGCTTTTCAGGCTCGTGCAGATTCAAGACGCGGTTGCCGCCCGGCTGATGAATGATGCTCATGGGCTGTGTCTCGCTCGTGCGCGCCCTTGGGGCACGGTAGGAATTGAGGCTATAAAAATTTTGTATAGCCGCTTCCCGCCCGCTCGTCCAGTGCGCGCACTTCGCCCCCACTTCCAATGCCTTAGAATTCCCAGCCGAAGCTCAGACCCACGTTGACGGATGAGGCCGCCGTGCGGGATTCCCCACCAGATCCACCTGCGCGAAAAAGTCGTTGCCGCGTGTCAGGCGCAGACTGCCCTGCGTCAGCAACGCATTCCGCCCCACGAGGTCGGTGGACGATTCAAAGCCGGCGTTGCCATAGCCCCGGAAGGACGCGCCGCTGCGGAAAACGCCGTCCAGGATCTCGTGCCGCCAGGCGGCCAGCAGATCCACGGCAAGGCCCGCGTGGTTGGGGAGTTCCCAGGCGCGGCCCAGATGCCCGCCCAGAGAGCAGCAGGGAGTCGTAGACGCCGCCGTCCACGTTGAGGCGGCTGGCCTGGCCGCCTGTTTCCGAGATGTCCGGACGCTGCACGAAGCCGTATTCCAGCCAACCCAGTGGTCCGGCGCTGTATTTGCCCATGTCCAGTCCTTGCCCGCGCCCGTCAGCGCCCGGCCCACGCTGACCGCGTCCGTGGCGCAACCGGCCAGAATGCCGTGAATGGCCGTGAGGATGTCGTTGCGCATAAGGCCTCGACGGGAAGCGGGCGGTAAGCCGCGCCAAACAGCAGTCTGCCTCGCCGCTGTCCCGGATAGTTGCTGTACCGGCTTGATAAGCCCCGGTCGGCTCGCGGAGCGTAATGGCTTGGGGCGAAAATGAATCTTTCAATTTTTATGGAAAAATAATATATATGTATCTATACTAAAAACTTCAGAAAATAAAGTATTCCATACTGAAATTCCGGACAGATTCTCCATTCTTGCCGGTACGCCTTGAGGTGCGCTGGATCTGCCGTCTGCCACATCTTGGCAACGCCGGCGGGTTTCAAGAACCGGTGCCGTCTGCTGCTGCCGCGCTGTGATGGCCGCAAGAGAGTGCGGGATATTTTTAGGAGAGTTCTCTTTTCGTGCCTGCGGTTTGTTTCACGTCCAGACGTCTTCCAAGGCATTGAAAACAGTGTATTCCAGTCCCCGGTTGTTTGTTATGCGCATTGAAATGCGTTTGGCCATCGCTGCGGAGGCGCATGGCCAATATCAGAGCACCGAAATATCGCCCGCGAAGATGACGTTGCTACTCCTGCTGCGGTGCGGTTTTTCACAGACAAGCATAGATTTTTGACAAGGGGGTCTGAAATACGCCGGGGGACATCAATGGAATGCAGGATCTTGCCTCTTTTCCGGCTTTGCGGAGCTCCTGTGGGAAAGGCCGGGAAGGACCTTGGTCCGTGGTCGATGGGCGTCTGGCAGTATGGGCCTTGCGGCCGGGGAAAATGTCATGCTTGTCCGTATCCGCAAAAATTTTCAACTCA
Organism: Desulfovibrio sp. 3_1_syn3; assembly: GCF_000145315.2. Lineage (NCBI taxonomy): Bacteria > Pseudomonadati > Thermodesulfobacteriota > Desulfovibrionia > Desulfovibrionales > Desulfovibrionaceae > Desulfovibrio > Desulfovibrio sp. 3_1_syn3. The sequence goes on from NZ_ADDR02000001.1 coordinate 912,806, forward strand.
CCCTGCCCCCAAAATTGTCTGAATGTCTTGGGCTCGCTGAAGGCGGCTGGCTGGATTGCGAACTTTGGGAGGGCGCGCTTCTCCTGAAACCCGTCGCATCCGGACCGGAAGAAACATTTCCTTCATCCAGGGGCGGCTTTTCTCGGGCCACCCTCCCTTCCCCCCTTTGTCCTCCGCACTGGAGATCCGCTGTTTCGGCAATCTCGCCTTCCGGTTGGGGGATGCGTATCTGCGCATCGGCAACAAGAAGGCCGCGGAACTTCTTGCCTATCTCCTCTGTCACGGAGGGGAACCCATACCGAAGCAGCATCTGGCAGGGCTGCTCTGGCCCCGTGTAGGCGACAGACAGGCTCTGGACAGCCTGTACAAGGTCTGCGCGCACATCGGCGCCCTGGAATACAGGGGCATCCCTCTCAGACTCCGCTCTTCCGGCGGCGAGATTCAACTGGATTGCCGGTCCATCAGCTGTGATCTGTTCCGATTCGATGCGCTGTACCAAGAAAAGGACAACATAGCGAGTTGCCACACCCTTCTGGATATCTATGCCGGACCGTTGCTGCAGACCCAGGGCTATGACTGGCTTGCTCCGTGGGAAGCCCGCTACGAACTGCGCTATGTGGAGATCCTGACCAGCCTTCTCTCCCACTATGAGCGGTCGGGAGACGCTACCAGGGCTGGAGTTTTCCGGAAAAAGCTTCTGCTGTTCAGCGGATCTGACTGAGGAGGTGTTTTTACAGGCCGGAAGAATTTTTTCCGATAATTTTCCACGCTGTTTCCGGCATTTTTCCCGACGGACTTTTTATCCTGCATCCAAGGTCGTAGCAGGCGCCGTATGACCACGAGGCTTTTAACCCTTATCCTGAAGGAGAATACCAATGACCACCTATTCCCTGATCGTGGAAAACAAATCCATTCTTACAGGCAGCATCTGCGTGTATCAGCGTGATCCGCAGCAGAGGATCAACAGAAACCTGTACTCGCTGGCCTGGTTCAGCAAGATGTGCCATCCCAATACCACGGTGGAGTTCTCCTGGAGCATCGACTATTGCTTCAACTGGGCTGAAACCGGTGCGCTCAGACCGGGGGTCCTTTTCTCTGCTTCCGAATCCCTGGCCGCCGACCCCTCGCTGGTGGACGCCACCAATACCATCGCCTTCAATTACAGCAGCGGGGCCTTCCGCTTCGTGCAGGCCAAGGAAATCACGGATCCCGGCATGCTACGCATCATAACCGACAACACCATTCCCAACAAAAAGGCCTCCATCGGCATTGGCATGTCCGGTCAGCCCGCCTTTGCCACGGACGCCGGTCCCAACCTGAGTTATTCGTTCATCCCGCATCCCCAGTACTATGTCGCCTTCGGATACTACCTCCAGGGCGAGGTCATTGACCTGAACCTGGTCTCTTCCACCGTCTGCGTCGAATACGAGGACAATATCTTCGAGAGAACCGTGCGGCTGAAGAGCAACAACACCTGGGATGCGGATTAGGCGCATCCTGCGCGCCGGAGTGCAACCCGCTCCGGCCGTTAACAGGGCCGCGCCTTTTTATGGGCGCGGCCCGCAGGGGAGGTTTTTTGACTCCGCCCTGTTGCGGAGGACGTTTCGCCGCCACTTCCCCAGAGTGTGACGCATTCAAGGAGCATGCGTATGAACAAGGATTTTCATTATTACGGTACCTATGCGGCAGCCCGGCTTGCCGGATACAGCGCGCAGGACGCTCTTGTCATCGCCCGGAGCGCCGGATTCGTGGACGAATGCACTCTGGACGTCCTGCGGGCCGTCATGGAGGAGGCTGACGGGCATGAAGCGCTCAAGGGCCTGCACGATGATCCCGCTTCCATTATCCCCACGGCCCACAGCGACGCCGCCATACGGGCAGGCAACAGGGAATGGAGCACGGCCTTCCTTGACGAAGTGTTGCGCACCTGGCCCTGCTTTCATTATCTGCCCGGCAACTTCAGCGCGCACGGAAGCGTGCTTGAATATCAGGGCGCGACCTTAGACCTGGGCACGTATTCCATCTGGTATTACGATGAGGAAGCGCGAGAACAGTTCAAACTTCTCTGTCTGCCCAACAGCCCAACTGTCAAGGGTATGGTCAATATCCTCAAGCAAAAACGAGCTTCCCATCTGCATGCCGTCGGTCTGTGCATGCATGTGCTGGCCGACACATGGGCGCATCAGTATTTTGCAGGCATCCCGGCCTGGTTCATGAATGATGTGCAGATGGAGGACATGAAAATTCAGGATCTCACGCCTCCGGAACCAAAGTGGTATGATGATCTGGTGCCCCTGCTGCAAGATAATCCGCATTATAATTCCATGGCCTTTCTCGGGCATGCTCTGGCCGGGCATCAGCCCGATTATGCCTGCCAGTCTTTTTCCATGAAAGCCCAATGGGCGAAGAAGAAACTGAAGCGGGACAACCCGTCGCTTTTCATGAGCGCTTTCAAACAGATGCTCTATGCCCTGCAATGCATCAACAGTACCATTTCCGGAGATTTTGATCTGAATACATACGCGGATCTCGGGCACGACAGCATTTCCACAGATAAGAATGCGGAACTGATCGATAACGTTCTGCGTTCCGGAAAGAGCGATCAATCTCGGGAGTGGTGCAACTGCCTGCTTTTCCTCAGTCTGAGGGACGGCGGCATAAATCCGCCCGAGGTGGCAACGCTGCGACGTTGTGAGAATGACTGGGGCCAGGGCAGCATCAGCCCGGAAGATCTGGCCGCGTTTCAGGAGGCCGCGAAAGCCCATCTGCAAGATGTCAAGGCGATTCTGGCCGGGCACCGGATATTCCTTGACGATATTCCGCCGGAGCGCGTCGTGCCATTGCGCTTGCAACTTGCGCTTAAAATGCCGGCTTCCGACGATGCCGCAATGGGCAGGAAGATTCTGGCCGACTTGCTCAGGAAGGTCTGGATCGAGCAGGGACGGAGCGCTTCCGTCAGAGACAGGATGGAAAAGAGGGCCCTGGCCGGGGCGGAGCGGATATCCCTTTCCGGCACTTGTCTGACGTGTCCCACCATGGGGGAAAAGCCGGTTGTTCTGGAAGCCGTCCTGCCCGGCGATCCGGCGACGCCCGGCACACTGAAGGCGGGCCAGGCGGTGAAGCTGCGCCTCCCTCCGATGCCGCAGGCGGACAAGGAACATGTCTATCTGTGCGCCTGGGAGCGGTCGTACGTTTTTTGCTGGGCGCGGGACTGGCATATATCGGGCCAGAAATGGGTGTTCGAACAGAAAAGATGTCTGCCGGACGGCTCCATAGACATCGCCGCTCCGCTCTGCGTCAAAAACGTCCTTTATGCGGATCAGCCGTATCTGGGGCCGCACAGGGACAGCCCGTGGCTGACATTCAGCAAGAACGAGATTTTCTGGAAGGTCACGCCGGTTTTTGCGACTGCCGCCCCATCCACTGTCAAAGCGGCGGACCATGCCGGTGAAGAGACGGAAACCGCTGCTCCTGAGCCTGAATAATCAACGCGTCCGCAGGGACGCGACAAGATGCGGCCATGCGCCGGTTGGAGAATAATTCATGAAAGTCATGCTTGTCACCAATAAATCCGCTCTGACTGAGAAATACGGATCCGATCGTGACGCCGTGCTGAACCTCCTGGTGGAATTGAACAACCATCATAAAAAGACGGATCCGGAAAGTACGCTTTATTGCATTGATGATCGGATCGATATGGAGAATATCGCCCCCCCTGTGCGGGACAATAACAAGGCGCAGACAAAAGCGGCCGTGGACGCCATTTTTGACAAGAAAAATCCCGATTGCGTGGTTCTTGTCGGCGCGGGCGACATTGTCGCCTTTCAGGAGTTGAAAGACCCGACGGATGACGCGAAAGTGATCCAGAGTGACCTGCCGTATGCCTGCGCCTACCCGTGTTCTGACGATGTACGGCATTTCCTTGATCCGAAGCGGATTGTGACCAGGATTCCCGATGTGGTGAACGACGCCGCGGAAGGAAAGCTGGTGCTGGAGAATGCCGTGCAGCAGGCCATGAGCCCGGGCAAGACCGCGCCCGAGTATGCGGAGGAGCCGTGGGCCGTATGCACCCAGCGCCGCGAGCCTGCCCTGAAGGGACTGCTGCACTTGGTGTACGGCGCGAACAAGTCGTATGCCACTTGTCCGCACAACGGCCCGTGCTGGGATACTGTCACATCCTATAGACGGAAGGTCCACGCACACGTGCTGCACGGCGGGGTCCGCTCCACCTTTCTGGTAGGGGAGAGCAACGGCGATCCGTCTGTCCGCTATGAGGCCGTGCACGTCGGTATGCTGGACGCGGCCCTGGAGGATGGCGTTATTTTGTTGGAAAGAGCCTGCCACGGCGCGCAGCTTTTTGATCCGCAAAAATGCGGTAAAGGAAAGGGTCTACCCCTGGCCAACGTGTATCTGAAGCGGAAAGCCTGGGCCGTGATCGGGAGCACAACGAGCAATTACAGCCATGAAACGAGCATGTTCTTTGCGGATTACCTTGTGGGCTATTTCGGAAAATATCTGCTGGAACCAGGAACATCCATCGGCAAGGCCTTCCTGAAAGCCAGAGAACAGACAATCAGGGATTGGGGCGGCCCATGGGACAAATTCAAATTGAAGATTCTGGCCGGTACGGTGGTCTATGGCGACGCCTCCAAGGTTGTCATAGAAAAAATGGACAAAAAGGAGGGTGCAATGGCGGATGAAAAACAGGCCGCATCACATGTGGTGCCGGTTGAGGCCAAGGATGCCCGGATGCCGGAAGCGGTGAGAAACCAGATCCGCGTCGTCCTGAAAACAAAGGGATTTGACCCTGAAGCCGTTGTGACGGCTTCCAGGCTGGCGGCCCTTGAGGAAGGCGCCGAGGAGTCGAACCGCCCGGGCGAAAAGTGGCAGTATTATATACAGCAGCGTGACAAATGGCTGCTGATTACCACGGAGGACAATAATGTGACCGCTGTGGAGGAAATCCACGAGGGATAGCGCACGGTATGGTTGAAAACACACAGCCGGTGTTCTCCCGTATGTGGCGGAGAAAACCGGCTGTGTGTTTTTTGCGGGGCCGCGGCCAGGCGCCCGGCGTCGCGCGGAGACCCCAGGCGCAGCAGGGATTCCAGCGTGTCTTGGGCCTGCGGAAAGCTCCGTCTCAGGGCCCGGCAGAAATCGCGCCAGAACGCGTCCTCGCTGTTGCCCATCACCGAGGTCCAGACCTGCCGGATCTCGCGCTTGCCCAGGACGTCGCGCGCGGCCACGGTTTTGCCGTAGCCCATGGGCGCTTCGATCAGGGTCAGGGGCCGGGAAAAAATGCCTTCCAGGGCTTGGTGCAGGCGGGGTCTGAAATAGAGGACGGCGGTATTCAGGGGAAAAGCGGCGGGCATGGGCGCTCCGGGTTCAGGGCGACGGGCAGGGCAACAGGCGTGGGCAAGCGGGGGCGGGGCGGGGGCGATTTCAGCGTACTCTGAAACGTGCGGGGAAGGAAGCCTCGGATTGCGCCGGCCCGATCCGGCCCGATCCAGGCGCGATGCGGGGAGAGCCCGCAGAACCCCATCCGAGCGGCAAGCCGCAGGCGCGTCCGCGCTGGCAGGGGCTCTCACCGCCCAGGGCTTGCCAGAACGGCAAAAATGCTGGATTCTCTGCGTCAGGCTGTCATGAGGATGTTCGGACTAAAGGAGCGTTTATGCCGGGTTGTGTGCGCTATCCCGCGCCGGGCTGCATTGTGGAATATATGGAGGGCAATGCCGTCCAGATCGCCATGGTCACCGAAGAAGCCGGGGGCCGCCTGCGCCTTTTGCTGCCCAATCGGCGGGAAACGCGGCTGACGGCGGCGCGCCTGCTGCCCTGGCTCGGGCCGCTGCACGCGGCCGACGCGGGCCGGGAAGGGGCGGTGCGCCTGCTGGAAACACACAAAAAGGCCAGGGAGGAACTGGCCGCCGCGGTGCCGGTCATGGACGCCTGGGAACTGGCCCAGGGCGAAGTGGCGACGGCCCAGGCCCAATGGTTTGCCGAGCTCTTTGTCAGCGACCCCGATCCGGACCAGGTGTCCGCTTACGGCCGCGCGCTGCTGGCCTGCAAAAGCCATTTTCGTTTCCAGCCGCCGGATTTTCAGGTCTTTTCCGCTGAAACCGTGGAAAAGCGCCTGGCCGAGCAGAAAAGCCGGGAGGAACGCGAGGCGCTTATCGCGGGCGGGGCGGCTTTTTTCCGCCTGCTCTGGGATGTGGCCTGCAAAAAGCGTCCTCTGCCGCCCCCGCCCGCCCTCTCCGGACTGTCCGGCGCGGAAAGCGGTTCGGAATGGCCCGCGCCCGAAGTGGCGGACCGCCTCAAAGAGCTGCTGCGCGCCCGGATGATTGATCCGGAAAGCCAGGAGCATGAAGCGCTCTGGCGCATGCTCGCCAAGGGCCTGCCCGACGTGCCGCATCTGCCCCTGCAACTGCTGGTCGCCTGGGGCGAGTTGCCGCCGCACTACAATTTCTGGCTGGACCGGGCCGACTACGCGCCGGACGATACATGGTGGCAGGAGCGCGCCGACGAGGTGGAGGCCCTGGCGCGGGCGGCCTGCGGGGACGACCCGGCAGCGGCGGACCTGCCGCTCTGCGAGCTGCCCTTTGTGAGCATTGACAGCGCCAGCACCCGCGATGTGGACGATGCCTTTTTCGTCCAGAGCGACGGCGCGGGGTGCAGCCTGACCCTGGCCCTGGCCTGTCCGGCCCTGCTCTGGCCCTTCGGCGGGCCGCTGGACAAGGCCGTGCTGCACCGGGGCACCAGCATTTATCTGCCGGAAGGCACATGCCACATGCTGCCCGAGACGCTGGGCACCGGGGCCTTTTCCCTGCTGGCGGGCGAGCCGCGTCCGGCGCTCTGCGTGCGGGTGGTTGTGGACAGCGAAGGCCAGGCGGGCGCGTGCGAGGTTTTTGTCGCCAGGGCGCGTCTGGCCGCCAACCTGACCTACAAGGACAGCCAGGCCGTGCTGGACGCCCTGGCCGCGCAAGGGCGGGTGGAAACGTCCGGCGGCGCGGAGGCGGCTCTTCCGGACAATCCCGCCGCGCTCCACGCGGAGCAACTGCGCCTGGGCCTGGATCTGGCCCGGCGGCGGCAGAAGGCACGCATCGCGGCCGGAGCCGTGATCATGGACCGGCCCGATCCGGTGATCCGCCTGGAAGGTGAAGGCGCGGAACTGCGCGTGGACGTGTCCCCGGACGATCCGGCCCCGGATGCCCAGATGCTGGTGGCGGAAACCATGATTCTGGCCAGCGCCGCCGTGGCCGAATGGGCGCGGGAGCGTGGGCTGCCCATGCTCCACCGGACCCAGGACGTGGCCCTGCCCAAGGAATACGCGGGCGTCTGGACCGCGCCCCAGGACATGGCCCGGATCATGCGGGCGCTGACGCCCTCCAGCCTGGAACTCCAGGCCCGGCCCCACGCGGCTCTGGGCCTGCCCCGCTACACCCCTGTGACTTCGCCTTTGCGCCGCTACCCGGACCTTGTCAACGAGGCCCAGGTGGTGCATTTTCTGCGCGCCGGGCAGGCACGCTGGGATGAAAGCGGGCTGGCGGAACTGCTGAACAGCCTTTCGCCCGTGCTGGAAGCCGCCGGGCAGGTGCAGCGCTTCCGGCCCCGCTACTGGAAGCTGCTTTTCTTCCGCCAGAAGGGGGACAAGGCCTGGTGGCCCGGTGTGATCACCGAGGAGAACGACGCCTTTGTCAGCGTGAGCCTGCCGGATCAGGGCATTTTCGTGCGCGGCAAGCGCCGGATGTTCGACGAGCGGGCCTGTCCAGGCATGGCCGTGGAAGTGCGCCTGGGCAAGGTGCATCCGCTGTATAATGAGATACAGATCGTGGAGGCCGCCACCCTGGAAGGGTAGACCCGCCAGGCTGGCGCAACTGAAAGTTATTGAAAGACAGCAGGGTACACTCAGGAAATATAATTCTGAATGTTGCCCGGCATTGTTGGGCAAAGCCTCCTTTACTCCGCCGGAGCGTAGCGGAGGCGGATGGCTGGTGCCGGGGGAATCCGGCGGAGAATAAGATTTTCGTGCGCTGTCGAGGAATCCGACGTTTTTCGCGCGCAGCGTACTCAGGTACGTGAGCAGCAAAAAATGCCGGATGACGCGGGCGGCGTGCGTGAGGTTGTTCTCCCCGGAGAATCACGGCGGGCAAGATACGCCTGCCTTGGGTCAGTCCGGTTTTCGGGAGGAGAAAAACATGCTTGTGCAGGCACTCTGGATAGCGGTGGCCTATGTGCTGGGTTCCGTGCCCTGGGGACTGGTCATCGCCAAAACCTTCTGCGGCATTGACCCCCGCACGGACGGCAGCCGCAGCACCGGGGCCACCAACGTCTCCCGGCTCTGCGGTTTCGGCTGGGGCGTGGCAACCCTGCTCTGCGACGTGCTCAAAGGCGCGTTGCCGGTCTGGGCCGCGCTGGCCATCAATCCGTCCCCTGTCTTTGTCAGCCTGACCGGCCTGGCCTGCGTGCTGGGGCATGTCTTTTCCTGCTTCATGAAGTTCAAGGGCGGCAAGGCCGTGGCCACCAGCATCGGCGTGTTTCTGCCCCTGGCCTTCTGGCAGTTGCTTATCGCCGCCGCGCTCTGCCTGCTGGTGATCTGGCGCAGCGGCTATGTCTCCCTGGGGTCCCTGACCCTGGTGGCGGCCCTGCCCCTGCTTCTGCTGCTCAGCGGCATCTGGAGCTGGCTGCCCTTGAGTCTCTGTCTGCTGGCCCTGGTGGTCTGGAAGCACCGCGAGAACATCGCCCGCCTGCGGGCCGGGACGGAAAAAAGCTGGTTGAAGAGCAAACACAAGGAGTGATGCCGCACTATGTCCCATTCTGATTTTCCGGCCTATCGCGGCCGCATGGAATATGTCTGTCTGGACTGCGGGGCGCGTTATCCCGGCGACAGCCTGCTCTACACCTGCCCGCAGTGCGGCGGCGTGTTCCTGCTGGAAAACCTGGACTTCGAGCGCCTGAAAGAGCGCGGCGGCGCGGCCTGGCGGGAGCTGTTCGATGCCCGCGCGGCCACGCGCGACACGGCGCTCAAGGGCATTTTTCGCTATTACGAACTGCTGGCCCCGCTGCTGGAACAAGAGGACATCGTCTACCTGGGCGAAGGCCTGACCCCCATCGTGGAGGCCGCGCCCGCCCTGCGGGACCGCGTGGGCCTGCCCTTCGCCTACAAGAACGACGGCCAGAATCCCAGCGCTTCCTTCAAGGACCGGGGCATGGCCTGCGCCTTCAGCTATCTGAAATGGCTCTGCCGCCGTCACGAGTGGGACGAGGTGCTCACGGTCTGCGCCTCCACAGGCGACACCTCAGCGGCAGCGGCCCTGTACGCGGCCTATGTGGGCGCGCCGCTCAAGTCCGTGGTGCTGCTGCCCCACGGCAAGGTCACGCCCCAGCAGCTCTCGCAGCCCTTGGGCAGCGGAGCCACGGTACTGGAACTGCCCGGCGTGTTCGACGACTGCATGAAGGTGGTGGAACATCTGGCGGAAAACTACCGCGTGGCCCTGCTCAATTCCAAGAACAGCTGGCGCATTCTGGGCCAGGAATCCTACGCCTATGAAGTGGCCCAGTGGTACGGCTGGGACGTGGCCGATCTCTGCCTTTTTGTGCCCATCGGCAACGCGGGCAATGTCACGGCAATCATGTCCGGCTTTCTTAAAATGCTGGACCTGGGCATCATCACGAGCCTGCCGCGCGTCTTCGGCGTGCAGTCCGAACACGCGGACCCGGTCTGGCGCTACTATGCCGCGCCCAAAGAGACCCGCCACTGGCAGCCGGTGACGGTCACGCCCAGCGTGGCCCAGGCCGCCATGATCGGCAATCCCGTGTCTTTCCCGCGCGTGCGGCGGCTGGCCGAGCGCTTTGTGGAGGCGGGCGGGGAAACGGCCTTCCAGGTGGTCCAGGTCACGGAACAGCAGATCATGGACGCCATGATCCAGGCCAACCGCCACGGGCACATCGCCTGCACCCAGGGCGGCGAATGCCTGGCTGGCCTGTTGAACGCCCGCGCGCTGGGGCTCATCGGCGGCGACGAGCACGCGGTGCTGGACGCCACGGCCCACAGCCTGAAGTTCGCGGGCTTTCAGGACATGTATTTCAACGATGCCTTTCCGCCGGAATACGGGGTCACGCCGGACAAGAGCCTGGCGAACCGGCCCGAACTGCTGTTGCCGGAAAGCGCGCGCCAGGGCCGGGACGTGGCCGAATTCGCCCGCCTGGGCGCCGAGGCCGTGGTGGAACGGTTGGGGCTGAAGAGGAAATAGGCCGCGAGGAGGATTGGAGAGCATCCTCGCGTGCTGAACAACTCATGAGACTTCTTGGGAGAGCGCATGAGCAACAGCCTACGCGCGGCCCTGCCCTATGTGAATACAAAAGCGGCCGTCTTGGTCACGCTGGCCGTCAACATGCTGGCCGCCGTGATTTTCTGGCCCGGCGGCGGCATGGGTCTTGGCGGGCTGGCTCGGGACGCGTTTTTTTGTGGCCTGATAACGTCCGTGGTCACCACCGCCTGCGTGTGGCGGATCATGAGCGGGCTGGCTCGGCGCGGTCTCTTGCCGGTCCCCCCGACGGAAAGTCGGCTGATGCGCCTGCTGCCCCGGCGTGCCGTGCCTTTTGCGGCGCTGTGCGCCGCGCTGTTCACGCCTCTTACCGTTCTACTCACCACCTCCATTTGCCGTTTTTACGGACTGGAGAGACTGGATTTCGACCAATTTTTGCTTTTCAAGCTGATCTATTCCCTCATTCTGAGCGCGAAGATCGCGGAATTCGCGGTCTATCGCTATATTCAGCGCGATTGCCGCGCTAGTGCCCTGGCCTGTCCGCATGAAGGCATAGATCCGTCTGCGGTCAAAGCGCCGCTGCCGAAAATCGGTTACGTGCTGGAAGCGTTGGACAGCGTGGTCATCAATCTCGGCTTCGCTTTGATAGCCGGAGCCCTTTTGGGCGGCGTGGAGGTACGGGAGCGAGTCTTGCTGGTCCTGCCCACCCGCCTGGAGTTCGTGTATATTCCGGGGTTGATCATGGGGTGCATCCTCGCCCTTCGCATAGTGCCCGTGACAGCACGCAAAATTTTGCTGGCGCGGCGCAACGAGGAAGTGCTCTGCAGCCCGTCCACTCTGTCGCCGCTCCGGCGTCTGCCCGCTGACCCTCGGCTTCTGACCCTGTGTTTTGCCGTTGCCCTGATGCCCCTGACGGCATTTGTTTTCTGGTTCTTCATGTGGTTTTTCGATCTCGCCGTGCTGGATCTTTATCGCTTCGCGCTTCTGCAGACCGTCTACGGGTTGTTGATCGCCAAACCCGTGACGGCCTTGGTGGCCCGGCGTTGCCTGCTGTCCAATTGCGCGCCGGAGAAAAACGGGAATCTGAAACCGCAACAGGCGGCGGGCATTGCGGATCCCGCTGGAACATGTCGGGAGGGAACTCATGAACGCGTATTTCAAAGATAAGGTGGCCGTGGTCACGGGCGCGGCATCGGGCTTCGGGCTGGCTATGTCCCGGCGTCTGCTGCGCGACGGTGTCAAGGCCGTCTTTATGGCGGATCGCGACGAGGATGAGGCGGTACGCCGGGCTGGGGAGCTGGACGCCGTTTTTCCGGGGGCGGCGCGGGCCGTATCCGTTGACGTGACACGAGAAGAAAAGGTGCTGGATCTACTGCGGCAGGCGGTGGACTTTGCCGGGCATCTGGATTTCGTGTTCAACAACGCTGGCAGGCCTATGACCCGTCCCACGGAAGAGATTTCTTTCGCGGAATGGCGCAAACTGGTAGATTTGAATCTCATGGGCGTGGTCTATGGAACCTGCGGCGCGCTGCCTCTCATGCTGGCCCAAGGTTCCGGACATATCGTCAACATGGCCTCGGCTGGCGGCCTTCTGCCGCCGCCCTATCAGGCCGCCTACGCCGCCACCAAGAGTGCAATCATCACCATGACCCGCTGCCTGCACTACGAATACAGGCCGCGCGGCCTTGATTTCAGCGTGATCTGCCCCAGCAACGTACGAACGCCCATTTTTCTGCGCGAGGCAGAAGAACTGCCGGAATTCCAGAACCTGTCGGCGGCGGAAAGGCAGGTCCTCATGGATAAAATCACGCCGCCGGACGCCGTGGATCTGGACGAGGCTGTGGAGTGCATTTTCAGCGGCCTTGAAAATAAGGAGCTGGAAATCGTCTTTCCTCAGACCGTGCGGGAGCTGGACGCGCTGTTTCATATGGACCGGTCGGCCTTTGATCGTTGGGCTTTTGCTTTGGGGGAAGAGAGGCGGCAAGCCTTTGCCGCGGATCAGGCGGAATTGCGGAAAAAATAAGCGTACGGGAATTCCGCCTGACTGTGATCATTTTCTGGTTGCTCATCCTTGCCCCTTCCGCGTTGTCAGCAAAATGAGTTTGACGTTTGAAGGCTTGAGTAAAAAGCGTGTTGAAACTTTATGTCAGGCCTTGATCCCACTTCCTGCGGCACACCGCATGGGCCGCGTATTCCACCAACCCGCAGATGTCGTAGACCGGGATGCCCGTCGCCTTCTGAATAGGTTCGGCAAAAGCCGAGAGATCCGTGCATTCCAGCAGCAGGGCGTCCAGGGCCTGCGTCCGCGCGAAGGCTTTTGCCGTGCCGACGATTTCCTGTTCCAGGCGGTCCAGGTCAAAATCGTGTCGCTTGTTTTCCAATATGGTTTCCCGGAATTCGGGCTGCTCGTCCATGCCCTGAATGCGCACCGCGTCCCTGCTCGAGGCGCAGGCCGCGAAAAGCTCCGGCGTGAGCGCTGCGGCGCTGGCCGTGAGCACGCCGATGACCGCGTTTTCTCCGTGCAGCAGGCGCAGCAGCGGCAACTGCACGAGGCTTGAGAGCAGTACCGGCACCTTGAGTTCCCGCGCGATCTGCCCCTGGAAGCGGGCCATGAAGCCGCAGGAACCGGTGACGGCGCGCACGCCGTCGGCTTCCAGTTCCCGCGCGGCCTGCACAAAGGGCTCCAGCAACTCGGGCGTGGGATTGAACAACAGGCGCGGGACGTCCACGCCCGTGATGACCCGCGTCACCACCGGAAAGCCGAAGGTCAGGGGATTGCGCAGATGCCCCCTGGGTTTGGGAAAGAGAGAATCCAGGCAGAGCACGCCCACGGGCGTGTCATAGTATCGTGTGCCGCCTTTCAGAATCATGGCCGTCTCCTTGCAACGCGGAAGAAGCGCGGAAAATCAGTTTTTGCGCAGATCGCGGACCCAGCCGATGATGCCGAAAAAGACCCAGACGCCGCAGGCGATGTTCAGCACAAAGGATGTATAGATCAGTATCTTGGTGAATTCCAGCATGGGAGTCTCCTGAATGATTGCGTGAACGGGCTCGGATTACAGTTGTTCCGGGGCGTACATGCCGCTTCGGGGCGGGCGATTTTTCATGAGCTGGTGGATGACAAAGAGGACCAGGCAGTTGATGCCCATGCCCACCAGGTTGGCCGGAATGCCGAAGGGCTCGCCCAGCACTTTGTCGCTCCACAGCAGGTAGCTCAGGCCGCCGATGACCATGGCGGGCGCGCCCGCGTAGGGCGAAATCCTGCCCCAGAGGAGGCCGCAGAGCAGGGGCGGAATGATGGTGGAGGGCCAGAGTTTGAAGACATAGAGCATCAGGCCGAAGACGTCCTGAAAGGTAATGGCCGCCAGAATGGCCCCGCCGCCCACCACCAGGGTGGAAAGGCGTGACTGGCGCAGCATCTGGGCCTGGGTCGCCTGGGGATTGATGAACTTGTTGTAGATGTCGCGCGTGTAGGAGACGCAGGCGGTGTTGATGAAGGCTGCGGCCGAGCTCATCACGGCGGCCAGCAGGGCGGCCAGCACCAGGCCCGTGATGCCCACGGGCAGCACGTCGCGGATCAGGTTGGTGAAGGCCAGATCCGGCTTGACGTCGGGTTGCAGGGCCATGGAGGCCAGGCCGATGCCCGCCGTGGTGGCCAGGAAGAAGATCCAGTGCACGGAGAAGATCAGCACGCCCGCCTTGCTGTCCTTGGCCGACTTGGTGGAGGCATAGCGCTGGATGAAGTAGGGCGCGCAGAATTCGCCGAACAGGAAGCCGAAAAAGAGGCTGACGACCTGGATGGGTGACCAGTCCGCGAAGATTTTGAGATTGTCGACATAGGCGGGCGCGGCCTGAAGGTTGGCCATCATGACGTCGAAACCGCCGGCGTGGTCAATGGCCAGCCAGCCGCAGAGGCTTATGCCCACAATAATGATCACGTACTGGATGGCGTCGGTCATGGTCACGCCGAGCATGCCGCCGCAGCAGGTGTAGGCGAGGGTGATGGCCGAGGAGATCAGGGCCGCCGGGATCAGGTCGATGCCGGTGGCCGTCTGCATGATCGCGCCCATGGCCAGAATCTGCACGCCGAACAGCCCGAGGCAGAAGAGAAAGGAAACCACGGCGGACACAAGCCGCCCGGCATGGCCGTAGTAGAGGCCGCAGAGGTCGCCCAGGCCGTAGACGTTTTTGATGTTGTGCACGCGCCCGGCGATGTACAGGCCGGAGAAAATCTGGTTGATGACCACGCCCATCAACCCGGCGAAAACCACAATGCCCGTGGTGTGCATGAAGGCCACCCGGCCGATGGTGGCACCGCCGCCGCAGAGCGTGGCCGCGATGGCCGCGAAAAAGATGCTCATGGGCAGGCCGCGCCCGGCCACGGCGTAGTCGTCGAAGTTGGAGACCTTTTTCATGGCCCACCAGCCGATGTAAACGACCACGAAAAGGTAGAGGATGATGATGGAATAATCTATCCAGTTAATGGGCATGTCCGTCACTCCTGGGGGTTCGGGCAATTTCACTTTGAAACGGCCCTGGTGGCTGCGGAAGCAGCCGCCCGACGCGTGGGCGTATGCGCAATCCATTTGCGCGGATAAACGCCGAAGCGGGCCTGCTTCAAATTCCGGGGATATATATTCTCAAAAGCTTTTCTCTTTACTCTTGCGCGGGATGGCGATCATTCCGGCGCGTGGAGATTGCAGTAGGTTTCAAGTTTCACGGGGCGGAAGGGGCTGCGCATGTGCAGGCAGCCCACGGCGTCGGGCCGCGCGCCCTGCGCCGCCGCCGTAATCTCCGCCAGGGCCGGGCCGCACATGCGCCCCTGGCATTGGCCCATGCCGCAACGGGTCACGCGCTTGACTTCGTTGACCTCGAGGAAGCCCTCGGCCACGGCCTTGCGGATGGCGCCCGCGCTGACGCACTCACAGCGGCAGACCAAGGTTTCGTCCGGCACGTCGAAAATCTTCGGGTCAGGCGCGAAGACGTAACGCAAAAAGCCGCGCGCCGCGCGCAGCACGGCCAGTTTGCGCCGGGCCTTGGCCGCGCGGCGTCCGGCTTCGGCCGGGGAGATGACGCCCAGCCGCCGGGCAGCGTCGATGCCGGCCAGCCGGCCCTTGAGGCGGCTGGCGTCGCCGCCGTGCACATAGGCGCCGTCGCCCGCCACATACAGGCCGTCCAGGCTGGTGCGACCGTTGGCGTCCACGTCCGGATACCAGCAGCGCTGGACCCGGTCCCAGCGCAGGCGCGCGCCCAGGGCGTTACAGATCTGGACGCGGGGGATGATGCCCTCATGGCGCAGCAGCACGGCGGCCGGAAGTTCCCTCGTTTCGCCCTTGACGGTATAGGAAACCTTTTCCAGGCTGTCCGCGCCCAGAGCCCGGATGTCCCGCGCGTTGCGGATGACGGGCACTCCGCCCCTGAGCACGCGCAGGGCCATGCGCAGGCCTTTTCCCAGATAGGGCGGGTCCAGCAGGGCGGCGGGCATGGCCGCGCCGGAGAGCAGACGTTGCGACAGGCTGCCCGTATCCAGCCAGGCCGCGATACGCACGCCCGCGTCCAGCAGATGCCCGGCCAGCAGAAGCAGCAGGGGGCCGTTGCCCGCCAGCACCACGGGGGCGCCCTTGTCCGCCGTGAGGCTGCCACCGGAGCGCAGCAGAATGTCCGCTCCGCCCGCGCCCATGACGCCGGGCAGGGTCCAGCCCGGAAAGGGCACGGGCCGTTCCATGCCGCCGGGGGCCAGAATGACGTTGGCCGCGCTCAAACGTTGCGGCACATTGTCCACGCTGAAGGAAAGGCAGCGTCCTTCCATGCCCCAGACCACGGCGCGCGGCACGTATGTCGCGCCGCTGCCGCGGAAATCCTCCACCAGGCGCAGGCCCGTTTCACGTTCCCTGGGGTCCATGAGGGCCTGGGCCAGGGGGCTTTCCACATTGCGCAGCAACTGCCCGCCCGGCGCGGCCTGCTCGTCCAGCAGGGTCACCGTCAGGCCGCAGGAACGCGCCGCGCAGGCCGCGGCAAGACCGGCCGGGCCCGCGCCGACAATGACGACATCCGTATGCTTGTCCATCACTTGTCCTCCGGGGGCGTCTGCCGGTTCACGACCATGCCTTCCCGCACGGGCACCAGGCAGGACTGGACGTCGGCTTCGCCGTCGATTTCCATGAGGCATTCAAAACAGACGCCCATCAGGCAATAGGGCGCGCGCGGGCTGTGGTCCACGGGATGTGTCGCGGTACGCCCGGCGTGGGCGTGCCCCAGCACGGCGGCGGCCACGCTGATGCCCGCCGGAACGTCCAGGGCCCGCCCGTCAAAGATGATGCGCACAGTGGCTGTGTTGGCGTTGTGCATGAAAACTCCTTTCAGCAGGCGAAGCCGAAGCGTTTGAGCGTCATGCCGCGCGCGGTTTCGGGCAGCTCCCCGCCCAGAATGAAATCGGGCAGCAGACGGCTGTGCGCGGCGGCCATGGTCACGGCGCTGTGGGTATTGATCAGGCTCACCTGGGGGTGGCCGGGCAGGTGGCTGTAAATGGCCATATTGTCTTCCGGCATGACGCGCAGGCCGGACCAGGTCCGGATCAGGCGTTTTTTCGCCAGTTCCGGCCAGACCCGCATGGCCCAGCGGCCTTCCGTGGCCACCGAGGCGGGAACAACGCCGCTGTCGTGTCCCACGCGTTCATGCTTGAAGCCGATGATCACCGTGCCGCCGAAGGTCTGGGTGGCCCCCAGCACCGGAATGGGCATGACCATGGGCAGGCGTTCCACCAGCAGCACCTGGCCCTTGTCCGGATAGACCGGCAGATCCGGCACGGCGAAACGGGCGAAGCGCCGGTTTGCCAGGCCGGCGGCCAGCACCAGGCGGCGGCAGAAATAGTCCCCGTTGCGGGTGGTGACGCGGTAGCCGCCCGCATGGGGGGTCACGTCGAGCACCATGGTTTCCACGTATTCGGCCCCCAGCCGGGGCAGAGCCGCCCGGTAGGCGCGCAACAGGGCCAGCGGGTCGATGACGCCGTCCTCCTCACACCAGGCCGCGCCGCAGACCTCCGGACCAAAGGGGATTTTGGGCAGCTTTTTTTCCAGCTCGCCGCGTTCGATCACGGCCCCCCGGTATTCGCCCAGAGCTTCGCGCAGCTTGACGATGTAGTCGGCGCGCTTCTGAAAATCCTCCGCGCCGAGCACCGGAATCAGGCCGCCCGTGAAGTTCACGGGCACGCGCAGGCCGGAGATTTCTTCCAGTTCCCGGACCAGTTCCGGAAAGAGCCGCGAGGACATGAAGCCCCAGCGGGCGTATTCCGGCAGATGCAGGAATTTGGACTGGCACCAGATCAGCCCCACATTGGTGCGCGAGGCCATGTTGGTGCGGGTGGGCGCGTCCAGCACCGTGACCTTGCAGCCCTTTCCGGCCAGTCCGAAAGCCAGGGCCGCGCCGGAAATGCCGCCGCCCACGATGACGACGTCGCGTTCTCCGGATTTTCTTGACGGCGTTTTTTTGTCCATGCTTCGCCTCCCGGCGGCGGTTTGCTCAGGCCTTGTCCCTGTAAGCGATGCAGTCCACTTCCACGCGCAGATCGCTCATCATGGCGGCCTGCACGCAGACCCGGGCCGGGGCGTGCTCCGGCGTGAAAAATTCCGCGTAGACCTTGTTGAACTGGGCGAAGTCGCGCGGGTCGTCGACGAAGACGTTCACCCGCACCACGTCTTCCAGGCCGTAGCCCGCCAGGGCCAGGGCCGCCTTGAGGTTGTTGAGGGCCGCGCGGGCCTGCACGGTCATGCTGCCGGAAACGATTTCGCCGTCGGCGGCGCGGGGCACCTGACCGCTGACGTAGAGCCAGCCGTCCGCGCCCGCGGCCTTGGAAAAGGGCAGCGCGCCCGCTTTGGCCGGAGTTCCGTAACGTGTGATGGGCATGTTTCCTCCCTAAAATATTTTGCGCTTGAAATTATCGCTTAACGGCGAAGTACATTCGCCTTGCGATAATTTCGCGCTCCGGACAGGCCGGGGCAGGGCGCGCATTCGGGAGAGGAAAAGCAGGGACCATGCCAACTTTGATTTGAAGTATTTTTATTAGTATTTTAAGTGTGTTATGGTTGATGCTGATAAAAAGAGGTCATGGTTATGTAATAAAACGTGACAACCTGTGAAAAAAGAAGCACGTTGAGATCAGCATCAGCCGCGAATGCAGCCGGTCCGGGCGCGCATTTTCACATTTGAGTGTAATAAAACATTACATGTATTCTTTTATTACAAGGACAGCCCATGCTCAGCCAGATGTCCGCCATTCCGAACCTTGAGGAACTTATCCGGCGTTCGCACGCGCGTTCCGCGCGCTACGGCCTGGACCCGCATCTGGACGGCGCGCCCGAGGCCGGAGGCCTGAGCGCGGCGGGTCTGCGCAAGCGGATCAACGGGCAAAGGGAGTTCTTTGACCTGGCCCGGGCGCAGATCGACACGCTCTACGGCCTGCTCAAAGGCACGGGTTTCTGCATGGCCCTGGCCGACAGTGAGGGGTATGTGCTCTACGTGGTGGGGGATGCGGAACTGGTGGAGCATTTCAAACGGCGGCGCTGCCTGCCCGGCTACCGCTGGCTGGAGCGCGACGTGGGCACCTGCGCCATCGGTCTGGCCCTGGAGGAGAAGGTGCCGGTTTTTCTGCCCGGCGACGCCATGTTTTCGGCTGAGGCCCGCCGCTTGAGCAATGCGGGCGCGCCGGTTTTCGCGCCGGACGGCGGCGCGGTGCTGGGGGCCATTTCGCTCAGCGGCGAGTCGGCCATGATGCATGTGCACACCCTGGGCCTGGTGCGCCAGGCCGCGGAAACCGTGACCTCCCAGTTGCGCGAGCGGGAGCGCATGCGGGATCTGGCCACCACCAACCAGTATTTGCGCGCCCTCATCGAATCCGACTCGCGGGGCATTGTGACTGTGGACTCGCACGGCCGCATCGTGCAGACCAACCGCAGCGCCCGGCGGCTCTTCAATCTGCCCGCCTCGCCCGCCGGGCGGGATTTCGAGGACTTTACCGGCGGCCGCAGCGGCGTGCTGGAGCATCTTGCCACGGGCAAAAGTTTCAGGGCGCGCGAAATTCTCGCCCGGCACAGCGGCATGACGCATTTCGCTTCCTTTGACCCCATCTGCATGAGCAACGGCGAAGTGGCGGGCGGCCTGCTCACCGTGCAGGAAAAAAAGGAAGTCATGGGCATGGCCGTGGAAGTGACCGGCAGCCACGCCCATTTCACCTTTGATTCCATTCTGGGGTCCAGCGCCTGCCTGGGGCAGGCCCTGCGCCACGCGCGCATCGCGGCGGCCAGTACGGCCCCGGTGCTGCTCTGCGGCGAAACGGGCACGGGCAAGGAGCTCTTCGCCCAGGCCATCCATAACGGCGGGGAGCGGCGCAACCGGCCCTTTGTGGCCATCAACTGCGGGGCCATTCCCAAGGAACTCCTGGAAAGTGAGCTGTTCGGCTATGAGGATGGGGCCTTTACCGGCGCGCGCAAGGGCGGGCGGCCCGGCAAGTTCGAGCTGGCCGATTCGGGCACGCTTTTTCTGGACGAAATCGGGGACATGCCCTTTGACATGCAGGTCAAGCTGCTGCGCGTGCTCCAGACCGGCGAGATCCAGCGCGTGGGCGGCCTGCGTACCGTGCCTGTGGACCTGCGCGTCATTTCGGCCACCAACAAGGATCTGAGGCAGGCCATCGAACAGCAGAAATTTCGCGCGGATCTCTATTACCGCATCAGCACTCTGAACATCCTTGTGCCGCCCTTGCGCGAGCGGCCGGAAGACATTCTGCCCCTGGCCGAGTATTTCATCCAGCGGCACAGGCTGCGCCTGAACAAACCCACGGCGGTCCTGCCGCCGGACACCGCCGCCATGCTCACGGCCCATGCCTGGCCCGGCAACGTCCGCCAGCTGGAAAGCGCGGTGGAGCGCGCCATGCATCTGGCCGAGGGCGGCGATCTGCTGGCCGAGCATTTCGGCATCGCCGGGCTGGAGCGGCCCCGGCAGGCGGCTCCATCGGAACCGTCCGGCGGCACCGGCCAGGGCACCCTGGAAGACCTGGAGCAGCGGGCCGTGGCCGAAGCTCTGGCCCGGCACAACGGCAATATCAGGGCCGCGTCCCGCGCCCTGGGCGTCAGCCGCCCCACGCTCTACCGGAAACTGAAGAAAATGGCGGCCCGGGACTGAAGCCGGGCCGCGTCGGAGTCGTCCGCCCCGGTTTTGCACGGCCGCCTGATTGCCAAAATGCGGCGTTCTGGTAGCATTGCCACAAACACATCGTCAGGTTGGGCATTTCAACTCAAAGTTAATCTGCTCCAGGGACGAACTTTTCAGCCGGGATATCCGCACTATCCCGGCTTTACATATTCAGTGAGGATGCCATGACACTCTTGGGAATGCATTTGGATTTGGCGGGAGCGCTGCTGATTTTCTGCCTGCGTCTCGCGGACGTGACTCTGGGTACGGTCAGAACCGTCCTGGTCATGCGCGGCGTGCGTTTTGTGGCGGCCCTGGTGGGCTTTTTCGAGATCATCATCTGGGTGGTCGCCATCTCACGGGTCATGGCGCATCTGGACAATGTCTTCAACATCATTGCCTATGCCGGTGGCTACAGTTGCGGCATTCTGATGGGTATTTTCGTGGAAGAGCGCCTGGCTCTGGGCATCACCGTCGTCAATATCGTGGCGCCCGAGGACGACGAGCACCTTGCCGCCGTGTTGCGCAAAGCCGGTTTCGGCGTAACCCGGCTTGAGGCCTTCGGCATGCATGACGAAATGCACTTCTTGCGGGTGGTCTTGCCGCGCCGCAAGGTCAACAGCCTGGTGCGCCTGTGCAAGAAACTTTCGCCCAAGAGCTTTCTTACCATTGAGGATGTGCGCAGCGCGCACGGCGGCTATCTGCCGTAGGAGCTGTTTCTAAACGCGCGGTGCGGATTTCCGTGGAAAATCCGCACCGCGAAGAACCCACTTCAGCTTCTACAGCAGCTCGCCGTGACGCCGGATGTAAGCCCGCTTCACCACGGTGGTCAGCAGCATATAGCCCAGAATCATGCCGCCCAGCCAGGGGAAATACCCGGCGGGCAGGGCCGCCATGTCCAGGCCCCGGCCCAGGGAGGTGAAGGGGATGACCGTGCCCACGGCAATGCCCAGGCTGGTCAGGAGTGTCAACTGCCAGGACGCCCGGCTCTCCACGAAGGGCAGCTTGGGCGTGCGGATCATGTGAACGACCAGGGTCTGGGACCAGAGCGATTCCACAAACCAGCCCGCCTGGAACAGCGCCGCGAAGGCGGCCTGCCCGGCCGGGTCCAGGCTGTGCCAGGGACCGCCCAGAACCGCCGGGCAGATCAGCCGGTACATCAGGACAAAGGTCAGAAGGTCGAAAATCGAGCTGGTGGGTCCGAGCCAGAGCATGAAGGAGCTGATGGAATCGGCGTCCCAGGTACGGGGTTGGCGCAGGAATTCCTCGTCCACATTGTCCCATGGAATGGTGGTGCAGGACAGATCGTAGATCAGGTTGAGCACCAGAATCTGCAGGGGCGTCATGGGCAGGAAGGGCAGAAAGACGCTGGCCGCCAACACCGAGAACATATTCCCGAAATTGGAACTCACCGTCATCTTGATGTACTTGATGATGTTGGCGTAGGTGCGGCGTCCTTCAATGACCCCGGCCTCCAGCACGGTGAGATCCTTTTCCAGCAGGATCACGCCCGCCGACTCGCGGGCCACGTCCACGGCGGTGTCCACGGAAATACCCACGTCGGCGGTGCGCATGGCCGCCGCGTCGTTGATGCCGTCGCCCATGAAGCCCGTCACATGGCCGTTGCCGCGCAGGCAGGCCACAATGCGCGCCTTCTGCTGCGGGCTGAGTTTGGCGAAGATATCCACCCGCTCTACTTCCTGTCGAAGGCGCTCGTCGTCCATGTCCGCCAGATCCGCGCCCAGCAGCACGCGTTCGGCGGGTAGGCCCACCTGGCGGCAGATGCTGCGGGTCACGGCGTCGTTGTCGCCGGTGAGCACCTTGACGCGCACCCCGTAGTCGCGCAGGGCGGCCACGGCCTGGGCCGCCGATTCCTTGGGCGGGTCCAGAAAGGCCAGATAGCCCATGAGCACCATGTCGGCCTCGTCGGCTACAGAAAAGCTCCGGCCGCCGTCCGGCAGGGCTTTCCGGGCCACGCCCAGCACGCGCAGGCCGTCGGCATTGTAGCGGAGGGTGCGGGCCAGGATTTCCTCCCGCAGTTCCGGGGTCAGCGGTTCCACCTGGCCGTGGTATTCGGCCCAGGTGCAGACGGACAGCATTTCCTCCAACGCGCCCTTGGTGATCATCCGGGTCTTGCCCCGGTGGTCGGCGACGACCACGCTCATGCGGCGGCGGAAGAAATCAAAGGGGATTTCATCCACTTTGACGTAGTCCCGCCGCAGGGTGAGCATGTCCAGGTCGTCGGCATGGTCCATAATGGCCACATCCAGCAGGTTTTTCAGACCGGTCTGGAACCAGCTGTTCAGAAAGGCGTGGCGCAGCACGCGCTCGTCCTCGTTGCCGTGCACGTCCAGGGAATATTCCAGAATGATCTTGTCCCTGGTCAGGGTGCCGGTCTTGTCCGTGCAGAGCACGTCCATGGCCCCCAGGTTCTGGATGGCGTCCAGCCGCCGCACGATGACCTTTTTGCGGGCCATGAAGGCCGCGCCGCGCACCAGATTGGCGGAAACCACGGTGGGCAGCATTTCCGGCGTCAGGCCTACGGCCACGGACAGGGCGAAGAGCGCGGCCTCCACCCAGTCGCCCTTGGTGAAGCCGTTGATGAAAAAGACAATGGGCACCATGCAGGCCATGAAACGGATCAGCAGCCAGGACACGGCGCTGACGCCCCTGTCGAAACTGGTGCGGGTGGTGGTGTCGGCGATCTGGCGGGCCAGGGAACCGAACAGTGTGGCGTTGCCCACGGCCAGCACCAGGGCCAGGGCCGAACCGCTGACCACGTTGCTGCCCATGAAGGCCAGGTCGGCGCAATCCAGCGGGCTCTGAGGCGGACTGTCCGGGGCGTCCGGAGAGGCGTCCGGCAGACCGGCGAATTTTTCCACCGGCTCGCTTTCGCCGGTCAGGGAGGACTGGCTGATGAAGAGATCCTTGGCCTCCAGAATCCGCAGATCCGCCGGGATCATGTCCCCGGCGGCCAGACGGACCACATCGCCGGGCACCAGCTCGCTGATGGGCCGTTCGCCGCCCCGGCCGTCGCGCAGTACGTCGATGGTGGTGTTGACCATGGATTCCAGACGGGCCACGGCGTCGCCGGAGCGGGCCTCCTGCACGAAGCGCAGCGTGCCGCTGATCAGCACCATGCCGCCCACGATGAGCACGGCCGTGAGATCCTTTTCACCGGCGGCGGCCAGCAGATAGTCGGTAATGAAGGAAATGGCCGCGAGCAGCAGCAGAACCACGCTGAAGGGATTGAGAAAGGCCCTGAGCAGTCGCAGGGCCAGAGGTTCCCGGCGGCTGCGGATCAGACGGTTTTCACCGTGGCGCCGGCGCAGGGCCGGGATTTGCGCGCTGTTCAGCCCCTGCATGGACGAGTTGTAGGCGCGCAACAGGGCGTCCGGCTGCTGCCGGGCGGCTTCAAGCAGGTTTTGCGAGGCGGCGCGCTTCGGCGCTGCCGGGGTATGGGGGCGTCCGACGCCGCGCGCGGCGCGGTCCGCACGGGACAGCGGGCGGGACGACGGACGCGGGGGACGAAACAGGGCTTTCAGAGTCGTGAAAAAGGAAAACATGGGAACCTCCTGGGACCGGCGCGGGACGCGTCGCTCTCAAGAGGCGTTCAGCGGAGGAGAGCGGGCGCGGGCAGGCCGGCGGGATTATGCGTGCCGGGTTCAGGTGCGGGAAAGTTGGGACTGTCGGATGACATAAGGTCGTGCTCCTTTGTGCTGCGGAAACAAGGCATAGTGATTACTGATTAAGGGAAAACGCCTGGAACGTCAAATCGGGGCAGGGCCCGCGATCCATTCTCCGATCAGCGCAACGCCGCCACAAAATCATGGAGCAGGCGGACAGCCTCCACGGTCAGCCCCTCGCAGAGATGCGGCGGATCGCTTTTCTGAAAGCCGCCGGGCCGCAGCACCCGGCAATCGATCCCGCCGAAATGCTTCTGGAAGGCAGCGGTATAGCGGCCGCAGACGGCGCAGACTTCCTTCTCGGTCTTGCCCAGGAACGACGCATGGATTCCAAGGAAGAGCAGCGCGCCCTCCAGCAGGCCGCACTGGCAGCCCATGCGTCCGGCTCCGTTCAGGCCGATGGCCGCGCGGTCTAGCTGCGGGTCCAGGGGCAGATCGAACAGGCGGCTCATGCAGTACAGGGTGGTGCGGGCACAGTTGATGTCCCTGTCCCAGTAACAGGCGCGGACCATTTCCGCGATCCGCCGGTCGGTTTCCTGATGCGCGTCCATAACGGCCTCACAAGCCCAGAAGTTGCCGCCAGCGCGGCAGTTCCGGGTTCAGATCCAGATAATCGGGCGGCAGGTCCAGGGGCGCCGCCGTTGCCAGGGCCAGACGCACGTCCTCCAGATCGCCGGTGCGCGGCAGTTCCGGCACATCCTGCAAGGGGCAGAGGTCGAAGTCGTCGCTGGGCAGCATGACCATGACCGGCAGGCCCTTGAGCGCCGCTTCCAGGGCGGCGGTGGTGGAATTGGAGGCCCAGACCGTCACGCCGGGCCGCAACTGTTCGGCAATGGGGCCGTCCGCCAGGCGGATTTCACGCATCCGGCGGCCCAGCAGGGCGCGCAGGCGTTCTTCCACGGACAGGTAGGGATGGGGCTTGACGACAATATCCCAGCCTTCCAGCAGCCCGGCATGCACGGCGCGCGCCAGCAACACCAGATGGGCCTCGGTTTCGTCGTTGAAAAAGCTGGTCAGGACCAGCAGCCGTTTGAGGCCGCCCGCGGGCGTAGTCGGCGCGGGGTCCGGGGCTTCCGTTTGCGCCGGAGCCGCGTCGGCCAGGTAGAGATAGCGCAGGGCCTCCACTTCGCCCAGGCGTTCGGGCGGCATGCCCGCGTCCAGCCACTGGCGGCAGGCCGAACGGCCGTTGCCCCGGATGGCGTCAGGCTGGAAGATCGCGCAGTCCGGCGCGCTGAAGGTACGCGGATCGTCGAAATAGCGGAAGTCCGTGGGCCGGATGGTGGAATGCTGCGCGCCGAAGACCGGCCCGTTCCCGGCCTCATGCGCGGCCTGGGTCAGCATGCGCTCCCAGGGGCAGTTTTCCAGCGGGAAGAGGGTCCAGCGCTGCGGCCCGGCGCAGTGCGCATAGCTCTTGAAGCCCCGGTTCTGAAGGCAGCGCTCCAGGCCGCGCCAGCCCCGGAAGGATTCGGCCCAGTCCCCCTTGGCGTAGTCCCAGAAATTGAGCCGGGATCCGGCGAAGTGAAAGGCCGGGCGCGCGTGTTTTTCCAGACGCAGGCTGGCCCAGCAAAGGCGCAGATGCCGCCACAGGGCCGCCCAGAGATCCCGGTGGCGCAGAAATTCCTCCAGATAGTGGAAGGAAAGGCCATCCTTGCCTTCCTCGCGGAAGCGGTCGCGCAGTTTGCGGCATTGGGCGAAGGAGAGCTGGGGCGCGGGAAAGCGGATGAACAGCCAGCGCACGAACTGCGTGCCTTCACGCCGGGCCTCCGCGTCAAGAACGTCGTGCAGCTTTTCCCAGTAGCGGGAGCGGAAGCGTCCCAGACCGGCGGCGTGCATGTCCAGATTGGGGAAATAGGTAACGATGCCGGCCGTGTTTTGCTGCCCGGACGCGGGCCTCGGCGTGAGGCAGGTTTTGCCGGTACGCACGCAGGGCAGTTTGCGTCGTACGGTCCACCACCAGTGCGCGTAGCGGGCCGCGGCCCGCAAGGGCGCGGGGCAGGCGTTGTAGATTCGCCGCAGCAGGCTTTGCGCGGGCTTGAGGCGCAGTCCCGGCTCGTGGCACTCCACAAAAAGGCGGCCCGACACGGCGCAGAAATCCGCCAGCGTGTGGCGCAGGGTGGCGTCGCCGCCGCAGAGCCGCAGGGCCGTGAAGGCTTCCTCGTCCATGAGGCGCTCCAGGGCGCGCAGCTTGTAGATAGTATAGAGATTGGGCGTCATCCTGGGATGGCGCTCGTAGAGCAGGGAGCACCACCACATGGACAGGCTTTCCCCGGCTTTGAGTTTCTCCTGCAGCTCCTTGCGGCCCACGCGCAGACGGCCCAGATCATAGGCCCAGGCCGCATGTTCGGCGCGGATCGCCACCAGGTCCGCATGGAGACGCGCGGGTAGGGATATCCGGCCTTCCGGCACTTCCCAGGCGCTCCAGTGGGCGACGGCCTGTCCCTGACCGGAGGCGGGCGACGGTACGGACGGCTCCTTGGCCGGTTCCACCAGCAGCACCAGTTCTTTCATGGGCGCGCCTCCGTCGCGGCTTCTTTCAGGGCCGCGCGGACAGCCGGGCCGTAGGGCGGCCGCAGCACGCCCGCTTCGGTGATGATGCCGCTGATCAGCGCCGCCGGGGTCACGTCAAAAGCGAAATTGTAGACCGGCACGTCCTCGGGCGTCACGCGCTGCCCCCCCGCATGGGTCACCTCCCCGGTCGGGCGTTCCTCAATGGGAATGGCCGTGCCGTCGGCCGTTTGCGGGTCAATGGTCGAGAGCGGCGCGGCCACATAGAAGGGGATGCCGAAATGCCGCGCCAGCAGGGCCACGCCGAAGGTGCCGATCTTGTTGGCCGCGTCGCCGTTGGCCGCGATGCGGTCCGCGCCCACCACCACGCGCTGGACGAGCCCTTTCTGCATCAGCAGGGCGCAGGCGTTGTCGCAGGCCACGGTAACCGGAATGCCGTCCTTGTGCAGTTCCCAGGCTGTGAGCCGCGCGCCCTGCAAAAAAGGCCGGGTTTCATCGGCAATGACCCGGATGCGCTTGCCCTGTTCCACTGCGGCGCGGATCACGCCCAGAGCCGTGCCGTAGCCCGCCGTTGCCAGGGCCCCGGCGTTGCAGTGGGTGAGCACCGTGTCCCCGTCCTCAAGGCAGTCCGCGCCGAAGCGGCCCAGGCGCTTGCAGGCGGCCACATCCTCGTCCTGCATGGTCCGGGCCTCGCGCAGAAAAAGTTCCAGCAGGGCGGGGCGGCCCACATCCCCGGCGGCGCGTCGGCATGCGCGCATGCGCTCCACGGCCCAGCGCAGATTCACGGCCGTGGGCCGGGCGGCGGCAATGGCCTCCAGGGCGGCGTCCAGGCGTTCCTGCCAGCCGTCGCCGTCCCCGGTCCGGGAGACGGCCAGGGCGCAGCCCCAGGCGGCGGTGACGCCGATGGCCGGAGCGCCGCGTACCACCATGGTTTGCAGAGCCGTGATCACCTCGTCGGGCGTGCGGCAGACGAAATCCGCCTCCTCTCCCGGCAAAAGGCGTTGGTCCAGCAGATGCAGTTCCAGGGCGTCGCGGTCAAAACGGATGTGGTCGTTCATGGCGTCTCCTTGTTCCCTGCCTTACACGACAATGCGTCCGATGGCAAAAAGCGGCTTGCCGGAAGAGTGCCCGCGCCGGTATGGGGTCGGGTTCTGGACAGTCCCGCAAGCCGGGCATAGAGTTGCTCCGGCGGCAGGGGATTGTGCCCGCGCCGCCCACTACTCAGGAGGAAATCAAGATATGCGTTATGCATGGACTTTGCTGCTGGCCGGGGCATTGAGCCTGGGTCTGGCGGGCGCGGCACTGGCGGCTCCGGACGGCTTCAAGGAGCACAAACTGCCGGGCTTGGCCATCGACCTGCCCTCGGACTGGCAAATCGCCCCCAAGGAGGCTCTGGCCCAAGTGCAGAAGCAGGCCGGGGACATGAAGGTGCTGCTGATGGCCCAGAGCCCGGAAGTGCCGCAGTTCGCCATCATGGAGCAGCCCGTGGGCGAGATGGACCAGGCCGCTTTCGCCAAACTGGATGAGGACGGCGTCAAGGAAATCTGCGCGCAGGCCATTGACGGCTTCAAGCGGGGCGGCGCCACGGAAGTGAACTGCGCGCGCGAAACAACGGCCAAGGGCGCGGCTCTGGCCGTGGCCGCGCTGTTCCCGGCCAGGGGCCTGTGCAATGTGAGCTGGGGATTTTACGAAGGTAAAAAGACCCTGGCCGTGAGCGCCATGCTCCGGCAGCGCGACACCAAACTGCCCGCCCAGCTGCAAACCGTTTTGAAGAGCATCAAGCTGGGCAACTAGAACAGTTACCACTTGAAATGCTTTGTCATGCAAAGGGCCGCGTCAGCACGACGCGGCCCTTTTGCGTAAGGGGCTTTAGCCAGTTGAGCGAGCGTTTGCGAGCGAAACAGAAATCCACCCGCTATGCGGGTGGAAATAATTTGTTATACAAAAAACACCTTTCCCATACGATAGAGTTGTTCAAGCCCATCGTAATTTTTAAGGGAAAGGTGTTTTTATATGGGAACTCGAGTTCAAAGTTTAGCCCACACAAAATGGTTGTGCAAGTATCACATTGTCTTTTCTCCAAAATACAGGCGGAAAATAATATTTGCCAACATTCGAGAAAGTATCGGAGAAATTCTTAAGGACTTATGCAAATATAAAGGTGTTGAAATTATCGAGGGCCATCTCATGCCGGATCATGTGCACATGCTGGTGAGTATTCCTCCAAAAATCAGTGTATCAAGTTTCATGGGGTACCTGAAAGGAAAAAGCTCATTGATGATTTTCGATAAGCATGCAAACCTGAAGTACAAATTTGGCAATAGGAAATTCTGGGCGGAAGGATATTTCGTCAGTACGGTAGGACTCAATGAGGTAACGGTCAAAAAATACATTCAGCAGCAAGAGAAGCATGATATTCTGCAAGATCGAGTAAGTACCCGAGAATACCAAAACCCCTTCCAGGGGTAAGCCAAAGCGGCAAGGGCACTGGGCTTGAACAAAGTGAAAGCCAGCGCCTTTAGACGCTGGCCGGTAACAAGCCCTTATAGGGCTGGAGCAAACCACCCGCTATGCGGGTGGTTTTGATTGGTTTCGGGTCGTAAAGTCGGCTCAGCTTTGCGGGCTGTTGTCGTGGAAACGGGCGGCCTGCTCCTTGAGCGTGCGGTCCAGGGCCAGGAGCAGGCGTTGGGCCGAGGCCGGGGTCATGACGATGCGCCGGTCCAGGTCCACGGCCAGGACGTTTTCAGTACCGCCGTCCTGGGTGTTCAGGCTTTCGGGCTGGCTCAGGCCGCAGCAGAGGATGACCTCCTCCGCCGTGCAGCGGGTCTGGAAGACATTGGCGTAGGACGTGGCAAGGTGGGAGCTGTTCAGGGCTACGCGGATCTGTTGGCCTTCGGCGGAAGCGGCGGCTTCGGCCCCGGTCTTGCCGGAATTTTTCTGTGCGCTCATGCTTACTTCCTTTTTGCGCCGGGGGCGGCGTTGTGATTGGCTTGGCCGGGGGTTTCCGGCGTTTTCCCCTTCTCGCCGGGCAGCTTGACGGACACCACGGGCAACGCCGGGAAGACGGCCTTGCGGGCGTCCATGCCCTTGAGTATGGCTGCGGTGATGTCCAGGCCGGCGTCGGCGTCCAGCACATTCCGGCGGGGCAGAACCAGGGCGGCCTTGTGGGCCTTGCGCCAGGCTTTGACCTCTTCCAGAAGCAGGCCGTTGACGACATTTTGTACGGCGGCCTCCTCGGCGGCCATCTGGCGGCGGAGGGTCAGCGCGCCGTCGCGGAGCACGGCCTCGCGCTCCTTGTCCGGAGCTTTGGCCCAGGCTTTTTGCAGGTCGGCAAAGCCCTGTTCCAGGCGCTGGCGGGCCTTGGCCAGATGGGCGCGCCCGGCCTCGGCGGCACGGGATTGTGACATGATCCGCTCCAGATCGACCACGGCTGTCTGGGGCGCGGCGCTGGTGCTGCCCTCCAGACAGCCGCCCAGGAGGCAGGCGGCAAGGAGGGCCGTGAGGGCAAGCGTTGTTGCAATGTGGCGCATGGGGATGATTTCCTGTTTTTTATCTGTGTTGTGTCATTGAGGGCCTTTTTATCCTGTCAGACGGAAAGGGCTTGTCACATGGATGATGTTCTGTGTGCCCTGCGGGCACGAGGGCTTTACGCCTCCCGGCCCCCTACAACCCCCTGCCCCCGTTGTACGTCGTAACGTGGTGACGCGGCGTCCCACGGGTCTTGCTTGCGTGGCTCGCTGCGCCCCGAAATCGCCGCGCGTCAGCATTTTCCGGGCATGGGGCCAGTGTCTTTCTCAACGACAGTCAGTTGATGGCATTGCGCGGCGCGGAGGGAGATCGCCTGAACCTGCGAAAGCAGGTGAAGGAAGCTCCCGCAGCAAACGCCGCGCAGCCCCCGGAAGCCGGAAGCGCTGGAAAACCTAAGCAGGGTATGGGGGTTGCAAGGGGGGCTAGGGGCGGCAGCCCCTGACCCCCTGCCCGCGCCGGAGGCGGCCCATCGCCGCTCAGGCGAAACAAGCCGTGCCCGCAGGGCACACAAAGCCTCATCCATATGACAAGCCCCGCCCCACAAAAAACGGCGCGGCGGAATTCACCCGCCGCGCCGTTGCCCGCGCCCTTCAGGAAGGGACAAGAGCGCGGACTTCAGGAGGTGCCGCCCGTCGGGGAAGCGATGTCGGCGGACGGCAACCGGACCCGGGAAGCCCCCGCCTCCCGGATGTCCGGGCGCGGCGGCTCCTTACCCAATGGAGCCGCCGCGCTGATGCTGATAACGCTTCTGGTTGTCGGTTTAGAACTCGTAGCGGAATGTCCCGAACACGCCGTGCGCCGTGCTCTTCGCGCCGAGCTGGATGTTGTAGTTCACGCCCAGGGACGTGGTTTCGTTGCCGAATTCCAAACCGGCCTGGCCCATGTAGGAGACGTAATCCATGGTCTGGGTGTCCAGTTCCGCCTTGGTGCCCGTGCCGGTGAAGCGCACGTCGCTGCGGGCGTCGATGTCCCCGGCGGCCGGAATCACGGCCAGGTCCAGGCTGGGCTTGAAGTGCCAGCCGTTGCCGGTCTCGACCTGCTTGCTGAAGGCCACGCCCACCGGGAAGGTCCAGATGCTCTGGTTGATGGCGTCGCCCTTGAGCAGTGTGCCGCCGGACTTCACGTCGTATTCGTCGGTGTTCAGGCTCATGTAGCGCACGCCCACGTGCGGGATGATATCCAGCGCGCTGGTTTCGATTTTGTACTCGCCGCGTAGGCCCGCACTGATGGCGTAGGCCGTCACGTCGCTCTTGAGCTTGCCCATCTGCATGCTTGCGGGCAGGTCCTGCTCCAGCTTGTTGTAGGTGGAGGTGTAGTTCACGTCGGCGGTCACGCCGAAGTTGTTCTGAGCCCAACCGGCATACGCGCCGATGCCCCAGAAGTTCATGTTGTTGGTGGTTTCGTTGAGATCGCCGGAGCCCTGCGCGTAGCCGCCGCCGATGTTGAAGGTGATGCCTGCGCGGATGGCGTTGTCGAAGGTGTAATCCGCGCCGATGGCCACGCCGCCCAGGCCGCCGCTGAAGTCCATGTCGAAGTTTCCGGCCTTCATGCCGAAGCCGTTGGAGCTCTGGTAGAGAGGCATGATCCACATGGCGAAGCCGGTCCTGGCGGCGTCGCCCGCGGAAGCGCCGGTTTGCATGGAGCCGTCCGGGGCCACGCTCTGGATGGCGTTGCCGCCGGGCTGGGCCAGGCTGGTACGCTGGGTTACGGCATTGCCCGCCGCGTTGCTGGCCGCCATGGTCATCTGCGGCACCGCGCCGACGAGCGCCATGCGCGCCGCGCTTTCAATGGTCACGGCGGCAGCGGCGTCATTGTTCAGATAGTTTTCGCTGATGGCCCGGTTCAGGAATCGGACGCCCTTGGTCTCGGACATTTCACCGGCCGTGCCGGTGTCGCCCGCCAGGGCCATGTTGTTCACCACCTTGACCAGTTCGCCGTCGAGCTTGGGCATGAAGGCGGCGGCGGACGTCAGCGCGCCCTTGTATTCGCCGGTGGCGCTCTTTTCCAGATGCACCAGCTTGGAGTCCGTGGAGAGGTTCGCGCCCACCCAGGCCGTGGAGTCGGCTTCGGTCGTGGCGTTGCCGTCAGCATCTTTGTAGGCGATGCCGCCGTCAAGATTGGTGCCCAGCACGGTGTACTGTTCACCGATTTTTGCCCCGGCGATGCGCAGTTTCGCGCCGTCGGTCAGGTTGACAACGCCGCTCGCCGTGTTGGAGGACAACGCTCCTTCTGGATCAAGTGCCGCGTCGGCGCTGACCACCAGCAGGGATTTGCCGGAGAAGTCAAGCTGGTTGGGGGTGAAGGTGAATGCGGTGCCGCCGCTGGAGGTCTTGGTGCCGTCCACCACAATGCCGTGAGCTCCGTCCAGTACCTGGGCCGTGTAGATGCCCAGAGCGGAATCCACGCCGTTTTCCGTCAGGCCCGCGCCGTTGGTCGCGGCATTGACCTGTCCGGCCAACCAGCTTGTGTCCGTGGTGCCGATGGCGGCCATGGAGTTCATGCCCACGCCCACGTTGCCGTTGATTTCAACGTCCGCTACGGTAGTCCCGGTAAAGGAGCCCACGGCTACGTTGGTGGACGCCGTGCCCCAGGCCGGGTCAATAAGCAGATCATTGCCGCTGAGATTCAACGCATCCACCATCAGCGTCGTGCCGCCCTTGGTATCCGCGTTGCTGCCCACGGTCAGGTCGCCGGACATAATCAGTTTTTCAGCGGACAGCGAAGAGCCGTTGGAGAGGGTGGTGGCTCCCGCCGTCAGTTCGCCCACCACGCCGCTGGCATTATTCAGGGCCAGAGAGCCCACGGAGCTGGCATCCTTGGTGTTCAGAACGCCGTCGGTCACGGTCACATCGCCGCTGGCGGTCAGGGTTTTGGCCTGTACGTTGGTGGCGGTGACGTCCTTGGCGGCAATCGTGCCATTCTCGGCGGCAAGGGTAAGGCTCTCGCCCGCGTCGGCAAGGATATCCTGACTGTTGGCCGTGATGTCGCCCGTGTCGGCGACAATCACGCCGCTGGCGTTGCTCGCGCCAGCACTCAGGGTCACGTCGCCGTTGGCGGAACGGATTGTGCCGTTGTTCAGGCCGGTCACGGTATTGGTAACAGTGATGTTACCTGTGGCTTTGACTATGCCGTTATCGGCGGCCAGCGTATCAGTCTTAATGACGCCATTGGAAACCACAGTGCCGCCGATACCGTTAACCTCGGCTACCGCAGTGGCCGCGCCGATGCTGTCCGCCGTGAGGGTCGCTCCGGCGGCATTAACCGCGCCCTTCCCCTCAATCGTCCCTGTCAAGAAAAAGGCGTTGCCGCTGCCCACCGCATTGAGCGTGGCTGTGCCGGTATTGTTGACTGCCAGGGTCACATTGCCCACCTTGCCGCTGTTGTCAGCGTCAGAGGTGCCGAGCGTAACGACCGCGTCTTTAGGGACGGAATTGTCACCCACACTAATGTCAGCAGCGGTGCCGGACTTGTCTACAATATTTCCACCGTTGGCATTACCGGCCAGTTGCAGGGTTCCGGATTCAGTCTTGAGCGAATCGCTGGTCACGACCTTGTTGTAGCCGCCCGTGAGAGACGTTGCACTGCTCGCCCCGGTAATGGTAGCCTGCAGGGTTTCATCGTTTTTGACGCCGCCGGTGCTTCCGCCATCTTTTACATCATTAAAGGCAACCGTTTTGTTGCCTGATGTATCCGTTGCCACCAATCCTGTGATTTTCGTGCTGCCAAGATCCAGCAGACCGTCACCAGTTACTAACTTTCCTTTCATATCCGAGAACGCAGCTTTACTCATCTCGGCAAAGCCGTTCACTTTCAGGGTGCCGCCCGCGTTGACCCCAACCTGGGCGACCGAGGTATTTAGGGAGAAGACATCGCCGGAGAACGTGCCTGTAACGACGCTCTGGACGTCCAGGGTACCAAGATTGTTAACCGCTACGGCGACAGTTTTCAGTGACGTTCCGGCAGTTGTGCCGGTCACCGTCAACTTGCCGTCAGCGCCCGCGCCGCCCACCGTGAGCGTGCCGCCGCTCTGGTTCAGGCTGTCCACGGTCAGGCTGCCGTTGTTCACGGCCACCGCGCCCGCCTTCTGGGTCAACGTCGCCAGGGTCAGGTCGGCCTTGGCGGCGTTGCTGCCCACGGTCAGCCCGGAGGCGCTCACGCCTTTAGCGGCTGCGGAAGAGTCCACGGTCAGGCTGTCCACGCCGTTCAGCG
Source organism: Desulfovibrio sp. 3_1_syn3 (assembly GCF_000145315.2). Taxonomy (NCBI): domain Bacteria; kingdom Pseudomonadati; phylum Thermodesulfobacteriota; class Desulfovibrionia; order Desulfovibrionales; family Desulfovibrionaceae; genus Desulfovibrio; species Desulfovibrio sp. 3_1_syn3. The sequence continues at coordinate 947,181 of NZ_ADDR02000001.1, forward strand.
CGCCGCCGGCCAGGGTCAGGCCATGGAAGGCCAGTTGGCCGTCCGCACCGCCGTTATAAGTGACAGAACCGCCGGTCAGGGTCGCATTCACCTCGCCTGTGGCGAAATTCAGCTTGCCCTTGTCGGCCACGGTAATAGCGCCGCCGGAAAGGTTGAACGCGCCGCCCTTGGTCACACCAGCGAGCCCGGCGTCTACCGCACCGCCCTTCTTGGATTTCCCGGCCACGGTCAGGGCGCCTGCCACATCAATGGAGCCGCCGCTCATATTGGTTTCGCGGGCCAGGATGTAGCCGGTCTTGCCCGCGTTTACCGTAATGCCGGCGTTGTCGCTGATATTCAGGGACACAAAGTCCGTGCCAGCATCCGTGGAAGAGGCATAGAGCACGGAATTCGTGCCGTCCATGACGATCTTGGCATCGCCGGAAAGATTCATCTGGCCGCCAGCCCAGTTCGCATCAACCCCGGCAAAGAGCACGCCGGAAGTGCCCAGGGTCACCGTGCCGCCGGAAATATTGGTCTGGTTTTCGTTGTTCACGCCGTAGCCGCCCAACCGGGGGCCGTTGTCCCAGGCTGTCACGGAACCGCCCTCGGCAAGGCCGATTTCAACCGTGCCGCCGCTGATTTCCAGATTGCCCACCTGCATGTCGCCGTTGAGCTGACCGTGACCGCCGTTGTTAACGGAGGCGTCGCCCTTGACCACAAGTTTGCCGTCGGAAAGGCTGTAGCCGCTGTTGGTATAGCTGAAGTTGTTCAGCGTGCCGTCCGCGCTGCCGTCAGGCTTTTCCGTCCAGAGCGTGCCGTTGACGGTCAGCGTGCCGCCTTCCTGGTTGATCTGGGTATAGGGAGCATAGAGCGCGCCGTTCTTCGCCACGGTCACGTCGCCGGAGGAAAGGTTGAAGACGCCGCTCTTGCCGTCGGCGGCGCTGCCGTCATACACGACACTACCGCCTCTCGCGCCTGTGTCCGGCTGAAGCAGCAGATTGCCATTTACGTTGAGTTTGCCGCCGGTCATGTCCAGCGTCGGGGCGCTCATCACGCCGTACTTGCCGGCGTCCACATTGATGACGGCCGTGCCGCCGATGGTGTTCTCACTGGTAAACATGATATGGGCCGCGTTGTTGCCGAAACCGCCGCTGGTGTCGGTGCCCTGCATATTGATGGTGCCGCCGGTAATGGAGAAGTGATTTCCGGCGAAGAGCTCACTGTTGACCTGCATGTTGACGGTGCCGCCGGTGATGTCCATGCCCTTGTATGCGCCGATGTAGGCGGCATTTTCCCAGGCCGCGCCCGCTTTGCCGGTCAGCTCCACCGTGCCGCCCTCAATGCGCGCGGTGTTGACGTCCATGCTGGTGTACGCGCTGCTCCCGTCCACGGCTAGCGAGCCGCTCTTCATGGTCACGTCCATGCCGGTCGTCACGCCGGATTGCCCGTCATAGTTGTAATGCACGAGGCGAGCGCCATTGCTCAGCGACAACGCGCCGCCGTCAATAGTCAGCGTTGTGGTGGCGACGTTTTTGCCGCCGCTCTGATCCTTATCCGGAACGATGTCAAAGAGTGTGCTGACATTTTCAGTTTTGCTTGTGCCTATGGTAACCGTCTCCTCATCCCAAGGGGCAGGTACGGGAGCCGCCCCGGCCATGCCCGCCGCGCCCACGGTCAGCGCGCCCGTCAGGGCCAGGGTGCCGAACAAGTTCAGCAGGCGGCATTTTTTAAGCACAGCCCGATATTTATTGACAAGATTGCCGATAGCGCCCTTCGTTAGCATAGCATACCTCCTAGGAGCATCCGCTCCTCAAGAATTCATACGGAGCCCAATGCTCCCTTCCTTTGCCGACAGATGTACTGTCGGTTTCCGGCTGGGCTTCGAGAATTTATGGGAGAGCTATCTTTGTGAAATAATGAGTATTTTTATAAAGTAGAAATTGGGAATTTTTTATTAGAGATATGCTATTGCAAATTTAGGCGGCTGAAAGTATCATTATTCAACAACTCATTGACAGTACATCTGTCGATGAGTTGTATACATATCCGTTGGATATGCGTGCGGACATTTCCGATATCTGTCGTGAGTGCAGTATAACAGCCCGTTTTTCCTGTTTTTCAGGCCCGGAATAACGCCTCTGGCCTGAACGGCCCCGGTGCGGACGGCATGAGGCCCCGCGCGACCCCGGTTCCGGGCCGGGCAAACCGGAAGCGCTGAAATTCGACCTCAGCGGCTGCTGGTCACGCCGGATTGATCTCGCCCACCGCCTTGTCTATCGGGTGGATGAGCCCGCCGGGCAGCTTATTGTGCTGCAATGCCGTTATCGCTACTGACGGCGTTCTTTCCCCGCTCGCGCCGCGCCTGTCCGGCCCGGCAAATTCCTTTACAAAAAGACGCGCCGTTGGCTATTCTGCACGCCAAGCCGGGCCGCGCGCCGTGCGCGCCCGACCTCTCGGGTCCGGGGGTCCGGTTCAAAACAAGCGAGAAGTACAATGGAAGAGTTTTCGCGTATCCAGCGCCTGCCCCCTTATGTCTTTGCCGTCGTGGGCGACCTCAAGATGAAGTTGCGTCGGCAGAATATCGACATCGTGGATTTCAGCATGGGCAATCCCGACATTCCCACGCCGGGCCATGTGGTGGACAAGCTGGTGGAGGCCGCGCAAAAGCCGGTCAACCACCGCTATTCCTTGTCCAAGGGCATCCCCAATCTGCGCAAGGCCGTCTGTGACCGTTACGCCCGCCTCTACGGCGTGGAACTGGACCCGGAACGCGAAGCCATCGTGACCATGGGCTCCAAGGAAGGCCTGGCCCACCTCTCCCTGGCCATGCTGGAACCCGGCGATGTGGTGCTGGCCCCGGACCCCACCTATCCCATCCATAAATACGCGCCGATCATCGCGGGCGCGGACGTGCGCAGCGTGCCCATCGGCCCGGGGCGCGACTTTTTCGAGGATCTGACCGCCGCCACCCGCCAGGCCTGGCCCAAGCCCAAGCTGCTTTTCCTCTGCTATCCGCACAATCCCACCACCGAGGTGACGGACCTGGATTTCTTCCGCAAGGTGGTGGCCTTCGCCAAGGAGAACGGCCTCTGGGTCGTCCATGACCTGGCCTACGCGGATCTGGTTTTCGACGGCTACAAGGCCCCCAGTTTCCTTCAGGCCGAAGGGGCCAAGGATGTGGGCGTGGAGTTCTACACCCTGTCCAAGAGCTATTCCATGCCCGGCTGGCGTGTGGGCTTCTGTCTGGGCAACCCGCGCCTGGTGCACGCCCTGGCCCGGATCAAGAGCTATCTGGACTACGGCATTTTCCAGCCTATCCAGATCGCTTCCACCGTGGCCCTCAACGGGCCGGAGGACTGCGTGCACGAAATTTGCGACATCTACCGCGAGCGCCGCGACCGCCTCATTGAGGGGCTGGGGCGCATCGGCTGGGAGGTGCCCTCGCCCAAGGCCACCATGTTTGTCTGGGCGCGCATTCCCGAGCCCTTCCGCAAGATGGGCTCCGTGGAATTTTCCAAATTGCTGCTGACCGAGGCGCAGGTGGCCGTATCGCCGGGGCTGGGCTTCGGTTCCTACGGCGACGAATACGTGCGTTTCGCCCTCATTGAAAACGAGCACCGCACCCGGCAGGCCGTCAGCAATATGCGCCGCCTGCTCTCGGGCGCGCCGGAGTAAGAATGACGAAAGCCAACGAAAGCAAACCCCTGGTGGTCGGCCTGGCCGGTTTCGGCACGGTGGGCGGCGGCCTGGCGCGTCTGCTCAAGGAAAACGCGGACATCATCCGCCGCCGCACGGGCCGCGACATCGTGGTCAAGCGCGTGCTGGTGCGCAACGCCCAGAAGGCCCGCAACGTGCCACTGCCCGAGGGCGCGGAACTGACCACCGACCCGGCGCTGCTCACAGATGATCCGGATATCGACGTGCTGGTGGAACTCATCGGCGGCATTGACCAGGCCCGCGCGCTCATCGACCGCGCCCTGGACCAGGGCAAGCATATCGTCACGGCCAACAAGGCCCTGCTGGCCGAGGAGGGCCTGGCCCTCTTCCAGAAGGCCGAGCGCAAAAAGCGCATTCTGCGCTATGAGGCCAGCGTGGCCGGGGCCATCCCCATTGTCCAGGCCCTCAAGGAAAGCCTGACCGGCAACCGCATCGAGTCGCTGATGGGCATCCTCAACGGCACCAGCAATTACATCCTGTCGGAAATGACCTCCAACGGCCTGGATTTTGACCTGGCCCTCAAGCAGGCCCAGGAGCTGGGCTACGCCGAGGCCGATCCCACGCTGGACATCGACGGGCACGACGCGGCCCACAAGCTGATCCTGCTGATCCGCCTGGCCTACGGGGTCAATTACCCCTACACGGCCCTGTCCGTGCGCGGCATCCGGGGGCTTTCGGCCATGGACATCCGCTTGGCGCGCGAGTTCGGCTATCGCATCAAGCTCATCGGCCAGGTGCGCGAAGTGCGTTGCCCCGATGCGAAAAAGGACGGCAAGGATTGCGCGGGCGACGGTTTTGACCGTCCGGTCCGCCTGGAAGCCGGGGTCTTTCCGGCCCTGGTGCACCACACCTTTCTGCTGGCGCGCGTGGGCGGCGTGTACAATGCCGCGCGGGTGGAGGCCAACGCGGCCGGGGCGCTTTTCTTCCACGGGCGCGGAGCCGGGGATCTGCCCACGGCCGGGGCCGTGCTGGCCGACCTGATGGCCGTGGCCCGCGAGGAGCGGCCCAATAACACGGGCTTTGTGGGCAAGGAACTGCCCAAGGCCGCCATTGTGCCGCCCGAGGAATGGCGTTCCTGCTACTACGTGCGGGTCATGGTCCAGGACGCGCCCGGCGTGCTGCGGGACATTTCCGGCTGCATGGCCGCCGAGGGCATCAGCGTGGCCCAGATGATCCAGAAAGCGGATGAGGGCCAGGGCGTGCCCCTGGTCTTCATGACCCATGAAACATCGGCCAGAGCCATGAGCGACGCGCTTCAGCGCGCGGTGGACGCGGGCCTGCTCAAGGAACCGGCGGTGTATTTCAGGGTGCTGTAGGAAGTGGCACTGCGGCGGTGGGTTCCGGAAGGGGCCCGCCGCTTCTCGCTTTGGGGGCGCCCGCAGGCCCCCCTCCCAAGGTCATTCTGTTCTTCGTCCGTTGTTCTATTTTGCCCTGCGGGCACGGAGCTTACGGCGTGACGCCGTTTTGTCCGCCTCCGGCGCGGGCAGGGGGCGGGTTATGGGGCTGCGCCCCCTCCTCCGCCCCCTTGCAACCCCCCGGAACACCCCTGCCGGGTTTTCCAAAGCTTCCAGCTTTCGAGGGCTGCGCGGCTTTTGCTGCGGGAGCTTCCCTCACTTCGTTCGGGCGATCTCCCTCCGCACCGCGCAATGCCATCCACTGACGGTTGTTGAGAAGGGCATGTTCAGCCGCTGGACGTTGGCACACGGCGATTTCAGGACGCAGTGAGGCAAGCGAGCAAGCTCCGTGGTACGCCGCGTCGAGGTGTTACGACAATTACGCAGGGGCTGGGGTTGCGCGCAAGCCGTTGCCGCGCCAGCGGCTTGCTTGAGCCGTTTACGGCGAAGCAGTATTACGGATCAAGGCAACATTGCTACGGATAGCGACAGCGATTCCCCTGGACAGCGTTTTGCGTAACCAAGTGGCGGCGCGCCCGCAGGCCCCCCTCTCGACCCCGCCCCACAAGTCTGGCATTCTTACGGCTGCCCGCCGGGGCAGTTTTGCCCCCGGTCCGGCGCGCCGCCGCGGCGGCCGGAAGGCGGCACATGTATGTTCAACAATCAGACAGCATCAGCGGAGCCACGGCCCAACCATGATCATTCTCGATGAACCCTATGTCTCGCCGGAGCTGGCGGCCTACGCCGCCGCCCGGCGGGAACCCGTACTGGATAACGCCACGGCCCGCGCCTGCGCGCGCGAATACGGGGCGCCCCTCAATCTGGTGTCCGACGACGCCTTCGCGGCGCTCTGCCAGGGCGCGCCCCGCCTGTACACCTGTTCGGAAAACGCCCTGGAATGGGTGTACAAAAAATCCGGCAACAACGCGCTGATGGAACGCATCTGGCGGCTGAAGGACAAGGCGGCCTGCCGGGATCTGCTGGCCCCGCTCTATGGGAATTTTTTCTTCCGCCGGGTCACTCCGGCGGAACTGGCCACGCTGCCCTTTGAGGAGCTCAAGGTTCCCTGCGTGCTCAAACCCGCAGTGGGCTTTTTCAGCCTGGGCGTGTACAGCATTGAAAACGCGGCCCAGTGGGAGGCGGCCAAGGCCGCCGTGGCCGCGGACGCCGCCCGCTGGAGCGAGCAATACCCGCCCGAGGTTGTGGGCGGCGGCACTTTTCTGCTGGAGGAATACATCCAGGGCGAGGAATATGCCGTGGATGTCTACTTTGACGAGCAGGGCCGGGCCGTGGTCTGCGACATTCTGCGGCATGAATTTTCCTCGGCCGCGGACGTCAGCGACCGCCTCTACTATACGAGCCGGGAGATCATCGAAAGCCGCCTGACCGAGTTCGAGGCTTGGTTCAACCGGGTCAACGGCCTGTTGGGCCTGCGCAATTTCCCGGTCCATGTGGAGCTGCGCCGGGACGACAAGGGCCGCATCGCGCCCATTGAATTCAATCCCCTGCGTTTCGCGGGCTGGTGCTCCACGGACGTCAGCCTTTTTGCCTGGGGTTTCTATTCCTACGGCTGCTTTCTGGAAGGCGGGCGTCCGGACTGGGAACGGGCCCTGGCCGGTAAGGCCGGGAAGCTCTATACCCTGATGGTGCTGAACAAGCCCGAAAACTGCCCGCCGGTGCAGAGCTTTGACTACGACGCCCTGCGCCGGGATTTCGGCAAGGTACTGCACCTGCGGCCCTGCGATTTCAGGCGTTTTTCCCATTTCGGCTTTCTGTTTACCGAAACTCCGGCGGACCGGCGGGAAGAGCTGGACCGCATTATCCGTTCCGACCTTACGGAATATATGCAGTAAGGACATGTTTTATGTACAAACTCGAATTCACTACCAACGCGCGTTGCGAAATGCGCGACATTACCCCGGAGCTGCGCGCCCTTGTGGGCCGCACGGCCCGTGAGCGGGGTTGGCGGCAGGGAGCCCTGGCCCTGTTCTGCCCGCATACCACCTGCGGTCTGACCGTCAATGAAGGCGCGGACCCGGACGTGCGGCGCGACATGCTGGCCTTTTTCAGCCGCCTCGCGCCGGAGCAAGGCGACTACCGACATGCCGAAGGCAACAGCGACGCCCACATCAAGGCCACCCTGCACGGCCCCTCCTTGCTGCTTCTGGTGGAGGACGGCGAAATCCGCCTGGGCACCTGGCAGTCCGTCTATCTCTGTGAGGGCGACGGCCCGCGTCGCCGCTCCCTCTGGCTGCAATGGCTGCCCGGCGAAAACGGAGAACGCGGGGAGGCCCGGCCATGAGCGGCACGCATGAAGTCACCCTGATCCTGACCCTGGCCGGAGGCCTTTCCGCCGCCCTGGTGCTGGGTTTCATCACCCAGAAGCTGCATCTCTCGCCCCTGGTGGGGTATCTGCTGGCGGGCGTGCTGGTGGGCCCGCATTCGCCGGGCTTTGTGGCCGACGCGGCCACGGCGGCCCAGTGCGCGGAGATCGGCGTGATCCTGCTGATGTTCGGCGTGGGCCTGCACTTCCATCTCAAGGATCTGCTGGCCGTGCGCAATATCGCCGTGGCCGGGGCTGTGGCCCAGATCGGCCTGACCACCGTGGCCAGCATGGGCATATTGTCCCTGTTCGGTTTTTCGCTCCTGGCCGGGGCCGTGTTCGGCATGTCCGTTTCCGTGGCCAGCACCGTGGTGCTCACCCGCGTGCTTTCCGACAACCACGCCCTGCACACCCGCACCGGCCATGTGGCCCTGGGCTGGCTGGTGGTGGAGGATCTCTTCACCATTCTGCTGCTGGTGCTGCTGCCCGCCGTGCTTACGCCCGAAGGCGGCGTCAGCGGCGGCGGTTTCTGGTCCGCCCTGGGCCTGACCCTGCTCAAGCTGGCCGCGCTTTCCGTGTTCACCCTGCTGGTGGGCCAGAAGCTGATCCCGCTTTTCCTGGGCTATGTGGCGCGCACCGGCACCCGCGATCTCTTCACCCTGGCGGTCATCGCCCTGGCGCTGGGCATTGCCGTGGCCGCCGCGCTCTTTTTTGACGCCTCCATGGCCCTGGGCGCGTTTCTGGCGGGCATGGTGGTGGGCCAGTCCGATTTCAGCGCCCGCGCCGCCGCCGAAGCCCTGCCCCTGCGCGACGCCTTTGCCGTGCTCTTTTTCGTTTCCGTGGGCATGCTTTTCGACCCGGCGGCCCTGCTCAGCGACTGGCCCCTGATGCTGGCGACCCTGGGCATCATCATTGTGGTCAAGCCCCTGGCGGCTCTGCTCATGACCACCCTGTTCCGGAAGCCTCTGCGTCTGAGCCTGTCCGTGGCCGTGGCTCTGGGCCAGATCGGCGAATTTTCCTTCATTCTGGCGGCCATGGGCATCAGCCACGGCCTGTTCGGACCCGAGGTGAACAACGCCATCATCCCGGCGGCCATGATTTCCATTACCCTCAACCCCCTGCTGTACCGGCGCATTGACGGCGCGGTCCGCTGGCTGGAACGCCACGGCCCGGCCTGGCTCTCCCGCTCCCCCTTGCCGCGTCTGTCCGCCGAGGCTGTGGGGGCTGGCGGGACCGTGGAGGAAAACGAGCCCCACCGCGTGGTTGTGGTGGGTTACGGCCCGGTGGGCCGCAACCTCTGCCGCATCCTGCGCGACAGCGGCATCATTCCGGTGGTGGTGGAAAACAACATCGACACGGTGCGCAAACTGCGCGCCGACGGCAAACCGGCGGTGCACGGCGACGCGGCCCAGGCCGAGGTGCTGCGCGAAGCCGGACTGGAACGGGCCGAGGCCCTGCTGCTGACCACGCCGTCCATTCCGGCCCGTGAAGTGACGCCCATTGCCCGCTCGGTCAATTCCGGCATCCGTATTCTGGCCAATACAGCCTTCCTGAGCGAGGCCCGTGCCCTGCGTAAGCTGGGCGTGGCCGAGGTCTTCAGCGGCGAACGGGAAGTGGCCCTGGCCATGTCCGAATTCCTGCTGCACGACCTGGGAGCCACGGACGCCCATGCGCAGAGTGAATTGCAGCGCCTGCGCGAGGAACTGGAATAGCCGTGCCATGTTCTTTTGTCCGCTGGCTGCGTCAGGCGAGCTTTTTATTCCGGTCGAGGACCGGCAGAGTCCACTCCCGTCATAAAAAGCTCGCCTTCCTTGCCAGCGGGCAAAATTCCTATGGCACGGCCTTGCTGGGGGCAAAACCGGATTCACCATGATTTTGCACCTGGATATGGACGCCTTTTTTGCCGCTGTGGAGCAAATGGACAACCCGGAACTGCGCGGCAAACCTGTGATCATCGGCGGCGGCCTGCGCGGAGTGGTGTCCACGGCCTCCTATGAGGCGCGGGTCTTCGGCGTGCATTCGGCCATGCCCATTGTCACGGCCCGGCGGCTCTGCCCGCAGGGTATCTTCGTCCACGGCCGCCGCCATCGTTATTCCGAGCTTTCGCGCGCCATTATGGCGGCCTTGGGCGATTTTTCCCCTTTGGTGGAACCGGCCAGCATCGACGAGGCCTATCTGGACGCCGCGGGCCTCACGCGCTTGTTCGGCCCGCTGGAAGAACTCATCGCGCGGATCAAGGACCGGGTGGCCGAGGTGACGGGCGGCCTGACCTGTTCGGTGGGGGCCGCGCCCGTGAAGTTTCTGGCCAAGATCTGTTCGGATGTGAACAAGCCCGACGGCGTGTTCATCCTGCGGCCCGAGGATGCGGATGATTTCCTCCTGCCCCTGGAAGTGGGCCGCCTGCCCGGCGTGGGACGGCGCATGGTGGAGAGCCTGCGGGATCTGGGCATTGTGACCGTGGCCCAGTTGCGCCGCTACAGTCCGGAATTTCTGGAAAAGCGCTACGGCAAATGGGGCCGGGCCCTGTATGAGCGGGCCTACGGCATTGATCCGCGCCCGGTCACGCCCGAGCGGCCCATGAAAAGCGAGAGCGCGGAATGCACCTTTGAGCGGGACACCCGCGACCGGGAGTTTCTGGTCCGCATGCTTCTGGCCCATGCCGAGCGGGTGGGCGCCTCGCTGCGGCGACACAAACTCAGCGGGCGGACCATCACCCTGAAGGTCAAATTCGCGGATTTTCGCCAGATTACCCGTTCCCGCACCCTGGCGGAAGCCACCAACGCCACGGAAACCATTTTTGAGACCGGCCGGGAACTGCTGCGCGAGCTCAAGCCGGCCCAGGCCGTGCGGCTCATCGGCCTGGGTGTCTCAGGCTTTGAGGAGAATCCGGTCCAGCTCCTTCTGCCGGGCCGGGATCTGAGCAAGGCGCTGGGCAAGGGCGGCCATGATCCGCAACAGGAGGCCAAACGGCGCAAGCTGGATCAGGCCCTGGACACGCTGCGCGGGCGCTTCGGCAAGGAGGCCGTGCAGCGGGGCAGGCTGTTCCGGCCGGGCGAGGCCGGTACGAAGGAAAAGCCGGACAAAGCGAAAAAGGGCGACAGGACGAAAAAAACGTGAGGTTCCGGCAACGCGACGAGTGCGAGGCGGCGAGTAAACCGAGCCGCCCGCCACGGGGGCGTAAGCGTAATTTATTTGCGCGGTTAAGCGCCGGAGTGAGCGGCTAAAAACTTTGAGAATATCAATTCTCAAAGTTAATCTGCTCTAGGTTCAGTCCCGCCGGTTCTTGCGAAACAGGGCCATGTATTCCTGATTTCCCTTGGGCCCCTTGACGGCGGCGGGCAGCACGCCCTCGCTCGCCAGATTCAGGTTGGCCGCGCAAAAGGCCAGAATCTTGTCCACCGCGCGCTGGCGGGCGGCTTCGTCGCGTACCACGCCCTTGACCGTTTCGCCGGGCCCCAGCTCGAACTGGGGCTTGATCAGCACGGCCGCCAGACCGCCGGGCTTCAGCCAAGTCATGCACGGCGGCAGCACCAGCGTCAGGGAAATGAAGGAGACATCCGCCACCACCAGGTCCACGGCTTCGGGGATCAGCTCCGGCGGCGCGTGGCGCAGGTTCACGCCTTCCAGGCTGACGACCCTGGCGTCGGCGCGCAGTTTTTCATGCAACTGGTTGCGGCCCACGTCCACGGCGTAGACCCGCGCGGCCCCGCGCTGGAGCAGGCAGTCCGTGAAGCCGCCGGTGGAGGCTCCGGCGTCCAGGCAGACCAGGGCGCTCACGTCCAGATGGAAGTGGTCGAGGATGGTCAGCAGCTTGTAGGCCCCCCGGCTCACGTAGCGTTCGCTTTCCAGCAGGGCGAAGCGCGTTTCCGCGGGGTAGGGGTGGCCGGGCTTGGGCACGCGCTGCGGTGGCGCGCCGGGCGGCAGCAGGGGCTCGCCGTCCGGTCCGGTGGGCGAAAGGACGATCTGGCCGGCCATGATCAGGCGGCGGGCCTGCTCCCGGCTTTCGGCCAGGCCCTGTTCAAAGGCCAGTTGGTCGGCGCGCTGACGCTTGTCTTTGGGCATGGGGCAGATATAGCCGCTCGGAGCCGCGCTGGCAATGGCGGTCCGCCCTCCGTCGGCCTGATCTCGCTGTGCAGGGTCATTCTGTTCTCCGTCCGTTGTTTTATTTTGCCCTCCGGGCATTAGGGTTTTCACTTTATTTCCGTTTGGGCCGCCCCCTGCCCGCGCCGGAGGCGGCCCAAGCGCCGGGAGGCGTAAAGCCTCTGCGCCCGCAGGACTCGGGATGCCTCATCCGTATGACAAGCCCATAGAGCACGTCCTGTTGAAAAGTAACCTGCTCTAAGTACAAAAGAACCCTGCCTACAGGCGGAGAACGGAATGGCCCTGATGTCGGCGCGCGAGGCGCTTGCCAAGCGACAAAAAGAGGTCTATATATGTCGTCCCTGTCTGATATTCCCTTCAGGCAGAGTAAAAAAATTGCGCGGCGTCCGTAAAGGTCAGGCCCGTGCCGGTCCCTTCCGGCAAGGCGGGCTGCTCGAAGCCGGGTCCGGCCGACTGCGACGAGGTTTTGTCATGAAAAAAGACATTCATCCCAAAGTGTTCATGGCCACCATTACCTGCGCCTGCGGCCATGAGGAGCAAGTGCTCTCCACCAAGGGCGAACAGGTGCATGTGGAAGTCTGCTCCGCCTGCCATCCCTTCTTCACCGGCAAGCAGCGCTTCCTGGATACGGCCGGCCGCATTGACCGCTTCCGTAAAAAGTACGCCAAGTTTGAGCAGAAGTAAGCGCGGACCGGCCGGACGCATGCGTTTCGCCCCGCCGCCGGGCCTTGTGCCCGGCCTGCTGGCCCTTTTGCCCTGCCTGACGGCCGACTGCCCCCCGGTGGGCGGTCAGGCCGTCATGGAGGGCGTGATGATGCGCAACGGCGATACCTATGGTCTTGCCGTGCGCCGTCCGGACGGCGTCATTCGCGCCCAGCGGCTGCCCTGGTTTTCCCTGACCCGCCATGCCTGGCTCAAGAAACCCTTTGTGCGGGGTTTTCCGGTTCTGCTGGAAACCCTGGTCAACGGCATCCAGGCCCTGAACCGTTCGGTGGAAGCCGCGGCCCAGGGCGAGGAGGAAGAGCTTTCGGGCTGGCATCTGGCTTTGAGCCTGGGCTTGGCGCTGGTCATGGCCGTCGCGCTTTTTGTAGTGGCCCCGCATCTGTTGTCGCTGGTCATGCTCTGGCTGCATTTGGGCGGCGACGTGGAAGGGCTGTCCTTCCATCTCTGGGACGGCTTCTTCAAGTGCTGCATCTTCATGGGCTATATCCGGCTGATTTCCTATGTGCCGGATATCCGTCGCGTGTTCCAGTACCACGGGGCCGAGCACAAGACCATCCACGCCTTTGAGAGCGGGGACGAGGTCAGCGCGGCCAGCGCCGCCCGCATGAGCCGCCTGCATCCGCGTTGCGGCACCACCTTTCTGCTCTTTGTGATCTGCATTTCGATCATTCTGCACGCGGTGCTGGTGCCCCTGCTGTTGATGATTTACACGCCCCAGAGCGCGATTGCCAAGCATGCCCTGACCATCGCCTTCAAACTTTTGCTCATGGTGCCCATCAGCGCCCTGGCCTACGAGCTGATCCGTTACGCGGCGCGCATGCCCGACGGCTTCTGGGCCACGCTGCTGCGCGCGCCGGGTCTGGCTCTGCAACGCCTGACCACCTACGAGCCGGACGAAGCCCAGCTGGATGTGGCCGTGGTGGCCCTGCGCGAGGCCCTGGGGCCGGACGCCGGGGACAACATCCGCACCGCGCCGTATACGGAAGCCTGACTTTTCACCCGCGCCGGGACAGGGCGGATTGCCTTTGAGACGCACACGTTTCAAAGGATTCATTCCGGCAAAAAATGCGGTTATCGTTGCTGTCGATCTCCGTATGGCTTCGTTGCCGCCAACGGGGACAGCCCCCTCGGGCTGCCTTCGGTCGTTTTGCCGTGCGGGCCGTTACCGCGCCCGCCAGGGGCCGGGTGGATCGTATTTTGTTCTTTTTCATCTTTTTGCAGTGTGTGTTGGAGATCGTGTATGTTCGCCAAACTGGAAGGCCTTGAAAAGAAATATATGGAGCTGGAAGAAGCTCTGGCCCAGCCCGACGTGTTCAACGATCAGGAGCATTACCGCAAACTGACCAAGGCGCATGCCGATCTGCGTGAGATTGTGGATCTCTTCCGCCGCCACCGGGCCCTGCAGCAGGAAATGGCTGAAAACAAGCAACTGCTGCACGACGAGGACCCGGATATCCGGGATATGGCGCATGAGGAGATTCGCAGGGCAGAAAGCGAACTGCCCCGGATTGAGCAGGCCCTGAAAGTGGCCCTGCTGCCCACGGACCCCCTGGACGAAAAGAACACCATTCTGGAAATCCGGGCGGGTACCGGCGGCGAGGAGGCGGCCCTGTTCGCGGCGGATCTCTTCCGCATGTATACCCGCTATGCCGAGCTTCAGGGCTGGAAGGTGGAAATCATGAGCGAGTCGCCGTCCGAGTCCGGCGGCTACAAGGAAATCATCTGCCTGATCGCCGGCGACCGGGTCTACAGCCGACTTAAATTTGAAGCGGGCACCCACCGCGTGCAGCGCGTGCCCGCCACCGAAACCCAGGGCCGCATCCACACCTCGGCGGCCACCGTGGCCGTGATGCCCGAAGCCGAGGAAGTGGACGTGGAGATCCGGCCCGAAGATCTGCGCATCGATATTTACCGCGCTTCCGGCGCGGGCGGCCAGCACGTCAACAAGACGGAATCCGCCGTGCGCATCACCCATCTGCCCACCAACACGGTGGTCACCTGCCAGGATGAGCGCTCCCAGCACAAAAACAAGGCCCGGGCCATGAAGGTGCTGGCCTCGCGCATTCTGGCCGCCGAGCGTGAACGCCAGAATTCCGAACTCTCCGCCGACCGCAAGGCCCAGGTGGGTTCGGGCGACCGCTCCGAACGCATCCGGACCTACAATTTTCCGCAGGGCCGCTGCACGGACCATCGCATCAACCTGACCCTCTATTCCCTGGACCGGATCATGGAAGGCGAACTGACTCCGCTGTTCGATGCCCTGTCCACAGCGGCGCAGACCGAGGCGCTCAAGGCGCAGGCCGAAGACTAGGCACAGCACCAAACCGGCGCATTTCGGCGGTCGCGGCAAGCCCTCATGGGCGGCCGCGACCGCCTTTTACGTTGAGTCGCCGTTGGCCAGGAGTTTTTCCAGCATCTCCATGAGCTTGTCGTTTTCAAGCGGCTTGGCAAGATGGCCGTTCATGCCGTTGGCCAGCACCAGGTCCACGTCTTCCTTGAAGGCATTGGCGGTCAGGGCGATGATCGGCACGCTTCGGGCATCGGGCCGGTCCATGGCGCGGATGGCTTTGACCGCGGCGTAGCCGTCCATCCTGGGCATCTGCAGATCCATGAAAATCAGGTCATAGAAGTTGACGGGCGAGCGTGCGAACATCGCCACGGCTTCGGTTCCGTCCGCGGCCTCATCCATCCGCAGACCCAGGTTCGAAAGCTGTTCAATGACGATGATGCGGTTTATCTCCACGTCATCCACGAGCAAAATGCGCTTGCCCGCCAAGGCTGCCGGGCTTTTGTCGGGGGCTTCCCGCTGTTGCGGGGTGTTGTCCGCTTCCTTGAGCCAGAGCAAGAATGAAAATGCACTGCCCTTGCCCGGCGTGCTTGTGACGGCAATATCGCCGCCCATATGCTTGATGATGCTTTTGCTGATGGAGAGCCCGAGGCCCGTGCCGCCATAGGCGCGGGCAATGTGGGTGCTCCCCTGCTCAAAGGGCTCGAACAGGGTCTTGAGCGTTTCCTCGGCAATGCCCACGCCGTTGTCCTGAACCAGAAAGGAAATCAGGCGTTCGCCCCGGCGTCTGTCCTCCTGGCGCACCCGGAAAAGAATTTCCCCGAGTTCCGGCGTGAACTTGGCCGCATTGCCCAGCAGATTGATCAGCACCTGCCGCAGGCGCAGCGAGTCCGCTTTCAGATGCGCGGTTGCAATGCCTTCCACGGCAACATTGAAAGCAATGTTTTTCTCCATGCAGCGGGGACGGATAATGCTCTCCACGCTGTTCACGAGCTTGGAAAGCGCAAAACTGTCTTCGCTCAGTTCTATCTTGCCCGCCTCGATTTTGGAGATGTCCAGAATGTCGTTGAGCAGGCCCAGCAGATGGTGCGAGGAAACCTCTATCTGATTGGCGCAGTTCAGTAGTTCATCGGTGGGACTGCGCGCGTGCAGTTTTTTTCTGGCGATATTGGCCATGCCGATGATGGCATTCATGGGTGTGCGTATTTCATGGCTCATCCGGGCCAGGAAGGAGCTCTTGGCCTCGTTGGCCCTGTTGGCCGTGGCACAGGCCTCCTGCAATTCCGTCTGGATCCGGCGCAGCTCCTTTTCCACGGCAACCCGTTGCGAAACGTCGCGGGCCACGCCCAGCAGGGCCAGAACCTCGCCCCCGGCATTGAATTGGGGGATGCGCACCACATCCATATTTTCGCTGTGGCCGTCGGCAAAATACACGGTTTCTTCGGTATACAGAGGCGTGCGGCCCTCGATGGCCGCCCGGAAATTTTCCAGCGAGCGGGCGGCGACCTCCGGCGGAAAGACGGCGGACGCGGGCAATCCGCGAATTTCCTCGGGAGTTTTATTCACCAGGGCCGCAAAGCGCGGGTTGACCGCCTGGTAGTTGCCCCCCTTGTCCTGATACCAGAGTATGTCCGGAGAATTGACGAAAATGGTTTCCAGTAGGGCGCGTTGTCGTTCAATGCGTTTCTGCTCCTCGATAATGGCGGTGACGTCGGCGGTATGCACAAGATGGCCCGTAACCACGCCCCGGCCGTCGGTCAGGCTCTCGGCCCTTCCCTGGTAGTAGCGGCCGGAATGTTCATGCCGGAGCACCTCCGGCTCTGTGCCGCGCGCCAGGCATGCCAGCGGGCAGTAAGCCGTGCCCGGAGGGAAGATGGTGTTTTCCGCATAGGGCTTGCCCAGCACATCTTCCAGGGTTTTGCCGATCAGGGCGAGCCCGGCCTCGTTCATGTATGCCAGCTTGCCCGAGAGATCGACAATGCTGAGCGGGCCTTTGTCGCTGTTCACCAGGCTGTCGGCCAAACCGTCGAAGGAGTCGGACAGGGCCCCCATTTCATCCTTGACCGGCGCGCGAAAACGAAATTGCCGCTCGCCCGCGCGGAAGCGGGAGATGCCTCGGACCATCTGCGCGATGCGCCTGGTAAAGACCGAGGCCATCCAGATGGCGATGAGGATGACCAGCACGGACATGAGCGTTGTGGAAACGGACAGGCTCGCGGCGGTCTGCCAGAGGTTTTCGCTGATGGCCCGGTAGGTGTCTTCGGAAACGGCGGAAAGTTCCTCATCCGTGGCGTTGACGAGGTTTTGCAGGGTGGCCTGCGTCGCCATGGCCGGGCGGTGGAATTCGTCCAGTCCCGCGCCCACGGCCACAAAGCCGAAGCCCCGGCGGCTATTGCCGTATTGCCCGGTATAATAGGGAATGGCCGCCGCGGTGTTCAGCTTCCACAGTCCGCTCCATAAAATGCGAAAGGAGCCCGAGCCGCCGTCCCTGGTCAGGTCGAACCAGCCGGTACACTGCGGCGCGAAATTCAGATAGCGGCAATCCAGGCCCACCATGCCCCGGCGGGTCAGTTCAGCCGCTGGTTTTTTGCTGTTGGACTGGGCCTGAAAGGTGGGCACGTCCTCAATGAACGCGGCATAACTTTTGCCGCTGGCCTGCCATTCCTCGTAAATTCGCTCTTCAAGCCAGGGAACCTGTGGGTCGCCGGTTTCGGGATCATAACCGGCGATGGAGTGGTGGCGGGGGTGACAAATGCTGCGGCCCTTGTGGTCCCAGATAAAGGCGTAATTGCCTTCAAAGGCGTCGGGCAGTTCTGTGTAGCGCTCAAGGGCCGGGGTCAGCCTGTCCACGAATTCCATGAGGTGGTCATGGTCCAGCGCAAGGGTGACGTAGCCCGTAACCGCGCCGTCGCGCACCACGGGCGAGGCCCAGCGCACCAGGCCCTTGAAGCGTATGCCGTTGGGATTTTCCTTGCCCGCATAGGCCTGCTTTTCCGGATCATAGGGGATATGGCGGGCCCGTGTATTGCTCGGCGTGTACATGCCGATGAAATTCGTGCCCACATATTGGCCGATGACGTCGGAAACGTAAATCTCGCCGGGCCTGAGTTTTTTTAGCTCCGCGAAATAATTTTCCGCCCTGACAAAGGTATTGCGCCTGTCGGCGATATTTTTGAGCGCCGGGGACAAAAGCGGGGAAGTGGTCACCTTGAGGCGCTCCATACCGTCAAGATCCACAAAGGTCATTTCAAGATACAGGGGGCGGGATTCACGTTCAAAGCCATCGGGCGGCCGGTAGTGGAAGCTGTAGTCGTTTTCCTCAATGGAGGAGGCGATCCGCGGCGCGGGCGGCGGCGGGCTTGCCCGCTGCCAGGACCGCCCGTTGGCCGCCAGCTCCCACTGGCCGGGCTTGACGAGGCGGCCCAGCTTTTGGGCTGTGAAGTTGCGGTACAAGGCCTCGTCCGGGGGGAGAGTGGCGGCAAAAAGAATGTCCGCGTCGCGGTGATACAGAAAGTCGGCCACGGCGCGGGCCGTGTCGGTGGTCATGCGCTCTATCTCGGCGGTGGCACGGTTGTCCAGGGCCTGCACCGTGTCGTTGACCGCGATCTTGCCGGTATGATCAAGGGCCTTCACGGCCTTGCGCGAAATTTCCGCCGTGCGGACTTTCAGTTCCTCGCCGAGTTCCTTGGATTGCATCCAGGCTAGGAGGGCGAGCAGAATCAAGGGCAAGACTTTGATGGCCGCAAACAGGCTGATGAGTTTAGCGCGCATGCCCACGCCGAGATCCGCCAGTTTTTTTTTCAAGGCGCGTCATCAAAGGCAGTCGTTTCGGGTCCACTTCGGGAACCTCCATGTGGCGTCAACGGGGAATCAATGGAAGAACTGAGGAAATGCGCGAAGGGCGGGATAAGACAGAGGTGTGGTTAGAGGGTCGGTACGGAGGGGTATTGTAATCTCATAGTCTGAAAGATGTTTTTCCGCAAGAGATGCGGGAAAAGCCGGAGAGCCGTTGCTTTTGCCTGTTTTGATCCGCCTTCAGGGAACCGGGATGAAGGGAGTCCGGAACGCGGACGCGCCGTGCCCGATTGTGAGGGGCACGGCGCGAGAAAAGGCTGTAAGCGTGGGGCTCAGTCGTCTTCGGCAATGACCGCGCTGCTCCTGACAGACGCAAGCAGCAGATCTTGGATGGCCCGATATTCTTCCGAGGCGAAGCAGGCTTCCAGCGCGGCTCTGTCCGGAAAACGGATCATAATCACCCGGTCCGGCCGCCAATCCCCGGCAAGATGCGCAAGCCGTTCGGTCCGCACCAGGTAGCGGCCGCCGTGACGTTCCACGATGGGCCTTACTTTCTTAATATAGGCGTCATAGAGCGGACGGGCGGCCGGATTGTCGAGCTGGATGCTGACTATGAAAAATGCCGCCATGGCCGATTCCCCCTTGGCCTATATGCCCAATCAGGCTTTGGTCTTGTTGGTTTCGGCGGACAGGCCCTGGCCCGGCTTGATGATCTTGGTCATGGTCGCCACCATGCCGGCGGCGTCTGCCACGTCGGCCGGGATGATCATGCTGTTGCCGGTCTTGGCCAGCTTGCCGAATTCGTTGATGTAGGCCTCGGCCAGCCGGAGCTGGGCCGCGGCCACGCCGTCGTTGCCCAGCTGGTCGCCCACGATGCGGAGGCCCTCGGCCGTGGCCGTGGCCACGGTGCGGATCTGGGCGGCCTCGCCCTCGGCCTGGTTGATGATGGCCTGCTTCTGGCCTTCGGACTGGGCAATGGCCGCCGCCTTGGCGCCTTCGGCCCGGTTGATCTGCGACTGCATTTCGCCCTCGGATTCGGCGATGGTGGCACGCTTTTCACGTTCGGCGCGCATCTGTTTTTCCATGGCTTCCATGACCGTGGCCGGGGGCGTGATGTCGCGAATTTCATAGCGCAGCACCTTGACCCCCCAAGGCGCGGTGGCCGCGTCCAAGGCCTCCACTACTTCCTGGTTGATGCGGGTACGTTCCTCAAAGGTCTTGTCCAGTTCCAGCTTGCCGATGACCGAGCGCAGCGAGGTCTGAGCCAGCTGAATGGCGCCCCATTCGTAATCGGAAATGCCGTAGGCGGATTTTTCCGGCGTGATGACCTGGAGGTAGAGCACACCGTCAATGTCCACGCTGACGTTGTCGCGGGTGATGCAGGTCTGTTTGGGCACGTCCAGAACCTGCTCCTTGAGGCTGCGTTTGTAGGCCACCACATCCACAAAGGGCAGCAGCAGGTGAAAGCCCGCGTAAAGCACCTTGTGGAATTTGCCCAGGCGTTCCACCACATAGGCGGATTGGTTGGGCACCACAACGGCGGTTTTGATCAGAACGATGATGACCAGTACCGCCAGCAGGAACAGCCAGCCGAACTGACCAAAGGATTCAAAGAGGGACATAGGAGCTCCGGAATGGTTGTGCGTGAAGGGGGAGGGCGGGGCCGCAAGCCTGAAGGCAGCGTCAGCTTTGAAATTGGTACAATTTCAAAGCGAATCTGCTCTAGATCCGCTCTCCCGAAGGGCCGTCGAAAGGGGCCACCCGCAACATCAGCGCATCGCCAGGCTGGGTACCGAGCACGCGAACCGGGCGGCCTTCGTGGATTTCCGTTTCCGCCACGGCCCGCCAGAAGCTGCCGTCAATGCTCACCTCGCCCACTTCGCCGGGGCGCAGGGTTTTGCTGACCGTGCCTACGCGGTTCGTCAGGGGATGGGTCGGGGCATGGCCGCCCTGGTCATCGACCCGGTGGGCCCGGCCGCCGAAAACGGCGCGCAAATGGCGGCGCAGAAAAAGCAGGGTGAACAGGGAGACAAAGATGAACGTCACCAGCTGCCAGTTCAGGGAGAGGCCCAGCAGCGCGACGCAGGCTGTGACCCAAGCCCCGGCGCCGAAAAAAATCAGCACCAGGGTCGGGGCCATCAGCTCAATAAGCAGAAAAGCGAGACCCAGCAAAAACCAGAGCAGAGGCGCGCTCATGCCGCGCCTCCCGGACCGCGTACCCGCCGCAGGCTGAGGGCAGCGTCAACGTTGAGAATGTCACTTTTCAACGTTGATCCGCTGTTGTTGATCGGGAGCACGCGCCTACTGCTGCGGGCCCTGGTCGATATCAATGATCCGTGCCTGCAACCAGACATAGGCGTCCACTTCCTGGCCTTTTTCGGGCTCAAAGTCGCCCAGCACCATTTTGGAGACATAGAGCGCCAGGCGCATGGGCTCGCGGTTTTCAAAGGGAAAACTCAGATACAGGAGCTTGACCGGCATTTTTTCCAGCTGGCAGTCTTGGACTTCCTCAATGACGGCACGCATCTGGTATTCGCAAAAGCGACGGCCCGGCATGATCATGTGGCGGCCCGCCACCTTGACCTTGAGCGGCGGCACGTCCAGACGGGATGCGCCGGGGTTTTCGGCCAGCCAGGCTTCGGCGTAGGCTTCAAATTTAGGGCCCTGGGTGATGGTCACCTCGTCCAGCAGGGCCTTGCGCAGGCCGTAGGCCAGACCGGCCAGCAGAAAAGTATGGGTGATGCCGGGCGTGAGGTCGTCACGGTCCCGCCCGTAGAGCGGGTCAAAGAACCACATGGGATTCTTGCCCTCGATCATGCTCACGGCCACATTGGCGCCCAGCCCGTTTTCCCAGGGGTGGGCTTCCTCCACGGTCAGATCGTTGGGCAGGCCGTCCAGCAGGGGCACGGCGCTGACCGGAGCCAGTTTGCCGCCTTCTTCCCCGGCCACCAGCACCGAGGCGCGCACGGGCTGGTCCTGGGGCCAGGCCAGCAGGATGTGATCCCTGCCGCCGCGCTTCCACTGCCAGGCGGGACGGGTGCCGCCCTCGTGCATGACCGTGCCCACCACCTGGGGCACCACCTCGGCCGGATTCTGGCCGGTGAGCACGGCCCAGGCGTCGCCCAGGCCTTCGAAGTGGGTGCGGTTCTTGCCTTCGAGCATGGCTTCCATTTCTTCGGGCGTGGGCTCCCGTCCGTCAGGCATCGCGCCGTCGGCCGGGCTCACCTGCACAAACTGCTCAGCGGCGGGCCGTTCGACAGCCTCTTCGGGCATTGTTTCCTTGCGTTTTCCGGGCATGCGAAAAATCCCCATCTGTGCGTCCCCGTCCTTCCGCTTCCCCGAAGGGGGAAGCGGAAGGACGGGACTCGACGTTATGTTCAGCGACGTCCGCCGCGATCACCACGGTCGCCGCGATCCCGGCCGCGTCCGCCGCGGTCATGCCGGTCGCCCCTGTCGCCGCGGTCGGAACGCGGCGGGCGGGCGGTTTCCTCGGGATTCCAGGGATGGCCCTGCTCTTCCAGGAGTACGGCCTTGCGGCTGGCGCGGATGCGGTCTCCGTTGATCTCAATGACCTTGACCAGCATGTCCTCGCCCAGGCGCGCCACGTCGCCGGGCTGCTCCACGCGGTTCACATCCAACTGGGACACGTGGACCAGGGCTTCCACATTGGGCAGCACTTCCACAATGGCCCCGATTTCCATGACCTTGCGGACCTTGGCCAGGTAGTTCTTGCCCAGGTCGGGGCGCTGGTCGTAGTAGGCCACCATTTCGCGGGCCTTTTCCAGGGCTTCGGCCGTAGGCGCGAAAATGGACACCCGGCCCGAATCCTCGATGTCCACGGACGCACCGGTGGCGGCCGTGATAGCTTTGATGTTCTTGCCGCCGGGGCCGATGATCAGACGGATGATGTCCGGGTTCACAAAGACTTCGGCGTGCTGCGGCGCGAAGCGTGAAAGCTCCTTGCGCGGCTCGGCGATGGCCCTGGCCATTTCGGCCAGGATGTGCAGGCGGCCTTCGCGGGCCTGCCGCATGGCGGCGCGCATGATGTCCGTGGTCAGGCCGGTGATCTTGATGTCCATCTGCACGCCGGTCACGCCGTCGGCCGTGCCCGCGATCTTGAAGTCCATGTCGCCCAACGCGTCCTCATCGCCCAGAATGTCGGTGAGCACGATGAATTTTTCGCCTTCCTTGATCAGGCCCATGGCCACGCCGGCCACCGGCGCGCTGACCGGCACGCCCGCGTCCATCAGCGACAGGGAGCCGCCGCAGACCGCGGCCATGGAGGAGGAACCGTTGGATTCCATGGTTTCGGCCACCACCCGCAGGGTGAAGGGGAAATCCGCGTCCGCCGGAAGAATGGGCCGCAGGGATTTTTCCGCCAGGGCGCCGTGGCCGATTTCACGGCGCGACACGCGCACGGGCTTCACTTCGCCCACGCAGTAGGGCGGAAAGTTGTAGTGCAGCATGAAGCGCTTGGTCACGTCGCCGGTGAGCGAGTCCATGCGCTGCTCATCCGTGGAGGAGCCCAGGGTGGCGATAACCAGGGACTTGGTCTCGCCCCGGCGGAACAGCGCCGAGCCGTGGGCCCGGGGCAGCACGCCCGTCTGGATCTGGATGGGGCGCACGCTTTTGGTGTCGCGTCCGTCGATGCGCGTGCCCTCGTTGACGATGCGGGCGCGCACCAGCTTCTTTTCCAGGTCGCCGATGATGTCGCCCACGCTCTTCAGCGCGGCTTCGTTCTCGGCCCAGGCCGGGTCGGCCTTGAGGGCCTCCATGACCTTTCCCTTCACGGCCTTGCGGGCGTCCTTGCGTTCCAGCTTGTCCGGCACGCGCAGGGCGTCCTCGATGCCGGCTTCGCGGGCCAGCTCATGCACCCGCGCCAGCAGGGCGGGATCGTCCTCATGCGGGGTGAAGGCCATCTTGGCCTTGCCGCAGAGTTCGCGCAGCTGAAGCTGGGCGTCGATGAGCGGCTGGATTTCCTTGCGCCCCCAGTCCAGAGCCTCGATGATTACATCCTCGGACAGGAAGCGGGCATCGCCCTCCACCATGGTCAGGGCGTCGCGCGAGGCCGCGAAAAGGATGTTCAGATCGCTCTGGGCCTGCTGCTCAAAGGAGGGATTGAGCACAAACTGGCCGTTGACCCGGCCGATGCGCCCGCCCGCCACCGGGCCCTCAAAGGGCAGGGGCGAAACCATCAGGGCCGCCGACGCGCCGGTCAGGGCCAGCACGTCGGACTCGTTCTCCTGGTCGGCGGAAATCACGCTGGCCAGCACCTGGACGTCCTCGTTCAGGCCTTTGGGAAAGAGCGGGCGGATGGGCCGGTCGATGAGGCGGGAAACCAGGGTTTCACGCTCCGAGGGACGGCCGATCTCGCGCCGGAAGAAGCTGCCGGGAATGCGTCCTGCGGCGTACATTTTTTCGGAATATTCCACCGTAAGCGGGAAAAAGCCCTTGTCGAATTCCAGGGGCTGGGAGCAGACCGTGACCAGCACCACCGTGCCGCCGCACTGCATCCAGACCGCGCCGTGGGCCTGATTGGCCAGACGGCCGCATTCAAAAATGACTTCCTTGCCGCCCACCTGGGCTGTGACCCTGGTGGGATTGAAAATATCCTGCAACATATGTGAATCCTTTGCTCGTGCGAAGGGGATTCCGGCAAAAGCGGGCAAATGAACGACAAATTTGCCTGATTTTCCCGGACCCCCCTTCTCTCGCGTTTGTGCCCCTGCGGGGCGTTCATGCAGCCGCATCCGCGTCGCGGACGAACCGTAAGCCGAATGCGGCAAGGGGGAGTCCGCGACTCCCCCTTTCAGCCAAAAAGTTTACTTGCGCAAGCCCAGTTTTTCGATAAGCGCGCGGTAGCGCTGAACATCTTTCTTCTTCAGATAGTTCAGGATCTTGCGGCGCTGGCCCACCAGCTTGAGCAGGCCGGTACGGGAGTGGAAGTCCTTCTTGTGCACCTTGAAGTGCCCGGTCAGGCCTTCAATGCGCGCGGTGAGCAGCGCCACCTGGACTTCCGGGGAACCCGTGTCGCCTTCATGTTTGGCGTGGGCGTCAATAACCGTCTTTTTCTGTTCCGCATCCATGACCACAGCAGTTCTCCTTGAGAGGATGAAGTTAGTTCCAAAGTCCCCGCAATACGGCCCAGCAGGGCCCGCCCGGCGCATCCTCGCGCCGCGCCAGAGCCAGGGCTTCGCCCTGGACCAGCAACAACGCCAAGTCGTCCTCCGCCGTCCCGTTATCGGACGGGGTTGCGGCGCAGGACACGGCAATGCCGTTACGGACCCGCGCGGCCTGTTCCGGCGTGAGCTCCACCCTGGGCCAGTGCGGCAGCGCCGCGGCGATGGGACGCAGGCTGGCGGCCAGCAGGGCGGGGTCAGCCGTGAGGTCCCGCAGGTCGCGGGCCGCGTCAAGGCCGAAGGGGTGACTATACTCCCGGGTCAGTTCCGTGAGCACGGCTCCGCACCCAAGTCGCATCCCCAAGCTGTGGGCCAGGGAGCGTATGTAGGTGCCGGAACTGCAAGCGACCCGAAAGCGCACAAACGGCAGGCTCACATCAAGCGTGTCCGCCTGTGAAATTTCCATGCGTTTGACCTTGGCCGGAGCCGCCGCGCCCTTGCGGGCCAGCTTGTACAGAGGCTGGCCCTCATGCTTTGCCGCCGAATAGGGCGGCACGGGCTGCTCGCGCGCTTCTTGCCAGAGGCTGATCTC
The DNA here is from genome assembly GCF_000145315.2 of Desulfovibrio sp. 3_1_syn3. Lineage (NCBI taxonomy): Bacteria > Pseudomonadati > Thermodesulfobacteriota > Desulfovibrionia > Desulfovibrionales > Desulfovibrionaceae > Desulfovibrio > Desulfovibrio sp. 3_1_syn3. The sequence continues at coordinate 972,214 of NZ_ADDR02000001.1, forward strand.
GCGCCGCACATCGCCTTCGCTGACGTGTTCCCAAGGCGCTTCGGTCAGCACCTGGCCCTGGCTGTCCCAGGTGTCCGTGGTCCGGCCCAGGCGCAGAACGCCGCTGTAGACCTTGCCGCCGCCCGCCATCAGGTGCGAGGAGAGCTTGGTGGCCTGCCCCAGCAACACCAGCAGCACGCCCGACGCCAGGGGGTCCAGCGTTCCGGCGTGGCCGATTTTTTTCTGCCCCAGACGCTTGAGCGCCGTCAGGCAGCGGGCCGATGTGGGGCCCGAGGGCTTGTTCAGCACCAGCACCCCGTGCAATTGGGGCAGCTGGGGCGGGCGCGTTTGCGGCGCGGCGGCGGTTTCCTCGTTGGTCATACGCAAGCATGCACCATAGCCGCAGAGCGGCGCGAAGTCAAAATGTTATCTGTTATCGACAGCGGATCAGATATTGTCTTCCCGGTCCAGTTGCGCGTTGACGGCCGCCAGCAGGGCTTCCTCGGCCCGGTCCGGCGTCATCCTCAAGGTGCCGCCCGCCGCGTTGAGGTGCCCGCCGCTCCCCAGGGCGGCCGCGGCCGCGCGCACGTCCGTGGCGCCGTAGGAACGCAGGCTGAATTTGCACAGTTCCGGGCTGTCCTCGCGCAGCAGGGCCGCCGCGCGCACTCCGCCCAGACGCCGCAACTGCTCCACAAAGCCTTCCAAATCCTCTTTGAGGGCCCGGCATTGGCGCAGATCTTCCAGCAGCACCCGGCAGAAAGCTATCTCGCCGTTGCGTTCCAGGCGGGCGCGGTCCATGAGCCGTCCCCAGAGGCGCATGCGGCCCATGCTCCAGGTGTTTTCCAGGCGTTCGCGCAGCCCGGTCAGATCGCAGCCGTTGCGCACCAGATGCGCGCAGAGGGAAAAGACGTCCGCGCTGGTATTGCCGTGGCAGAAGCCGCCCGTGTCCGTGATGATGCCCAGGGCCACGTCGCAGGCCAGTTCGTTTTCGAGCGGCAGACCGGCGGCCAGGGCCACATAGGCCATGAGCTGGGCGGTGGCCGCCGCCTGGGGCTCCACCCAGTTTGCCAGGCTGCCCATGCCGTTCCCGCCCAGATGGTGGTCGATGTTCACGCTGGTGAGGCGCGGCAGGCGATCGGCAAGTTCACTGCCCAGGCGGTGGGGTTCGCCGCAGTCCAGCAGCAGGGCGCTGCGGGGCGTGAAAGGCAGATGCCTCAGGCTGGTGCGCACCGTGCCGGGCAAGGGGAAGAACTTCAGGTACTGGGGCAGGCCGGTGCTGCTGTAGAGTATGAATTCCTTGCCCATGGCGCGCAGGATATGCCCGGCGGCGGCCAGGGAACCCACGGCGTCGCCGTCGGGGTTGACGTGGCCGGACACCAGGACGCGGTCCACGCCCCGCAGGGCTTGGGCCATGCGTTGCGCGCCGTCCCGGAAGAACGCGGGAATCAGTTCAGTCTGCGGCATAAATCTCCACCTGGCTGCCCACCATTTCCTCGGAGCAGACCGCTTCCATCATCAGGGCGCATTTGTCCATGCGGCTACGGAGGTGGGTTTCGCTGTTGGAAATGGAAACCACGGCCAGACGCAGGCGGGTGAGGCTGTCCTCGGTGCCCGCTTCGGCGATGGCCACGTTGAATTTGTTGCGGGTTTTTTGTTTCAGGCTGTTGGCGACGCGGCGCTTGGCCTTGAGGTTGTCGTTGCCGTCCAGGCTGAATTCGACGGTCAGAACCGCCATGAACATGGGCATAAAAGCTGTGCCTTGGCTTGGGGCCGTTAATACGCCCTGGTTATTTGACGAAAAGCAGCCTTTTCATGCTGCCTGCGTCAGCAAAATTATATTGTTTCCTTGGCAACATAAAAATTTTTTAAGGAAGCTGACGACCAATGATGCCGGGAGGGAGAATCGTAGAGCAGGTATCGCGCGTGGTGATGGCACCGGCAACTTTTTTCAGCGTTGAGCGAAGCACCCTTGCTCCGCCGAAGCGGAGCGGAGGCGGATGGCCCGTGCCGGAGAATGCGGTAAAAATAAGAGTTTCTTTTGCAGGCAAGGAAGCGGCGCGGTTGGGATGCGCAACGTACTCAGGTACGTGAGCGTCCCAACCGCGCCGCTGACGCAGCCAGCGGAAGAAAAACCGTTTTTCGCCGTATAACCCGGCAATCCAACCAGGCCGTAACCCGGCTTCCAGCCTCTACAGCGTCGCCGCTTCCTCCACGGTCTCGAAGGCTTCAATAATGTCGCCGATCTTGACGTCGTTGAAGTTCTCCAGACCCACGCCGCATTCATTGCCCTTGACCACTTCCTTGGCGTCATCCTTGAAACGCTTGAGGGACGAGATCTTGCCGGTATAGACCACCACGCCGTCGCGCAGCAGGCGCACCCCGGCATTGCGGGCGATCTTGCCGTCCGCCACATAGGAACCGGCAATGACGCCGATCTTGGGCACGCTGAAGGTCTCGCGCACCTCGGCCTGACCCAGGTAGACCTCGCGCTGCACCGGGGCCAGCAGGCCGGCCATGGCGCTCTTGATGTCATCCACCAGCTTGTAGATGATATCGTAGAAGCGGATGTCCACGTTCTCGTGCTCGGCCACATCCTTGATCTTGGACGTGGGACGCACGTTGAAGCCGATGATGATGGCCTTGGAGGCCGACGCCAGCAGAATGTCGGATTCCGTGATCGCGCCGGTGCCGCCATGCACCACGTTGAGGCGCACCTTGTCCGTGCTCTGCTTGTTCAGAGCCTCGGTAATGGCTTCCAGGCTGCCCTGCACGTCGGCCTTGACCACCAGATTGAGGGTCAGGGTTTCCTGATCCGAAGCCCGCTGGGAGAGGAACGTTTCCAGCGTGACTCGGGATTCGGAGGCCAGATCGCGTTCGCGCTGCTTGGCCGCGCGGGAATCGGCGATGCGGCGGGCCAGCTTTTCGTCGGCCACCACAAAGAATTCCTCGCCCGCCACGGGCACGCCCTCAAAGCCCTGCACTTCCACGGGCAGGGAGGGTCCGGCTTCCTTGACCTTCTTGCCCTGGTCGTTGGTCAGGGCGCGCACGCGGCCCGAGAAGGGCCCGCAGACGAAGTTGTCGCCCTGCTTGAGCGTGCCTTCCTGAATCAGCACCGTGGCGATGGGGCCGCGGCCCTTGTCCAGCTTGGCTTCCACAATATGGCCGCGCGCGGGTTTGTCCGGGTTGGCCTTGAGCTCCATGATTTCCGATTGCAGGGCCACCATTTCCAGCAGGTCGTCCAGGCCCAGGCGGGTCTTGGCCGAAACCTTGGCCACAATGGTGTCGCCGCCCCAATCCTCAGGCTGGAGACCCAGCTCGGCCAGCTCGCGCAGCACGCGGTCCGGGTCGGCGCCAGGCTTGTCCATTTTGTTCACGGCCACCATAATGGGCACGTTGGCCGCGCGCGAGTGGTTGATGGCCTCGCGGGTCTGCTCCATGACGCCGTCGTCGGCGGCCACTACCAGGATGACCAGGTCCGTGACCTGCGCGCCGCGCGCCCGCATGGCCGTGAAGGCCTCGTGGCCCGGCGTGTCCAGAAAGACAATTTCGCCGCGCTTGGTCTTCACGTGGTAGGCGCCGATGTGCTGGGTGATGCCGCCCGCTTCGCCGCGGGTCACGTTGGATTTGCGGATGGCGTCCAGCAGCGAGGTCTTGCCGTGGTCCACGTGACCCATGATGGTCACCACCGGCGGGCGCTGCTTCAGGGTTTCGGGCGCGTCGGCCTCCTTGGGCAGGAGATAGTCATCCTCAGAGAAGCCCGCCTTTTCCACTTCGTAGCCGAACTCGGCGGCCACCAGGGTGGCGGTGTCGATGTCCAGGGACTGGTTGATGGTCGCCATCACGCCCAGGCCGAAGAGCACCTTGATGATTTCATTGGCCTTGAGGCCCATCTGATGGGCCATGTCCGCCACGCGGATGGCTTCCGTGACGCGGATCTTGCGCTTGGCCGCCTTCAGGGGCTGGGTGGCCTGGGGCAGATTCACGGCCTTGCCGCCCTTGCGGCGGCCCTTGCCCCGGTTCAGGCGCGGCGAATCATCGTCGCTCTGGCGGCGGGCGAAATCTCCCTGCTGGAAGTCCACGGTACGGCGGCCCTTGAGCCGTTTTTTCTTGCTCTGACCGTCACGCCCGTCAGTGGGCTGGGCGGGCGCGGGCTGGCCGAAACCGCCGGGCCGTCCGGGACCACCAGGACGCGGGGCGCCCGTGCCTCCGGGTCTGCCAGCGCCCGCGGGGCCGCCGGGTCTGCCCGGGCCGCCGGGACGGGGTGAACGCGGGCCGTCGCCGGGCCGTCCGGGACCGCCGGGGCGGAAGCCGGGCGCGGAACGTGGGGCGGGGCGGCTGTCCTGCGAACCGGGCGCGGGACGTGAAATGATCCGCACCTGGGGCGCGGCGGGTTCAGGCCGGGATGCGCGGCGCGGCGCGGCTTCACCGGCATCGTCCGACGCAGGCGCGGCATCGTCCGCCTGCCCGGCCTCGGAACGGGATTCCGCCGCACGCGGGAGCAGGCTGGGCGCGGAAGAGCCCTCGGGCACAGCCGAGGCGTCGGGCCGGGCCAGGCGGGAGGTTTTGGCGCTTTTTTCCAGGGCTTCGGCGGGGGGTTCGCTGGCCGGAGCCTCGGGAGCGGCTGCCTTTTCCTCCTCAACGGGCGCAACAGGAGCTTCGGGCGCGACCGGGCGCGCGGGTTCGTCGCCGGGGCGGCTGATGACGCGCGCGGCGGCCACCACACGGGCGGTCTTCTGTGCCTTGGGCGCGGCAGCGGGCGTTTCCGCAACTTCCGGAGCGGCGGCCTGGGCCGTGGCGCCTTCCGGCGCATCAGCGCGGGCGTCGGCTGCGGCTTTTTCAGCCGTGGCCGTGCTTACGGCAGCGACAGGCGCGCTTTCCGTTTCAGTTTTGGCCGCGGGAGCGACTTCGGCCTCGGAGGCCTTTTCTCCCGGCGCGGCAGCGGCCCGCCGCGCGGGTTCAGCGGCCTCAGCGGGCGCGGCGTCCTTGCGGCGGCGGCGCACGATGACATTGGGCTGGACCTCCGTGCGCTCCACGCCGCCCTGCTTCCGGCCGGCGAAATGGTCGCGCAGGCGCGCCGCGTCCTCCACGGACACGGAACCAGCCGTGGTCTTGGCCGGAAGGCCAAGATCACGCAGAGCGCGCAGCATGTCCTTGGACTGCACGTCGAGCTCTCCGGCGAGATCCTTTATCTTAATTTTTTCTTCAGGCATGGTTACCCCCCTTATCAATGCTGTCGCCAACCGTAGCGCTGCTGTCCTTATCTGTAAGCGGTTGCGCCGCAACAGCTAAAGCAACGTTCTTTTTTCGCTTATCGGCTGCCGCATCGCTGCTGTCGGCATCCGTAACACTCGTTCCTCGTGCAACGGCTGCCGCGCGCCGTGTGCCGGGCCTGTATTTCGCGAATTTCCGCTCGCAGACAGGATCGGAACACACATACCAGCCCCTGCCCGGTCTGGTTTTTTCTACGTCAATACTCAAATTTCCCTGCGGGGTCAGCACATGGCGGTTCACGTCGGCCTTGGAAAAACGGCGGCGGCAGATCACGCACATCCGCACCGGGCCTTCCGGCCTTTTTCGTTGTTCCGGCGCTTCCGGGCCGGATTCCCGCGCCGTTGCGGCGGCCTTATTTTTCCACATCGCCGCTTCCGGCGTCTTCCGCTGTTTCGGGTGCCGCATCAGGCTCCGTCCCGTCTTCTTCGGGCCGGGCGTCCCCGTCTTCCGCTTCCTCTGTCCCGGCGGCCCTGCCCAGCTCCACGGCCGAGGACTCGGGCGTGCTCTCCACCACCGGCGCCAGGAAGTTGATGGCCGAGCGCAGGTCGGAAATACGCGAAGCGCTGATGGTCAGCTTGTCGGCCAGTTCCTCGTCGCTGGCTTCACGCAGCGCGTCCAGCGAGGAATAGCCCGCTTCCAGCAGAGCTTCAATGGATACTTCCGCCACGCTGGCGACCTGCTCCAGGCCGTGGCCGATGGCATTGGCCTCGTTGTAACGGGTTTCGGTAAAGATATCGACCTTCCAGCCCAGCAGGCGCGCGGCCAGCTTGACGTTCTGGCCCTTGCGGCCGATGGCGTTGGTGAGCTGGTCGTCGGGCACGATGACTTCCAGGAGGTTTTCCTCCTCGTCCACCACGATGCGCGAAACCAGGGCCGGGGCCAGGGCGTTGCGGGCGTAGGTGGCGATCTCCGGGCTCCAGACCACGATGTCGATGCGTTCGCCGCGCAGCTCCTGCACGATGTTCTGGATGCGCGAGCCGCGCACGCCCACGCAGGCGCCCACCGGGTCCACGTCCCGTTCGCGCGAGAGCACGGCCACCTTGGCGCGGGAACCGGGATCGCGGGCCACGCCCATGATCTGCACAACGCCGTCGTCCACTTCCGGCACTTCGCGGCGGAACAGGGCGGCCATGTAGTCGCGGTGCGCGCGGGAGATGACCACCTGCGGGCCGCGTCCCTCCTTGCGCACTTCGATGATCAGGGCCTGCACGCGGTCGCCGCGCTTGTAATGTTCGCGCGGGATCTGCTCCTCACGGGGCAGAATGGCCTCGGTGCGGCCCAGGTTGACCACCCAGCCGCCCTTGTCGCGGCGCTGGATGATGCCGGAGACGATTTCGCCCACGCGGTCCTTGTATTCCTCGTAAATGATTTCCTGCTCGGCGTCGCGCATGCGCTGGATGATGACCTGCTTGGCGGACTGGGCCGCGATGCGTCCCAGGTCCTCCACCTTGACCCGGAAGCCCATTTCGTCGTCCAACTGTACGGAGGGATCATGCTCGCGGGCGTCGGCCAAGGCAATCTGGGTGTCCTCGTTGGCCACGTCGTCATCTTCCACCACGATTTTGAACTGGTATACCTCAATGTCGCCGGTGTCGTCATTGTAGGTCACTTCCACGTCCATATCCTCGCTGAAGCGGCGCAGCACCGAGGTGCGCACGGCGTCTTCCAGCGTGTCGATGAGCATGTCGCGGTCAAGGCCCTTGTCTTTGCTGATCTGATCAATGGCCTTTTTGAGTTCAAGATTCATGTCTGCCTCCGGCTGCCGCGCGTGGCGGCGTGAAATCGCTACTTCGCTTCAGGTGATGCCTCGCCGTGGGCGGGGACGGGACCGGCGCTCTTGCCGGGAGTTTTGCGGGAGCCCTTGCCCGACCCCTTGCCGGGGCCTTTGCCGGGCTTCACCGGCTGGCGGAAAATATACATGCGGCTGGCCCGGCGCACAGCCGTCCAGGGCAGGCGCACGGGCGGCAGGCCCTCGGGGCTGACCTCCCCTTCGGGGGAAAGCGCGGCGGGTTCCAGCACAAAGGCGTCCGCCTCAACGGCGGCGAGCCTGCCGCGCCAGAGGCGGCGGGGGGCCGCGCCTCCGCAATCCGCAGGCCCCGCGGCGGTTTCCGGGGCCACGGGGGCGTGCAGCCGGGCTTCCACCATGTCGCCCAGATAGGGGCGCATCTGGTCAAGGCTGAAAAAAAGGCGCGTGAGCCCGGGGGTGGATACTTCCAGCACATAGGCCGAGGGCACGGCGTCCTCCACTTCCAGGGCCAGGCCCAGATGGCGGGAGATTTCCTCGCACTGGCCTATGCTGGCTGAAGTGGGGGCTTCATTTTCCTCCCCGTCGGCGGCCTGAAGGCTTTCCGGCGCGCCGGAAGGAACGTCCACAAAGAGCCGCACCGCCATGCGCCCGGCCTGGACCACTTCCACGCCCCAGATGACCAGCCCCAGGGAGCGGACCACGGGTTCGGCCAGACGAATGACGGTTTCCTTGAGGGCGTTTTCGCTCATGTTTTCCTTACTGAGGGCGGCTAAAGATGAAGCCCGGAAAGTGGCCTGCTTTTGCCGCGGGGACAAAAAAAAGGGGGCCTATTCAGGCCACCCCGTTGTGAACATACGTCCTGCATCAGGATGTGACGATATACGCCGAAGCGTAAATCGTCTTGAATTGGACTCAATTAGCGCATGCCGCAATGCTTGTCAAGTAGGAGGTCCGGAAATAACCGTGGAAAATAAATTGCGTCGCGAATTACACAAGATAGACTAAAAGAAATCCGGTATTCGCCGTTAAGACTCGTGCGAGCGTGAAATATTGCCGAGGCGTTCATTGCAAGGGGATGGAAGTATGACGCTTTTTCAAAAGTTTTCAGTAAGTTGCATTGCGACGGCCGCGCTGACGGCGGTTCTGGCCTGGGCCGGGACGGCTTTTTGTCCCGAGGGGCTGGGCGCCGCGGCACTGACCGGGGCCGTGTTGGCCACGCTGTTTACGGCCCTTTGCCTGGGCCTGGGCGCGCGGCTGATTTTTCTGCGGCCCCTGAAGGCTGTGGGGCAACGGCTGCGCGATCTGGCCGAGGGCCGCCTGGACGCGGCCCAGGCCTTCGGGGCCGAGGATCTGCCCGCAATCCACGTGGGCCTGGACGCCGCGCTGCGCGCGTTGAAATTCGAGCGCGGCCTGTCGCGCGGCGTGTTTCAGGGCCTGCCCATGCCCTATCTGCTGGTGGACGCGCAAGAGCGTACCACCAGCACCAATCAGGCCTGCCTGGACATGCTGGAGATTGACGACAGCGTGGAGTCCTGTCTGGGCAAAACCCTGGCAGAACTCTTTTATAATGATCCCGCGCGTGAGACGGCGGTGGGCAAAAGCATCCGCAACGGCGAGTACTTCCGTAATCTGGATATCGTCATCACCGGCCACAAGGGGCGGAAAATCGACGTGCTGGCCAATATTTTTCCCATCTACGACGAGGACAAGGCCTGCATCGGCGGCCTCTGCCTCTATGTGGACATGACGGCCCTGAAGCAGGCCGAACAGCTCATCATGGACAAGAACGAGCGCATGGCCCTGGTGGCGCGGTCCCTGGAAGAAGCCGTGGGCAGGATTTCCGGCATTTCCGGCGGCCTGTCGCGGGGCATCCAGCAGTCGGACAGCGGCGCGGCCGTGTCCGCCCAGCGGCTTGCCGAAGCGGCGACCTCCATGAGCGAAATGAACGCCACCGTGCGCGACGTGGCGAGAAACGCCGAGGCCGCTTCCGGCGCTTCGGCCCTGACCAGGGAAAAGGCCGAAGCCGGTGCGCAGGTCGTGGAAGAGGCCGTACACAGCATCAAGCAGGTGCATCAGCTCTCCCTGGACCTCAAAGAGGACATGGGCCGGCTGGATGAGCACGCCCGCTCCATCAACCGGATCATGAACGTCATTTCGGATATCGCGGACCAGACCAATTTGTTGGCCCTGAACGCGGCCATTGAAGCGGCCAGGGCCGGGGACGCCGGGCGCGGCTTTGCCGTGGTGGCCGACGAGGTGCGCAATCTGGCCGAAAAAACCATGGCTTCCACCCAGGATGTGGGCAACGCCATCCAGGCCATTCAGGACAGCACGTCCAAAAGTATGGCCTCCGTGGACAAGGCCGTGGCCCAGATCGAACAGGCCACGGATCTGGCGGGCCGGTCCGGCCGGGCATTGGAGGAGATCGTCACCACCGTGGAGCACACGGCCGGTCAGGTCAGTGCCATTGCCACGGCCAGCGAGCAGCAGTCCGCGGCCAGCGAGGAGATCAACCGCTCCATCGACCAGGTCAGCGGCATGGCCGCCGATACGGCCAAATCCATGGCCGAGGCCCGCGAGGAAATGGACCGGCTGGTGGAACTGACCGGCACCCTGGAAGCGCTCATGGTTCGGCTCAAAGAATAGCCGGGGCCGTGTTGCAGCGGAACTGCCTTCAAAAATCAGGGCAATCCAGGGCCGCGCGGGATACGGCGCGGCCCTGGATTGCCCTCTCTGTTTCACATTGAAAATGTGTTGTAATGCCCTAAAATTCAAACTTCATGGTCAGCCAGCCGGTATGCACCTCCTGCTGCGCGCCGTATTCGCCGGTATAGGCCAGCCCAACGGCAAAACCGCCGTACTGCCATTCCAGGCCCGCCTCGGCCAGCATGGTGGTATGTTCTTCGGTCACGCTGGTGGAGAAGCTCGAGCCCGCGAAGCGCATTTGCGATTCCACCTCGCCGCTGGTCAGGGTCTGGCGCAGGCCCAGGCCCAGCGCCGGGCGCAGGTTGCCCGCCCGCTCGTCGCCCAGGGCGAAGTCGCCGCGCCAGCGCAGCATGGCCGTGCCGTACAGGGCCGCGTAGTCCTGGGCGTCAAACTTCATGTCGTAGGCGGGCCGGGAAACGCCCGCGCTGTCGGACCAGTGCAGGCTGTTCTCGTCCTGATGGGACCAGAGCCAGGCCAGGCCGATTTCCGGGGTCAGGGTATTGTTGTCGTTGATCCACCAGGCATAGCCCGTGTGCAGGGCCGCATACAGGCCGTGGCCGTTAAACTCGTTGTCCGCGTAGATGGGATTTTCCGCCAGGCCGCTCTTGTAATTACTGTGGTAACGGGAAATAAAGCCCGTGAACTGGCCGCGCAGATACCATTCCGGCGTGACATTGAAGACCGCGTGCAGCCCGGCCAGGCCGGACTGGGCGGAATTGTCCGTATCCATGAGATCGCCCCAGGTATGGCTGCCGCTGTAGCCCAGATGCAGGCCCCCGGCGAAGTTCTCATTGAAACGCCAGGTGCCGCCCATGACCATGCCCACGTTGTTGCTGGTGTAGTCCTGATCGTGATTGGCCGCGGAGCTGAAATAGGGCGCGGCGAAAACCCGCCAGCGCCCGGTTTCGTCCGGCCCCAACGGATCGCCTGAGGGCATGCCCTCAGGCCGGGAATTCGCCGAATTCCCGGCCAAAATCACATCCTTTCCGGCCGCCTTGCGGGGAGCCAACTGCCCGGCCAGCACGCCGCTGAGGTGCTGCATGCCGGAACGGGCATTGCCCACGGCCTGCAACGCGGCGCTCTGGCCGGGATTGCTGCTTGCCTTGACGGTGGTACGCAGGGAGACTTTCTGATCGTTCCAGTCCGTGCCCGTGAGCCGGGCTTCCAGCAGATCGGGGAGTTCCGAGGCCACGGAAGCCACGGAACCAGAAGCGCTGCTGCCGCTCGTCACCATGTCTTCCACTTTGTACTCCTGGCCCCAGACAAAACCTTGGGCGGTGGTGCCGGGCCGCAGGATCAGGCGGCTGCCGCTGAAGTCGAGGGAGCCGGACCCGGTAACGGCAAAAGGACGGGTAGCGTCAGTTCCGAAATCGCGCAGTTCCAGGGACCAGGCCGCGAGCCGTACCGCGCCGTTCATCTCGAGTTCGTGCGCCTCTTTGCCGGGCGTGGGCGCGCTGACCCGGATCACGCCGTAATTGGCCGCTGTGCCGCTGCCTAACGACATGCCGTAGGCGTTTCCACTTGAGCTCATGGCCGTGATAGAACCTCTGTTATCGGCCGTGCCGCCGATGTCGATGGTTATGCCGGAGGCCGGTCCCACGCTGCGGGCCGTAATCGTCCCGGAGTTATGGGCCGTGCCGCCGTTCTTGAGATATATGCCGATAGCCCTGTTTGTATCGCTGGTCCCGGTGTTCGTCACCGCGATGGAGCCGGAATTGCCGACAGTGCCGACAGTGCCGGAGGTGCTGAGATCGCTGAGTATGCCGCAGACGTCGCCCCCCATGCCGGTGAGCGTAATGAACCCGGCGTTGAGGGCCGTGCCGCCATTCTGGAGCCATATGCCGGTGATGCCTGAGGCGGACGAGTTGCTGCCCTCTATGCCCCCCAGATTGATCAGGCTGTCGCCGGGTTTGAGGGTTCCCATGCCGACACTGCTGGTGTGGATGACGTTGCCCGCCGGATTGACGCGGTCGGCCAGGGCGGGTGAGGCAAAGGCAGGCGCGAGGGCGCAGAATCCTGCCAGAACCGGGAGCAGAATCAGGGCCGGAAGAGAAGGCGCTCGAACCGCTTTGCAATGAGTCCCTTGCTGTGTCTTTTTTGGCTCCATGCCTGCCCTCCTTTGTCGGTTCCCTGGAGGCCGGCCGCGAAAAAAACCTGGGTTTTCGCTGACGCACGGCGGCTCCGCCGCCGCAAAACCTACGGGTTTTGTGTGTCTAATTTTTCAAATCAGGCCTCGTGCCGGAAACGGAATGGGGAAAAAATAGAATCCCACTATGATTTTTTAACACGGGGAAGAAAGGGCAACAAGGGGGAGCAGGGTGGGCAGCAGGGCAGACGCATCTAATTTCAGGTTTTGCAGGTCCCTTATCTGCCGTGATGATCCGTCAAAACCAGCCTTTTGTGTGCTGGCTGCGTCATCTGGCGCTTTTTGCTGCTCATGTACTTGAGTACACTCCGCGCAAAAAGTGCCATTTTCCTTGCCGGCACGCAAAAATCTTATTTTTTAGGATTCTCCCGGTACCAGCCATCCGCCTGCGCTTCGCTCCGGCGGAGCAAAGGTGGCTTCGCCTCTTCTTGTTCGTTTCCCAATCTATCGGGGAATAAAGACTTTTTAGATGCGTCTGCCCTGGCAGGGGGGGGATTCGGGGGGGAATTTTTCCGGGGCGCGCGGCCGATATTCCGGCGGCTACGCCCCGGGCAGGCGCGATTGTCCGCCCGGCCCGAAAATCTGATCCGCCAGTTTGCGGTGGGCGGCGGGCATGGCCAGATTTTCCAGTTCAACGGGCGTGACCCAGCGCCAGGCGCTGGCCGCCGTGAGGATGGGCGGGGCGGGCGGTTCCGCCGCTGTTGCGGCCGCCGTTGTCGCCGCCAGGCTGAGGGCGAAGCAGTGCAGGGTGATCCTGTAGGTGGTGTAGCCGTGACGGATGATGCCGTAACCGCGGTCCACGGCCACGTCGAAGCCGGTTTCCTCGCCGAACTCGCGGGCAACGGCCTGTTCCGGGCTTTCGCCCGGCTCCACCCGGCCGCCGGGGAATTCCCAGAGATTGCCCCAGACCCCGGAGGCCAGGCGCTTTTGCACAAAAACCCGGCCCGTGTGGCGCAGCACGCCGGTGACCACCTCAATGGGCGTGATCGCGGCCCGTTTGCCGGGTACCGGGCGCTGGTCCACAATGCCCAGATGCAGGCTGACGCAGAAGGCGGCCAGGGGGCAGAGCGCGCAGCGCGGCTTTTTGCCGCAGACCAGCGCGCCCAGCTCCATCATGGCCTGGTTGTGCTCGCGGGCCCTGCCTTCGGGCACCAGGCGCAGCGCCCAGGCCCGCACGGCCGAGGCCGCCGGTTCCTGCTTGACCGGACCGTCCAGATCAAAGACGCGGGCCACCACCCGTTCCACATTGGCGTCCACGCAGGGCAGCTTTTCGCCAAAGGCGATGCTGGCGACGGCCCCGGCCGTGTACGGCCCCACGCCGGGCAGGGCGCGGATGTCCTCCAGGCCCGAGGGGAAGACGCCCTTGTGCTTTTCCATGATCAGCCGGGCCGCGGCCAGCACGTGGCGGGCGCGCGAATAGTAGCCCAGGCCCTCCCAGAGGCGCAGCACTTCCTCTTCCGAGGCGGCGGCCAGCGCCGCCACGTCCGGAAAGCGGGCCATCCAGCGCGTGAAATAGCTCACCCCGCGTTCCATCTGGGTCTGCTGGAGCATGACCTCGGAAATCCAGACCTCATAGGGCGTGTAGTTGATGCGCCAGGGCAGGGGCCGCTGGTGCGCGGCGAACCAGGCCAGCAGGGCTTCCCGCAATTGCGGCAGATGCGCGTCGGGCGGCAGGTGGCGCGGCGGGGCGGGTCGGGGCGCGGCCTCCAGGCCGGGCAGCATCGCCGGGGCGGCTCCGGGCCGCGCTGCGGGCTGTTTGGGAGGAATTTTCTTCGTTCCGGGCATGGGCGGCAGTGTATACCCCGGCCCCGGCATTGTCATCCGGCCCGGCCTGGCCTATATTTCAAAAACGGCCCATGCCGGGCCGAATATCCCCAATTTTTAAGGAGCAGGCATGGCTGACAATCCCACCGTGTTGCTGGAAACCTCGTCCGGCGACATCCTGATCGAACTTTTTCCGGACAAGGCTCCCCAGACCGTCGCCAACTTTTTGCAGTACGTGGACGACGGCTTTTATGAAAATACCATCTTCCACCGCGTGATCCCCGGCTTCATGATCCAGGGCGGCGGCATGGGCGCGCGCATGGACGAAAAGGACACCCGCGAGCCCGTGCAGAACGAAGCCGACAACGGCCTGAAGAACGAGCGCGGCACTCTCGCCATGGCCCGCACCCGCGACCCGCACAGCGCCACGGCCCAGTTTTTCATCAATCTGGTGGACAACGACTTTCTGGACCACAGCCAGCCCACGCTCGACGGCTGGGGCTACTGCGTGTTCGGCAAAGTCACCGAAGGTATGGACGTGGTGGACAAGATCGCCAAGGTCAAGACCAAGAGCATGGGCATGCATGAGAATGTGCCCGTGGACATGGTGCTGATCACCGGCGCGAGCCGCTTTGAGTAACAACGTTAAGGAGGCTGTATGTCCCGCGCAATCGTAATGGCGGCTCAGGGGCCGTTTCTGCACGCCTGGGGACTGCTGGAGGCCTATGTGGACGTCTGCCCGGATGAAATCTGGGTGGAGAAAAACGGCGGCTGGCCCGTCTGGCAGCAACTCGCCCACACGATCATGGTGCTGGATTTCTTTGTGCTCGGCGAGAATGAGCAACTGCTGCCCGTACCCTGCGACATGGACGCGCTCATGCTCAGGACGCAGGACGTTCCGGCGCTGGGCAAGACGGCCCTGCGGGGCTACGCGGCCACGGTCAAGGCCCGCGTGGACAACTGGATCGCCGGGCTGGAAGACGCGGACCTGGCCCGCACTAACGTCGTGCTGAGCGCGAAGCTGGGCCGCGAAACCTCCTACGCGGCCACCCTGGTCATGCTGGCCTCGCACACCGACTACCATATCGGCTCCTGCGACGCGGCCTTGAGGAACCATGGTTTGCCGGGCGTGTTTTAGCTGAGACGCCTTGCCCTGTTTTCGCTGTGATGTTCTGGAAAGGCGGCGGCATGTTTTACCGGGAGGCCCCGGCCGAGCATGTCGCCGCCGTATGTTTGCCGGTGGGAAAGGCCGCGCCGGTGAAGGGGGATTGACTTTGAAAACGAAGCCCGCAAGCGGGGAAGCGGCGGTGCGGCAATTGCTGCATGAATATGGCGAACGGAACCGGGATGGAATTCTGGAACTCCTCACGGACGATGTGATCTGGATCGGCACGGCGGCACATGAGCAGATTTTCGGCAAACACGCGGTGGCCCGCTTGCTGGACGACGATCTGCGAACAGACGCGACGCCGTATGACGTGGAGCTCACGGACGTTAAAGAAATTGCTCTCGGACCGGCCGTGGCGACATTGTTCGTGCAGACCAGAGCATCCCTGCGGGGAAGAACGGATTTCGCCCTGGAATGCCGCAACACCTATACCTGCTGCGACAAGGGCGACGGCTTCAGGATTTGTTCGTGGCATTGCTCCACAGCGACGGCCCTGCAGAATGAGAATGAATATTTTCCGATTTCCTTTGCGGAAAATATCATGAAAAAAGCCACCCTGGATCCGGTGACGCGTATCATGAACCGGGCCAGCTTTGAGGAATCCGTACAGCTTTACCTCAAAGAGCGGCGCGGCAATTACGCGCTGGCCCTCATTGACCTGGATGATTTCAAGGGCGTCAACGACAGGTACGGGCATCATTGCGGCGACAAGGTGCTGGCCTTTGTCGCGCAACGCCTGAAAAGGGCTTTTGCGGAAACAGACCTTGTGGCGCGCCTGGGCGGAGATGAACTCGTGGCCTTTATGCCTTCGCTGACCGGCGAGGAAGAGCTGCGAGCCAAGATTGAAGCCTTTTTCAGAGGCATCTCCCGCGCGTTGACTCTTGATTCCCAGGTCTATACGCCCTCGGCAAGCGTGGGCGTGTGCATTTGCCGGGAAAAGCGGGGAATGAGCTACGAACAGTGTTACAAGGCGGCGGACGCCGCCATGTACCAGGCCAAGCACAGCGGCAAAAACGCATGGCGTTTCAAGCGCTTCTGAGAAGGGAAGCCTTTTCGGAAAACAAAAATCCGCCATTGCCCTGGGGCAACGGCGGACCATAATCTTTGAAGAGCGGTCGGCCTTACTTGATTTTGCAGTTGCCGTCCTTGCAGTCCGGGGTGGGCTCCACGGGCGTGGCCTGGAAAAGCGCCACCTGCTCCTGGCCGTTATTGTTGGCCAGCACCATGGTGAAGCGCATCAGCCCCTGGGGCAGAGGCGGCACGGCCGTACCCTTGAAGTAACCGTTGGCCGTAAGCATCCTGGTGTTCCCGACCTTGGTGTCGCGCACGTTGGTGAGCGTCAGGCGGTCCACAATCAGCTCCTTGTCTTTGATGCCGGCGATGAAGTGCTCCTTGTCCTGGATATGGCCGTTGGAGCTGACGTGCCAGTAGTTGGGCGCCAGCAATTTTTGCAGGGCGGCCACGTCGCCGGTCATCACAGCTTCGGTGTACAAAGCCACGGTATCGGCCTTGGCATGAGCCACGCCGCCTGCCAGACAAAGGGCCAGAGCCAGAAGAAGCGGCACCAACTGTACAAATTTCATGACATTTCCTCCATAAAATCAAAGGCTTGTTACCGGGCAACGCCCGACTCCGCGCCGATGGGACGCTTTCTTTACGGCTACTTGTCGCGCCTGTCAAGAGGCTGCTGGAACTATTTGCCAAGCGGCGCGCTTTCCTCTACCCTTATCTAAGGAATATCCGTAAAAAGTAAATGCCGGTAACGCTTCCGGAACCGGCTTTTTTGAGCGCAGCAAACGCGAGAGTATATAACGCGAGGCTATAGATTATGTTGACCACTGTTTTGCAGACCATCGGCAATACGCCCATGCTCCGTCTGGATCTTTCCCGCGACCTGCCGGGCACGGTCTGGCTGAAGCTGGAAAACCGCAATCCCGGGGGCTCCATCAAGGACCGCGTGGCCTTTTACCTGATTGAGCGCGCCCTTGAAAACGGCGAACTGGAGCCCGACGGCGTGTTGGTGGAGGCCACCAGCGGCAATATGGGCATCGGCATGGCCCTGGTCTCGGCCGTGCGCGGCCTGCGTTGCGTGCTCGCCATGCCGGAATCCATGAGCCTGGAGCGCCGCAATCTGCTCAAGGTCTTGGGCGCGGAGCTTAAGCTCACGCCCGCGGACAAGGGCATGGGCGCGGCCGTGCAGGAGGCGCACCGCATCGCCCAGGCCACGGGCGGCCATATTCTCGGCCAGTTCACCAATCCCGAGGCCGTGGAGGCCCATTACCAGAGCACCGGGCCGGAAATCTACAAGGACAGCGTGGGCAAGATGGACGTGCTGGTGGCCGGTGTGGGCTCGGGCTCGTCCATCACCGGCACGGGCCGTTTTCTGAAGGAGCGCATCCCCGGCTTCAAGGTCATGGCCGTGGAGCCCGCGGCTTCGCCCGTGCTCTCCGGCGGCAAGCCGGGGCCGCATCTGATCCAGGGCATCGGGGCGGGTTTTGTGCCGGAAATCCTGGACCGCGCCCTGCTGGACGAAATCATTCAGGTGGACGGCCGGGAGGCCATTGACATGGCCCGCAAGCTCATGCGCACCCAGGGCGTGTGCGCGGGCATCTCCACCGGAGCCAACGTGCTGGCCGCGCTGGGCGTGGCGTCCCGTCCCGAAATGCGAGATAAGAACATCGTCACCTTTGCCTGCGACACCGGCGAGCGTTATATGTCCACGGCCCTGTTCCAGGATCAGGACTGAAATTTTCAGCGGCACGCAGGCGGCGGCCCGGTATATTTGCCGGGCCGCCGCTAATCTTTTTCGGCCGTTGTCCGATAAGAGAACGCAACGGCACTGACAGGCGCGGATGACGGAGCGCCGGCGTTTTTCCCGGTCGGACCGACATTCGGAAATTTTTTACCTATCCGCGCGGCGTCCCCGCACATGGAGCAGCTATGGCGCAGACCAATATCTTGCTGGAAACCGGCACCAATGAGCTGGAAATCGTGGAATTTTACGTCAACCAGGACGGCTACGAAGCCCACTATGGCCTGAATGTGGCCAAGGTGGTGGAAATCGGGCGGCGGCAGACCGTCACGGCCATGCCGGAAATGCGCCACAAAGCCCTGCTGGGGGCCTTTCCCCATCGCAACGGCCGCATTGTGCCGCTCATCGACATGGCCCAGTTCCTGGGCAGCGGCCCCATCACCAATGAGGACGCCAAAGTCATTGTGACCGAGTTCAACACGGTCTGCACGGGTTTTCTGGTGTCGGGCGTCAACCGCATCTACCGCCTGAGCTGGACGGATGTGGAAGCGCCGGGCAATTTCCTGCAGAACGTCAGCCGCAGTTCCGTGACCGGCGTGGTGCGGTTGGAAGAGCGGGTCATTTTTCTCCTGGATCTGGAGGCCATTGTGGCCGAACTGCACCCGGCCATGGCCATCAGCTTTGACGGCGCGGCCATGAATGACGCCGACGGCAAGACCTACAATATCCTGCATGTGGACGATTCCAGCAGCATCCGTTCCCTGGTGCTGGATCTGCTCAACAAGGAAGGCCGCTTCAACGTGGTGCAGCACGTCAACGGCCAGGAAGCCTGGGATTACCTCCAGCGCCTGCGCGCCCGCAGCGAAGAGGAAGGCAAGCCCATTTCCTCCTATGTGCAGGGCATCATCAGCGACATTGAAATGCCGTCCATGGACGGTCTGGCCCTGTGCAAGCGGATCAAGACGGACCCGATGCTCAACCAGGTCCCGGTGGCTATTTTCTCCTCCATGATCAACGAAAGCCTGGCCCGCAAATGCGCCAGCGTGGGCGCGGACGCCCAGTACACCAAGCCGGACCTCAAGGCCCTTTCGGTGAAGTTGCACGACCTGATCACCAGGGCCTGGGCGTAACAAACCGCTCCGCCGGACCATTCCTGTCCCGCCGCCGAGATCGCTCCCGGCGGCGGGACATTCGTCACGGCATCGATGGTCATGCCGTTGTCCAGGCAGGCGCGCAGGGCCTTGCTTTCGTCCTCCGCGGCCCATTGCCACTCGTAACGGGCGGCCTCCCGCGCAGCGCGGTCAAAAAGCGCTCGGGTCTGCGGGTCAAGTCGGGCGTACCAGCGTTCGCTGACCAGAATCGGCGCCACCCAGAGCATGTAATGGATATCGGAGATATACTTCTGTACTTCCCAGAACTTGGTGTCCCGGTTGATCTGGTGCGGGTTTTCCTGGCCGTCGATGACGCCCTGCTGGAGCCCGTTGAACGTCTCGGACCAGGACAGGGGGTGCGGCTCCACGCCCCAGGAGCGGAAGGCCTCCAGTTGCAGCTTCACCGGCGGCACGCGCAGCTTGAGACCCTGCATGTCAGCCATGCTCCGGATAGGTTTTTTGGAGTTGGTCAGCACACGGTAGCCGCCGATGAGCCAGGCCAGGGGCCGGGTGTTGCTCTGTTGGGCGATGGCGTTGTTGAGCTCCTGCATGAAGGGCGCGTCGCTGAAAAGCGTACAGGCGTTTTCCCTGGTGGGGAACATATAGGGCAGGATGAGCAGAGTGGCCCTGGGCGCGAAGGGCGTCAGGTTGCCCGCCGCGAGTACGCCGATCTGGATTTCATTGCCGCGTAATTGCTTGACCACGGTCTGTTCGTCGCCCAGAACTCCACCGGGAAAGAACTCGCACTTGATCTTGCCGCCGGATTCCCGCTCCACGATTTCAATCATTTTTTCCAGAGGGACCGCCTGGATGGAAGTCCCCTTGGGCGTGGAGCAGGCGATGCGGACTTTCATGGACGGATAGTCCGCCGCGCGCGCCTGCCCGCAGAGGCAGGACAGAAACAGGGGAAGCAGGATCAGGACAGAGAGTTTTCTCATGCTGTTCTCCTTGTGGTAGAAAGGCTGGTCATAAAAATGCGCCGACAGCCTCTAATCGATCTTGTAGGCCCCCAGCTGCCCCAAAGCGATGCTGGCCGGGCTGATGACCGAGGGGTCCACCATCACATTGACGCAGGCCACGGTATTGGCGGCAAAGGCCGCTTCAATGGCCGGGCGGATGTCCTGCGGGCGTTCCACGTAAAAACCCTTGCCGCCCGCTGCTTCCACCATTTTTTCGTAGGGCGTGGGGCCGATCCAGGTCACGGAGTCCAGGGTGTAGCCCAGGCGCAGCTGCTGGCTGTGCCGGATCATGCCCCAGCTCTGGTCGTTGGCTACCACGATGACCAGGGACAGGCCCTTGCGCAGAGCCGTGGTCACTTCCATGAAATTGAAGCCGAAGGAGCCGTCGCCGGTGACCAGCATGACCCGGCTTTCGGGATAGACCAGTCGGGCCGCAATGGCGTCCGCGATGCCGCCGCCGATGCACCAGTACTGCCCGTGGTCCAGAATTCTGTACGGCGTGCGGGCCGTGCGGCCGATATGCACCCAGGTCAGGGTATCGCCGCCGTCGGCCAGCACCACGTCGTCGTCCCGGTCCATGAATCGATCCACTTCATGGACCAGACGCTGGGGATGAATGGGCACGGCGTCGCTGGTCTGCATGGGCAGCATGGCTTCGGCGCAGCGCTGTTGTTCCGCGCGCAGTTCCTCCACCCAATCCGCGTAGCGGCGTCCCAGGCCGTCCGGCCCGATTCCGGAGAGGCCCAGGGCGTCCAGGCGGCTGTTGGCCAGTTCCAGGAAGGAGCGCACATCGCTGATGACGGGCAGGTCAATGGCCCGGTTGCGGCCCGGTTCCTCACCGGCCACGTCCACCTGGATCAACGCGGCATTTTTGTTGTAGGCGGCTCCGAAAAAGTGGTTGAGACTGATGCGGTTGCCCAGAATCAGGGCCAGATCCGTTTCCGCATAGGCCTTGCGGGCGGCCAGCGGACGGTGAGGACCAGCCAGGCCGAAACAGAGCGGGTGCAGATCCGAAATCAGGCCGCGTCCCATATTGCAGGTGAAAACCGGGATGCCGCACTTTTCCACAAACTCCCGCAGCGCTCCGCCCGCCCTGGAATACCCGGCTCCGCTGCCCGCTATCAGAATGGGCCGTTCAGCCTCGCGCAGCAGGGCGATGGTTTTTTCCACTCCGCGCGGGTCCACGGGCCGGGAATCCAGCACGGTCTTGTGCCAGGCGCACTGCCCGCCCGGCATGGCCTTGCCCAGCACGTCGCAGGGCAGTTCCAGAAAGACCGGGCCGGGCCGCCCGGCCAGGGTCATGCGAAAGGCCGTTTCCACGTATTCGGCCACCCGCTCGGTCTGGGTGCAGACGTAGGCGGCCTTGACGATAGGCGCGGCAATGGCCGCCTGGGGGGCGTCCTGAAGGTCCATCTTGTCCCGGTAGTCCGTGCCTGAGGCTCCGGCGATGACCAGCAGCGGCGTGCAATTGGTGGCCGCCTGCTGCAAGGGCGAAATGCAGTTGGTGAAGCCCGGTCCGGCGGTGAGCATGGCCACGCCGGGCTTGCCCGTCATGCGGGCGTAGGCGTCGGCCATGAAGGTGGCCGCCTGTTCGTGCCGCGTGTCCACCAGGCGGACCGGGCTCTTTTCCAGGATCTGGTGGATATGGTTGAGATGTCCGCCGGTGAGGGTGAACACAAATTCCACGCCCAGATCGATCAGGGCGCGGGCGGCGGCTTCGCCTCCATTGGCAGCTTGCATGTTTTTCTCCTTTGCTGGGGTCGGGACGTGACGGCATGGTGAATGATTCGCTTTGTCCGGAGATAGCAAGGGGCGTGCCTCAATGTGGGCGAATGGCGATTGTTTTGTATTTTACATGGATGCGTGCCGTGGCTGAAGGGAACGGGCGGAGAGCGCGGGACTTTTTGTAAAGTTTTCTTAATCTCTGTACAGTATAATTGTAAGGTAATCTTTACAGATCGGTCACAGCCGTGTCGGCGGCAGAGTGCCGGATGCCGTATTTTTTCAGCTTGGCGTAGAGGGTCACGCGTGAGATGCCCAGCTGCCGGGCCGTGAGCGTGACGTTGCCTTGATTTTCCTGCAGGGCCGCGGTCAGAAAGCCCGCCTCCTGCGCGCTCAGCCAGGCGGCGAGATCATGGTGGCGTTGCGGGGGCGAGTGGCGTTCGGGAATCTGAACGCCGCCCGTGACTTCGTGGGGCAGATCGCGCGCGTCGATGCGTTTGCCGCTCTGATGCAGGGTGGCGTGCACCAGAGTGTTGAACAGTTGGCGCACATTGCCGGGCCAGGCATAGGCCTCCATGACGCGCACGGCCTCATCCGTGAAGTTCGCCGTGGGGCAACCGATCTTGGAAAGAATATGCCGGGCCAGAGGCAGAATGTCTTCCGTGCGGGCGCGCAGGGGCGGCAGGCGGATGGTCAGGGTGTTGATGCGGTAATAGAGATCTTCGCGGAAGTTTCCCTGGCTGATCATGTCCTGCAAATCGCGGTTGGTGGCGGTGATCAGCCGGAAGTCCACCTCCCGGCCGGAAACGTCTCCCAGGCGGGTGATGCGTTTTTCCTCCAGCACACGCAGCAGTTTGACCTGGGCGTGCAGCGGGATGTCGCCGATCTCGTCCAGGAAGAGCGTGCCCGTGTTGGCCAGTTCGATCTGGCCGATCTTGCCTTCCTTGCGCGCGTCGGAAAAGGCGCCCGGCGCATAGCCGAACAATTCGGCCTCGAAAAGCTCTTTGGGAATGGCCGCGCAATTGATGCTGACAAAAGGACCGGCGGCGCGGTTGCTGCGCACGTGCAGGGCGTGCGCCGTCAGCTCCTTGCCTGTGCCGGTCCTGCCCAGAATCAGCACGGGGTGGGCATCGGCGGCATAGTTTTGGATGAGTTTTTTCACCGCCTGTATGGGCGCGCTGTCGCCGATGATGCTTTCAATATCGTAATGGGCGTTGTGTTCCGACTTGAGGCTGCGGTTGTAATGCTTCAGTTTTTTTGCCAGGAAATCGATTTTGCGATTCAGCTCGCGCAGTTCCGCCGGATCCGTGAAAAGGATGTGCGAAACCATGCCTGTGACCGCGCCGTCGCTGTCGCGCACCGGGATTCTGTTAACCACGAATTTGTAGTTGTCGCCGAAGAGCGGCAGGGTGCAGAGATCGCCCATTTCCGGACGGCCGTTTTTGATGACCACCGGCGCGCGGGTCAGAGGATTCAGATCCGGCAGTGGCCTGCCCAGAATGGTTTTGACGTCGCCGCCCAGCAGGGAGGCGTAGCACTGGTTGACTTTGCGGACGATGTAATTGGTGTCGCAGTAAAGGATGCCCTCGGGCAGGGCATCCAGCACGCTCTGATAGAGCAGTTCGGAACTGTTCCATTCCTCCGGCATACGCCCTCCGTCGACTCCCACAGGAAGGGGGGAGCCTGCGCGGCCGCTGTGGCGGCTTTTTCGCCAGTTGTATCCTTGTAACATAGGCGGGGGCGTTGTAAATAATTGTTTCTGATATAATTCCTTATATTTGAGGTACTATATATGGCCGGGAAATGCAACGGGCCGGTATTGCCGGGGCAATCGAATGAATGCCTCAATCATCGGATATTCATTTGCTTCCATATGTGGCCTTCCTTCCTCATTCCCGCGAACGCAGCCGACACAGTCGGCAGGTGAGCGGGGGCTGGTTTTGCGGGAATTTTGCAAAATTGGCGATTTTTTCGTGCGGGCAGCGTTATCGGCGCGTTTTTGTGCGGAACATACTCAAGTATGTGAGCAGCAAAAACGCGCCGATAACGCTGCCCGCGCGGAAAAGGCGGATTTTGTGAAATAACCGCAAAGCTACAGGAAGGCTGCCGCAAGAGTCTTTCCCGCTCTATTCATTAGAGCGTTTCGATATTGAAAATATCTTAACGCTCTGCGCGGATTCTCCGAGAGAATACGCACAGCGAATTTACTTCGCCGTTAAGCGATAATTTCAAGCGCAAAATGATCTAGCGGATTGCGGCTTTTTCGCGCCGCCGGAGGATCAGAATCCTTCTTCCAGCGGCGGCCAGACCAGCCACGGGCCGTCGGGCCGGACGGCGGACCGGGCGGACGAGACGGCCGGGTTCAGGTGCACCTGGCGGCCCCGCGTGCTGATGCGGCCCTCGGCGAACCATTGCAGGGCCTGGGGATAGATGCGGTGTTCCATGGCATGGATGCGCCGCATCAGGTCGTCCGGGTCTTCCCCGGCGTTGACCGGCACGGCGGCCTGGATGATCACCGGGCCGCTGTCCACTTTTTCCTCCACGAAATGCACGGTGCAGCCGGAAATTTTGACCCCGTATGCCTGGGCGTCGGCCCCGCCGTGCACGCCGGGAAAGCTGGGCAGCAACGCCGGGTGGATGTTGACGACCCGTCCGGCAAAAGCCGCCAGAAAGGCGGAACTGAGCAGGCGCATGTATCCGGCAAGGACGATGAGTTCCGCGCCGCTTTCCTGCAGCACGGCGATGAGCTTCCGGTCGTAGCTCTCCCGGTCCGGAAAGAGGGTGTGGTCCAGAGCCAGATGGGGCAGTCCGGCCTTGCGGGCGCGCTCCAGCACGCCGGCTCCCGGCCGGTTGCTGAGGATCATGCGGATGTCCACATCCAGAATGCCGTCGGCGGACTTGTCGATCATGGCCTGGGCGTTGGTGCCGCTGCCCGAGGCCAGTATGGCGATTTTCAGGGGCATAGTGTCCTCAACGAGCGGCTCAGGCCCGCGTAAAGTGTTGCGTAATGGCGTCCACCAGGGCCGGAATGGTATATTCCCCAGGCTGGATCCGGCAGTCCAGCCCGTGCTTGCGCAGCGTTTCCGCCGTCACCGGCCCGATGGCCGCCAGCAGGGTTTCCGGATGGGCCTTGAGCTTTTCCGCCGGGATAAGGTTGAGGAAGTTTTCCACCGTGGAGGATGAGCCGAAGGTCACGCAGGACAGCGAGCCCTCTTCCAGGCGCGCCAGCACCTCGTCCTTGCGACCGGCGGCGGGCACGGTTTCATAGGCCGGGATGACGTCCACCGTAGCCCCGGCCTTGCCCAGTTCCACGGGCAGCACGTCGCGGGCTTTGGCCGCGCGCGGCAGCAGCATGCGCGTGCCCGCCAGTTTGCCGCCTTCACGCGCCAGCAGGCCTTCCACCACGCCCTCGGCCACATAGCGCTCGGGCACGAAATCGGGCCGGATGCCGCGCTCATGCAGGGCGTCCGCCGTGGCCGGGCCGATGGCCGCCACCTTGCAGGCCCCCAAGGCCCGGCTGTCTTTGCCCGCGGCTTCCAGACGCTGCCAGAAATGACGCACCCCGTTCACCGAGGTGAAGATCAGCCAGCCGTAGTCCGCCAGCCGGGCCACGGCCGCGTCCAGCTCTGCATAGTCGGGCAGGGCGCGGATTTCAATGGTGGGGCACTGGATGACCTCAGCCCCGAGCCCAGCCAGACTGCGGGCCAAACCGCTGGCCTGTTCCCGCGCGCGGGTGACCACAATACTTTTGCCCAGCAGGGGCTTTTGCTCAAACCAGTTCAACTTGTCGTGCAGGCTTGCCACCTTGCCCACCACGATCACCGAGGGATTGGTGAAATGCGCGTCCACAGCGGCCTGGGGCAGCTCCCGCAGGGTGGCGACCAAGCTGCGCTGGCGCGGCGTGGTGCCCCGGTAGATCAGGGCCGCCGGGGTTCGCGGGTCCAGTCCCGCGTCCAGCAGGTTGTGGGCGATGTCCGGCAGATTCTTCATGCCCATGACAAAGACCAGGGTGGAGGCGCTTCGGGCCAGGGCCTGCCAGTTGTGCACCGAGCCGGGCTTGTCCGGGTTTTCGTGGCCGGTGATGATGGTCACCGAGGAGGCGAAATCGCGGTGGGTCAGGGGAATGCCCGCGTAGGCCGGGGCCGCGATAGTGCTGCTGATGCCCGGCACTTCCTCAAAGGGCACGCCCGCGGCCAGCAGTTCCTCGGCTTCTTCGCCGCCGCGCCCGAAAATGTAGGGGTCGCCGCCCTTGAGCCGGGCCACTATGTTGCCCTCTTTGGCCTTGCGCACCAGCAGGGCGTTGATCTCGTGTTGGGGCAGGGCGTGGTTGCCCGCCACCTTGCCCACGTAGATCAGTTCGGCGTCGGGCCGGGCGTGCCCCAGCAGGCTGTCGTTGGCCAGGGCGTCGTAAACCACCACGTCCGCCGCGGCCAGGGCGTCCCTGGCCTTGAGGGTCAGCAGGCCCGGATCGCCGGGGCCCGCTCCCAGAAGATAGACTTTCATTGCACGCCTCCGCGGGCCAGTTCCAGCAGGGTTCGCGCGCCGAAGCCCGACGCGCCCACCGGGCAGAGCGGCGATTTCTTGGCGTTCCAGTCCACGCCCGCGATGTCCAGATGTGCCCAGCGCACGCCTTCGCGCACGAAGTGCTTCAGGAACAGCGCGGCATTGATGGCCCCGCCTTCGCGCGGCCCGGTGTGGCAGATATCCGCCACTTCGCTTTTGAGCTGTTCCGCGTAAGGCTGCCAGAGCGGCAGACGCCAGTAATTTTCGCCGCCCACGCCCCCGGCGGCTCGGATGCGTTCGGCCAGGTCCGTATCGTCGCAGAACAGACCGGCCAGTTCCGTGCCCAGGGCCACGGCGCACGCGCCGGTGAGCGTGGCGATGTCCACCATGGCAGCCGGGGTCCACTGTTTCTGGGCGTAGGCAAGGGCGTCGCAGAGAACCAGGCGGCCCTCGGCGTCGGTATTGGTGATTTCCACCGTGTCGCCGCCGGCCGAGCGCACCACGTCGCCCGGACGCGTGGCCCTGCCGTCGGGCATGTTCTCGGCGCAGGCCAGCAGGCCGATCACCCGGCGGGGCGCGTCCTCTTCGGCCAGGGTCGCGATAGCGGCCAGCACGTCGGCCGCGCCGGTCATGTCGCATTTCATCTGCTGCATGTTGGCCGCCGGTTTGAGGCTGATGCCGCCGGAGTCAAAGGTGATGCCCTTGCCCACCAGGATCAGCGGCTTGTCCTGCTCGTGGCCCTCGGGGGCATGCTCCAGCACGACCAGGCGAGGCGGACGGGCCGACCCCTGGCCCACGGCCAGCAGCGCGCCCATGCCTTCCTCGGCCAGGACGGTTTCGTCCAGCACCGTGCAAGTGAAGCCCAGTTCCCTGCCCAGTTCCACGGCACGCTGGGCCAGGCTTTCGGGATAGAGCAGATTGCCCGGCATGTTGGCCAGATCCCGCGCCAGAGCCACGGCCTTGGCCGCGCGCTCGCCCCGGCGGGCCGCCGCGTGCTCGCCGTCGGGCACGGATTGTCCGTCAAAGCCCAGGGCCAGCCATTGCGGATCAACGGCTTCGTCTTCCTGCGGCTTTTTCAGGGCCGTAAAACGGTAGAGGGCCAGCTGGGCGGCATAGACGCATTCCTCCACCAGGCGTTCCCGCCCGCCGGGCAGGCGGGACAAAGCCGGTTCGGGCAGCAGGATGGAATTCAGCCCCAGGCCGCGGCAGCGCTGCACGGCGGCGGCGATAGCCGCGCGCAGTCTGGCGGCATCCACTTTTTCGCGCGGTCCCAGACCCACGGCCAGGACGCGCGGCACGGAAAGCTCCGGATGACCATGCAGCAGGACCAGCTCGCCGTCCTTGCCCTTGAAGTCGCGCATGGCCGGAGCTATGGCCAGCCAGGGCGCGGCCTTGTCCAGTTCCGGGCACTCGCGTAAGATGTCTTCGCCTTCGCAGGCCGGGGCCAGCATGATCTCGGCTTTCCACTGCTCGGGTCCGAGGTTCTGGAAGCGTATATCCATAAATGGGTTCTCCTCATGGGTGCGGTCGCCGCCGCGGCGGCGCGCTTGAAATCTGAGCGCCCGAATATACGCCGGGCCGCCTTTTTTGCCAAGCGCGGCGGTCAGGGGTGGTGGGCATCCTTCCTCCGGGCATGATCCTTGCAATTTCTAAAACCGCCCGCCATTTTTTTGCCAACGGAAAATTCATGCTCGTTTATATCCACGTTCCCTTCTGCCGCACGCGCTGCCGCTACTGCGCCTTTCATTCCATCCCGCTGGGCCGTGGCGTGGAGCCCGCCGCGTCGCCCCTGCTGCGCGACTATCTGGACACCCTGCTGCTGGAGCTGGCCCATTGGGGCGACCGCCTGGGCGGAACCGAGGTGCAGACCGTTTTTTTCGGCGGGGGCACGCCCAGCCTGCTGCCGCCGCGCATTGTGGGCATTGTGCTGGAACGTCTGGCCCGCTGTTTCACGCTCAGCCCCAAAGCTGAAATCACCCTGGAGGCCAATCCCGAATCCCTGCGGGGAAGCCAGAGCGTGCCGCAGTATCTGGCGGCGGGCGTGAACCGTTTGTCCATCGGCATCCAGAGTCTGGATGAAAGCATGCTGCGCCTGCTGGGACGGCCGCACAGGGCCCAGGACAGCCTGCACGCGGTGTTCGCGGCGCGTGAGGCGGGTTGCGCCAACATCAACATGGACCTGATGTGGGGCCTGCCCGGCCAGAGCGTGCGCCAGTGGCTGCAAACCCTCAAGGACGCCGTGCGCATGAGCCCGGACCATATTTCCGCCTACGGCCTGACTCTGGAGCCGGGCACGGCGCTGGAACTGGACTGCGAGGAAGGACGCCTGGCCCTGCCGCCCGAGCGGGATCAGAACATTATGTTCATGGAGGGCGCGGCTTTTCTGGAAGCCAGCGGTTATCTGCACTACGAAATTTCCAATTTCGCGCGCATGGGCTTCCAGTGCCGTCACAATCTGGGTTACTGGGAGGGGGCGGACTATCTGGGGCTGGGCCCGTCGGCCACCTCCACTATCGCGGGGCGGCGCTGGACCAATCCGGCCGGTCAGCGGGCCTGGGACGCGCGTGCCCGCGAGGGCTCGCTGGGCGCGGAAGTGGAAAACCTGACCCCCACCGTGCGCGTGCTGGAACTGATCATGCTGCGCCTGCGCACCTCGCGGGGCATGCGGCTCAAAGCCTACCGGGAAATGACGGGGCGCGATTTTCTGCGCGATCACCAGCGCCTGATCCAGGCTTTGCACGAAAACGGGCTGATCCGCATCCGCAACGGCTATCTGCGCCTGACCCGCAGCGGCATGCTGGTTTCTAATTCCATTCTTTCCAACCTGTTTGAGCGCACTGAAACCGTGCTGGCGCAGCCCCTGCCGCCCGGCGCGGCCACACGGCTGCCCCCGGCCCCGGCGACGGGGGACGACGAACCGGAAGTGCGGGCCGTGGTCTGGCCATCGGCCTGATATTTCCGAGAATTTTACCGCGCCCCCAGGGCCAGCAATTGCACGGCGGCCAGATGTTCCAGCTCTTCGCTCATGCACTGGGCGTCGGCCAGGCTCGGGCCCCAGCAGCAGAGGCCGTGTCCGGCCATCCAGACCGCGGCCCCGGCGGGCTTGTCCGCGCCCACCGCGCGCGCGGCGTCGGCAACGGCCAGGGCCAGCTCCGCGCCGCCCGGCGGCAGGGCTGGCGCAAAGCCCAGACGGGCCCGCCAGACATCGGCCTCGAACAGGGGCAGGCGCAGAAAATCTTCCTGGCCAGCCACAACCAGGCTCAGGGCCAGCAGGCGGCGGGGATGGCTGTGCAGCACGGCTCCGCAATGGGGCAGGGCGCGGTACAGTTCCAGATGCATGCCCAGTTCCGAGGAAGCCGGGCCGCCGCAGAGTATTTCGCCGGTCCGCGCGTCCACCAGGCAACAGTCCCGCGCCGTCAGGCGGCCCTTGGCCGCGCCCGAGCGGGTCACACAGAGCAGGCCGTCGCGGGGCGCGGGCAGGCGGCGGCTGGCGTTGCCGTTACAGCCCGACAGCAAGCCCTCCTGCCATGCGTCGCGGCAGACGGAACGCAGGTCCTCCACACAGACATCCAGGTCCTCAGGATTCGGATTCATACTTGCTCGCTCCTTGCCGCCATGCGCTCAGGTCCAGGCGGGACAGCTCGCCCGACGCGTCCACCTCGACGGTCCGGGCCAGGGTGTTCAGCAGCTTCTGCACTGGCCGGTAGGCGGGATTCAGCACAAAGGAAATGCGGCCCTCAGCCTCTGACGGCAGGTATTTGCGGATCATCCGCAGTGGCAGCAGGCCTTCGTCAAACAGCAGCAGATTGAGATAATAGGCGGTGTCGCCGGAAAGCCGGGCTTGGTTACTTGTTTTTTTGCCGCGCTCGATGTCCGCGTCCACCATGCCCTCGGCATAGCCCAGATGGCGCACCATGCCTTCGGCCGCGACCGAAGCCAGCGCATAGCCGGCTTTTCGTGCCCGCCAGCTGTAATCCTGGTCCTCATGCCCGTATCTGCCGTAACCTTCATTCCAGAAGCCCAGGCGTTCATATACCGCGCGGGGAATACAGACGCAGCCCCCGCCGCAGACCGTGGTCAGTTCCGCTTCGCCGCCGTCGCGCAGGACAAGCGGTTGACGGGAGGGCTCATGCCAGTCGCAGAGCCTGTAGGCGGCCATGCCCACCTGCGGATTTTGCGCCAGCAATCGTGTGAGCCGCTCCAACCAGAGCGGATCCAGAATCTCCACATCATTGTCCAGCTTGATGTAAAAATCGTCGTCCGCCGCGTCATCCCAGGCCAGATTGGCGGCCACGCTGACGCCCATGTTGCGGGAAAGCAGCTTCAGGCGGATATGCGCATGGGCGGCGGCCAGGCTTTGCAGATACTCCCGGCTGCCGTCCTCACT
Source organism: Desulfovibrio sp. 3_1_syn3 (assembly GCF_000145315.2). Classification (NCBI taxonomy): domain Bacteria; kingdom Pseudomonadati; phylum Thermodesulfobacteriota; class Desulfovibrionia; order Desulfovibrionales; family Desulfovibrionaceae; genus Desulfovibrio; species Desulfovibrio sp. 3_1_syn3. The sequence continues at coordinate 1,002,469 of NZ_ADDR02000001.1, forward strand.
GCCGTTGTCCACAATGGTCAGCGCATAGCCCGGGGGGGTCCGGGCCAGCAGGCTTTCAAGGCAGATACGGGTGAGTGCGAGCCTGTTCCAGGTGACAACGGCCAGGTGGGCGCGCATCAGTCGGCCTCGATGCCTTTCCGGTCGCCGCTTTCAAAGTGGTCAAAGCCGTGCAGGCAGTCCAGGGGCTCGTTGTTGCAGGTGATGCCGCCGCCTGCCGTGACCGTGCCGATGCTGCAAAATCCGGGGATGGCCGCGTGCAGGGAAGGCAGCATGTCCGGCGCGCAGGAACCCAGCAGGGCGTAGTCCTCGCCGCCCAGCAGGGCTTCGTGGACCGGATTTTTGCCCTGCTCCCGGGCGTAGCGCAGCACTTCGGCGTGCAGCATACCCTGGGGCAGCAAGATGGCCGCGCCCAGACCGTGATTGTCCCGGCCTTTTTCGGCTCCGGCGCGCAGTTCGCCGCTCAGGCCCAGCAGGCGGGGCAGATCGCGGATGATGCCGTCGGAAAGATCCATGAGCGCGGGCGGCCGGGCGTTGTAGCCCGCGCGCGCCAGCATCAGGCCCGCGTCCACCTGGGGTTCGGGCCGCAAATGGGCGGCGCAGGCCTCGGGCCAGTCCCGCAGGGCATCGCGGCCGCAAGCCTCCAGCATATGCAGGCCCACTCGCGCCAGGCCCACGCGGCCCACCACAAAGAGGCTGTCGCCGGGCATGCTGCCGCCGCGCGCCAGAAAACCGCCGGGCTCGGCGGTTTCGCCCCAGACCGTCACGCTGATGTGCAATTGCCGGCAACGGGAGAGATCCCCCCCGGCCAGAGCCATGCGCTGCTGTCCGGCCAGGGCGGCCATGCCGCTGAAAAAGGCTTCCAGCCAGGCCATGTCCACCCAGTCCGGCAGGCCCAGGCAGAGGGTGAAGCCCAGAGGCCGGGACCCGCAGGCGGCCAGATCGCTGACGTTGACGGCCAGGGCCTTGTGCCCCATGTCCTCGGGGCTGAAATAGGAGCGCCGGAAGTGGATGTCTTCCAGAAAGAGGTCGCTGCTCACGCACAGGGGCCGCCCGGCCTTGAGCACAGCGCAGTCGTCGCCCCGGCCCAGCAGCAGAGAGGCGTGCGTCTGGGGAAAATGGCGGGCGAGGCAGGCCAGAATGCCGTCCTCGGAAAAGGGGGAAGCGGAAGGGGATGGCGGGGCCGGAACCATGTCAGTTCTCCATGAGCAGATATTCGGTCAGAATGACTTTCAGCCCGAAACCGGGAAAATTCACCTGCACCTTGTCCGGAGGCAAGTGTTTGATGATCTTGCCGCGGCCGAAAATGCGGTGGCGGCAGTGGCAGAGCCGGGCCGTGCCGGACGTGGAAGCGGTGGGAGATGTTGCGTCATCCGCGCTATCCTGAACCTCGGCCTGAAACGACGACACGGAGCCGCTTTCAGGCAGGAGTTGGCAGTCGTCAAAGGCCGTGCCTTCTCCGGCGGGGCCGGGAAAGGCGGGAACCGCATGACGCGCGGGGGGCAGCAAACGGCCGCGCACGCCGCCCGCGCCGGAAAAGCAGCTTCCGCGGCGGCTGAGTACCCCGCCGAAGCCTTCCACCCATTCTTCGGTCAGGCCGGGGGACAGCTCGCGCACAAAGGGGCTCTGGCTGACGTGCAGGCTGCCGCGCTCGGCCCGGCTGTAGATGGCCGCCGGGGCGTACAGTTCCAGATCCTGGCGGGCGCGGGTGCAGGCCACGTACATCAGGCGGCGCTCCTCCTCGAAATCCTCGGGCCGGGCCAGGGCGTGGCGGGAGGGAAAGCGGTCCTCCACCAGATCGATGATCAGCACGGCGTTCCATTCCAGGCCCTTGGCCGAATGCACGGTGGACAAGGTGATGCGCCCCTCGCCGTCGTTTTCGTCCTCTTCCGGCGACTCCAGGGCCAGATCCGCCACAAAGAGGTCCAGTTCGCTGTACCCGACGGCCATCTGGATGATTTCCTCCAGGCCCTGCTGGCGGCGGGGCCAGTCTTCGGGATAGGTGCTTTCCAGCCTGGGCCGGTAGTGCTCCAACACGGCCCCGAACAGGGCCGCCGGGCTCTGCGGCCGGGCGCGCAGGTCGTCCACGAAGCGCATGTCTTCCAGCAGATCCGGATGGCGGGCAAAGGCCTTTTCCACGGCTTTGGCGTCCCCGCCCAAGGCCACGGCATAGAGCTTCTGCACGGTCTTGGGGCCGATGCCGCTGTGCAGAGCCGCCACCCGCGCGAAGGCGGGCAGGTCCAGAGGGTTGAGCACCAGACGGGCGTAGGCGATGACGTCCTTGACGTGCGCGGCCTCGGTATAGCGCAGGCCGCCGTATTTGCGGAAGGGAATGCCCGCCTGGTTCAGGGCCATTTCCAGGTTGTAGGAATGGAAGCCCGCGCGGAAGAGCACCGCGATTTCGTGGGGCAGATGCGTGCCCAGCAGTTCCTCGATGCGGCGCACCACCAGCTTGGCCTGGCTCATGTCGCTGAGCGGCGTGACCAGGCGCACCGGGTCGCCGCCTTCCTTGCGGGTGAACAGGGTTTTGCGGAAGGATTCCGCCGCATGGGCCAACAGACTGTTGGCCACGTCCAGCACGGGCTTGGTGGAGCGGTAATTCTCCTCCAGGCGGATGATGCGCGTGCCCGGAAAAAGTTTGGGGAAATCCAGAATATTGCGGACATTGGCCCCGCGAAAGGCATAGATGGACTGGGCTTCGTCGCCCACGGCCATGACGTTGCCGGTTAGGGACGTGGTTTCCCCGCCGTTCGCATCCTTGCCGGGCGGCCCGGCCAGCAGGCGCACAATGCGGGCCTGGACCAGATTGGTGTCCTGGTATTCGTCCACCAGGATATGGCTGAAGCGCAGGCGCAGGGCTTCGGCGGCGGCCTGGTTTTCGCGCAGCAGGGTTTCCAGCTCAAAGAGCAGGTCGTCGTAGTCCAGCAGGCCCTTTTCGCGGCGGTAGGCGGTATAGGCTTCGCCCAGAGCCGCGAGGGCTTCGGTGTGGGGCAGAAGGTGGAAGGCTTCGCGCCGCAGCACTTCCTCCAGGGACAATTCCTTGTTCCGGGCTTTGCTCAGCAGGCCCACGATGCTCTGGGTCTTGGGGAAGGAGCGGTCGCCCCGGCCCAACTTGAGCTCATCCTTGCAGTATTTGACCGCCGCCGTGATGTCCGCCGAATCCATGACCGTGAAGGGCCGTTCGCCCAGCCAGGCGGGGCGCCAGCGGCGCAGCACGCCGTAGGCGAAGGCGTGGAAGGTGCCGCCCTGCACGCCGGAAAGGCCCTGGTCCAGAAGCATGCCCGCGCGCTGGAGCATCTCCTGCGCGGCCTTGCGGGTGAAGGTCAGCAGCAGGATGGACGTGGGCGCGACGCCGTGCTCGGCCAGCCAGGCCAAGCGGTAGACGATGGTGCGGGTTTTGCCGCTGCCCGCGCCTGCCACGACCAGCACGGGACCGTCGCCGCTGGTGGCCGCCGCGTACTGGGCTTCGTTGAGGGCCTGGGCGTAATCAATCATGAGATCAGCATAGCATAAGCCGTGTGCACAAGCCAGAGCCGCGCGCAACCCCGCATTGACGCGGCCTGTGCACGCGTCTATTATTGAAAATATACGCCTAGCGGAGGAAAAATGATATGCCCGAACAACAGGAGCAATTTCAGAACGCGGTTTTTCAGGTTCTTGAAGCCGTGATGTTCGAGAACTGGCTGCGTTTTTATTTTATTACCGAAAAGCCGGACGCGCCCGCCGGGCCGGACGGCGAGACGCCGCTTTTTCTGGCCGTGCCCGAGAAGGGTATGGAGCGGATCAAGGAACTCTATCCCCATCTGCTGCCGTTGGCCGAGGATATGAACGGCCGGGAAGTGGATTTTGAAACCTCCCGCCGGGCCGTGTGCACGTTCGTGCTGGACAACCTGGACGGCAAGAGCCTGCCCAAGGACATGACTTCCACCATTTTTGAGAGCGCCACCTTCCAGGTTCAGATGCAATTGTTCAATGCCTGGGTGCAGATGCACGAGAGCCAGCTGGACCAGGGTTTTCTGGAATTCGGGGCTTGGCGCAAGCTTTTCACCCAGTGGCGGGAAACGCCGGGAGCCAAGGAGCTGGCGAACAGGCTGGCCATGTCGGGCCAGGGCTCGGCCGCGCAGGGCAAAGACACGGTACATTAGAGCAGATTGCTTTTGAGAATTGGCATTCTCAAAGTTGACGCCGCCTTCAACCTGTCGTTCTGTCGCTACTCGCAGCAGTGCTGCTCTTATCTGTAGGCCGCCGGCCGTTCCGCCGGTTCCGGCTTTCGCAGCCGCCAGAGCAAAGTAACTTTTCAAAGTTACTTTGCTCTGGCGGTTGCCGTCCCCGTTGCTGGCGGGCGCCACCTGTGACATCGGCCAATGACTGTCTCTTTCTGAGCGGCACGTCCCCGTTTTCTGTGGCGTGGGCATCAAGACCGGCAGCCCGATGGCGTTCCTTCATGCACGTCCTGGCCTGAAGGCCGGTTCTGTTTTTCCCGCTGCTGTAGTCTTGAGTGGAGATAATTTTTTGTACGTCCATATGCCTGGGTGGCTGGATTGGGTTTGTCGGTGTATAAAATTTTTTACGCAGCGGCGTAACAACTGAAAAATTTTTACATTATATTTCAGTATGTTAAATAAATTTTCGAGAAAATCTAATTTGGCATGCCAGTTGCAATATAAAAAGTACCTTCCTTTCTTTTGCTGACAGCCTCCTCCAAACAAAACGGCCTGCCTCCCCAAGCGGGCCGTTTTTTATTGCCTTCTCCCTGTGGTCGTCTGCTATGCCACCAAGGCAGACCCATCTAAAAAATGCCGCCAAGCTATGCATACGTATATTTATTTCAAATAGTTACTATTTATGATCTGGCCTCCCCGTAGAATTGAGCAAATCCTCCTCTGCCCTACCGGAGCGTAGCGTAAACGGATGACGCGGGCAGCGCACGAAAGTCTGTTTTTCCCGGATAATGACGATAGGCAATGATGGCAGGAAATATGAAATTTGATACGTCTGCCCCGCCCGCGCCGCGCCTGCCCGTTTACGGATGCGGGTGGCGGCGTTATACTGGCGGCGCGCGGATAACGGCGTGCAAGCCTTACATTGCGCGCGGCTTCGCCATAAAGACGCGCTGAGGATGGGACAGCATGGATCAGCAAAATTTTCTGGCTTCGGAGTATGCTCCGACACGGCCCGAGGACGCGGCCTTTCACATCATCCCCGCGCCGCTGGAGCGCAGCGTCTCCTACGGCGGCGGCGCGGCGCAGGGCCCGGCGGCCCTGCTGGACGCCTCCCGGCAGTTGGAAGCCTGGGAAAGCGGGCTTGCGCCGGGCGAGTCAGGTTTTTATACCGCGCCGCCCGTGGACTGTGCCGGGCCGGTGGAAGGGGTGTTGGCCCGCATTGAGTCCGCCACGCGCCGGGCTCTGGATTGCAAGGCCGTGCCCGTGCTGCTGGGCGGCGAGCATACCGTGAGTCTGGGCGCGCTGCGGGCCCTGGCCCGGCAGGCGCGGGAAAAGGGCGAACCTTTCGGCATCGTCCAGTTTGACGCGCATGCGGACCTGCGGCCCGAATATGAGGGCGATCCCTTTTCCCACGCCTGCGTCATGCACCGGGCCGTGGCCGACCTGGGCCTGCCGCTGGTGCAGTTCGCGGTGCGCGACATGAGCCGGGAGGAGGCCGAGGTACGCAAACGCTACAACGTCACCCATTATGACGCCTATTTTCTGGCCCGCGTGGGTCTGCCCGAACAACCCCTGCCCGAGGATTTTCCGCGCCGCATCTACATCAGCTTTGACGTGGACGGCCTGGACTCTTCGCTGATGCCGGCCACGGGCACGCCGTCGCCGGGCGGCATTTCCTGGCGCGAAGCCCAGTTCATTCTGGAGCGCTGCGCGCGGGACCGTGAAATCGTGGGCCTGGACGTGGTGGAACTGGCTCCCATTCCGGGCCTGCACCACGCAAACTTCACCGCCGCCAAACTGACGCATCTGCTCATGGCCCTGGCCCTGCAGGGCCGGACAGACTTGCAGGGGAAAAAGGCATGAAAAACACCGTCGCCACGTTCAGGCAGGCCAAGGGCCGGGAAAAACTGGTCATGCTCACGGCCTACGACTACAGCACGGCCAAGCTCATGGACCGGACCGGCGTCAATGCCCTGCTGGTGGGGGATTCGCTGGGCATGGTCATGCTGGGTTACCCTGACACCCTCTCCGTCACCCTGGAGGACATGATCCGCCATTGCGCGGCTGTGGCGCGCGGCGCATGCTCGGCCCTGGTGGTCTGCGACATGCCCTTCATGAGCTGCCAGGTTTCCGTGACCGACACCGTGCGCAATGCCGGTCGGCTGGTCAAGGAAGGCCGGGCCCAGGCCGTCAAGCTGGAAGGCGGCGCGGACTTCTGCGACGAGGTGCGCGCGCTCACGCGGGCGTCCATCCCGGTCATGGGCCATCTGGGCCTGACCCCGCAGTCGGTCAATGCTTTCGGCGGTTACAAGGTACAGGGCAAAAGCCTGGCCGCCGCCCAGAAGCTGCTGGACGACGCCCGCGCTTTGCAGGAGGCCGGGGCCTTTTCCCTGGTGCTGGAATGCGTGCCCGCCGCCCTGGCCGCCCGCGTCAGCAAGGAGCTGGAAATACCGGTCATCGGCATCGGCGCGGGGCCCGAGTGCGACGGCCAGGTGCTGGTCTGGCAGGACATGCTGGGCCTCTGCGATACCGTGGCCCCCAAATTCGTCAAGCGTTTCGGGGAGGTGGGCGAAGCCATGCGCGCGGCCTTCACGGCCTACGCGCAAGAAGTCAAGGGCGGAACCTTTCCGGCGGAGGAACACTGCTACAGCCTGGAGGGCGAGGCCGAGCTGCTGGAAAAACTCTACTAGTCTCAGCCCTGGGCATATGTGCGTTACCTCCTCCACATTCCGGAGATGCGCCCTTTCCCGGCGGCGGAAGTTCAACCGCCGCCGGGAAGAGGACGGATATAAGGTTATGCCGGGCTCTCCGGGAAGAATGCCGGGGAGTACTTCAGCAGGCCGGGCAGGCGTTCCGTGCCTCCCCTGAGGTTGATGGCCATAAAGGCTTCCTCCGGCACCTCAAAAGGGGAAACAATGCCGAAAGAAGCGGCGGGCTTGTAGCCGAAGCGCGGGTAGTAGCCCGCATGTCCCACCAGGATTACGAATTCCCAGCCCAAAGAACGGGCAATCTCATGCCCGCGCCGGATAAGGGCACCGCCTGTGCCCCTGCCCTGATGCGAAGGCTGCACGGCCAGCGGGGCGAGGGCCAGAGCCGTCGTCTCCCCGACCTTCAGCCTGGTGAACATGATGTGGCCGACGATGCGGCCGTCTTCCTCGGCCACCAGGCTGAGTTCGGGAATATATTCCCGCGAACGGCGCAGGCGATCCACGAGAAAATGCTCGTCGCCGCTTGCATGCTCGGCGTTTTCAAAGGCCGTGCGCACCAAGTCGTGAATAATGGGGAAATCCTCGGGGCATTCCGGGCGGATAGCGATAGTCATGATTGACTCCATGGAGAGGTGAAACCTCAGCGGTTATCGGTCTGGGCGCGCACGGCGCGCAGACCTTCGGAAGTGATGCGGTAAGGGAGACTGTTTTTCGAGCTGATGAGCTTTTTGCTTTTCAGTTTTTTGAAGATCTCCGGGCTGCAGTCGCTGAGCAGCCAACCCTCGCGGGTATAGCATTCCACCTCAGCTATCTTGCCGGAACTGTCGCGGATTATCAGGATTCTGCCACCCTTGGCCAGGGTGTGAAGAGTTCTTTGCTCAAGACGGGAAATGTTCACGGGATACCTCGTGTCAGTGGATAAACGACAAGACGCCGCGCAAAGGCGGCCGGCCATGTTCGCGTCCCGCCGGCCCTGCGGCCTCAGCGGAACTCATTTATCCAATGATTACGGTATCCAGCATCCAACATCCGTTAAAATAAAGTAACGGCGCACTCTATACGTAAGGCCCTCGTGCCGTCAATGAGGGCTGAGCCTAGTGAGATGTCACGTTTCACCTGTCGGTTCAGCGTGAAGGCCGCACAGCAAAAAACGTGGTTTTTGCTGTGCTTACGCCGCCTGCGGCGGCGCGCAACCCCTTGCGGATTTGCGATATGTGTCGCTTGACGCGACACTAGCCGCACAGCCTTCCGCACACGGCCGCCAGCCACAACGCGCCCGGCCAGAGCACGCTTTCGTCAAAGTCGAAATGCGGCGTATGGTGGCCGCCTGCCAGATCAGCGCCCAGCAGAGCATAAGCGGCCTGGCCGCCGCCCAGCCGCACGGCTTCCATCAGGGTGGCCGCGTCTTCGCTGGCCGTCATGCGTCCCTCGGAACATATTTTGCCCGCTGCGAACAGGGGCTGTCCGTCCGGGCCCGGCGGCAGTTCCAGGGCGGTCCGGGCCAGCAGTTGGGCCAGCTCCGCATTGCTGTTCGCGCAGCCCGCGCGGCCTTGAATCGTGATCTCCAGGCCCAGTTCCCGCTCACGCGCAATGCGCCTCAGGGCCGCGCGCGCCCCGGCCAGCAGGGCGTTGTCCGCCTTACGGTCAACGCAGCGCGTTTCGCAGGCCATGACGGCCTGGTCCGGCACGATGTTGCGGGCCGAGCCGCCCGCGAGCAGGCCCACGTTGATCCGGCCTTTTTGCTTCGCCTGTCCCTCCTGCCCGCTTTGGTCCGTCTGATCGGGCAGGGCATGCAGGGCCAGCAGCGCTTCGGCGGCCCCCTGAAGGGCGTCGCGTCCGGCCTCGGGCGCGAGCCCGGCATGCGCCGCGCGGCCCGTGAAGCGCGCGTCGAATTTGGTTGTGGCCAGAAAGCCCGACAGCCCGGTGACTAGGCTCCCGCTTTCCGGCGCGCTGAGCCCGAGGTGCACGGCCAGAAAACGGCGCGCGCCCAGCACCTGCTGGATCAGCGCGGACGCGCCGCGCACGCCTTCCTCCGCCGGTTGGAAGAGCAGGCGCACATTGCGCGCCAGGCGCGTTGCGTCCCGCCGCAGCAGAGCGGCCAGCCCCAGGCCCAGGGCCGTATGCCCGTCGTGGCCGCAGGCGTGGCAGAGACCGGGGTGGCGGGAGGCGAAGCCCTCCCGCGCCGGGAGATGCCCGGCATCGTCGGCCTCGGGCATTTCCAGGGCGTCCAGATCAAAACGCAACACCAGATCCGGCTCCCGGCCGGGATGCAGATCCGCCACAATCCCGGTGGCCGGGCCCATGCGCTCAAGCCAGCGGGGGTCGGCGCCTTCCTGAACGGCCCGTTGCCGCGCCCGCTCGAGCACGGCGGGGGCGGGCAGGCCCATGCGCTGGTCCGGATTGAGGATTTCGCGGCCCACGCGCGGGGCGTAGCCCAGGGAGTGCAGGACGTCCGCCGCAAAGGCCGTGGTCCAGAATTCCGTCCAACCCGTTTCGGGATGCCGGTGCAACTCACGTCGCCAGGTGATCAGGGCCGCCGCCAGTTCCGCATCCGTAGCTCTGTTCATGGCCGTTGTCCGAAATCCACGGGCACGCGCACACGCTGCCCGGCCTTGTTGGTGAACAGCAGATAGCCCTCGCGCAGGCCGAAGAGATAGAGGCGGCGGGTCAGGTCCACATCCTTGCGGCAATAGGCCGCGATTTCCTCGCAGCGGCCTTCCTTCCACCATTGCAGGGCCTGCAGGCCGTCGGCGCTCTTGGGTTCGCCGAGCGTGGCCTGGCCCAGATTGTCGAGCGAAATTCGATAGTTGAGACGCTCCTTGATGCGCTGGAGCAAATCCAGGCTGGGCAGGGCGCGCAGCTCAAAGGGCGCGAAGGGCGTGAGCACCGCATAGTCGAAACGCAGGCTGTTGAAGCCCACCACGGTCTCGGCGGCGCGCAGGCGCTCGAACAGGGCGGGCAGTTCGTCCTGACTGTAGGAAAAATAGTCGTCGGCTAGGCTGTCGTAGAGCACGGTGACGCTCACGCCCATTTGTCCGGCTTTGTGCCAGCCGCCGACTTCAGCCGCCGAGCGCCGGGTTTCCACGTCAAAGACCACATAATGCCGGGGGGGCGGCACGGGAATATGGACCGGGAGGCTGTCGGGCACAGGGGAAGATGCCGGAGTCGCGGGCCTGTTTTCCATGATTTTCTCCTGACGCGGGGCGTTGGCGAACGGCGTGCCCGGCGTTTCTCGCGGCCGGATATCCGGAGAGGCTCCCGCTCCGGCGTTCAGGTTCGCCTCCAGGCGGCCATCCAGATGGCCATCCAAAGATTCCGGGGCCGGGCTGATTCTCAGCTCCCGGCAGAGCGCGTCGCCTTCGCCGCCCGGCGCGAGCAGTTCGTCCAGCAGGGCCAGGGCGCCCTGTTTGCTGATGGGCCGGTTGCCCGAACCGCATTTGGGAGAATGCACGCAGGAGGGGCAGCCGTCCTCGCAGGGGCAGGCCCCCACAACCCGGCGCGTGGCTTCCAGCAGTTCCCGCGCTCCGGCAAAGGCCTGGCGGGTGAGGCCCGCGCCGCCGGGCAGGCCGTCGTAGACGAAAACGCAGGGCAGCCCCGTCTGGGGATGCAGGGGAATGGAAATGCCGCCGAAGTCGTTGCGGTCGGCCATGACCTGCAGGGGCAGCAGGCCGATGAGCGCGTGCTCCAGAGCGTGGATGGAGCCCATGAAATGCAGGAAGCGCTCCTCCAGCCCGGCCCGGACAGCGTCCGGAATCACGTACCAGAGGCCTTCGGTTTCAAAGACCTGGGGCGGCACGTCCAGAGGCACGATGGTCAGCAGCCGGTTGCCGGACGTCGCGCGCTTTTCATAGCCGGTAATGCGCTCGGTGATCCGCAGCCTGCCCCGGCAGACCAGGCAGCGGCCGATGGCAAGGCGCTCCGTCTCTTCCAGGATGTCCGTGCTTTTCTGCCCGCGCGTGCGCGTGAACCAGGAAACGTTGGCTTCTTTGGCGCGGATCGCGGCCCGGCCGGGGTCCACTTCCTCAATGACGTACGTGCGGCCCCGGTGCAGGTAGACCGCGCCGGGATGGGTTTCGCGCCAGGCCCGGAAGCCGTCCACCGAGCCGATGACAGCGCCCGCCTGATCCTCGATGCTGTAGCTCTGGCCCGTGCCGCGCAGGTCCACCAGGCGCTGGGGCCGCTTGCGCGCGGCCAGCCATTGCCTGCCGTCGGCGGATTGCAGCAGCAGGCTTTGCTTGCGGAGCTCGCGCACGGCCCGGCGCGCGCCCGCGGATTGCAGCCAGGGCTCATCCGCGCTCAGGGGCAGTTCGGCGGCGGCGCATTCCAGATGCCGGGCCAGAATGACCTCGTTGTCCGGATTGACCACGGCCTTTTCCGGCGGGCGGCTGAAAAAATCCTCGGGATTGCGGGCGAAATACTGGTCCAGGGCGTCCTCCCCGGCCACCACGATGACCGCCGATTCCTGCTGCGCCCGGCCCACCCGGCCGCCGCGCTGGAGGGTTGCCATGACCGTGCCGGGATAGCCCACCAGAATGCAGACGTCCAGGCCGCCGATGTCGATGCCCAGCTCCAGAGCGCTGGTGCTGACCACGGCCAGCAGCTCGCCCGAAGCCATGCGGGCCTCGATGCTCCGGCGCTCCTCGGGCAGAAAGCCCGCGCGGTATGCGGAAATGCGTTCCTTGTACGGGCCGGACTGGCTGCCCGCCCAGAGGCTGACCAGCTCGGTCATCCGGCGCGAGCGGCAATAGACGATGGTGCGCAGATTGCGGGCCAGCGCCGCCTTGAGCAGGTCGATGGCCGCCGTGGCCGGGCTCTGCTCGGGATTGAGAAAAACGAAATGGCGCGGCCCTTGGGGCGCTCCCGACGTGTCAATGACCACAGGCGCATCGGCCGGGCGCGGCGTTTCCGCCATTGCGCCCGGTTCTTCAACGACGACAGGCGCGCTGTCGCCCGCGCCGATAAGCCCGCTTGCCAATTCGCCGGGATTGCCCACCGTGGCCGTGCAGAGCACATAGGTGGGCCGCGCGCCGTAGCGCCCGGCCAGACGGTTCAGCCGCCGGAAGACCTGGGCCATGTGCGCGCCGAACACCCCCCGGTATGTGTGGGCCTCGTCCACCACCACGTGGGTCAGGCCCGCCAGAAAGGCGGCCCACTGCTCGTGGTGGGGCAATATGCCCAGATGCAGCATTTCCGGATTGCTGACCAGCACTGTGGGTGGATCGCGCCGGATCTTGCGCCGGAAATGGTCGCTGGTGTCGCCGTCGTAGAGCGCGGCCGTGGGCCGGGCCGCCTCGGGCCAGGTCGCGGTCAGGGCGGTGAAGGCCGCCAGCTGGTCCTGGGCCAGGGCTTTGAGCGGAAAGAGATAGAGCGCCCTGGCGTCGGGATCGTGCAGATGGCGCTCCAGCACGGGCAGATTGTAGATCAGGCTTTTGCCGCTGGCCGTGGGCGTTGCCACCACCACGGAATGCCCGGCGCGGATGTGGTCCGTGGCCAGGGCCTGATGGCTGTAAAGGCGGACGCCGCGCTCCTCCAGCAGATTGCCGATGGCGCGCGGCCAGGGCAGGCGGCTGGGCGCGAACACGGGTTCCGCGCCGGGCAGCAGGCGGTGATGGGTGACCTGGCCGCCCATTTTGGCTGAGGCCAGCAACGCGGCAATGTATTCGCCGACGCCTGCGGGGGTTCCCCTTCCGGCCATCTCAGGCTCCCCGGCCTTCTGAGCCGGGCATGGCGTCCTCCGGGCCCAGGCGGCGCAGCACGCGCGCGGGCGCGCCCGCAGCCAGGCAAAAGGGCGGCACGTCGCGGGTCACCACGCTGCCCGCGCCGATCATGGCGCCCTCGCCGATGCTCACGCCCTTGAGAATCAGGCAGTTCATGCCGATCCAGACGTAGTCCCCGATGCTCACCGGCGCGTCACGTTCCAGGCCCGGTTCCGTGGCGCGGGTCTCGGGCGGCCAGGGGGCGTGGAAATCCGAATCCACAATTACGCAGTTGGGGGCCAGCAGAACCTGACGGCCGATGCTGATGCGTTGCGAGCGCGCGGTGACGGATGTGCCGCTGAGCTGCGCGCCCTCGCCGATTTCGATGGCCGCGCCTGGCCCGAACACACGCAGGCGCACGGGCGCGTACAGGCTGGCCGCCGTGGCTCGCCGCCGGGAGGAAATCAGACTGGCGCGCGCGCCGATGCGGATGCTGCCGCCCGGCCAGCGCAACAGGCCCACGGGCCCGTGGGCACGCGTGCCCGGCCCCACGGCCACGCCCAGCAGGGCGGCCTTGCAGCGCAGGCGCACTGTGCCCCAGAACGCGCCCCAGAGCCGCATGCTCTCCAGGCAGACATAGCTGATGATATTGCTCGGGGTCAGGCCCCGTTGCAGAGCTTTGCGCAGGATGTTCATAAAACGCAGGATAGCGCCTTGGCGGCGGGGGGGCAATACGCGCGGGGCAGGGCCATTCTGTTCTCCTGCCGTCGGCAGAGTGATTTTGTATTTAGAGCGGGTTATTTTTCAAAGGTACTTGTGCTATGGGCTTGTCATGCGGATGAGGTACTCCGGGCCCTGCGGACACGGAGGATTCACGCCTCCCGACCCCTGTCCGCGCCGGAGGCGGCCCAAACGGCGGCACGCCGTAAGCCTTCGTACCCGGAGGGCAGAATAACACAGCGGACGGAGAACAGAATGACCCTAGGGGCAGGGCAGGCAAGGCTACTCGCCCCGCAGCGCCTCCCGTATCCGGCAAACCCCGCAGAGATCGCCGGAAGAGGTGGGATAGCCGCACTGCGGGCAGGGGGCCAGTTCCACGCCCTCCTCGGCCTCGCGCCGGGCGAAGACGGGGCGCCCGCGCGCCAGAAAACCCTGGTAGAAATCCAGTTTGCGGCCGGGCATGGCCGTTTCCAGGCGTTGCAGCAAGCCCTTGAGCACGGTGAAGCTGGCGCCGGGGCTGTAGGGGCAGGGCGCGTAATGGTTTTCAATGCCCATTAGAAAGGCATAGTTGGCGGTTTCAAATTCCGTGAGCCGCCAGAGCGGTTTGACCTTGCGGGCAAAGCCGTGCTCGCCGGGCAGCAGGGGGCCCTGATCCGAAAGGTAGGCCGTGTCCCAGCGCAGGGTATTGCTGAACAGGCGGGCCGCCTCGTCGTCCAGGTTGTGGCCCGTGGCCAGGGCGTCAAAGCCTTCGTCCAGCGCCACCTTGTTGAAGAAGTGGCGCTTGATCTTGCCGCAGGCCGAACAGATCGGCCGGTGCAGGCGTTCCTTGACCGCCGGAATGGGCAGGCCCTCGGCGGCCATGTCCTTGACCAGCAGCTTGAGGCCGTGCTTGGCGCAGAAACGCTCCACCACTCCCCGCGCCGCCGCCGAGGAGCCGGGGATGGCCAGGTCGATGTGCAGGCCGGTGACGTTGTACTCCTGGCGGGCCAGCTCCAGCATTAGGGCCAGGGAGTCCTTGCCGCCGGAAAGAGCCACCAGAATACGCTCGTCGCGGGTAAAGAGCTTTTGGCCTTCAATGCCGCGCGCGACCTGGCGGGCGAAAAAATCCTTGTAGCAGTCCGGGCAGAAGGCGGCATTATGGCTTTTAAGGGCCACGGCCGCCGGGGCCTTGCAGATTTTACACTTCATGGGTGTCCTGAAAAAGGCTGGAGGTTAGAGCACGTTCACTTTGAAATTGCTCTGGCGGCTGCGTGAGCAGACGCCCGCCACAGAGGCGTAAGCGCAATTTATTCGCGCCGGTAAACGGCGAAGCGGGCGTTGCGCAAAAAGACTCATTGTGGAGTATCGCAACGGTAATCCGCTCTAAGACGATTCGTCGCGCTGGGCCGCCACAGGCTCCCGCGTATCCGGAGTTTTCTCCGCCGGGGCGGGCGCGCCGGTCCCCAGAGCCCGCAGCCAGGCTTCGAACAGGGCGCAAGCCTGGTCGGCCATGTGCTGCAGGCCGGTGGACGGGGCCAGCGCGCGGCCGCATTGCGCCAGTCTGTGCCGCGGCTCCGCATCCTGCATGATTTCGATCATGGCCTTGGCCAGAGCCTGGGGATCGTTTTCCTCCACGGTCAGGGCCGCGTTCTGCGCCTGGTCCGGGCCGCCCAGGCGTTCCAGGTGCAGGCCGCTTCGGCTGCAAATGACCGGCAGGCCCGCCGCGAAGCCAGACCAGAGCGTCTCCGGCGCTTCCTCGGGCGAGGAACCCGGCGCGAGCCAGGCGTGGCAATTCCGCAGCACATCGGGCGCGTACTGTTCGTTGAGCAGGCAGAGGCGCGATTCCACACCCAGGGCGGCGGCCTCTTCCAGCACTTCCTGAAAACGCGGACCGCCGCCCAGCATGCGCACTTCCCAGGGGGGCAGGTCGTCGCGCTGCCAGATGGCGGCCATGGCCCGCGCCACCAACTGCGCGCCGGATCGCGGCGCAAGGCTTTCCCCCATGCCGAAAATGAAGTGCCGCCCTTCTTCCTCCCGGAACGGGCTGGGCGGATCAAAGCCTTCCAGGCAGATACCCGGCGGCAGCAGGGGCAGGGCGTCTGCGGGAACGATAGGGGGAACGACGGGCGCGGCGGCATCGGGCGCTTGTTCCCAGGCGGCCAGAATCCGGTTTTGCACGTGTTTGGAACCGCAGAGGATATAGCGGGCGGCGCGCATCTCTTTGCTTTTGCACCGTTCCGGCGCGGGCGGCCGCAAAAAGAAGGCGTGCGCGAGCAGCGCGCTGCCGGACGGGCGCATGCGCAGCACGCGGCGGCCCAGAGCCAGGGCTTCCTCGCCCACGGTCTGGATCAGCAGCTTTTTATGCCGCCGTTGCCGGTTCCAGAGGCGCAAGAGGGTCAGCGGATTGCCCGTACCCGTGCCGCTCACGGCCAGCAGGGGCAGATTCAGGGCGCGTGCGCGCTCGTGCAGGCGCGAGCCCTTGAGGCAGACCAGCAGAGGGGCCAAGCGGCCTCCGTCACGCATGGCTCTGACCAGGGCCAGGGTCTGTTCCTCCTCCAGCCGCCGGACCCGCGCGCGCGTGGAGCCGTCGGGCGCGGCGTCCTGATTTTCGTCCTGAAGGGAGAGCAGCAGGATACGCATCAGTAAGGCGTGCCCTGGGCCAGCATCTGCGCGAGCAGGGCGTCTTTGAGCCAGAGGGCCGTGGGGCCGGGGCGGCCCCGGTAGTCCCCCTGGCCCACGGGCCTGCCGTCAAAATGCGTGACGCCCACGCAGAGCGTGGCGCTGGTGAACAGCAGCATTTCGCGGGCCGTGGCGATATCCTCTTTGTGGATGGGCCCCTGGATGACCGGCATGCGTTCCTCGGCCAGTTTGAGGGCCGCCAGCAGGGTGGTGCCGGGCAGGATGCGGCGCAGTTCCGGGCTGCGCAGGCGGCCCCGCGCGTCCACAATGCCCAGGTTGGCAATGGCCGCTTCGCCCATGAAGCCGTTCTCGTCAAAGGTCACGGCCACGTCCATGCCTTTTTGGCGGGCCTCCACGGCCATGAAGACGTTGGGCAGATAATTGGTGTTCTTGATCCGGGCCAGATATTCCTGCTTGGGCGGAATGGCGCTGCTGAAGGCCGTGAGCCCTTTGCGGTACAATTCCTCGGAGGGCAGCCTGGAGGCCAGGGCCACAATGTACAGACCGGCCAGCGGGCATTCCTGCGGGGAAACGCCGAAACCGCCCGGCCCCCGGCTGAGAAAGACGCGCAGGTCGCCGTGGTCCCGCCCCGAGGCGCGGGCCACGTCCAGAATGCGCGCGCGCATTTCCTCCCAGGAGCAGGGCGGCGTGATGTCCAGGGCCTGCGCGCCGTCGCGCATCCGGGCCAGGTGTTCGTCCAGGACGAAGATCTTCCGCTCCCGGTAACAGATGCTTTCGAACAGACCGTCGCCGCGATGGCAGATATGATCGTCCAGGGGCAGGAGCAGGAGGCGCGGGTCCGTGCCGATGCATCCCACCCGGTGATCGTAAAAGGCCAGGAATTTGTCCGCCCCCGGACGGGGGGCGGACAAAAGGGCTTGCAGATAGGTGTCGGAATCCACGGCCTGCATGGCATATTTCTCCGCGCTACCGCATGAAGACATTCTTGTCCGGCACGCGGACCAGATCGCGCTTGAGCAGTTCCTCGGCGATCTGCACGGCGTTGAGCGCCGCGCCCTTGCGCACGTTGTCGGCCACGATCCAGAGGTTCAGGCCGTTTTCAATGCTTTCGTCCTCGCGGATGCGCCCCACAAAGGTGGGATCGTCGCCGATGCAGTAGGCGGGCATGGGGTACATGAGTTCGCGCGGATTGTCGAAAACCTTCACGCCCGGAGCCTGGGAGAGCATGATCCGGGCTTCCTTGGCCGTGATCTTCTTTTCGGTTTCGATATTCACGGATTCCGCATGGCAGAAAAATACCGGCACGCGCGCGCAGGTGGCCGTGACCTTGATCGAGGGATCGTCGAAGATCTTCACGGTCTCGTTGACCATCTTCATCTCTTCCTTGGTGTAGTCGTTGTCCAGGAAGACGTCGATGTGCGGCAACACGTTGAAGGCGATGCGGTAGGGGTATACCTTGTTTTCCGGGTCGCGGGCGTTGAAAAGGTCGCGCACCTGGCGTTCCAGCTCCTCAATACCTTTCTGGCCTGTGCCGGACACGGCCTGATAGGTGGAAACCACCACGCGGTTGATGTGTGCCGCGTCGTGCAGGGGCTTGAGCACCACTACCATCTGGATGGTGGAACAGTTGGGATTGGCAATGATGCCCTGATGTTCTTCCAGGGCCTCCGGATTGACTTCCGGCACCACCAGGGGACAGCGCTCGTCCATGCGCCAGGCCGCGGAATTGTCCACCACCACGCAACCGGCATGGGCGGCGTGCGGCGCGAACTTCGCGGACGTGCCGCCGCCGGCGGAAAAGATGGCCAGGTCGATGCCGTCAAAGACATCTTCCTTCAGCTCTTCCACCGTGAGTTCCTCCTCGCCGAAAGGCACTTTGCTGCCCGCTGAGCGGGCCGAGGCGAAGGCCCGTACTTTCGTGGCCGGGAACTGCCGCTCGTGCAGCGTCTTGAGCATTTCACGACCCACGGCGCCCGTGGCGCCCACAACGGCAACAGTCAACGTATCGCTCATGGCTTTTGGTCTCCTTGGTGGAAAAGAGGCGCGCGTTTTCCGCGTTTGTGAGCACGCATCATAACCGCCCTTATCCGAAAAGTGAAGCCGGGGCTGACAGCGTCCCAGGGCAATCGAATGAATAGGATGAGTATTTTTTGTGTCCGGAGTGAAAAAGAAAAATACTTTTGCGTCAGCCTTCCTGTACCTTTGCGGTTATTTTACAAAATCCGCCTATTCCGCGCGGGCGGCGTCATTCCCCGGCCTAGCCCGCGCCGGTCGCCGCAATCCATCGTTTGGTTCTTCAACCAGGCATAATTTGCGGATATGTTTTATTTTTTTTATGAGGCCGCCGCTTGACATTTTTTTCTCAATGTGGGAGTGGGGAATTGCGAGCGAAAGTTGCAAGAGAGCACCCGCGCACAACCGGCATGCCGGACGTTGCCACGGGGTCGCCGAAGGGGCAAGGCCGCAAGGCTGAAACTCTCAGGCATCAGGATTGCAACCGGACGCATCTCTGAACCGCCCGGCGCGCGACAGAGCCAACGCAAACGCGGGAGCTTTGCTGTGGCCGGTCGCGCGATTCTCATTACCAACAATCCCTCTTTTCCGTCCCGCGTTCCGGCGGGTGTGGACGTTCTGTTGCTGGACGGCGGCGCGCGCGACGCGCTGACCATGGCGCGCGACCGCGTGCATCAGGGCTGGCGGCTTGCCAATCACCCGTTGTACGGCAATTTCCGTCCGCATCAGCAGCCCTACCGTTCCCTGCTTCTCTTGCCGCCCTCCCCCTCCGGGACGGTGGACTCTGACTCTCTGCATTTTCTGGAAGAAGCCCTGCAGCTCTATCAGAGCCCGGCCGCGAAGGTCCGGCAAAGCCTGCCCGGCGACCTGCCCGAGGCCATGCGCCGCGATTGCGCTCTGCTGGACTGTGAATTGCTGAAAGCCACTCTGGAAAGCCTGCACTGACTCCTTTCCCAACCGGGCCGGTCGGTCCGGGCATGCCGGGATGCGGACGGATGCGGGCACCTCCCGTTGCGTCACAATCATCATGGATTCATCCGGGCGGCCCGCCCGAAGACGTCTGACCCAAGGAGTTTGTCGTGAACCTGGAACTGCATAAGATTGCAATCCGCAAGCTGGAATGGGGCCCGCGCACCGGCGCGCGGGATCATGTGCTCACCGTCAATAAGGAGGAGCTGGTCAGCCTGCTGCTGGAAGACCCGGCCCTCCGGAATGTGGAGGCCGAGCTGGTCCATCCCGGCGAGAGCGTGCGCATCCTGCCCTGCAAGGATGCCGTGGAGCCGCGCTGCAAGCTGGAAGGCCCGGGCGAGGTGTTTCCCGGCTGGATCGGCGACGTGGACACCGTGGGCCAGGGCAAGACCCTGGTGCTCGAAGGCGCTGCGGTGCTGACCACCGGCCGTCTGGTGGCCCCGCAGGAGGGCATTGTGGACATGAGCGGCCCGGGCGCGGCATACACGCCTTTTTCCAAAACCTGCAACGTGGTTCTGGTCTTCGAGCCCGTGGACGGGGTGGAGTTGCATGAGCTGGAGGCGGTCTACCGCCGGGCCGGGCTCAAGGCGGCATACTATCTGGCCTCCTGCTGCAAGGAAGACAAGGCCGACACTGTGGAGAGCTACGCCTTCCCGCCCCTGGCCGAGGCCATGAACGCCTGGCCCGGGCTGCCCAAGGTGGCGTATTTGTATATGCTCCAGTCCCAAGGCCTGCTGCACGATACCTGGGTCTACGGCGTGGATGTCAAAAAAATTCTGCCCACCATGATCAGCCCCACGGAAATCATGGACGGGGCCATTATTTCCGGCAACTGCGTTTCGGCCTGCGACAAGAACAGCACCTACACGCACGTGAACAATCCGGTGATCAAAAGTCTCTACGCCCACCACGGCAAGGACATCAATTTCGTGGGCGTGATCATCACCAATGAAAACGTTACCCTGGCCGACAAGAAGCGCAGTTCCTCCTACGCGGTGAAGCTGGCCCGGATGCTCGGCGTGGACGGCCTGGTGATTTCCGAGGAAGGTTTCGGCAACCCGGACGCGGATCTGATCATGAACTGCTGGAAGGCCGAGCGCGCGGGCATCAAGACCGTGTTGATCACCGACGAATACGCCGGGCGCGACGGGTCGAGCCAGTCCCTGGCCGACTCCTGCCCCGAGGGCGACGCCTGCGTCACCGCCGGCAATGCCAATGAAGTCATCGTCTTGCCGCCCATGCAAAAGGTCATCGGCGAACCGGCCACGGCTGACGTCATCGCCGGGGGCTTCTTCGGTTCCCTGCGCGAGGACGGCGGCATGGAAGTGGAATTGCAGGCCATTATGGGCGCCACCAGCGAATTGGGGTTTAACCGTATTGGCGGCCGCACCCTCTAGGGAAGTGCTGAAATAATCAAGCATGGGGGGCTCTGCCCCCCAGCCCCCGGCAGGGGCATGATGCCCCTGCACCCGCATTACCGAAATGTTGCTGCAAAGCAACAACATTTCGAAAGTGAGGGGGACCGGGGGGAATGATTCCCCCCGGACGGGGTTTGGGGCGGTAAGCCCCAAAAAAACATCGACACTTCGTTAGAAACAGCGCGGAAATGACAGAGAAGGAGTGGATCATGGCATATCGTGTCATACACTATATCAATCAGTTTTTCGCCGGCATCGGCGGCGAGGACAAGGCGGACGTCGGCCCTGAAGTGCGCGAAGGCGTTGTGGGTCCCGGCATGGCCTTCAAGGCCGCTCTGGGCGGCGAAGCGGAAATCGTGGCGACCTTTATCTGCGGCGACAACTATTTCGCCAACCATATGGATGAAGTGTCCGCCCTGGTGGTGGAAACCGTGCGCGAATACAAGGCCGACGCCCTGATCGCGGGTCCGGCCTTCAATGCCGGGCGCTACGGCGCGGCCTGCGCCTCGGTCTGCGCGGCGGTCCAAAAGGCTCTGCACATCCCGGTGGTCACGGCCCTGTACCGGGAAAATCCCGGCGTGGATCTTTTCCGTAAGGAAATTCCCATTGTGGAAGCCGCCGATTCCGCGCGCGGCATGGCCAAGGCCGTACCGGCCATGGCCCGCGTGCTGCTCAAGCAGCTCGGGGGCGAGGCTTTGGGAACCCCGGCCGAGGAAGGCCTGATCGA
This sequence comes from Desulfovibrio sp. 3_1_syn3, assembly GCF_000145315.2. Taxonomy (NCBI): domain Bacteria; kingdom Pseudomonadati; phylum Thermodesulfobacteriota; class Desulfovibrionia; order Desulfovibrionales; family Desulfovibrionaceae; genus Desulfovibrio; species Desulfovibrio sp. 3_1_syn3. The sequence goes on from NZ_ADDR02000001.1 coordinate 1,023,499, forward strand.
AAAGGGCATCCGCGAAAACATGTTCTATGAGCAGCCCGGCGCGGAGCGCGCCGTGTCCATGCTGATCAAAAAGCTCAAGGGTGAGCCCTTTGCCACGGAATACGCCATGCCGGTCTTTGACCGCGTGACCCCGCGCCCGCCCGTGGCGGACATGAGCAAGGCCAAGATCGCCCTGGTCACTTCCGGCGGCATTGTGCCCTTCGGCAACCCGGACCACATCGCGGCCTCCAGTGCCCAGAATTTCGGCGAATACGACATCACCGGCGTCACGGATCTGCTCCAGGGCAAGTATCAGACCGCCCACGGCGGCTACGACCAGACCTACGCCAATCAGGACCCGGACCGCGTGCTGCCCGTGGACGTGCTGCGCGACCTGGAAAAGGAAGGCCGCATCGGCTCCCTGCATCCGCTCTTCTATTCCACCGTGGGCAACGGCACGGCCGTGGCCAAGGCCAAAGCCTTCGGCATCGAGATCGGCAAGCGTCTCAAGGACGCCCAGGTGCAGGCGGTGATCCTCACCTCCACCTGAGGCACCTGCACGCGTTGCGGTGCAACGCTCGCCAAGGCCATTGAGGACACCGCCGACGTGCCGGTGGTTCACATGTGTACCATCGTGCCTATCTCTTTGAGTATCGGGGCCAACCGCATTGTGCCCACGGTCTCCATCCCCCATCCGCTGGGCAATCCCGAACTCTCGCCGGAAGCGGAAAAGGCCCTGCGCCGCGAACTGGTGGAGCGCGCGCTCACGGCGCTCTCCACTCCCGTGGATGAACAGACGGTCTTCAATACGTAAATTGCGGACGTAACAACAGCAATGACGGCCCGGCGGGCGCGACAGCGCCCGCCGGGAACCACGGGAGCATACATCATGGAGCAGCGTGAACTGGTCATCATCGGGGCGGGCCCGGCCGGACTGACCGCCGCCGTCTACGGCAAACGCGCGGGCCTGGACGTGCTTGTGCTGGAAAAGGGCAAGGCCGGCGGCCAGATCCTGATCACCAGCGAAATCGAAAACTGGCCCGGCACCATCAGTGCTTCGGGCGTGGGGCTGGCCGACAGCTTCCGGGCTCACGCCGAGCATTTCAAAGCCGAATTCCGCACCGCCACGGTGAAGGAACTGCGCCCGGCGGGCGGCAAAACCGTGGTGGTCACGGACCAGGGCGAGATTGAGGCCAAGGCGCTGATCATCGCCACCGGGGCCAACTTCCGCAAACAGGGCTGCCCCGGCGAAAAGGAATTCACGGGCAAGGGCGTTTCCTACTGCGCGGTCTGCGACGCGGCCTTTTTTGAGGAGCTTGAGGTGGCGGTCATCGGCGGCGGCAATACCGCCGTGGAAGAGGCCTGCTATCTGACCCAGTTCGCGGAGAAGGTCTACATCGTGCACCGCCGCGATCAGTTCCGCGCCGACAAGCTGGTGGCCGAGCGCGCCCTGAAAAATCCCAAGATCGTGCCCCTCTGGGACAGCGTGTTGGAAGCCATCGAGGGCGACGGCCTGGTGGAGCGCATGGTGCTCAAGAACGTCAAGAGCGGCGAAAAGAACGTGGTGGCCGTCAACGGCGTGTTCATCTTCATCGGCACGCTGCCCAACGCCGCCTTCCTGAGCGGCGTCTGCGAAACCACGGAGCAGGGCTGGATCATTACGGACGCCGACATGCGCACCTCCACGCCGGGCGTCTTCGCGGCGGGCGACGTGCGCGACACGGCCCTGCGGCAGGTGGTCACGGCTGCCGGGGACGGCGCGCGGGCGGCCATGTCCGCCTATGCCTATCTGGCTGAACAGGAATAGATTACCTTTGAAACGCTTCGCTTTTCAAAGGTTCATTCAGCCGAAAAATGTGATTTTCGGCTGAATCCACGCCGCGTTGCGGCGCGCCGCACCGTGTGTGGCGTAGCGGGAGCTCGTGCGGCTATTTTTATACAAGGAGCAAGCACATGGGCAATGTCGGCATCAAAGGCACGGCCTACTGCCTGAATTTCGCGCCGGAACTGGCGCTGCATTACGGCGGCACGCCCGCCCAGGAGCGTCGCGCCAAGCCCGATTCCGAGTATCTCAAGGCCCTGCCCGGGCGGGCCCAGAGCTATGAGGAAGCTGCGGGCTACGCCCCCAACAAGACCTATATCGGGGCCATGAGCGTGGAGGAACTGGCCGCCGCGTCCGCGCCCTGGCTGGAAAATCTCGGCGCGCCCGAGCGTTACGGCAAATACGGCGAGATCATGCCCGAAGACGAGTTTCTCGGCTTCATGGACATCTGCGACGTTTTTGACCTGATTTGGCTGGACAAGGATTTTGCCGCGCGCATCAAGGAAAAATTGGCCCAGGACCCGGTTGTGGGCGAGAGCCAGCTGGCCCGCCTGGAAGCCGGTCATGAGGCCGCTGAAATCGCCGAAGCCGTGGAAAAGCACATGGCCCTGCCGCTGTATCTGGACGGCCGGGTGGTGGGCTGCTGCCGCCGGGCTCATGATACGGACGAAAACCTCTCGGCCCACGTCATGCTGGAAAATCTGGCCTGCAAGGCCAGCGGCGTGCTGGCCCTGTTGCATTTGATCAAAAACAGCGGGCTCGCGCCTGCGGACATCGACTTTGTTGTGGAATGTTCCGAGGAAGCCGTGGGCGACGTTATGCAGCGCGGCGGCGGCAACCTGGCCAAGGCCGTGGCCGAAATCGCGGGCTGCGGCAATGCCAGCGGCTTTGACGTGCGCGGCTTCTGCGCCGGTCCGGCGGCGGCCGTCATCGCCGGCGCGAGCATGGTGGCCTCGGGCGTGCGCCGGAATGTGGCCGTGCTGGGCGGCGGTTCGTTGCCCAAGCTGTATATGAACTCGCGCGACCACGTCAAAAAGGGGCTCAAAGCCCTGGAAAACTGCATCGGCAGCTTTGCGGTGCTGCTCGTGCCGGACGACGGCACGGAGCCGGTGATCCGCCTGGATTCCGTGGGCAAGCATTCCGTGGCCGCCGGGGCGGCCCCGCAGGCCATCACCTCGGCCCTGACCTTTGAGCCGCTGACCCGCCTGGGCCTCAAGCTCACGGATGTGGACAAGTACGCCCCCGAACTGCACAACGCGGAAATCACCCTGCCCGCCGGGGCGGGCAATGTGCCCGAGGCCAACTTCAAGATGATCGCGGCCCTTTCGGTCATGAAAGGCCAGCTCAAGCGTGAGGAGATTCCGCAATTCGTGGCCGAGCACGGCATTCCCGGTTTCGTGCATACCCAGGGGCACATCCCCTCGGGCGTGCCCTACATGGGCCATGCCCGCGACGCCATCAAGGCCGGGAGCATCAAGCGCGCCATGATCATCGGCAAGGGCAGCCTGTTCCTGGGCCGCCTGACCAATCTGGCCGACGGCGCGTCCTTCCTGATCGAAGCTCCTTCCGAAACCGGAGGCGCGACGGGCGCGGGCGTCACCAAGGACGAAGTGCGCGAACTGCTGCTGGACGCGCTTGCCGATCTGGCCGCCAACCTTCAGAAAAACTGAGGTCTGCCATGGCGGAAGTAAACGAAAGCAAACGCGCCCTCATCGGCAAATCCCTGGCGGAGCTGGTGGCCACGGCGCGCGGCGGCGGCCCGCGCAATCGCATCGGGCTGATGGCCGCGGGCAGTGAGCTGCCGGTGGAAGAGTTCCTGCTGGGCGCGGGCACGGCCATGCGCCGGGACAGCCGCCTTCAGGTGGTAGGCCTGGGCCCCCGGCCGGACGCCCCGCTGCCCGAGGGCATGGACTGGATCGAAACGCCCGACTGTGAGGCCGACATTGCGGCGGCCATGGAAAAGGCTCTTGATTCCAAAGGTGCCGACGCGCTGGAAGGCGCGGTGGCCCTGCACTATCCCTTCCCGGTGGGCGTGACCACCATGGGCCGGGCATTCACTCCGGCCAGGGGCAGGGCCATGATCCTGGCTTCCACCACGGGCATCAGCGCGCCGCAGCGGGCCTGCGCCATGCTGCGCAACGCGGTGTACGGCCTGGCGACGGCCAAGGCTATGGGCATTGCCGATCCCGGCCTGGGCGTGCTCAATCTGGATGCCGCGCCTCAGGTTATGCGCGCCCTCAGCCGTATGGCCGAAAAGGGCTATGCCGTGCGTTTCGGCCAAAGCGTGCGCAAGGACGGCGGCGCGTTGCTGCGCGGCAATGACATCCTGGCCGGCGCGGTGGACGTCTGCGTCTGCGACACCCTCACGGGCAACGTGCTGGCCAAGGTCTTCGCGGCCTTCGGCACCGGCGGCGGCTACGAAGCCGCGGGCTGGGGCTACGGACCCTCCGTGGGCGAGGGCTGGAACAAGGTGGTGTCGATCATCTCGCGGGCCTCGGGCGCGCCGGTCATCGCCAATGCCCTGAGCTACACGGCCCAGGCCTTGCGCGGCGGCCTGCCCGCCAGGGTGGCGGCGGAACTCCGGGTGGCCCGCGCCGCCGGTCTGGACGAGGAACTGGAAGGGCTCATGCCCAGGCCCGAGGCCGGAAGCGGCGACGTGCCGGTCATGCCGCCCGTGGTGCCCACGGATGAGGAAATTCACGGCATCGACGTGCTCGATCTGGAAAACGCCGTGCATGTGCTCTGGAAAGAAGGTATCTACGCCGAAGGAGCCATGGGCTGCACCGGGCCGGTGGTCAAGCTGGCCTCGGCCGGTCTGGAAAAGGCCAGGACGCTGCTTACGGCGGCGGGCTATCTGTAAGGGAATCGCTGAGTAATGGTTTTGCCCTCTGCCTGCGTCAGGCTCGCTCCGTGCGAAGGTCGAATATGTTTGAATATACTCCTCCGCCCGCAGCTCGCCTTCCTTGGCAGAGAACAAAAATCTTCATTATCAGTACGTTCCAGGAAAATGTCTCCATCCTTTTGCGGCATATACAACACGCAAGCAGCGAGGTGCACTATGGTTATCGTGGACAAGGAAAATTTCGAAGCGGAAGTGCTCAACAGCGCTATGCCCGTCATCGTGGACCTTTGGGGCCCGCAGTGCGGTCCCTGCCTGGCCCTGATGCCGTCGGTGGAAAAGCTGGCCGAAGAGTACGAGGGCAAAATCAAATTCTGCAAACTGAACGTGGCTGAAAACCGCCGCCTGGTCATCTCCCTCAGGGTCATGGCCGTGCCCACCATTCTGTTTTACAAGGGCGGGGAAAACGTGCAGCGCATCAGCAGCGACGAAGTGACCCTGGACACCATCCGGGAAGGCGCGGAGAAGCTGTTGGCATAACAACGGCTTGGCTTGTTGCGGAACAAGCAAAGCAACAACAAGGAGTGCATCATGGGTAAACTTGCAGGTAAGAAGCTGCTGCTTCTGGGCGAACGGGACGGCGTTCCCGGTCCGGCCATGGCGGCGGTCTTCGCCAACTCCGGGGCCGAGGTGCTGTTCTCGGCCACCGAATGTTTTGTCTGAACCGCCGCAGGCGCCATGGACCTGGAAAATCAGCAGCGTGTGAAAGACGCCGCTGAGAAGGTCGGGGCGGAAAACCTGGTGGTGGTGCTCGGCTCTTCCGACCCCGAAGGGGCGGAAATCTATGCCGAAACCGTCACCCTGGGCGACCCCACCTTTGCCGGTCCGTTGGCGGGAGTCCCGTTGGGACTCTGCGTGTACCATGTGTTTGAAGAGGAAATGAAGAGCGAAGCCGATCCCGCTGCCTGGGAAGAGCAGATCAGCATGATGGAAATGGTGCTGAACACCGAGGCGCTGGCGGCATCCGTGAAGAAGATGCGCGACGCCAACAGCAAGTATTCGCTGTAGGCCGGGCCGCGTCCGAAAATGTGCGCTTCCCCCGCAGTGCGTCACGCTTTGCGGGGGAAGCGTCGTACTGAAGGGCCGTGAATGAGTTTTGCTTCAGGCCTCCTGCCCGCGCCGGGCTTCAGCCGTTGGCGGCAAGGCCGCCTTACGGATGAAGGCCGCAACGATAGGCGGCCCAAACGGCTGGAGGCGTAAAGTCTCCGTGCCCGGAAGGCAAAACAACGGACGGAGAACAGAATGACCCTGCCCTCCCCGGCTGTTTACGGAAGCCGCAAAAGCCGCTAAGAAATCCCTATGGTTTTTCTGCACGCCTTGGGGGGAATTTTCGGCCTGCTGCTGGTCGTGGCGGTGGGCTATGCTCTGGCCTGGAAGGGCTGGTTTTCCACGGAAAGCCAGATGCTTTTGCCCAGGCTGGTGACCTATGTGGCCCTGCCGCCTTTTCTGATGTGCACGCTGTTGCAGTCCTTTGACCGCGACCATCTGCTGCACATGCTCTACGGCGCGCTGCTGCCCTTCACCTCCCTGGTCATCACTTTCAGTCTGGCCTGGGTGGTGGGCAGGATAGCTCATGTGCAGCGAAAGCACTTCGGCCTGTTCTGCGCCTGTGTTTCCAATTCCAATACCATCTTTGTGGGCATTCCGGTCAATCTGGCCCTGTTCGGGGAGGAATCCCTGCCCTATGTGCTGCTCTATTACTTTGCCAGCACCATTTTTTTCTGGACCGTGGGCAACTACGCCATCAGCAGCGACGGCTGCGGGGAGGGCCGGGAACGGACACGGCTCTGCGACAATATCCGACATATTTTTTCACCGCCCATGCTGGGTTTTCTGACCGGCCTGGCCCTGGTGATGTTCAAGGTGGATCTGCCCCGTTTTCTGCTGGATGCGGCCAAATATCTGGGCAATCTGACCACGCCCCTGGCTCTGCTGTTCATCGGCGTCACCCTGCAAACCATGGATCTGCGGCACCTCAAACTCGACCGGGATCTGGTTCTGGCCCTGGTCGGGCGCCTGGTGGTCAGCCCTCTGGTGGTGCTTTTGCTCGTGCCCCTTTTCCCCATACCGGAACTTATGGGCAAGGTCTTCATCATGCAGGCCTCGCTGCCGGTGCTGATGCAGGCGGCCATCCTCAGCGCCTACTACCGCACGGACCCGGAATTCGGCGCGTTGATGGTTTCCCTGTCCACGCTGCTTTCGGCTCTGACCATTCCCATCTATATGACCCTGCTCTGAGCGGCTCCCGAAATCTCGCATAAACCGGGTCATTTTCCCCGCATGCGCCGCAGCACGCCCAGCAGCGGCGCGTCGGGCGTGCGCGCGCATTCCTTCCAGACCAGTTCAGCCGCTCCGGCGGGCATGTCCCGCAGGGCTTCCCCGATGTTGCTGCCGTCCCTGGCCTGATCATAGGCGTAAAGCCAGATGCCGAAAAAGAAGGCGTCCTCATTATGATCGCCCGCAGCCAGGATATCCCGGCAACGGGTCATGGTTGTTTTCCAGGGGCCGCGATGCCAGGTTTTCTTCTGTTCCCGCCAGACTTCGGCCAACCCGCGCTCGGGATGTGCGGCGCAGATCCGTTCCACGCGGGCCAGCAGGGCGCCCAGATCGCGCGGGTTGAAACCTGTGCCGCCGTGCCGGGCGCTGACATAGGCGTCCAGCTCCAACGCCTCCAGGAGACGGCGCATTCTTTCGCCGCCCGGCTTAAGCGCGGGCTGGGCCCAGGCCGCGCACATGGCTGAGGCCGAATCCGTGAAAACTTCCCGTCCGGCGGCGTCAGGCGGCGTGCTTTGCGGCCATGCCGTCAGCGGCAGGCAGAGCAGAAAGGCGCACAGTGCCGGGATGTTATGCATATTTCCCCCTTCAGACATTTTCACATTGAAAATGTGAAGTGCACGGCGGCCGCGAGAGCAGCGTCACAGCTTTAGAACAGGTCAACTTTGATGTTATGCATTTCAAAGTCAAAGGCACGCTTACTCCGCCGTAAAGCCTTACGGGTTTTGCGTGTCGGATTTTTCAAATGAGACACTGGATGCTGCGAAGGCCGCGGCCGGGGGAGAGAGCGTGTTGCGTCTCCCGCTGCGGTCGCGGCCTTCGGCATGGTCAGACTTGGGAAGGATTTATTTGACGCTTTCACGCATGACGTCGAGCATCAGCGCCTCGGGCTTTTTGGAGCAGGCATCCAGATACGCCTTGAGCGTGTCGTCGCTTTCCAGCACCGAGCCGGGTTTGCCGCTCTTCTGGCGGTTGTAGCCGTCCAGCCAGATCACAAAGCCGCTGCCGTCGTCTTCATTGGCCTTATAGTCTTTGCAGGTCGTCTTGTTCGCCCGCCAGGGGCCGTCAGCTGCCACAGGCTGGTTCTTGCGGGCCTCCTGCCAGAGAGTGACCACCTTTTCAGTGGGCTTGGCCTGGCAGGCCGCATAGACCTGCTCCAGCAGCGGAGCCATGATGTCCGGATCGGCCACGGCCTTGCCCTGCGCGGCGGCGGCATAGCCGTCGATCTGCAGCCCCTCGAACAGCGGCGGCTGGCCGGACGTGCTGGAAATGGCCACCAGTTCAGCGCAGATGAAATTGGACGGGTCGATTTTTTCGTCCGCCGCCTGGGCTCCTGCGGGCAGGGTCAGCATGAGGCAGCAGAGGATAAACAGTTTTTTCATTCTTTCTCCCTTGGATGGAACGTTGTGACTTTTCTTCCATTACCCACGAGCCCGCATCTGTCAACAGGCGATATAAAACGGCCGCCGGAAAATCTCCGGCGACCGTGGGAAGACGTGAAACCTATGGGATTTTTTGATCTGTTGCCAGCTTTTCAGAAGTGTTTCCCTAAAGTTCCGGGGGCAGCTCCTGCAATTCCTTCCAGGTAAACACCGGCCCGTCCACACAGACGTAGCGGCCGCCGATATTGCAGCGCCCGCAGATGCCGATGCCGCATTTCATGCGTTTTTCCAGGGTGGTGACAATGTTCTCCGGCGCGAAGTTCAGCTTTTGCAGAGCCTGCACCGTGAACTTGATCATGATCGGCGGCCCGCAGAGCACGGCCACGCAGTTGGCCGGGTCGGGATTCAGTTCCAAAAGCACGTTGGGGATCAGGCCCACCTTGTGCTCCCAGCCTTCAAAGGGGGCGTCGATGCACAGGGTGCAGTCCAGGTCGGGACGCCGCAGCCAGTCTTCCAGCTCATAGCTGAAGGCCATGTCGCGGGGCGAGCGTGCGCCGTAGAGCAGGCTGATCTTGCCGTAGTCCGCCTTGTGTTCCAGCAGATGCAGCATGATGGTGCGGATGGGTGCCATGCCGATGCCGCCGCCCACGAAGAAGATGTCCTTGCCCTTCCAGTCGTTGTAGGGGAAGAAGTTGCCCAGCGGGGCGCGCACGCCCACCTTGTCGCCGGGCGACAGGCGGTGGATGGCGGCGGTCACTTCACCGGCCTGCATGACCGAGAATTGCAGATAATCCTTCCGTGACGGCGGGGAGTTGATGACGAACGTGGATTCGCCCGCGCCGAACACCGAGAGTTGGCCTACCTGGCCCGGCTCGTGGGTGAAGGACTCCATGGCTTCGGGATCGTCCAGGACCACGCGCAGGGTCTTGATATTGCCGGTTTCCTGGATGACTTCGGCCACGGTGGCGGGCATGGGTTTATAAGGATTGCCCTGGGGCTTGGGCCGGGGCGAGATCTCCCGCAGCATGCCCTTGCCGCCTGCGGGAGCCGCGGGAGCTTTGGGGGTCGTCTTGGCCTTGGACTCAGCCTTGGGCGCGGGGGCGGCTTCGGGAGCCGGGACCTCGGCGGGCGTTTCCACGGCGGGGACGGCGCTTTCCTTGACGGCCAGTTCGCCCTCTTCTCTCACCACAGGGGGGTGCTCCTCATGCGCCACAAGGTCCGCCTCCGGGCGCACGGCCGGAGAGACCGGCCGGGCGGACGCGGGCACTTCGGCGGGCCGGGGCTTCGGGGGCGCGTCTTTCTTGGGCGCGGCGGCCTTGGCAGCTTCCTTGGGCGCGGTTTTGGGAGCGGCCTTAGCGGCCGTCTTGGATGCGGTTTTGGCTTTGCCGGAAGTTTTCTTGGTAGCCATGCGTCAGCTCCTCTACTCGGCGGTAGCCTGGTCTGCGTTGAGCGCGGCGAGCACTATGGCGCGGATGTCCAGGCAAACAGGGCAATTGCTGATGCAGCGGCCGCAGCCGTTGCAGGAGAATGCCCCCCAGTTTTCAGGATAGGTGGAGAACTTGTGCGACACGCGGTTGCGCATGCGAAAGGCTTTGAGCATGCGCGGGTTGTGGCCGCTGGCCTCGCGGGTGAACAGCGAGGACATGCAGTTGTCCCAGCTGCGCAGGCGGCGTCCGCCCTTTTCGCTCAGGCCTTCGCCTTCGTCCGTGATGCTGAAGCAATAGCAGGTGGGGCAGAAGTAGGTGCAGGCCCCACAGGACAGGCAGCGGTCGGTCTGGCTCTGCCAGAACTCCGTATCGGTGAACAGGGCCGCCAATTTTTCCGGCGCGCCCTTGATATTGGGCGCGGGCTCCAAGGTGGCCCAGGCGGCTTTGCGCGCGGCCTCGGCCAGGGAGAACTGTTCCGCGCCGTCGGGCAGATCCGAGGCGGCCAGCAGTTCCTCGCCCTTGGGCGTCACGGCCTGAAGCACGTAGCCGCCTTCAATCTCGGTCATCAGCACATCCGACCCCTCGGGGGAGGAAGGACCGCCGCCCACCCAGTGGCAGAAACAGGTGTTGCAGCCGGAGGCGCAGGTGATGGTGACCACCGTGAGCGCCTCGCGCCGGGCCTTGTAATAGGGATCGGCAAAAGGACCTTGCAGGTAGGGCCGGTCCAGCACGGAAAAACCGCGCGCGTCGCAGGGGCGGCAGGCGAAGACCACCGTGGGCTGGGCCTCAATGCTGTCGTCCAGGCTCATGGTCACGCGCTCGGGATTTTCCGGGTCTTTGCTTTTTTTATAGCTCACCAGGGTTTCACACTGGGGCAGCACCGCCGCCTTGGGCGGCACGGTGGCCTTTTCCAGGGTGAAGGGCATGCCCCGGCTCCAGGGCTCGTAGACCACGGAGCGCTTGTTGGCCGGTTTTTCCACCGGCACCAGCACGCGGCGGCCGTTTTGCGAGAGGAAGGCCAGAAGGGCGGGCAGGCCGTCGGATGTGACAAAGCGGGTAGTGCTCATTTCCAGTCCCTCTCATGAATGTTCTTTTCTTCCAGCTCATAGCCCAGCAGAGGCGGCACGGCGGCGGGGTCAAGGCCGGCCTTGTAGTCGTCGAAGAGCCGGCTGACGGCGCGGGCGATCTGCTGGCGCAGAGCCAGGATGGGGATGCCCACCGGGCAGGCCCGCTGGCATTCGCCGCAGCCCGTGCAGCGCCCGGCCAAGTGCAGGGCGTGGATGGTCTGGAAGAAGAGTTTTTCGCGCGTGCTGTCCTCCTGGCTCATCCAGTGCGGGTCGCGGCTGTCGGAAACGCAGAAGTCGCGGCACACGCACATGGGACAGGCATTGCGGCAGGCGTAGCAGCGCAGACAGCGCTCCATCTGGCCGCGCCAGAAGGCCATGCGCTCCTCAAGGCTCATGGAATCCAGCAGGGCCAGCTCCGGCGGAGTGTACGCGCCAGGCTCCACCTTGACCGGCTCGCCCGCGCTCGTGTCGGCCAGCACGGCCATGGGCGTGGTGCAGCCGTAGCATTTGCCCTGGGCGAAGTCGGTCATGCAGAAACGGTGTTCCTTGCCGTCGGCCGTGATGGTCACCCCGGCCTCGTCGTAGGCCACCTTGTCGATCTTCGTGTAGCGGCCCAGCTTTTGGTTGACGCGGGCCATATCCAGCGTGCCCTCGCAGGGCAGGGCGAAAATGGTCACGTCCTCGCGTCTGATCAGGTTTTCCTGCAACAGTTCCACCACCGAGCGCGAATCGCAGCCCTTGACCACGATGCCCACCTTCTTGCCCTTGAAGGAGGGCAGGTAGACGGCCGGGTTATTGACGTTGAAAGGCCCCCAGACCAGTTTGTCCACGTCTTCCGGGGTCTTCATGAACAGGGGCACGGTATGCGCGCCGTCATAGCCCTGCTGCCAGCCGATGACGCAGTCCAGTTCCGGCAGCTTGGCCTTGATGGCTTCCTTGAGCTGGTCCAGGGCGGCGTTTTGGCCGGTGCCCAAGGGGCGCAACGAGGTCAGGGCCATGTCCGCGATCTTCAGCAGGGGCTCGGCGTCCTCCAGGCGGGGCGCGGGGCCCAGCTTGTGGATGCAGTCGGTAAAGACCGTGACAACCTGCTGCCAGCGCTGGCCTTCGGAGGCCGAAACCCAGGTGTACTCGAAGCGCCGCTCGTCAATGCCCAGCACGGGCAGAAACTGTTTGAGCACTTCCAGACGGCGGCGGGCGTAGAAGTTGCCCGCGGCGTAGTGGCAGTCACGCGGGTGGCAGCCGGAAACCAGCACGCCGTCCGCGCCGTTGAGCAGGGCCTTGACGATGAAGAGCGGGTCGATGCGGCCCGAACAGGGCACGCGGATGATTCTGAGGTCCGTGGGCTGCCCGGCGCGGGCCACGCCCGCCGTGTCGGCGCCGCCGTAGGAGCACCAGTTGCAGAGAAAACCCACAATCCGCAGTTCTTTGCCGTTCAGCACTGGCATAGCGCGTTCACCTCCGCAAGAATCTGGTTGTCGGTGGCGTGGGAGAGCTGGATGGCGCCCTGCGGGCAGGTGGCCGTGCACAGACCGCAGCCCTGGCAGACGGTCTCAATGACCTGGGCCTTCTGCTCGCCGCGGATTTCCACTTCCTTGATGGCCCCGAAGGGGCAGCAGCGGATGCATTTGCCGCAGTCCACGCAACGGCGGATGTCCACCTGGGCGATCTGCGGGTCGCTCTCCAGCTTGTCGCGGGCGAAGAGCGCCAGCACCTTGGCCGCCGCAGCCGAGCCCTGGGCCACGGAGGCCGGAATGTCCTTGGCTCCCTGGCAGACGCCCGCCAGAAACACGCCGGCGGTATTGGTTTCCACGGGCTTGAGCTTCACATGGCTTTCCATGAAGAAGCCGTAGTGGTCGTAGGAGATGCGCAGCTTCTCGGCCAGCTGGGGCGAGCCCTTGCTGGCTTCGATGCCCACGGCCAAGACCACCAGGTCGGCCTTGATCTCCACGGGCTCTCCCAGCAGGGTGTCCACGCCCATGACCACGTACTGGCCGTTGCCGTCGGGGTAGATGCTCGAAACGCGGCCCCGGATGTACTCCGTCCCATATTCCTCCATGGCCCGGCGGGTGAATTCGTCGTACATCTTGCCCGGCGCGCGGATGTCCATGTAAAAGACGTAGGACTGGGAATTGGGGATGTGGTCCTTGGTCAGCACGGCCTGCTTGGCCGTGTACATGCAGCAGAAACCCGAGCAGTAGGGCCGCCCGATGGATTTGTCGCGCGAGCCCACGCACTGGATGAAGACCACCTTCTGCGGCTCGCGGCCGTCCGAGGGGCGCAGGATGTGGCCGCCCGTGGGGCCGGAGGCGGACAAGAGGCGCTCGTACTGCAGCGAGGTGATCACGTCGGGATATCTGCCGCCGCCGTATTCCTCGTATACGGTCCAGTCCATGAGATCGTAACCCGTGGCCGCCACGATGGAGCCCACTTCCTCGGTGACTATCTCGTCCTGCATGTCGTATTGGATGGCCCCGGTGGGGCAGACCTTGGCGCAGACGCCGCACTTGCCCTTGACGAACTGGCGGCAGTGCGCGGCGTTGATGACTGCCTTTTTGGGAATGGCCTGCGGGAAGGCGATGGTGATGGCCGTGGTGGGGCCGGTAAATTCATTGAAGGCGTCGGGCGTCTTCTTGCTGGGGCATTTTTCAGTGCAGGCCCCGCAACCGGTGCATTTGCTCCAGTCCACATAGGCGGCCTTCTTGCGGATCTTCACCGTGAAGTTGCCCACATAGCCCGAGATGTCCTCCACTTCCGAGTAGGCGTAGAGGGTGATGTTGGGGTGCTGGGCCACGTCCACCATCTTGGGGCCCAGAATGCAGGCCGAGCAGTCCACGGTGGGGAAGGTCTTGTCCAGCTTGGCCATTTTGCCGCCGATGGTGGCTTCGCGCTCCACCAGAATCACCGGCACGCCGCCGTCGGCGCAGTCCAGGGCTGCCTGGATGCCCGCCACGCCGCCGCCGATCACCAGCACCTTCTTGGTCACGTCGAAGGACTTGGCCTGCAGGGGCTTGTCATTGCGCAGCTTTTCCACGGCCAGGAGCACCAGTTCGGCGGCCTTGTTGGTATTGGCTTCCTTGTCCTTGCCGATCCAGGAGACGTGCTCGCGGATATTGGCCATTTCGAACATGTAGCGGTTGAGCCCGGCCCGTTCCACAGTGCGGCGGAAGGTGGGTTCGTGCATGCGCGGCGTACAGGAAGCCACCACCACGCCGTCCAGCTTGTGCTCGTGGATGGCAGCCTCAATGGCGGCCTGGCCCGGCTCGGCGCAGGTGTACATGGGGTCGTCGGCATAGACCACGTCCGGAAAACCGCGGGCGATTTCGGCCACTTTGGCGCAGTCCACGGTGCCGCCGATATTGCTGCCGCAATGGCAGATAAAGACGCCTATTCTCATGATCTGTCTCCTTCGCCGGCCTGCGCGCCGTCAATTTTGCGCAGCAGATCGTCGGCGCTGACGCGGAGTTTTTCAAGGCCGAGATGCTCGGGGGCGATGCCGAAGGCCAGGCCCATCATCTGGGTGAAGTAGAGCACGGGCATGCGGAAGAAGACGTCGGCCTCCTTGGCGGCCTGTTTCTGGCGCAGATCCAGATTCATCTGGCAGAGCGGGCAGGCCACTACAATGGCGTCCGCGCCCATTTGCGTGGCCAGCTCCAGGATGCGGCCCGAATTGCGCGCGGTCATGGCCCGCTCGGGAATGCCGAAGGACGCGCCGCAACAGGCGGTCTTGAGCGGAAAATCCAGCATCTCCGCGCCGCAGGCGGACAGCAGGCTTTCCATGAGGGTGGGATTTTCCGGGTCCCCAAAGTCCATGATTTCCGGCGGGCGGCTCATCAGGCAGCCGTAATAGGTGGCCAGCTTGACGCCCTTGAGGCTCTTTTTCACCATGGCGGCAATGGCATCGGCGTCGTAAACCTGGGCAATGCCCTGCATTACCGAGGTGACCGGAGGAAACTGCGCCGCCGCCGGGCTGTCCAGCAGCTCGTCCACGCGCGCGCGGAACTCGGGATTTTCCATGCGCTTGGCCGCGTGGCGCAGATTGGACAGGCAGCTGGGGCAGGGCGTCAGCACGGTTTCGGCCTGCTCGCGGGCCGCGATGTCCAGATTGCGGACGCAGAGGGCCGCGGAAAGCTCGGTGTCCACGGCGTGGGCCGGGGTGGAACCACAGCAGTTCCAGCCGGGCAGTTCCTCAAGATACATGCCCAGAGCCGCGCATACGGCCTGGGTGGATTTTTCATAATCCGCCGAGGAGCCTTTGGCCGAACAGCCGGGATAGTAGGAAAATTTCATGGCCGCACCCCCTCGCGTTTGGCGCGCTCCTTATAGCGTTGCATGATCCGGGCCACGGCGTCGGCCCCGCCGCCGGGGATGGCGTGGGGTTTGAAGCCCAGCTTTTTCTTTTTCAGCGCCTCGGGCGCGAGATCCAGGTCGGTGAACAAGCGCATGGAGCGCATCATGTACAGCGCCATGGTGCCGATCTCGTAGGTGCGGCCGAAGGCGCGCACGGTATCGAGAAAGGAGAACCAGAACTTTTCCACCTTGGGCACGGCCACCCGGCCCTCTTTGCGGGCCATGTGCCGCAGGGTCTCCATGACCGCCGCCACGTCGATATTGTTGGGGCAGCGCAGGGAACAGGTGGAACAGGACAGGCACAACCAGATAGAGCGCGAATTGAGCACCTCATCTTTCAGGCCGAGCTGCACGCCGCGCATGATCTGATTGACCTGCCGGTCGTAGACAAAGCCTGCCGGACAGCCGGCGGTGCAGTTGCCGCACTGGTAGCAGGTAGAAACGTTTTGGCCGCTTTGCGCCTCCACTTCCGCCGTAAAGGCGGCGTCGCGCATCCGGCTCAGGTTGATGGCGTCGTTCATGACAACTCTCTGGTTAGAGGCTGAAGGACAGGGGCGGGTGAAAGCCAAATTTTTTTGGTATCTACAGGAGAATATAGTAAAAATCTAGGTGCTGGCCGGGAAAAGTCAAATATAAAATCTTTTCTTTCACAACCTCCTGGTATCACGCGTATTTTGGATCAAGTTCCAGGCCGCGCGCAGTCCCAGAAGATAGCTCTGCACGCCGAAACCGGCGATACTGCCCGCGCTGACCGTCGAAAGTACGGACTCGTGGCGGAAGGCTTCGCGCGCATGTACATTGGACATATGCACTTCCACCACGGGCATGTCGAGAATGGCGAGCGCGTCCGCAATGGCGTAACTGTAGTGGGTCCAGGCGCCGGCGTTGATGACCACGGCCCGGATGCCCTCGCCGGGGGCACGGTGGATGCGTTCCACCATCTCCCCCTCGTGGTTGGTCTGGAAGGTTTCCAGCTCCACGCCCAGCTCCTTGCCCAGATCCGCCAGGGCGGCGTTGATGTCCGCCAGGGTGGCCGTGCCGTAGTGGGCCGGGTCGCGTTTGCCGAACATGTTCAGGTTGACGCCGTGCAGAATCAGAATTTTCATGGGAGTGCTTCCGTTCTCTTCTCTGAAAGATGTCAGTGTGCGCCGTACAGGGCGGTTTCCAGAGCCTGCCGGGATTATCCGGGGTAAACGGCTCTTCACGCGCTGGCGGTGTCATCCGGCATTTTTTGCTGCTCACGTACTTGAGTACAGCTCTACTCTCGATGCCCGTAAGGCTCGCCCGGCTCGCCAACGGGCACGGCCCTTTGGGCCGCCTTCCGGTCGGTTTCCGCGCAAAAAATGTCGTTTTCCTTGCCAGCCCGCAACTATCTTATTTCCCGCCGGATTCTCCCCGGCACCAGCATCCGCCGCCGCTGCGCTCCGGCGGAGCAACGGTGGCTTTGCCCAATACTGCCGGTAGGTGCTGTTAATTGCCTGGATGAATTTGATAACAGCAATTGACCATGGTAGGTATTTGATACGTGTACCTTGGCTATATACCGTACAGGGCGGCTTCCAGAACCTGCCGGGAGGCGGCGGGCAGGGGCCTGCCGGTCCAGAGCCGGAACTGGGCGTCGCCCTGGCCGAAGAACATTTCCAGGCCCGTGACGCAACGCCGCCCGGCCTGCCGCGCTTCGCGCAGAAAGCGGGTTTCCAGCGGGTTGTAGACGATGTCGTAGGCCAGGCCCGCGCCGCCGTCCCCACCGTAGGGGCTTCCGGTCGCCGTGTCTGTCGCGGATGCGACATGGCCGGGCGCGGCCAGGCTGAAATCGTAGGGACTTTCTTTCTCATATTTGCCGCGCATGCCCAGGGGCGTGGTGTTGATGATCAGATCGGCGGGCACATCGTGGCGCTGCTCCCAGAGCACGGGCGTAAAGCCGAAGCGCTCGGCCAGGGACAGGTGGCTGCGGTTGGAGGGCGTTGCCACAAAGGCCTTGCGGCAACGGCGCAGACGCAGCCCGGCGGCCACGGCGTGGGCCGCGCCGCCCGCGCCCAGCAGGAGCGCGTCCATGTTTTCCAGGGGCACGGCCGCCAGCGGGGCCAGAAAGCCGCTCACGTCGGTATTTTCACCGCAGAGGTCTTCGCCGTCCCAATAAACGGTGTTGGCCGCCCCGGCCAGCTCCGCCTGTTCGCTGACCCGGTCCAGCAGGGGCAGCAGGGCCATTTTGTGCGGAATGGTCACCGAACAGCCCCGGATGCCCAGCAGGCGCACGCTGTCCACAAAAGCGGCCAGGCGTTCCGGCGGCACTTCCCAGCGCAGATAAACGGCCGGAATGCCCAGCGCCTGAAAACCACTGTTGTGCAGCAGCGGGGAAAGGCTCTGGGCCAGGGGCCAGCCGATCACGCCGTAGAGTTGCGAGGGAAGAAAGGGGGTTATGTCGGACATGGGAGGCTCGGGGATGACGGTGACGGACAAGAGGGCCGCGTAAACGCACGCCGCCGCCACGTCAGAATAGCCTATCCCGGTCCGCCGGGCAAGAATGCGGTCCCCGTGGGCAGGACATACCAGGCGGCAGAATCTGCCGCTCGGAGGGTTCAGGTGCGGGCCAGAGCAGGTAACCTTTGAAACACTGCTCGTTTCGCGGCGCGCCTCACCGTGTTCGGCCGTTAAAGCATTTCAATGCTGAAATGCTCTAACGCTTCAGTTCCATGGCCTTCTGGAGCATCTGGTCCGCCGTGGTCACCACCTTGCTGTTGGACTGGAAGCCGCGCTGGGTGATGATCATGTTGACCATTTCCGTAGCCATGTCCACATTGGAGTTTTCGACGTTATAGGCGTTCACGGTGCCGTAGTTTTCCGTTCCGGCCACGCCCATTTCCATCTGCCCGGCTTCCTCAGTGGCCGAGAAAAGATTGCTGCCCTCGCGGCGCAGGCCGTCCTCGCTGGTGAAGCGGCAGACCGGGATCTGCCAGAGGTTCTGGCCCTGGCCGTTGGAATACCGGCCTACCACCGTGCCGTCGGGATTGATGCCGATGGTGCTCAGCGTGCCCTCGGCATAGCCGTCCTGCTTGTAGGCGCCCGTGGGCGAGGAACTGTTGTAGGCCGTGGTGGCACCCTCGGCGCGCACGGCGTCCGCGCCCATGGAGGGCAGTTTGCTCTGGTCCGTGCCCACCTCCGTCGCCGAGGCGGGGGCGTTCTGCCAGCCTCCGGCGGCGCTGATGCCGAAATTCACGGTCATGGCCGCGCCGTCCAGATTGAGCTGGGGCAGACCGCCTTCCAACTGGGCGGGCTGCCAGTCCGCAAGATTTTTGCTGCCTTCCACCGAGGGCGTGAAGGCGGACATGCCGGTCAACCGGCCCGAGGCGTCGAATTGCAGAACGCCGCTCATCAGCAGGCCGTCGCCCTCCGAGGGCTGAACGGGGTTGCCGTCCGCATCGGTCTTGCCCGCGGCCGCTCCGGCGGCAATGACGAATTCAATCATGGAACCCGCCGTGCTGTCGGGCGTGCCGTCGAAATAGGCCGTGACCGTGCGCGCCTTGCCGTCGGCGTCGTAGAGCGTCATGGCCTGGGAATAGGCGTAGGAGTCGGAGGAAAGGGGGGGCTTGCCCGCAGCGTTGTAAAGCCCCAGCAGCCCGAAATAGGGATTGTCGGCATCCTCGGTCTTGTTCTGGTTCGAATTCAGATTGAGGGTCAGATCCACCCGTGCCGTGCTCTTGGCGGGCATGGTGCCGAATCTGTCGATCTTGACTTCCTGCAGGCCGCCCAGGCTGCCGTCCGTGTTATACTGGTAGCCGTTGAGGGCCAGGCCCGTGGGGGTGCGCCACACGCCCTCGTTGTCCGGGCGGAAGTCGCCCGCGCGGGTGTAGTAGAGATTCGCGCCGTCGCTAACCTGGAAGAACCCCTTGCCGTTGATGGCCATGTCCGTGACAGTATTGGTGGCCTCCAGAGCGCCCTGCTGAAAAATGGTGCGCACCGCGTCCACCTGCACGCCCTTGCCGGTCTGGCCCAAGGCCACGCGCGAATTCTCCTGGGCGTTCCACCAGTCGCCCGTACCGCCCTGGCTCGTGGAGAGCATATCGGAAAAAAGGGTATTCTGCTGCTTGTAGCCGATGGTGCTGACATTGGCCAGATTGTTGGTGGTCACCTGCATGCCCTGGCTCAGGCCCTTCATGCCGGTGGCTCCGATGTACAGTGCCGAGTTCACGTGCTGCCTCCTGGAGCAGATTACCTTTAAAAAGGTATCTTGCTCTAAAAAAAGCGGGCGAAGAGGAAAAATCTTCCTCTCCGCCCCCAAGGGAAGCAGTATTCATGCCAACGGCAAATCAGAGCATTTCAGTGTTACATCCTCATGAACTGTCGCTTATTTTTCCAGGGGCAGCCCGGCCTTCTCCCAGGCTTCAATGCCCTGGTTCATATGCAGGATGTTCCTGATCCCCGCCTGCTCCAGCGCTTCCAAGGCTCCGGCGGAACGTTGGCCCGTGCGGCAGTAGAGCAGCACGGGTCTGTCCTTGGGCAGGGCCGCCACGTCCAGATCGAAGCGGCCGCCGAAGAAGTCCAGGTTGCGCGCGCCGGTCAGATGTCCCTGCCGGAATTCGCCGGGCGTGCGTACGTCCAGAATCAGCAGCCCCCCGGGCGGGGACCGCAGCAGAGCCGCCGCCTCCTGCACGCTGACGTCCTTGGCCTGGGCGGAGACGGGCGCGGTCCAGAGCAGAGCGCAGAACAGGATGCAGGCCAGCACGCCCGGCAACAGTCCGAGAACCGCCGGAATGCGGTTCTCGGTATGATCGGCGAGGGTGGGAAGTGAAAACGGATGCCGGGTCATAATGCCGTGTCTCCTTTTACTGGATGGCCGCGCGGGCTTTGGCGAAGCCGTCGGCGGCCTTGCGGATCACGCTTTCGTCCACGCAGAAGGCCAGGCGGAAGTGGCCGGGGCAGCCGAAGCCCGAGCCGGGCACGGCCAGCACGCGCTCTTCCAGCAGCCTGTTCACAAAAGCCACGTCGTCGCCGCCCGGCGCTTTGGGGAAGAAATAGAACGCGCCAGCGGGCATCTGGAATTCATAGCCCGCGTCGCGCAGCACTTCGGCCATGGCTTTGCGCCGGGCCGCGTAGACGGAAAGATCCACCTGGCTGCCCAGGGCCTTGGCCATGATGTGCTGGCCGATGACCGGTGGATTGACAAAACCCAGAATGCGGTTGGTCAGGGTCAGGCCGGCCATGAGCTCGGCTTTTTCCCGCAACCGGGGCGAAAGGGCCACATAGCCCACGCGCTCGCCGGGCAGGGAGAGGTTTTTGGAAAAAGAGCTGATGCACACGGCATAGGGGTAGAGGGGCAGCACCGAAGGCACTTCCGCGCCGTCATAGGCCAGGAAGCGGTAGGGTTCGTCGGCCACCAGCCAGATGGGCCGCCCGTATTCCTGGCTCTTGTTTTCCAGCAGGCTTGCCAGGGCCGTGAGGGCCTTGCGGCTGTAGATCACGCCTGTGGGATTGTGCGGGGAATTGATCAGCACCACCCGCGTCTTTTCGCTGATGGCCGCCTCCAGGGCCTTGAGGTCCGGGGCGAAGGTGTCCTTCTGGCTCATGACGGCCTTGAACGTGCCGCCGTGGTTGGCGACGTAGAAGCCGTATTCCACAAAGTAGGGGGCAACGCTGATCATTTCCTCGCCGGGATTGATCACGGCGCGCAGAAAGGCGTTCAACCCGCCCGCCGCGCCGCAGCTCAGCAACACGTCGTCGGCCGCGAGCTTGACGCCCTGCTCAGCGCTGAGGTGGGCGGCCAGCTTTTCGCGCAGCCAGGGAAAGCCGCCGTTGGGCATATAGCCGAAGGCAAAGGGTTCGCCCGCGTGTTCGGCGAAATCGCGCAGCCCTTCAGCCACGGCGGAAGGGGCGGGCAGGTCGGGATTGCCCAGGCTGAAATCATAGACATTTTCCGCGCCGAAGCGCGCCTTGAGCTGGCCGCCGGCTTCGAACATGCGGCGGATCCATGAAGCGTTGCCCAGGTATCCGGTCACGCTGTCGGCAAGAACTGACATAAACGACTCCTGATGGTTGTTGTCTTCGCCATGACTATTGGTTATACCTTTGCTGAGCTGGAGAAAGCAATCTCTATTGGAGGCTCTGAATGCGTCTGACTGTATTTGCTAAAACGGCGCGGCTCATTGTGCCCGCGCTTTTCGCCGCCCTGCTTCTATCCGCCTGCGCCGCCAAGAATGCGGAGGACGAACAGGCCGATATGACCATTACCGTCACTCTGCGCGATCTGCACCGTTGCTCGCGCATCTCCCCGGAAATTCTCGTCGCCAACGCGCCGGACGGCACGCGGACCTTTGACGTGCGTCTGGTGGAGTACGGCGATGAAGAACGCTTCTTCGGCGGCGGCTCCTGGGATAATGACGGCTCGGGCGTCATTCCCGAGGGCGGCCTGACCCGTCATTATCGCGGCCCCTGCCCTCCGGCGGGCCAGAGCAGAGACTATGCCTTTGTGGTTTCGGCCATGGGCCAGGACAACCTTCAACCCCTGGCCGTGCGGCTTTACCGTTTTACTCAGGAATAAACGCCGCGTCCATGCCTTTATGCACAGAGCCCCGCCTGCATACGCTGGCGGGGTTCTGTGTTTGGTGTTCGTCTCCGCGGCTCCGGCGCAACCGCCGAGGCGGGCCTCCTGAACTCGAAGTTGATCTGCTCCGGGGCCGTTGAAAAATCGCGCTTCTATTCCTCGGGCAGCTCCGGCGGCACGGCCACGGCCGAGGTGATGATCCGCCGCCGTGCGGGAGCCGCCGGTGTTTCACCGCTGACAGGCCGTTTGGCCGCCGGTTCGGGCAGGGCGTTGTACAGAGCCCAGAAGGCCGGGTACAAGCCGGTCATGACGCCGGGATTGCCCAGGCGGAAGCCCTGGCCGCGCGCATTGCGCGCGCAGGCGGTGAGGGCCAGGGCCAAGGCCCAGACCGGCGAAGGGGCGTTCCAGGCAGAGGCGGCGTTCAGTTGGGAGGCTGCTTGTTCTGTTTTGCACAAGCGTCCTTCGGCACTCCGCTCCAGACCCACGGCGTGAAGGAAGCTGGTTACTTCGCTCATGTCCGCGCCGGGCAGCTCGGGCAGGCTCGCCTCGCCGCCGCGCAGGGCCGCGCAGGCGGCCAGGGCCACGGGCAGGGGGGCCCAGTCCGGCGGCAGCTCGGCCAGAAGTTCGGCGGGCAGATCCGCGAGACAGGCGCGTTTCAGCGTTGCGTCGGCTTTGGCGCGCACCGCGCTGTCCGACCTGTTTTCGTCGGGTTGGCCGGGGCGCGAATCAAGGCGCAGATCCAGGCCCAGCGCCCGGAGAAGCTCCCAGGCGGCCTGCGCGCCCGGCCATTGCGGCCAGTCGCCGTCCAGGCGGGTTTCGCCGGAAAGCACCAGAGGCAGGCCCAGCAGAAAGACGGCCAGTTCAGGCTCCAGCGGCAACCGGGGCCGCGCGGGCAGGCGCAGCGGGCCGGGCGCCACGCGCACGCGGCTTTCCGTCAGGCTGAAATCCGCTCCGGCGGCGCGCAAAATGGGCAGCACGCGGGCCAGAATCAGCTTCCGCTGCGGATGGGCGGCCAGATCCAAGGTCAGGGCGCGTTCATAAAAGGGCACGGCCAGCAGGATGCCTTCAACCAGCTCCGCCGGAACGTCGGCGGGCGGGCTCACGGCGTCCGGCAGAATGCCCGAGCACTCCAGGCGCGCGGGCAGGCCGTCGCTCTTGGGCACCACATGCACGAGGCGCGCGCCCATCTGCGGCAGAAAATGCCGCACGGCGGAAAAATCCGCCAGTTTGAGGCTCGTTTCGCCGGTGAACTTGGCCCGCGAGGGGCGGCCCAGATAATGGCCCAGCAGCAGGAAGAAATTCCAGGCGCTGTCGCCCACGTGCAGCACCTTGTCCGGCGCGCCCAGGGGCGCGGCCTCGCGGGCGGTCACGCCGTCCTCTTCGCGGGTCAGGGCGGCGCCGAGCTGATTGAGCGCCTTCACGCAGTCCACGATGGGGTCGTTCATCAGGCCGGGTTCAATGCGCAGGGGCCGGCCCGAAGCCGCGGCCAACATGAGCCAGGCGCGCGTGGCCCGGCAGGCCAGGGGCGCGGGCATGCTCAAGCGCACGGGTCTGAGGGGCGGAGCCAGGTTGAAGGCCGGGCGGCGTTCCGCCCCGGCGTCCTGGCCGGCGTCGCCCGCCTCACGGTCCTGGCTGATGTTGGGCCGGGGCAGAAATTCCACTTCCTGCATCAATGAAAAGAAACGGCCGGAAAGGCGGGCGTCGCGGCTCACTCGGGAGACGGCGGCCTCCCAGGATTCACGCAGGGCCTTTTCCTCGGCTGGGTCCAGAAAACCCTTGCTGTTGTGCATGCGCGCCAGCAGGTTGTGGCGGCGCAGCAGCAGGCGCAGGATGTCGCGGTCAATGTCGCCGACCACCTCGCGCAACGGGCGGCGGGGGCGGGTGTCGTGGGCTTGCTCGGTCATGCTCGGTCCTCTGCGGGAAATGCGTGCGGCGGGGGTTGATTTTTGTCTGCGCAAGCCTGTTAGCCCGAAACGCGTCCGCTGGCAAGGGCGCGCGGCGGCCGCCGGGGGCGTTTTCGAGCCTGTCCCGGGCGCCCGGCCGGGAAAAAACGGCAAGGGGGCTTTACGCGGCCTCTTTTTCCGAATATGCTCCAGGCATTGGTTTTACTGGCTTTACGGGGGAGGGCATTGTGAAGATCCCGCGAAATTTTGCAAAAGGGGCTTGACGCGAACAGCGCTCGCTTGTTACTAAATGCGCAAGCCATGCGCCCCCATAATTTTCGAGGCGCGCGACTGACCTGGCGTGCCGGCAAGGGATCGCGCACGCCTCGCCGAGGGCTTGGCGGGAGTTTTGTAACACTTTTAAGAGTTGGAGGATACGTATGCCGACGTTTGTCGATCCGTCCAAATGCGACGGCTGCAAGGGTGGCGAAAAGACGGCCTGCATGTACATTTGCCCCAACGACCTGATGATCCTCGACCCCGAGGAAATGAAGGCCTACAACCAGGAACCCGACGCTTGCTGGGAATGCTATTCCTGCGTGAAGATCTGCCCGCAGGGCGCCATCACGGCCCGTCCCTACGCGGACTTCGCGCCCATGGGCGGCACCTGTATCCCCATGCGTTCGGCCGACTCCATCATGTGGACGGTCAAGTTCCGCAACGGTAGCGTGAAACGCTTCAAGTTCCCCATTCGCACCACGCCTGAAGGTTCCATCAAGCCCTTTGAAGGCCATCCCGAAGGCGCCAACCTGGAAGATGAACTGCTGTTCACCGAGCAGGTTCTGGCCGCTCCAAAGGAAGCCTTGGGCAAGAAGTTCGACGTGTCCGACGCCGACAAGGTCTTCACCTGCATGGAACACGGTCGTTAAGCCGTTTCAACCGCTAGTGCGATAAGGAGAAACAATTATGCCGATGATTCCCGTTAAGGAAGCGACCAAGGGCGTAGCCATCAGCGAACCCGAAGTGAAAGAACATGCGGTTGACCTGCTCATCGTGGGCGGCGGCATGGGCGCTTGCGGCGTCGCTTACGAAGCTGTGCGTTGGGGTGACAAACATGGCCTGAAAATCATGCTCTGCGACAAAGCCGCGCTGGAACGCTCCGGCGCCGTGGCGCAGGGTCTTTCCGCCATCAACACCTACCTTGGCGAAAACAGCGCCGACGACTACGTGCGCATGGTCCGCACCGACCTTATGGGTCTGGTCCGCGAAGACCTGATCTTCGACGTGGGCCGGCATGTGGACGACTCCGTGCATCTGTTCGAAGACTGGGGTCTTCCCTGCTGGATCAAAGGCGACGACGGCCACAACCTGAACGGCGCCGCCGCCAAGGCCGCCGGCAAGTCCCTGCGCAAGGGCGACAAGCCCGTGCGTTCCGGCCGCTGGCAGATCATGATCAACGGTGAGTCCTACAAGTGCATCGTGGCCGAAGCGGCCAAGAACGCCTTGGGCGAAGACCGGATCATGGAACGCATCTTCATCGTGAAGCTGCTGCTCGACAAAAACACCCCCAACCGCATCGCGGGCGCCGTGGGCTTCAACCTGCGCGCCAACGAGGTGCATATCTTCAAAGCCAACACCGTTATGGTGGCCGCCGGCGGCGCGGTGAACGTGTACCGCCCCCGCTCCACCGGTGAAGGCATGGGCCGCGCCTGGTATCCCGTGTGGAACGCCGGTTCCACCTACACCATGTGCGCTCAGGTCGGCGCTGAGATGACCATGATGGAAAACCGCTTCGTGCCCGCCCGTTTCAAGGACGGTTACGGCCCGGTGGGTGCCTGGTTCCTGCTGTTCAAGGCCAAGGCCACCAACTCCAAGGGTGAAGACTACTGCGCGACCAACAAGGCCATGCTGAAGCCCTACGAGGACCGCGGCTACGCCAAGGGCAACGTCATCCCCACCTGCCTGCGCAACCACATGATGCTGCGTGAAATGCGCGAAGGCCGCGGCCCCATCTACATGGACACCAAGACCGCCCTGCTGAACACCTTCGCCAGCCTGAACGAAGAAGAGCAGAAGGACCTTGAGTCCGAAGCTTGGGAAGACTTCCTTGATATGTGCGTGGGCCAGGCCAACCTGTGGGCCTGCACCAACACCGCCCCCGAGGAACGCGGCTCCGAGATCATGCCCACCGAGCCCTATCTGCTCGGTTCGCACTCCGGCTGCTGCGGTATCTGGGTGTCCGGTCCGGACGAAGCCTGGGTGCCCGAGGACTACAAGGTCAGAGCCTCCAACGGCAAGGTCTACAACCGCATGACCACCGTGGAAGGCCTGTTCACCTGCGCCGACGGCGTGGGCGCTTCCGGCCACAAGTTCTCCTCCGGCTCGCACGCCGAAGGCCGTATCGCCGGCAAGCAGATGGTTCGCTGGTGCCTGGACCACAAGGACTTCAATCCTGAAATCAAGGAATCGGCCGACGAACTGCGCAAGCTGATCTATCGTCCGTACTATAACTTCGTGGAAGGCAAAGCCATTTCCACGGATCCCGTGGTGAACCCGAACTACATCACGCCCAAGAACTTCATGATGCGCCTCATCAAGTGCACCGATGAATACGGCGGCGGCGTGGCCACCTACTACACCACCTCCCAGGCGCTGCTCGACACGGGCTTCAATCTGCTGGCCATGATGGAAGAAGACTCCCAGAAGCTGGCCGCCCGCGACCTGCACGAACTGCTGCGCTGCTGGGAAAACTACCATCGCCTCTGGACCGTGCGCCTGCACATGCAGCACATCGCCTTCCGTGAGGAATCCCGTTATCCCGGCTTCTACTATCGTGCCGACTTCATGGGGCTGGACGACAGCAAGTGGAAGTGCTTCGTGAACTCCAAGTACGATCCCGCCACCGGCGAGACCAAGATCTTCAAGAAGCCCTACTACCAGATCATCCCCGACTAGTCGGCGGTATTGACCATCAGGGGGCGGCCCTCGGGCCGCCCCCGTTGCCGGCGGCGCCGGCGATCCGGCGCGTGGGGCCGCCAAGAAACGGTATGCCGTTTCCGGCGGTCGCGCGGGTTCCTGAGAACGGTTCAGGCTTGAGATGTCTGCCTGGTGGAGGGCAACCTTCGGCACCCATCTCGCGGCAAGGATGCGCGAGCAGTTCTTGCGGCCCGGTCCGTTCAGGCGGAGCCGGCCATCTGTCAGGGTTGGCCCTTTGTGGTCCGCCCTCTTTTTTCCCGCGGCGGGAGGCCGGTCTTCCTTCTTCAGCCGCTATGCAACAACGCAGGAGGATATCCAGGATGTCCAATGCCATTCTCGTCGTGGGCGGCGGCTTTTCAGGCCTCACAGCCGCCATTGAAGCGGCGGAACTGGGCCACGACGTCTATATCGTCGAAAAGTCGCCCTGGCTCGGCGGCCGCGTGGCTCAGCTCAACAAATATTTCCCCAAACTCTGTCCCCCCTCCTGCGGCTTGGAAATACAGTTCCAGCGCATCAGGAAAAACCCGCGCATCAAATGCCTGACCATGGCCGAAGTCACGGGGCTCACGGGCCGCAAGGGCGACTACAGCGTGCGGGTCCGCCTGAGCCCGCGCCGCACCGCGCCCCACAACGTGGACTTCAGCCTGCTGGCCTCCAGCCTGGAAGGCGAAACTCCCAGCGAATTCGATCTGGGCCTTTCCAAGCGCAAGGGCTTGTATAAAGCCATGCCTTTCGCCTTCCCCGGCCGCTATGTGCTGGACCCCTCCACCCTGTCCAAGTCCGACGCGGCGCGGGTGGCGGGCAATAAATTTCTTAATCTTACGGAAAAAGAGCACGAGATCGAGCTGAACGTGGGCGCCATCGTGGTGGCCACGGGCTGGAAGCCCTATGACGTGACCCGCCTGACCAACCTGGGCGCGGGTTCGGTGAAAAACTGCATTTCCAACATGCAGATGGAGCGTCTGGCTTCGGCTTTCGGCCCCACGGGCGGCCGCATCGTCCGTCCTTCGGACGGCCGGCCCCCCCACACTGTGGCCTTTGTGCAGTGCGCGGGCTCGCGTGACCAGAACCATCTGAATTACTGTTCCTATATCTGCTGTATGGCTTCGCTCAAGCAATGCCTGTACATCGCCGAACAGAATCCGGATACCCTGATCACTGTCTATTACATTGATTTGCGCGCCCCCGGCCGCTACGTCAACGTTCTGGAAAAGGTCAAGGCCCTGCCCAACGTGCGTTTCGTCAAGGGCAAGGTGGCCGACGCTGTCCAGGCTGACGGCGACAAGGTGCGCGTCACGGTGGAAGACGCCGTGCGCGGCGAAAAACTCACCCTGGACTATGATCTCGTGGTGCTGGCCACAGGCATGCAGCCCTCGCTGGCCGGCGAAAATCCGCCGCTGCCCCTGCCCCTGGATGAAGACGGCTTCATCGCGGGCGGCGAGGAGGCCGGCATTTTCGCGGCCGGTTGCGCGCGCATGCCCCTGGATGTGACGCGCTCGGCGCAGTCCGGCACAGCCGCCGCCCTGAAGGCGGTACAAACGGTGAAAGGGAGGTAGGCGGCATGGCCGGTAAAATTGGCGTCTATTTTGACCTGCAGAACATCGGCGGAGGCCTCGACGTGGAGGCCCTGGCCGCCCAAACGCGCGACAAGTGGGGCGACCTGACTCCCGTGGTCAAGGTCGTTCCCCTGCTGGCCGAGGCGGTGGACGAAGTCAAGGCCGATATCGAGGCCCAGGGCCTGGACGGCGTGCTGCTCTGCGGCGCTTCGCCGCGCGTGGACGGAGACCTGTACCGTTTCCCCGTGCAGGTGGAGCATGTGAATCTGCGCGAGCAGTGCGTGCTGGCCTATAAGAATCCGGACAACAGCCCGGTGGACAGCGCCGAGGGCGCGCCGGAACTGCTGACCCTCATGGCCCGCGACTATGTGAACATGGGCGTGGTCAAACTGCAGAAGAGCGAGGTGCCGGACTCCGCGGCCATTCCGGGCGTAGCCCGCATCCTGGTCATCGGCGGCGGCTGGACCGGCCTCACGGCTGCGGCCGAGGCGGCGGCCACCGGCTATGAAGTGGTGCTGGTGGAAAAGGCCGAAAAGCTGGGCGGCGCGGTCAACAACATTCCCACCGCCTCGCCCCTGGGACCGCTGTGGACCGACAAGCAGCCCACCAACCTGGCGGCCAAGATCGAAAAGGTCACGGCTGACGACAAGATCACGGTGCATCTCAATGCCCGCATGGAAAAGCTGGAAGGCCAGCCCGGTGAATTCACGGCCGTCATCGCCACGGCCGGGGGCCCGGTGAGCGTGGAAGTGGGCGCTGTGGTCCTGGCGAGCGGCTGGGTGCCCCTGGATGAAAAATACCTGGCCCCCATGGGCCTGGGCGTGAGCCCCAAGGTGGTGCATGCGGCCCAGTTCGGCAAAATGCTGGTGGCCGGCGAAGTGACGGCCCGGCGCATCGCCTTTGTGCTGGACACGACCCTGGCCGAGGAGGCCGTGCGCAAGGCCGCTGAGGAAGCCCCCGAGGCTCCGGCCGAAGCGGAGGCCGCCAAGCCCGCTCCCGCGGGGGAAGAGGGCGGGGAAAAGCCCTTTGTCAAGGAAGACCTGGAGAGCGTCAAGCATCTGCAGTACTCCAACGCGGTGAACAGCGTGGGCATGCTGCGGCTGGCCAACACCATTTGTGAAAAGACCGACGACGCCACCCAGGCCTTTATTCTCTACAAAGATATGACCGTGCCCGGCATTCTCGAGCGCTTCTACAAGAAAATGCAGGACCGCCTGGGCGTGATGATGACCAAGGCCGATGTGACCGAAATCCGCGATCACGGCGACCGCATGGTGGTGGCCTGCAAAAACACCCTGCTGGGCATGGATTTCGACCTGGACGTGGACCTGGTGGTTCTGCCCACGGGCCTGGTGCCCACCACGGCCAAGGACGTGACCGTGGGGTTCGCCTACCGCCAGGGCCCGGATTTCCCGGATCTGGAGCTTTTTGACGGTTTCGCGGACTCCAACTATATCTGCTTCCCCTACGAGACCCGGCGTACCGGCGTCTACGCGGCGGGCTGCGTGCGTCAGCCCCTGACCATGGACGCCTGCGAGGAAGACGCCAGGGGCGCCGTGCTCAAGGCCATACAGTGCATTGAAGCGGCCGAGCACGGCGTGTCCGTGCACCCGCGTTCCGGCGACCGCTCCTACCCGGTGTTCAACTTCGTGCGCTGCACCCAGTGCAAGCGCTGCACCGAGGAATGCCCCTTCGGCGCCCTGGACGACGACGAAAAAGGCACGCCCAAGCCCAATCCGGCCCGTTGCCGCCGCTGCGGCACCTGCTTCGGCGCCTGCCCCGAGCGCGTGATCTCCTTTGCCAACTACAATATCGACCAGATCGGCTCCATGATCCGCGAGGTTCAGGTGCCCAAGGACTTCAAGAAAGAAGGCCCGCGCATCCTGATCCTGGCCTGTGAAAACGACGCCTACCCGGCCCTGGACATGGCCGGTATGCGCCGCAAGAGCTGGAGCCCCTACTGTCGCATCATCCCGGTGCGCTGCCTGGGTTCGGTCAACGCCATCTGGGTGTCCGACGCCATGAGCAAGGGCTTTGACGGCGTGATGCTGCTGGGCTGCAAATACGGCGACGATTACCAGTGCCACTTTGTGAAAGGCTCCGAAATCTGCAACCGCCGCAAGGAAAACATCGCCGAGACGCTCAACCGTCTGGGCGTGCAGCCCGAGCGCGTGGATCAGCTGGAAGTGGCCATTGACGAATATGACAAGGTGCCCGATCTGATCGACGGCTTCGTGGCCCGCATTTCGGCTATGGGCCCCAACCCGTTCAAGGGCATGTAGGAGGATGGCAGCAATGGCACAATGTACGCTTAAACCGGATCTTGAGTTTACCCGGGAGCTCACGGAAGCGGGGGGCGAATCCCTCAAAAAGTGCTTCCAGTGCGCCACCTGTTCCGTGGCCTGCCCGCTCGCTCCGGCCAACGCGCCCTATCCGCGCAAGGAAATGGTCTGGGCTTCCTGGGGCCTCAAGGACAAACTGCGCGCTGACGTGGACCTCTGGCTCTGCCACAACTGCGGCAACTGCTCGGATCTCTGTCCGCGCGGCGCCAAGCCTGCGGACATGATGGCCGCGGCCCGCAACGTGATCTATAAGGACCTTACCGCGCCCTCCATCGTGGGCAAGTGGATGAGCAAAGCCTCGGGCCTGCCCATTCTCTTCGCCATTCCGGCGGCGCTCTGGCTCATCGTCTGGTGGATTCGCGCCGGGTACAACAACGGCGAGTGGTTTCCGCGCGCCGCTGACGGCCGCATCGTCTTCGGCCAGATCTTCTACGGCGACTATACCATCGACCCCATCTTCATGATCACCTTCTTCGGGGCCTGCTTCATCCTGCTGCGCGGGGTGATGAAACTCTGGGCCATGTTCAAGCCCGAGGGGCGCATGGCGGTCATCGGCAAAACCAAGTGCTGGGTCTGGCACCTCTGGGACGTGCTCTGGGATGAGGTCATTACCCACCGCAAGTTCAACGACTGCGAGGACGGCCCGGCCACCGGCGTGGACACGCCCAACCGCAAGTACGGCCACGCTATCCTGGTCTGGAGCTTCGTCATCCTGGCTTGCGTCACCGCCATCGTGGCCGTGGGCCACTGGGGCGGCAAGATCATTCCCATGATCAAGATCGAGACGCCCATGCCCCTGACCTTCCCGGTCAAGATTCTGGCCAACATCGGCGCGCTCATGCTGCTCGCGGGCCTGGCCATTCTCACGGTGCGCCGCCTGCGCCTGAACCCCGAATACCAGGGCTCCAGCTTCTATGACTGGTACCTGCTGGGGATCATCTGGCTGGTGGCCGTGACCGGCGTGCTTTCCCAGTGCTTCCGCCTGGCGGACGCCATCAAGCCGGCCTTTGTGGTCTATTATCTGCATCTGGTCTTTGTCTGGATGCTCTTCGCCTATTTGCCCTGGTCCAAGTTGGGGCATTTCGTGTACCGCACGGCGGCCCTTGTCTATGTTCGCATGTACGGGCGAAGCAACTAGCGGCTGAGCCTTTTTGCCGCTGGCGGCGTTACACGGCGTTTTTTGCTCCGGTTACGGGCCGAAGAGCCCGCGCCCTCCGCAAAAAATTTGTGTGCCTTGCCAGCGAACAAAAAATCTCACCCGCCGGTGAGAGTGGGTAAGGCGGAAGGAAAGAGCAACGCATCAAAGTAAAAAATAACGATCTCCGAGGAGGAGGCCGCCATGTCTGATAGTGATCGCAAAGTATTTCCCGTGGAATCCGTGCTGGCCCTGGTGGTGGGCAAAGAGGGCGTGGACATCAAGGATATCGCCGGTTATGTGGTGGGGCGCTCCATCGCCTGCGACTGCTGCGCCAAGGCCGTGGGGCCGTTCGCGGCGGCCTGGCTGGCCCGCTGGTACCCCAAATTCATGGACCTGACCTGGAGCGAGGACCAGTCCTGGGAAGGCTTCGTCACCCGTGGGCGCGGCATGCTGGGCGACAATGTCTCCCTGACCCCCATGGACGGCCGTACCAAGGCCCTGGCCGGCCAGACCCTGGATTATCTGGCGGATACCTTCGCCAGTCTGTCCGCGCAGACCGCCGCCGTGGTCAAGCTGGAAGAGCGCGTGCGTGAACTGGAACCCGCCGAGGCCCGCGCCGAGGCGCTCCAGAAAAAATGCGACGAGCTGGAAGCCAAGATCAAGACCATGAATTCCGACATGGGCGGCCTGCGCAAGCAGGTGGCCGAATTCCAGGGCAAGGTGGCCGTGAGCCATGACGACCTGATGCAGACCATCAAGGACGCCATCAAGGACGGCCTCAAGGGCATGATGGTGGGCGGTGTGGCCGCCGGTGCCGCCGTAGCCGGGGCTGACGCCGCAGAGGCCGCGCCCGCTGAGGAAAATGCGGTGCCGGATGATTTCGGTTTCGGTGCCTCTGGTTCCAATTCGGACGGCTTCGGTTTCTAGCCGCTGTTCGGACTTTGTGAATGCAAAACGGCTCTTCCGCCTTGGCGGAAGGGCCGTTTTTTGCGGAAAGGACACGCGGACGCGTTGCGGCCGGGTTCAGAGCGGAGCCGCGTAGATGCGCGAGCTTTCGCCCCAAGGGCGCCAGCCTTGCCCCAGATAGGCAAAGCCGTAGCGTTCGTAATAGCCGATGTGTTCCGTGCTGAGATAGATTTTGCGGAAACCGAGCCGCCGGGCGTCAGCCTTGGCGTAATCCAGCAGTCGGCGGCCGTATTCATGGCCCCGGTGTTCCCGCGCCACATACAGCGCGCAGATCCAGGGCCAGAGATCCATGCGGCTGATGAAATCATTAGAGCATTTCAACTTTGAAAATGTTGAAATGCTCTGGTGGCCGAGTGAGCGGACGCCCGCGCCTGAAGCCAAGGCGGGACCACGTTCCCGCCGCAGGGTGAGGGCAGCGTCAGCTTTGAAATTGGCACAATTTCAAAGTGAATTCACTCTAGGGATCAATCCGGCGCAACCCGCAAGCGTCTCTCCGTCCCGCAGCAGATACCACTGGGGCAGGGGGCTTGGGCTGCCCAGGCAGTGCCGGACGCAGTCCTCATACATGATCTCATTGTTGCCGCCGCCCCAGGCCTGTTGCAGAAAGGCGATGGCGGCATCCGCACAGCCCGGCTGCGCGCGGACGGAAATGATTTCCATCCCACCTCCAAAGAATCTTTAACCCTTGAAGTGCGTCAGTAGCGTTCCGGCATGAAATGCGGCGGCAGCGTGTTTTCCGGCTGCTCGGCCAGCTTTTCGCGCAAAAGGCGGATCACGGCCAGCGCGTCGGCCAGATCCCGCTCCACCTTGTCCAGCTGGGTCTGCTGGGCCGTGAGCGCGGCGTTAAGTTGCCTGAGCTGTTCTTCCTGAAAGAAGCTCAGCTCCTCCAGGCGGGCCAGACGTTGTTCCGGATCGGGCATGGTTTTCTCCCTGGTTCCCTGTTTACGCCGCACTGGCGCGTCCGGGCTTTTTCAGGCACACTGGCCCGGACGCTCCCGGCGTTTTGTCCGGGGCGGACGAAAGTTGTAAGGGGGCGACATGGCTGCGCATGGTCCACAGACGCCGGACAATCTCCGCAACAAGCTCAAAGGGCGTTCCGGTCTGCGGCGACTCTGGAATGCCTGCCGCTATTCCCGCGACGGCTTTACGGCGGCCTGGCGGGACGAGCAGGCTTTCCGCCAGATAGTCTGGGGCTGCCTCGCGGGCCTGCCGCTGGCCTGCTGGCTGGGCCAAGCCTGGGGCGACCGCGTGCTGCTGGCCCTGGTGCTGGTAGTGGCACTGCTGGTGGAGTTGCTGAACAGCGCCATTGAAAACGTGGTGGACCGCATTTCGCCCGAACTGCATCCCCTGTCCAAAAAAGCCAAGGACATGGGCAGCGCCGCGCAATTCACCGCCCAGATCTGTATCCTCGTGGTCTGGGGCACGTATCTGATCGGTCGCTTTTTTTAAGGAAGCGCTGATTCATACTCTTTTTGCCCTCTGCCTGTGCCAGGCCCACTCCCTCCGCCGTTTCCGCCACCGGCATGAGAATGCGATGCTGGCGCAGCCGGGCCGCGTCGCTGCGGGCCACTTCAATATCTTCACCGGCTTCGTTTTTAGCACAATAATACATGGCCGTGGCAATGGTGCCCGGCGTGGGGATGAAGCACTGGGTCTGGCGCGGATTCCAGCGGCGCTGGCGCAGCCAGTGGGCCAGGGCATACATGTCTTCATCCGTGCAGCCGGGAAAGGCGCTCATCAGATAGGGCACCACATACTGCTCACGTCCGGCGGTCCGGCTCTGGCGGACGAAACTCTCCAGAAAGGCCTCGAAAACCGCCAGCGGGGGTTTGTGCATCAGGGCCAGCACCGAGGGCGCGCAGTGTTCCGGGGCCACTTTGAGCTGCCCGCCCGTGAACTCGCCGGTATAGGCAGCCAGAGCCTCGGCATCGCGCAGGGCAAGGTCCGCGCGCACGCCGCTGGCGACACGCACCTGTTTGACTTCGGGCAGAGCCGCCACCGCGCGCAGCAGTTCCACATGCTTGCGCTGCGGGGCCACAAAGGCCTTACAGACCGTGGGAAAACAACAACTGGAACGGCGGCAGCGGCTTTTGCGCATGTCGGTCGGGCCGTCGCTCCCCGCCTTGGTCCCCGCGTCTTCCAGAGCGCAGTGGGCCTGCCACATATTGGCAGTGGGGCCGCCCACGTCGGAAATGGCCACGCCAGCCTTGCTCCGTCTGCCGGAGGCCGCGTCACGGCCCAGAGCACGCGCCTCGGCCAGAATGGAGTCCGCCGAGCGCGAGCTGATGTGGCGCCCCTGATGCAGAGCCAGGGAACAGAACGAACAGCCTCCGCCGCAGCCCCGGTGGCTGGTGATGCTGGTGCGCAGCATTTCCGCCGCCGGAATAGGCTGCGTATAGACGGGATGGGCCTCCCGGCAAAAGGGCAGGCTGTAGAGTTCGTCCATTTCCGCCGTAGTCAGGGGCGCGGGAGGCGGGGCCAGAACCAGGGCGCGGCCGTCCACGGGCTCAAAGGCCCAGGCGTCGCCCCGGTGCACCTGCTGTTCCAGCATCTGGGTCAGCCTGAGCAATTGTTCCGGTTCGTCCAGCAGCTGCTGATGGCTTGGCAGGGTCATCAGCGGCGCGCCCGCCAGCGTGGCGGGCGGCTTGGCGGGTCGGCCCTCGGCGTTCAGTTTGTCAAGCCAGGCCGTGCCGGGAATTCCGGCCAGCACGTTCGCGCCCGGGCTCTGGTCCCGGCCCTGATTCCGGTCTTGATCCAGGCGGCGGGCACATTCCAGAATAGCGCGTTCGCCCATGCCCCAGACCAGCAAGTCAGCCTTGGCGTCCATAAGAATGGGGCGGCGCAGGGCGTCGGTCCAGAAATCGTAATGGCTGACCCGCCGCAGGGAGGCTTCAATGCCGCCCAGCACCAAGGGCAGGCCGGGAAAGGCCCGGCGCGCTAGGTTGGCGTATACCAGGCAGGCCCGGTTGGGTCGCGCGCCCGCCTTACCGCCGGGGGTGTAGGCATCGTCATGGCGTTTTTTGCGAAAGGCCGTGTAATGGGCCAGCAGGGAGTCCAGGGCTCCGGCGCTGACGCCCGCGAACAGGCGGGGCCGCCCCATGACCAGCAGGTCGTCGGGGCTGTCCCAGCGGGGCTGGGCCACCAGGCCGGTGCGGAAGCCGTGATGGATCAGCCAGCGCGCCAGCAGCACGCAGCCGAAGGAAGGATGGTCCACATAGGCGTCGCCGTTGATCAGCAGCACGTCCAGTTCGTCCCAGCCCAGGGCGAGCATCTCTTCGCGGGACATGGGCAGAAAGCGGGGCTGGGCCAGGGCTGCCGGACCTCCCGAACCTCCTGGATGGCGCAATCGTGTCGAATGGTCGGGCCGGGCCGGGGCATTTGCCGTATCCGGCATATTTTCCGCGAGAGCGCCGGGCCGCCATTTTTTATCCGGCCCGCACGGCATCGTCCGGGAACGCGGGCCGGGGTCGGCTTGTCCGTATGCGCCTGCATCCGACGGCGCTGAAATGTCGGGAAATTGGGGACAATGCGGCTGGCCTTGAGTCTCCGCATTTCGGGGAGCGCTTTGACGACGCGGGCGTGGCCGGGCTCCGCGCGCGGGGCGTTCCCGGCGGGCCGGAGAAAGAGGCGCGCCGGACGTTTCCGGCCGGCGCGGGGAAGCTGCGCCCGCTTCTTCCGTGCCAGGCGTCGTTGCCGGACGCCAGGGCACGGGAAAAGGCGGGGCCTTGTGTTTATCAGCGGCCATTGGGCGGAGTAACCAGAGGCATGTCCGCGCTGTCCGGCGACGGAATCATGGGATCGCCGGGCATATTGTTCATGGGAGCGCCCATCTGGGGCGGCATGCCGCCCATGCCGGGCTTCATGCCCGCCGCGTGGCCTTTGAGAAATTCATCCCATTCCACGCGGTCAATGGCGCCGTCGCCGTTTTTGTCAATGACGACAAAGGCGCTTTCCTTCATATTGGGGAAAGAGGCCTGGAATTCTTCCAGAATCACTTTGCCGTCCTTGTTTTTATCCATTTCCTCGAATTTGTCCTTTGAGGCCGCCTTGGCCGGATCGTCGGCCGCCCGGGCCTGAAGGGCGGGCAGAGCCAGCAGGCCCGCCAGGGCCAGCAGGGCGAACATCCGCAACAAAACCGGCAGGGCCGGAAAACGCAGTACACGCGTCATAACTTGCTCCTTATACGTGGATTTTGTCTTGCCCGCGCCGTGCGGCGCGAAACAATTCTTTCGGCGGTCGGAGGGCCGCCGATTTTTTTAGTATCGGCCAATCCGTCGTCCCTGTCCAGCCTCTTCGGCGGCCAGGGCCGTGGCCGTTGGCACGCGAAGCGCGCCATACGGCCATCGAGAGCAGGGCGAGCATCTTAAAAACGTTGAGAATGTCAATTCTCAACCTTGATCTGCTCTAGGGCCTGTTAACACTATTTCAGAGCTATAACAATCAACGCAAAGACGACAAAGGCCAGGAACATGACATCGAGCTTATCGAAGCGAGTAAAAACACGGCGGAAGCCTTTGAGCCTCCTGAAAAGCCGTTCTACCTCATTACGTCTTTTGTATAGCTCTTTGTCATACTCCCACGGTTTCAGTCGGTTGGGATTGGGCGGCACCACCGGAGTGAAGCCCAACTCACGTCCCAAGCGAGTCGTTTCATTACCCTCATATGCGCCATCCATAAGCAAGCTGCACGGCGCTGGCATCGGCCCCAACTGGACAAGCAGCCTGCGCCCCTCGGGGGCATCGCCGGCGTTGCCGGGAGTGAGGCTGAAATTCAACGCGCATTCAGCATTCGCGGCAACCATATGAAGCTTGGTCGTCCAGCCGCCTCTGGACTTTCCGATGGACTGCGGACCTGTTTTTTTAAGGCCCCTGTTCCATCGGGATGAACCTTAACAATAGTACTGTCGAGAGAAACTGCTTCTATTTTAAGGCGGAGTATCTGCTCTTGTTGAAGGCGTTCAAATATACGGTCAAGAACTCCGTTCTTGCTCCAGCGGTTCATGCGCGTGTAGATGCTGTGCCAACAGCCAAAATTTTTCGGCAGTCCACGCCATTTACACCCATGCTCCGCAACGTACAGAATCGCATTCAACACCTGGAGATTGTCAAAACGGACATTACCTCTTTGGCGCGGGAAGCAGTCAGCGATTCTCTCATATTGTTCGCGAGTAATTTGCATAAGACATTCTTACGGAATACTCGCTCTTTGTCAAATAGTGTTAACAGGCCCTAGGAAAAATTTTCGCCTTCGCGCTCCACGCGGTCGATGCAGACCGTCAGGTCGTCGGGCTCGCCCTGTTTGTGGGCCTCGGGATAGAGCAGGGCGGACATGTAAAAGACCGAATTGAGGCCCAGCGCATTGCGGGCGCTGCCCGAAAAACGTTCCAGGGCCAGAGCCAGGTTGAAGCGCAGTTCGCCGGGCAGTCCGGCCAACAGGGGCTTGGCGTCCTCGCCCAGGGCGGCGAGCATTTCGGCTTTTTCGCGCATTTTGGCGTTGTGGCCGGGCGTGTTCCCGGATTCAAGCAGGCGCAGGGCCTCGGCCTCCACGGCCATGATCCTGTCATGGCGCTCTCTGAGCCATTGGATGAGCCCGGCCAGGGTTTCAGCGGTATTCTGATCGGACATGTCGTCCTCCTTTTGAAGAATAGACAAAAGCCCGGCCAAGAGGCCGGGCTTTTGCAACAGCGGTTAATCCCAGTGGCGCTTGTCCTCGATGGGCCGGATCTGCGGCGGCAGGCTGCCCGGAGCCAGAACGCGCAGTTCGGGGCGCAGCTTGATTTTTTCGCGGAACTGGTGCAGCAGCTCCTCTTCGCGCTTGAAGCCGCTGGTTTCGATGAACAGCGTCATTTCGTCGATGCCGCCAGGGTTGGTGACCTCGATCTGCCAACGCTTGATCTCCTCGAAACGGCTCATGACCTGTTCCACCTGATGCGGGTAGACGAACATGCCCATGATGCGGGCGGTGGTGTCCACGCGGCCCACAATGCTGCCCAGGCGCGGGCTGGTGCGGCCGCAGGCGCAGGGGCTGCGGTCGATGTAGGAAAGGTCGCCCGTGGCCAGGCGGATCAGCGGATACGTCTTGTTGAAGGCCGTGACCACGATTTCGCCCACTTCGCCGTCCTTGAGCGGAATGCCGGTGTCCGGATGGCAGATTTCCACATAGCAGCGGTTGGCGATGTGCAGGCCGGTCTTGTGAAAGCATTCATAGCCGATGCAGCCCACGTCCGCCGTGCCGTAGCCCTGGCGCATGATCAGGTCGTATTTCTTTTCCATCTGGGAGCGCATTTTTTCCGAGAGACGCTCGCCGGTGACGAAAGCCACTTCCAGAAAAAGATCCTTGCGCAGATTCAGGCCCTTTTCCTCGGCCTTCTGGGCCAGGTGCATGAGGAAGCTGGGCGTGCCCACATAACCGGAGACGCGCAGCTTTTGCATGATGTCCAGCTGGGTGGCCGCGTCGGACGGCCCGGCCGGGATCACCGCACAGCCCAGGTTGCGCAGGGGTTCTTCAAACATCAGGCCCGCGGGCGTGAGCTGGTAGTTGAAGGTGTTCTGCACCGCGTCGCCGGGGCGGAAGCCCACGGAATAGAAGGCTTCGGTATAGCCCCAGTAGTCCTCTCCCCGGTCTTCGGGATCGAAGATGGGGCCGGGCGAAAGAAAGATGCGCTTGAGTTCGCCGATGTCCTTGGTCAGCAGCCCGCCCAGACGCGGCCCCATGGACTGCAGAAAGATCAGTTCTTTCTTTTTCAGAATGGGGATGTGCTTGATGTCCGAGAGAGTCTTGAACTTCTCCACATTGAACTGCGCGCGGTCAAAACGCTTTTTGACGTCTTCCGAATAGCGGTAGGCGTAAGAGAGCAGATCCTTGAGCTGGATCAGGCAGTATTGGCGGCGCTCGCTCTCGTCGAGCACTTCACGGCGGCTGTAAATGCCTTCAGTACGGTCTTTGCGGGTCATGACGTTCGCCTTGTAATATTGATGGGAGGCACCATATGTAAGCAATGATCTGTACTATTGCAAGTATTTTTTTATTTATATTGATATTTCAATATGTTATATGCAAACAAAAATGATTCTTGATCATGCTCACGGCGATAGACCCGTTCAATGGGCCAGCTCCCGCATGACATCTAGCACCATATCCTGTGGGCGCCTCTTGCAGGCCTCAAATAACGGTCCGTTTCGGTCGATGACGGCCTCCATGTCTTCGACAAACCAAGGCGCCGCGCCGCGTCCGGCATGCAGATAACCCACCAGCCAGAGCGCTATGCCCTTCTCCGAGGCCCAAGGGCGTCCGGCGCTTCCGTGCACAAGCTCGTGGCAGGCAAGGGTAGTCATAGTGTAGCTTTGGCCTGGTACAATCAGGGTTTTTTTGAGTTCAATCCAGATCTCCATGACCCTGGCCTGGGGGCGCGTCTCGCACTGCCTGTGCAGTTGGCTCAATGCCTCGTCAACCCATTCCGGATTCAGACTTTCCTGGCCGGTTTTGCGGGCGGCGTAGCCGTCGAAGCAAAGGAACGCGGGGGAGAGTTCCCGAATATGAGCAGTCGGGCGTGTAAAATCGGCGCACGTGCTCTCCGGATAGGTGTTCGATTCGCAGGCCGTGAGCGCCGATAAAAGCAAAAGCGGCAGGAAAAAGCGGCGCACGTATCCTCCCTACGTGGTTGCGCCCGGAGCACCGGCGGCCGGGTCGATTTTGGCTTGCCGGGCTTTTTCCTGGTCCACGGCGCGCTGCTTCAGGCTGTCGTAGACCGGCGGCGAATTCAGGCAGTTGGCGGTCAGGGCGGCCAGATAGGATGTGACCACAATGGCCGGGGCGTTGTGCAGCGAGCCGGTCATT
Organism: Desulfovibrio sp. 3_1_syn3; assembly: GCF_000145315.2. NCBI lineage: Bacteria > Pseudomonadati > Thermodesulfobacteriota > Desulfovibrionia > Desulfovibrionales > Desulfovibrionaceae > Desulfovibrio > Desulfovibrio sp. 3_1_syn3. The sequence goes on from NZ_ADDR02000001.1 coordinate 1,063,931, forward strand.
TCGATCAGCAGGGCCGCGCCGGTGAGCGGCGCGCGCACCGTGGAGGCAAACAGCCCGGCCATGCACAGAATAAGCAGGGTGGCGCCCTGTTCCGGGCCGATGCAGTTCAGGGAGAGCAGGGCCGAGGCCGCGCAACCGCCGGCCAACGCGCCGCCGAGCAGCATAGGCATGAGCAGGCCGCCGGCCACGCCAGAGGCGAAGCTCACGCAGGAAAACAGGATTTTGGCGGCCAGCAGCAGCAAGAGCGCGCCCAGCGGCAGGGCCAGGCCTTCCAGATCCAGCGCGCCCGGACCAAAGCCCACCAGCACCTGGGGGTAGAAGTAGAGCAGCAGGCCGCTGATCAGAAAGGGGGCCAGCACGCGCACGGGCTGGGGCATCAGCGGGCTGCGGTCGGCCCAGTGGGTCAGGCGGATCAGGATGGCGTTGTAGGCCGCGCCCAGCATGCCCACCATGCCGCCCAGCAGGGGCACGATCCACCATTGCAGCAGGGAGAGCGTGCCCGTATTGTGGAAGGGAAAAACCCGCCCGAAGCCGAAGAGCACTTCGATCACAAACCAGGCCGAGGCGGCGGCCAGCGCGGCAAACAGCAGCATGGGCGCGCTGATCACGGTTTTCATTTCCTCAAAGGCGAAACAGAGCCCGGCGGCCGGAGCGCCAAAGGCCGCCGTGAGCCCGGCCACGCTGCCGCCGATGAGATAGCGCGGCATGGTCTGGGCCTTGTCGTCATGCCAGATGCGGCCCACGCCGCAGCCCACGGCCGCGCCCATCTGGATGCAGGGCCCTTCGCGGCCCACGGAAAGCCCGCCGCTCAAGGACACCAGGGTACCCACGAATTTGGCCCAGATGACCGTGACCCAACGCATGGGCAGATGCCCGGCCACGGTCAGCTCCACCTGGGGGATGCCACTGCCGCTGATCAGCGGTTCATGCCGTAGCAGTTGCCAGGCCAGAAGGCCGAGCAGAACCAGCGCCACGAAGATGCTCAGGCCCACCAGGGGGTCGGACAGGCTGTGGCCGTGCACATAGTCCACAACCGCCGTGTTGATCAGGGTGTAGGTCTGGCGAAACAGGCCGATCACCGCGCCGGTGATGCCGCCCGTGACCAGGGCCTGCAACATGAGCCGCCACACGCCCAGGGTGCGCAGGGCTTGCATTTCACGTAAAATCGGGGGGACTGAGGCACGAAATTGCACGGGAACTCCTTGGCTGGGCTGCAAACAACGCGAGTATGGCCGGAAGATGCGCAAGATTCAAGTTTTCGCGGGAAATTTCCCCAAAAAAGGCTTGCCAAAGCCGCGCCAAGCGGGTACAAGACTTTTCCACATGGGCCGAGGTAGCTCAGTTGGTAGAGCAGGGGACTGAAAATCCCCGTGTCGGCAGTTCAATTCTGTCCCTCGGCACCATAGATTTCAGAAGGCCGGAAACTGAAGAATCAGTTTCCGGCCTTTCTTTTATTCGGCTTGAGACCGCGCTACGGGGTCGGCCGCGCGTTTATCCCTCTTCGGGCTGGAGGCGAAAATCTGCCACCAGCGAGCACAGGCTGTTCAGCGTGTTCAGAGGGGCCATCAAGGTGTCGCCCAGCAATGTTACGGCGTAGCCGTCCATGCTCGCGCCCGTTTCAAAGTGCTGCAGGAGAAAGATCAGGGTGTGGAAATGGTTGCACGTTTTGTCAAACATCTCCTGCCAGCTTTGGGCTTGGTGTTGCGCGAGCAGTATCCGCTCTTCCTCCACAATATAGCCGGGGACGCGGTAGGTGCGGACTTCCGAGGGCTTTTCGGCGTCGGCGGCGGGGGCGTCGCCGGGTTCGGCCACGGGCGCGGGCGGGCCTGCCGCCAGCAGGGCCTGGGCGGTTTGCCGCAGTGTTTCGGCCAGGGCAACGAGATCAGGGAAGGGCCGCGCCGAAGGCGACGGCGCGTCAGCGAGGGGATGGGACATAAGGCGCTCCATTGGTTTTAGTATCGGCATTTGGCGATGAGAAATGCCGGGACTCAACTGCGCCCAATGGAACGCTGCTCGTATTCCCCCGAAGGGTCTTGTATTCGGAGCTATCGACCCGGCAATGCATGCTGTGGGCGTGGACGCCCGAAAAGAAACCCAGCAGTATGCCGGGCAGATTGCGCGCCGCATTTATCCAGCCGCGCCCGCTGCCATTGGAAGTAGTAAATGTAGAATATGCCGCCCGCAGTCGGGCGTCAAGGCGCCGGGTTCCTGGGGCAGGGCAGACGCATCTAATTCCAGGCTTTGCAGGCCTTTTATTCGTCGTGATGATCCGTCAAAACCAGCCTTTTGTGTGCCGGCTGTGTCATCTGGCGCTTTTACAGCCTTGCTCTCGATGCCCGTAAGGCTCGCGGCTCGCCAACGGGCACGGCCCTTTGGGCCGTCTTTCGGTTGGTTTCCGCGCAAAAAGTGCTGTTTTCCTTGCCAGCGCGCAAAAATCTTGCTTCAGCCGTTGCGACGAAGGAGCTTTAGCCGTAGGCGAACTTGTGATCCGCACGGATAAAGACAGCAATTGGTTACGCAATATCTAGGAAAATCGCTGTCGCTATCCGTAGCGGTGCTGTCCTTATCTGTACGCCGCCCTGCGGCTACAGCTAAGGCAACACGGCTTCGCCGTGAACGGCTCAGGCAAGCCGCTGACGCGGCAACGGCCGGCGCATTTTTTAGGATTCTCCCGGCACCAGCCATCCGCCTGCGCTTCGCTCCGGCGGAGCAAAGGTGGCTTCGCCTCTTTTTGTCCGTTCTCCGATCTCTCGGGGAATAAAGACTTTTTAGACGCGTCTGCCCTGTTCCTGAGGAGAAGCCCAGCCGGACGCCAGGGAGGGAAGGCGGGACCTCGACGACTTCAGGCGATATGGCCGCGCCCTCGAAGAACAGACAATCAATATCGGTGAAATCAAGGAGGGGCATCCCGCAGGATGCCCCTCCTTGATGTTGCGAACACCTCCGGCCGTTAGCGTCAGGTTCTAGAGCGGGTTCACTCTGAAATTGCTCTAAAAGGCCGTGTTCGCGCCGATGACGCCCGCGTAGCTGGAGCGGAACTGCGTGCCCCAATGCCCGTTCATCCTGGTGAGGATGTAGAAGGATTCAAAGGTGACAATTTTTTCATGCGCGGGCGTGTAGCGCGAGAACTGCACGGCCATGTGGATTTTATCCTCATCGGCCTGGATCATCTTGCGCCGGTCCCACTTTGTGTAGCCCCAGCCGGAGGCTTCGCGCAGGCGGCTGACGTCATTGTCTCGCGCGTAGTCTTCGGGCGTGTTCCAGATCTGGACCGCGAGGCCGCCCAGGCGCACGTGCGGGTAGTGCAGGCTTTGCGCCCAGCGCAGGGGCGAGCCGCTGTTGAAGGTTTCCATGAATTCGTCCAGCGCGGCCATGCCTGCGCGTTCCAGTTCGATCCATTGCGGCGTTCCGGGGGTGGCTGCCATGTGGTCCTCCTTATGTTTGCGTCTGTTGTCTGGTGAATGATGGATATGCGCCGTGTGGCGGGCTCAGGCCGCGCCGGTGAGCTTCCAGAAGGGATAGAAGACGAGGATGAGCACGATCAGCGCCATAAGCGCCCGCCAGGCGAAGACCATGACCATGTCCTTGAAGTTGATGTAGCCCGTGGAGAACATGTACAGAAAGGCCGCGTATTCGTAGGGCAGCACGTACTGGTCCAGGCCGAGCATGAAGGCGTAGGCCGGGGCCAGGGGATTGATGCCCAGGGCCTTGGCGATTTCCGCCAGCGGCACGGTGAAGGTGCTTACGGCGGCCACCGGCGTGAGCAGGAAGTTGAGCCCCGCCCCGGAGAGGAAGGAGGCGATGACCGTGCCCAGCTCTCCCTTGCCCTGCAGCAGGGGCAGCACTGCCCGGGCGATGCTCTTGTCCATGCCCGTGGCCTGGGCCGCCGCGCCGATGGACATGCAGCCCACGATGAACAGCACGGAGGTCAGGTTCAGCGTGGCGAACTTTTTGCCGTCCACCAGGTCAAAGCCCGGCAGAAAACCGACAAAGCCCACCACCATCATGATCCAGCCGATGTTGATGCCGTGCCACTTGTCCGTCATCATCAGGACGGCCAGCACAGCGAAGAGCGCCAGGGCCTTCTTTTCGCGCAGGCTCATGGGGCCCAGCCCGGCGTACTGCTCTTCCACCCAGACGCGGGCGTCAACAGTGCTCTTGGGCCGCATGACCAGCCGCAGCACCACAATGGACAACACGCTGTAGACCACGCTGGGCGCGAAATTCTGCAGAAAATACTCCAGCCATGACACGTGCACCCCGGCCGTGGCGAGCATTTGCAGATTCAGGGTCACTTCGCCCGCGCCCGTGTACAGGCCCATGCGGGGCCCGGCCACGGCGAGGTAACCGGCCATCAGCAGGGTGGATGCCTCGCGCGAGCGGGCCTTGAAGCCCATGGCGTCGCAGATGCCGATGCAGATGATGCCCAGCAGGATGCACTTCCCTGTGGATGTGGGCATGAGCGGCGCAATGATGAAGCCCGCCAGCAGAATGCCCCAGAGCAGGCGGCGGAAGGAGCTGCCCGTGACGTGCAGGGCCCAGAGGGCGATGCGCCGGGCGAGCCCCGTATGTTGAAGCACCAGGCCGGTCATCAGCCCGCCGAGGATCATCCAGCCCATGGGCTTGGTCCACGGTGAAAGCACCTGCGCGGGCGTGCCCACCCCCGAGAGAATATAGCCCATGGGCAGCATGACAGCCACGAGCCCGTCGGGCAGCAGGGAAAAGCCCCAGAGACAGATGGCCAGCACTGTGAGGCTGAAAAACCAGCAGGCGGGCCGGGACAGACCGGCGACGACGCAGACGGCCAGAATGACCGCCGCGCACAGCAGGGAAAAAATCCATTTCAGATGTTCGTTACGGGTGGGAGGGATCGCGGCCGCGCCGCCCGTGCCGGTGGCTGCGGTTTCCGTGGCGTGTGTGACGTTCATGCCCGACCTCCATCATGGTTTCCGGTGCGGTGGCGCTTCCCGACTCTCCGAAAGCGGCATGGGAAGCTGGAACGGAAAGAGCAAGAGCGGTGCCAATATGGATATTTATTTTTTATTGTGTATAATCAGTGTGTTGTTGTTCTCCATTCCAAATACGCTTTTTTTCGGGCTTGTTTGTTAAATAGATTTTGTCCAATATCTGGATTAAATCTGAAAACAGGACCGGTAAATGCTCCATAATCCGCAAGAATCCTTGTCGCAGGCTCTGGCCGCGCTGCTGGCCGTGGATAAAATCCGCTACACGCGGCAGGCGCTGATTCAATTGGGGCCCTGGCCGCCCTCGGCCGTGGACGAAGTTTTGCGTCTTTTCGCCGCGCGGGGGCTGGCGCGGCCGTCGCGCTCGGGGCTCTGGCGGGGACGGCCCGAGGCGCTGCGCGCTTTTTCGCGTGAACGCGCGCCGGAAACCACGGCGCGGCCGTTGTTGCGGGCCGTGGCTTCGTTGGAGCGCGGAGCCGTTCTCGACGGCTGCGAAATATTGCTGGAAGAAGTGCGGCATACCTTGGACGACGGGCGGTGCGCGGCGGTGCTGGCGCTGTTGGGCCTGCTGCTGTCCGGCCTGCGCCGATGGAGCGGGGACACGGAAGAGGCGGAGGCGCTGCGGCGCTATCTGAGCGTGTTTCGCAGCGTTCAGGGCATTTCCATCTATATGGGCAAGAGCGGCCAGGAAGTTCTGGATTTGCTGCCTCGGGCCCGCGCCGCCGCCGAGGCGCTGGGGGACAGGCGCGTCACCCTCATGCTGGACCTCACGGAGGCCAGCCAGCGTCACCTGACCCGGATGCACAATACGGAACGGCCATATGCCCTGCTGGCCCGTACCCTGGCCTCCATCAGGGAACTGGGCGACCCGGACATTCTGGAGGAGGCCTCGCACAGCATCGGCATCCTGCATTTTATGCAGGGCGCGTACAGCGAGGCCCTGCCCTATCTTGAAACCGGCGCTGTGAGCCGGTTCACAGCGCATTTCAACTACTTTGAAGAAGCGCGGTTGCGCTATATCGGCAGCGCCGCCTGTAGCCTGGGCCTTCCGGCCAAGGCTGCGGGCATTCTGCTGGCCGGGCTGCGCGAAGCGCGGCTGCGCCGTAACCGACAGACGCGGAAATGGATTCAGACCCATCTGGCCGACGATCTCATGCGCATGGGGCGGCCCGACGAGGGCCTTGCCCTGCTGGATGAGCTTCTGCTCTGCTGCGACCCGGCCACGGAAACCACACTGTGGATCTGGAACATGCGCTCGCTGGCGCACTATCATTTTCTGAAAGGGCGCGTCGCAACCTCGCACAGGATTTTTTACGCCAGCATGCGCTATTGCGTGCGCATGGGGCTCCAGCGTCCCTATTACGGCTTCACCTGGCTGTTTGATATGCTCTGGGCCTATGAATGGCAGGGCCTGCCCCGGATTCCGGGCTATGATCTTGAAGATGAGCTGACGGCCGCGCAGCAAAGCCCCAACCGCCATCTCAAGGGCGCGGCCTTGCGCATCCGGGCTTTGCAGGCCCGCGCCAGAGGGGTGGACCCGGCCCAGGTACGCGGCCTCCTGGTGCGCGGCCTGACCTATGCCAAGCGGGTGGGCAGTCCGCTGGAGATCGCCCGCTGCCGCCTCGCCCTGGCGTATTGCCTTTCGCGGCGGCGCGCCCGCCAGGCCGAGCTTCTGTTTTCGGCGGCCAGAGCCGTGTTGCGGCGCTATACCCAGTATGACTGCCCTGACGGGCCCGGCGGCGGGCAGGACGCGCCTTACTGCCCCGACGGCCGAAGCTGCCTGCGCCGCTGCCGGGAAGGACTGGAGGCTCTGCCCGCCTGGTCGGATCTGGACGCCCATCTGGCCGACATGCTGCGCATCGTCAGCGAGACCTTTGAAGTGGAGCGGGCGGCCCTGTTCAGCCCGGACGCCGAGGGACCGGTCATGGTGCGCAATATCTCGCGCCTGGAGCTGGAAAGCCCGACCTTCCGCCCGGTGCTGAAAAAGGCCGCCGCCGTCATGGAGGCGGCTTCAGGCGAACCCGCGCGCGCCGCGCGGGGCACAGGAATATATCTGCCTCTGGCGGTTCCCAATGCCCGCCCGTGGCTTCTTTTTCTGCAATGCGAGTTTTTCGCCGGCCACATCAGCGCCCAAGGCACGGAAATATTCCGCGAGCTGGGCGGCTTGCTGGCGCGGGAGCTGCAAACCGCCCGGCGTTTGCAGGAAGGCATGCGCAAGGCCCTGTATGCCGTGGAAGAACGGGGCCGCGTGGCCGCCGAGCGCATGGCCGCCTTGGATGAGCCCTACTACGGGACCGGGCTCGACGACGTGTTGCGCCAGGCGGACAGCACGGCCGTCACCGACGCGCCGGTGCTCATTCTGGGAGAAACCGGCGTGGGCAAGGATCTGCTGGCCCGGCGCGTCCACGCGCGCAGCGGCCGGGCCGGAGCCTTTGTGCCCATTCATCCGGCCAGCATTCCGGAGCAGCTTTTTGAAAGCGAACTCTTCGGGCATGAAAAGGGTGCGTTTACCGGAGCTTGGCGGCAGAAGCTGGGCCATCTGGAAGTGGCGGACGGCGGCACGCTGTTTATCGACGAAGTGGGTGAGGTGCCCCTGCCCATGCAGACCAAGCTGCTCAGGGTTTTGCAGGAGAAATGCTTTATGCGGGTGGGCGGCATCCGCGAGATCCGTTCTGATTTCCGGCTGGTGGCGGCCACCAACCGGGACCTCAAAAGCATGGTGGCTCAAGGGCGCTTCCGGGAAGATCTCTACTATCGTATTTCCGTGGTGCCCCTCACCCTGCCGCCCCTGCGCGAGCGTCCCGCCGACATTCCCCTGCTGGCGCGGCGCTTCGTGGAGATATTCAGCCGCCGTTACCAGCGTCCCGTGCCTCCCTTGGAAAAGGAAGAGGCGGAACGCCTGCGCGCCTATGCCTGGCCCGGTAATGTGCGGGAACTGAAGAACGTGGTGGAGCGGGCGGTCATCCTCCACTCCGGCGGCCCTCTGCATCTGTTGCGCCCCACGGAACCGCCGCCGCTTCCGGCGGAAAAGGCAGCTCCGCCCGGGACGCTTTCCGGTCTGGAATGGGAAGATTTGCCGAGCTTGGAAGAATTGCAGCGCCGCTACATCCGCCATGTGCTGCGTCTTGCCAGAGGCCGCGTGGACGGCGAGGCCGGGGCCCTGCGCATCCTCGGCATGAAGCGTTCGACCTTGTATGCGCGCATCCGGGCCTGGGGCCTGGACGCGGTCTCGCAGCTTTACGGCAGGGAGAAATAGGGCCGCCGGCGGCCGAAGCCGCCGGGACCGCAAAGCAATGCCGCGGGATGCGCGCCCTTACCGCATGAGCAGCGGCACCACCAGGCCCACCAGCACCAGGATGATCGCGCCGCCCAGGCGGGAGGAAATCTGGGCAAAGGGCATCAGCACCATGCGCCGGGCCGCTGAAAGCACGGCCACGTCGCCGGTGCCGCCCATATTCGCCATGCATAGCCCGGCGGAAATGGCGGATTCGATAAAGTGGAAGCCCACCAGCACGCCGCCCAGGCCCGCGCCCAGCACCGCGCCCAGAACCACCGCGATGACCTGGAGGGTGTTGGCGATGGAAAAGGTGTTGATGACCAGGGAGAGGTCCGTGTAGGTCACGCCGATGCCCACCAGCAGCGGGGCGGTCATGTACTTGGCCACGAACCTGAACCAGACCGTGCAGGACTGTTCCACGGAGGTGGGCAGCACATGGAGGATCTTGCACGCGGCCACGCTGAGGATCATCAGGGCGTAGTAGTGGATGCCGGGAATGACCATGGCGGCCAGGCGTCCGAAAAGCATGAAGGTGCAGGAAACCAGCAGGCCGATGCCCAGAGCCGTGTAGGTGATCGGCAGGCGGTTCTCGTCCTCGGCCACCGGGGCCTCGCCCTTGAGCAGCTGGCCTTCTCCGGACAGGCGCGGGAAGGCCTTGCCCAGCTTGTCCAGCAGGCCGCCGGAAATGATGGCGACCACATTGCCTAGGGCCACCGGCGGAATCAGCATGGAGAGAATGTCCTTGAGCGCCATGTCCGGATTGCTCTGGTGCAGGATTTCGGCCATGGGAATGGCCCCGGCCCCCATGCCGCCGCCCATGATCGGGAAAGAGACGTAACTGATGCCTTCGCGCCAGCCCGTGCCGGCCAGCAGGCCCACCAGGGCGGCCAGGAGGGCCGCGCAGGCCACGGCGGCCACCAGGGGAACCACATAGCGCGCCCCGGCCTTGACCAGCAGGCGGGCCTCGATGCCCAGAATGCTGCCGCAGATCAGGGCGCAGATGTAAAAGGTCAGGAAGTCGTCGCCCTTCATGAAGGTGTCGATGACGGCCTTGGTCGAGGCCGGCATGACGCCGCTGTATACCAGCAGGGCGCTGCCGAAAATGACAATAATGGGGCCGCCGCCCAGATAATCCTTGATCAGCGGCAGGCGGTCGCCGATATATTCCAGCAGAAAGCCCAGCACCATGACCACGGCGAAGCCGCCCACCATGCCCTTGGGCAGGGCGTCCAGGTACATGGCCGCCACGACCACCACGGTGATTCCCAGAAAAACAGGCCAGCTTATGCCTTTGATTTCAATGTCCGCTATCCGCATTGTGTACCCCTGAAAGAAATTTATTCTATTATAGATAATCATCTTTCAGGTTTGTCGCCAGATGTGCGAGGCTTAAAAAAGCGCGGCGGAAGTTGTATACGGGGGCGGATTTCCCGCCGGTGCGGCGTTAGAGCAATTTCAAAGTGAAAATGCCCTAACGGGCAAGGAATAAAATGAAGCCGCCGAAGGCGGGCAGGGCCACCATGGCGATTTTGAGCAGTCTCTGCGGGGCCAGCCGGGTGAGCTTGGCCCCGAAAAAAGCGCCGATCACCTGGCCCAGCAGCACCTGGACGAAAAGCAGCGGTTCCAGATGCCCGGCGCTGAGAAAGCCCACGCCGCCCAGCACCGCGATGGGCAGGATGACCAGCATGGTGGTGCCCACGGTCTGGTAGAGCGGCGCGTTGAAGACCAGCAACAGGCTCAGCTGGATGAAGGATGCCGCGCCCACGCCGCAGGCTCCGAAGATGAGCCCGTTGACCAGGCCGGTCAGGCCTGCCAGCAGCCAGAATCTGCCGCCCAGGGGCGTCAGGAAGCGCTGGCGGAAGAGCGGGCTGTGGGGGTGGAAAATGCGCAGATAGATCAGCAGGGCCGACAGCAGCAGGGCCGCAGCGGTGAGCGGGGTGAGAACGGCCGTGTCGAGGGATGAGGAAACCCGCGCGCCGCAGAACGCGCCCACGGCCCCGAACAGGCCCATGGCCAGGCCCAGGCGGCGCAGCACGTTGCCTTCGCGGAAATGGCTGTACGAGCCGGAAAGCGCGGTAAAGGCCATGGCCGCCAGGGACGTGCCCAGGGCCGTATGGATGGGCACGCCAAAACCCACGGTGAGCAGGGTGATCATAACCCCCGCGCCGCCCGCGCCCACAAAGCCGATCACCGCTCCCAGCAGAAGCATGGCCGCGAAAACAAGCATGGCATTCCCTGTGCTGAAAAAAACGCCGCCCGGCGGCGTTGGGATGCAATAGCGCCAAGCGGCGTCGGAAGCAAGGGCCGGGGCGGTCCGTGCGCAGCGGAGGCGGCTTTGTGCGTGGGGGAAAAGCAGTGCCTAGAGCGTTTTGATATTGAAAATATCTCAACGCTCTGTGCGGATTTTCCGTGAAAATCCGCACCGCGAAATTATCGCAAGGCGAATTTACTTCGCCGTTAAGCGATAATTTCAAGCGCAAATTGCTCTACACCTAGTGCCTGATTGCAAAAATTTCGAGCATAATTTTGTTCTCAACTTTCGCAGGCTCGTCAGCGGAAAAATGTGTTTTTTCTTTGGCTCACGGCGGCTAGCCCCCGCCCACGGCCGGGAACAGGCCCACGCGGTCGCCGTCGTGCAGCACGGCGTCAGGCTCCACGGCCACGCCGTTGATGAAGATGATTTTTACTTCGGCGGCGGGTAGTTGCAGGCTGTCCATGAGCCGGGCCACGTCCGCGCCTTCAGGAAGTTCCCAGACGCCGCCGGGCGGGCTTTTTTCGGCCAGGGTGGCGAAACATTTGACGTTCAGCCGCATGGTTTTTCCTCCGGAGGCGGGCGGGTTGCGGGCAAGTTGAAAGGGGATTCGCGGCTTATAAACGGACGCGTTGAAACGTGCCGTCCGCCAGGTCAAAGACGCACATGCCGGGGGCGGCCCCGCGGCCGATGAGCAGCTTCAGGGCTTCCGCGGCCTGGAGGGAGGCGGCTGCCGCCGCCGTGGGCGCGAGATTGCCCAGCTCTTCCTCGGGCGAAGCTCCTGTTTCATCTGTCCCGCATGTTTCGCCTGTGCCCAGCCATTGAACCGGGCCCGCCTGTCCGGGCGGCACCACGGCCACCCAGCCGGTCAGGCCCGCAATCCCCGCGCTGACCAGCGGCACGCCGGTCGCGGCGGCGGCTTCCTGCAAGGGCAGGCGGCAGGCCAGGCCGCCCAGGGCGTCCAGAGCCAGATCCATGCCGCGCAGCAGCCGGATCAGCAAAATTTTGTCCGCAAAGCGGGGCACGGGCGTGAAATGCACGGCGGGATTGATCCCGGCCACGCGCGCGGCGGCGACTTCGGCCTTGCTTTGGCCCAGTTGGGCCGTATTGCCCAGCGACTGGCGATTCAGATTGGATTCTTCAAAGCAGTCGCCGTCCACGCCGGTGATCGCGCCCACGCCCATGCGGACCAGCTGCTCCAGCAGCCAACCGCCCAAACCGCCCAGGCCCACCAGCAACACGCGGCTTTGCAGCAGGGCCAGCTGGTCCCGCAGAGAAAGCTGCCGGGCGTTGCGGGCATAGCGCGCGGGCCAGATTCCGGCGCGGCAGGCTGCCTGCTGGGTCGCGAGCAAGTCCACGCCTGCCGCGATGGCCAGCTCGCGTAACACGTCTTCCGCAATGCGGCCCGCCCGGGCGGCGTGGCGGATGGCGATTTCAAGTTGGGGCAGTGGGTCCGGCATGAGGTGATGCTATCCAAAAAACGGCGGCCGGGCAAAACCCGGCCGCCGTGTCGCTCAGGCTCAGAAGTTGAAGACGCTGTCCAGCTCCTCGTCGCTCACGTCAAAGGTCGTGTTGTGCGGCGGCAGCAGTTCGCGGCGCATGTACATGGGCAGGCGGTCGTGGGCGCGGGTGAAACCGGCGGCGGCGTTGAATTCCCGCTCCTGCTTCAGGACGCTCTTGCCCAGGGCCACCACGTCGTCGCCGGTCATTTTGCGACCGGTGAAGGCGCTGAGGGTGTCGATGAGAGCCTGGAAGGTCTCGGGCTGGTCCAGGATGCAGAAGGCCACGAAGATGCAGTAGCCCGTGGAGTCCAGGGCGGCGGTAGCGATCTGAAGGTTGCGGGAGAGCTCCACCTGGCCCTCCGGCTTGAGCGGGTCCACCTTGCCGCCGAGGCCCAGAATATTGGTGGCCACGGCGTAACCGGCGGTGTGGTCCGCGCCCATGGGCGTGGTGGCGTAGGTCACGCCCACCCCCTTGACCGCGCGCGGGTCATAGGCAGGCATGGCTTGGCCCTTGACCACGGGAGCGCGTTCCAGGCCGTAGCAGCGGGCCACGGTGGCCGTGCCCGCGCCCAGGATGCGCCCCAGCGGCGTGCCCTTGCCCATCTCGTGGATCATTTCGATGCAGGCCTTGGAGTCGCCCCAGGGAATGACCCCGGCTTCCATCAGCACGCCGAGGCTGGCCCCGGTTTCAATGGTGTCCAGGCCGTAGTCGTCCTCCAGATAGTCCATGCGGATGATGTCGTCCAGATTGTCCACGCCGCAGTTGGCGCCGTGCCCCCAGACGGTTTCATATTCCGGCTGCTTGGAAAGGTACTCGCCGTTTTCGTCCACGCAGATGCCGGAACACTTCATAATGCAGCCCCGGTGGCAGCCGTGGGTGGGATTGCCGCCGCGCTTCTTCTGGATTTCCACCATGGTTTCGGCACAGATTTTTTCCGCGCCCGCGAAGCGGCCTTCCTTGAAGTTGTAGGTGGGCAGCCCACCGGCTTCGTTGAGGATATTGACCAGCACGTTGGTGCCGTAGGCGGGCAGGCCCTGGCCGGTGACCGGGTGGGAGGTGATGCCCTTGGCGAAGCGCTTGCAGGCGTCCTTGAAGGCTTCGGGATCTTGGGCCTTGCGCATGGTCGGCGTGTCCGCCGGGTCGAGCACGATGGCCTTGATGCCCTTGGAACCCATGACCGCGCCCACGCCGCCGCGTCCGGCGTGCCGGGTGGCCCGGCCTTCGGGATCGGTGAAACAGATGGTGGAATTGCACATGCGCATTTCACCGGCCGTGCCGATGGTCACGAAACCAGGGCCTTCGCCGTATTCCTCGCGCAGCCGGGCCACACAGGGATAGTTGGAAAGCATGGCAAGTTCGTCGCACTGCTCGACGGTCACGCCGCTGGCCTTGATGACGATTTTGTACAGATGGTCGTCGCGGCGCTGGCCTTCAATGATGATGGCGGCGTAGTTCAGACGGGCCATATACTGTCCGCCGGTGCCTCCGGCGTTGGATTCCTTGATGCCGCCGGTGAGCGGGCTCTTGCAGCCCACGGAAATGCGGCCCGAGGAACCGGCCGTGGTGGCGCAGAGCATGCCCGGCGCGAAGACCAGCTTGTTTTCGGGACCCAGGGCATGACAGGTGGGGGGCACTTCCTTGCAGATGACCGCAGTGGTCAGGGCGCGGCCCGCGAGGCCCGCGTATTCGCCCAGGCGCTCTTCCCTGATCTTGGGGCCGCCCTCGGCGCCCACATCAATGCGTAAAATCTTGTCCATAGCGACCTCGTCTGTATAAAAAATGTGTGAAGGAAAAATGCACTGCAATTATGTATAACTATAACCAATGAAAAAAGAGCCGCAATATGTTTATTGCGGCATAAATAAGAAGAGATATATTGTGACGTCTTCAATATGCTTTTCAATACATATAATATACGTCTTTATATGCCGCTTGAGTCACTGGCCCGCACCGACCCATGGGCGCAAAAAAAGCCGGTGTTCGTAAACACCGGCTGAAGGCCGCGCCGACGTTGAGAATGCCGATTCTCAACGTTAATCTGATCCGGAAAGGCCGGGGCACGTTTTCCACTCCCCGGCCTGGGATCAACTTTCTTCCCGGCTCGCCTGGCTCACCTGGGTCAGCAGATCCCTGGCCTGGTCGTTGGCCGGGTCCTGTTCCAGAGCCAGACGCAGCAGGGGCAGGGCGTGCATATTGTCGCCGGTCCGCACAAAGACCGTAGCCAGGTTGCTGGCGATGAGCGAGGATTTGCGCGGCAGGTCCGGATTAAGGGCCAGAGCCTTGAGCGTGGAGGCCCGGGCGGATTCGAAATCCTTGCCCTCCAGATAGGCCATGCTCAGATTGTAGTGCAGGTTTTCATCGTTGGGGGCCACCTTCAGGGCCTTGAGATATTCCTCGGCGGCTTCGCGCCATTTGCCCGCGCGGCGCAGCAGAATGCCCACGCGGTTGAAGGTGAGCAGGTCCTCGGTGCCCCAGAAGCCTCTTTTGGCCTCCAGGCCGCGCTGCAGAAAGGCGACGGCGGTCTGCGGGTCCTTGTCCATATAGACGTCGGCCACGCGAAAAGCCACGCCCGAGATGTATTCCGTGGCTTCGCGGTCCGAAAGGGTCATGGCCTGATCGAAAATTTTTCTGGCGTTTTCCGGGCGGTTCATCTGGAGGTATATCTCGCCCAGGGTCAGTTTGCGCTCCACGTTCAGGGGCGAAAGCCCGTCCAGGCGCTCCAGGCATTCCAGGCGTTTGGCCGTATTGCCGGTCTCCGCGTAGACTTCCGCCATCTTGCGCAGGGGTTCAAGATACATGGCCGAGGTGCGGCTGGCGTTTTCATAAGCCTCGCAGGCCTTATCATACTGCCGCATGGCCCGGAAGACGTCGCCGATGAGCAGCAGGGCCGCCGCGGAATTGGCCTTGAGGTCCAGGGCCTGTTTGCAGACCTGCAGGGCGCGCAGATGCTCGCCCTGGGCCATGAGGGCGCGCGCCCATTCCAGAACCCGGCCCAGCTTGCCGTGGGGCTTGATGGTCAGGGCGATCTTTTCAAGCAGGGCCTGCACGCCGATGGGTTTGACGATGCAATTGTCCACGCCGCTTTCGTGCAGAAGAACAAAACGCTGTTTGTTGGTCTCGCGGGCGACGCTGATGATCCACAGCTCCGGATAGGCATTTTTGAGCTGCCGGAGCAGATAGGTCATGTCCCGGCCTCTGAGGTTCTGCTCAATGAGCAGCAGGGGCGCGTTTCTGGCCGAGATCATGTGGCGCAGGGTGTGCAGCAGCATATCGGCGTTGCTGCTGATGGACAGGCAGCCGGAGGGCATCTTCAACCGCGTGCATACGGCCTCGCGCAACAGATCGGTAAAGGCTTTGTCGTCGGAAATACAGATGATCTGGCCGTTGTCGCGCAGATATTCGATAACGGCTTCCCCATAGAACTTATCTTGAACTTTGCTTTCGGCCACGGTTTTCGCCATGGTCTGCTCGATCTGCCTGAGCTGTATGCGCTTTGCAAGGCCGCTTTTCGCGGTATCGTCCTCCATAAGGCCTCCATCCCGCTGAAATGCAAAAGAGCTACGTTTTTGCAGCATAGACAAAAGAATCGTCCCCGTCCAGCGGAGGAGAGGGCCGCGCCAAGGTCATTCCGTTTTCCGCTCGTAGGCAGAATTATTCTGCATTTATAGCAGATTACCTTTCACAATTGTTCTATGGGCTTGTCATACGGATGAGGAATTTCGAGCCCTGCGGGTACGGCTTTTTTCGCTACGCTGTGGCTTGGGCCGCCTTACGGATGAAGACAGCAACGATAGGCGGCCCAAACGCCGGGAGGCGTAAAGCCTCTGTGCCCGCAGGGCAGAATAAAACGACGAGCGGAGAACGGAATGACCCCGAAGGGCTTATTCCGCTATGGCCGGCGGGTCAGATGGTAGACGCCCGGCACCATATACATCAGGCTCATCTGGCGGTGGGTGGGCGCGTACTGGGTTGCCACCACCACGGAGCCCAGGTTCCAGAGCCGGGCGTCGTCCCCTTCACCGGCTGAGGGCGGCCCGAAGCGTTCTTCCACCATGTGCAGGATCTGCGCGGCTGTGGCCTTGTCCGGCGCGGCATAGTCGATTTTCAGAAAGCCCAGGGGCGCGGGCGAGCCCGGCCCGTAACAGGCGGCCATCTGCTCCGCGCCGGGCACCACCCGGCGCACGTCGTACAGATCACAGATAAAGTCGTCGCTCTCGCGGCTGGCGGGCGTGCCGGATTTTCTCAGAGCCGCGCGCATGGCGGCGCGGTCCGTGGCGTCCAGCTTCTGGCCGAAGAGTACGGCGGCCTGGCGGGCCGGGCCCTCTTTCGCCATTTCTTCTAGTTCGCGGATGGCCCCGGCTTCGCCGCTCATGGCCGCCGCGTAGAGCAGCAGCACGGCCCGGCCGGGGTTTTTTGCCACGCCCCGGCCCGCGCGGTAGAAATGCCCCAGGCGGGCCAGGGACTCGCTTTGCTGCTGGGCCGCGGCCCGGCTGTACCAGGCGGCGGCCGCCTTGTCATCCTGGGGCACGCCCCGGCCCCGTTCGTACAGCAGCCCCAGATTGTACTGGGCTTCGGGCTGGCCCTGGCGGGCGGCCAGGTCAAACCAGCGGGCGGCTTCCTGCGGGTTGGCGGCAATGCCGCGCCCCTGCTCCAGCATGCGGCCGTAATTGCTCATGCCCGAGGGGTGCCCGGCCTTGGCCGACTGGGCGAACCAGTGCAGAGCCCGGCCCATGTCGGGCTCCACGCCGTGGCCCTGGTCATAGAGCACGCCCAGATTGTTCATGGCCTGGGCGTCGCCCTCCTCGGCCAGCTTTTGCCAGATGTCCCTGGCCTTGAGGAAATCCCCCTGGGCGTAAGCGCGGGCGGCGTCCCCCGCCGGGCCTTCGGGCAATTCAGGGGCCCTGGCCTGGGCCGGAGATTCCTCCTTCGGCCCGGACGCGGTCGCGGCTGGTTGCTGCGACGCTGCCGCCGGAGCGGCTTGGGTCGGCGGATTCTTTTTACGCGCGGGACGTGCGTTTTTGCGGGACGGCTGCGCCTTCTTCGTGGCGGGTGCGGCCGGGGTGGGGACCGGCGGCGCGGCCTGTATTGCCGCCGCCGGAGATGTGCCCGGCGCCTGGGCCTGGTCCGCCGAAGCGTTGCCGGGCATGGCCCAGATCAGGGATGCGGCCAGAAAGACAGCCGGGAAGACGGCCGGAACCGGGCTGCGCCGAAAGCGTCCTGAGGAAAACATGAAGCTCATGCGCACTTATTCCTTTCCGGGCAGCACTAGGGGAAAGTCGGGCGTGAAGCGGTCCAGCAGGCCCAGCAGCTCCGCCACGGTCTGGCTGTCGCCCTCAATCAGTCCCTGTTTTGCGGCCTCGGCCACGCTCAGGCGTCCCTCAAACAAGGCCATGACCGTGGGCATGGCGGCGGTCAGGGTCGCTTCCGGCGCGGAGGCCGCATCGGGATCGTCCGCGCTCAGGCGGGCGTGCAGCACGCTGTTGCCCAGACGCAGGTCCCAGACCTGTTCCGGATCGCTGAGCTTCACGCGCAGCGCGAGCCTGCGGCCCTGAGCCCGCTGGGCGTTGAGGCGCACGCCCAGATAGTCGAAGTAAAGATCCGGGGTCATGGCCCGCGACTGGCTGTTGCTCTTTTGAGCGGCATTTTCGTCCCTGGCCGGGGGCAGGCCGCGCAGATCCCGCGCCCCGCTGAGATAGAAATTGCGCCAGGGGCCGCTCTCCGCCTGATAGCCCAGCTGTTCCAGGGCGTCCGCCGCCAGTTCCCGCGCCGTGATATTGCCGGGATCGGCAAAGATCACGTGGTCCAGAACCTGGGCTACCCAGCGGTATTCGCCTTGGGCGAAATCCTTGCGGGCGCGCCGGAGCACGGCCTCGGCCCCGCCCATGTATTCCACATACTTGCGGGCCGCCGCGCGCGGCGGCAGGGCGTGCAGATGCGCGGGATTGCCGTCGAACCAGCCTAGATAGAAATTGTACACGGCTTTGACGTTGTGGTTCAGGCTGCCGTAATAGCCGCGCAGGCCGAAGATTCGCGCCAGTTCCGGAGGAAGGCGCAGATTTTCGGCGATTTCCAGCATGGTTTGGCCCTGGTTGGCTGCATGCAGGGTCTGATCGTTGATGTAGCGGTAGAGATCGCTGGTCAGGGCCAGGGTCCGGCGGACCCGTTCATTGCCCCAGACCGGCCAGTGGTGCATGCCGTACAGCACTTCGGCCTCGTTGCCCCAGAGAGCCAGGGTTTCGTCCAGGGCGCGGCACCAGCTCAAGGGATCGCGCGTCTTGGCCCCTCGCAGGGTATAGAGATTGTGCATGGTGTGGGTGCAGTTTTCAGCGGCGGTCAGGGCCTTCAGTTCGGGAATGTACCAGTGCATTTCCGCCGGGGCCTCGGTATTGGGAGCCAGCAGAAAAACAAAGGTCAGGCCGTCCAGTTCAAGGCGCTCGCCGCTTTGGGCAATGGTACGCGTGGGCGGAATGAGGCCGGTGGACCCGCCGGAATTTTTCAGGCCCAGGCCCGCGCCCACATGGCCGGTGGGCGACGGCGGCAGCAATTCGCCGTACATGTACTGGGCCCGGCGGCCCATGGCCGTTCCGGCCAGCACGTTTTCCGACATGGCGGCACGCAGAAAGCCCTCCGGCGCGATGACCCGCACCGCGCCGCTCTTGACGTCCTCTTCCGTGGTCACGCCCGGCACGCCGCCGTAATGATCCACATGGCTGTGGGAATAAATGACCGTCTTCACGGGCTTGCGCGGGCGGTGCGTGTAGTAGAGATCCAGGGCGGCGGCCGCGTTTTCGGCGGAAATCAGGGGGTCCACCACGATCAGGCCCGTATCGCCTTCAATGATGGTCATGTTGGAAAGATCCGCGTTGCGCACCTGGTAAATGCGTTCCGTGACTTTGTACAGGCCGTCGCGCAACACTAGCTGCGACTGCCGCCAGAGCGAGGGATGCACCGTGTCCGGCGCGGGCGTGGGCATGATCCGGGAGGGCGGCATGTCCCGGCTCATGGCCGGGGCCAGAAACGCGTATTTCCGGAGATTCCAGGTTTCACGGCCGTTTTTGTCCAGAATGCGGCCGTTGTCCGGCAGGGGGGCCATAAAGCCGCGCTGGGCGTCGGCATAGTCCTGCCGGTCGTTGAAATCCAGATCCTGGACAGCGGCTTTGTTGGCCGCGCGGGTGGCGGCGGTGGCCGCTTTGGCGCTTGTTTCCGCGGAGGCGTCCCGCACGGGGGCCGCATATGCCGGGTGTACTCCCAGGCCGCAGACAATGCCGCAGGCCAGGCCCGCCGCGCTGAGAAAGAAATGACGGAACATCCGCATAATTCCTCCTGGAGTATTTACACGTGAATTGCTCGTTTGCAGCGGGCAAAGCCCGCCTACGCGCATGTTGGGGCAAGGATTTGTCTGCGAATCCTTGCAGGGAGGTTTACGCACGAAATGCGTGAGCCACTCTCAGGGTTGACGTTTGGAACAACCGAAGTGCATGAAATCCGTTTCCGGCAGGCTCGTGAGGCGTTCGTCAGGCACCAGCGCGTGTCCCTGCCAGTCCCGGATGGCGGCATTGAGCCGCTCCATGTTCACATAGGAGAGCAGGGCGGGCCAGCGGTCGGCCATGGCCCGCAAAATCCGGGCGTAGGTGACTTCGCCGCCGTGAAAGCCGTCGATGAATTCGCAGTCGTTGGAAGCGAAGGCGCGCGGGTCCGTGCAGTCCAGCACGTCGATGCCCCGCGCCAGCAGGGCGTCGCGCAGGGCGAAGAGGTGGGGATAGTCCCGCTCGTGCTCGCGCATGGCCGTCAGCACGCGTTCGGAAAGCGGCGCGATGAACACGAAGGTCTGAATGCCGCGCGCCTTGAGGCGGCAGTATATTTCGGCAAAGGCGTCCAGATGTTCCTCACTGGGACCGGTCTGGCCCGGCTTGGCCCGGTAAAAGGCCTTGATGCCGTGGCGGACCTGGCTGAGCGTGTCGCTGAACTGGTAATCAAAGGGGCGCTTTTGGCCGGTGATGTCCGCCGTATAGTACCAGGAGCCGTCCGGGCCGAAGCCGTCGTCGGTCTGCTGGGCCATGATGCCGTAGCGCCCGGCCCGGAAGCCGTGCCCGAAGGGGCTCAGGAGGGGCGCGGCCGACTCCGCCGGGGAGAGCTTGCCGTCCAGCAGCCAGCTCCAGGGCTTTTTGAGGCTCTCGAAACCGTAATTATAGGAGCCGCTGGTGGGCGGCACTTCCTCAAAGGGCCGGGCTTCCCACTGGGGCATGAACCACCAGAAATCCAGGCCCAGGATCACGGCCTGGGGCTTGTGGATGCGCAGCATGGCGTCCAGGGTGGAGCGCAGCACCGCCAGATTGCCCGCCACCCCGCCCATGTTCAGAAAAGGCTTGCGGAAATAGGCCGCGCGGAACTGCATGACCCGCGAGGAGCCCACGGCCGTGATATCCGGCTTGACCGCCGCGTAGAGCCGCAGCTTGTAGTCCACGAAATCCTGGGAAACCCCGGAGCCGAACAGTGCGAATTCGCCTTCGGCCTGGGCTTCCACGGCGCGCTCCACGGCCACGTCGCCGCTTTCATACAGCCACCACCACGTATAGGGCAGCACCAGAACAAGGCCCAGCAGAGACAGGGCCAGCAGGGTCTTGAAATAGCGCCGGAGATAGGCCGCGTCGCTCAGATTGCGGGCAGGCAAAGCCCTCGGGGTCTTGGGCTCGGGCCGCTCTTCCGGGCTGGTGGAAGATGTTCGGAAAAGTCGCATGCTAGGCTCCCGGCGCTAAAACTGAAAATATAAAAAAGTGGACTGCCGCGAGACCAGAATCAACGCCGCAAAAGCCAGCAGGGCCAGACCTGAGGCCCAGAGCCGGGAAGGCCGCCAGGCCAGCCAGGGCCGGGAGCCGTCGCGGCGTCCCTGGAGAATTTCCCGGCTGTTGGGAAAGGCCCAGACCAGCACGGCGCAGAGGATGAGCAGGGCGAAGGGCTGCCAGCCCTG
The DNA here is from genome assembly GCF_000145315.2 of Desulfovibrio sp. 3_1_syn3. Lineage (NCBI taxonomy): Bacteria > Pseudomonadati > Thermodesulfobacteriota > Desulfovibrionia > Desulfovibrionales > Desulfovibrionaceae > Desulfovibrio > Desulfovibrio sp. 3_1_syn3. The sequence goes on from NZ_ADDR02000001.1 coordinate 1,084,894, forward strand.
GAAGTAGTGGTTGGGCAGCAGGCCGCCCGTCGGCCCGGGTTGGAGGCTGAACGGGCCGGTGAACATGGCGGTGTAGACGCGCAATGCGCCGTCCAGGCTCAGAGCCCGGAAGACCACCCAACAGAAATTAATGCACAGGAAGGTAAAGGCAATGGACAGCAGGCGCAACGGCGCGGAGGCCAGTATGGCTTCCAGACGCGAGCCCTTGATTTGTGCGCGGAAAAAATGATTCACGCTGAGCATCAGGCCGTGCAGAGCCCCCCAGATCATGAAGGTCCAGCCCGCGCCGTGCCAGGCCCCGCCGATGAGCATGGTCAGGAAGAGATTTCGGTACTGTTTGAGCCGTCCGGCCCGGTTGCCGCCCAAGGGGATGTACAGAAAGTCGCGCAGCCAGGCGCTGAGCGTAATGTGCCAGCGCCGCCAGAAATCCACGATGCCCGTGGATTTGTAGGGTGAATTAAAGTTCTCGGGCAGGCGCAGGCCCAGCATCAGACCCAGGCCCAGGGCCATGTCCGTGTAGCCGGAAAAGTCGAAATAGAGCTGGAAGGTATAGCAGAACGAGCCCAGCCAGGCTTCGGCGCCACTGAGGGGAAAAGCCTTTTCCGCCGCGTTGAACACCGCGTCGGCGTACAGGGCGATGCTGTCGGCCAGGAGGATTTTTTTTGGCCAGGCCGATGCTGAACAGGCTGAAGCCGCGCGCCAGGCCCTCGGCGTCGGGATCGGCCAGGGCGTCGAACTGCGGGCCTACCTGCTCGTAGCGCACAATGGGGCCGGAAATCACATAGGGAAAGCAGGAGGAGAACAACGCGTGCCGCGCCAGGCCCTGCGGCGCGATCTGGCGGCGGTATACGCTGACCAGCCAGGCGATCTGAATGAAGGTGTAGAAGGAAATGCCCAGGGGCAGACCGGGCGGCTGGAAGTTCCATTCCGTATGGAAGAGCAAAGCCAGGTTCTGGGCCAGAAACCAGGAGTATTTGAACCAGAGCAGGGGCAGCAGGTTGAGCGTCAGGGCCAGGGCCAGCAGGCCCTTGCGGGACAGGCTCAGAGGTCTTTTTTTCAGGTTTTCCGGCGCGGCCAGGGCCAGGCCGAAAGCGTAGTTCATGCCCACCATGACGGCCAGCAGCAGAAGAAAGCCCGTGCCCCAGAAACCGTAGAAGACCGCCGAAAAGAACAGCAGCACCAAGGCCAGCCGCGCGGAGCCGAAGCCCCCGGCCAGCCGCCAGGCCAGCAGCAGAAGAGGCAGAAAGCAGAACAGAAAGGGATAGGAATTGAACAGCATGCGCGACTCCCGGCACAACGCCCCGATTCCGCCACTCCCACGGTCACAACGGATTGTCCGTTCTCGCACGACAATCTGGCGCGGTAACGCCCGCTACCGGCCTCAACTGGCGTCGCGGGCAGCGGAGCGGAAAACGGACGGCATGGCCGCAACGTGCCGTGGACGTCAACAAGGTCGACGTCCACGCGCAAAGCGGGTTACGGCCCCGCTATGGGCCGGGAACGGGGTTGCCGCTGAGCGGGTCAGGGCTCAACAATGCTCCGCTCTTACAGCTGTTGAGTTTGAAATGTTACACATTTCAAACTCTATGCCGTCTCCGGTCGCTTCCTTGCACCTGGGCGTGGGTGCCCGCTCACGCGGCCACCAGAGCTATTCACTCATTTTAAACGTGAATTGCTCTAAGGATTGAGTTCCGAACGGAATTTGCGCGACAAGCGGAAGACCATGACTTTGCGCGGCGGCAGGGTGATGGTTTCATCCGTCTGCGGGTTGCGGCCTTTGCGGGAGGCCTTGTCGTAACACTCGAATTTGCCGAAGCCGCTGATCAGCAGGGCCCGGTCCTTCTTGATGGCGGTCTTCATGATCTCCAGGAGCTGCTCCACCACGTTTTTCACATCCACGCGGTTTTTGTCGGTCTCTTCGTAGATGGCCTCCACAATATCCGCTTTGGTCAGTGTTTTTTTCATCGTGAATTTCTCCGGCGCGTTCATGCCACGCTTCTGCGGCTGGCGGCCCCAAGCCGTCGCACAGGCGATCCCCGCGTCCATAGTTGAATGGCGCGCATCCGCTTCACACAAGTGACACTTTCTTTTATAAATACACGCAAGTCCTGGTCTGAGCAAGATTTTTCTTTTTTGCCCGGCTGTGTTCACTGTCCCGGCAAAGGTCCATCCCTGTTGCTGCCCTGTTCTGTTCCTTGTCCCGTATCCTGTTCCGCGAGGCCCTATGCCGTCCGATTGCCTTTCCTCAGCTTTGTTCCCGCTGAACGCGCCCTGGCCGCCGCTCCCGCGTGCCCGGCCCATTGTGCCGGTATTTCTGCCTTTCCGTGGCTGTCCCACGCGTTGTGTTTTCTGCGCGCAGGACGTCCAGACCGGCCGGACCGATAAGAGCGAGGCCACGCCGGGCCGAATCCTGGACACGGCCCGGGCGGCCCTGGATCTGCGTGCCGCGCGCGGTCTGCCTCCGGCGGAACTGGCCTTTTACGGGGGCACTTTCACGGCCCTGCCCGAAACGGAGCGGGACGCTTGTCTGGAGTTTGCCGCCGCCGCGCTGGCGCGTGGGCAGATAACCGCCTTCCGCTGTTCCACCCGGCCCGATTGCCTGGATGCGGCCCTGCTGGCCCGTTTGCGCCAATCCGGTTGCGCGGCTGTGGAACTGGGCGTGCAGAGCTTCGCGGACGCGGCCCTGCGCGCCGCCCGGCGCGGTTATGACGGCGCGGCGGCCCTGCGCGCCTGCGCCCGGGTCAAGGAGGCGGGCCTGGCCTTGGGCGTGCAGCTGCTGCCGGGCATGCCGGGGACGAGCCCGGAGATTTTTCTGGCGGATGTGCCCCTGGCCCTGAACGCGGGCGCGGACATGCTGCGTTTTTATCCCTGTCTGGTGCTGGAGGGCACGGGCCTGGCCGGGTTCTGGCGCGCCGGAGCCTATGAACCCTGGGATATGGAGTCCACCCTGGACGCCCTGGCCCGCGGCTGGCTGTTGGCGCGGGCCGCCGGGACGCCGGTGATCCGCATGGGTCTCGCTCCGGAGGTTTCCCTGGCCGGGGCTGTGCTGGCCGGGCCCTGTCATCCGGCGCTGGGCGCGCGGGTCATGAGCCGGGCCCTGTTCATGACCGTGCGGGATCTGGCCGCCCGCGAGCCGGGAGGGCAGCCCCTGGCGCGTCTGGAGGCGCCGCGCGCCTGCCAGGGCTATTTCTGGGGCCACGGCAACGAACTGCGCCCGGCCTGGGCCGGGCTGGGCCTCGGGCCGCGCAACGTCCGCTACGGCGCGGACCCTGTTCTGCGGCTCTGGCCCAGGCCATAGGTGCGCGACAGGCCGCACTTTTCCTCCCTCTGGTTTTTCGTTCTGAACGGCGCTAGCATATTAGGGTCTTTGACATGCGGTGGCGGCAATATCGTCGCGACTATAATCTTTTTCCGGAATATGGCGAAAAAGCAAACAGGAAAGTGGTTCGTCATGTTTCAGAGCACCGGCCTTATGTCCATGCAGATGCCGTATCCCGGCATGTCAGGCCGCTTTATTCAGTATCGGGCACATTCCGGTCGGATTTTTCCAGGGCAGAGTAATTTTGAAGAATTACTTTGCGTGGGCGGTTGCCGAAGCGGACGCCCACGCCCGAATCAAGGCGGGACCGTGTTCCCGCCGCGGGAGGAGGGCAGCGTCAATGTTGGGGATGCTCATTCTCAATGTTAATCTGCCGCCGCACACGGTGCGGCGCGCCGCGAAGACCGACCCGAGGGGCGGCCCGTAGGGCCGTGCCTGTAGCCCAAAGGGCGTACAGGCGTCGAGAGCAACGCGGCGTGGATTCCGGCGAAAACCACGCTTTTCGCCGGAATGTCAACTTTGAAATTTGTAAAATTCAAAGTTAATCTGCCCTAAAGACGGAAAACCGGCATAGGCTCTTCATTTCGCCCGTATCTGCATGGGGTCTCTCCGGCCCGGATGTTCCGGTAGCGGGAGCCTGTTTTTTCGGCTTGCGTCTGCGCTGTGACGCCTTTTTCACGCCGCTGTCCGCGTCGTTCGATTGGAGAAGGGAGAGATGGCATGAAGTTGCGATTATTGCCCAAAATGTTGCTCTTTATTCTGCTGCCCGCGTTGCTGGGGCTCTGCGCGGTTACCTGGTTCAGCTATGTCAGCGCGGAAAAATCTCTGGAGGCGCAGATCGGCGAGGACCTCGACATGATGGCCTTGAGCGAAACCAGCCAGCTGGAAAGCGTGACCGGTTTGCTGCGCAATGTGTTGAACAACGGCGCGAATATTGCGCGCATCAACAACTTTCTCAGAGCCTCGTCTGATGAGGAGCGAGCTTCCCTGCGGCCCGGCATGCAGCAGGCGCTGAAAAGTCTGGCCGAGGATTTCCCCCTGCTCAAGGATGTGGGGCTGATCGGTCCGGACGGCATAGTCGTGGGCCATACCAACACCCAAAAGGGAAAGGGCATGGACCTCGGGGAGCGCCCGTATTTCACGGCGTCCATGCAGGGCAAAAGCAGCGTGCAGAACACGCGCAGCAAAACCACCGGCCAGGTCACCACCATCCTTTCCGCGCCGGTCATGAACGGAACCAAGGCGCTGGGCGTGATCTACGCCACGCTGGATCTTAAAAGTCTCAGCGCGGAAACCACGGACAGCATCAAAATCGGCAAGACCGGGGCCTGCTTCGTCTATGACGGCAGCGGCCTGCTGCTGATGCATCCCAACAAGGACTACATCGGCGACGAGGACGGCAAGCTGGACTGGGTCAGGCAGATCCTCGCCCAGGGCAGCGGCCGCCTGGTCTACGGCTGGGGCGGCAAGGAAAAGGTCGCCTATTTCCGCAGCATCCCGGCCATGAACTGGTTCGTGCTGGTGAGCGTGGAGCGGGCCGAAGTGCTCGCGCCCGCCAAGGCCCTGTTGCGCAGCAACAGCCTGATTTCCGGCGGCATCGCCCTGCTGGTGGGCCTGATCATCTTTCTGGTGGCCCGGAGCATCGCCGGGGCCCTGCGGGAAGGCGCGCACTTTGTGGGCCGGGTGGCCGAGGGGCATTTTGAGATTGACGAGACGCAGCGTCGCAGCCTGGAAAAGAGCGCGGCCCGCACGGACGAGATCGGGGCTCTGGCCCGAGGCGTTGGGGCCATGGTGGAAAACCTCAAGCAACTCTTTGCGGACAGCGAGCAAAAGACGCGGGAGGCCCATGCGGCCACTGAAGAGGCTCGCCAAGCCATGCGTGAGGCTGAGGAAGCCCGCAAAGCCGCCGAGGGCGCGCGCCGCGAGGGCATGCTGAGCGCCGCCGGCCAGTTGGAGGAAGTGGCGGCCGTGCTTTCTTCGGCCTCCACCCAGTTGTCGGCCCAGATTGAGCAGTCCGACAGGGGCGCGGCCGAGTCCGCCACGCGGCTCTCCGAAGCGGCCACGGCCATGAACGAGATGAACGCCACAGTGCAGGAAGTAGCCAGGAATGCCGGTTCCGCCTCCAGCGCCTCCGCCGAGACCAAGGAAAAGGCCGAGGCCGGCGCGCAGGTGGTGGAAAAGGCCGTGCGCAGCATTGAGGATGTGCATCAGATGTCCCTGGCCCTCAAGGGCGATATGGCCCAGCTCAATGAACACGCCCGGGACATCAGCCGGATTATGGCCGTGATTTCGGACATCGCGGACCAAACCAACCTTCTGGCGCTCAACGCGGCCATTGAGGCCGCCCGCGCGGGCGAGGCCGGGCGCGGTTTCGCCGTTGTGGCCGACGAGGTACGCAAACTGGCCGAAAAGACCATGGCCTCCACTAACGACGTGGGCAACGCCATCACGGCTATTCAGGAAAGCACGGCCAAGAGCATGACCGGCGTGGACAACGCCGTGGAACGCATCGGCGAGGCCAATGAGCTGGCCAGCCGCTCCGGCGCGGCCCTGGAAGAGATCGTCGCCACCGTGGTAGCCACGGGGGATCAGGTCAACGCCATCGCCACGGCCAGCGAGGAGCAGTCCGCCGCCAGCGAGGAGATCAACCAGTCCATCGTCCAGGTCAACGACATGTCCCGACAGACCGCCGGGGCCATGGCCGAGGCCTCCAAGGCCGTGTCCGACCTTGCCGCGCAAGCCCAGCGGCTCAATGAGCTCATCATCCGTATGAAAGAAGCCTGATTTCCGGGGCACGACGCGTTTTTTTCCCCTTGCGACAGTATGACAGCCGGCGGCAACGCCGGCTGTCATCGTTGGCGGGGCAATTGCCGTTTCCGGCGGCCTCAGGTCCTGTTGGGACGGAATATTCGGCGAACAGGGCGCGGGCATCCAGTGTCTGATTGCGAAAAACGTGGTTTTTCGCTGCGTCACGGCGGCCACGCTTCCCGGGCGGGCTTTGCAGCCATGGTTGATCCTTCGGGCGGGGGAGAATTTCTGCTTGGAGCGGCCGGTCTCTCGGACGTGTGCCGCCGCGTGCCGCGAAAGGGCTGAATTGTGGATGCGGCCGTCGGCTGGGCGCGGTGGGGCCGCAATGGACAGGGTTTGCCGTGTAGATTTGTAGCGGGCGGCGCCGCTTGCGGACGCCATGCTTAAAAAGGAAGGGCGGCCGCCGGGGGCAACCGGCGGCCGCTGAGAGGGAGGATGTTCCGATGGTTAGAGGGTTCTGTTCAAAGGAGGAGGTTTTTCGGGGGGTTCTCCTTGCCGCTCCTGATGGGGGCTGGGAGCGGCAAGGAAATTTGTTTTATTTTTTTCGTATATGTCGACCGCCCGTCGGCGGATAAACAAGTTGGTGATTCAGCAGGTTAAAGGTTGTTGTCGACTAGTATTGGTCCATACCGTGGCCATAGCCCATGCCGTGACCGTAACCCATACCGTGGCCCCTCATGTGGTAACCGGGACCGTATCCATTAGGACGGGTGTCTGCGCCTGCGGGTTCACCCACTTCCTTTTCAAGGCGCTGGGCCATTTCATCGTGCAGGGCGCCCAGCTGATTATTTAATTTCGTTAGTTCCGTAGCTGTTTCCCGTACAGCTTTGACATCAGGGTTGGTAGCGTTCCTCAGGGCACGCAATTCCTGCCGTTTTACGAAAATTTGGTCTTGGAGGGGATCCATACGCTTGGCGTACTCGTCCACGATCTTTGTATATTTTTCCTGCTGCTCGGGGCTCAGAGCCGCGCCTCTGTTCCATCCTTGGCCGTACCCACCGGGGCAGCCTTCGCAGCCGTAGCCGGAATCAGGGCTGTAGTGGGAGCGGGCCATGCTGTCCGTGACCAGTATGCCGCCAGTCAGAGCGGCGGCCAGCAGGGCGGGCAGAATGAAACGGGAACTTCTCATTATAATCTCCTTACCTTTCAAGCAGTTAGGTTATTTTTTCTCGGCGCTCGGTGTTCCGTGCGTCATGCCCTCTTATAGCAATGCGCGTGCCAACGTTCGACAAAACGGCTAACCTATTATAATTTAATAGAGTTTTTCCTCTATTGATGCGGGAAGAATAAAAAGCGGGGCGTATGTTTTTTATACAGAGCGCGTACAGGTTGTATAAAATTTACACAGGTGACTATATTTCACACAGGCGGAAGCGGAGGGGCACGGGGGGGCGGGAAGTGGAAAAAGCGACCCCGTGCCGACAAGATATCAGGCGGGGGCCGGTCGGCCGCGCCGGAGCCCGGAGTTCTTAGAGCAATTTCACTTTGAAATTGCTCTGGTGGCTGCGTAAGCAGACGCCCGCCACGAGCGTCAGCCGTTGGCGGCTATGCCGCCTTACGGATGGCGACAGCAGAGCTAAGCGCCGGAGACCGACCCGAAGGGTGGCCCGCAGGGCCATGGCCGCAGGCACGCTAAGCGCGCCGTACGGACATTGAGAGTAGGGCGAGCGTCTTAAAAACTTTGGGAATGTGTATTCTCAAAGTTGAAATGCTCTTAGTGAACGGATGGGGGCTCGTGTCTGATTTTCCAAATCAGACACACAGAACCCGTAGAGGTTTGGGGCGGCGCAGCCCCGCGAGCCGGTGAAAAAACATATTTTTCGCAATCAGACGCTCGTGGCGACAACCTCTACTCTTCTTCATCCGCCGGGGGAATGCCGGCATGGCTCATCCGGCAGCCCCGGCTGGCGGGCGGCCCCAGCGAAACGCCCACTTCACGGCGCAGGCGCTCGTCCACATCCATCAGGGAGGCCCGCAGGGCGTCGCGCAACTGTTGCAATTCCCGGCCCAGGCGGGGCAGGGTATCCGGGGAGGTTCCCTGGTCGTAGCTGAGGCTTTCCAGTTCCGCCATTTTTTCCCGGATGCGGCCGCGCAGCTCACGGACACGGGGGCGGGCGTCATCTATGATTCTTCTGGCTTTGTTCTGTTGATTCGGGGGAAGCTGTTCCAACCAATCATCTATATCCTGGACGTTGCCTCGGTAGCGCCCCATTCTGTATTCGCCCTGCCCGTTGTACGGGCCGGGGCCGCTATGCCCCGCAACCACGGGCTGCGAGAGGCAGAACGCCGCCAGAAGGCAAAGCGAAAAACAAACTCTTAACATAGAGTAACCTTTATTGAAGTTCGATCCGGCATATCTTCTCGTGTCGCCGAACGTTGCGGCCCGGAAACGCTGCTTGTGGGCGCATCTGCGAACCGTGCGTATACAGACGGCACTGTGAGTACAAGCAACAACAATACTGTGTTACATGGGCCGACAGTCTGCGAAATTACTGTTGTTCTCCGTGCCGTAGCTGAATTGCAAGCCGTCTGTCGCAGAGCTTTGGCTGACTCAGCGTATTGTTCAGCCAATATCAGGCCGTTTTCCGTGGCGCAAGCGTTAAGAGCGCCGGTTGTCTGTTTCCACGCATTTTAGGAATTTCTTGCAAAAAACGTGCAAAAAATTTAGCCCCACAGCGGCCCATGGGATGACAGCCGCGGGCGGGACGGCTATAGTCGAAATATGAATGCTGAGCAAGACGACGTCCGGTCCGCGCCGGGCGCTCCCGGCGTTGTGCCCGGCGGGGGCGACGCCCCCGCGCCCGATGCGCCTCCCCGTGCCCTGGCCATGCGCGTGGGGGCTTCCCGCACGCCCCTGGGCCTGGTGCTGGGCGGTGCGGCCGTGGTGCTGGCCCTGATGGTGGGGCTGCTGGCTTTCATCTCCATTGAGCGCAGTGAAGCGGCTATGGCCCGTCTGCTGGCGGAAAAGGGCTCTTCGCTGATCATGGCTTTTGAAAGCATTCTGCGTTCGGGCATGCGCAGCGAGGCCGGGGTGCGCCTGCAGGTTCTGCTGGAGGAAATGGCCGCCAGCCCGGACATTATGTTCGTGGCCGTGACCATGCCCGACGGCACGATCGTGGCCCACAGCAAGCGGGTGCGCCTGGGCGAGATCCTCCAGCTTGAGGGCCGGGAACTGGATGAAAAGCGCATGCGCGAGCTGGCCCCGGACGCGGCGGCGCAATGGGGCATCATGAAGGTGGAGGGGCAACGGGTCTTCGTGGTCTATCGTTACTTCACGCCGGGCCTGCGCGACATCCCCAAGGGCTTTCCCATGCCGATCATTTTTCTGGGCCTGGATGTCTCGCCCTTTGAGATCACCCGCAGCCAGAACCGCGACTATGTGGCTATGCTGGCGGCTGTGACGCTGCTGGTGGGGCTGCTCTGCCTGCTGGCCCTGTATTATGCCCAGCGCGCCCGCGAGTCGCGTCAGCGGCAGCGCAAGGCCGAAGGCGAAGTGCGCCGTCTGGAGGAAGAGGTGCGCCGCAAGGAAAAGCTGGCCGCCGTGGGCAATCTGGCGGCGGGCGTGGCGCATGAGATCCGCAATCCTTTGAGTTCCATCAAGGGCTATGCCACCTATTTCGGCCAGCGCTTCCCCGAGGGCAGCGACGACCGCGAGGCCGCCGCCGTCATGGTGCGCGAGGTGGACCGCCTGAACCGGGTGATTACGGATCTGATCGGCCTTTCCCGGCCCAGCGATGTTCGCCCGCGCCCGGTCTGCCTGGAGAATGTGGTGGCGCACGTCATGCGTCTGATCCGCCAGGACGCGGAGCAACGCAATGTCAGGCTGGAATACCGCACCTCCCGGCGCGTGCCCAACGTGCTGGTGGATTCGGAGCGCATGGGTCAGGCCCTGCTCAACCTTTGCCTCAATGCTCTGGACGCCATGCCCGACGGCGGGCGCATGACCCTGGTCATCGCCAAGGCCAAACGTCGGGTCTGCCTGATGGTGCGGGATACGGGCAAGGGCATTGATCCCGCCGCCCTGGCTCATATTTTTGATCCCTATTTCACCACCAAGGGCCAGGGCACGGGTTTGGGGCTGGCCATGGTGCACAAGATAGTGGCGGCGCATAACGGCGAGATCAGCGTCTATTCGCAGCTTGCCGGTGAAGACGGCCACGGGGAAACCATTTTCCGCCTTTGGCTGCCCCTGGCGCCTAAAGCGCCTGAGGAATTCCCCGAGTTGCGCTATCGCGGCAAGGGGCGGAAAAACTAGGCCTTGCGGCAATCCCGAAAATGAGAATAATCCGGTTGGACGCCGGGCCGGGCGCGTAACCGTTCGCCCGATCCGTGTCCCCGGCGTATATCGCATATACGGCAAGGAGGGGTAAGGGTGAAAATCGACATTTTGGTGGTCGATGACGACGATGCCCACCGCGGCATGCTCAAAACCATGCTGGGGTCCTGGGGCTACACGGTGGATGAGGCCACCGACGGCGACGAGGCCGTGGACCGGGTGCGGGAAAAGGCCTTTGACGCGGTGCTGACCGATGTGCGTATGGCGCGCATGGACGGCATCCACGCGCTCAAGGGCATTCTGGAATATAATCCGGCGCTGCCGGTGGTGCTGATGACGGCCTATTCCTCGGTGGAAACCGCTGTGGAGGCCCTGCGCCTGGGCGCATATGATTATCTGGTCAAGCCCCTGGATTTCGAGGCCCTCAAGCACACGTTGGAAAAGGCCATCGAACATTCCCGCCTGAGCGTGGAAAACCGCGAACTACGCCGCCAGCTCACCGATGCCGCGACCCGCCCGGGCATTCTGGGCCGCAGCCAGGCGGTCAAGGACATGCTTCATATCATCAGTACCGTGGCCCCCACTGAAGCCACCGTGCTGATCACCGGCGAATCGGGCACCGGCAAGGAACTGGTGGCCCGCGCCCTGCACGAGGGCCGCGCCCGCGCGGACAAGCCTCTGGTCACCGTGAACTGCGCGGCCTTGGCGGAAAACCTGCTGGAATCCGAGCTCTTCGGCCATGAAAAGGGTTCGTTTACCGGCGCGGAACGCCGCCGCGAGGGCCGTTTTGTCCAGGCTAACGGCGGCACGCTGTTTCTGGACGAAATCGGCGAGATGCCCATGCAGCTCCAGGCCAAATTGTTGCGCGCCCTGCAACAGGGCGAAGTGCAGCGGGTGGGTTCGGACTCGCCCATCACCGTGAATGTGCGCGTGCTGGCCGCCACCAATCGCGACCTGCGCCTTGAGGCGGCGCAAAAGCGCTTCCGCGAGGATCTTTATTTCCGGCTCAATGTCATCAGCATCGACGTGCCGCCCCTGCGCCAGCGCGGCGAAGACATTCCTCTGCTGGCCGCGCATTTCCTCCAGCGCTTTGCCGGGCGCAATCGCAAGAGCATTAAGGGATTCGCGCCCCAGGCCCTGGACAGCATGTTGCGTTATCCCTGGCCCGGCAATGTCCGCGAGCTGGAAAATGCCGTGGAGCGGGCCGTGATTCTCTGCAACGGCGATCTGATCACGGGCCGCGAACTGCCCGCCAATGTCATTGATGCCTCGCCCCTGGCGGAAGCGGCGCTTGTGCCCGAAGGGGATGTCTCCCTGGCCGGACTGTCTCTGGACATGGTGGAGCGCCGGGCTATTGAGGAAACGCTGCGCCAGACCGGCGACAACAAGAGCGAGGCTTCCCGGCGGTTGGGCATTACGCGGGCTACCCTGCACAACAAGCTGCGGAAGTACGGCCTGGAGTAGGGGCGGTCCCGCGACAGCGCCTTTTGCCCACTGGACCGCGTCAAAGGCCGGGCGCGGCCCAGGTCTGTACCGTAAGAGTACTATCCCTGTCCCGCGCCCGGCCTTTTCCCTGCCGGAGAACAAAATCCATCTGTCGGGGGACCGCCCCCTCCGGATGGGGGACTATGAGGCCATATGACGACGACATCGAAGCGACTTTCCGCGGAACAGCTCGGACGGCTGGCGGACTTCTGCAACGAGGTGGGCATGCTGCGCCACACGCCGCGCAGCGGCTACGCCTTTCTGGGCTCGGACAAGGAGAATGTGGCCGAGCATTCCTATCGGGTCAGCGTGCTGGGCTACGCCCTGGCGCGTCTGGCCGGGGCGGACCCGGCGCGGGTGACCTTTCTCTGCCTGTTTCACGATCTGCACGAGGCCCGCACCGGCGATTTCAACTACGTCAATCACCGCTATAACCAGTGCCGCGCGCGGGAGGCCCTGGAGGACGCCACGCAAGGCACCGGCTTGGCGGAAGATATCCTCGGTTTCTGGGACGAACTGGCTGACGGGCGGAGCCTGGAAGCCGAGCTGGCCCACGATGCGGATCAGTTGGACCTGATCTGCAATCTGCATGTGGAATTGAGCAAGGGCAACGCCTTTGCCGAGGAATGGCTGGACAGCGCGCTCAAGCGCTTGCGCACGCCCTTGGCCCGCGAGCTGGCCGAGGCCGTTCTGCGCACGGACCCCAACCGCTGGTGGTACGGCCAGGTGGACAAGGGCTGGTGGGTTCACCACCGGGAACCGGATTAGAGCAATTTCAAAGTGAAATTGCTCTGGCGGCTGCGTGAGCGGACGTCCGCCACGAGCGTCAGCCGTTGGCGGCTATGCCGCCTTACGGATGACGACAGCAGAGACAGGCGTAAGCGCAATTTATTTGCGCGGTTGCCTCGCCCGTTAGCGAGTCTTCGAGCTTTACGGGCGAGGACAGCAGAGCTAAGCGCCGGAGACCGACCCGAAGGGTGGCCCGCAGGGCCATGGCCGTAGGCACGCGAAGCGCGCCGCACGGACATTGAGAGCAGGGCGAGCGCCTTAAAAACGTTGAGAATGTCAATTCTCAACGTTAATCTGTTCTAGGAGCTGCTCTAAATGGGCTCTTTTGACTTCCGGCTGCGTCAGACTCGTTTTTTCCTTTGGTTGAGTATCATGAGAGTACACTCCCGCCGCAAAAAATTCGTATTCTTTGCCGGAAAGCCAAAATTTTTCAATTTAGAAACAGCTCCGGTATGGTGCCGCATTATGCCGCATCTGGAGGCAGCCCCTATCGCGCCACCACCGTGCCCAGCGGCGCGTCATCCAGGAGATAGCGCCGCAGACTGGATTGGGCGCGGCCGTCCAGAATCAACGCGCGCGAGCAGCCCGCGTCCAGCGCGTTCAGGCAGGCTTCCACCTTGGGGATCATGCCGCCGCTGATCACGCCGGCCTCTTTCAGGCGGGCGATTTCCGCCCGGTTCAGGCCGGGAATCAGCCTGCCGTCGGCGTTCAGCACGCCCGGCACATCGGAAATCAGCACAAAATACTCGGCCGCCAGGGCCCCGGCCAGCGCGCCCGCCGCCGTATCGGCATTGATGTTCAGGGCTTCGCCGTCCGGGCCCGAGGCCACGGGCGCCACCACCGGCAGAAAATCGGTGTCCAGCAGGCAGCGGGGCAGGGCCGGGTCCACTTCCGTGACCTCGCCCACCAGGCCCAGGGCCGGGTTCTTGCGCCGCGCCCGCAGCAGATTGCCGTCGCGGCCTGAAATGCCCGCCGCGCGCACGCCGTGCCGCGCGAAGCCGCTGACTACCGCCTTGTTGACCTGGCCGCAGAGCACCATTTCCACGGCCTGCATGGTGGCTTCGTCCGTCACGCGCAGGCCGTCCACAAAGCGACTTTCAACCCGCAGGCGTGCGAGCAGGGCGCTGATCTGCGGCCCGCCCCCGTGCACCACCACAAGGCGCATGCCCTGTCCGGCAAGATGGGCCAGATCCGTGGCGAAGGCTTCGCTCAACTCCGGCTTGTCCATGGCGTGACCGCCGTATTTAATGACCACTGTGGGCTGTGTCATGGCTGTTCTCCGCTGCTGTGTTCCGGCGCATGATCCGCACGTTACGGAAGCGGAAAAATAGCATCCGGGGGCGTGGGGCGCAAGCCTGCGGCGTCCCCGCATTGCCTTGCACTGTTAAAAAAGGTAGAAACGGATACGTTCATTTTTCCGGAGTTTCCATGAGCCAAGATCTTGCCTGGCGTAACCTGCTCAAAGAACAGTCTTGGATGCAGGAGGCCATGGATGCCGCCAATACCGGCCTCTGGGTGATCATGATCGACACCCGCAACGGCTGTTGCTCCATGCTGGCCAGCGCGCCTATGCTGCGCCTGCTGGGACTGGAAGAGCATCCCGCGCCGGAGGAGTGTTTCGCCTTCTGGCGCGGTCGGGTGGACAAGAAGTGCGACGACGACGTCAATGACGTGGTGGACCGGTTTCTGGCCGACACCCAGATGCACGAAGTGCGCTATCCCTACCATCATCCCAAGTGGGGCGTGATTTTCGTGCGTTGCGGCGGCCGCCGCATTTCCGCGGCCGACGACCCCCTGGTGCGCATCACCGGCTACCATCAGGATGTCAGTGAGATTCAGGCCATGCACCAGTCCCTGCGGGAGAGCCTGGCGCGGCTTTCCCTGGCCTGCCGCCTGGGGCGGCTCGGTGTGTTTGAACTGCGGCACGGCGAAGGGGAGCTGGAACTCACGGGCAACGATATTTTTTTCGGCCAGTTGGGCCTGCCTGAAGGCCTTGGCGATGAAGAGCGCGTGGACGCGGTGGAAGCGCGCCTTGTGCCCGAGGACCGCGAGGCCTGGCGGGCTCTGCGGCATCCTGCGGATTGGGTGGTGGGGCGGCACGAACATACCGAGGTGCGCGTGCTGCATCCCCGGCTGGGCCAGCGCTGGCTCAAACTGGCCTATGAGGTCATGGGCTCCGGGGAGAATCGCCGCATCGCGGGCTATACCGACGACGTCACGGAACGCCGCCTGCACGAGCGCATGCTGCGCGAGGCCAAGAATGAGGCAGAGGCGGCCAATGCCGCCAAGAGCATTTTTCTGGCCAATATGAGCCACGAAATTCGCACGCCCATGAACGGCATCATGGGCATGGCCTATCTGGCCCTGAATACCGACCTCACGCCGCAGCAGCGCGACTACATCGAGAAAATCCACGGCACCTGCGTATCCCTGCTGGACATCATTAACGACCTGCTGGATTTTTCTAAAATTGAGGCCAACCACATGGAGCTGGAAAATCTCCCCTTCCAGCCCGCGCATGAAATCGAGGCCGTGCTGACCCTGCTCCAGCCCAAGGCCCAGGCCAAAAAGCTCGGTCTGGAAACCGTCATTGATCCGAACATCCCGACCGTCCTTTCGGGCGACGCCCTGCGCCTGCGTCAGATACTGCTCAATCTGGGCAGCAACGCGGTGAAATTTTCCGAGCACGGCACGGTGCGCATTGATCTGGAACTGGCGCACCGCACCACGGATATGGTGTGCCTGCGCTGCAGCGTCAGCGACGAGGGCATCGGCATGAGCCCTGAGGAACAGGCCCGTATTTTCAAGCCTTTTTCCCAGGCGGACACCTCCATCACCCGTCGTTTCGGAGGCACGGGCCTGGGCTTGGCCCTCTGCCGCCGCCTCACCGCGCTGATGGGCGGCGGCATTTCCGTGGAGAGCGAGGAAGGCAAGGGGAGCGTATTTCGGGTGGAGCTGCCGTTTCGGCTGGCTGCGGGCGCGGACCTGCCCGCCGACGCCGTCGACGGCCCCGAGGATCTGAACTGCCTCAAGGGCTTGCGCGTGCTGGTGGCCGAGGACGGCGACATCAACCGCGAAATCATGGAAGCCCTGCTGGACGGCATGGGCGCGGTCTGCATTCCGGCGGTCAACGGGCGGGAAGCTCTGGATATCTGGCGCGCCCGGCACGAGGACATCGACCTCATCCTCATGGATGTACAGATGCCGGTCATGGACGGCTACACGGCCACCCGCGAGATCCGCGCCGGCGGCCTGCCCGGCGCGGTGGAAACGCCGATCATCGCCATGACGGCCTATGCCATGCGCGGCGACGCCGAGCGCAGCCTGGCCGCGGGGATGGACGGGCATCTGACCAAACCCGTGGATGTGAACGAGCTGACCCGCATGCTCAAAAGCTATGCCCGGCGGCGGCCCAAGGCCCGGCCGGACTGAGCGCCCCCCTGGCCGCTTCTTGACAGGGCCGCGCGTGAGCGCGTAAGTCCGGCAGACACTTCACTCTTCAAGGAAAGTCACACCATGTCAGACGTTGTTACCCGTTTTGCGCCCAGCCCCACCGGGCATCTGCACATCGGCGGCGCGCGCACCGCCATTTTCTGCTGGCTTCTGGCCCGCCATTACGGCGGCCGCTTCCATCTGCGCATTGAAGACACGGATCTGCTGCGCTCCAAGCAGGAATACACGGATTCCATCCTGGCCTCCATGCGCTGGCTGGGCCTGGACTGGGACGGCGGGCTCACCTATCAGACCCGGCGCACGGACCTGTACAACAGCTATGTGGACAAGCTGCTGGAAACAGGCCACGCCTACTGGTGTTCCTGCACGCCTGAAGAGGTGGAGGCCATGCGCGAGGAGGCCCGCCAAAACGGCCTCAAACCGCGCTATAACGGCCACTGCCGCACGCGTGACCTGGGCCCCGGCGAGGGGCGTTGCGTGCGCCTCAAAACCCCGCTCACGGGCAAGGTGGTCTTTGACGACATGGTCAAGGGCAAGATCGCGGTGGATGTGGGCGAGCTGGACGACATGGTCATCCGCCGCGCCGACGGCATGCCCACTTACAATATGGCCGTGGTGGTGGACGACCATGAAATGGGCATCACCCACGTGATCCGGGGCGACGACCATGTGTCCAACACCCCGCGCCAGATCCTGATTTATGAGGCTCTGGGCCTGCCCGTGCCCCGCTTCGGCCATGTGCCCATGATTTTGGGCCCGGACCGCCAGAAGCTTTCCAAACGTCACGGCGCGCGAGCGGTCATTGAATACCAGAAGGATGGCCTGCTGCCCCAGGCCCTGGTCAGTTATCTGGTGCGCCTGGGCTGGTCCCACGGCAATCAGGAGCTGTTCAGCCTGGACGAGCTGGTACAGTATTTCGACGGCAGCAACCTCAATCCGGCGGCAGCGGCCTTTGACCCGGCCAAACTGGAATGGTGCAACGCCCACTTCATGCGCGAATTGCCCCTGGACCAGTTGGCCGCACTGGTGGAGCCCTTTGTGCGGGAGGCCGGTCTGGGCGATCTGTCTAGGGAGCGCCTGGAACCCCTGTGCGTGATGTTCCGCGAGCGGGCCAACAATCTCAAGGCCCTGGCCGAGAGCTTCCGCCCCCTGCTCGTACCCGCCGCCGAGCTGGCCTATGCGGAAAAGGACGCCAACAAGCATTTCACGGACGCGGGCAAGGCCCATCTGCGCGCTCTGGCCGTCGTCTTCAAGGCCTGCGAGCCCTTCAGCGCCGAAGCCCTGGAAGCCGCTCTCAACGCCTATGTGGCGGACAACGGTCTGAAGTTCAAGGAAGTGGCCCCGCCTCTGCGTACGGCGCTCATGGGCTTCATGGGCGGGTCGCATCTCAACGAGATCATGGCATTTCTGGGCCGGGAGGAGACGCTGGCGAGGCTGGAGCGGGCCGCCGGATAAAACACACTCGTCTTCCTGTCGCAATTCGGGCACAGACCGGAAACTTCCCGGCCTGTGCTTTTTTATTGTGTGGATTTATTCCGGCTGACTCTTGTCGTTCAGATAGGACTGTCTTTGTTTGATCTCAAATAACAACGCGCCTGCGTCGATGCCCAATGCCTCGGCAAGCAGGACAAAACCGTGATTGTCGGATTCCGTTTTCTGGATTCGATGGCCTTGATGTGGGATTCAGAGCCGTCAATCCTGGCGGCCAGTTCTTTGCGGCTCATTCCAAGCCGTTCTCTGTGCTCGCGGATGATCTGTCCCAAAGCCAGATCAAAGTTTGGGGTATCTCTCATCTGACCCGGATAGCACCGGACTGACTGGCCGACACGCATGAGGCACTATGGTGGCTATGGCTCGCGCGGAACATCAGGCAGGGCAAAGAGCGGGGAGATGCTTGATAACCCGTACACAGGCGTTCAGGGCCCACAGGCACAGGCCGGGATTTTTTATTGTGTGGATTTATTCCGGCTGATTTTTGTCGTTCAGATAGGCCTGACGCTGGATGACTTCAAGCAGTAATTTGTCCGCATCAATGCCGAACGCCGCCGCGATGGAAACAAAAACCATGACCGAGGGATTTCCCTCACGCACTTCAATAACCCGGATATGCGCCACGGAAATGCCGGTGTCGGCAGCCAGCTGTTCGCGCGTCCAGTGGCGCTTTTCTCTGTGCTCCCGGACAACCTGCCCCAAGGCACGGCAAAAGTTCGGACCTTCTCTCATTGAATCCAGATAGCACCGGATTGATGAAGCCACATGTCAGTGATAGTATATTATCACTAAATCTTGATGCTGTCAGAGCAATTCGCGTTTGAAATGAGTGAATCGTTCTGGTGCCCGCATGCTTCGGGAAAATCGCGTTTTCCTCGGCACGCGGGCGGCGTGGAATTTGAAATGTGTAACATTTCAAACGCAAAATGTTGTAGAAGGTAAAAAGGAGCATGAAAGGCAATGGATGGCGGCTCAATTCCCGATTATGAGGCGGCAATGGAACGCATCCGGGCTGTGACCGGGTGCGGAACGCAAACCGCTCTGGCTGCGGCGCTGGGCATCACCCGGTCGTTCGTATCGGACGCGCGGAGACGTAAAGTCATTCCCGCCGACTGGTTGCTCACACTCTTACGCAGCCGGGGGTCAATCCCGACTGGATACTGACGGGAGATGGCGTGCATCTGCTGTGTCCGGCCGAGGCTGACCCGCCGGTCGTACAGGCTGTGCCTGTGGCGAAAAGCCGCCCGTCGGAATAGTCCTCGGCTCGGGAGTTTGCCAACGAACTGGTAAGGCGGACGTTGCGGGCCCCGTCAATAGCGGGCATCCGGGCCATGCTGGCGCACGCTCCGCATGACAAAGCGGCGGCGTTTTACCCGGAGTGCGGATTTCGTTCCTCGCCTGTGAGTTCGTTGATATTGATGCTCGGAATGGAAGAAATAACGCGGAGCGTTGAAGGCTGACATGCCCTGCCTTTGAAATGGGGCACAATCTTAACGGTACGCTGCTCCTGGAGAGAGCGCCGGACCGTTACTGATACAGCGGGCTCATGGCCCGCAGCAGATGGGTGAACAGCCCGTCCATGCCGTTGATGAAGTGCTCCACATGGTCGGCCATGACAACCAGCAGCAGACCCACAAAGAAAAAACCCACGCCGATCTTGATGGGAAAGCCGAATTCCATGATGTGAATCTGCGGCGAGGTGCGGGCCACCAGAGCCAGGGCCACTTCCACCATGAACAGGGCCACCATGACCGGCGCGGCGATTTTCAGCGCCAGCACGAAGACCTGGGCCGCCAGATCCAGCACCTGCCAGAGCAGATTCTCGCCGATGAACAGGCCGCCGGGCGGCACCAGGGCAAAGGAGGCGGCAAAGCCCTTGATCATGTACAGATGCCCGTCCAGGGCCAGAAAGGCCAGCAGAGAGACCATCCAGAGAAAAAAGGCTGTGGCGCCGGTCTGGTTGCCGGTGAGCGGGTCCGCGAAATTGATCATGGTGAAACCCATCTGAAAACCCAGCAACTCGCCGCCCGCCTGGATGCCCATAAACAAAAAATTGACGGCCATGCCGAGCACCAGGCCCAGTACCACCTCGCCCAACAACATCAGAACCATGTCAAAGGGGTGGGCGGGCATGATCGCGCCGGACAGGGCCAGATGCGGCCATACGCCCAGCGAAAAGACAATGGTGACGGCCGCTTTGACCGGGATGGGGATGTTGTTGGTGGAAAAGACCGGCAGCATGAACATGACGATGCTCACCCGCATCATGGTGAGCAACAGGCTGAGCGCAGCCGCCGGATTATAGCTGAAGGCATCCATGCCGGGCGGAGATGCAAAAAGGCTGCCAGATAGGCAAAGGCCCGCGCCAAGGCGCGGGCCGAAAATGCTGTGCCGTTGCGGCCGGGTCAGGCCGTCGTGGATTAGAGCGTTTTGATATTGAAAATATCTCAACGCGCTGTGCGGATTTTCCGTGAAAATCCGCACAGCGAAATTATCGCAAGGCGAATTTACTTCGCCGTTAAGCGATAATTTCAAGCGCAACATGCTCTACTTGTGCAGCTTTTCGGCGATCAGCTCGCGGATAATCTTGTTCAGGCCGGGCAAATCAGGCTTGGAAACCTGCCTGTCCGCGCCCACTTTGACGCCTCTGGCGCGCAGGGCTTCGGTGATCAGGGAGGAGAAGAGGATTACCGGCAGGTCCTGCGTGCCCGGCGTCTCGCGGATTTTGGCCGTGAGCGCGTGGCCGTCCATTTCCGGCATTTCAATGTCGGAAATGACCAGATGCACCAGTTCGGTGAGTTCCACCTGTTTGGACTGGGCCTCGTTGCGCAGTTCCGAAAGATAGTCCCAGGCCTCCCGGCCGCTGCCCACCACCGTGACCTGAAAACCGGATTTTTCCAGCGAGGATTTGAGGATATGCCGCAAGGAGCTGGAGTCGTCGGCCACCAGCAGATGGAACTGGCCCGCGCCTTCCACGGGAGTGGTGTCCACCTCCACCTGAGACATGTCCAGGGTGCTGTCCAGGCTGGCAAGAATTTTTTCCATATCCAGAATGAAGAGCACCCGGTCCTGGATGCGCAGCACGCCGGTGATGCTCTCGCGTGAGTAGGCCTGCACGTATTTGTTCGGCGGCTCGATGCGGTCCCAGGTCATCCGGTGGATGCTGGTCACCGAGGAAACCAGAAAGGCGGCCTGCACGCCGCTGAATTCAGTGACGATGACCTTGTTGTTCTCATCGCTGGCCATTTCCTTGCCGAGCCAGGCCGCCAGATTCAGGATGGGCAGCACCTTGCCGCGCAAATTGAAGGTGCCGAGCACCGAGGAGTCATGCTTGCTGGGCACGCTGGTCACGCTGGGCAGGCGGATGATCTCCAGCACTTTGGCGACATTGATGCCGTAGTGCCCGCTGTAGGCGCTGCCGTCGGGCTGCTTTTCCTCAATGAGAAATTCTATGATTTCGAGCTCATTATTATTGACGTTGAGCAAGCTGTTCTGGGTCATGGCATTCCTCGTCCTTGGCTGAAACGGCGTCAATGAATCTTATCGGCGGCCGCACGCTTTCCTTAAGACGCGTGGGAAAATATCCGCAAAATTTCCGCCGCGTTCAGCGCCGTCCCGCGCTGTTGCGCCCGCTTTTTTCCTTGGGCGGCTCCAGGCGGGGACAGAAGGAGGCCATTTCGCATTCCCCGCAACGAGGCTTGCGGGCGTGGCAGACATCCCGTCCGAACCAGACCATGCGGTGGTTGACGTCGCCCCACTCCTGTTGCGGGAACAGCGCCATCAGGTCCCGTTCCACGGCCACGGGGTCGGTCTGGTCCGTGAGGCCCAGCCGGTGGCTGATCCGCTTCACGTGGGTGTCCACGGCCAGGCCCTCATTGATGCCGAAAGCGCCGAACAGGACCACATTGGCTGTTTTGCGGGCCACGCCCGGCAGGGTCACCAGATGTTCCAGGGCCTGGGGCACCCGGCACTCAAAGTGGTCCCGCACGCGCCGGGCCGCGCCCAGCAGATTTTTTGCCTTGCTGTGGTAAAAGCCCGCCGAACGGATGACCTCTTCCAGCTCTTCCTGGGTGGCCCCGGCCAGTTCCGCCGGGCCTGGCCAGCGCCGGAAGAGTTCCGGCGTGATGGTATTGACCCGCGCGTCGGTACACTGGGCGGCCAGCACGGTGGCGACCAGCAGTTCCCAGGCGTTATGGGAATTGAGGTGGGTTTCGGGCCTGGGGTAGCGGGCCTGCAGGGCGGCCAGGACTTTTTGCGCCCGTGCCGGGCGGGATTCTGCTTTTGTCATGCCTCTGCTATGCCACAGGCGGCAGCGGCCCGCAAGGCGCAGCAGGCCCGGCCCGGCAGCCGCGTGAGCGCCTCGCTCAGCAGGTGGGCGGCCATGCCCGCTTCCAGTCCGTCGTCCGCCGTGTCCACCCGCGCGCCCAGGGCGGTCGGCAGTTCCCGCGCCGCCATCTGGCTGACGGGTTCTCCTCGGCCAGCAGGATGCGCTTGTTCCGGATGGACGGAGACGCGTCGGCCAAAGCCGCGCTTTGCTCCGGCCCGTCGGCGGGAAGATCCGGTTTTGCCGCCATGCCCTGCGCCTTGCCCGGATCGAACAGGGCCGTGAAGCTGAAGCAGGTGGCCTTGCCGGGCGCGCTTTCGCAGCTGATCTCGCAGTGCATGGCTCCCGCCAGCTTGCGGGCGATGTTCAGGTCGAGCTATCGCTCTGCAAGCGTGAAAATTCCAGAATATTGCCGATGATCCGCACCAGAATGCGGGCTGGGAAAAGGATTTTTTCCAGAAAATCCCGTTGGCGGGGCGCGGCATCCTCGTGCAGCAGCAATTCGCTCAGGCCCAGATGCCGCCCCTGGGCGTGCGCAGTTCATGGCTCATATGGGAGAACACGCCCACTATCGCCAGGATGCGGAACAGCGCGATCAGGACGTAACGCCGGAGCATTTCCCAGTCCATGAAGTGCCCTTCATGGACTGGGCCCATTGCACCGCCCGGCCGCCCGCTGGAAATCGCCTGGGAGCACTTGCCGGGATCAGGAAAATTCCGTATTTAAAAAAACTTGGTTATATTTAGAAAATCAATGAAACCGGACTATTAAAAGCAATTAACTATGATTATGGGTTAAATGTAAACATAACTTATTAATTTTTTTATGTATCTTTTATTTGAATGGCGGCATGACATAAAATTAAATGATATGTGGTTTCCGGGGCAAGAGCAACAATGTGATACTTGGCGGAAGATAAACACAGCGCGATATACTGTATAACTCCCCAGTAAATATCTATGGAAAATTCATTCAGATGTCAGGCGGATGCTCCAAACACGCTCCTTATTGTTGACGATGACGAAATAAACCGCACGGTGCTGGCGAACATTTTCGCAACGGCTCACTCCATTGAAACGGCGGAGAACGGCAGGGAAGGCCTTGATAAATTGCGGCTGCGCAGGCGGGAAGTCTGCGCGGTTCTTCTTGATGTGGCCATGCCTGTGATGGGAGGCATCGCCATGCTGGAGGAACTCGGCAGGGAAAATGTGCTCAGTCAGATTCCCGTATTTCTCATCACGGGCGAAACGGACGATCGCGTTATCAAGAAGGCTTATGATCTCGGTGTGATGGATGTCATCTCCAAGCCTGTTTCCTCCCATATCGTCAAGCGCCGCGTCAATTCCGTCATTGAACTGTTCACGGCGCGCAACGAGTTCGCGACCATTGTCGACCGGCAAAAAAATGAAATACTGCGGCAGACCAAGCGGCTGCTCGAACTGAACATGGGGATGATAGAGTCCCTGGCCACGGCCACCGAATTCCGCAGCGGCGAATCCGGCGAGCATGTCCGGCGGATTCACGACATCACCCGACTGTTTCTTACGCATTCCCCACTGGGAAACGGTTTTTCGGAAGAGACCATCCAGCATGTTTCCCTGGCCGCCATCATGCATGATGTGGGCAAAATATCCATTCCCGACGCCATATTGAACAAGCCCGGCCGCCTTACCGGCGAAGAATTCGCCATAATGAGAACACATACCACCGAAGGCTGCCGCCTGCTGGAGCAGATCCCCCAGATGCGGGCCCTGCCGTTTTTCGGCTATGCCTACGATATCGCCCGGCATCATCATGAACGCTGGGACGGCCGGGGCTACCCGGACGGGCTCAAGGGCGACGCCATTCCTCTTTGGGCGCAGATCGTTTCCATTGCCGATGTCTACGACGCCCTGGTCAGCAAACGAGTCTACAAGGACGCCTTTGGTTTTGACCAGGCTGTCGGCATGATTTCCAACGGCGAGTGCGGCGTGTTCAATCCGCGGCTTCTGGAATATTTTCAGGATATCGAAGGGCGGATACGCAATCTTTATGTAACGCAGGCAACGGATATGCGGGAATGAGGTGAACGGGATGGATCAGAACAGGAAAGCGCGGCTGGAGGCCGGGGGCATTAATATCCATGGCGCCCTGGAGCGCTTCATGGGCAACGAGGCCATGCTGGAACGCTATCTGCGGAAGTTTCTGACTGAAAAAAGCTATGCCGGGCTGGAGGCGGCCATTGCGGCCGGTGACCGGGAGGCAGCCGGGATCGCGGCGCATTCGCTGAAAAGTGTCTGCGGCACTCTTGGTTGTGTGGCCATGCAGGCGCTGGTGCTGCGGCAGGAAGAATGCATGCGGGCCGGAAACTGGGACGAAGCCGTCAGAATGATGCCGGACATCGCAGCGAGTTACAGAAAAATTTGCGCCGTTCTGCACGAATAGGCGTTGCGGGCGGGTCGCTTCCGCCGGGGAGGGCTTGGCGCGTCCCGGCTTTCCCCGCGTTTTTTTGTTGAAGTCGAACTAGTCTGCACGCACCCCAAGCCTTTGGACAGCAATATGAAGCTCCGCAATCCGGTTCCAGGTGAAACGGCAACGTTGGCGGCGGTAACGAAAGATAACGCCGTTTCCGGCGAAGAACGCGGCATCGTGTCGCCGAAAAATCTGCGGACTATGGGGCTGTGCGTCATCACCGTCTGCTATGTGCTGTTTGTGGTTTTTACCATGTACAGACTCGGTGAAGCGACAACCGAGCTCTATGACCATCCCTATACGGTCTCACGCGAAGCCCGCGAAATGATGGTTCGTATGAGTGAAGTGAAAAATA
The DNA here is from genome assembly GCF_000145315.2 of Desulfovibrio sp. 3_1_syn3. Classification (NCBI taxonomy): domain Bacteria; kingdom Pseudomonadati; phylum Thermodesulfobacteriota; class Desulfovibrionia; order Desulfovibrionales; family Desulfovibrionaceae; genus Desulfovibrio; species Desulfovibrio sp. 3_1_syn3. Next base: position 1,109,645 of record NZ_ADDR02000001.1, read on the forward strand.
TGCTTCCCACGCTGCTGGCCACGCCCGACCTGTCCCTGCCGGAGCTTGAAAACATCCTGAAACGGCAGGAAAATGCGCAGGATGTTTCCATGGAGAATATCAGGGCCAACTATCTGGGCGATGCGGCCGACTTGGCCGCTCTGGAGAAGGCCCTGGCCGAGTTCTGGCAGGCCCTGGGGTCGGCCGGCCGGGCGCTTGTCGGAGACGCGACCTTTGACGAAGCCAACGAATATCTCAAACGTGAGGTATTCCCTTTTCTGAAAACTCTGGACAGGGCGCTGGACCGCATCGGCAAGGGCGCCGACCTCAGAGGCGCGGCGATGCTGTCTGATATGGACCGGGCAAGAGCCGTTTCCATCCTTGTCACCTTGCTGATGGGCGGACTCATCATCTGGCTGATCGTCTATACGAACAAACTTGAACGGAAGAAGAACAGGGAAATTGCCTATCGCGAAATGCTGTTCAACCTGCTCGCCGCAAATATAGACGATGTATTTTTCATTTCCAACGGCCGTGGGAGTTTTGAATATGTCAGCCCCAACAGCAAGCGCATCATCGGTTTCTCCTCGGAAGAGTTGTGCCAAGATAACGACAAATTCTATGCGTTGCTGACGCCGGAATTGAATGAGTGGCTGCGGACGGTTTTCAGCGACAGCGCCTTGCGCGGCCCGGTCGAGCGGGCTGCCGAGCTTGCGGGGAGTCGGCGGCAATTTAAGGTCCGGGTCTATCCCGTGTATCAGAACGGCGCGCTGGAACGCCAGATCATGGTGCTGACCGATCAGACCGACACCCTCATGTACCAGCAGACCCTGAGCGACGCCCTTGAAGCCGCGCGCGGCGCCAATGCCGCCAAAAGCAATTTTCTTTCGCACATGTCCCATGAAATCCGCACGCCCATGAACGCCATCATCGGCATGACCACCATTGCCTTGAGCAGGTTGGATGACCGGGGCCGCCTGGAAGATTGCCTCGGCAAAATCGCCCAGTCCTCGCGCCATCTGCTCGGCCTCATCAACGATGTGCTCGACATGTCCAAGATCGAGAGGGGCAGACTGTCCATCGCGCACGAGCCGTTCAACTTACGCCTGTCCCTCCAGGGGATAGTGAACCTCATTCAGCCGCAAATTCAGGAACAGGGACAGAATTTCGAGGTATCCCTGTCTGAAGTTGATGAGGAAGAGTTGAACGGCGATGGCATGCGCCTGAATCAGATCCTGATCAATATCCTTTCCAACGCCGTCAAGTTCACGCCCAAGGGCGGTTCCATCCGGCTGGACATCCGGCAACTTCATAAAAATCACAATAACGTCCGGTTCCGCTTCATTATCCGCGATACGGGCATCGGCATGAGCGAGGAGTTCATCAGCCGCCTGTATATGCCCTTTGAACAGGCCACGGCCGCCACCGCCTCCCAGTTCGGCGGCACGGGGCTCGGCATGGCTATTACCAAAAACCTTGTTTCCCTGCTGGGCGGCATGATTTCGGTAAAAAGCAAGGAGGGCAAGGGCACGGAATTTACCGTGGAGCTTCCCTTCGGCCTGAGCGGCCGCCAACCTTCACGGGAATTATCCGGTCTGGACCCGCTCAAGGTGCTGGTGGTGGACGACGATCGCGGCACCTGCGAGCATGCCTCGCTGCTGCTGGGCAGAATGGGGCTGCGCACTAGGTGGGTTCTCACCGGCACGGAGGCCATGGATCTCATCCTGCAGGCGCGTGAATGCGGCGATGATTACGACGTTTGCCTCATCGACTGGCAGATGCCCGACATGGACGGCGTGGAAACCGCGCGGCGCATCCGTCGGGAGGTCGGGCCGGACACGCTGATCATTATCATCAGCGCCTATGACTGGTCTCCCATTGAGCGGGAGGCGCGCGAGGCCGGAGTCAATGCCTTTATCAACAAGCCGTTTTTTGCCTCCACCTTGTACGACACGCTGCTTTCCGTCACGCGGCACGCCCCGCTAAAGGCCGAATTGAGCGTTTCCAAGCGCCGGGAGTATGATTTTTCCGGAAGGCGGATTCTGCTGGTCGAGGACAACGAGTTCAACCGGGAAGTCGCCAAGGAGTTCCTGGAAATGGCGGGGGCCGCCGTCGAGTGCGCCGAGGACGGCAGGGAGGCTCTGGAAAAATTCACTTCTTCCGAGCCCGGGCACTATGCGCTTATCCTTATGGACGTGCAGATGCCGGTCATGAGCGGCTACGAGGCCACACGGTCCATCCGCGCCTCGGACCATGCGGACGCGGAAACAATCCACATTCTTGCCATGACCGCCAATGCCTTTAGCGAGGACATCGCAGCCGCGGTGGCGGCGGGCATGAACGGCCATCTGGCCAAGCCCATTGACGTGGCCGCCCTGTACCGGCTGATTGCCTCGCATCTTGAAGACTGATGCGGGCGGGGGCGTCTGAAAACGCCGGGCCGGCTGCAAGAACGTGTTTAATGACTCCGCCGGAACGGAGATGAAGCCGGTGTCGCGATACAGCGGGTATAAAGGTGGACGCGCCCGACCGGGTCGTTTCCCCGCTGCTTCTGGACCGGCGCGGCATTGCCGTGTAAACTGAACTTCATGCCGTTTCCCGGCGTGCCGGAGGAAGCATGTCCTTTCTGGTCTATGTCACCGTGCCCCATGAGCGGGAAGCCCTGGACCTGGCCCGTATGCTGGTGGAAGCCCGGTTGGCGGCGGGCGTCAACGTGTTGCCCGGCGCACGGTCGGTCTACCGCTGGCAAGGCGAGGTGCGCGAGGCCGGGGAATGCCTGCTGCTGGCCCAGGTCAGCCGCGCGGCTTTTGAGGATTTTTGCGCGGCTGTGCGCCGCGCGCACAGCTACGAAGTGCCCTGTATTGTGGCCCTGCCCCTGGAGGCCGGGCACCAGCCATTTTTGCTCTGGATTGAGGAAAACAGCCTGCCGTCCGTGGGGTAGAGCATTTCAACGTTGATCTGCTTTAAACCGTTTCTCAAGTGAGCGACAGCCCCGAAGCGGTTGAGGCGGCATATATCCGCAACAGTGAGGCGACCATGTCCATCTATGTTTCCGGTTCCCTGGCCTTTGACCGCATCATGACTTTTCCCGGCAATTTTCAGGATCACATCCTGATGGACAAGCTGCACATGATCAACGTCAGCTTCATGGTGGACGGCATGGACGAGCGGCGCGGCGGTTGCGCGGGCAATATCGCCTATTCCCTGGCCCTGCTCGACGAAAAACCGGTCATCGTGGCCGCCGCCGGACGCGACTTCGTGCCCTACGCCGAAGCCCTGAACACGCTGGGCCTGCCCCTGGACGGCATCCGGCGCGACGCGGATATCTTCACCGCGCTCTGCTACATCACCACGGACATGAACAGCAACCAGATCACCGGCTTCTACCCCGGCGCCATGACCCTGCCCGCCCAGTACTCTTTCCCCGATCTGGACCCGGATACGGACATCGCCATCGTTTCGCCCGGCAATGTGGAGGACATGCGCCGCCTGCCCGCCTTCTATAAGGAAAAGGGCGTGCCGTATATTTACGATCCCGGCCAGCAGCTGCCCGTGCTTTCCGGCGCGGACCTGCTGTCGGCCATTGAGGGCTCGCTGGCCTGCATTACCAACGACTACGAACTGAATATGATCTGCAAGGCCACGGGCAAGAGCGAGGACGAGCTGCTGGGCCGCACCCTCTGGCTGGTGACCACCTTGGGGGCGGAAGGCGCGCTGGTGCGCGGGGCCGACGGCACGGAAGTGCGCATTGCGCCGGTGCCGCCCACGGGCGTGGTGGACCCCACGGGCGCGGGCGACGCCCACCGCGCGGGCCTGCTCAAGGGCCTGACCCACGGCCTGCCCATGCCCGAGGCCGCCAAACTGGGTTCGGTGAGCGCCAGCTTCGCCCTGGAAAAAATGGGCACCCAGGAGCACATCTATACCCCGGCCCGGTTCCGGGAGCGCTATGAGGCGGTATTTGGGGCGCTGCCCGAGGGCCTGCTGCCGTAGCAGGGGCTCCTCGAAAAGCGCCTTTTGCCTCCTGGGCCGCGTCAACCGGCGATCGCAGCCCAAGGCTGTACCATAAAAGTACCAGAGCAGATTAACTTTGAAATTTGCAAATTTCAAAGTTGGCATTCCGCCGAAAAACGTGGTTATCGTTGCTGTCGATCCCCGTATGGTTCCGTTGTCGCCAACGTGGACAGCCCTTCGGGTCGGTCTTCGCGGCGCGCCGCACGGTGTGCGGCGTTAGAGCATTTCAAAGTTGAAATGTTCTAACCTTGTTCTGCGATCGCCGGTTTCCATGCCGGGTAACAAAATCCATCTTTTTAGAGCGTTTTGATATTGAAAATATCTCAACGCTCTGTGCGGATTTTCCGTGAAAATCCGCACCGCGAAATTATCGCAAGGCGAATTTAGTTCGCCGTTAAGCGATAATTTCAAGCGCAACATGCTCTGGAGACAGCCCCTGAAGCGGGTGCGCCTCGCAAAGGACGGAACCGCTATGTTGTATATTCTGCTGATGCTGCTGGCCGGTTGCATGATCGCCATGCAGTCGCCCATCAACGCGGCCCTGAGCCGCACGGTGGGCGTGCTGGAAAGCAGCCTGATTTCTTTTGCGGTCGGCACGCTCTTTCTGGCTCTGGCGGTGTTCTTTTTCGGCCGTGGCCAGCTGTTGCGCGTGACGGAAACGCCGCCCTGGCAGTGGGTCGGCGGCATCCTGGGCGCGGTCATGGTGCTCAACACCATTATCGCCGTGCCGCGCATCGGCGTGCTGACCACCGTGCTGGCCATGATTTTCGGCAATCTGGTCATGGCGGCGGTTATCGACAATTTCGGCTGGTTCGGCCTGCCGGTGACGCCCTTCGGCTGGCGGCGGCTGGCGGGTTTTGCCCTGGTGCTGGCGGGGCTGCTGCTGGTATTCCGGCGCTAGGCTCAGCCCTTGTTAAAGCGCCTGCTGCAAAGCCGCCTTTTTCCGTACAGCGGCGTTGCCAAAAGAAGCTGACCTCGCGGTATGTTCAATACAGCTTCGTCCGATTTCTCTTTTGCGCCTTGCTGCCCGAAAAAAATCAGCTTTTCGCGGACGGCGTGTTAATGAGGGCTAAACCTAGAGGGTGTCGTTATGGGCGTTTTTTCGGTTATCTCCGCGTCAGGTTCCGCCCGTTTTTTCAGTCGGGTGCCAAAAGAGTACACTCCTTCAAAGCGGGCCCGCCTTTCTCGCTGGAAAGGCAAAACTTCCTGATTCGGAAACAGTCCCTGGAAGGTTTCAATAACGTTGCAATGTGAGACGGCGGGTCGGCCATATCCGCCGGGAGGAAAAAACATGCGGGTGGATGCGGTACGGGAATTTCTGGAGCGGCACGGGCTGGGCGCGGCCTACCGTCAGTTCGAGGTTTCCAGCGCCACGGTGGATCTGGCGGCTGCCGCCGTGGGCTGCGAGCCTGGGCGCATCGCCAAGACTCTCTCCCTGCTGGGCAAGGACGGCCCGCTGGTACTGGTGGTCATGGGCACGGCCAGGCTGGACAACCGCAAGTTCAAGGACGTTTTTCACCAGAAGGCCCATTTCATCAAGGCCGAGGACGTGGAAAGCCTGGTGGGGCATCCCATGGGCGGGGTCTGCCCCTTTGCCCTGCCCGAGGGCGTGCCCGTGTACCTGGACGCAAGTCTGAAGAACTTCGACCCGGTCTATCCGGCGGCGGGCGCGCCCAATAACGCCGTGGAAATCTCCCTGGCGGACCTGGAGCGCGTCACCGGCGGCGTCTGGGTGGACGTCTGCAAGGCGGAGTGACGGCGGCCCGTACAGCTTGCGGCACTTCCCCCAGAGGGTGTCGTCATGAGTGTCTTTTCGGTTATCTCCGCGTCGAAATTCGTCTTTTATTCCGGTCGCGCTAACGGATAAAGACAGCAGTGCTAAAAGGCTCTTTCTCCTTGATATAACACGAAAATCCATCTCATGACGCCACTCTCTAGAGCGGATTAACTTTGAAATGCTGCCCATTCCAAAGTTAAAGGCACGCTTATTCTGCCGCTTAGCTATGCTGTCCTCGCCCGTAAAGCTCGAAGACTCGCTAACGGGAGAGGCAACAGCGCAAATAAATTGCGCTTACGGCTTCGTAGCGCGAGGCTGCTCTCGCAGCCTCGTTAGAGCATTTCAAGGTCGAAATGTTCTATGCGTCGGGCAGCAGGCGCGTTTCCAGCTCTTGGTCCACGGGCACCTCGCGGGAGGCGAATACCTTGTCTATCCGCACGGTGCCGGCCGAGGCGTTGCGCAGGGGCTTCACATGGCGCATTTCGGCATAGATGATGCGCGCGACGGCCGCGTCGCGCTGCCAGCTCTTGCAGGCCGCCAGGCCTCCGGCCTGGTCCAGGGTGCGCTCGGGCACAGGCTGGCCGCCATGGGCCCGCCGGATGATCACATGCGAGCCGGGGCCGTTGTCGGCGTGCAGCCAGATATCATGGGGCGCCGCCAGCTTGCGCGCCGCCAGATTGCCCTTGGCGTCGCGGCCCCGCAGCAGGGCGAAGCCGTCCTCGCTGATAAAGAGCTGCACGTTTTTGGGCAGGCCGCCGGGCAGGGGGCGGCGCATGGCTTCTCCTGAACCGGCGGCTGAAGCCGCCTCGCCCGCATCATCGCCTGATATGCCCGCCAGACTTTCCCGGCGCGCGCGTTCCAGGGCCGCGGCCTCGGCTTCCAGAGCGGCGCGGCGTTGGGCCAGATGCTCCAGGCCGCGCTGCCCGCGCCGGGCGGTGTGAAAAAGCCGTTCCATGGCTTCGCGCACTGTATAGCGCGGGTCCAGCCTGATATCTCTCGCCGGGCCGTGTTCCGTTTCCGGCAGATTGACAAGGGGCGCGCGTAAATCCGCAGGCCAGCGCCAGAGGTTTTCCCGCAGGGCCAGGGCGTCGGTCCGGGCCGCGCGCATGGCTGTGAGACGGGCTTCTTCCTCCCGCAGTTTGTCCAGCAGGCGATCCAGCTTGCGGCCGCGTCGGGTCAGAGGCAGGGCGGCGGCCACGGCCTTGTCCTTGGCCAGACGCTCGAGCACCAGACTTTGCCCGGCCCGCTCCAGCAGGGACAGGACGTCCGGGCCGCTTTCCTCCTTCAAATCCCCGCGCAGGCCAGGCGGCAGGGGCCAGGCCGTGGCGGAGCGGACGCCCCCGCAACTGTCCCGAAGCCCGTCAGATCCCCCCGCGCTGTAGAGAAAAACATCGCCCCCGCCCCCGCGCAGATCTTCCAGCAGGGCCCACTGTTCGGGTTCTTCCATCCGCTCCAGGCTGCGGCGCAGGGAGGGCGTGAGCACGGGCCACTGCCGCCAGTCGCTGCGGGCCCGGGCCAGTTCGGCTGGCGCGGGCCAGCGCGCGTCTTCCGTCTCCGGCCCGTCCTGGGCGTCCAGGAAATGCAGGGATGCGCCCTCGCGCAGGTCCAGCAACAGCCATGTCAGGCTTGTGCCCGGCGCGGGCTCGGCCGCTCCGCCCAGCAACAGCCAGAGCCTGCGCTGCCAGAACTGCGCCACGCAGGCGGCCACCCGGCGGTCGGCCGCGTATTTGCGCAGGCGCATAAGCTGCGCCGTGGGCGCGTGCCCCGTGCTGATCCGGCTTTCGGTCAGAAAGCAGAAGGGCTCCTTGCGCCCGAAGCGCAGGCAGAGCTGACGCTTGCGGCCCGAACCGTAAAAAGTCAGGGTCAGGATGCCCGGCGCGGGTTCCTGAAGTTTTTCCAGGCGTGCGCCGGTGAGCAGCGGGAGCAGCAGATCGCAGAAGCGGCGGAAAAGATGGGCGTCCATGCGCGCGAGACTACAGGGGAACGGGCCGGGCGGCAACAGCGGCGCGTCCCGTTCCCGCCGCGGCATTGACCATGAAAAATCCCGCCTGAACAGCGGGATGAGAATTGCGGGATGAAAATTACAAGGTTACGGAAGCGACCTCTCCGAGACTGGGCGGCCGTGCAAAACGATAGATTTTGTTATCCGGCAAGAAAGCGGACCGGCGTGGCTCGGGGATAGTACAAAACAGTACAGACCCGGGCCACGCCGGTCCGCTGACGCTGTCCAGATGGCAAAAGGCGCGTTTTACGCGGCCGCCTTAATCCCCGCGAAGATGTTCGTCTTCTTCCTGCTTCGCCTTGCAGTTGATGCACAGACGCGTCACCGGCCGGGCTTTGAGACGGGGAATGCTGATTTCATCGCCGCATTCCTCGCAGATGCCGTAGGTGCCGTCGTCGATGCGCTGCCGGGCGGCCTGAATCTTGCGGATCAGACGACGTTCGCGGTCGCGGATGCGCAGGGTAAAGGCGCGGTCGGATTCGGCCGTGGCCCGGTCCGCCGGGTCGGCGAAGACTTCATTGCTGTCGGTCAACTCCTCGATGGTGCTGTCGCCCTTCTGTTGGGCTTCCTCCAGCATGTCGGACAGGAGTTTGCGGAAAAATTCAAGGTCCTTGTGATCCATATATCCTCCGGCCGGGTTGTATCGCATGCGCGATATCGGTTCGGCATATAAACTTCTCTTAGGTTGCAATAGGAATGTATAGCTGTAAAAGGCTCTTTTGTAAAGAGCCGTCGTCTTCAGAGAGGGAAGGTCGTGCCCGCGCGCTCCACCGGCGCGGTTCAGGCCCCGGGGGCGACACGGGGCGGCATTTCCCGCCTGAGGCGCGCTTCTTCCCGGATTTCGGCCCGCACCTCTTCCCATGAAGGCTCGGACCAGGGCGTGCCCGCGCGTTGCGGCGGGACGGTCAGTTCCATGCCGCCGTTCTTCCAGGAAGCGCGCAGGGCGGTGAGTCCGCCGACGGCCACGGCCTTGGGGGCATATGAGGCGGTCAGGGCGGCGGCCTCCTCCAGCAAGGGACGCGGCCAAGTCGCGCCGTGGCGTGCCAGCCCCAGAGGGCCGGGCAGGCCCGTCAGGCTGAGCAGGGCGTCGTCCGGTCCGGCGGCCGCTGCCAGACGCTTGTTGTCCGTGTTGTTGCGGCCCACGCTGAGCCAGTAGTCGCGCCCGTCGTCCTGCCGCCAGAATTGCCGCCCCAGATTCGCCAGGGCGAAATCCCGCGCCAGGGACGGCGCGGCGTCGGCGCGGCGTGTGAGCACGGGCCAGTAGCGCCGGGCGTTTTCCCGCTCGGTCAGGCGGCAGCCGCCGCCGGGCGTGGGAATTTCTTGAAGACCGAAGCGCTCGGCCAGGGCCAGTTGTTCCCCGCGCCCGCGCCCGGAAATGGACAGCAGGCGCGTGCGGTCCACCAGGCCGCTTTCCTCGGCCGGGATGGGGGCCAGCAGCCGGGCGCAGAGCGGGCGCAGCAGCAGGCCGGTCACGTCCGCGTCGCGCGGGATCACATGCAGGGTGTCGCGGCGTTGGGACATGGGGCGCTGGCCCAGCACCTCGCCCGAGGCCAGCAGGCGCGCGCCCACGGCCTCCATGTACAGGCGGGCGTGGCGCAGCAGCAGGATCTTGCAGTCCACGCAGGGGTTCATGACCTTGCCGAAACCGTGAACGGGGCGGCGGCGCAGCAGGGCCGCGAAATCCTCGCTGACGTCCAGGCTGGCGATGTCCAGATTATGCAGCCGCCGCCAGCGCGGCAACGCGGCTTCATCCCCGAAAAAGGGCGAGACACAGTGCAGGCAGCGCACCTTCAGGCCCTGGTCCTCCAGCAGCTTGGCGGCCAGGATGCTGTCCAGGCCGCCGGAAAAAAGTACGATAACGTCCGGCGTTGCAGTCATGCCCGGCTTTGTACGCGAAGGACGCGCCCAAAGGCAAGGCTTTCGCTCGGAAAAGTCCGGCATTCCAGCTATTGATAATTATCTCTGTTAAGTTAGAATGCGGCAAGCCACAGGGCGGGAGGGGATTTGCCTTGCGCCGGGTGCTTTGTTATTATGGTGCGCTTGAATATCCGGACTGACGGCAAAGGCCGCGTGGCGGCATTTGCGCCGTTTTTCGTCTTCGCAAGTCATGCCGCGTGCGGCACATGATGCCTCTATGGGGCGCCTTCCGGGCGGAGAGCGAGAGCCTTTTTATGAGTCTTGGTTGCGTCGGCCATGCCGATGCTTGAGATATCTTTTACCTGGAGCAACAGCAGTATGGCCAAAAAACCGGCCTTGAGCCCTGAAGACGCCCGCGCCGAAGCCTTGAGCACAGCGCTGTCCACCATTGAGCGCAAATACGGCAAGGGCGCGGTGATGAAATTATCCGACGACGTGCAGGTGGACATTCCCGTGATTCCCACGGGTTCCATCGGCCTGGATCTGGCCTTGGGCGTGGGCGGCATTCCGCGCGGGCGCGTCACGGAAATTTTCGGGCCCGAATCCTCGGGCAAAACCACGCTCACCCTGCACATCATCGCCGAATGTCAGAAGCTGGGGGGCACCTGCGCCTTTGTGGACGCCGAGCACGCCCTGGATGTGGCCTATGCCCGGCGCCTGGGCGTGAACACCGACGAACTGCTCATCTCCCAGCCGGATTACGGCGAACAGGCCCTGGACATCGCGGACATGCTGGTGCGCTCCGGCGCGGTGGATATGGTGGTCATCGACTCGGTGGCGGCCCTGATTCCCCAGGCCGAGCTGGAAGGCGACATGGGCGAAACCCAGGTGGGCGGCCATGCCCGGCTCATGTCCCACGCCATGCGCCGTCTCACCGGCACCATCCACAAATCGCGCACCTCGGTGATCTTCATCAACCAGATCCGCATGAAGATCGGCGTGCAGGGCTACGGCAGCCCTGAAACCACCACCGGCGGCAACGCGCTCAAGTTCTACTCCTCGGTGCGCATGGACATCCGCCGCATCCAGACCCTCAAGGACAAGGACGAGGCCTTCGGCTCGCGCACCAAGGTCAAGGTGGTCAAGAACAAGGTGGCCCCGCCTTTCCGCATCGCCACCTTTGACATCCTGTACGGCCAGGGCATTTCACGCTCCGGCGAGCTGCTGGATCTGGGCATTGAGGCCAAGATCGTCGAGCAGAGCGGCTCATGGTTCGCTTTCGGTTCCGAAAAGCTGGGCCAGGGCCGGGAAAAGGTGCGCGCCCTGCTGGATGAAAACCTGGATCTGCGCAATCAGATTGAGGCCAAGGTCATCGAATTCCTGGGCATGCATCCCAAGGAGTTCACGCCCAACGCCGAGGATCTGGACGAAGGCGCCGCCCCGTTGGATTCCCCGGCCACGCCGGAATACGAGTAGTTTGAGGCCGGGGGCATCCCCCGGCCAAAGAGCGCTGACAACGTCAACGCGAGCGATTTTCGTGTCTTTCCGCCCGGCGGCTCCGCCGCCGCTGGCGGCGCAAGGGCCGCGAAGCGGACTTTGTCATCAGCCTGGACCCGGGGGCATCCCCCGGCCGTAATCCTTTCCCCGGCCGTTGCAGTTTCGGCCGGGCGCAGCCGCCACGGAGCCCGTATGCTGACTGCCCAAGAAATCCGCCGCCGTTATCTGGACTTTTTTCTGCGCCACCGGCACGAAATCGTGCCTTCCGGGCCGCTGATCCCGCCCAATGATCCCAGCCTTCTGTTCACCAACGCGGGCATGGTCCAGTTTAAAAAGCTCTTTCTGGGCGAGGAAAAGCGCGCCTACACCCGCGCGGCTTCCTGTCAGAAATGCCTGCGCGTGTCCGGCAAGCACAACGACCTGGAAAACGTGGGCCGCACCGCGCGCCACCACACCTTTTTCGAGATGCTGGGCAATTTTTCCTTCGGCGACTACTTCAAGCGCGAGGCCATTGCCTGGGCCTGGCAGTTCGTGACCGAAGAACTGCAACTGCCCAAGGAAAAACTCTGGGTCACGGTCTTCCGCGAGGACGACGAGGCCGCCGAGATCTGGAAGGACGTGGCCGGGCTTACCGACGCGCGCATCATCCGCATGGGTGAGAAGGACAACTTCTGGACCATGGGCGACACCGGCCCCTGCGGCCCCTGTTCCGAAATCTATATCGATCAGGGCGAGGACATGTCCTGCGGGCCGGACTGCGGCATCGGCAAGTGCGATTGCGACCGCTTTCTGGAAATCTGGAACCTGGTCTTCACCCAGTTCGACCAGGCCGCCGACGGCAGCCGCGCCCTGCTGGCCGCGCCCAACATCGACACCGGCATGGGCTTGGAGCGCATCGCCGCGGTCTGCCAGGGCAAGCGCTCCAATTTCGACTGCGACCTCTTTCAGGAAATCATCCAGTACGCTGCCGGGCTGGCGGGCGTGGCCTACAGCTTCAGCGCGCCGGACACCAACGACGTGGACACGGCCCTGCGCGTCATCGCCGACCACAGCCGTTCCGCCGCCTTTCTCATCGCCGAGGGCGTGCTGCCCTCCAATGAAAACCGGGGGTACGTGCTGCGCCGCCTGATCCGCCGGGCCTTGCGCTTCGCCACGCTCATGGGCGTGCATGAACCCTTCATGCACAAGGTGGCCCGCAAGGTCACGGAAGTCATGGGCGAGGCCTATCCCGATCTTCTGGAGAGCGCGGACTTCATCGACCGTGCGGTCTTCGAGGAGGAACAGCGCTTCTCCCTGACCCTGGAAAAGGGCCTGCATCTGCTGGAAGAAGAGCTGCAACGCCTGGAAGCCGCCGGGCAGACTGTCATCCCGGGCGCATTCTGCTTCAAGCTCTACGATACTTACGGTTTCCCCCTGGACATCGTCACGGACGTGGCGGGCAAGCGCGGCTTTACGGCGGACGGGTCGGGCTTTGAGGCCCACATGCGCGAACAGCGCGAACGCGCCCGCGAGCACCAGAAAAAGGGCGGCCTGCTGGGCCAGGGCGCGGGCGAGGGCGACGCGGCCTTCAAAAAGCTGGCCGACGACGGTCTGCGCAGCGTCTTTGTGGGCTATGAAAGCCTTACGGCCGCAAGTCCGGTCACGGCTCTGCTGGACGCCGGGGGCGTGCCCGTGGACCACCTGGGCGAAGGCGAAACAGGCTTTGCCGTCACGGAAAAAACGCCGTTTTACGGCGAATCCGGCGGCCAGGCGGGCGACGCCGGGCTGCTTGCCGTCGTGTCGGGCGAGGCCGGAGTGCTGACCGCCCGCAAGCCCGCGCCGGATCTCATTGTCCATGAAATCGAAGTGTTGCGCGGCGAAGTGCATCTGGGGCAGGAAGCGACTCTCAGCGTGGACGCGGACAGCCGTCAGTCCACTGCCCGCAACCATACCTGCACCCATCTGCTGCACGCGGCCCTGCGCCGGACGCTGGGCACGCACGTCAAGCAGGCCGGTTCCCTGGTGGACAGCCGGCGCCTGCGTTTCGACTTTTCGCATATTGCGGCCCTGACCCCGGAGGAACTGGCCGCCGTGGAACGCGACGTCAACCGCGCCATTATGGCCGATCTGCCGGTGGCCGCGCGCGAAATGCCGCGCGAGGAAGCCCTGGCCGGAGGGGCCATGGCCCTGTTCGGCGAGAAATACGGCGAAACCGTGCGTGTACTTACTGTGGGATGCGAAGGCCGGGAGCCCGAATCCATGGAACTCTGCGGCGGCACCCATCTCAGCCGCACCGGCCAGGCCGGCTCCTTCCTGATCGTGGCTGAAACCGGCGTGGCCGCCGGAACCCGCCGCATTGAGGCTGTCACCGGCTGGAACGCTTACGGCCTGGCTGTGGAACAGCGCGCCGAAGCCGCGGCCCTGGCCGGTCTGCTCAAATCCAAACCCGGTCAGCTGGCCGAGCGCGTACAGACCTTGCAGACGGAAGTCAAGAAAATGCGCAAGGCCTCGGAAAAGGCCGCCGCCGCGCCTGTGACGGGCGCGGACCTGCTGCGCCGGGCCGAGGAGATCAACGGCGTGCGCCTGTTGGCCGCGCGTCTGGAAAACGTGCCGGTCAAGGCCCTGCGCGAGATCATGGACGACGTGCGATCGCGCCTTTCCAGCGCCGGGGTGGCCTGCCTGGCCACGGTGGAAGAGGGCAAGGTGGGCCTGCTGCTCTATGTCTCCAAAGATTTGCACGGCCGCTTCACGGCTCCGGCCCTGATCAAGGAAGTGGCCGCGCCCTGCGGCGGCGCGGGCGGCGGCCGCCCGGATCTGGCCCAGGCGGGCGGCACCAAGCCCGAGGGCATTGACGAGGCCTTTGCCGTACTGAAAACTCTGATTGAAAAATAAGGACATATTCCATGATAGGCATTTCAAAACTGTACTGCGGACAGGTGGAACCTTCGGACGCACTGCGCTACGGCCGTGAATCCGGCAAACTCCCCTCGCATCTGCTGCAATTCTCCAAGGACAAGAAACCGGTCATTGTCTGGAACATGACCCAGCGCTGCAACCTCAAGTGCGTGCACTGTTATGCCCATGCCGTGGAAGTGGACGGCACGGATGATATCAATACCGAACAGGCCAAGGCCATGATCGACGACCTGGCGGCCTTCGGCGCGCCGGTGATGCTTTTTTCCGGCGGCGAACCCCTGGTGCGCAAGGATCTGGTGGAGCTGGCCAGCCATGCGACCGGCAAGGGCATGCGCGCGGTGGTCTCCACCAACGGCACCCTGATCACGCCCCAGAAGGCGCGCGAACTCAAAGAAGTAGGCCTTTCCTACGTGGGCATTTCCCTGGACGGCATGGAAGATGTGCACGACCATTTCCGCTGTGTGCCCGGCGCGTTCAAAAAAGCCCTGCAGGGCATTGCCAACTGCCAGGCCGAAGGCCTCAAGGTAGGCCTGCGCTTCACCATCAACAAACGCAATGTGGCGGAAATTCCCGGCATCTTCCGTCTGCTCAAGGATCTGGAAGTGCCGCGTGCCTGCTTCTACCATCTGGTCTATTCGGGCCGGGGATCGGAACTGATCAAGGAAGACCTGGATCACGCCGAAACCCGCGCCGTGCTGGACCTGATCATGGATGAAACCCGCGCCCTGTTCGACGCGGGCCATCCCAAGGAAATTCTCACCGTGGACAACCATGCCGACGGCCCCTACGTCTGGATGCGCCTGAAGCGTGAAGACCCCAAGCGGGCCGAGGAAGTCTTTGAATTGTTGCAGTATAACGAGGGCAACAATTCAGGCCGGGGCATCGGCTGTATCTCTTGGGACGGCAAGGTGCACGCCGACCAGTTCTGGCGCGAGCACGTCTTCGGCAATGTGCTGGAGCGCCCCTTCTCCCAGATCTGGGACGACCCGGACATCGAACTGCTGCACAAGCTCAAGAACAAAAAGGTCCATGTGGGCGGGCGTTGCGCGAAATGTAAATATCTGAACATCTGCGGCGGCAACTTCCGGGCTCGGGCCGAGGCTTTTTACGGCGACGAATGGGCGCAGGATCCGGCGTGTTATCTCACCGATGAAGAGATCGGCCTGTAAGTAAGGCATTTGCCTGTTGCAAATCGAATGAACTACGACGCTCTGCCCGGTGTAAATTAGGGGGCAGAGCGTCGTTTTGCGCCAGAGTGAACGTCTTAAAATTTTTGAGAATGCCAATTCTCAAAGTTAATCTACTCCAATAGGGGAATCCTCATAGCGGATAATGGTTGTCGCTGGCAGGCCATAGTAAGATTTGATCCACGCTTCGATATATGGTCTGTTATCATACGGCATACATTCATGGTAATAACGTGCCGGTAATTTGTAGAAAATGACTTCATGAGGCGGTGTAGGGAGCTCTCCCGCTTTTTTTAAATTCATGTCGTTTGCAATGACAGTTGGATAGTTTAAATAGTATCCATAGATAACATAATATGAATGATGCAGCACTCCCAACATAAGAAGCATTAGTACAAATTTCGTCGCGTATTTTTTCATACTACTGTATTTAGAGACAAGGACAGGAAAAACTCCGCTACAGAATATGGCCAGTAAAAAGCTGGCTGGGAAATAGATTCTGGGCGAGATATAACGCAGGCGGATAACGTAGAAAATAGCAAGCGTAGCGGCTGCCATTCCCAAGAAGGGCAGCAGGCGCCGAATGACCGTCCCCCGCAGCAGAAACAGAGCCGCCGCTAGGGAAAGTAGCCAGATCACTGCCCCCGGTGCCCGCAGCATATCCCGGACAAGTTCCCATGTCACTGCGGGCAATTCTGCCAGCGTGTGCATTCCTCCGTCATGCCCGGAAGCAAGCCTTTTGAAATTTCCCGGTGCCGCCAGCATGCAGCATGAGCCCAGCAATGCCGCACACTGCACTGTCAGAAGCGGTTTTTTCAGTATCCTGAACTGGCTGATGGAAGAAGCACTCACAAGAAACAGCGGTGCAAAGCTGATTGCCGCCAAGATGATCTGTTCCTGCGAAAAGCCCGCAAGAAAGAACATCATACCCATCAGAAAAAGGCGCCCACAAGACTGGGCATGCTGAAAATGCCAAGTATAGACAAGGTATATTCCGATCATTAGGGGGCATAACGGCCAGACGTATAGTACGGACGCAGAAGCCCAGAAAAGAGCATTTTTGTATGTGTCCGGATAAAAAAGAAGATAGCTGCCCAGTAGAACGCAAAGAACATATAACCAGTTTTTTTCATGATCGTTGACGACGGTCAGGACTGTTTTATAGGCAAAAAATAACGCCGTTCCCGTAACGAATGCCTGAACAAGCATGAAGCCCTGCATACCGAGCTTCATGCTCAGAATTTGAAAAAAAAAGAAGAGGACACGTCCTCCCCAATTGATATAATGATCCTTGCAAAAGGCTATTATATCAGCAAGTCCGCGACCACTGTATTCCCCTGTCACACCATAAACAAGCGAACCATATCCATAATCATCATGATAAAAACCAATGTATTTACTCTGAAAGTATGTTAGAAGAAGTATAAAGATAAAAACGTATACATCTCTCTCTCTCATTGTTCCTCCCATTTTGATATCACATCAGGCTGTTTTTGTTTGGCGGCAACATTTGCGGACGGGTTGCTGTCCAGAGTTTTTTTTAACATTTTACCTCGCCGTCAAGAGCTCGTCGCAGGCCGGAAGAACGTTAAAGCATTTCATCTTTGAAATGCTCTAACGCCGAACACGGTGAGGCACGCTACGAAGGGGTGTGGATTCCGGCAAAGCGACCGAAGGCAGCCCGAAGGGCTGTCCCCGTTGGCGACAACGGAGCCATACGGGGATCGACAGTAGCGATAACCGCGTTTTTTTGCCGGAATGACACCTTTTAACCGTGTGGCGTTTCAAAGAGAATCAGTTCTGGGAGCGCTGGTTCAGAAGAGCGGGCGGACACGAAAGGGATTTTCCCGATATATCCGGGATACGCCATCATGCTGCCACATCTCTCTGTATGTCAGTAATCGCACGCAACTGGACATGCTTTCCCCTCAAAGAATTTTGCGTTATCCTGAAATGGACGTCAATGACCGTAACTGCGGAAATTTTATACGAGGTATCTACGCCATGTCCCAGACATTTCATCGCGGCCGTCGGCTGCGCTGGACCCCGGAACTCCGCACCTTGGTGCGTGAAACTCCGCCTTTGCTGGTGGAAGACCTGATCATGCCCTACTTTGTGGTGGAAACCGAAGACGCATCCTTCCGCAAAGAAGTGGCTTCCATGCCCGGCCAGTACCAGCTTTCGCCGGCGGAACTGGAAAAGCAGGTGGAAAAGGCCGTGGACGCGGGTCTGATGTCCGTGCTGCTCTTCGGCATTCCGGCCGAAAAGGATGAAAAGGCCAGCTCGGCCTACGCCGAGGACGGCATCGTGCAGCAGGCCGTGCGCCGCCTCAAGGAGCGCTGGCCCAAACTCATCGTCATCACCGACGTCTGCCTCTGCGAATACATGAGCCACGGCCACTGCGGCGTGCTGATGCCCGACGGCGCGGTGCTCAATGATCCCACGTTGCCCCTGCTGGCCAAGACGGCCGTCAGCCACGCGGCCGCCGGGGCGGACATGGTGGCCCCCTCGGACATGATGGACGGGCGCGTGGCGGCTATCCGCGCGGCCCTGGACGAGGGCGGCCTCAAGGAATTGCCCATCATGTCCTATGCCGTGAAGTACGCCTCTGCCTATTACGGTCCTTTCCGCGACGCGGCGGAATCCGCCCCGGCCGCCGGGGACCGCAAGTCCTATCAGATGGACCCCGGCAATGCCCGCGAGGCGCTCATTGAAGCTCGCGCGGATCTGGCCGAAGGCGCGGACGCGCTCATCGTCAAGCCCGCCGGTCCGTACGGGGACATCATCCGCCTGGTGCGCGAGCATGTGGAAGTGCCGCTCTGCGCCTATCAGGTCAGCGGCGAATACGCCATGATCCGCGCGGCCGGGCTCAACGGCTGGATCGACGAGCGCGCGGTCATGCTGGAAAGCCTGCTGGGCCTCAAGCGGGCGGGCGCGGACATGATCATCACCTATTTCGCCGAGGAAATCCTGAGGCAAAGGCTGGCGCGCTGATGCACGGACACGAGCAACACGGCGGGCATCCGGGAGCCATGCCTAAAAGCCATCCCGGCGGCCATCCGGGGAGTGAGCCCGGCAATGCGCCGGGCATGCCCGCCCGCGTTCTGGAAGACGGCAGCCCGGTCTGCCGTCTGGTCGCCTGGGAAGTGACCCGTTCCTGCAACCTGGCCTGCAAGCACTGCCGGGCCGAGGCCCACCCAGAGCCGTATCCCGGCGAGCTGTCCACGGACGAGGCCAAGGCGCTCATCGACACGTTTCCCCAGGTGGGCAATCCCATCATCATCTTCACCGGCGGCGATCCCATGATGCGGCCGGACGTCTATGAACTGGTGGCCTATACCCACGCCAAGGGCCTGACCTGCGCCTTTTCGCCCAACGGCACCCTGATCACCCCGGAAAGCGCCCGCCGGATCAAAGAGGCGGGCGTGGAGCGCTGCTCCATTTCCATCGACGGGGCCGACGCGGCCAGTCACGACGCCTTTCGCGGCGTACCCGGCGCGTTTGAGGACAGCATGCGCGGCATCGGCTATCTCAAGGACGTGGGCGTGCCCTTTCAGATCAACACCACGGTGACCCGCAACAACCTGAGCAGCTTCAAGAAGATCTTCGAGCTCTGCGAGCGCATCGGCGCGGCGGCTTGGCATATCTTTCTGCTGGTGCCCATGGGCCGGGCCTCGGGTTTGGCGGATCAGGTCATCACCGCACAGGAATACGAGGACGTGCTGCACTGGTTGTATGATTTCCGCAAGGGCACAAACATGCACCTCAAGGCCACCTGCGCGCCGCACTATTACCGGATCATGCGCCAGCGCGCGCATGAGGAAGGCCTGAGCGTCACGCCGGAAACCTTCGGCATGGACGCCATGACCAGGGGCTGTCTGGGCGGCACGGGTTTCTGCTTCATCAGCCATACCGGCCAGGTGCAGCCCTGCGGGTATCTGGAGCTCAACTGCGGCAATGTGCGCGAAACGCCCTTCCCGGAGATCTGGCGCAAGAGCGAATACTTTCGTCAGTTCCGCGACCAGTCCTGTTACACGGGCAAATGCGGCGTCTGCGAGTTTCACAAGGTTTGCGGCGGCTGCCGGGCCCGCGCCCAGAGCATGAGCGGCGACCATATGGGTCCTGAGCCCCTGTGCACCTACGTGCCCTCGAAAATGAAGACACGCTGAATCCGGACAACAAGATAACAGTCAAACCGCAGGATCGCAGCATGGATAAGCAGAGCCGCGGCATCACGGACAATGCAGCCGGTCAGATGGACAGCGTGGACAGACAGCTGCTGGACATCATCCAGACGAACTTTCCACTCGCATCCCGGCCGTATGCCGAGCTGGGGCAACGCCTGGGCATCCCCGAGGAGGAAGCTCTGGAGCGGGTGCGGGCTTTGCGCAGCCGCAAGATCATCCGCCGGCTGGGGGCCAATTTCCAGTCCGCCAAACTGGGCTTCGTGTCCACGCTCTGCGCGTCCAAGGTGCCCGAGGACAAGCTGGACGCCTTTATTGCCGAGGTCAACGCCCAGCCCGGCGTGACCCATAATTATCTGCGCGAGCACAGCTACAATGTCTGGTTCACCCTGATCAGCCCTTCGCGCGAGGAGAGCCAGGCCATTCTGGACGGCATCAGCGCGCGCACCGGCGTGAGCATCCTCAATCTGCCGGCCACCAAGCTGTACAAGATCCGCGTGGATTTTCGCATGGGGGACGAGGCGTAGCCGCTGTGACTCAGCGAAAATTGAGAGCATAACGTGCTCGAAATCTTTGCAATCAGACACTAGTCCAGAGCCCGGAGCCACAATCGCATTCCGGCGGAGGGACGTTTCCCGTCACGGTGTTGACGGAAAGCGTGCTTCCGCCGGATTCTTTTTTCTCGACCTATGTCCGGCAGTTTGGCATGCTCAGGACGGGAGGGTGACAACCGATTGCCGCCATTGAGGAAAAACAGAATGAGCGAGCATCATGTCAACCCCGACGGGCAGGATCCACCGCACGCGCTCAAGCGCGGTTTGAGCCAGAGGCATATCCAACTTATTGCCATCGGCGGCGCCATCGGCACCGGCCTTTTCATGGGCTCGGGCAAAACCATCAATCTCGCCGGGCCGTCCATCGTTTTTGTCTACATGATCATCGGCGCGTTTATCTACCTGGCCATGCGCGCCATGGGCGAACTGCTGCTTTCCAACCTGCGCTACAAATCCTTCATGGACATGGCCGAGGACATCATCGGCCCGTGGGCGGGTTTTTTCGTCGGATGGACGTACTGGTTCTGCTGGGTGGTGACAGGCACGGCGGACGTCATCGCCATCGCCTCATACTTCCATTTCTGGTTTCCGGCCATCTCCGTCTGGGTTCCGTCGATTCTGGTGGTGCTCCTGATCATGGGCCTGAACCTCGTTTCCGTGAACCTGTTTGGTGAAATGGAGTTCTGGTTCGCTTCCATCAAGGTAATGGCCATCCTGGCTATTATCGCTGTGGGCGTGTACATGGTGCTCACGGGCTTCACCTCTTCCGTTTCCGGGCATACGGCATCCGTGGCGAACCTGTGGGCGTATGGGGGGTGGTTCCCCAAGGGCGTTTTCGGATTTTTCGCCGGTTTCCAGATCGCTTTGTTCGCCTTTGTCGGCATTGAGCTTATCGGTACCACCGCCGCGGAAGCCAAGGACCCTGAAACCAGCCTGCCCAGAGCCATCAACACCATTCCCTACCGTATCGTCTTTTTCTATGTCTTTGCGCTGCTTGCCATCATGTGCATCACGCCCTGGTCGGACATCGACAGCCAGAGCAGCCCCTTTGTGAACACCTTTGTGGCCGTGGGCATTCCGGCCGCGGCCAGCATCATCAACTTTGTGGTGCTGACGTCCGCGGCGTCCTCGGCAAACAGCGGCATCTATTCCACAAGCCGCATGCTTTACGGCCTGGGGCTGGTAGGGGTGGCTCCACGAAGATTCGGCAGGCTTTCATCCCGCCGGGTGCCCGCCGACGGGCTGCTGTTTTCCTGTATCTGCCTGTTGCTCGGCGCGTCCATGCTGATCATCATGCCCACCATCATGTCCGCATTCACGATTATGACGTCGGTTTCGTCAGTGTGCTTTGTTTTCATCTGGTCAATGATCATGGCGGCCTATTATGTGTATCGCAAGAAGCATCCCGAGCGCCATGCGGCATCCAGGTTCAAGCTGCCCGGCGGCCTGTTTTCCTGCGGGGCTGTCCTGGCGTTCTTTATCGGCATCCTTGTCCTGATGGCGCTTGAGCACGACACCAGAATGGCGCTGTTGGCCACGCCTCTCTGGTTTATCGTCCTGGGCGTCGGCTATTATTGCAGTCGCAAGAACCACATCAGCTACAGGAAGGAAAATACCCGGCCATAGAGCGGAGTAACGTTAAGAATTGACACGTTCGAAGTTGCCGCAGGACCGGACTGTGATAATTCTCCGGTTTCGTGTTCCGTCTTCTGCCCGTCTGACAAGCGGCGAACCACGGAATCACGGAATCACGGAACTACGGAACCGGGGATTGGGGTGTCGTTTGAGGGGGGTCGCGCTCTTTACGGCTTTGCCGCTATGGAGGTATGTTTGCAAATAAGGTGGGACCACGCTCCCGCCGCAGCTTGAGGGTCGCGTATGCTTTGAACCCGGACCTAGGTTCAGCCCTCATTAAAGCGCCTGCTGCAAAGCCGTCTTTTTCCGTACAGCGGCGTTGCAAAAAAGAAATTGGCCTCACGGTATGTTCAATACGGCTTCGCCCAATTTTTTCTTTGCGCCTTGCTGCCCGAAAAAATTCAGCTTTTCGCGGGCGGCGTTTTAATGAGGACTGAGCCTAATTTCAAAGCGTATCTGCCTCGGAATCGAAATGCGGGCCGGGCGCGAGCCCGGCGGGAGAGATAGATGCGAGTTTTGGCAAAAGCGGTTTTATTGTCGCTGCTGTTGGCGGCGATCGTTGGATACGCGCTGCACGCCGTAAACACGCCTGATCCCCGTGCCGAGGCCGTTCAGAGGGACAGCCGATGGGCCGAGCCCGTGCGGGCGGAAGGGCTCCCCAATCTTTACCGGGTGGATTCCGAAGTCTATCGCTCCGGCCAGCCCGAGGGAGAGGGCCTGCGCAGCGCGGAAAACCTGGGCATCAAAACCGTCCTGTCCCTGCGCTCCCCCAACAGGGATGACGCCTTGGACAAAAGCGGGGACCTGCTGCTCAGAAATGTGCCCATGCACTCCTGGAACACCCATGATGAGGATATCATCAGCGCATTGCGCATCATCCACGACGCGCCCAAGCCCATCCTGGTGCACTGTCGGCACGGTGCGGACAGGACGGGCCTGATCATGGCCATGTACCGGGTGGTTTTTCAGGGCTGGACAAAGGAACAGGCCAAGAAGGAAATGCTTGAGGGCGGCTACGGTTTTCATGCCGTCTGGGTCAATATCACGCGGAGAATAGACAAGGCGGACATCGCGGCCATCCGGGCCAGAATTTTCAGGGAGCAAGGCGCGGCCGCCGCCGTTTCGGCGCTCCAACGGGGTGCCGTCCTCTTTCATATCGAAAACCTTTTCAAGGAGAACACCCATGCGCACGTATAAACAATTCATCAACGGCGAACTGGTCAGCAGGCCCGGCGAGGGCATGATTGATGTGGAAAATCCTTCCAGCGGCCAAATCATGGCCCAGGTGCCGGACGGCGGGGCGGAAGACGCCCAGGCCGCGCTGGAGGCCGCGCGCGCCGCGCAGGACGCCTGGGCCGCGCTGCCCGTGCCCACACGCGCCACAGCGCTGAAAAAACTGGCCGAGGGCATTCGCGGTCGGCGGACCGAACTGGCCGCCATCCTGGCCGAGGAACAGGCCAAAACCCTGCCCCTGGCCCAGGTGGAAGTGGATTTCACCGCTGAGTATTTCGACTACTACGCGGGTTGGGCCCGGATCTACGAAGGCGAGATCATCCAGAGCGACCGCCCGCGCGAAAACATTCTGCTGTACCGCCAGCCCATCGGCGTGGTGGCGGGCATCTGCCCCTGGAATTTCCCGCTCTTCGTCACGGCCCGCAAGGTGGCCCCGTCCCTGCTGGCCGGGTGTGCCGTGGTGGTCAAACCCAGCAGCGTGGCCCCGGTCACGGTCATGGAATTCGCCAAGATCGCCGCCGGGCTTGATCTGCCCAGGGGCATCCTCAACGTGGTTACCGGCGGCGGGGCGCGCCTGGGCGAGGCCCTGGCCAAAAGCCCGTTGACCGACATGGTTTCCCTCACCGGCAGCGTGGAGGCCGGGCAGCGCATCATCACGGCCGGCGCGGCCAATATCACCAAGGTTTCGTTGGAACTGGGCGGCAAGGCCCCGGCCATCGTCTGCGCGGACGCGGACCTGGACTTGGCGGCCAAGGCCGTCACGGCCTCGCGGGTGATCTTCAGCGGCCAGGTCTGCAATTGCGCCGAGCGGGTCTATGTGCACGAGAGCATTGCCGACGCCTTTGCGGAAAAACTGGTCAGGGCTTTTGAGGCCGTGCGCCTGGGCGATCCCTTTGACGAACCCGCGCCGGACATGTGCAGCCAGATCAATGCCGAGCAATTGGCGAAAATTGAGGGCATGGTCCGCCGGGCCAGGGCCGACGGCGCGGAGGCGGTCACGGGCGGCGCGCCCGCGGACAGGAAGACGGGCTATTTCTACATGCCCACGCTCTTGCGCAATTGCCGCCAGGATATGGAAATCGTGCGCAAGGAGATCTTCGGGCCGGTGCTGCCCATGCTGACCTTCCGCGATTTCGACGAGGCCATTGCCCTGGCCAACGACTGCGAATACGGTCTGACTTCATCCATCTACACGCGCAATGTTTCCCTGGCCATGGAGGCCGTCAACCGTCTCAAGTTCGGCGAGACCTACGTCAACCGCGAAAACTTCGAAGGCATGCAGGGCTTCCATGCGGGCTGGCGCAAGTCCGGCATCGGCGGCGCTGACGGCAAGCACGGCCTTCTGGAATACTTGCAGACGCACGTGGCGTATATCCAGTATTAGAGCAAGTTAACTTTGAAATTTGTAAAATTTCAGAGTTAATCTGCTCTAAAGACCCGCTGACACGCGCTCGGCGCGGATGTTCCGGAACATCCCCGTCGGGCGCGTGTTGGAAGACGAACGGGCCGCGCCGTAACGCGGCGGGTTCAATGTGCGAAGCAGTGCCGCTGCCCAACGGCGGAGAGTGACTCACGCGTGCCCTTATTACCGGAAAAGGAAAAACCGTCATGAAGAAAATTCTGTTCGCCTGCGCCGTCTGCCTGTTGCTGGCCGTGACCACGCGCGCGGCAAGCCTGGACATCGGGGGCGAGAGCATCAGTTACACTGTGCCGCAAGGCTATCTGCCAGGCGACAAGGAGCCCTATCTCAGTGTGCGCGGATTCCTGGCCGGGATTTCGCCCAAGACCATGCGGATCCTGGCGCTTTACGTGGACGAGGAAAGCCACAAAAAATTCGTGGACCCCAACGGGCAGCGCCTGGAAAAATATTTCATCATTTCCACGTTGCGGCCGCTTGCGGACAAAAATCTGAGCATAAAGGATTTCGCCGAGGTGAAAAAAGGCATCACCAAGGCGCAGGAGCAGTTGAAGACAACGCTTAAAAAGAAGATCAACAGCGTGCTGGGCAAGACCGGCGACGGCAGCATGAGCATCGGCGACATTGACACGCTGGGCGTTTTCGACAGCAGCGACACCAGCCTTTCCTTCATGGCGGTCATGGACCAGGTAAGCCGCGCGGGCGGGCAGCGGGAAGTGGACAAGCAGGCCGTGATTTCAAGCTATCTGCTGGCTCAGGGGAAGCTGGTCATCGTCAACCAGTACCAGATTCTCAACCCGGCCGAGAACGTGGCCGAGCAACTGGGCGAGGCCAAAGCCCATGCCCGGGAAATCCTCAAGGAGCTGAACATCGACCACAGCGTGCCCTGGGCGTCGTACCTGGATTCCTTCGCGGGCAAGCTGGTGCTGGCCGCGCTGATCGGCGGCCTGATCGGCGGGGTCATCGGCTGGGTGGTCAACCGGAAAAAGAAGAAGGCCGGAAGCGCTTGAGCGATTTAATTTTGAAAGTTGACCGTGCTGCAAGGCGTTGCCGCGAAATGGAGGGGGCGGCCCTGGGCCGCCCCCTCCATTTCGCGGCTGTCATTTTTCGGAATAGAGAATCAGGGCGATCATTTCCAGGTCGCCCGGGCCGTTGTTAAGCAGGGCGTGCTCCTCGTCGTGGCGGCAGACGGTCACATCCCCGGCCCTGACCGTGGCTTCGCACCCGTTGTCGTCATAGAGGCCTTCGCCCTTGAGGATGAAAAAAACCTCAAAGTCGCCGTTGTGGCGGTGCTTGCCCACGGCGTCGCCGGGACGGAGCAGGACGTGGTTGTACAGCCGTCCTTTGCCCTCGAATTCCGTTTCGTTCAGGAGCTTGGTGAAATGGGCCATACCCGGCCCGCCGAACATGGTCTTGTCACACGTTTCACGTTCCTGGGCGCGGCGGATCATTACAGCCTCCTTTGCCGGTTGCGGGTGGGGGACAGCCCTCGGAGCACGTTGACATCCAAGATGCCGACAGGATCGAAATGCGTCAGGCGGTCTGCGGCACGTCCTTTTCCTTGGTTTCTTTTTCCGTTTGCACGCTTTTTCCGGCGGCATTTTTCCCGGCGGGCGCGGCTGTGGCCGGACGACGGCGCGGCCGCCGCGCGGGCAGTGCCGCACGGACGCGGGCCTGGGCCTGCGGGGCCCTGAAGCGCGGCGGCATGTCCTTGATGTGCACGTCCAGCTGCGGGAAGGCCACCTCAATACGGTGCTGGCGGAACTGTTTTTCGATTTCCAGGCGCATGTCCGAGGAAGTGGACACACCCACGTCATAATCCTTGACCCAGAAGCGCAGCACGAAATCCAGGGTGCTGGCCCCGAAATCATTGAAGGTGACCGTGGGCGTGGGGTACTTGAGCACGTTTTCGTGCCCGTTGGCTATGGACAGCAAGAGCTTCATGACCAGAGCCGTATCCGAGCCGTAGGCCACGCCCACCGTGATTTCGCGCCGTACCGTGCGGCTGTTGCGCGTCCAGTTGATCAGGCGGCTGGCCACGAATTCGGAGTTGGGCACGTAGATGAGGGCATTGTCGAATGTTTCCACCATGGTGGCGCGCACGCTGATTTTGCGTACCCGGCCCGTGGTGCCTCCCACTTCCACCACGTCCCCGGCCTGGAGCGTGCGGCTGAAGATCAGGATCAGGCCGGAGAGGAAGTTGTTCACAATGGTCTGCATGCCGAAGCCGATGCCCACGGAAAGACCGCCGGCCACCATGGCCAGATTGCTCAGCTCCATGCCCAGGGCCCGCAGCACGAACAGGCCGAAGATGGCCCACACCGCGTAGGTGAAGGCTGTCTGCATGGGCGGAATCAGGGTCGAATCAATCTGCAAACCCTGCTTGGGCAGTTTGGCCAGAAAGCGCGAGCCCATGGCCACGGCCGTGCGCGTGAGGTAGAACACGCTGATGATCAGCAGGATCTGGACGATGTTGAACTGGGTGGCCCCCACGTTCACGCCCTTGAGCACGTATTCGCTCAGCAGGTACATGCCGCCGGGCAGAGTGCCCACCCAGAGCAGCACGCCCACCACGGCCACCACCAGCACCACGGGCGCGGCCAGGGCCACCAGCAGGCGGGCCAGGGCGGCGCGCGCGCCTTCCTTGGGCAGATGCTCGTTAATATTGCTGATCAGGGCCATGCCGCCCAGGCTGAGTTCCAGAGCCAGGGAGCAGGAGACAAAGAGCAGATAGAGGGCCATGCTGTAGATATGCAGGCCGGAGATAGCCAGCAGCAGGCAGAGCCAGAGCACGATGGAGTCGCCGTCCAGCACGCTGGATTCCAGTTGCAGGGAGCCGTAGTCGCCCTTGGTCCAACGCCGCCGCCAGAACAGGGAGGCCACGACCAGACTCATCCAGATCATCAGGACCAGTGGCTTGGTCAGCGGCAGGTAAAGCAGGGCATAGGCGCAGAGGGTCAGGGGCATCAGCCGTCGGAAGGGCGCGGGCTGTTGTTCCACGTCCGGGTATTTCAGCAGGCGCAGGTCCCAGGCCAGGAAAACCTGGCCCAGAATGATGGAAAGATTGCCCAGCGCCAGGAAGAGCCGGTAAAATTCGCCCGTGGCGGACAGGGAACTGCCCAGCAGGGAGAGCCCCAGGCAGAGCCAGGGCAGGCTGACCCGGAAAATGTGGCGGCTGACGGGATTGGAATTCTGGTTGATCCAACGGCGGTAGAACAGCAGGCTGATCGCGCCGGTGAACAGCAGGCAGATGATGAAGCGCAGGGCCGCCGCGCTCCACTGATTGACGGTGACCGGCATCTCCACGGGCAGGCGCAGCATCATGCCCTGGTAGGAATAAATCATCTGTTGGCCGAAATTGGCCCAGGCCTCGGGGCTGAAGTAGGGCACCGGGCTTTGCAGATAATAATCTTTCCAGAGCGCGGGCAGTTGGGCGCTGATGTCCTTCCGGGTTTGCTCCAGGCGCTTGATCAGGGCCAGGGAGGGAGCCAGGGCCGAATTATACTGCGCCAGCACGGCGGTGAGGCGCAGCCGGGCCTGGCCGATGTCCTGAATGTAGCTCCGCATTTCCGCGCTCAGTCGCCCGTCGTGCAAATCCTCGGGCAGGCTGTCGGCCATGTAATTGACCTGCTCCAGCAGGCCCTGGGCCTCGGAGCGGGCCAGCAGGATGGGCTCCAGCACCTGGTTTACCTGGTTGACCGTGACCGTGATGCGGCGGCTCACGGCCTCCATGGGATTGGGCCAGTTCTTGAAAGTATTGGTCAACACCAGCAGGCGGCGGGCCTCTTCTTCGAAGGGCTGGGCCTTTTCCGTGAGATGGGCCGCCTCATCGGCGAAACCGTCGCTGAGCTTGGAGGCGATTTGCTTGATTTGATTAAGCCTGTCGTGCTGGCCGGCCCAAACCATTTCCCATGGGTCGTGCTCCGGGAGCAGGGGCTTTTCCTCGGCCTTGGCGTCGTCAGCTTTCTGGTCCGGCGCGGCGTCGGCGGCTTTATCCTTGCCCGTATCCTCGGCTTTGGCTGCCTTGTCAGCCTTGTCCTTCTTGGGGGCTGTGGCCTGGGGCGCGGCCCCCAGAGCCGGGCCCACGACCGGGTTCGGCAGGCCGGGCAGTGCAGGCAGAGCCAGCAGACAGAACGAAAGTATGAGCAAAAAACAATAATGGCGCATAGTGTATTATATCCTTATGGCCCGCGCTTCACGCGGTTGTCTGTTTCTACGCCAAGAGGGGCGGCTTGAAAAGAGCGCCCCCGGCGGCGGGAGGGCGGCCGGAGCTGTGCGGCTGGACGATTGTCTTTACAAATCGGGCCCCTGACGGCATAGTCGCCGCATGACCGACATTCCGTTTGCCGTGCCCCGCGTCCCTGTGGAGCGCGGTCTGCCCGTGGCTCTGCTGGCCTGTCCGGACTATGCCGCGCCGCGTCTCCGGCAGGCCGTGTTTCAGGCCCTGGAGAGCGCCGGGCCGCGCGTGGGCGTGGGCCTGCGCGTGCTGGTCAAGCCCAATCTGCTCACTGCCCGGCCCCTGGCCTGCGCCGCTCCCGAAGTGACGGCCGCTGCCTGCGCCTGGCTGCTGGAGCGGGGGGCCAGGGTGGAGGTGGCTGATTCGCCGGGTTTCGGCCGCGCCGATGCCGTGGCCCGCAAGATCGGCCTGGAAGCGACCCTGCGGCCCCTGAAGCTCAAGGTGCGCGCCCTGGACCGGCCAGTGCCCGTGCGCCTGCCCCTGCCGGAAGCTCCTGAAGGGCGCGGCGCGCGCTTCATGGTGGCCCGGCGGGCCCTGGAGTGTGACCTGATTCTCTCCGTGCCCAGGGTCAAGGCCCACAGCCAGATGCTGCTGACCCTGGCGGTGAAAAACTGTTTCGGCTGCGTCAGCGGCCTGCGCAAAGCCCTGGTCCACACCTGCGAAGGGCGCGACCCCGACTATTTCGCGGATTGCCTGGCCGCGCTCTGGGCGGCCCTGCCGCCGGTGGCCGCGCTGGCCGACGGCGTGCGGGCCATGCACGTCACCGGCCCCAGCCGGGGGCGACCCTTCGCCCTGGGGCTCATCGGCGCGAGCCCGTCCGCCGTGGCCCTGGACGAAGCCCTCTGCGCCGTGCTGGGCCTGGAGCCCGGCCGGACGCCTCTGGGCGCGGCCCTGGAGCGGCGCAAGGCCGAAGGCTGCGCCACAGCCGGTTGGCGCGCGGAATACCCGTTGCTGCGGCCTGAAGATTTCGACGCGCGCGGCTTTGAACTGCCGCGCAAACTGGCCCATACCTCATTTCACCCGGCACGCTTTGTGAAAAGTTGTATCCGCCGCCTCTGGGCGGCGTGCAAACCCTAGAGCAGTTCACGCATGAAATGCGTGAACTGCTCTGCAAGGAGTTGTAGACAAATCCTTGCCACGAAAGACGAGTAGGCGAGCTTTGCTCGCCGTAAACGAGTATTTCAAGTGTTAAATCTTCTAAAAGGAGACCGCCATGCCCGCCATTCTGCCCGGCCGGACCGACCTCTACGCCCTGACCGATTCGCGCCTTTCCCTGGGCCGTCCCCTGGCCGTGGTGGCCGGAGCCCTGCTGGAATCCGGGGTGCGCATTCTGCAATACCGGGAAAAAAAGCTCAAAGCCGGCAAGATGCTTGAGGAATGCCGCCTGCTGCGCCGCCTGACCGAAAGGGCCGGGGCCTGTTTCATTGTCAACGACCACATCGACATCGCCATGCTGGTGGGGGCCGACGGCGTGCACATCGGCCAGGAAGACCTGCCCGTGCCCGAGGTGCGCCGCCTGGTGGGGCCGGACATGCTCATCGGCCTGTCCACCCATACGCCGGAGCAGGCCGTGGCCGCCGTGAACGCGGGCGCGGACTACATCGGGGTGGGGCCCATCTTCGCCACCCAGACCAAGGAAGACGTGGTGGACCCGGTGGGCTTCGAGTATCTGGAGTGGGTGGCGCGCAACACTGAGCTGCCTTTTGTGGCCATCGGCGGCATCAAGGAACATAATATCGCGGACGTGGCCCGCCACGGCGCGCGCTGCTGCGCCCTGGTCTCGGAACTGGTGGGCGCGCAGGACATCCACGCCAAGGTGGAAGCGGTGCGCCGGGCCATGCGGGAAGGGCTCGGTGTCTAGCGACGCGTCAGCGACCTGCCTTGCGCGTAGTTTTTTGGGCGTACATGGCTTGGTCGGCGCGGGTTAGCAGGGTGTCGCAGCTTTCATCTCCGCCGTCGAATGCCGTATAGCCTACGCTGGCTCCCACGGCCACGGACCTGCCTTCGTATTCCAGCGGACGGGAAAGGGCGGAACGGACTCTTTCCGCAAGTTCATCCGCGTCGTCTTGGGGGGTGCGGGCTTCAATAATGAGCACGAACTCGTCGCCGCCCAGACGGATGACAGCGTCCTCTTCCCGCACGATGTCCCGAAGGCGGCGGGCCGTGTTCTGCAGAACGAAGTCTCCTGCGGCGTGGCCGACACGTCATTGATTGGTTTGAAGTTGTCCAGGTCGATAAGCAGTATGTAGCCGCGTCCCATATGGCGGCGGGCGCGGGTCTTGGCCGCGTTGAGGCGTTCCTCCAACATAAGGCGATTGCCCAGGCCGGTCAGGGGATCTACGCGGGCCTGGCGCTCAAGGGCCATGCGCTGGCTGTCTATAGTATCCATGAGCCGATCATACGCCTTGATCACGTCGGTCAGCTCATCACTTCTGTGGGTGGTGAGCCGTGTGTGGAGGGCGTCGTCCTTGCGGCTGGTGGCGGAACCGCCAATGATTCGCTGAAAGGCCGTAAGCGGCTGGCTGATCAGCGTGCGGAAAATCCGCAGGGCGACCACCGCCATGCAGAGGGCCATGGCTGCGGTAATCAACAGATAAGCCGAGAGCGAATCCGTGGCACTCTGCATGATGCTTACGGGCTTGAAGGCCATGCTCATACTTCCCACTGTGAAACGGCGTCCTGTCTTGTCTGTGTAGACGAGCGTCGTCTCTTCCCCCTGCGTCGTGTCCTGCGTCGTGCCGCTGTGCAGGCGGCTGCTCGTGCAGGCGCTGGTCAGGCTGACGCCACTTACGATGGTATTTTGCAGGGTCGCATCCAGAATGGCCTGGGCGGCTTTGTCGTCGCAGTCCCACAAGGGTTTGAGCAGAGCCTGGGCGTATGCCGTTTCGATGATCCGCTGATGGTTTAGTTGTTCGTTCTGGGCCATTGTGTAGCCCACCAGAATGTTGGCGGCCATGGCTAGGCCCACGGTGAAGAGCATGGGCCAGAATAACTGTCTGATGAATTGGCGGAAGAGAGTGTCGTGGCGTTGGCGTGTGCTGGTCATGAGCCAGGCCTGAAGATAAGTTGACGGTATTCGGGGGGCACCAGAGCGTCGTTGTAGAAAGGATTGCCGATGTCGATGATTCGGCGTGTGGAAAAAATGGCGGCCTCCGGCTCGGCCCGGTAACGCAGCCAGATCTTCATGAATGTCCCGTTTCTGGTGATGGTCGCGAAACCGCGCTTCAGGGCCTCATACAGGGCGTCGGCATCGGGCTTGGGGGAAACCCAGACGAAGCGGAACCATGGATAGCGCACCAGAATGTGCTCATCCGTGGTGAGCTGTGGATAACGCTTGCGGAAATGCGGCAGAAAGAAGGCCAGGGTTTCCTCAAGGCCCAGAGGAAAAAGATCGATGAATCCGGCTTCCATCTGCTCGGCGAATTGGCCCTCGCTCCAGTTGCGCACTTCCTTGGTGGGGATGCCCGCCGCGCGATATATTTCCACATCCATCCAGCCTTCGTTCTGGCCCATGACGAAGGCGCGCAGGTCGCGGGAGGTGTGTGCACCGGCCAGCATGTCCTTATGGCTCTCCAGCAGGATGTTGATGCGGTAGCTGAGGAGGCCTCTGTCCAGCGGTACGGGGATCATGCGCAGTTTGCCCTGGCGCATCAGCTTAAGACGTTGCGGCGTGGCGGGCATCATATCCAGATGGGTTGCGCCGCTGCTGATCTGATATACGTTGCGGCGTTCATTGCCCATAGGGGCATCCGTGAATTCGGCTTTAAAGTCCGCCGCCGCCAGGGCTGCCATGACCAGGGCACGGGCATGCGTCAGGTGCTGCTCGTTCTGCATGACATAAGGCCCAGCCTGAACGGAGGCGCTCCATAAAAAAAGTGCAAGGCTCATCATCAGCAGGAGTGTTTTTTGCGGCATGGGACCTGACTGAATATTCATAATATGTGATTGGGAACTTATAGTATTAGCTAAACGCCATGAATTTGTCCAGCTACCCAACCTTTTACCGGGAAGTTCGGCGCATGACCAAAAGCCCCGGCTTCCGTCTGGAGGCCGGGGCATCGTAGTTCCCGTTGCATGGTGCCGGTTTTTATTGCAGGGCCTGGCCCACCGCCTGATGGTAGCCCCGCATGCGCTGTTTTTCCCGCCGCGAGCGTTGCAGGCTTGCGCGAATGACCTCCTGCGCCTTGGTGGCGAGATCGGCCAGATGCTCCTGGAGCCGGGTGAGTTCGATGAGGCGGTTCCGGTACTGGTCGGTGCTGCCGGATTCCAGCACGTGCCATGCCATGCTGGTGACCTCGTTGCGCCGCTCCGCCAGTTCCACTGCCCTGTCATAGGCTCCGTCCTCCAGCGCCAGCATTTCCTGGCGGGCAAGATCCAAAGCCTCGTCTAACAGGCATAGTCCCTGACTCATGGGCACTCCTTTTTCCCGCCCCTGGGCGGCCGGGCATGTACAGCCCCGGCCCGTTCCGGACGGATTTTTTTGAACATCAGCGTTTATTGCGCGACGCGTTTGACCATCTGTTCATGCAGATGGCCGCTGACTTCCTGCCATTCATCGCACAGGGGCAGGAATTCGTATTCCAGCAGGTCGGCCAGCAGAATCCAGTCTTCGTTTTCCAGCACGTCGCTCATTTCGGAAAGCAGCTCGGCCAGTTTTTCGGCCTTGCGGGTGAATTCCTCATCAGCGCCGCCGAGATAGCGCTCGCGCAGCACGCCGAGCATGCCCATGAAGTCGCGGGTCACGTCCAGCAGGTCCTGGAACAGCTCCAGGGCGTCGGTGTCCGAGGCTTCGCGGAACAGGCGGGCCACATTGCGCGCGCCGCTGCCCATCATCCGGGCCACCTTGCCCATTTCAGCCGACATGTCCACGGCCAGCTCGGCGGCGGGCACGGAGCGCACCTCCACCGAGGTGATGGTGTCGCAGGACACATCCTCGGCCTGGTGGGGATAGATTTCCGAAAAACTTTCATTATTCACGAAAACATCGGTGACCACCCGGTCATCCATTTTTTCGTCGTCCATAAGATTGGTCAGCACTTCTTCCAGGTTGGCGAAGTTGGAAATTTCCTTATCGCTTTTGCAACCGTCAACAATAATCATACAGCCCTCCTTGCTCCCCACGGGGAATTATTTGCCGATATGTTGCGTGCCTTTGATATTGCAAGGCATGTGCCAAATCAGGAATTACAACGGATTACGGTTCAAACCGCCATGCTTGCGGCCCAGCGCCGCAGATGCCCGGCCAGCAGATCCACAAAGCGCAGCAGCTCGTCCATGCGGCCGCCGCGCTCCTGACGCAGCTCGCGCCAGAAATAACCCAGCGAGACCAGGAGCGGGCAGGCGTCCAGAAGATTCTGCAAGCGCTCGCAATTGAGCAGAAAAAGTTGGCCCGCCTTGGACGATTTGCCCGCCAGGCGGCCCTGCTCGGCCAGCATGTCCAGCAG
Organism: Desulfovibrio sp. 3_1_syn3; assembly: GCF_000145315.2. Classification (NCBI taxonomy): domain Bacteria; kingdom Pseudomonadati; phylum Thermodesulfobacteriota; class Desulfovibrionia; order Desulfovibrionales; family Desulfovibrionaceae; genus Desulfovibrio; species Desulfovibrio sp. 3_1_syn3. Next base: position 1,143,554 of record NZ_ADDR02000001.1, read on the forward strand.
GCGCGCGGCCTGGTCCAGTACCGGGGCCACCCGCGCGACAAAGGCCGGGGAGCAGGGCGGGGCGTCCGGCGTCCGGGCCTCCGCCATCGCCGGGTGGTCGGGCGCGCCTGTCGCGTCCGCCGTGACAGGCGCGCCGTCCGCGGTGTTTTCCAGGTCGTCAAGAATGTGACGCCAGAACAGGCGCTGTTGGCTGAGCCAGAGGCTGCGGTCCTCGCATTCGTGCCCGGAAAGGCTGCGCACGCGGGCGAAGCCGAACTCGTCGGTTTCCGTCAGCCAGACGCGGGCTTCGCGGCAAAGTTCCGGGCTCAGGCCCGCCTGCCAGTCCCCGCTTTCCAGGCGGGCCAGAATCAGATCGCCCGCGCGGTGCGGGTTGATGCGCGTCAGGCAGACTTGTTCGTGCGGACAGGCCTGATTATACGGGCAGGGGTGGCAGGGCAGGGCCGGTTCCAGGCAGCAGCAGCCGGGCAGATAGGGGCCGGTGTCCCAAGGCTGGGCCGTGGCCAGGAAAAAGGCCAGACAGGGCAGGCCCAGGCCGGCGGCCAGATGCATGGTGCCGGTGTCGTTGGTGGCCAGCAGGCGCGTTCTGGTCAGCAGGGCCGCCAGTTGGGGGATATTTGTCCGTCCCACGGCATTGACGAAGGGAGCGCTGGCGCGGGCCGCATATTCCTGAGCCAGCGGGTTTTCGGCGGGCGCGCCCAGCAGCACCGGACAGAGGCCCGCCTCGCGCCAGAGCCGGTCGCCCAGGGCCGCGAAATACGCTGTGGGCCATTGCCGCCGGGCCTCGCTGGCGCCCAGTTGCAGGGCCACAAATCCTTGGATATGGCCACCCGCGGGCGGATTTTCGGGCTCGGCCAGCAGGGCGTCGGCGTGGGCCAGGGCCTCCGCCGGGGGCGTTTGCAGGCTGAAGAGCCCCGGACGCGCGGCAATGCCGGGGGCGCACAGGGGCGCGCCCACCATGCGGAACATGTCCACCAGATTGAAGGGCGCGTTCAGGCGGCGCAGCGTGGCGCCGCTCAGAAACGAGGACCAGATGCCCCGGTTGACGCCGAAACCCTCGGCGTCCAGGCCGAAGCCCAGCACGACCTCCGGCGAGGGGGCCAGCAGTTTTGCCAGCAGGCGGCCCGGCAGGCTGGGCGTCAGGTTGACGACCCGGCTTGGCCGGGCCTCCTCACGGATGCTCCGGGCCAGATCCAGCAGGGTGGCCGCCGCCGTCTGCCAGCGGCGGTCCAGCGCGGCCATGAGCTTTGCGCCGGGCAGGGGCCAGGCCGCGTCCACATGGCGCAGCAGGGGCAGGGCAGCGGCGAAATTGTCCAGGCAGACCAGGCCCACGCGATGCCCGCTGTCGTGTAGGTCCTGAATCAGGGGCTGGCTTTGCAGCAGATCCCCGAAACGGGTCAGGTTGAGAAGCAGAACGTCAGCGCTCATGCCGTACCGCCCCCGCGCCTCAGGCCAGGGCGGTGCGCCCGCCGCCGTCCAGCATGTTCAGGGCCAGGGTCTTTTCCTGCCGGAAGCGGTTATGCACCGCCGCCTGCACCTCGTCGGTGGATGAGCCGAACTGCCCGGCGCGCAGTTTGTAGACGTTGCTGATGAGCTTGCGCTCATAAGCCGGGTCCGTGGGCTTGCCGCTGAGGTCGTCGGCCCGGTCGAAAATGCGGGCCGCGCCCGCCGGGCCGTGCTGCACGGCGGTGCTCCAGATCACTTCCCGCATGGCCGGTGAGAGCTTGTCGGCTTCCAGGCCGGTGCGTTCCGCAATGGCCTCCACGGCGGGTTTGTAATGGCTCTCGCGGATGAAGCCTTCCTGAAGGGCTTCAAAGCGCTCCGGTTGTTCCTTGGCGATGCTGCGCCAGGCGTCGGGCATGCCGCCCCGGCGGCTGCCCGTGTTGGCCGGGCCCGCTTTGCGCAGGCGCTGGGAAATGTCCGGCGCCTCGCCGTCCAGGAATTCCAGGAAATTTTTCATGCTGCCCACGCGCGAGGCGATCTGGTATTTGCCGTAGGACGTGCCGCCGTTGCGGTCATAGCCGATGGCCGCGACGCCGTCGCCGCCGGATTCGAAGCGGGCGGAAAGCTGGCCCAGCCCGTCATGTTCCTGAGTCCGGCCCGCGGCGCGCCGTCCGCGTCCCGCGCCGGACCGGGTATGGATGAAATCGCCCATGCTCAGCCCGTTCAGACGGCCTTCAAAGGTGTTGGTCATGCTGCGCAGATGCCGGGCCATGCCCATGTTGCGGGCCAGATCCAGGGGCGAATCCCCGCCGGAAATGCTTTGCATCATCCCTTCCATGGCCTGGGTCTGGCGCAGATCGGCCTGGGCCTTGGTAAAGGTCTGAGCGCGTATGAGATCGCTGGGCGAGCGTCCGGCCAGGACGGGATTGCGCAATTGCAGGGTGGTACCCGTTTCCTCCGGCCGGGCGGCCACAAGGGCGCTTTTGTCCGCTCCCTTTTTTTCCTGACCGGCCATCAGGGCGGCAAAAGGCGAGGCGCCGCCGCCCGCCGGGGTGGTCGGGGCGGCCGGGGCGCGGCGCTGGGGCGCGACGGAAGCCGGATTTTGCTGCTGCTCGGTCGGGGGCCGGATCAACCATGCGGACTGTGACATGCTCTTCCTCCTGCGGCGGCGAATGAAGACGGGCTTCGGGCCTGCCGCGCGAAAAGAACAAAGCAAGTACAGTGCCAATGCCCGCCAAATGCCGTGGCACGGGCCTTGCGCGGCGGAGGGCCGCGGGGCCGGGACGGCGCGCGACAAATTGCCGACAGGCGGAAGAAAGAAAAAGCCCCGCCGGAAGAGCTCCGGCGGGGCGGGGAAGACAGGGGGCCGTAAGCGCTTAACCCTTCTTCATGGCCTCGATGAGTTCGGTAAGACCCTGGGCCTGGGCGGCCAGGTCGGACACGGCCCTGGCGGCTTCGCCCATGGCCTCGGCGGTCTGCCGGGACATGTCGTTGACCTGGACGATGGACTGGTTGATCTCTTCGGAAGCGGCGGACTGCTCCTCGCTGGCCGTGGCAATGGCGTTGACCTGGTCCGCCGTGATTTCCACGGTTGCCACGATTTCCTGCAGGGCCTCGCCGGAGCGGCCGGCAAGTTCCGTGGCCTCGCCGATGCGTTCCACGGCGTTGTCCACGCCGACCATGCTCTTTGCCGTGCTTTCCTGGATGGCCTTGATGGCATTGCCCACGTCATTGGTGGAGGCCATGGTCTTTTCAGCCAGCTTGCGCACTTCGTCGGCCACCACGGCGAAACCGCGCCCGGCCTCGCCCGCGCGGGCCGCTTCAATGGCCGCGTTGAGCGCCAGCAGGTTGGTCTGGTCCGCAATGTCCGAGATCACGCCCATGATCCGGGTGATGTCCTGGGCGTGCTCATTGAGCTGGGTCATGTCGCCCTTGAGCTCCAGGGACATCTGGTGGACCTGCTCGATGCTGCGCACGGCCTTTTCCACCACCTGAGCCCCGGCCTGGGCCTTTTCCTTGGTGTCGGCGGAGGCGGCGGAGGCCGAGCCCGCGTTTTTGGCCACTTCCTGGACAGTGGCGTTCATTTCGTTCATGGCCGTGGCCGCCTCGGACAGGCGCTGGGCGGACTCGGCCGCGCCCCGGTCGGACTGCTCGATCTGGGCCGACAGCTCGCTGGACGCCGAGGAGACCACATTGCCCACTTCCTCCAGCTTGTCGGCGGCCACCAGCATGGCCTGGGTCTTGCTCTGGGCTTCCTTGCTCGCGGCCTCGGCCTGGGTCATGGCTTCCCGGGCCTTCTGGGATTCCTCCTGCGCGGAAATCGAAAGGGCCTCGGCCTTTTTGATGCCCTCGATCAGGGAGGCGATCATTTTTTTCAGGGAGGTGCTCAGCATCTTCACTTCGCCGCCGAAACGCTCGTCCTCAATGGGCTGTTCCAGGTTGCCGTCCGCAATGATTTCCGCCGTCCTGGCCAGATAGTTGATGGGCTTCACGGAAGAGCGGATCAGCAGGAAGATCACTACCAACAGCACTACCAGGGTGGCGACGCACAGGGCGACGGTCATCCGGCTGATGGCATTGGCCTGGGCCAGCACCTCGTCCATGGGCGCGATGACGGCCAGATACCAGTGCTGGCTGCTGCCCCGGACGGGAATGGGCTGATAATAGCGGAAGACCCGGCCTTCCTTGGTGTCCACCTCTTCCACGTAGGGTTTGCCGGAGGCGAAAGCCTCCCTGACCTTTTCGGGATTATTGAACCTGTTGATCTCGAACAGGTTTTTCTTCTCAAGGCTTTTGTCCTTGTGGGCCACCACCAGGCCCTGGTCGTTGAGCAGGCCCGCGTAGCCGCTCTCGTAGACGGCAATATTTGTGATCAGCTTGTCCAGTTTTTCCAGGGACATGTCCACCACTGCCACGCCGCGGAACACGTTGTCCACGATGACGGGATAGGCGGCCGTGGACATGTCGACTTCCTTGCCCTCCACCGGGAAGGGGTAGGGATTGGAAAGATAGGGGGCCATCGTCTTTTTGGGCACGGTATAATAGCTCTGCACGAGCTGATCGTTCAGATCCGTGACATCCGCGCCCGTGGAACTGTAGGACAAAAAGCGGCCTTCGGCATTGCTGCCGGGGACGCCCTTGTATTCCGCGTCCTTGCCGTCAAACGCATTGGGCTCCCACATGATGCCGCAGCCGAAAATGTCGGGGTTGCCCATGTGCACGCCTTCTTCCATGGCGATCAGGGTTTCCCGCGACGGGGGCACGCCCTTTTTCAGGGTCTGCTCCAGGCCGTCGGCCAGGGCCGCGGCCGCGCTGAGAGCCGTGTTCAGGTAGCTTCTGACATAGTTGCCGTTTTGCGCGCCCAAGGCCGCCAGTTCGCGTTTAGCCACGTCCTCGATAGCCTGAGAGCTCTTGGACTGGATCTGCCAGGTGAGAAAGCCCAAGATCACCACCAGCAGGACAGTGACGGGCAGAACGATTTTGGGCGTCATGCGCAAACGACGGTACCAGGCAAGCATAGCATCTCCTTTGACAGTTGGGGGAACGCCTCTACGGCCGGACAACATAGCCGTATGTGAACGTCGGAACTCATGGAGGACCGGCGTGGCTGGACATGTTATCTATTCTTTACGGATGAGTCAGCTTTTGTCTTAGGGAACCGTAAGGTTTTTTAGCCGGGATGCCGAAAAGCAAACGGCCCCCGCCGCTGTGGCGGGGGCCGCGTCACGCTGACCTGATGGCCTTGCGCGCGTTCAGCGCGGGGTGGCGGGCGCGGATGCGTCGGCTTCGCCGTCGGCAGCGCTGATGGCCGTGCTCAGTTCCCGGGCCAGCACGTCCGCGAAATAGGGGGGGAGCCCGGCTTTCAGCCGGATGTCATGGCGCACCAGCAGGCCCAGACGCATCTGGCTGCTGGCTACGGCATTGCGGTTGGAAATATTTTTCAGGTTCGCCCGGCTGGGACGGCGGGCGCTGGGCACGCGCCGCTGCACAAGCAGCACGTCGGCCAGCAGGGCGGTGCCGCCCGTGCCGGAAAATTTGGAGGGGCCGTCATATCCGGCGTCCACCACCGCGCGCAGGCTGTCCGGGTCCACCGGGCCCGCCGCGAGCACGGAAATCTGCACAATATACCCGGCCTGGCTGGGATTGTCGGTCACGGTGAAGCCCTTGCGGCCCAGCCAGGCTTCAGCCTGGGAACCGAGATGGAAAACGCGGTTGCTCATGTCGCGCACGTTCACGTAGGCCACATTGGGGATGTCCTCGTCCCCGGCCCTATTCAACGCGCCGGAGCGCAATACCTCCACCTCTCCGGCGTCGCCGTCGCGCTGACGGACGCAGGCGTTGAGCGGAATCAGGCTCAGACCCAGAAGCAGCAGAAGAAACAATCGCGCTATGGGCATATGGCTCCTTGCATGCGACGGGCCGTTCTGTTCACGGCCCGTCGGAAAAGTACGGTTTGCGGCTTGCCGGAGGCAATCCGCCCTTCCAAACGCATATCGTCCGGCGCGGGTGTCCGAGAACGCCGCGTCGCAAAGCCGTCGCGGCGGGGGACGATGTCAGGCGACATTTTCAGGGCGTAAGGGCGTTGAGCACCTCAAGGCTCAGCTTGTCTTCCAGGGCGGGCAGGCTGTCCTCGCGGCCCATGTCGGCTCCCTCGGCGCTGACGGCCACCTGGCGCATGTCGGCTTCGGCGGGTTCGCGCCCGTCGGGACTGATGCCGACCCTGGCCCGCATGCCCCAGACCTTGCTTTTGCCGTGGCTGTCCAGCAGGGCCACGCCCAGGCCCAGCAACGCGCCGCCGCCCGCGCCCCAACCCGCGCCGCTGCGGCCGTTGACGTTCACGGCGCCGCCCAGCAGCATGCCGAGCATGGCCCCGGTGGCCGCCCCGCCCAGGGCTTTGCCAGCGCTGACCGGCTCATTTTTGGAGCCCAGGGGGTAAATATCCTCAATGCGCACGCGCACCAGGATGTCGGCGTCTTTGGCCGCGTCGGCCGGGGCCAGGCCGCGCTCGCTCTGGATGTAAGCCGTGAGCATGGATTGCAGGTCCGCGTTCAGATTGGGCTCGCCGCCGCTGACGGCCACGTGCACGCTCTGTCCGCTCTTGACGGCCACGCGCGGCAACGGATCGAAGGGGCCTTGGGAGCCTTCGGGGGGGTGGGTCGTTGTGCCGTCCGGCATGGTTCCCGCGTCGCCGGCCTGGCGCCCGGCGCAGGCGGCCAGCAGGCAACAGAGCGCCAACGTCAGGAGGGGCAAAACATGGCGGCATGACTTGCGGAATGCGCGCATACAACATCCTTTCCGGCCGGGGGCGGAAAGATTTCCGGGCCGACCGGTAGTCTCTCATTAGCCCAGATGAACGTCCCTGTCCACCGCGCGGGAAAACAGGGCGGCCGGGGATTCCGTCGGGCCGCCGCACTTGACGCCGCGATCTTTTGTCGTATCTTGCCCCTACAATAACAAATGCAATGAACCCGGAACGCCGGAAGCCCCGTTGCGGGGCCGCCGGACGTCCGGATAAGGACGGCGCATGGGCAAACAGCTGATCATAGTGGAATCTCCGGCCAAGGTGAAAACCATCAAAAAATTCCTGGGGCCGCAGTATGCGGTGCAGGCCAGTGTGGGCCATGTGCGCGATCTGCCTTCCAGTTCCCTGGGCGTGGACGAGGCCAACGATTTCGCGCCCCATTACGAGGTGATCGAGAACAAGAAGAGCGTGGTCAGTGAGCTGCGCGCCGCAGCGGCCAAGGCCGACACGGTCTACCTGGCCCCGGACCCGGACCGCGAGGGTGAAGCCATTGCCTGGCATGTGGCCGAGCTGATCCGCGACAAGGCCAAGGACATCAAGCGCATCCAGTTCAACGAGATCACGGCCAAAGCCGTCAAGGACGCCCTGGAGCACCCGCGCGATCTCAATGTCAATCTTTTCGACGCCCAGCAGGCCCGGCGCGTGCTGGACCGTCTGGTGGGCTACAAGATTTCGCCCCTGCTCTGGAAAACCATCAAGCGCGGCATTTCCGCCGGGCGTGTGCAGTCCGTGGCACTGCGCCTGATCGTGGAGCGCGAGGCCGAGCGCGAAGCCTTCAAGCCCGAGGAATACTGGCTGTTCAAGGCTCTGCTGTCCGCCGACGTGCCGCCGCCGTTCAAGGCGGAGCTGGTCAAGATCAGCGGCAAGAAGGCCGTTGTCGGCAATGCGGAACAGGCGAACACGCTGGAGGCCGCGCTCAAGGGCAAGCCCTTTGTGGTGGAAAGCGTGGAGGAAAAGGAGCGCGAGCGCGCGCCCCAGCCGCCCTTCATCACCTCCACCCTGCAGCAGGCGGCCAACCAGCGTCTTTCCTACACGGCCAAACGCACCATGAACATCGCCCAGCGCCTCTATGAAGGCGTGGAACTGGGTGACAGGGGCCTTACGGCGCTGATCACCTACATGCGTACCGACTCCACGCGCATCGCGGACGAGGCGCGCCAGGCGGCCCGTGATTTCATCGTTCAGACCTTCGGCCAGGATCATCTGCCCAAAAAGGCCCGCATCTACAAGGCCAAGGGCGGGGCCCAGGACGCCCACGAAGCCATCCGCCCGGTGGACGTGACCGTCACTCCGGAGATGGTCAAGCCACATCTGCCTCCGGAACAGTACAATCTCTACCGTCTGATCTGGTCGCGTTTCGTGGCCTCGCAGATGGCCGGAGCCCGCTTCCACGACACCACGGCCCTGATCGCCTGCGCCCATACCCTCTGGCGGGCCAAGGGCGAACGCCTGCTCTTCCCCGGTTTCCTGGCCGTGCTGCCGCGCGGCAAGGAAGAGGCCGACGCGGAGTTGCCGCCGCTCAAGGCGGGGCAGACCCTGACCCTGGACAAGCTGGAAAAGGAACAGAAATTCACCCAGCCTCCGGCCCGCTACAGCGAAGCCAGCCTGGTGCGCGAGCTGGAAGAGCTGGGCATCGGCCGCCCTTCCACTTACGCGGCCATCATTTCCACTTTGCAGGACCGCGACTACGTGCATCTGGCCGAGCGCCATTTCGTGCCCACGGACCTGGGCCGGGTGGTCTGCCGCCAGCTCACCGAGCACTTCGCCAAGCTCATGGACGTGGGGTTCACGGCCCAGATGGAGGAAGGGCTGGACAAGGTGGCCGAGGGCGGCCGGAACTGGGTGGACCTGATGCGTGCCTTCGCGGCGGATTTCAATCCCACCCTGGACGCGGCGGCCAAGAATATGCAGAGTCTCAAGGGCGGCCTGCCCACGGATCTGCCCTGCCCGGACTGCGGCAAGCCCCTGCTGATCAAGTTCGGCAAGGCGGGCGCGTTTCTGGCCTGTTCCGGCTATCCGGAATGCCGCTACACCAGCAATTTCGCGCGTACCGAGGACGGCAAGGTGGAAGCCGTGGCCCAGGAAAAGCCGCAGTATGAGAAGGTGGGCCAGTGCCCGCGCTGCGGCAAGGATCTGGTGATCAAGAAGTCGCGCACCGGCAGCCGTTTCATCGCCTGCACGGGCTATCCGGCCTGCGATTACGCCGCGCCCTTTTCCACGGGCGTGCCCTGCCCGCGTTGCGGCAAAGGCAGCCTGGTGGAAAAGAGCAGCAAGCGCGGCAAGATCTTCTACTCCTGCGACCAATACCCCCAGTGCGATTTCGCTCTCTGGGACAAGCCCGTGCCCGGACCGTGCCCGCGCTGCGATTCCCCCTATCTGGTGGAGAAAAAGAGCCGGGACGGGGTCAAGATCATTTGCCCGGTCAAGGGCTGCGGCTATGTGAAGGAGGACGGCGATGCGTAAAAGTTCCAAAAAGGAAACGCCGCCTGATCCGGCCCCGGAAACGCCGCGCGGCGGCGTTCCGGAAAATGTCCCGTCCCCGGCGGGCGAGGACTGCCTGGAAGAGCGCTTGGCCGTTCTGTTGGCCGCCGGGATTCCCACGGTATTGCTGACCATCATCAGCAGCCGGGGTTCGGCCCCGCGCCACGCCGGTACCCGCGCCCTGCTCACGGCGGCCGGTCTGGAGGGCACGGTGGGCGGAGGCGCGTTGGAGGCCCGCGCCGTGGAGGCGGCCCGCCAAAGCCTGGAGAGCGGCATTTCCGCCCGCGTCGCCTGTGATCTCACCGGCCTGAACCCGGCCAGCGACATGATCTGCGGCGGCAGCATGGAGGTGCTCTGCGAAGCGCTCGGGCCGGAACAGGACCGGCTGTTCGCCCTGGCCGGGCAGGTGCTGCGCGAGGGCGGCCGGGGCGCCTGGATCGTGGATGTGAGCCGCGAGAGCCTGCCGCAGCGCCGCCTGCACCTGGCGGCCCTGCCGGAAACATCGCCGGAGGATCCGGAGGGCTGGGCGGCCTTGGCCGCCTCCGGCGCGGTGCGCACGGACCTGGACGCGGCAATCCCCCTGCTGGAAGAAATTAAAAACAAGGCCGGGCTGATCAGCCTCGGGGAGCGCTCCGTTTATGTGGAACCCCTGGACGCGCCGCCCGTGCTCCTGCTCTGCGGCGGCGGGCACGTTTCGCTGGAGGTGGCGGCCCTGGCCCATGCCTGCGGCTTTGTGGTGGACGTGGTTGACGACCGTCCGGAATTTTCCGATCCGGCGCGTTTTCCCATGGCCCGGCGTTGCCTGACCCTGCCCGGTTTTGAAAACCTGGTGGAGGCCTGCGGCATCGGGCGGCGGCATTACGTGGCCATTGTCACGCGCGGCCACAGCTTCGACCGCGAGGCTCTGGCCCAGGCCCTGACCAGCCACGCCGCCTACATCGGCATGATCGGCAGCAAATCCAAGCGCGAGCAGGTCTATGCCTTTTTGCGCGCCCAGGGCGTGCCCGACGCGGAACTGGCGGCGGTACGCTGTCCCATCGGCCTGTCCATCGGCGCGGAGACGCCGGGGCAGATCGCCGTGTCCGTGGTGGCCGAACTGCTGGCCGCGCGCGCCGGAACGTTGCAGCGCCTGCGTTTTGAGGATTGAGAACACGCAACGCACCCTCCCGCCCTTGACATTTGCTTTCAGACAAGGCTAGGTCGAGATGGGGAGACCGGCCACATGGAATTTACCTTAGGGGCGCTGCTGATCGCCTTTCTGCTTTTCCTCTATCTGGAAACCAAGCGCAAGACGGCACGTCTGCAGCGCCTGATCGCCGAGGAAAAAAGCGGCATTGCCGACGCGTCGCGCATGACGGCCAGCATCGGCGTCTTTTACCCGGATTCGCAAACCACGGTGATCATCGGGGCTTCCGAGGAATTCGGGGCCTTTTATTACCGCATGTTGCGCCAGAGCAAGGTGATCAACCGCAGCAAGATCAATCTGGCCAATATCGCCCGGGTGGACCTGCTGATCAACAGCCGCCCGCACGAGTTTGAATGCGACTCGGAGCAGGCTACCACCTCGCTCCGGGCTACGGAACTTTCCGGCAGGGTCCTGAGCCGCTTCTCGCCCGAGGAGCTCAAAACCATCCAGCGCGCGGCCCTGCGGATTACCTTTTTCAGCGAAACCGGCAGCGAAAAAAATCTGGACATCACCGCCCTGCGCACCGGTGACGAGCGCCACCGTTTTCAGCGCGTCCAACTGCTGAAAAACGCCATCTGGTGGGCCGCCTTTCTGGGTATCGCCAGCCGCCAGGCCCGGCATCTGCGCACCCGCCTGGAAGAGGGCGCCGCAGAGCCGGAATAGAACCTGCGGCCGTGGCTTCAGCCGTTGCCTGCGTTCCACGCCGGGGTCGCTGCCGCACTACGGCGAAAGATGCACCGTTGCGGCGGGACGCCCGGGGCGGTGCTTCCTTATTGCGCGGGTCGCGTTTCGGCAAGGGGACAGCCATTTTTTTTGAAAAAAATTTACTTGTTATTTCAATAAGTTGCAAAATGAGGACGCGGGTGGTTAACTCAGTGAAATAACAGGAAATTCATCAGCATAGCTTTTCTCCCCCCTCTTGGCCCGTTTCTTGCTTTTTCCCTTGAAATATGCTTTCTAAAAGGCTGTTTGAGTCCCTTTTACAGGGTCTGCGCCCGGATGTCCGTTCGGGCGCAGTTTGTTCGCCGATGCGTTTGCGTCGCGGCGAAGCCGCGCCGGCCCTGCGGCCGACGGGTTGATCCGGAGCATGGCGGCTTTGAAACGTTGCCGTGTTCCGGAGGCTGCGAGAGTGGATGCCCGCGCCGTGAAACGGCCGGGTTCCACCGGAACCGCAATTTTCGTTTTTCGGCTGAATGAATCTCTGAAACCGCAGAGCGGTTCATAGGCAATTTGCCTTGGGAGCGTCCCGGATTTCTCACGCCCGGAGAGGCCGCCCGCCGCAACTCGTCCGCCGGGCGGCAAGAGCGCTTCACGGAGCTGACCTTCAAAAGGCCTGCCCGCAACGGGCCCACGTATTCAACGCGGAGCGGCTCCGCGTCAAAAAAGGCTTTTTCGGCGCGCGCACAGCGTCGCGCGCAACGGAGTAGTGCATGACCATGAGATCGCTGATTTCCTTTTCCCTTGTAGTGGGCCTCTGCCTGGCCCTCGTCGCCTGCAACGACGACAAAAAAGCCCAGCAAAGCATGTTGCCCCCGGTGGCCGTCTTTGACGTGACGGTGGCCGACGTACCCTGGTCCGCCGAGTATCAGGCCCAGGCCTCGGGCTCGCGCGCCGTGGAAGTACGCGCGCGTGTGGAGGCCATTATTGAAAAACGCCTGTATGAGGAAGGCGATTTTGTGAAGCAGGGTCAGCTCCTGTTCCAGCTGGAGCGCGACCAGTACGAAGCCAAGGTCCAGCAGGCCCAGGCGCAGTTCAACAACGCCGAACGCGAATGGAAGCGCATCCGGCCGCTTTACGAAAAGAACGCCGTTTCCCAGAAGGAGCGCGACAACGCCCGCGCCGCCTATGAAAGCGCCAAGGCCGAATTGCGCCAGGCCAGGATCAATCTGGATTACTGCCAGGTGACGGCGCCGGTTTCCGGCTACAGCAGCAAGGAAAACTTCACCCCCGGCAACTTGGTGGGCAATAATTCCCTGCTGACCTACGTGAACCAGACCGACCCCATGTACATCGACTTTTCCATTGCCGCGCCCGAGCGCATGCGCCGCCAGCAGCTGGCCGCCGCCGGGCGGCTGCGCTTCCCGGACGACGGGCATTACAAGGCGCAGCTGCGCCTGCTGGACGGCAGCATGTACAAGGGCGAGGGCGAAGTCACGTTCATCGATAGCCAGGTGCAGCCCAGCACGGGCGTCATCAAGGCCCGCGCGGTCTTCGCCAATGCCGACGGCCACATCATGCCCGGCCAGTATGTGCGCCTGTTCATGGAAGGCGACGTGCTCACCAACGCCGTGCTTATTCCCCAGAAGTGCGTCCTGCTGACCCAGAAGGGGGCGCTGGTCATGGCTCTGGACAAGGACAACAAGGTATTCCCCGTTCCCGTCACCCTCAGCGTGGCCGTGGGCGACCGCTACTTGGTGGATTCCGGCCTCAAGGGCGGCGAGAGGATCATCAGCGAGGGGCTGGTCAAGGCCCGGCCCGGAACCCAGGTGCGCGTGCAGGAACCCGCCGCCCAACAGCAGCAGGCTCAGACTCCCGCCGCTCAAAAGTAGGTACATATGGCCGCTTCCGCTAAGCCGAATCTCTTTTTGCGCCGGCCGGTCCTTTCGGCCGTCATATCCATCCTGATCACCCTGGTGGGCGCGCTGGCCATGAAGGCCCTGCCCATCGCCCAGTATCCGGACCTGGTGCCGCCCACGGTCAACGTGAGCGTGTCCTACCCCGGCGCCTCGGCCGAGACCATCGCGGCCACGGTGCTGGCGCCTCTGGAAGTGAACATCAACGGCGTGGAAAACATGCTTTACATGACTTCCACCGCCGCTTCCGGCTCCGGTTCGGGCAGTATCAACGTCTACTTCTCCCTGGGCACCAACCCGGACATGGCCTTGGTCAACGTCAACAACAAGGTCAACCTGGCCCAGACCCTGCTGCCCGAAGAGGTGCGCCGCCAGGGCGTGACCGTGGTCAAGCGCTCCCCGGCCATGTTGCAGGCCTTCGCCTATTACTCGCCTGACGGCCGCTACGACGAGGTCTATATCCACAACTGGATGCAGATCAACGTGGTGGACGAGCTCAAGCGCGTGCCCGGCGTGGGCGACTGTTCCGTGTTCGGTTCCATGAGCTACTCCATGCGTATCTGGCTCCAGCCGGACAAGCTGGCCAAATACGGTTTGACGGTCGGCGAGGTGGCCCGGGCCATTCAGGACCAGAACTCGCAGTACGCTCCCGGCCGCCTGGGCGACATGCCCTCGCCGTCCTCCACCCAGCTCACCTGGCAGATCGACACGGAGGGACGCCTGGTCACGCCCGAGCAGTTCGGCGAGATCATCGTCCGCACCGGCGAGGACAGCGCCATGCTGCGCCTCAAGGATGTGGCCCGCATTGAGCTGGGCGGCCAGGATTACAGCGTCGGTTCCCGCTACAACGGCATGGTGGCGCGCATGGGCGCGGTCTATCTGCTGCCCGGCGCCAACGCCATCGCCACCGGCGATCTGGTCCTGGCCCGCCTGGAAGAGATCGCCAAAACCCTGCCCGACGGCATGGCTTACAAAGTCGTGGTGGACACCAACGACTTTGTTATGGAATCCATCAAAGAGGTGATCAGCACCCTGGTGGAGGCCATGATTCTGGTGTTCATCGTGGTCTATGTCTTCCTGCAGAACTGGCGGGCCACCCTGATTCCCTGCATCGCCGTGCCGGTGTCCATCATCGGTACCTTCGCGGGCATGTACGCCCTGGGCTATTCCATCAACACCCTGACTCTCTTCGGCATGGTGCTGGCCATCGGCATCGTGGTGGACGACGCCATCGTGGTGCTGGAAAACGTGGAGCGCATCATGAGCTCCGAGCATCTGCCGCCCAAGGAGGCCACGGCCAAGGCCATGAACGAGGTCACGGCCCCGGTTATCGCCATTGTGCTGGTGCTCTGCGCGGTGTTCATTCCGGTGTCCTTCATGGGCGGTCTGGCGGGCCAGATGTATAAGCAGTTCGCCATCACCATTTCGGTATCCGTGGTGCTCTCGGGCATTGTGGCGCTGACGCTCACGCCGTCGCTCTGCGCCCTGCTGCTCAAGCCCCACGCCCATGACTACAAGCCGCCGCGCGCTTTTACCTGGTTCAACTACGCCTTCGGGCGGGTGACGCACCGTTACCTGCGCGCCGTGCGCTTCATCAAGGACTCGGGCCTGCGCGCCATGATCCTGTTCGGCGTGATGCTGGTCGCCATTGTCTGGCTGCTCAAGGTGGTGCCCGGCGGCCTGGTGCCCAACGAGGACCAGGGCTACATCCTGGGCATGGCCATCCTGGCCGACGGCGCGTCCCAGCACCGGACCACGGCGGTCACCGATACCCTGACCGACTTTGTGCTCAAGGACCCTTCCGTGGACGGCATCGCCACCATCAACGGCCTGGACATCACCTCCATGGCGGTCAAGAGCAACTACGGCACCTTCTTCGCCACCCTCAAGCCCTGGGATCAGCGCAAGGGGCCGGGAATGTCCGCCGACGACCTGACCAAGAAGGTCATGGCCGTGACCATGATGCAGCCGGAAGCCGTGGTGCTGGGCTTTTCGCCGCCGCCCATCAGCGGCATGAGCACCACGGGCGGTTTTGAAGGCTATATCCAGATGCGCGGCGACGGCACCATCTACGACCTGGAAAAGGAGGCCAACGCGGTGGTGGCCGAGGCCACAGCCAAAAAGGCCGACGGCACGCCCAAGTATCCGGCCATCGGCAGCGTGCAGAACCTCTTCTCCACCGGCGCGCCCCAGCTCTACGCCAATCTGGACCGCGAGCGCTGCAAGGACATGGGCGTGAGCGTCAGCGACGTGTTCACGGCCATGGGCGCCACCTTCGGCACGACCTATGTAAACGACTTCAATTACATGGGCCGTACCTTCCAGGTGCGCATGCAGTCCGAGGCGGCCTATCGCATGCTGCCAGAGTCGCTCAATGACGTCTTTGTGCGCAATGACAAGGGCGAGATGATTCCGCTCACCGCCGTCATGACTCTGGAGCGCCGCACGGCCCCCCAGGTCATGGAACGCTACAACGTGTTCCCGGCCGCGCACATCATGGGCAACCCGGCCGACGGCTATTCCTCGGGCCAGGCCTTGGACGCCATGGAGCAGGCCGCCAACGCGGTGCTGCCCAACGACTTCAGCCTGGGCTGGGTGGGCTCGGCCCTGCAGGAAAAGCTGGCCAGCGCCGACACCACCATCATCTTCGTGCTGGCTCTGGTCATGGTCTTCCTGATCCTGGCCGCCCAGTATGAATCCTGGTCTCTGCCCCTGGCCGTGCTCACCGCCGTGCCCTTCGGCGTGTTCGGCGCGCTGGTCGCCACCTGGATGCGGGACCTGTCCAACGACGTGTACTTCCAGGTGGCTCTAGTCACCCTGGTGGGCCTGGCGGCCAAAAACGCCATCTTGATTGTGGAATTCGCCGTGGAATCCTGGCGCGACGGCCGTAGCCTGGACGTGGCCGCCATGCAGGCCGCGCGCCTGCGTTTCAGGCCCATCGTGATGACCTCCCTGGCCTTCATCCTGGGCTGCGTGCCGCTGGCCATCAGCTCCGGCGCGGGCGCCAACAGCCGCCACGCCATCGGCACGGCGGTCATCGGCGGCATGCTGGCGGCCACCTGCATCGCCACGCTCTTTGTGCCGTACTTCTTTAAGGCCATCATGCAGCTTTCGCTGAAATTGCAGGGCAAGAAAGACCCCAATGAAGGCAAGAGCCGTTTTGATGACGATCCGGAGGATATATGAGCGCCCCCTATAAAGCCCGACGGGCTCCGGCCTTTGCCGCAGCCCGCGCGCTGGCGCTGGCGATGACGCTGGCCCTGCTGCTTTCCGCCTGCTCGCTGGCGCCGCGTTATGAGCGGCCCGGGCAGGACATCCCCGAGCAATGGCGCAAGGTGGATCTGGGTTCCACGCCGTTGAACACCGACTGGTGGACCCGCTTCAACGACCCCGTGCTCACGGCCATGGTCGAGGAAGCCCTGAAAAACAACCAGGATCTGGCCGAATCCCTGGCAAAGATCGATTCCGCGGCTGCCCAGGTGGGCATTGCCACCTCCCAGCTGCTGCCCTCGGTCAGCGGCGACGCGGCGGCCACTTCGCAGAGTTCGTCCACCAAGATCGCCAACTACAGCACTCTGGCCGACCGCTCCAACACCAATTACCAGGGTTCGCTCAACGCTTCCTGGGAACTGGATTTCTGGGGCAAGTACCGCAACAATTATACGGCCCTTTCCGACGTGTTGATGAATACCGTGGTGGGGCACGAGGCCTTGCGCCTTTCCGTGGCCGGGCAGACGGCCCAGGGCTATTTCGCCCTGCTGGCCCTGGACATGCAGCTGGACACGGCGCGGCGCACGCTGAAGAGCCGCGAGGATGCCTTCGGCATCTACACCAGCCGCTACAAGCAGGGCGACATCACCGAGCTTGACTGGCAGCGGGCCAGGGCCGAGGTGGAAACCGCCCGCGCCCAGGTGCACACCAGCACCGTGTCCGTGGACCAGGCCGAGGCCGCCCTGGCCGTGCTGCTGGGCCGTTCGCCGCGCGACATCATCAACCGCGCCATGCCGCGCGGGCAGGCCATCGGCATGCTGCCTTCGCCGCCGGTGCTGCCCGAGGGCCTGCCGTCCGAACTGCTGGAGCGGCGGCCGGACGTGCGCGCCGCCGAATACATGATCATGGCCTACAATGCCAATATCGGCGTGGCCCGCGCCCAGTTCTTCCCGTCCATCTCCCTGACGGGCATGCTGGGCACGCTCAGCGCGGCGGTGGGCAATCTGTTCACCGGTCCGGCCGGAGCCTGGAGCTACGGGGCCACTGGAACGCTGCCCATCTTGGACTTCGGCCGCAACTGGTATAATCTGAAGGACGCGGAAGCCCAGAAAAAGGCCGCCATCGCGGTGTATCGCAAGACAGTGCAGGTGGCTTTCAAAGACATCCGCACCTCGCTCACCTCGCAGCGCGAGGCGGACGCCATTGTGCGCAGCATGCAGATTCAGGTGGAAAGCCTGCGCCGCTCGGTGGACATCGCCCGCTTGCAGTATGACAACGGCTACACCGACTATCTGACGGTGCTGGACGCCGAGCGCCAGCTCTTTGCCGCCGAGCTGCAACTGGCCTCGGCCCTGCGCGACCGTCTTGACGCGGTGGTCAGCGTCTGCATGGCCCTGGGCGGCGGCTGGGAGGACCCCGGCAAGAGCCCGAGCTTCCCGGTGGTCAATACCGAACGCCTGCTGCAGGAGGAAACCGCCGCAGGCAAGACGACGCCCGTGGCCGCGCCCGCGACGCAAGCTAACTAACCGGCTGACATAAATCCGTCTTGACGCCCCGGCCGGACGGACAGCGAGCCCTTCGGGCCGGAGCTGCCCATCCGACCGGGGCTTTTCACGACAAAAAGCCAAGGCTGGTGTAAGAAGCCGACTTTCTCTCCGATACGCGGAGGAAAGTCGGCTTCTCTTGTGCGGACGGGGAAGGAGCTGTTAGCTCTGCTTCATTTCCTGGATGAGCGCCGTGAGCCTTTGGGCCTGCGAGGCCAGATCGGACACGGCCTTGGAGGCCTCGGCCATGGTGTCGGCGGTCTGTCTGGACATGTCGTTGACCTGGACGATGGTCTGGTTGATTTCCTCGCTGGCTGCGGACTGCTCCTCGCTGGCCGTGGCAATGGCATTGACTTGGTCGGCCGTGACTTCCGCGGTGTTCACGATCTCCCGCAGGGCCCGGCCGGACCGGCTGGCCAGTTCGTCGACCTGGGCGATGCGTTCCACAGCCTGATCCACGCCGGTCATGCTCTTTGCCGTGCTCTCCTGGATGGCCTTGATGGCGTTGCCCACGTCGTTGGTGGAGGCCATGGTTTTTTCGGCCAGCTTGCGCACCTCATCGGCCACCACGGCGAAGCCGCGCCCGGCCTCGCCGGCACGAGCCGCTTCAATGGCCGCGTTGAGCGCCAGCAGATTGGTCTGGTCCGCAATGTCGGAAATCACGTTCATGATCCGGGTGATGTCCTGAGCGTGTTCATTCAGTTGCCCCATATCGTCCTTGAGTACCAGAGACATCTGATGCACCTGCTCAATGCCCTGCACGGCCTGCTCCACAATATGGGAACCGGTGGAGGCTCTTTCCTTGGTTTCAGTCGACGCGGACGAAGCGGAACCGGCGTTTTTAGACACTTCCTGGACAGTGGCGTTCATTTCGTTCATGGCGGTGGCCGCCTCGCCCAACCTCTGGGAGGACTCGCCCGCGCCCCGGTCGGACTGCTCAATCTGGGCCGAAA
Organism: Desulfovibrio sp. 3_1_syn3; assembly: GCF_000145315.2. Classification (NCBI taxonomy): domain Bacteria; kingdom Pseudomonadati; phylum Thermodesulfobacteriota; class Desulfovibrionia; order Desulfovibrionales; family Desulfovibrionaceae; genus Desulfovibrio; species Desulfovibrio sp. 3_1_syn3. Next base: position 1,162,243 of record NZ_ADDR02000001.1, read on the forward strand.
GCTGGGTGGAGGCCGAGGAGACCACAGAGGCCACTTCTTCCAGCCTGTCGGCGGCTGTCAACATGGCTTCAGTTTTAGCCTTGGCCTCCTTGCCGGCGGCTTCAGCCTTTTCCATGGCGGCCGTGGCTTCGTCGCTCTTGACCTGGGCTTTTGCGGATTCGGTGTTGGCTTCTTCGATTTTTTCGTTCAGCGAGTCCACCATGCTGTCCAGGGCCGTGGAAAGCTGGCCGAACTCGTCCCGCTGCTCAAGATGCAGCCTTTTGTTTAACTCCCCGGCCGCCACGGACTGAGCGAATCCAAGGGTTTTGGCCATGGGCGAGGTGATGGCGCGCGTCAGGAGAATGCCGATCAGAAGGCCGAGCAACAACACTACCGCGCAGACGCCGAAAGTCAACTTCACGCTGGCGGTGGCAGCCTGTGAAACTTTCGCGACGACAGTGCGCTGGAGGTGAGAGGTCTGTTCCGCGATTTTGCCCATGACGCCCAGGACCTGTTCACGCGCTTCCTCGCGCTGCTTGTTCAGCGCGTCTTTCTTGTTCCACAGCTCGAGCATGTCGCGCTGTTTGCCATGAAACAATTCGACATTCTTGCGTATTTCGCCGAGTAGCTCGCGGTATGCGGGGTTTTTGAGGTCGGCCGCCACGATGTCCATCTGGGCGAAAAGCCTGGGGAAAAGCACTTTGAGGTTTTCCTTGATGTCATCCTGCTGCTGCGCGGCCAGGCTGCGCAGCATTCTGCCTCGGATATCCGCGAAGATGGAGGACACTGCGTCGATGCTTTCAAGGCGTTGCAGGCGCAGGGCCATTTCCGTGAGGTCGCCCTGAGCATGCGCCTCCTTGAAGTTTTTGAGCATTTCGGTCTTGTAAGAAACTATTTTTTTATTGATCTTGAGGCCGATGGGGATCATGGACACTCGGTTTACAATGAAGGCTTCGTTGGTTGCATAAACGTTGCGCAGGTTCGTTTCAAACAGCTTGAACTTGTCCACCAGCTCTTTGCCCAGCTCCGTGTCGATTTCCGAGTAGGTCTTGGCGGCCTTGTTCAGTTCGCCGATCAGCCCTTGCACCTTGACCATCTCCGCTTGCGTGGACCCCCAGAGGGATTTCTGGCCCGTAAGCAGATACGTGTTCATGGTGGCGGGCACATCCTTGAGGGTGTTCTGCGCCTCGGCGGCCAGCTCAGCCAGCGGCAGGTATTTTTTCTCAATGGACGTCATGCCGTCATCAATGCCTGTGAGCGACTTGATGGAGTATACGCCGTTCAAGAATACCAGCAGGAGGATAATGCATATCCCCAGCGCCATTTTTATTCCGATTTTCAGGTTTTTCATCTACTCCTCCTGGAGAGCCTGAAGTTCCGCAGCCGCGGCGGCCAGCCGCCACGCCAGCGCGGTAACATGTTACGTGTTGCTTGTATGGGCACGGTCCCGTCCCTGCCTCGGATCACGATTTTTCTCCCCCCCCTCTGGACCGCGGTGTTTAAAGAAAGCATTCCCTTCTCTGTCTGTAAAAAACCGGAGTGCCTCCAGTTAATGGAAGCACACCGGTTTTTTACCGAAGGAAGTAAATTTTTCAGGAAATTATTTTGGCCAGAAGGTATTTACGTAAAAAGATATTCATACTTACTTACATACGTATGTTTTTTTAATAGATGAAATTAGAGTATTTTTATTTGATTATTGCATTCTGGATATCATGCACAGTTATGATATATAATTCTTATTTCGGTGCATTTCAATAATTCTTTAGAGCAATTAAATAGTTCGGTTGTTTTTTGTTTCGCGCGGAACGGCCGGGATGTTCCCGGCCGTTTGAAACACGGGCCCGGAGGAAAGCCGGTCCGGGCTTTACAGAGGCGCGCTGGTTGAAGTAAGAAAAAATATGATGAACAGATGGATGATGTTTTTCATCACCTTTGCGACCCTGGTCTGTGGTTCGCCTTGGCCCGCGGCCTCGCTCGCGGCGACGGAACAGCGCGCCGCGCCGCAAGCTGCCGGATCGCGCCACGCGACGGGCAAGCACCCGGTCGGAGCCGTTTCCGGGCAAAGCCGTTCGGGACCGGGCGCACTCAAAGCCGACGCCGGGAAAAAGAAATCCCTGCACGGCAGTGCCTGGGCCTTCGGCCAGTCGGATGATCGCGACGCCGCCATCTGGCGGCAGGGCACTCCCGTGCGGCATCTGCACGAGCGCGCCGTGAAAGACGCCGGGCTCAAGAAGAAGGCCATGAATACCACGCCGGGCATCGACAGCGCCCTTGATGAGGCGGCCGGAAAGAAAAAGAAGAAAAAGAGCGGACTGGGCGTCAGTGTGGAGAATGAAACCGCCACCTGGCGGGAGCGTCTGCCTACGGAAAGCGCGCGGCCGGATGAAAGCCTGCCCCTGGAAAGCCGTCATGTGGTGCGGGCCTTTGCCGATGTGGACGCCGGAGAGGATCTGAGCATCAGCGTGGGCCCGGAGCTGATTCTCAAGGACGAGCAGAACCGGGATCACAGCGCCAACAACAGCCAGCCGGATTCGGCGCTGGGGCTTGGCATGCAGTTCAAGCTGGACTTTTAGAGACAGTCGTCACGAGCGTCTTTTCGGTTATCTCCGCGTCGAACATCGCCTTTTATTTCGGTCGCGCTAGCCGCTCACAGCTCTGCTGTGTTACGGATAGCGATAGTGATTTCGATGAAAGGAATTTTGTGTAACTCATTGCTGTCTTCATCCGTAGCTTCCTTCGTCGCAACGGATAAAGCGAGTACCAGAAGAGTACACTCCCTGCATAAAAGGCTCGTTCTCCTTGATATAACACGAAAATTCATCTCGTGGCGACAGTCTCTAGAGCAGATTAGCTTTGAAATTCTACAAATTTCAAAGTGAAATTGCTCTGGGGAAGCGCCGAAGGGCCATGCAACAGGCTCCTTTTTATTCGGATTTGCTTTTGCGGGGCGTCCATGGAACCACTGGAAGCCAAAAGCTATCTCGCGCCCTATGATCCGGCCGCCAGGCCGGTAGTCTGGTTTAATGACGACTTCCCACCCGATACCTGGAGCAAGCCCCATGTGCATCCCTGGGGCGAGCTGGCCTACACCGGGCACGGCTGCATGGTCATGTGCACGGAGCAGGGCAACTGGCTGGCCCCGCCCCAGCGGGCCGTCTGGGTGCCCGCCGGTTGCCGTCATGAATGGTATGTGCCTTGCGAAGCCAGGGATTGCAGCCTCTGGATCGACCAGCGCGTTCTGCTGGGGGTGGAGCGTTTCGCCCGCTGCCACGTGATGGAGATCACGCCCCTGGTGCGCGAATTGCTGCTGCATCTCACGCCGCAGCCCTATTCCTACGGTGCGGATGCCCGGGGCCGTCTGGTGGCCGTGCTGCTGGACCTGCTTCTGGAATCGCCGGAAGAGGCGCAGCCGCTGGCCATGCCCAGCGACCACCGCCTGGTGGAGCTGTGCACGGCCCTGCTCACCACGCCCGGCGTGTCCACTTCCCTGGCCCAGTGGGCCGAGCGCCTGGGCATGTCCGAGCGCAATCTGGCCCGGCTTTTCCGCCGGGAGACCGGCACTTCCTTCCGCACCTGGCGGCAGCGCCAGCGCATGCAGGCCGCCTACAGCCGTCTGAAACAGGGCGAGAGCGTCACCTCCGTGGCCCTGGACAGCGGCTATTCCTCGATTTCAGCCTTTATCGCCACCTTCAAGCAGGCCTTCGGGCGCACGCCGGGCTGCGTTTTCCGGGCGCGCGGCGACAATTAAAGCATCCAGCACTTGAAATGCTTCAACTACCTTAAGCCTGAACGCGTGGCTCCTCCCTCCATGCCTTCGCATGCGTCAGTCGCTTTTTTATGGCCTTTTTTGTCCGATTGCCGACAGATTTTGTCAGATTTCCGCAAGCAGTCTGTGCGCGAAAGACGCTATCTGAAAATTGAGGAAAAGAATCAGCCGGACTTCCCGGAGCGGATGCGTTTTGAAATCGCGGCCATGTGAACATGCTCCGGTTCCAGCCCAATGAGCAAGCCATGTCAGGATAACACGTTCTAGTAACAGACCAGTATCCACGCGGAGGGTACGCCATGTCGGACATCAGGATCAAAAATTTCATCAACGGCGAATGGCAGGAAGAGGCAGGCGGCAAGCGCGTGCCGCTCTACAACCCCTCCACCGGTGAGGAAATCGGCAGCGTGCCCATTTCCGGCCCGGCCACGGCTGAGGCGGCCATCGCCACGGCCCATGCGGCCTACAGGCCCTGGCGCAATCTCTCCATCGGCAAGCGCATGGCCTATATCTATAAAATCCATGACTGCATGGTGCGGGACCTGGAAAAACTGGCCCAGGCCATTGCTCTGGACCAGGCCAAGCATATTTCCGAAGCGCGCGGCGAAGTGCAGCGGGTGATCGAGATTCTGGAATCCGCCGCAGCCACGCCGTCCACGATCCAGGGCGACACCTTGGATTACATCTCCACCAATATCTCGGCCAAGGTGGTACGCCAGCCCCTGGGCGTGTTTGGCGGGGTGGCTCCCTTCAACTTCCCGGCCCTGGTCTTCGGCTGGTTCATTCCCTACGCCATCGCCGTGGGCAATACCTTCATCTTCAAACCCTCCACCCAGTCACCCTATTTCATGCAGCTCATCTGCGAGATCTTCATGGAAATCGGGCTGCCCGCGGGCGTGGTCAACGTGGTGCACGGCAACCGCGACATTCCCGGTTCCTGGTATGAGGACCCGCGCATGGCGGGCGTCTGCCTGGTGGGCTCCACGCCCACGGCCAAAGCCATGGCCGCGGGCTGCGCCAAGGGGGCCAAGCGTTCCATGCTGCTGGGCGGGGCCAAGAACCTGCTTCTGGTCATGGAAGACAGCAATATGGACGTCTTCATCAACAACTTCCTCAATTCCTGCTACGGCTCCGCCGGGCAGCGCTGCCTGGCCGGGTCCATCGTGGCCGCCGTGCCGGAAGTTTACGAGGAAGTGCTGGAGCGCATGATTGAGGCCTCCAAGACCGTCAAGGTGGGCGACGCCTTTGACCCCGACGTCTACATGGGGCCGCTGATTTCCCGCAAGGCCGCGGACAATGTGCTCAATTACGTGGATATCGCCCTCAGGCACGGCCAGGGCTGCAAGCTGGTTCTGGATCGCCGCCGGGTGGACCTGCCGGAAAAGAACAAGAACGGTTTCTTTGTCGGCCCCTGCATCATCCGCGACGTGACGCCCTGCAACCCCCTGTTCACCACCGAGGTGTTCGGTCCTCTGGTGGCCACCATCAAGGTGGCGGACATTCACGACGCCATCGAGCTGGTCAACAGTTCGGAATACGGCAACGGGGCCTGCATTTTCACCCAGAACATGCATTACGCGGAAGTGTTCAGCCGCGATACAGATGTGGGCATGGTGGGCGTCAACGTGGGCATCTGCGCGCCGCATCCCTATGTGCCCTTCGGCGGCATCAAGGGCTCCCTGCTCGGCACGGACAAGGTGCAGGGCAAGGGCGGCATAGACTTCTTCACCCAGCACAAGGTCACCACGACGCGCACCTATGATCCCAAGGGCAAGGCCGGTCAGGCCGCCCCGGTCGCGCCGCGCGTGCGCTCCTGCGTGGCTTCGTAGCGCATCAGGCTTCGCGGGGCGCGGCATGCCCGCGTCCCGCCCCGACACCCTCTCACCCTGGAGGCATGAGGATGAAACTGCGCAATCTTTTGGGTCCGGCTCTCGCGGCCGTGCTTTTCCTGGCCGCCGCGCCCGTGCTGCAGGCCAAGGAATTGGTCAAGGTTCCCATGGGCTGGATGAACGAAAACGAAACCTTCGCCGCCTGGCTGGCCCATGAGCGCGGCTGGGACAAGGAAGAAGGCCTGGATTTCGAAGTCAATTATTTCAATTCCGGTATGGACATCGTCAACGCCACGCCCTCCGGTTCCTGGGTGGTGGCGGGCAACGGCGCGGTGCCCGGCGTCTGGGGCGGACTGCGCTACGACACCTATGTGATCGCCATCGGCAATGACGAATCCTACACCAACGGCGTGCTGGTCCGCCCGGACAGCCCCATCGCCAAGGTCAAGGGCTGGAACAAGGACTTCCCCGACGTATTGGGCAGCCCGGAAACCGTGCGCGGCAAGACCTTCCTCTGCACCACCATGTCCTCGCCGCACATGGCCCTTTCCTCCTGGCTCAAGGTGCTGGGCCTCACGGACAAGGACGTGGTCATCAAGAACATGGATCAGCCCCAGGCCCTGGGCGCGTTTGAAAACGGCACCGGCGACGGCGTGGCCCTCTGGGCGCCGCACCTCTACGTAGGCGAAGCCAAGGGCTGGAGGCTGGCGGGCAACATCAAAAATTGCGGCCAGACCCTGCCCATTGTGATCCAGGCAGACAAGAAGTATGCTGACGCCCATCCGGAAGTCATCACCGGCTTCCTGCGCGCCTATATGCGCGGCATCCATATGCTCAAGAACGAGCCCGCCGAATCCCTGGTGCCCCTGTACCGCCGTTTCTTCATGGACTGGGCGGGCCAGCAGTACACCCCGGAAGTGGCTCTCAAGGATATCAAAACCCACCCTGTCTTCAACTATGAGGAGCAGCTCAGGCTGCTGGACAATTCCAAGGGCATGAGCGAGGCGCAGCAGTGGCAGCGGTATCTGGCCGCCTTCTTTACCCAGTTGGGCCGCCTCACCCCTGAGGAATATGAAAGGGTCAAGAACGCCGACTACGTGACCGACAAGTTCATGAAGATGGTCAAGACGCCCATTCCGCCGTATACCAAGTAGCCTTGCGGGCGCTGTCCTCGCTTGAACGGCGGTGAACCCGGCCCCGCGCGCTCTGGGCGCGCGGGGCCTTTTACATAAGGGGCTTTAGCCAGTTGAGCGAGCGTTTGCGAGCGAAACAGAAATCCACCCGCTATGCGGGTGGAAATAATTTGTTATACAAAAAACACCTTTCCCATACGATAGAGTTGTTCAAGCCCATCGTAATTTTTAAGGGAAAGGTGTTTTTATATGGGAACTCGAGTTCAAAGTTTAGCCCACACAAAATGGTTGTGCAAGTATCACATTGTCTTTTCTCCAAAATACAGGCGGAAAATAATATTTGCCAACATTCGAGAAAGTATCGGAGAAATTCTTAAGGACTTATGCAAATATAAAGGTGTTGAAATTATCGAGGGCCATCTCATGCCGGATCATGTGCACATGCTGGTGAGTATTCCTCCAAAAATCAGTGTATCAAGTTTCATGGGGTACCTGAAAGGAAAAAGCTCATTGATGATTTTCGATAAGCATGCAAACCTGAAGTACAAATTTGGCAATAGGAAATTCTGGGCGGAAGGATATTTCGTCAGTACGGTAGGACTCAATGAGGTAACGGTCAAAAAATACATTCAGCAGCAAGAGAAGCATGATATTCTGCAAGATCGAGTAAGTACCCGAGAATACCAAAACCCCTTCCAGGGGTAAGCCAAAGCGGCAAGGGCACTGGGCTTGAACAAAGTGAAAGCCAGCGCCTTTAGACGCTGGCCGGTAACAAGCCCTTATAGGGCTGGAGCAAACCACCCGCTATGCGGGTGGTTTTGATTTCAGGGGCGGGATGAGCCCAGGGCGAAGCGTTTCCAGTCCACTCGCAGCAGTACCCACAGAAGCATGGCGCACTGGACGAGCTGGGAGGCGACCATGGCCCAATAGACTCCGGCGGAAGAGCGCAGCACCACGTGCCCCAGCCACCACGAAAGCGGCAGGCGCACTCCCCATACGGCAAGCGCGTAACTCCACATGGGATAATGCGTGGCTCCCGCGCCGATGAAGACGCCCACCAGAACCAGATTTGCCACCATCAGCGGTACGGACAGGAAATTAAACACCAGATAGCGTACTGTTTCCTGATGCACGCAGGCGTCGTCGGTCATCATGGCGGCCAGCGCGTCGCGCGTGAACCAGAGCAGGACCGTGAGCGCGCTCATGCCCGCCACGGCCAGGATCAGCATGGCGCAGGCCGTGCGCTGGGCCTCCTGTTTTTCTCCCCTGCCCAGACTCCGGCCCACAAGAACCGCCACTGCCATCTGGCAAGCCACGGCGGGCAGAAAGATGACGGCTTCGATGCGCATGCCCGCCGTCAACCCGGCCAGGGCGGTCACGCTGTCGTCCGGCAGGGTCATGGTGATGACGAGCACGAGCACAAAACCGGTCTGCCACAAAAAGGACGTGCCCAGGGCGGGCAGGCTCACGCGGAGCAGGTAATGCCCCCCGCTGCGCATCCAGCGGCGCGGCGGCAGGGAATCCCGTTGCAGCAGGCCTGAACGCAGCAGGCAGACCAGCAGCACGCAGGCCCCCAGGCTCACTGAGGCGAAGGTCGCCCAGGCCAGCCCGGCGGCGCCGTAGTGCGGAAATCCCCACCAGCCCAGCCCGAACGCCAGATCCCCCCAGATGTTCAGGACGCCGGTGCCCAGCGCCGCCAGCAGGGGAAGGCGCACGGATTTGGCCGCCCGCAGCGCGGCTGTGGTGATGGACAGAAGATACTGGCCGGGCAGGGTCCAGAGATAGGCCATGAGAAAGATACCGGCCGGGGCCCGCAGGTGCTCGGGCGTGCGCATGACGGCCAGCAGATCCTGCCGGAATAGGCCGCCGACACAGGCGAGGCAGCTTCCGGCGACCAGACCGGCTGCCAGCGTCAGGCCCGTGAAACGCCGGGCCCGGCGCTCCCGCCGCGCGCCCAGGCTCTGGCTGATGGCGGCCACGGCCCCGTTGGCGGTCGCAATGCCGATGGTCATGAGCACCATGTGGCATTGGGCGATAAGGCCGATAGAGGCCTGCACGTCCGCACCCAGGCGGCCGCCCGCCCAGACATCCGTCAGGCCGATGCCGAATTGCACGAGCAGCATGAGAATCTGCGGCCAGGTGATGCTCCACAGCTCGGACCAGCGGGAGAGTTGCGAAGAGCGGGCGCGCATGCCGTGTTCCGGAGGCGGCGCGGAAGCCGTGAGGCACGGCTTCCGCGCCGTAAGATCAGGACGACATTTCAAGCGCCCGCCGGTGGGTGGCAAGGACCGCGTCAATGATCGCCCCGCGCACTCCGAGGCGGTCCAGCTCATTGACGCCCATGATGGAGGAGCCGCCGGGCGAGCAGACATTCATCCGCAGCTTGGCGTGCGGTATGCCGGGATTGCCCTGAGCCAGCCTGACGCTGCCGAGTATGAGTTTTTCCACCAGCTGTTTGGCGTCGGCATAGGAGAAGCCTAGGCGCAGTCCCGCTTCCACAAAGGATTCCAGCAGATGAAAGATGAACGCGGGCCCGCTGCCGATGAGCGCCGAAAACTCCGGAATCTGCGATTCGCGCAGCACCACGGCGGTGCTCATGGCGCTGAACAGCTCCAGCACCAGTTTTTTCTGTCCCTCGTTCAGCGCCGGGTCGTCAAGGCAGAGCGCGCAGCAGCCTTCGCCCACCATGGCGGGCGTGTTGGGCATGATGACCACGGCCGGACAGGCGTCGGCGCTGTAGGTTTTGATCCGCTCAAGGGCCACGCCGGCCGCCAGGGAGATCAGCAGTTTACCCGTCAGGTGGGGGGCGATTTTCTCCAGCACGGCCCGCACGTGTTCCGGCTTCACGGCGATAAGCACCACGTCGGCCAGCCGGGCCGTCTCGATTTCATCGGCGCAGGGCGTGAGGCCGCAGCGTTCCCGCAAGCCTTTGACGGCGGCCTGGTTGGGGTCGAAGCCGATCACCCGCCATGTTCCGGATGTTCCGAGCTTTGCCACGCCTTCCAGGATAGCGCCGCCCATATTGCCGCAACCGATACTTCCGAAGGTCAGCATGCCGTTCTCCTTGTTTTGTCTGTGCGTTAGAGCAAAGTAACTTTTCAAATCTACTTTGCACGGGCGGCTGCGAAAGCAGATGCCCGCGCCTGAAGCCAAGGCGGGACAGCGTTCCCGCCGCGCGTCAGCCATTGCCGCTAGCGGCTTACGGATGACGACAGCAACGATAGGTTGAGGGCAGCGTCAACTTTGAGAATGTCAATTCTCAAAGTTAGTCTGCTCTAGGATGCGAACAGGCCCAGTAGCAGGATGCCTCCTACCGCGCAGGGCACCACTGCCGTTATGAAAAATTTCCAGTGCCGGGTGATCCGAAGGCCTCCTGCGCCTTTGTTCGCCTCGGCGGCAAAGGCGGCGAAGCCGAAACGCCGGGCCACGAACACGCTCATGAGCAGAGCGCCCGTCGGCATGATCAGGGCCGTGACCAGGTATTCGATGAAGACGAAGATGGTTTTGTCCCAGAGCCGGATCCGGGCCCAGGGAGCGTGAGCGCCGTAGGAGAGCAGCGTGGGGATGCTCAGCAGCAGTACGGCCAGCAGGACCAGAATCAGGGTCTTGTTACGGCCCAGGCCCAGGGCCTCGTCCAGGGTGCCCACCACGCCTTCCACCAGGCCCAGGCCCGAAGCGAAGCCGGAAATGATCAGCAGAAAGAAAAAAACGGCGCTGAGCAGCCAGCCTCCGGACATGTGGGAGAAAATGGCGGGCATGGTTTCGAAAACAAGGCCGGTTCCGGCGGCCTTGGTCAGGCCGAAGGCGTGCATGGCGGGAAAGATGACCAGCCCGGCCAGAACGGCCACGGCCGTGTTGATGCCGATGATGATCAGCGCGTCCGTGACGATATTGCTCTGTTCGCTTAGATAGCTGCCGAAGATGAAGGTCGTGGAAACGCCGATGCCCACGGCGAAGAAGGTGTGCCCCAGCGCGTCCAGCGCCACCTGAAGGTCAATGCGTCCGAAATCCGGCTTCAGGAACCAGGCCACGCCCTTTCCGGCCTCGGGCAGGCTCAGCGATCTGATCGCCAGAATGCCCAGAAAGAGCAGCAGCACGGGCATCAGGTATTTGCAGGTCCGCTCCAGGCCGGGCTTCAGCCCCGCGCGGATGACCGCGCCCATCAGCAGGACGGCGGCAAGCACGGCGAATCCCAAGGACGCCACGCTGGACGAGGTGAGGTCGAAAATGTGCGCGAAGCTCTCCATATCCGCTCCGTAGGCAAAGGCCCCGCCCAGGCTTTTCAGCCAGTAGATCAGCAGTAGCGCCAGAATGACGCAGTAGTAGGACAGAATGCCGATGCCCGCCGCCGCGCCCAGCCAGCCCACCAGGCGGAAGGGGCTGCGGGGCGGCGTGAGTTGCCGCATTCCCAACACGCCGCCGTGCCGTGTGACCCGGCCGAGCATGACCTCCACAATAAACAGGGGCACGCCCACGGCCAGGGTGGTCAGCAGATAGACCAGCAGAAAGGCCCCGCCGCCGTTCTTGCTCATCATGTAGGGGAAGCGCCAGATGGCGCCGAGCCCCACGGCAAAGCCCGCGGTTGTCATGATGAAGCCGAGGCGGCTTCCCCAAACGGCGCGATCGCTCATAGTCGTTTCCCCGAGGGGCGCGGCGTTTTTCCGGAAAACGCCGCGCCCGGTTTGAGGGAGGATGCCGGGATTTACGCCGCGACGGCGGCCTGTTCCTCTTCCAGCAGGGTGGTGTCCGCCTGCGCGTCTCCCAGGCGGCGCTTAGCCTCATCGGCGCTGATCTTCACGATGCCGATGCCCAGCGTGGCGCAGGCCAGGCCGATGAACACGCTGGAGTAGTTGAAGACCATCCACGGGAGGTAATCAAAGGCGCTCACGCCGAGAACGCCGCTCATGTACACGGCGCCGGAAGCCCAGGGAATCGCGCCGTCCAGCATGGTGGCGGAGTCTTCCAGCGCGCGGGACAGGTTCTTGGGATGCAGGCGGCGCTTGAGATAGGAATCCTTGAACAGCGCGCCGGGGATGAGAATGCCCATGTACGCCGAGCCGGTGGAGAAACAGAGCACCACGCAGGAGAGCAGGGTGGAGATGATCAGGCCGCCGTCCGTGCGGACCCGGTTGAGCATCTTCCTCAGCACTACGGTCAGCATGCCGCTGCCGTGCATGATGCCGCCGAACGCCATGGCCACGCAGAGCATGCCCATGTTCTCAAGCACGCCCATCATGCCGCCGCGATTGAGCAGGGCCTTCACGGCCGGGGTCGGGGTGGCCAGATAATGGGTCATGCTGACCTTGAAGCCGGTGGTGGTGGCGAGAATGCCGTTCTTGAGGTCAAAGCCCTGAAGCAGACAGCCGAGGGCAATGGAAAAGACCGTGGTCAGCACGATGGTCGGCAGCACGGGCCACTTGAGCAACGAACCGGTGATCAGCAGAATGACGGGAACGGCCAGCAGAAAATGCAGGTTGTAAATTTCCGTCAACTGGTTCATAAAGTCCTGGATTTCTGCGGGCGTGTGCAAATCTCCGGTGACGCTGGACGAGGTGATGAAAAAAACCACCACGCAAAGTATGGTGCCGGGGATGGTGGTGTGGAGCATGTGCCCGATATGTTCGTAGGTCTTGGCCCCGGCCACGGCGGGGGCCAGGTTGGTGGTGTCGGAAAGCGGGGACAGCTTGTCGCCCACATAACAGCCGCTCAGGGCCGCGCCCGCCACCGGCGCCAGGGGAATGCCCAGGCCCTGGGCGATGCCGATCATGGCGACGCCGATGGTGGCCGCGGAGCCCCAGGACGTGCCGGTGCAACATGAGGTAAGCGTGCAGATCAGAAAGGCGCTTAAAAGCATATAGTGCGGATTCACCAGCTGCAGGCCCCAGTACACCATATAGGGCACCGTGCCGCAGAACATCCAGGCGCCGACCATGCAGCCCACGCTGAAAATGACCAGCATGCCCTGCATGGCGACGTCGATCTTGTTCAGAATGGCTTTTTCCAGCTTCTGCCACGGGCAGTGCAGGTACCAGGCCACAAGACCGGCAATGACGGCGGAAAAGAGGATCAGGGGTTCGATACGGTAATTCAGGTACAAACGGCCGCCCATCAGAATGATGAACATCATTATGAGCGGAAAAACAGACTGCAACATCGTCGGTTGTCTGCCAGGCGTGTTCATATGTTACCTCTTAAGCGTTTGGGATACGGAGAGATTCGGATTCTTGGTATTCCTGCTTAGGGTAAACTGCCACTGAACTTCCCCTTCAGTGGCAGTTTTTTATTCCACCTTGGTGACAATAGTGATGTTGCGCTTGGCAAGTTCGGGTTGCATGAGGCTCAGAGGCATGGCCATGGGCATGACCACGCCCCGCTCTTTGAACGCGCCGCGGGCGATGAGCCCGGCGGCGATGGAGACCGTGAAGCCCACAAGGCGCTGCATGGAGGTCAGACCGGCGGCGGGATCCGCGTAGTCGATGATGGTATGCGTCACGCCGACGGGCTTGCCCGCCTTGCTGCCGCGGGCTTCCACGCGGATGTAGCCGATGTCCCGTTCGTCCTTGCGGTACCAGAACTGTTCCTGCGAAGTCAGCAGCGCGGTGCAGAAATCCAGCGGCGAAATCGGCGTGCCGTTGACGTTGACGGGGTCTTCCCGCAGGAAGCCGCACTTGACCATGACGTCCCAGAAGGCGCAGTGCCCGATGCGGCGGGCCGAAAAGCGGTTCATGTTGCGCACTTTGCCGCTGATGCCGAACATCTCGGCAAAGTTCTGGCAGTTGCCCGCCGCGTAACACTCAAGGTCGCAGCCCAGCGTTTCCTCATGCAGAAGGTGCGTGTTTTCCGGCGCGTAGAGCTTTTCCGCGGGCACGTCCACAATCTGTCCGTCCACGATCTTCTTGGTGGCGCGATAATAGGAAACCAGCGTGCCCCTGGGCGACCAGGAAAACTTGTAGGAAAGCGCGTTGTCGCAGGCGGAGGCTTCAGGAAACCCGGCGCCGTAAGAATAAAAATGGTCGATATCGTCCAGCCTGCCCAGCGCGTCGGCCCCCAGCATCAGGTCCAGGCCGGGGTCCATGCCGAACGCAATCAGCAGCGTGCAGTCACGGCGGCGGGCCACGGCGTCGATATCGTCCATTTCCGCCTTCATCTGTCGGAATCTTACCGGGTCCGTCATGGACTGGCCGATGTAATACATGCTGCTCACCAGATGCACACCGGCCTCCGCCGCCAGGCGGCCGACCTTCATGGCGAATTCGACCGGCAGCAGCTCAATGACCACATCATGCTGCGCGATGAGTTCACGCAGTTTTTCCGTGTCGTTGGCGTCCATGGAGACGGCACGGACGCCCTTGGCTTCGTAGCCCGGCATTTCTCCCGCGTATCTCGCGCCGCAGTCGGCCACGGTGACCCTGGAAAAGAGGCGATGCTCCAGAACGTCGTGCAACGCCCCCTTGCCCTGCAAACCCATGCCCAAAATCAACAAGCTCTTGTCCGACATGATGCCCCCGTTCAGTTATGTTTCAACGATGCTCAACCTCGGCATGCCATCCTCCGGAATCCGGGAAAACCAAAAAGAGTTTCTTAATAAATTTTTTAATGCATTCATCATGATTGTTGAATAATAAATTATTCTTGACAAATTTTCATGTCAAGAAAAAAAGAGAAGAAATGTAAACTTTTCTGTTTTGGTGTCTGATTTGAAAACTTAGACACGCAGAACCCTGCGGGCCTTGTGGCGGCGCAGCCGCTGTGAGTCAGTGAAAAACCACGTTTTTTTGCAATCAGACAGTAGCGACAGGAAAACCTTTACAGGTTTCGGACTGACGGATATGGTATGTGCCGGAATCGGAGAAGCAACACGCCATGAATACTAAAGAAAATGCCGAGCAAAAAGCCTACCGACTCATCATCAGGGATATCAAGCTCAAGTATCAGCCCGGTGATTTTCTTCTGGAGCGTGACTTGGCCGAGCATTTCGGCGTGAGCCGCACGCCGGTGACCATTGCCCTCAACCGTCTGGTGGCCGAAGGCCTGCTGCAGAAGCTCCCCAAAAAGGGCTGTTTCATTCCTAATCTCAACGGCGACGACGCCCGCGCGGCTTTCGGCGTGCGCATCCTGCTCGAATCCGAGGCCGCGCGCCTGGCCGCTCTGCACGGCCGCAAAAACGCGCAGCTGGAGATCAAGCGCATCCTCGTGGCCACGGAGCAGGCCATTGACGATGACGATTTTCTCAACTTCACCTTCCGGGATGAAGATTTTCACCATGCCGTGGTGCATGCCGCGGAAAATTCCTATCTGTACGAGGCTTGGTCGCGCATCTATCTGCGCTGCAATCTGTACACCCGTTTTTTCGACAGGCTCTATACCCGCAAAACGCCGCTGAAGTCGGGAACTCTGGCCGAGCATACCGCCATCTATGAGGCCCTCTGCCTGAAGGACGCCGGTCTTGCGGCCCGGCTTGTGGCGGAGCATTGCCAGGCCGCACTGGCCTATGTGACCAGCACCACTCCCGGTTAGAGCCGTTCAAGCGTTAAATGCCCTAGGAGTTGTTTCTACTAAGGATTTTCATTCTCTGCCAAGGGAGGCGAGTCCAGGGCGGTGGGAGTATACCCAAACCCGACCTTCGCACGGGGCAAGCCTGGCGCAGGCAGAGGGCGAAAGGACAATTTAAAAACAACTCTTAGAGCGCGCGCGGCCTGACAGGCACTTGCGCGGCACGCGCCACGGGGCGTCGCATACAAATCCGCTCCGGCGGATTTTTTTGTTCCGGGCCGCCGGGACCTGCCCCCGCTGTTGGACTTCTCCACGGCCTTTGACGGCATCCGGATGCGGGCCCGGATCTGTAACATATCCCTCCTGAATTGAAAAAGCTCCCAACTATGATTATAGAATAAGGAACGCGTATTCCCGGTTATCGCTGCCGGGGCGGGCGTCGCGCATCCGGACGGCCCGGAAGGCGGCTCCTCGGGCGAAAGGCGCGGGCAAACAAGCCGCCCGTGGGCCCTGCTGTGCGGCGCCGCTGTTGCGGCCGCGTTGCGGAAACGGCAGAGCGCTTGCGGCGGCATAGACATACAAGGAACTGATTATGATTTCTGTTATAAAACGGCGCGACTTTCTCCGTTTGAGCGCCATTGCGGCCATTGAAGCCGGGCTTTTCTCCATCGGCTTCCCTCGTTCCTCCCTGGCCGGGGCTCCGGCGAAAGAGGGCCTGGCCTATCTGACGGCTGTGGAACAGATACAATATTTCAGGGAAGGCGCGCTGTCCCCGGTGGACGTCCTCACGGCCCAGATTGAAAGAATAAACAAATATAACGGGCCGTTGAACACCAGCGGCAGGGAATTGAAAGACTATCTGAAATTCAATGGTCAGGTGAATGCCGTTACGTACGAGCATTTCGGCCAGGCCATGCAGGCCGCCAAGGAAGCGGAAAAACGCTATAAATCGGGTTCCGCTCGGGCCCTGGAAGGCGTGACCGTCGCCGTCAAGGACGAAAACGACGTGCGCGGCTGGCGCGTGACCATGGGTTCGGTGCTTCTGCAGGACGCTCCCCCGGCCGGGGAAAACGCCGCCATCATCGACATGCTGCTCTCTGAAGGGGCCATATTGCACATTCAGACCACAGTGCCGGAACTCTATATCCACAGCCAGACATGGTCCCGGCTGTGGGGCGTCACGCGCAACCCCTGGAACCTCCATTACGCGGTGGGCGGCTCCTCCGGCGGGTCCGGGGCGGCCCTGGCGGCCGGATTCACAACTCTCGCCACAGGCTCGGACATGGGGGGCTCGATCCGGATTCCCGCATCGCTTTGCGGGCTCTATGGCTTTAAAGCGCCTTTCGGCCGTGTTCCCACTTCCGAGACCACCTTTGAGACGCTCGGGCCCCTTGCCCGGACCTTCGACGACATGGTGCTGATGCAGAATGTGATCACCGGGCCGCATCCCAAGGTGCATGCCGCCCTGCGGCAGAAACTGGACTATCCGCGCACGTACGGGGGGCTTAAGGGCGTGAGAATCGCGCTTGATTATTTCGAGAGCTGGATACCGGAGGGCATTGATCCTTCGGTCCGGGAAGCGCTGGCGGATGCCGCGGCCGTTCTGCGCGGCCAGGGGGCCGTTGTGGACGAGGTCAGGCTGGGCTGGAGCTACGCGGGCCAGTACAAAACCTTCATGCACGGCCTGCTTTCCACCGGGATCGGCGCCATGCTGCTGAACGCCGGGCAACATCGGGACAAGCTCACCAGCTACGCCGCGCATTTCCTCAAGGAGGCGCGCAACGGCGGCCCGGAGGCCATGGCAGCCGCCGACGAACTTGCGACCCGACTCCATCGGCAGTTGCAGCAGGATGTTTTCGGCAAGGGGTATCGCGCCCTGCTCATGCCCACTCTGGCAACGCCGTATTTCCCGGCGGACAACGATCCCACCACCGACACGGTGATGGTGAACGGCAAACCCGTCAAAGGAATGGCGCACGTGCTGACGTATATCTGGAACCTGCTCAGCCGCTATCCCGTGGTGGATGTGCCGGTGGGCATTGCCGGGAACAATATTCCCATCGGCATGCAGGTGGTGGGAAACACTTTTGACGACCTCGCCGCGTTCCAGGTGGCTTCCGGCTATTCCCGGACCGGGCTGCATCTGTACAAAGGCGACCTGTTCCCTGATTACCGAAATAAGGCCTGATCTGAAAGGGGGCGCGCTCCCAAGCGCGCCCCCTCCTCCGTGGTCATAAGCATTGCCTGGGTCAGGCCTGTCTGCCCAGGTCGTAAGCGGCTTTCAGGGCGGCGGGGACGTTCTGAATTTCACCAACACCGGTCACGCCCACGCCCCGGACCACGCCTTTCAGGCGGGACTTTTCAAAACAGTCGATCCAGCCCTGCAGGCCCTTGGCCGCGCCGTCCATGGCGCTTTCCGCCCCGTCCGCCGCACTGGCCAGCAGATAAATATCCCGGAAGGCGTAGTCCGAGGGGAAGAGGGGGTTCGTGCGGTCGAGCAGGGTCTTCATCTGGCCGCACATTTCATAAAAGTAAATGGGCGTGGCAAAGACGATGACCTCGGCGGACCGCATGGTTTGCGCAATGGCATCCGCATCGTCGCGGATGACGCAGCGCTGTGTTTTCTGGCAGGCCAGACAGCCTCTGCAAAAGCCGATGGTTTTGTCGTACAGGACTATTTTTTCCACCTGATGGCCCGCCTCCCGCGCGCCCTCGGCAAAGGCGTCGGCCAGGCCGTCGGAATTGCCGCCCTTGCGCGGGCTGGTGGAAAGGATCAGAATTTTTTTGCTCATACTGGTCTTACCTCGTTTGGTTTCCGGCCGGGAGCGGCTTGATGCCCGCGCCTCTGCCGGGTTTTCAGCTGTTGCGTCAGATATAAGCCCGGCCTTGGGCTCCATGAAGCAATAAAATTATCCATTTTTTGCCTGATTCTGCCGCGAGCTTCCCCTCTGCCGCCGCCTGTGCTAGCTGGGAGAAAACAACGTTTCTTGCGGAGAAAGCCATGCAGACAGACGGGATCACCATGCGGGAAGAGGCCATGCGGGAGGCCAATGAGCGCCTGAAGACGACGCTCATGCGTCTGGCCCCGGAGCCGGGCAGGCGGCCCACGGCCGTGGAGGGCCTGACGCTGACGCGCTGGAACGCGGCGAATATGGTGGATACCTGTTTTTACGCTCCGTCCGTCGGCCTGATCGTGCAGGGCCGCAAGGAGTCCGTGATCGGGCGTGAGATCTTCCGCTACGGAGAGCTGGACTGCCTGGTCAACGGCGTGGACATGCCGAGCGAGAGCCGGATACTCGGGGCCTCGCCGGAGCAGCCGCTGCTGGCCGTCTCGCTGGTGATCAACCGGGCGCTTGCCACGGAACTGGCTTCCGTGGCGGCATCCTCGTTCGATGCTCCGGGCGGACGCTGTCTCGGCGTGTCCGTGGCCAGGGTCGAGCCCGACGTCCACGACGCCTTTGCGCGCCTGGTCGACCTGCTGGACAGGCCCGAAGAGGCGGCCCTGATGGCCCCGCTGCTGGTGCGGGAGGTCCTCTTCCGCGTGCTGGCCGGGCCGCAGGGCGGGGATCTGCGGCGGCTCCACACGGTCGGTTCCCACGGGCATCAGGTGGCCGAGGCCATAACCTGGCTGCGGGCAAACTACATGCGGCCCCTGTCGGTGGACGCGCTGGCCGCGCGGGTCGCCATGGCCACGTCCACCTTTCACCGCCAGTTTAAAAAGGTGACGTCCCTGAGCCCCCTGCAATTTCAGAAGCGTTTACGGCTCTATGAGGCCCAGCGCCTGATGCTCAGCCGCAATCTGGACGCCAACCACGCGGGCCGTGCCGTGGGCTATGAAAGTTCCTCGCAGTTCAGCCGTGAATACAGCCGTCTGTTCGGCGCGCCGCCGCGCAGGGATTTGGTCAGGATGTTGGGCGAACCCCAGACGACACCCTCATCAGAGCAAAGTAAGAGCCCCTAACCGGACGATATCCGCCGCAGGGCAAAAGTCAGGCCGACATTTTTCTGAATGCCCGCCTGACTTTTATATCGTGTTTTTGGGCTTCAGGGGAGCTGCTCTCTGTCCTTGGCGTACAGCGTAAAACTGCCTCTGACCAGGCCCGCGGCCGCGAGGAGAAACGTCACGGCGATCAGAAAGATGCCGCTGATGCCGAGGTTGTCGAAGGTCAGGCCGCCCACGGCGGCCACAAGGCCGATGGAAAACTGGGTGACTGCCACGGAGATGCCGCCCGCCAGTTCCGCCTTGTGGGCGAGCGTGCGGGCAATCCAGGCGGACCAGCTGACCGGGATGAAGCCGAAGAGGAATCCCCAGGTCATGACCAGGATCATGTTCAGCGGGCGGTTCTGCACGTAAAACAGCAGGATTGCCACAGCGGCAAGCGCGAGGTGCACGCCGAACAGGGTGGGCCGGAACCATTTGCCCAGAACAAAGCCGGCGGCCAGGGTGCCGAGGCAGTTGGCGATGCCGAAGGCCAGGAGCACTGAGGACAGCGCGGCGGGTTGAAGCGCGAGATCATGCTCCAGAAACGGCCTGAGATAGGTGAAAAAGACGTGATAGCCGCCGTAACTGAAAATGGTGCCGCCCATGCCCGCCAGCACCCAGTTCCGCCGCAACAGGGCGAACATGTTGCTGAAGCTGTTTCCGGGGCGGGACGGCAGCGGCGGAATGACCGCGAACTGCCAGGCGTACATGACGCCGCCCAGCAGCGAGGTGAGCAGAAAGACGTTGCGCCAGCCGAGCAGATGGCCGAGATAGCTGGCCAGGGGCAGGGAAAGAATGGTCGCCACTGAAACCCCGGCGTATACGATGCTCAGCGCGCGGGGAAGATCCTTTGCGGGCACCAGCTGCAAAGTGACCGCCGGGGCCATGGACCAGAAGCCTCCCACGCAGATGCCCAGCAGGCCGCGTCCGGCCAGGAGGACGTAATAGTTCGGGGCCAGGGCCACAAGCAGATTTGAAACAATCAGCAGCAGCGAAAAGGCCAGCAAAATGCGTCGCCTGTCCATGCCCCTGGTCAGCGGTGAAAGAAGCAGGCTGGTGAGTACGGCGAAAACGCCCACGGCGGTGACCGTCTGCCCGGCCATGCCTTCGGTGACGGCCAGATCCCGGGCCATGGGCGTCAGCAGGCTGACGGGCATGAATTCCGCCGCGATGAGACATGTGACGCCCATGAACAGGGAAAACACGGCGGGCCAGTGCGCCGTATCGCTCTGAAAAACGGCAGTGTGCGCGTTCATCTGATGGCATCTCCTGCCGGAGCCCCGCAAGCGGCGCGGAACCCCGGCATTTTTTCATAAGGGCTTACTTCAGATTTTCGCTGAAAAAAGCCGTGAGCTTGTCAAAGGGAATGCGGTCGAGCCGGTCGTAGAGATCGACGTGCCCGGCATCCGGAACAATGAAGAGTTCCTTGGGCTCGGCCGCGAGCCGGTACGCCTCTTCACTGAACTCCATGGAGTGCGCCTTTTCGCCGGCGATGAACAGCAGGGGACGCGGAGAGATCGTTTCCAGGTCCGCGAAGGGATAAAAATTCATGAATTTGACGTTGCTGGTCAGAGTCGGGTGGGTCGTGAGCAGGGGCGACGAGCCCTTGGGCGTGAATTCGCCCCGCGGCGTGCGGTAGAAGTCGTAAAATTCGCGCTCAACCGGGGTGGAGTTTGCATGCAGTTCATGCACGCTCCCGCTGGTATATTTGGTTTCGCCGCCGCTGAACTCCACATAACGCTGCTCCGACGCCTCTCGGAGGATCTGCTTGCGTTGCTCCGGCGTCAGCGCGTGCCGGAGCCCGTTGCGATTGGCCGCGCCCATATCGTACATGCTGACCGTGGCAATGGCTTTCAGGCGCGGGTCAATCTTGGCGGCGCTGAGCACAAAGCTCCCGCTGCCGCAAATCCCGATGGCCCCGACCTGTTCCCTGTCGACAAAGGGCCTGGTGCCGAGAAAATCCACAGCGGCGCTGAAATCCTCGGCATAGATGTCCGGGGAAACGGCATTGCGTGGCTCGCCCTCGCTTTCCCCCCAGAAGGAGAGGTCCAGGGAAAGGGCCACGAAACCTTGTTCCACCATCTTGGCGGCATACAAGTTCGCGCTCTGCTCCTTTACCGCGCCCATGGGATGCCCCACGATGACGGCGGGATGTTTCAGATTCTGATCCAAGGCCTTGGGCAGGAAAAGATTGCCCGCAACAGTCATTTTGTACTGATTCTTGAATGTGACCTTTTGCATGCTGACTGCCTCGCCGGTGTAAAAGTTGTCGGCCTCCTGGGGCGTGCCCTGGGCAAGAGCCGGAATGCCGCCGAAGGACAATATGCCCAGCGCGGTGGCCGTTATGCAGAGTAATCGGAATCTGCGCATGCTCATTTCTCCTTGAGTGTGTGGAGCGTCGTCGAATATTCTGTTGCCTGCCGGATCAACGCCGCCCGGCGGGACGCTCACCATGGCCTGCTGTATAGCGCGGTCCGCCGCGGGCGGTGTAGATATGGAATTATCCGTTTTTTGCACGATTCTGCCGGGGCTTTTGCCCTTGCCCGGCCTGGGGTATTCTGGCGCGCACGGCAAAGATCAGGAGATGCTGCGGTGAACGAGCTCAAAGACGGCCTTGGGGCCGGAAGAACCGATGCCCTACTCAGGGAGATGTGCTTGCGGCGCATGCCCGCGCCCGGTGATTATCCCACGCCCGTGCCGGGTTTTGTCCTGCATCGGCGGGATGAGCCCCACAAGCCGGAAAACTGCTTCAACAGGCCCATTCTGGCCGTCACTGTGCAGGGGGCCAAACGGACGGTGGCGGGAGGCGAGGAGTATCGCTACGGCGCGGGGCATTGTCTGCTCGCGGGCGTGGACATGCCGAACATGAGCCACATTACGGACGCCTCGCCGGAGAAGCCCTATCTGGTGCTCTCCCTGGACCTGGACAGCCACTTGACCGCGCGGCTCGCTGCCGGTCTGCCTCCGGCGCGGGCGCGCGAGGCGCTCAAGGGCAGTGCCGTGAGCCCCACGGACCCGGAAGTGCTCAGGGCTCTTCTGCGCCTGATGGAGCTGCTGGACAGGCCGGAGCATATTCCGGTGCTCGCGCCCATCACGCTGCGGGAGATACATCTGCGCCTGCTCCTGGGCCCGCAGGGCGAGCTGCTCCGGGCCCTCAATACCCAAGGCACCAAGAGCAACCAGGTTTTTCAGGGCATCAACTGGCTGCGCGACAACGTCAAAGCGCCTCTGGACGTGGATGCGCTGGCAAGGCGTTTGAATATGGCCCCGCCCACATTCCGCAAACACTTCAAGACCGTCACGGGCATGAGCCCCGGCGCGTATCACAAGCATCTGCGGCTCTATGAGGCGCAGCGCCTTATGCTGGTGGAGACGGCGGACGCGGCGCGTGCCGCCTACGCCGTGGGCTATGAAAACCTGCCCCAGTTCTACCGTGAGTATAAGCGGTTGTTCGGCGCGCCGCCCGCACGGGATGCGCGTCGCTTGCGAGAAAAGGCTCCGGCCTGACTGCCGCCGTCCACAAGACAGAGCCCCCGCGCGGAGTGATCCGCGCGGGGGCTTTTGCATACCGGGACCTAGGCCTGTTGACACTATAGAATTTTTGCCCGCTCGCCACATCAGATTTCACCTGCATTTTCGGCTGAGTGCCAAAAGAGTGCACTCCCTCAAAGCAGGCTTATCTTCCTTGCGAGCGAACAAAAATTCTATAGTGCCAACAGGCGTTAGAGCAGATTAGTATTGAAATGGTCTGACATACTATTACGGATTCTGAGCCAGAATCAGCTCCACCTCATCCACGCTGAGCCCGGCGTTGCGGGCGATCTGGCGGCTGGACAGGCCCTTGCGGCGGCCGTTGAGAATGATTTCGCGCAGAAACTGCGGCGAACGGCAGATGCCTTCGGCCTGTTCCAGCAGGCGGCGCAGTTCCTGGGCGCGTTCTTCCAGTTTTTCGTCCAGGCCGCGCAGTTCGGCCTGGCGCTGGGCGAAGGTCGCCACGATTTCCCGCTCCAGGCGAGCGTTCATCTCAATACGGGCCAGCAGGCTTTCCTGATTGCCCTGTAAGGTGTTGAGCAGGGTTTCGGAGCGGCGCAGGCGCAGATAAAAGAAGAGCACGCCGCCCAGGATGAGCAGTTCCAAAAGGGAAAAGACAATGACCAGCGCGAGAAAAGGAGTGACGTTCATACTTTGACGTTCAGCAGATTGCCCACCAGCGGCGAGGGAGAGGCGCGCGGTTCGTCGTCTTCGGCGTCGTACGGCTGGGGCCGCTTGCGGCGGCGGCTGCCGAACTGCGCGTTGCCGCCGCGCCCGTCGGGCGCGATGTTGGGGCCTTCGGCTTTTTCGGTTTTTTCGATTTGTTGCTGTTGCTGACGGGCCATTTCAGCGGCCAGAACCCGCGACATCGCCAGCGAGGCCTGGGGGGCCACGGCGGCGGCATTGGCCAGGGGAGCGGCCAGGCCCGTCTGGGCATAGAGTACGGCCATGGTGGCGTCGACGCTCATGGCGATTCCCCGGGCGTCCTTCAGGACGCCCTCATCCGAACTACGGTACTTCCCTATTCATTCAGATAGCTTTCAAACAGAATATCCTCAATCTTGCCATGCGTCAGATAGTCGTTCAGCACGGAGGCCAGATCCTGCTTGATGGCCGGTCCATTGCGCGGGTCCATCAGATATTCGTTGCTCTTGCTGCGCAGATAATAATACATGGCGTCGCGCAGGGAAATCATCTTCTGGTCCATTTCCTTGCCCAGGCCGGCGTCCTTGCTCACGGCGGAAAATTTGCAGACCAGAAAACGGGTTTTGCTTTTGCCGTCATCGCGCGGCACAAGGAAGGGAGCGAACTCCTTGACGTAATCCGGCTTGGTTTTCACCGTGGGCTTGGAGGGCACCACGATGACCTCGGGCTTGAGCGTATCCGGCGCGGGCGGCGGCGTGCGCAGAAAAAACCACCAAGCGGCCGCGCCCAGAATCAGCAGCAGGCCGACGACCGCCCCGGCGGCCAGCAGGAACAGCTTTTTTTTCTTTTGCTTGGCCTGGGCGGCGGCCTGATCCTCAGGCTCGGCGGGAAGGTTGTCTTCCTGTTCAGCGGGCAGATCATCTTCCGTCGGCTGGAGGAAGGGCGCGTCGTCAAGGTCCAGCTCCACCTTGGTCTGGCCGAGGCTGGGGCCCAGGCTGACCTGTACTTCGTCCTTGGGCGGGGCTGTTTTGAGTTCGGTTTCGTCTGCCACGCGTTTACTCCCGGGCGGCCCGGCGCATCTTGCAGTCACGCATGGCGGCCATGCATGCAGGAAGGGCTCGGAAAAAATTCCGGCGGAACGACGTTGCCGCGCTTACGGATGCGGCGGGCCCTGCGTAAAAACGCGGGCCGCGAACATGCGGGCGTGTCCTGCGGGTGACGGCGGTCCGCTTAAGTCCAGAGGCGGCGGCATGGCTTTGCTGTTCGCCGCGATTCCAGGCGCGGCGTGCGCTAGGGAAAAATTTTGTCGATTTTCTGTTTCATGGTGTCGGCGGTGAACGGCTTGACGATGTAATTGGACACCTTGGCCTGCACCGCTTCGATGATATTTTCCTGCTGGGCCTCGGCCGTGACCATCAGAAAGGGAATGTCGGCGAACTGCTCGCTGGCGCGCACTTTGCGCAGCAGGTCGATGCCGGTCATCTGGGGCATGTTCCAGTCGGAAACGATGAACTCGACCTTTTCCCGGTTGAGAACTTCCCAGGCCGTGGTGCCGTCGTCGGCCTCCACCACGTTATTGAAGCCGAGCTGGCGCAGAATGTTGCGCACAATACGACGCATGGTGGAAAAGTCGTCCACAACGAGGACACGCATATTGGGATTGTAAGGCATGACGTATACTCCTTCGACGATCCGGCAAAACAGCCGGAGACGCTGGCGCGTCCGCGCCGCAAAGACCGCAGTCCGGTTCCGCTACATTTCCGCGGAATCGCCGTACAGACTGGCAAACTCTTTGCGCAGGCGGCCCAGGGCCTGCGAATGCAACTGCGAGACGCGGCCTTCGGTAATACCCATGATTTCAGCCGTTTCACGCATGTTTAATTCGTCTGTATAATATAATGAGAGTACCAACTTTTCTCTAGGCGTCAAGCGTTCGATCAGCGGGGCCACGCGTTCCACAAGTTCCCGCAGGGCCGTATTGCTGTAGGGTTCGCCGCCGCTTTCCGGACCGTCGCCGGCCAGGGTGTCCTGTATGGCGTCCAGGGAGAGCCAGAGCTGGTTCTGCAAGGCTTCCAGGCCTTGGCGCACATCGCGCAACTCCAGGCCGGTGATATCTTGCAGTTCCTCCTCAGTGGCCTGGCGGCCCTGCTCATGCTCCACTTTGCGCATGGCCTCGTCCAGCACGCGCACGCGCTGGCGCAGGGAGCGGGGGAACCAGTCCAGGCGGCGCAACTCGTCCAGCATGGCCCCGCGGATGCGGTTTTCCGCGTAGGTCTCAAAGCGGATGCCCAACTGCGGACGAAATTTGCCCAGAGCTTCCATGAGGCCCAGAGTGCCGGAGCTGATCATCTCGCCCAATTCCACGCTGCGGGGCAGCTTGGATTTGAGTCGCAGAGCTAGAAAGCGGATCTTGGGCGCGTAGTGCCGCACCACCTCTTCCTGTTCCGCCGAGGAGAAATCCTCCCAGGCTGTGGCGCCGGTTTCAAGCGCTTCCCAGGGACTTACCTGTTGTGCTTGCGCTGTGCCGGTTTTCATGTCGTGTTCCTTTCCGGTTCGTGCCTCTTCTTCCTCCGGCATGCCCGCATGCCGCGTTGTGTTGCCGCCGTCCTCAGCCCGCCCGGCCGGACGACGGAGTAATAATCCCGTTGAGAGTATTGTATCGTATCGCTTTCATTCTCTTGCATGCCGCCGTGACGCGGGTATCAATGAAAGAGCAGTTTCTTCCAGAAAAATTTGATGTTGCCGTCCAGGTTTTTCGGCGCTTCCCAGGCCGTAATGCTTCTGGCCAGTTGCATCACGGCTTTGGCCGCCGGGCTCTGGGGCTCGCTGACGCAGAAAGGCAGCTGCTGCACCACGGCCTTGCGCACGCCCGTGTCGCGCGGAATCACGCCCACCAGGTCCAGGGAGACGCCGCTGAGAAAATGGTCGCAGGCCTGGTGCAGGCGGATGAACATGTCCTTGGCGGTCTTGAGGTCCGGGGCCATGTTGACGCAGACCTTGAAATGCTCCACCCCGTGGGTCAGCTTGAGTACCTTGATCAGGGCGTAGGCGTCGGTCAGCGACGTGGGTTCGGGGGTGAGCACCACCAGTCGTTCCTGGGCGGCCAGGTTGAAATAGAGCACATTGTCGCTGATGCCCGCGCCGGTATCCACAATAAGATAATCCAGCTCATCCTCCAGCTCGCCCACGGCTTCCAGCAGTTCCAGCTTCTGGCCTGTGGACAGGGTGAGCATTTCGCTCACGCCCGAGGAGGCGGGCAGAATGGAAAAGCCGTAGGGCGTGGGAAAGAGGATCTCCCGCAGTGACGCGCCCTCGTGAAAGAGGTGGAAAAGGTTTTTCTGCGGGGTCAGGCCCAGCAACACGTCCACATTGGCAAGGCCCAGGTCCGCGTCGATCAGCGCCACGCGCTTGTTGAGCTGGGCCAGGCAGAGCGCCAGGTTGACCGAAAGATTGGTCTTGCCGACGCCGCCCTTGCCGGAAGTGACGGAAAATACCAGGGGGAATGTGCCGCTCATCTGTCTGCTCCGCATTGTTTGTATGGGCTCGGTCAGGCTCAGGCCGCTTGGCCGGGGATTTGCCGTTTGAAGATCAGCCGCCAGATCAGCGGTTCCGTGGCCGGGGCGAGGCTTTCCTTGAGCTCCGCGCCGAAGGACAGCGCCGAAACCGGCAGCCCGGCCGCGCAGGCCACATTGACGATGCTGCCGAAGCTCACGGCCTCGTCCAGTTTGGTCCAGACCAGACTGCCCGACCCGTCGCTCTGATAGCGCCGTAAAAATTCCTGTGTCTGAAGCGCGTCGCAAAAGGGCGAGAGCACCAGATGCGTGGCGGTCTCCGGCATGTCCAGGCCCATGTCCGCCCGCCACTGGGCGAGATTTTGGCCGCGCGCCAGGCCCGGCACGTCCACGAACACGGCCCGGGCGTTTTTGGCGGCGGCCAGTGCCTGTTCCATGCCAGCCCTGTCCGGGGCTTCCATATAGGTGAAGTTGGAAAGCTCCGCCCAGTGGCGCAAGGTCAGGCGGCCGTTGCCGCGCAGGCAGTCGGCGTTGATGAAGGCGATGCGCGCTTCGGGCTCGTTTTTGCGCAGATGCAGGGCAAAGCGCAAACCGGTGCTGGTTTTGCCGAAGCCGAAAGGCCCCACCAACAGATGCACGCGCTGGCCCCACTGCGCCGGGCCCCAGGCCTTGACCGGCACCATGCCGCAGAGACATTCCAGTACCGACGCGCCGGGATCGGCCAGCAGGCGCTTGTACAGATCCACGGCCACGGCGTCGGAAACGCCCTCGCGTTGCAGGTACTCCAAGGCCACGCGTTGCCGGGGGGTGAGGCGCTCCAGCTGGATGGCGGGCTTCATCAGGGCAAAAAGCTGGTCCTTGATCTGCATCCACTCCTTGTGCCATTCGCCCCAGCCGCTGGGCGCGCCCGAAGCCGCTCCGGCTTCGCCGGGGGCCTGCCGCTCAAGCCCGGCGGTGATTTCATGACAGACCACGCCGTTCTTGCGGTAGGTACGGTTGCCCAGGATGACGGCCTCAGGCCCCATTTCAGCCTTGATCCGGGCAAGAACCTCTTGCGATGTGGCGCCGGTGAATGTCTTTACCTGCATGGTCCGTTCCTTTGCCTCGCGGCTTGCGCCGCCGGTTGTTGCCTGTACGTGCCGTCCGCCGTGTCGCTTGTCTGACGGCGAAAAGGGAAATGCAAAATAGGGGCCAAAATAAAAACGCATTCCATTGCCGAGGCAGAAATGCGTTTTATGGATCGGCTCTTCTTTAGAGTATTTTCACTTTGAAATTGCTCTAACGCCGCACACGGAGCGGCGTGGATTCCGGCGGAGCGACCGAAGGCAGCCCGAAGGGCTGTCCCCGTTGGCGACAACGGAGCCATACGGGGATCGACAGCAACGATAACCACGTTTTTCGCCGGAATGTCGGCTTTGAAATTTGTAAAAATTTCAAAGGTAATCTGCTCTAGAGGCCCCGGACCCGCCGGCGTCGTATTCATTCCTTGGCGATCGTCTTTGACGCGTCTGCGGTTGCATGCGGGCGTGGGGCTTCGGCGGCCCAGGGAGTTTTTCCCCAGGGCTTGAAGACCGACAGCGCCAGCACACCGGCGAAGAGCAGGGCGGTACCCAGATTCTGGACCAGGTGCCAGATGTTCGTCCCGATGCTTTCAGGCGCCAGGGGGAACTCCATGGGCAGGGCGCGCGCGGCGGTGACGGCCGACTCCAGCGAGGGCACAAACCAGAGCAGGCCGAAAAGGATGAAGCCCACATTGGCGCACCATTTGGCCACGATCCAGTTGTATTTGAAAAAACCCCAGGGCGTGCAGCGGGCGTAAAGAAAACCGGTTATGAAGCAGCCTCCGGCCCCCGGTCCGACAATAAGAAAATCAATATAAAAAAGGATGCTGCTGTATACAAGCAGTTCATGCGCCGTTTGCGGGTGGAAGAGGCAGACGATCAGCACCATGCTTGTGGCTCCGCCTCCCCAGAGAGAGGCGAACAGCAAGTGGGCCAGGCGCAGATATTTTCTCTGCCCGGCACTTAACTGACGAGGCAGCATGGTGCCCTCCTTCCTTTTTTGCCGGAGACCATGCGCGGCATCCGGATGAAGGCGCGCGCAGCTTCGCCCCGCCGGAACCGTGAACGCGCCGGGGCCCTTACGCGGCGGAACAATCCCGCGCAACAGTTTCCGCAGGCTCAGTTTTTTTCTGCTGTTCTTCCAGACGCGCCACGCGCGCGTTCAGGTCGCTGTTTTCTTTCCAGAGATGGCGGTTTTCCGTATTCAGTTCCCGCCGTTCCTCTTCCAGCTTTTCCAGCTTTTCTTCCAGCTTCAGGCAGCGCGCGCAGTACGGCGCGGCCTTTTTCGCTTCCGACGGCGGCCCGGATTCGTGCGGGCAGGGCGCGGCGTCAGCGCGCAGGGGGCCGCGTCCGGAGAGCAGCCATTCGACTGAAAATCCGGTCTGCTGGCAGATTTTCAGAGCCACGTCCGTATTGGGCAGATTTTCATCCCGCTCGTAGCCGCCCAGCGAGCCCTTGCTGACGCCGATCAAGGCCGCGAAAGCCCCCTGCGAGGTTTTGCCGCGCGCCAGGCGGATTCGTGCTCCCAGCGTGTCCATAGAATAAATTTCCGTCGCCCGAAAATTTATCCTATCTAGTCGAAATTCTGGATTAAGTACAGATTTTCTGAATAATAAATAGGGTAAATTCTACTTTCTGATCAATATTTCAGTTGAATTGACTGATTTTTTGTTCTAATCAGAGATTGCGGGCGGTAAGAGGTTCCTGTTTCGCAAGCTGACTTTACCCGCCCCTCAACCGGAAAGCAATGTCCGGTCTGCGATGCGTCACGGGCGGGAAATCCGTGACGCATCGTTCAGGCATAGCCAAAGCCTCCCGGCGTCGCCCGGGCACTGCGGAGCAGACAGATGCGCGGCACATTCCCCCTGGCATTTTCCGTCACTTCCGGCAAGGGCGGCGTCGGCAAGACCAATCTTTCGGTCAACCTGGCGCTCTGCCTGGCTCGGCTCAACAAACGCGTGGCGCTGATCGACGCGGACCTGGGCCTTGCCAATGTGGACATGCTGCTGGGCCTGAAGCCGGGGAAAAGTCTTTTCCACCTCTTTCACGAAGGCGCGTCGCTACGGGAAATTCTCTTTCCCACGCCTTACGGCTTTTTCATCCTGCCTGCCTCCTCGAGTGTGAGCGAAATGCTCACCCTGTCCACCGGCCAGAAGCTGGAACTGCTGGAAGCCGTGGGCGAGCTGGAGGACGG
Source organism: Desulfovibrio sp. 3_1_syn3 (assembly GCF_000145315.2). NCBI lineage: Bacteria > Pseudomonadati > Thermodesulfobacteriota > Desulfovibrionia > Desulfovibrionales > Desulfovibrionaceae > Desulfovibrio > Desulfovibrio sp. 3_1_syn3. Next base: position 1,192,371 of record NZ_ADDR02000001.1, read on the forward strand.
GCTGGATTATCTTATTGTGGATACCGGCGCGGGCATCAGCGACAATGTGCTCTATTTTAACCTGGCCGCCCAGGAACGACTGGTGGTGCTCACCCCCGAACCCACGTCGCTGACCGACGCCTACGCCCTGATCAAGATGCTCAAGCTGACCCACGGGGTGGAGCATTTCAAGGTCTGCGTCAACATGGCCCCGGCTCTCGGGACCGTCAGGGCTGTTCTGGCGCGCTTGTATCAGGCCTGCGACAGTCTTCCCGGCGGCGTTTCCCTGGATCTGGCGGGAGTGATTCCACAGGATGATGCTGTGCGGGAGGCCGCCGCGCGACAACTGCCTTTTTATGTCAGGGACCCCCGAAGTCCGGCGTCCAGAGCCGTGTTGCGTTTGGCGGAAAATATTCTGGCCTGGGACGTCCCGGAAAATCCGGACGGCAATATTAAGTTTTTCTGGAAGCCGTTGCTGTGTGGCGCGGGACGGCGAGGAGAGGAAAACCCGGCTCCTCGAATGCGCAAAGAAAACACAGGGGCACCGCCCTTGGGCACGGCTGACGTCCGGCGGATGTGGCCGAACGCCCGGAAAGCCTTTGAGAGCGGCTTTACGGCCTGGGAAGATTTTTCTCCGGCCGAGCGGGAGGTGGTGGCGCGGCATTACGCGCCCCGCATCCGTCCGTTGGCGTTGCGGCTCAAGGCCAGGCTACCATTTCATGTGGAACTGGATGAACTGTTGGGCGCTGGGGCGCTGGGGCTTGTGGAGGCTTTGTGCAACTTCCGTCCAGAACGGGGCGTGTGTTTTGAGCGATATGCGGAAAACCGCATCCGCGGGGCCATGCTGGACGAATTGCGCCGCCAGGACTGGCTCCCGCGTTCGCTACGGCGAGCCATGCGCAGGCTGGACGAGGCCAGACGCATGGTGGAGCGCGGGCGGGGCCGCCAGGCCACGGAAGAAGAGTTGCTGAGCATGACCGGGCTAGAGCCGCGCACGTTGCGCTACGCCATGGAGGCGCTTGAGGCCAGGCAGTTTTTTTCGCTGGATGCAATTCAGGACAGCTTGGCCGCCGACGGACCAGGAGGCGCGGATGAGCCCTGTCATACCGCTGTCATGCGGGAGCTCGCGGAACACATGGAACGCTTGCTTGCGCGCCTGACGCCCAGGGAAAAAATGGTGCTCTCGCTCTATTACACGGATGGGCTGACCATGCGCGAAGCAGCGGAAGTCATGAGCATCACCGAATGCCGCGTTTCACAGTTGCACGCGCAGGCTTTGGCCCGTCTGCGCACCTATTTGGGCAGCCTGTATGAAAATGCGACGCCCATTGCGGCGGGATAGCGGCCCGGACCGTCCGCAGACCGCCGCGCGCAAGCCCGCGTTGTTACACGCGGGCTTGCGCGCATTTTTGTCTCCACCATTTAAGAGAGATTACCTTTAAGAATTAATATTCTCAAAGTTGGTGCTGCCCACGCAACCGCCAGAGCAAATTTACTTTGAAAAAGTGAACTTGCTCTAAACGGCGTTTTGAACAGCGGCTTCCGTCTCTTTTTCCAGCCGGGCCTGTTCGTCCGCCCCGATGTTCAGGGCCCGGGCCAGGCCGTCCAGGTAGCTGCGCTCCATGAAATTGTCCACATTCACCACCGCGCGGGAAAGGCGGTAAAGATCGCGCCCTTCCTCGGGGTCGCGCACCCTGGCCGCCAGGGACGCCGGGTCGATGGGCCTGTTCATGAGCCCGTCCAGCAGCTCGGTCATGCTCTGATCGGGAAAGAGCGAGGCCGCCGTGTCCTGGATGCGGGATTTTTCCTCTTCGTCAATATGGCCGTCAGCCCGCGCCGCAAAGACCATGGCCTCCAGCAGAAGCAGGGCCGTGTTCTCGGCCGGAGGCAGGGCGCCCTGAGTCCGGGGCGCGGGGATTTCCGCCGCCGGAGCCGCGTCCGCGCCGCCGGCCTGGCCAGGCTGGGCCCATTTTTTGTAGAAGTTCCAGGCCAGCGCGCCCGCCGCGGCCGTGCCTCCGACCATAAGCGCGCCCTTGGCGAATTTTTTGGCGCTTTTGCCCGTGAACAGCGCGCCCAGCAGGCCGCCCAGAGCGGCCGAGCCCAGCAGGCCGCCGATGCCGCCCGGGCTGCCCGCGCCGACATTTTGCAACGTGTTTTTGAGCGTGTCGCCCACGTTTCCGAGTCCGGCTTTCAGGCCGCCGTTGCCGTTCAGTGCGTCAAGAATGTTTTTCATAAGGTCCTCGTAAGGGGATTTACCATAAGATATAGGCAGCGCGGTCGCTTTGACAAGCGGTCGCATGGTGCCGATCGGCAAAGGCCCGCCCGCGTGTGCGGGCGGGCCTTATATCTGTCGCGGCGTCGCGGGTTTATTCCGCGCTGACCGTGCCCACGGCCTGCAGGCGGATGTCCGAGGGAATTTCCGCCTGGGAAATCACGGGCACCGTGGGCAGGAAACGGGTGATCAACTGGGCCAGGTGCGGCCGGACTATGGGACTTGCCAGGATCACGGGCTGGCCGTCGGTATTCACGGCGTTCTCCACAGCGGAGTTGATGTTCTGCACCAGACGCTGGGCCGCCGCCGGATTGAGCGAAAGAAAGGTGGCCCCGTTGTCGGTCTGGCGGATGCCTTCCTGCACCATGCGTTCGGCGTTGCCGTTGAGGGTCAGCACGGGCAGCACGCCCTGGCTGTCCAGATAGGGCCGCACAATGGAGCGGGAGAGTTTTTCGCGCACGTATTCGGCCAGCATGTCCGGATTTTTGACGCCGCCGCCGAAGTCGCCCAAGGTCTCCACAATGGTCAGCATGTCGCGGATGCTGACGTTTTCCCGCACCAGCAGTTGCAGCACTTTCTGCACGCCGCCCAAGGAAATGGTGCCGGGCACCAGATCCTCCACGGCCTTGGGCGAATGCTTGGCCACGGTGTCCAGCAGGCCCTGGACGGCTTGGCGGTCCAGAAAGTCGGCCAGATGGCGCTTGAACACTTCCGTCAGATGGGTGGCAATGACCGTGGCCGGGTCCACCACCGTATACCCCGCCAGCATGGCCTCTTCGCGCTGGCTGTCCGGAATCCAGAGGGCGGGCAGGTTGAAAGCGGGCTCGCGGGTTTCGATGCCGTTGATCTTGGTGGTCACGTTGCCGGGGTCCATGGCCAGGAAGTGGTCCACCAGGATTTCCGCCGAAGCCACCTGATTGCCCTTGATCAACAGGGCGTACTGGCCGGGCTTCAGTTGCAGATTGTCGCGCAGGTGCAGGGAGGGGATGACCACGCCCATATCCAGAGCGAACTGCCGCCGGATGGAGCGGATGCGCGCCAGCAGGTTGCCGCTCTGTTCCTCGTCCACCAGGGGAATCAGGCCGTAGCCCACTTCCAGCTCCAGGGTGTCCAGGGGCAGTAGGGCCTGCACTTCCTCGGGGGTGTCCGCCGTGGCCGGGGACTTGCCGCCGCTCTTGCCCTTGGCTCCCTTCTTGTCGGCCTTGGCGTCCTCCTCTTCATCCTTGGCAGTCAGGCGCGCCACCATAAAGAGCAGGATGGAGAGCACCAGGAAAGGAATGGTGGGCAGGCCCGGCACCAGGGCGAAGACCAGCAGCACGCCGGAAACCATTTTCAGGGCCTGGCTGTTGAAGGTAAGCTGGGCCAGAAATTCCTCGCCCATCTTGGCTTCCGAGGCGGCGCGCGAAACCAGCAGGCCCGTGCCCGTGGAAACGATGATGGACGGGATGGTGGAAACCAGGCCGTCGCCGATGGTCAGCAGGGAGTAGGTGGTCAGGGCCGTGTTCCAGTCCATGTCTTTCTGGACCACGCCGATGATGATGCCGCCGATCAGGTTGACCATGGTGATCATCATGCCCGCGTTCACGTCGCCGGAAACGAATTTGCACGCGCCGTCCATGGCGCCGTAGAAGTCGGCCTCCTTGCGCAGGGCGTGGCGGCGGTCGTTGGCTTCTTCCTCGTCGATGAGCCCGGCGTTGAGGTCGGCCTCGATGGCCATCTGTTTGCCGGGCATGGCGTCCAGGGTGAAGCGCGCGGCCACTTCGGCGATGCGCGTGGTGCCCGCGGTGATGACGCTCTTGTTCAGGATGAACATGATCATGAAGATGACGCCGCCCACCACGTAGCTGCCGCCCACCACGAATTCGCCGAAGGAGCGGATCACGCTGCCCGCGGCTTCGGCGCCCATATCGCCGTTGAGCAGGATCAGGCGGGTGGAGGCCACGTTGAGGGCCAGGCGCAGCAGGGTAGTCACCAGCAGCAGGGAGGGAAAGATGGTGAACTCCAGGGGCGAGGTCATGAACATGGTGGTGACCAGCACCAGCAGCGAGATGGAAATGCTCACGCAGAGCATGATGTCCAGAAAAAAGGTGGGCAGCGGCACCAGCATGACGAACAGGATAACCACCACGCCCGCCGCCAGCATAAGTTCGCCGTGCTTGGAGAAGCGGCTGTAATCAATTTGCGGAAGTCCGGTCGTCGCCATTTTTCTGACACCTCGTCATGTTCTGTGGGCGGGGAGCCCCGCAAATAAATTTAATTCTGCCGCATGGTTGGCTTGAGCTTCCAAATGCTGGCCAGCACAGTGGCCACGGCCTTGTACAGTTCTTCGGGGACCATGTCGCCCACTTCCACAGCCTTATACAAAGCGCGTGCCAAGGGCACGTTTTCGCGGATGGGCACGTTGTGCTCGCGGGCCACGGCCTTGATTTTTTCGGCCAGGTGATCCGCGCCCTTGGCAAGCACCACCGGGGCCGGGGCCTCCTGCGCGTTGTAGCGCAGGGCCACGGCGATATGGGTGGGGTTGGTCACCACCACGTCGGCCTTGGGCACGTCCTGCATCATGCGCTTCATGACCACTTCCATCATCTTGCGGCGCTGCTGCCCCTTGATGACCGGGTCGCCTTCGGCCTGCTTGCGCTCGTCCTTCACTTCGTCCTTGGTCATCTTCATGCCTTCCTTGTAGGCAAAGCGCGACTGCCAGACGTCAAAAGCCGCGATGGCCAGGATGGGCAGCAGGGCATAGTAGGCCAGCTTGAGGCCCATCTGGAGCATGTAGGCGGCCACGCCTTCGGGCGTGGCGTAGTACATGGGCAGGAAGTTCTGGTATTCCTGATAAATGAGATAGCCGGGAATCAGGGCAAGGATGATGGAAAACAGCAGGCTTTTAATGGTGCGTAGGGCTGTCTGGGGCGAAAACATCATCTGTTTCAGACCCTTGATGATGTTGAAGCGCTGCCACTTGAACTTGAAAACTTTGGTGGTCCAGAGCTTGCCCACCTGGAGGCGCTGGGCCAGAAAAGCCAGAAAACCCAGAAAAAGCAGGATCGGCAGGATGATCTTGCACAGCTCCACTGTCAAATCGATGCTCAGGGTGTAGACGTTCTGGGGATTGGGATCGAATTCCCAGGCGTGGCCCAGAAAGCGCCGGAACAGCGTCTTGATCTCCTCGGTCATGGGGCCGAGCCAGAGATGGAGGGCGATGAGGCCGCCCGTAAGGCTCACGGCTTTGCCCAGCTCCTGGGATTTGGGAACATTGCCCTCCTGGCGCTGTTTGTTTCTGCGTTTCGGAGTGGCTTCTTCCGTTCTGCTGGGGTCTTGCTGCTTGCCGAACATATGACGTTCCCGCTGTTGCGTTTTTGGCGATCAGCGGGAAGATAGCAAGAAGCATGCCCCGGCCGGAGACGGTCTGATCATTGCCTGGCGGGCGGGTTGCGACTATTCTGCACGGGAGCGGCACCAATAGCCGAGGGGGCTGGACCATGCCAAGGAGCACGGCGGGCGAAGGGGGCACAGACAAGGGCTTTCACTGCATTCTGATCGCGCCGTATCCGGAAATGGGCGCGGTATTCACGCCCATTGCCCGGCGCATGGGCTGCCGCCTGCGCGTGGTCGTGGGACAGGAGGACGCGGCTGTGGCCGTGGCGCGGGCCACGCCGCCCGACGACTGCGACGTCTTTCTGAGCCGCAGCATCAATGTTGCCTTTTTGAAGCGGCATACGGCCGTGCCCGTGGTAACCATTGAAATGACGGCCATGGATCTCTTGCGCCTGCTGTTGCCCGATGTTGGAAAGGTTCGGCGGGTGGCCTGGTTCCGTTACGCCGGGCCCCTGCGGGATGTGGATTGCGTGGCCGGGGTTCTGGGCATGGAGATTCGCGAGTGCCTTTTCCGTTCCCGCGCGGAGGCGCGCGATATGGCCGCAGAGCTTGAACCGGGTTCCGTGGACTTGGTGGTGGGCGGCACCTATGTGCGGGATTTTGTGGCTCCCCTGGGCTTTCCCACCCGCCAGTTCAGAGTTGACGAAGAAACCGCCGCGCGCTGTCTGCGCGAGGCCGCCGCCATCGCGGAAGCCCGGCGGCTCGAGCGGCGGCGCGCGGCGCGCATCCACGCCGTCTTCAATGCCGTGAGCGAGGGCCTGCTGGTGCTGGACGAAAAGGGCGCGGTAAGTCATGTGAACACCTCCGCCGCCCGACTGCTCAAGAGAACGCCCGAAGACCTGCTGGATAAGGACATCCGCGCGGCCGTTCCCGGCGGCTTTCTGAGCGGCGAAGGGCTGCCGGACAGGGCCGAGCGGGGGCGGGTCCGGGACATCGGCGGCGTGACCCTGGTCGTCAACCGGGTGCCCGTGGCGGTTCAGGGCAAAAGCGCGGGCCTGGTCTTTTCCTTTTCCGACGCCGGAAGCATCCGGCGGGCGGAAGGCCGTCTGCGCAGCAGCCTCAAGGCGTGCGGTTTTACCGCGCGTTACACCTTTGATGATATCGAAGCCCGCTCGCCCGTCATGCGGCAAGTAAAGGAACTGGCGGCGCTCTATGCCTCCACGGACGCCAATCTGCTGATCTGCGGCGAATCGGGCACGGGCAAGGAAATTTTCGCCCAGAGCATTCACGCGGGCAGCCGTCGCGCGGAAAGCCCCTTTGTGGCGGTCAACTGCGCGGCCATTCCCGAAGGTCTGCTGGAAAGCGAGCTGTTCGGCTATGAGGAGGGCGCGTTCACGGGCGCGCGCCGCCAAGGCAAAGCCGGGATGTTTGAACTGGCCCATACCGGCACGCTTTTTCTGGACGAGGTGGGTGATCTGCCGCTGTTGTTGCAGGGGCGCCTGTTGCGCGTTCTGCAGGAGAGGGAGATCGTCCGGGTGGGGGGCACCCAGGTCATCCCCCTGGACGTGCGGGTGATCTGCGCCACCAACCGGGATCTGGAGGATCTTGTCCGGCGCAGGCTCTTTCGCACGGATCTGTACTACCGTCTCAATGTGCTCAATCTGACCCTGCCTCCGTTGCGGGAACGGCCCGAAGACATTGTGGCCATGGCTGTTTCCCGGTTGCGCAAAGATCTGCGGCCGACGCCTCCGGCGGATGTGCTGGAGCGGGCCCTGGGCCCGCTGCTGACGCGCCGGGCTTGGCCCGGCAATTTGCGCGAGCTGTTCAGCGTGCTGGAGCGCCTAGCGCTGATCGCCAACCATACGGGTGCGGCAGGCGGACGGGATTGGGCGCAGCTTTTGGCGTGCGTCTGGCAGGGCCAGGAGCCTGCTTTGGAGAACCCGCCGGACGAAGCCTGCGCCGCTGACCTGCGGACGCAGATGCGGACTCTGGAACGGAAGATCATTGAAACGGCTCTGGCCGCGACGGGCCAGGATCTGGGCGCGGCGGCGCGCCGCCTGGGCATCAGCCGGATGACGCTCTGGCGCAAGCTGCAGCCTTGAAGCGCGGGCCTGCCGCGCCGCAGACTGTAGCACTTTTGTTACATATTTGCATAAGAACTGTTACAAAAATCGCCGTAAGAACTGTCCTGAACAGCCTTGGTCCCGCCCGCGGCCCGCTGCTGCGCCTTTTTTCACGAACGGCGCATTCCTGGCATGGATCTTGATGAAACTGCTTCAACCTCAACGCTGGAGTAGTTATGAGAAAACTCATCCTTGCCGTCTGTCTCGCGCTCGGCGTCTGCCTGTCGGGCCTTGCGTCCGAGGCCCGCGCCGACTACCCCCAAGACCGGCCCCTGAACATCATCGTGCCCTTCGGTCCCGGCGGCGCGGTGGACATCGCCAGCCGCATCCTGGCGGAGTATTTCCAGAAAGAATTCAAGATCACCATCAATGTGATCAACAAACCCGGCGGTGCGCAGGCCATCGGCCTCAACGACATGCTGCGCGCCCGGCCCGACGGCTATACGCTGTGTTTTCCCGCATTCGGCGGGCTGTGCACCACGCCCAAGCTGACCAATGTGGGCTTTACGGAAAAAGACTTCAAGCCCGTGGCCCAGATCACGGTCATGGAGCTGACTTTTTCCGTCAACAAGGCCTCGGGCCTGAAAGATTTTCCGGCCTTTATCGAGGCCGCGCAAAAGAATCCCGCCGATATAGTCTACGGCAGCACCGGGGCCATCACCACCCAGCGCCTCTACCTGACCAAGCTTCTGCAACGCTTCCACAACGGCCTGAAAGTCCGGCACGCGGCCTACGGCAGCGGACATGAGGTCTCCACGGCCCTGCTCGGCAAACACATCACGGCCGGATTCCAGGTGCCCACCAATGTGCTGCCCTATGTGGAATCGGGCGACTTCGCCACCATTGCCGTCACCCGGAAGACCCGTCATCCGTCGCTGCCGGACACGCCGACCTTCCGCGAGATTTACGCCGACAGGCTGAGTCCGGAAGACGAGCAATGGATCGATATGGGTTCGTGGCACGGCCTGGTGGCCTCCGGAAAGGTGCCGGACGAACGCATCGCCGCTTTGCAGCCCTTGTTGCAAAAGGCCCTGGCCGATCCCGACGTCATCGCCAGGTTCAAGAAGATCGGCCTGTCCGTGGACTATCTGCCGCCCAAGGAATTCGGCGAGGTCATCGCGGCCGGTTCCGCCCTGGTGGACGACGTGCTGGCCGGGCGCAAATCGCTGGACTGATCCTTCGCGCCGGGCGCGCCCCGCGCGAAGAACGGGACGCGGCAAGGAAGACCCGCGTCCCGCCGTTCCCGCCCAGGTATGCCGCCGGATACGGGAGGCCCCATGAAAAACAAAACGGATTTTTTCATCGCCTTGGCTCTTCTGGTGATCTGCGCCGTGGCCTGGCAACAGATCCGCCTTTTGCCGGAATCCGCGTCGGCCGAGTTTTTCAGACCGGCCTCCTTTCCCACGGGCGTCACCGTACTGCTGGCTGTTCTGGCCTGCATCCTGCTGGTCCGCAGTTTTCTGGTCCGGGGCCGGGCCTCGTGGCCGGAGCGCCCGGTGCTGCTGAAAGTGCTGCTGATGATTTTGCTGGTGCTCGGCTATGTGGCGGGCTTTGTCGGGCTTGGCGAATACGCCTATGACGCGCTCTGGCCGGGCGGCACGGGCTTCTGTTCCGCCACCCTGGTTTTTCTGGTGCTGGCCCAGGTGCTCACAGGCTATCGCAGCCCCTGGCGCATCCTGCTGATCGCGGGCCTGATGACCGCTTTTCTGTACTTGGTCTTCGCCCTTTTGTTTAACGTCCCGCTTCCCTGAGGCTGAGCCTATGGATACTTTCCTTTCGGCACTGGCCGCGGCGTGCGGCTTTGAGGCGCTGCTGGCGAATCTTCTGGGCGTGGCGCTGGGCATCGTGTTCGGAGCCCTGCCGGGGCTCACGGCCGTCATGGGCGTGGCCCTGCTCATCCCCCTGACCTTCGGGCTGCCCCCGGTGGTGGCCTTTTCCTCCCTGCTCGGTATGTACTGCGGGGCCATTTACGCCGGTTCCATCACGGCCATTCTGGTCAGCACGCCGGGCACAGCGGCGGCCGCGGCCACCATGCTTGAAGGCCCACGGCTGACCGCCAGGGGGGAATCGCTGCGCGCCCTGGAAATGACCACCGTGGCTTCCTTTATCGGCGGCGTGTTTTCCTGCTTCATCCTGGCCGGGGTGGCCCCGCAGCTCGCGCGCTTCGCCCTGAATTTCAGCGCGCCGGAGTATTTCGCCCTGGGCATTTTCGGCCTGACCATCGTGGCGACCCTGTCCGAGGGCGCGCTGCTCAAGGGCTGCATCGCGGCCTGCCTCGGCCTGCTCATCGCCATGGTGGGCATGGATCCGCTCACCGGCAATCTGCGCCTGACCTTTGATTCCGCCAACCTGATCAACGGCGTGTCGCTGATCCCGGCTCTGGTGGGCTTGTACGCGCTTTCGCAGGTTTTTCTCACCTGCGAGGACGTCTTTCGCGGCAAGCGTCTTTCGGCTGTGAACATTTCCAGAAAGGGCATCTCCCTTGCGGAAATCTGGGCCAACAGAAGCGCGCTGTTGCGCGGCTCGCTGATCGGCACCTTTATCGGCATTGTGCCCGCCACGGGCTCGGGAACGGCCTCGTTCGCGGCCTACAGTGAGGCCAAGCGCAATTCCAGGCATCCGGAAGCCTTCGGCAACGGGGCCATAGAGGGGCTCGCGGCCACGGAGTCGGCCAACAACGCCGTGACCGGCGGGGCGCTCATTCCCCTACTGACCCTGGGCATTCCCGGCGACGTGGTCACCGCCGTCATTCTGGGCGCGCTGATGATCCAGGGCATGACGCCCGGTCCGCTGCTTTTTCAGGAGCAGGGTGCCCTGGTCTACAGCATCTTCATTTCCCTGCTCCTGGCCAATGTCTTCATGCTGGTTCTGGGCATGGCTTCGGTACGGGTGTTTTCAAAAATCGTGAGCATCCCCGGCGGCATCCTCATGCCGCTGGTCACCACGCTCTGTGTGGTGGGCGGCTACGCCCTGAATAATTCCAATTTCGATCTGGGGGTGATGGCGGTCTTCGGCATCCTGGGCTGGATCATGACCAAGGCTTCCATTCCGCTGGCCCCGCTGCTGCTGGCCATGATCCTCTCAGGCATCATTGAAACCAATTTTCGCCGCGCCCTGAGTATTTCCGACAATGACTACACGGTCTTTCTCACCCGGCCGGTGTGCGCCGTTTTTCTGTGCATCAGCCTGTTCATCCTGTTCAATCTGCTGCGCAAGGAATGGAAAAAAGCCGCGGCCCGGAGCTGAGGCCGCCACTACCCTAAAAAAACAGAAGGACGCGCTATGCCTGCCGCCACCCATATCTATCATAACGGAACCATCCTGACCATGGACTCGCGCGCTTCCACGGCCTCCTGCCTGGCCGTGCGCGGCGACAGAATCGCGGCGGTGGGCGGACCGGATGACGTGGCTCCCCTGCGCGGCCCGGACACGCGGCTCGTGGACCTCAAGGGACGGACCATGCTGCCCGGCTTTTACGACTGCCACAGCCATTATATGCGCGCGGGCATGTATAACGCCCTGTATCTGGACGCCTTTGCCGCGCCCATCGGCAGTCTGAAGACCCTGGCGGAACTGGCCGGGCGCATCAGGGCCGGAGCCGTGGAAACGCCCAAGGGCGAATGGCTGCTCTGCGCGGGGTACGATGATACGGGCCTGGCTGAAAAGCGCCACTTCAGCCTGGCGGAGCTGGACGCCCTTGTGCCGGAGCATCCGTTGTTTCTGCGGCACATTTCCGGGCATTCGGCCTTGTGCAACAGTCTGGCCCTGGCCGCGGCGGGCATCGGCCCGGACACGCCGGACCCGGCGGGCGGGCTGTTCCGGCGGGGGCCGGACCGGGCCCTGACCGGCCTTGTGGAGGAGCCCGCGGCCATGGACAGGGTGCTGGAGGCGGCTCCGGCCATGACCGGCGAACTGTGGCTGATTTCAGCCCGCCGGGCCTGCGAGGACTACTTGGCCAAGGGCGTGACCACAGCCCATGACGGCGGCGTGACCACGGCCATGTGGCACAATTATTTCAAGGCGCATGCGGCGGGCATCATCAGAAACCGGGTACAGCTTCTGCCCAAGCACGGCCTGTTCGACTTCAGTCTGGCCCCGCGCGACCCGGCGCCGGGCGGTTGGCTGACCGGTGACGGCAAACTCAGCCTGGGCGCGGTCAAGCTCTTTCAGGACGGCAGCATCCAGGGCTACACGGGCTATCTAAGCAATCCCTACCATAAGCTTCTCGACGCCGGGCTTCCCGGCCAGTGGCGCGGCTATGCCATCCATACGCGCGCGGCCCTGGCGGAGCTGATCACGGGCTACCACAAAAAGGGCTGGCAGGTCGCCGTGCATGCCAACGGCGACGCGGCCATCGACGACGTGCTGGAGGCCTATGAGCAGGCCCAGAAAGCCCTGCCCGACGTGAACAGGCGTCATATCATCATTCACTGCCAGACCGCGCGCGAGGACCAGTTGGACCGCATCAGGCGGCTGGGCGTGGTGCCCTCCTTCTTTGTGGTGCATACCTATTACTGGGGGGACAGGCATCACGAGATTTTTCTCGGCCCGGACAGGGCCGGGCGCATCAACCCCCTGCGCAGCGCCCTTGAACGGCGGATTCCCTTTACCAATCACAACGACTCCGCCGTGACGCCCATGGACCCGCTGCTTTCGGTCTGGTCGGCCGTCAACCGGCGCACCGCTTCGGGCCGCGTGCTGGGAGAAGAGCAAACAATTCCGGTTCTGGAGGCCCTGCGCAGCGTGACCACCTGGGGGGCTTGGCAGTTTCACGAGGAGCGGATCAAGGGCAGCCTTGAGCCTGGCAAGCTGGCGGATATGACCATTCTGGCCGAAAACCCGCTGGCCGTGGCCCCCCGGCGTCTGCGCGACATCAGCGTCGTCGGCGTGCTGGTGGGCAATGAGCTCGTGTTTGGGGAATGCTGAAACGGCGCGCGGCGAGCTCGCAACACGGCTGCGGCACGGGGGAGAAGCGTGTTTTACGGATGGAAGATCAGCCTGCTTTCCATGGGCGGTAACTTTATGCTGCAGGGCAGCGTGCTTTACTGCATGAACGCCTTCATGGAACCCTTGTGCGAGGTTCATGGCTGGACACGGGCGGGACTCAATCTCAGTATGGGCTTTGCCGCGCTTATGGGGCAACTGGCCATGCCTCTGGCCGCCGCGGTTTCCGCCCGCTGCTCCCTGCGGCGGCTCATGGCCTTGGGGGCGCTGGCGGGCGGCGCTGCCACGGCGGTCATGGGCCTTACCGGGAACATCCTGCTCTATACCCTGCTGTTCACCATCGCCTGGGTCTGCACCCAGTTCTGCGGCGGGGTGGTGGGCAACGCCCTTATGAACAACTGGTTTCATCATTACCGGGGCCGGGCCTTCGGCCTGGCCAACGCGGGGACGTCCCTTTCCGGTGTGGCGCTGCCGTTTCTGAGCCTGGTGCTGATCCGGCATTTTGACGCGGGCACGGCCTATCTGGTTCTGGGCCTGCTGACCTGCGCTCTGGCTCCTCTGACTTGGTTTCTGGTGCGCGACACGCCCCGGGCCATGCATCTGTATCCCGACGGCAGGCGGCGCGAGCCCCGGCGTCCCAGGCGGCCTCCCGCGGAGGTTTCGTTTTCCGGCATGCTGCACGAGCCGCGAGCATGGTTTCTAGGCCTGGCCTTCGGCATGGCCCTTATGGCCGGTTCGTCGATCATGAGCCAGATGAAGCCGCGTTTCGCGGATCTGGGGCTGGAGGCGTACACGGCCATGCTGCTGGCCTGTGCCGCGGCGCTGTTTGCGGCCCTGGCCAAATACGCCTGGGGCTGGGTCTGCGACCGGTTCACCCCGCTTTTCGCCGCGCGTCTGGTCATGCTATGCAGTGCGGCGAGCCTGGGCCTCTGCTTTCTGCCGCCCGGCATCTGGAGCATGACGGCTTTCAGCCTGAGCTTCGGCGGCTGCATCGGCGGCCTGTGGACCATTCTGCCCGCCGTGGTTTCCTATTTTTTCGGCAACGGCAATTTTCTGCCGTCCTACAAGTTTATTTCCATCTTCATCATTCTGCGCAGCGCGGGATTTCCCGTCATGGGACTTTCCCATGACCTCACCGGCAGCTACGCCGCCTCGGACGTCATTTTTGGCGTGAGCCTGCTGGCCTCGCTGGGCCTGACGCTGCTGCTGCGCGAAAGCGAGGCCGTGGAAAGCGCCGCGCGCAGGCATGCGGCGGCAACGCCGAAAAGGATCAGATAAAGGAGAGACGGTCCCGGCCGTCTTTTTTGGAGCGGTACAGGGCCTCGTCCGCGCGCGAGACCAGACTGTCCATATCGTCCGTCTCCTTAATGCGAGTGACGCCGATGCTCAGGGAGACGCCCCATTTTCTGAGTTCCGGGTGCTCGCGCATGGCGGCCAGCAGCCGCTCCAGCAGGGCGCGGCTTTCCTCCGCGTCGGCATGGAGCAGGCCGAAGAACTCATCGCCGCCCCAGCGCGCCACCATGCCGTCTTCGCCCGCATTTTCGCGGGCCAGCCGGGCCGCCAGCACCAGCACGCGGTCACCGGCCAGGTGCCCGTGCCGGTCGTTGATCTGCTTGAAGAAATCCACATCGAACAGAAAGGCGTGGCAGGTCCGCTTCCAGTCGCGGGCGGCCTCCACCTCCCGGCTGATGATGTCGCCCAGCGCGCCCCGGTTGGGCAGGGAGGTCAGTTTGTCCGTGACCGCGAGTTTTTCCAGCATCTTGCCGTGGCGGTTCATGAGATAGGAAATGAGCAGCAGAACGGCGGCGATCACCAGCAGGGCCGTGACCGCGCTCTGGATCAGCTGCACTCTGAAGGCGCTCCGGAGCGGGGAGGTGTCCTTTTCCACAATCAGGTACCAGCCTAGGGTGTCCACATAACGGGACAGCATGCAGATGTTCCGGGAGCCCAAGCCGGACCAGCGCCCCTCGGTTTCATCCTTGTGCCCGAGCAGTTTGTCCTTAAGTTCGGACAGCGGCGGTGTGGCGAAGAGATTGCGGTTTTCAATCAGCGCGCTGTCCGAGGCAACCTGGATCACGCCCACGTCGTTGACCAGAAAGGCCTTGAGCGCGAAACGCCGTTCATAGGAAGTCAGGATGTCCTGGAGGCGGTGCATCTTCATACCCACGCCCAGGACGCCCAGCAGCTTGCCGTTGTCGTCGTCGACGCGGCAGTTGACGAAGACCGTGAGCGCATTGTGGTCCGCTTCGTCCCGGTCCACGTCCAGGCCGTAGAGGCGGCCGCTTTTCAAAAAGTCGTAGTACCAGGTGTCGCGGGCGTTGCGCGGGGAGATGGTTTTGCCGGATTTGCCTTCATAGTGAAAATAGGTCCGGCTGGCTTCGGAAACAACAAAGACGGAATTGTATTTGAATTTTTTTTGCAGTCCCGCCAGGTAATTCTGTAATTGCCGAATATGGGCGGCGTCGCCGGGGCGCTTTTGCTCCTCCTCAAGCCAGGCCCGCAGGAAACTGTCGTTGGCCATGGACAGGGAGACGGCCACGGGCATGCTCAAGGCCTTGTCGATTTCATGGTAGATGGTCAGGGAACCGAGTTCCGAGATACTGCGGATGTTGTGGTCGAAAACCTGCTTGTAGGCGCGGTGGCTTTCCAGCGTGACGCAGGCGAAACCCAGGATGATGATGCAGCAGACAATGAGTTTGATGTGGCGCAGAATATATTTCATGAGATCCCAGCAACGGAGCTCGCCGCGCGGGCTGCGAACCGCCGTGCGAAAGGCATTTTTGCGGTTCGGCCGAAGCGGAACCGGATACGCTGTTCTGCCACGAAGCGTGTGACGGCGCAAGGCGGCGGGGAAGAAGGCTTTTCCGCGCGGCGGTCAGGGGCAAGGCCCGCTCAATCCGCTTCGCCGCAATGGAAATACGGGCGGCGCTGAACCTTTGCGCGCTCTCGCATATCTCTTTGTTTTCGTTCCTCCCTGCCGTAGACTGCTCATTACCCGAAGGTTTTTTTCAGACGTTGCAAAAACAGCTCGGCGGGTTTTGAAAACAGTTGGTAGCGTTTCCATACAAAATTCACCTCAACGGTCAGGGCCGGATCAAACGGCCTGAAGCAGAGGTTGCTGTTTCCCGTCGTATTCACGAGCCTGTCAATGCCCAGGGCGTAGCCGATGCCTTTTTCAACCATGATCGTTGCATTAAAAAGCAGATTATACGTGGCGACAATATGCAGCTTTTTCACGTCGCGTCTGATCCATTTTGAGAGTCTGTCATCGACAAGCCGCTGGCTTGCGGGAATGAGCGGCAACTCCCACAAGTCTTCGGGGCGTACGGATTTCTGTTCCGCCAGCGGGCTGTCCCTGCGCATCAGCACGCCCCAGGTATCCGTTGCCGGAAGCAGCAGGGATTCATAGCGGCTTGTATTGGCCGGTTCAATTAACAGGCCGAAGTCAAGCAAGCCCTTGTCAATCCGCTCCGTCACGGCATCGGCGTCGCCGCTGAAGATATGAACGCATATTCGGGGGTATTCTTGCTGCAGTGTCTTTATGACCTCGGCGAGACATCCCATGACATGGGTTTCACCGCCGCCGATATAGATATCCCCGCTGACGCCTTCCGGCGGAGCCTGGAATTCGGCTTCGGTTTTCCGCACAAGCTCCAGAATTTCCTCCGCGCGTTTGCGCAGGCGCATGCCTTCATCCGTCAGGGTGATCCTGCGGCTGCCGCGGATGAACAGCGCCGTGCCGAGCTCATCTTCCAGTTCGCTGAGCTGCCTGGAGAGCGTGGGCTGCGTCAGATGCAGATATTTTGCCGCTCCGGTGACGCTTTCCTCTTTGGCAAGCGCCAGAAAATACCGCAATACTTTTATATCCATGGTAATTTTTTCTCCATCCGCGAAAGCAGCCATAATTTAAAGTATGCTTTTAAAGCATTGATCATGATAAAATATAAGTATTTTACATGTATTATGTTGCTGCTTATTTTCCTTTTGCCGGTGCGGGACGGCTTTGCCTGTTCCACCGGGGGAACGCGTCATGTTCTTAACTAGAAAACGCAATATAGGGAGAAAACAACATGCAATACGCGCAGCTTGGACGTTCCGGCCTGAAGGTCAGCCGCCTTTGTCTCGGAACCATGAATTTCGGTTTTGTGACGGACGAAGCCGTGGCTTTCAGAATCATGGACGAGGCCGTGGCATCCGGCATCAATTTTTTTGACACCGCCGACGTCTATGGCGGCCCGCAACGCCCCGATATGGAAAAAGGCTTCGGCATCTCCGAAGAAATTATCGGGCGCTGGCTTGAGAAAAGCGGTCGGCGCGACCGGATCGTGCTGGCCACCAAGGTCTATCAGCCCATGGACCTGGGGCCCAACGACCGGCGTTTGTCCGCCTGCCACATCAGAAAGGCCTGCGAAGACAGCCTGCGAAGACTGAAGACCGATCACATCGACCTGTACCAGATGCACCATATCGACAGGCTGACTCCGTGGGAAGAGATCTGGCAGGCCATGGAGCTTCTGGTCCGGCAGGGCAAGGTCCTGTATATCGGCAGCAGCAACTTCGCCGGATGGGACATCGCCACGGCCCAGGCCGAGGCCCGCTCGCGCCGTTTCATGGGCCTGGTCGCCGAGCAGAGCCTGTACAATCTCGCGGTGCGCAATGTGGAACTGGAAGTGATTCCGGCGTGCCGTTATTACGGTCTGGGCCTGCTTCCGTGGAGCCCGCTGGGCGGCGGGCTGCTGGGCGGGGTCCTGCGGGGGGTGAGGGACGGCCGCCGCGCGGCTCCGGAAATGCGGCAGGCCGTTGAGCGCTGCCGTCCCCGGCTTGAGAAGTACGAAGCCCTGTGCGACGATTTGGGCGAACGCCCGGCCGACGTCGCTCTGGCCTGGCTGCTCCATAACCCGGTTGTGGCCGCGCCGATTGTCGGCCCGCGCACTCTGGAGCAACTGACGTCCGCCCTTTGTTCGCTGGATGTCGCGCTTGACGCCGACACGCTTCGCGCGCTCGACGAAATCTGGCCCGGTCCGGGCGGAGAAGCGCCGCAGGCCTATGCCTGGTAAGCAATGTTTGAAAGGCTCCGGTCCCTCTTGCGGGGGCCGGAGCCTTTCAAACATTGCCTGTCTGTTGTTCGCCTTCGGAACAATTTCAAAGCCCATCTCGTCTAGTGTCAAGAGGCCCTAAGCCGCGCCGTCCCGCCACCACCACTGAGCGCGGCGGCAGAGCAGGTCGATATCTCCGGCCGCGGCCAGATTGAGCATCTGGCGGTACTGGCGCACGGCCTCGTGGCTGTGAGGATTGGCCTCGAACAGACCGGCGAAGAGCTGCGCGTCCTCGGTGAGCATCTTGCGCGCCGCGTTCCGGCGGCGGCGGAAGGACGGGGTGAGAAAGGGCAGCAGGTCCTCCTGCCCGGCCAGCAGGGCGAAATAGGCCAGATTGGTGATGAAGTTCATGTTCTGGATGCGGGCCATGGCCTGGTCGTGCTTTTCCGCCGTGGTCTGGAAGGTTCGGCAGCCCAGGGCCGTGAAAAAGCCCTCGGTCAGGTCCAGATCTTTATCCGTGGCGTTGCGGCCGGGAATCACGGCCACGGGCTGGTCCGCATCCGGCTCGGATTGGGGGCCGAAAAGGGGATGAGTGCCCACCACCGGGCCGGGCCAGAGCCGCTCCATCTGGCGCAGGGGGTGTTCCTTGACCGAGGTAATGTCGGCCAGCACTGTATTTGACGGCAGATGTGGGCGGACGCGCAACAGCACGTCCTCGAACACGGCGGCGGGCACGCAGATCAGGGCCAGGTCCGCCCCGGCGCAGGCCGGGGCCAGAATCTCCGGCGTCAGGGGCTGATCCGCGCCCGCCACAGTCAGTCCGGCGGCCCGGGACCTGGCGCAGAGCATGGCCCCCATGCGTCCGGTCGCCCCGATGATGACGGTTTTGGCGGGGGTAGCCGCGCCGGGGAGGTTTTTGCTCGGGCTCATTGCAGTCGGCTCCAGACGTCCCAGAACTGCGGGAAGGACTTGCGCACCACTGTGGGGTCGTCCAGGCGCTCGCGCACGCGCAGGCCGGGATCGCGCAGGCCCAGCAGGGCCAGGGACATGGCCATGCGGTGGTCGTTATGCGCGGAAAGCGTCGCGCCTTCGGGCAGACGCGGCGCGGCGGGCCTGTTGCGGAGGCGTCCGCCCATGTCCCCCGTTCCCCCTGTCCCGCTGACCAGCATGCCGTCCGAAAGTTCGTCCACGGTCACGCCCGTCTTGGCCAGTTCCGTGGCCGGGGCGTTGATGCGGTCCGACTCCTTGATCCGCAGATGGGCCACGTTGCTGATGCGCGTGGAACCCTTGGCAAAGGCGGCCAGCACGGCCACCGTGGGCACCAGGTCCGGGCAGGAGCCCATGTCCAGGGCCACGCCGTGCAGTTCGGAGGGGTACACCGTGACCGCGTCGGGCTCCACCTCCAGACGCGCGCCCATTTTCTGAAGGATGCCCAGCATGGCGCGGTCGCCCTGCAGAGAGTCGGCACGCAGGCCCCGCACACGCACGGCCCTGCGGCCCAGGGCCCCCGCGGCCAGAAAATAGGACGCGCCGGACCAGTCGCCCTCCACCGTATAGTCGCCGGGCCGATATGCGCCGGGCCGCATAGTGACGCGCAGGCAGCCGGGGCGGGCCTCGGCCAGATCGCGCCAGTCTCCTTCCGGCAGGGTCTGCCAGGGGGCGGCCTCGTTCTTGCGCGTTTCCACGCTGAAGCTGATGCCGAAATCCGTCAGACATTGCAGGGTCAGGCCCACATAGGGCCAGGACACGGCTTTGCGCCCGGCCAGCTCTACGCTGAGCGGCGTGGCGCAGAACGGCGCGGCCAGCAGCAGGCCGGAAAAATACTGGCTGGACATATCCATGCCCAGGTGGATTATGCCGTCGGCCAGGGCGGGGTTCAGCCCGTGGGCCTGAAGCAGCAGGGGCGGGCAGCCGGGTTTGCCCTCAAAGGCCACGCCCGCGCCCAGCCGGGTCAGGGCGTCGGTGAGGTCGCCGATGGGGCGCTCGTGCATGCGTTTTGAACCGTGGACGCGGAACAGACCTTCACCGGCGGCCAGTACGGCCGTGAGCAGGCGGCAGGTGGTGCCGGATTCGCGCACGTCGCAATCCAGGGGGCGCCCCCGGCCGCCGCGCGGCGCGCCGCCCAGTCCCTGAACCCGCCAGCCGCCGCTGTTGTTTCCCGCCCCGTTGCCGGAGGCGTCGAGCGCTTCCATGCGTGCGCCCGCGCCGCAAAGAATAGCTCTGGTGCATTCCAGGTCCACGCTTTCCAAGGTGTGGCGCACCGTGGATTCGCCCCCGGCCAGGGCCGCGCCGATGAGGTAGCGGTGGGACAGGGATTTGGAGGCCGGGGCCGTGACCGTAACGACTGAAGTCTGATCTGTGTTTTGAAGCATGGTCTTACATACCTTGTTCGTCGGAAGCGTCGTCCCCGCTGAGACTCATGCGGTCCAGCTGCGGGCCGGTGGGATAGCTGCCCAGGATGCGGAAGCTGGTGCAGGCGTTGCGCAGCCGCTCCAGCAGGGCGGCGTGGCGCGGGTCTTCCAGATCGCTCTCCACATCAGCGAAAAAGACGTATTTCCAGCACTGGCCGCGCAGGGGGCGGGATTCCAGCTTGCGCATGTTGATGTCATTTCCGGCCAGCAGGTCCAGCACCGTGGAAAGGGAACCGGCCTTGTCCGGCAGGGTGAAGAGCAGGGAGGTTTTGTCCGCGCCGGTGTGGCCGGGCATGGGCCGGGGCGCCATGCCGCTCTGGCCGGGCTGGGCCGATTTGGGGCCGATGATCACAAAACGCGTCCAGTTGCCGGGCTCGTCCTCAATGCGCCGGGCCAGCACGCCCAGACCGAGCATGTCGGCCAGTTTGCCGTGGCCTATGGCCGCCGCGTCCGGCTGGCCCGCCGCGCGCTGTGCCGCCGCGGCCGTGGATTCCACCGGGATCAGGGCCGCGCCCGGCAGATGCGCGCGCAGCCAGCCGCCGCACTGGGCCAGGGGCTGCGGGTGGGAATAGACCGTGCGCACGGCGGCCAGGGCCGGGGCGTTGCTCAGCAGGCAGTGCGAAATGCGCGAAAAAAGCTCGGCCTGAATGAAAACCTCGTGCTTGAGGAAAAGGTCAAAACTCACGCCCACCGTGCCCTGGAGGGAATTTTCCAGGGGCACCACGCCCAGTTCGCACTGGCCGGAGCTGACCTCCTCGAAAATCTGGGTAATGTCTCCGCAGGGGTGAAAGCTGGCCGCGTGGCCCAGATATTCCACGCCCGCGAAATAGGAAAAGGTGCCTTCCGGCCCCAGATAGGCCACGTTCTGCGGGCGTTGCAGGGCGCGCGAGGAAGAGAAGATCTCCCGCCAGATGGCCCGCAGATGTTCCTCCGGCAGGGGGCCGGGATTTTTGGCCGCCAGGCCGTCGAGCACTTCGCGCTCGCGCAACGGCTTGAAGATTATGCCCGGCTCCGTGGCCTTGATCCGGCCCACTTCCTGGCTCAGGTCCGCGCGGCGGTTGAAAAGCCGGAGCAGCTCCAGATCCACGCTGTCGATTTCCTTGCGGATGGCGGCCAGGCGTTGCGCGCCCTCCATTCCGTTTTCCGTATCTCGGCCCTGGGGCCAATGTGTCTTGGCGTCGTCCATGCCCCTAGACCTCCCGGATTTCTTCGCGCACGCGCATGCCGAAATGACGGCCCGCCTCGTCGATGCGGCAGAGCACCGTATCGCCGGGCTTGAGGCCCACCACGCTCAGCGGCGTGCCGTCCGGGCCCGTGAGCCGGATGGTTTCCGCGTTCTGGAGGAAGATGGCGCCGGTTTTGGTGCCGCCCTCGCATTCCACCCGGGCTTCGATCAGGAGCATGGGCCGCACCTCAATCTTGACCCGGCCCAGGGTCGCCACGCTGGTTTCGCCGTCCGCGCCCACGATGAGCACTTCCTGCCCGGCGCGCAGTTCGCCCAGATAGGTGGTCTTGTCGTGGGGCAGGCGCGTGTAGGCGTGCACGGCTCCTGCATTGACCCGGAAAGGCCGCGCGGCCACGTATTCGTTGTGCTCGGTTTCGGCGTGCACCAGAAAGGTGAAGGCGCTGGAATTGCCCACCAGCATGCCCTGGCCCCGGCGCAGCAGGGAGAGGGTGTCCGCGCAGACCCGGTGTCCCAGGCCCACGGGCTCCACGCGGGTAATCACGCCGGGCAGCAGATGCTCGCGGCCCTGGGAGAGCTTGCACTGGGCCACGATGGCCTTGAGCTCGCCGAGAGCTTCGGGCCGCACCACGATGCCGTCCACGCCGCGCTCCAGGATGCCCGCGGCCAGGCGGGCCTCGTCCAGGCTCCCGGCTTCAGCCAGCACCGCGTCGCTCTGGGCCAGCAGATTCTCGACCGGGATGACCTCCCAGCCGCGCGCCAGCACCACGCGTTCGCCGTTTTTGAGGCGGGCCAGCACGGCCTCCTCGTCAGCCTTGACCGTGAGCGCCGCCACGGCCACGTCCTCGTCGGCCCAGACCGGGCAGCGCGACAGCGCCGCCACACGCTCCACATGGTCGCGCGGCACGATGACGCCGTCCACGCCGGATTCCAGAGCCAGAGTGACCTGCCCTTTGTCAAAGGGCGCGCAACGGAAATAGATGCGGGACATGGAGCCTACTCTCCCACGACCTTGAGGGCCTGATCCACGTCGGCGTCCTCGTGCACTATGGAGCGCAGGGCCTTGACCAGATTCACGCGGTTGGGATGCTGGAAGACGTTGCGGCCCACGGAAATGCCCGCGCCGCCCGCCTTGAGGGAATCATGGACCATTTCCAGAATCTGGCGGGTGGATTCCATGCGTTCGCCGCCCGCGATGACCACGGGCACGCAGCAGGCCGAAACCACGTCGGAGAAGCTCTCGATGTCGCCGGTGTAGGGCACCTTGACGATGTCCGCGCCCAGCTCCACGCCCACGCGGGCGCAGTGGGCCACCACTTCGGGATCGTAGCTGTTCTTCACCTGCGGGCCGCGCGCGTAAACCATGGCCAGCAGGGGCATGTGCCAGTTGTCGCAGGCTTCGGCCACCCGGCCCAGGTCGGTGAGCATCAGGCGCTCGTTGGGGTCGCCCAGGTTGATGTGCACGGAGACGCAATCCGCGCCGTGCTTGATGCCTTCTTCCACGGTGCCCACCAGGGTTTTGGTGTTGCCGCAGGGCGAGAGGGCCGTGGAGGCGGAAAGATGGACGATGAGGCCCACGTCCTTGCCCGCGTTGCGGTGGGAGCAGCGCACCAGGCCCTTGTGCATGAGCACCGCGTCCGCGCCGCCCATGGCCATGTCGTTGACGGCCTCGCGCATGTCGATCAGGCCCTCCACCGCGCCGAGGGTGACGCCGTGGTCCATGGGCACGATGATGGTGCGGCCGTTCTCACGATTGATGATGCGCTCCAGACGGACTTTTTTGCCGAGGTACATGGGAAACTCCTTTCTTGTTGCGTGTCAGCATGTTTTGCGGGCAGCCCGCCTGCGGCCGGAAACAAAAAAGGGCCGCAGGTGGTATGCCTGCGGCCCTTTGAACTTGCGGACAATGGACGTCAGCGAAGTTCCCGACCACAGGCTTCGGTAAAGTACGCAAAAAAATACCAGCTGAAGCCGGCGGCGTACGAGGAAGCGGTGGCGGGAACAAATCGGGACATGACGTAAAACTCCGTGTTGGAATGTGAGTAGCCCCGGGCCCGGCGGATGTCAATAAAAAATTGCGGGATATTTTTTTGTTGACAGCACTTGTGACAAAGGACACAAATTAATTACATCAAATGTTAACATTTAACTTTTAACAAGGAGCGCCGGAATATTTCCGTAAACCCAGGCCGCCGCCCGTCGGCGACGGTGAACCTTCTGCCGGGACGCACGCCGCGGCCCGACGTGAGGAGCGAGTATGAGCGGGAAAAGGAGAATAAGTTTGCCGACCCAGATGGGCATCGGCATGGTTTTGGGCATCATGGCGGGCGCATCCGCCCAGTACTGGAACATGGACCCGCAGTGGTTCAAACCCCTGGGGCAGTTGTTCATCAACCTTGTGCGCATGGTGGTGGTGCCGCTGGTGTTGGCTACGCTGGTGGCGGGCGCGGCCAGCGTGGGGGACATCGGCCGCCTGGGCCGCGTGGCAGGAAAAACCCTGGTTTATTATTTCGCCAGCACAGCCGTGGCCATCATCATCGGCCTGATCCTCGCCAATATCTTTCAGCCGGGTCTGGGGCTTGATCTTTCCACCACCGGCCTCAAGGCCAAGGACGTGGTCCCTCCGAGCCTCACCCAGGTGCTGCTCGGCATCGTGCCTATCAATCCTGTTGAGGCCCTGAGCAAGGGCAATATGCTGCAAATTATTTTCTTTGCCGTGTTGCTGGGTTTTTCCCTCAGTATCTGCGGCGAAAAAGTCAGGGTCGTCACGGCGTTTTTTGACGGCATGGCCGAAGTGATGATCCGCGTGACCTCCATGGTCATGCTTTATGCGCCCATCGGTGTTTTCGGGCTTATGGCCTATACCGTCGCCACCCATGGGCTGGAAGTGCTGCTGCCGCTCATCAAGCTGGTGGCCGTCATGTATCTGGCCTGCATCCTGCAAATACTGCTGGTCTATTTTCCCTGCGTGAAGTTCAGCGGCGTCAGGCCCGGACATTTCCTACGCGGCATCAGCGAGCCCCTGCTCATTGCCTTTACCACCTGCTCCAGCGCGGCGGCCCTCTCCTCCAACCTCATGAGTGTGCAGAAGCTCGGAGCCTCCCGGAGCGTCTCCAGCTTCTCCATCCCCCTGGGCAATACCATCAATATGGACGGGGCCGCCATCTACATGGGCATCGTGGCCATTTTCGCGGCTGAGATCTACGGCATCCCCATGCCGCTGGACAAGCAGCTGACCGTCGTCCTTATGGCGCTTCTGGCCTCCATCGGCTCCATGGGCGTGCCGGGGGCGGCGCTGATCATGATCACCATGGTCTTCACGCAGGTGGGCATTCCCTTGGAAGCCATCGCCCTGGTGGCCGGGGTGGACCGGGTCATGGACATGGCGCGCACCACCATCAATGTGCTGGGCGATGCCACGGGGGCCATTGTGGTTTCGCGTTTGGAAACGGATATGGACCCCGCGCGCGGGGCGGCCATGAACGTCTGAGCATCGTGGAGGACAAAACCATGAAGGAAAAGACGGCGGGCATTCTCGGCGGCATGGGGCCCGAGGCCACGGTGGATCTGATGCGCCGCATCATCGCCCATACCGACGCCCGCGACGACGCGGACCATGTGCGCTGCATTGTGGACAACAACCCCAAGGTGCCCTCGCGCATCAAGGCCCTGCTGGAGGGCGGCGGCGTTTCTCCCGGCCCGTGCCTGGCGGACATGGCGCGGCGGCTGGAGGCCTGGGGCGCGGATTTTCTGTGTATGGCCTGCAACACGGCGCACAACTATTACGGCGAGGTGCGGGCGGCTGTGGGCATTCCGGTGCTCAATATGGTTGAACTCACGGCCAGGGCCGCGTCGGAACTCGCGCCGGGCGGCGCGGCGGGCATCCTGGCTTCGCCGGCGGTGCGGCTCACCGGCCTTTACGAAGGCCCCTGCGCGGCCTTGGGCCTGACCCCCCTGTATGCCGACGGTCCGTGGGAGCAACGCCTTTTGCAGGTCATCAAAGATGTCAAGGCGGGCCGCGCGGGCGAGGCGGCGCGCGCGGCCTTTGCGGAGATAGCCGGGCACGTGCGGAGCAGGGGGGCGGCGGTGCTGATCGTCGCCTGTACGGAACTCGGTGTCATCGGCGCGCGGGCGGACTGCCCCCAGGTGGATGCCGCCGATGTACTGGCGCGGGCCGTGGTGGACATGGCCAAGGGGCGTACCTCCCCACATTGATTTTTTCCGACAACAGCCATCAGGGGCGTTCCCCGGTGGCCGGACAACGGCTGAACAACAAACATCTGATTCAGGAGGAAACTGTATGAATCTGGCTCGCTTCGCCCGTCGCGGCTATGTGCGGGAAGCCACGCCGCTGGAATTTCTGCCCGCCTTCAGCAAGGCGCTGGGCAACAAGGCCAATATCTGGATCAAACGGGACGACCTGTTGCCCGGCGCGGGCGGCGGCAACAAGACCCGCAAGCTGGATTTCTCCATTGCCGATGCCCTGGCCCAGGGCGCGGACACCATCATCACCTGCGGGGCCGTGCAGTCCAACCACTGCCGCCTGACCCTCTCCTGGGCGGTTAAGGAAGGCCTGGACTGCCATCTGGTCCTGGAGGAGCGCGTGCCCGGCAGTTATAAGCCCGAGGCGTCGGGCAACAATTTTCTCTATCAGCTCATGGGCGTGAAGAGCATCACCGTGGTGCCCGGCGGCAGCCCCATGCCGGTGGAAATGGAAAAACTGGCCGCCAAATTGCGCGCCGAGGGCCGCAAGCCCTACATCGTGCCCGGTGGGGCCTCCAATCCCGTGGGCGCGCTGGGCTATGTGCAGTGCGCCCAGGAGCTCATGCAGCAGATGTTCGAGCAGGGCCTCAACTTTGATCACATCATTGTGCCCAGCGGCAGCGCGGGCACGCATGCGGGCTTTCTGCTGGGACTGCTGGGCTGCCACATGGACATTCCGGTCACGGGCATCGGCGTGAACCGCAAAAAGCCCGTGCAGGAAGAGGCTGTGCACAAGCTCATGCAAGACACGGCCGAATATATGGGCGTGAGCATGGATATTCCGCGCGATGCCGTGGTGGCCTATGACGATTACGTGGGGCCGGGCTACTCCCTGCCCACCGACGCCATGGTGGAGGCGGTCAAGCTCCTGGCGCGCACCGAAAGCATCCTGCTGGACCCGGTCTATTCGGGCAAGGCCATGTCCGGTTTGATGGACCTGGTGCGCAAGGATCATTTTAAAAAGGGCGCGAACCTGCTGTTCCTGCATACCGGCGGTTCCCCGGCGCTCTATGCTTATCTGGATTCCTTCCGGCAGAAGTCATAAACGCCCCTGCCGCGCGCCGCTTCCGCCATGGGAACCGACGCGCGGCAGTTTCCCGGCTCAGCCGGGACAAGCACAAGGAAAAGGACCATGCAGGAAAAAACACTGCGGATGTACGGCGGCATGCTGGGCGGCCTGGTGCCTCTGACCATTCTTGTCATTGGCCTGGCCTGGCTCTCCGTGGCCGGGCGCGGCGGCACCAAGCCCTTCTGGGCCTGCGCCTGGCTGGCCCTGGCCGTGGGGCTGTTTTTCGCCCGCGACAAGGCGGAATACTGCAAGGCCGCCATGCGCGGCATCGGCGACAAGACGGGCATCGTCATCGTTACGGCCTGGCTGTTCGCCGGGGTTTTCGGCAAACTCATGGCCGCCGGGGGCCTGGTCAACGGTCTGCTCTGGCTGGGCATGACCACCGGGGCGCAGGGCGCGGTCTTCACCCTGCTGGTCTTCCTGGCGGCCATGCTTTTCGCGCTGGGCACGGGCACCAGCACGGGCACCTGCATCGCCCTGACGCCCGTGCTGTACCCGGCGGGCTACTTTCTGGGGGCGGACCCGGCCATGCTCGGCCTGGCTATCCTGTCCGGCGCGGCCTTCGGGGACAATCTGGCCCCGGTGTCGGACACGACCATTGTTTCCGCGTATACTCAGGGCGCGAGCATGCGCGAGGTGGTGCGCAGCCGTTTTCCGCTGGCCATGAGCGCGGCCGTCATCTCGGGCATCGTCTTTCTGATGTTCGGCGGCGGCGGAGAGGTGCGCGTGCTGCCCGAAATCAAAGCCACGCTGAATCCGTCGGGCGTGTTCATGCTGCTGGCCTTGGTGGTGGTCGTGGTTGCGGCCCTGCGCGGCAGGCATATCATTGAAGCCCTGATTTACGGCAACGTGACCGCAGCCCTGGTGGGCATTTGCGCGGGCACGCTCAAGCCCGGCGATATTTTCGGCATCCCGGCCAAGGCCGGGGGCTCCACGGGCATCATCCAGTCCGGCATCGACGGCGTGGTGGGGGCCATCATCTTCGCCATCCTGATTCTGGCCGTAACCCAGATTCTTGTGGAATGCGGCATCATGGGCAAGATTCTGGAGTTCGCCCGGAAAAGCGTGGTGGCCACCGTGCGCCAGGCCGAACTCTTCATCGTGGGGGTGACCATTCTGGCGTCCATTCCCATTTCGGCCAATGCACCGGCGGAACTTCTGGTGGGCCCCAGCCTGGTGCGTCCCATGGGCGAAAAATTCCGCCTGGCGGCGGCGCGGCGCGCCAACCTCATGGATTGCGCGGTGTGCACTGTCTTCTTCATCCTGCCCTGGCATATCGCCGTGGCAGCCTGGTACGGCGCTCTCTACAGCGCGGCCGAGAGTTACGGCATCGCGGCGCCGCCCATCAGCGCTGCCCTGTACAATCCCTACTCCTGGGCGTTGCTGGCGGTGCTGCTCTTCTCGGTCCTGACCGGCTGGAACCGCCGTTTCGCCGAGTCCGGCGAAAACGGGGAGGCGGCCTAGCAATGCAAACCATTCTGCCCCGGACAGGCCCGATCAGCGGCTGTCCGGGGCAGGGTGATCGCTCCCGCGGGCACGGGAGGGAAAAGGTTCGCCCGCGTCCGGAAATGTTGACATTACGTCGGCGTAAGTCTACCTCATGGGACAAAAACATGAGGAGCCCCCCTTGCCTCAGGTCAAGACGTACAGCGCCCAGGCCATCGCCTATATCAAGCAGCGCCTGCTGGACGGCACCCTTTCGCCCGGCGATCCCATCCGTGAAACCGAGATCGCCGAACACCTCGGCATCAGCCGGGGGCCGGTGCGCGAAGCCCTGCAAAGCCTGCTGCAACAGGGCCTGGTCACGGGTCTGCCGCAGAAGGCCAAGTTCATTCGGCATCTTACGGCGCGGGAGATTGAAGACAGCTATTGCCTGGGCGGCACTCTGGAAGGGGCTTGCATTGTCCAGTCCCTGGAGCGCTGGGATGACAAGGCCCTGGGCGGGGTGGAAGAAATTCTGGCCGAAATGGGGCGTCAGAGCCGCGCCGCCGCCGGTCTGGCCGCGCTGAGCCAGATTGACGAAGCCTTCCACGACGCCCTGCTGGCCCCTTGCCGCAATCGTCTGATGGCGGGCATCGCGCGCAATTCCTGCGCGCACATCTCCAAATTCCTCTACTACAAGTGCTGGGACACGCTTTTTTCACCGCGTGAATTCTATCAGCGGCACGAAGTCATTTACGACGCCGTGCGCGGGCGCGATCCCCGGCATATCCAGCGGACCCTGCTGGAGCATTATGCGGAATCGGGCCGCCGCCTGGCCCTGGTCTGCGGCCGCAGCGAGGACTGAGTCTCCCGGTCGTTCAGCTTCTGACGGCCAGCAACCGGAGCCGCCGGTAATCGGCGACCCACTGCTCCCCGTCCCAGAGGCGCGGCCTCAGGGCGCATTCCACCTCGCGGAAGATTGTCATTTGTTCCGCTTGTTCAAAACCGGCCAGATCCCCGGCGAAAAACTGTTCCAGCCAGTGGGCCAAGCCGTTTTCGCCGCCGGACAGGGGCGTGGGACGGTCGTAGTCCTCAATCTGCCGGACCTGAAAGCCCGCTGTTTCCAGTTTTCGGCGGTATGCCGCCGGGGTGGGGAAATAGAAGGGCTCGGACCGGGTCCGGCCGCGAGCCGCCAGCGCCGAGGCAAAGGCCGAGCATACGGCCGCCACGTTGCCCTGGGCGCCGAATTCGCAGACCAGCAGGCCGCCCGGCTTCAGAACCGCATGCAGGGCGCGCAGCAGCGCGTCCTGATCCTGAATCCAGTGAAAAACCGCGTTGGAAAAGACCAGGTCGAAACGGGCCGTCCAGCCCTGGACGGCTAGACCGGCCGCGTCCAGAACATGGTATTCCGGACCGGGGTACTTTTCGCGCGCCGCCCGGATCATGGCGGCGGACTGGTCCACGCCGATCACCTGCCCGGCTTTCCGGGCCAGGGCGGCGGTCAGCTCGCCGGTGCCGCAGCCGAAATCCAGAATACATTGGCTGGCGTCTTCCGGGACGCAGGCCAGCAGATTTTTGCCGTATTCGGCCACAAAACCATGGCTTTTCCGGTAAAGCGCGGCGTTCCAGTCCATTTTTTTCAGCGCGATCAGGATTTGGCGACAGGGTGGGCCGGTTCCGGGGCCGGAGGGACGGGCTGGATCGCGGCTTTGGGGCGCAGCTTGCGGGTCTGCAGACGCTGCTGCACAAAGTCGGCGGCTTTGACGCCCTCGGGTACGGCGGAAAGTGGAAATTCCGCCCGGCCCAGGTTGCGGTGCCCGCCGGCGGTGCCCACGTCGTAAAAACAGGCGTCGGCCAGACGGCCGATGTCCCGCCCGCCGTCGCCGCGAAAGATCACGATCACGGTTTTGTCCACAATGCCGCTGACAGCGATCCACTTCAGGCCGTGCACGCGGGTAAAGAAGTCGGCAATGGCCACCAGCAGGTCCGCGCTCTTGATTTCGCCGAGCGTGGCGTGGGCTCCGCCGCCCCGGCAGTCGGTGAGCGAGCGGAAGGCGCGCGAAAAGAGCGGCAGCCAGGCGCGCAGATATTCGCTGCGGGCGATCCGGCGCAGCAAGTTGTTGTCCGCATGCTGGGAGAGCCACTGGTAGGCGCGCAAATCTTCCTCGCCGCCGGAACGCTCAAAGGCCGCCGTGTCCGTACGGATGCCGTAGAGCAGGGCTGTTGCCAGCAGCGGGCCTGGGCGCATGCGCAGAGCCTGGAGAAGGCGGGTCATCATGGTGCTGGTGGCGCCGATGCCGGGCCGGATGTCGCAAAAGGCCGTGGGCGTGGTGCAGTCCGTGAGATCCGTCAGGGGATGGTGGTCGATGATCAGGTCGTAGGAAATGCCCGCGAAGGCCTGATTGTGCCGGGGCTGGGAGTCCACCATGCCGAAACGGGTGTACTGCCCCGCCTTTTCCGGCTGCCAGGGTTTGGCCGGGATGCGCAGATAACGGATCATGGCCAGATTGTCCGGCCGGGTCACCTCGTTGATGCGCATGATGTCCACGCTGTGCACCTTGTGCAGCATGAGCCGCTTGAGCGCCACGGCCGAAGCCAGGGCGTCCGGATCGGCATTGATCATGATGCACCAGCGGTCGTCCTTGTCCAGATTTTGCCGCCATTGCTTGAAACTGGCGATGTGTTCGGCGTTGACCGGCATGGCCCTCCCCTTGGCCTCCTGGAACAGTTCAGGCATGAAAAGTGTCAACTGCTCCAGGGCAGATTACCTTTGGCACGCTATACGTTTCAAAGGGGTCATTCCGGCAAAAAACGCGGTTATCGCCGGAATCCACGCCGCGTTGCTCTCGATGCCCGTACGCCCTTTGGGCTACAGGCACGGCCCTACGGGCCGCCCGTCGGGTCGGTCTTCGCGGCGCGCCGCACCGTGTTCGGCGTTAGGGCGTTTCAACGTTGAAATGCCCTGATAGGCGTTATAGCAGCGCTGAGAATGATCCTTTCGCCCCTGATAAAGAACAAAAATTTTTCATGAATGCGTATTTTCATATGGCTGTGCGTTCGGGGCCGTTTTTTCCGGCAGGGCTTCGCGGGCCAGCGCCGCCAGCACGGGCAGTGATGCCGCCACGCCCGGCCAGTGAAAAATTTCCGCCAGATGAACAGCCGTATGCGGCAGACGGCCCATGAGAGCTGCCGCCGTGCGGCGTTGCCGCATTGTGAATTTCGTCAGCGGGAGGTGTTGATCCATCCTGCCGGGCGCGCTCCAATGAACCAGGGCCGCTGTTTCCGGCAGCTCGGAATTCAGGAGATGGTCTTGAGCATAGCCCAGGAGATGCCCTACGTCCAGACAGAGGCCCAGCCCGTGGTCCGCCGGAAAGGTTTTTCCCAATTCCAGCACGTCACAGGAATCCACATTCTCCAGTAAAAGGGGGATGCGGCTGCGGGCCTGCCAGCGGGCCGCGAAAGCGCGCAGCAGGCGGCGTTTGTGCGCCGGGGAACCTGCGGGCGGGTGCAGCACGGCCAAGCCCGGATGCAGATAGGCGGCTCCGGCGCAGACCGCCAGGGCCAGATCCGCCGCGGCCGCCGCTTCGGCTTCGGCCGCCGTCCCGTGGCGGGAGGGCCAGGGCAGGTCCACGGGCAAGTGGACGTGGCAGCGCAACGTCCCTGATTCCGAAGGTTCCGCCAAATCCGGCGGCAGATCATTTTCGTCGTACTTCAGGCAGGCCTGGGCTTCAAAAAAGCAGAGGGCCATCTCGTCCACTCTGCCGCTCAGAAAACGCGCGTTTTCCGCCACCGTGCCGGGCAGCACAAAGGAGGGCGCGGCCAGGCGGCCCGCCAGGGGATGGGCCGTGGATTGCCCGCTCATGGCCGGGTCTCCGGAGAGACCGGAAACGCCAGGGCGGCGGATTCACGCCGCAGGCTCGTCACCAGGCGGGCTAGGCGCGGTTCGTCCAGCGCCCGGCGCTCAGGGGAATCAGCGGCCGCCGGGACAAGGGCCTCATACAGGCGGAGGGCCAGGGCCGCCCAAGCTCCGCCGGGGCTTTCCCGGTCGGTGCCGTCGGCCGGGCTGTGGTGGCAGAGTGTTTTGTCCAGAAAATCGTCCGCGAACAGCGTCAGCTCCGCCGGGTCCAAGGGCAGATTCAGAAAATGTCCCAGGCGTTGCAACTGGTGTTCGGGCTTGCGCAGCAGAAGGCCGTAGTCCGCCAGCAGACGCGGCAGGCCGATGCTGCCTTCCAGAGCGTCGAGCATGTATGCGAGCCAGAGGGCGTGGCTGTGTTCCGCGTTCAGGCGGTCCCGCTGCCACAAGGAATGGGCCACGCTTTCCGGGTGGCGCAGGGCGATGCAGCAGTGCGCGCGCAGGCCTGAAGCCGCCAGCACCGGCCGCCAGAAGGGCAGCAGGCGGCTCATGCGCGGGTCTTTGAGGCCAGGAATCGCCTGTCCGGCGCTTTTTTCGCGCAGCAGCCCCAGGGCCGTGACTCCCGGCGGACCGGCGGCCAGCCGCCGCAACGCCGCCGCGTCCGGCGCTTCCGGGCTGCGCCAGGTCAGGCCCAGTTGGGCCAGCAGAGCCTTGTTGAAGGCATAGAACCCGGCATCCTCGAAAAAGCCCTTGGGATTGCAGGGGTGCGCGGGCAGCAGGTTCTTGCCCAACGCGACCCCCAGAACCCGCAGGCCCCTGGCCAGCGTGCTGGTGCCGCTGCGGTGCATGCCCAGCACCAGCACGAGACGGCCGGGGGCGTTCATGATTACAGTAGGTTTTGCGCGGCCCAGCCGTGGGCTTCGGCCGCTTCCTTGGTTTTGGGGCCGCCCAGCACGCAGACCGCGCCTTGGCGCGCGGCTTCGGCCAGCACGTCGGCGAACTCGCTGAAATGCCGCTCCGTGGTGCCCAGAATTTCCTCGCGCATCCGCTGGCGGATCTCGTCCGTATCGCCGGTGAGCCAGCGCGCCAGGGACTGGGCCCCCTTGGCGTCGGGCAGCAGGTAGCTGTCCAGATCGCCCACCGCGCCCACAATGGCCTGGGTCAGCTGGGCCTTGTCCGGCTTGAAGCCGCGCAGAAAGTCGGCCATGCCGTCATAGGCGGCCAGGGTCTGGTCCACATTGGGGTCGCGGTAGGAAGCGCAGACCAGGGTGCCGCCCAGGCGGTCCAGCATGCAGAAGGCCCCGTAGGCCCCGCCGCGCACGCGTACCTGCTCCCACAGGTATCCCATGCGCAGATAGCGCAGAATCACGCTGGCCGAGCCGTGGTAGACATAACCCTGGTCATAGATGTTGGCGGCTTTGCCCACGTAGTTGATCTGGGCCGGGGCCAGGAAGGCCTCGGCCATGGGCAGGTCGCGCATGGGCCCGGCTTCGTGGTCCGTGCGTTCCGGGCCGTTGGAAGGCAGCTCGGCCAGCAGGGCGCGGGCCCTGTCCTGGGCCAGGGCCAGGCCCCCGGCTTCGGCCGTGCAGTCAAAGACCGCGCCGGAAGCGGACATGACCAGGGCCCGCAATTCTTCCAGATCGGCCAGCAGGGCCTCCGGCTGCGTTTCCAGCTGTTCCAGCAGGCCGCGTATTGAAGCCAGATAACTTACGCCGCCGGTGCGTTCGGCCAGCGCGCCCGCGCCGGTGAAATGCGCGCGCAGCCGCGTGCCCACCGCCGTATGCCCGGCGGCCTGCAGGCCGTGCTCCAGGCGGGCCTTGCCTTCCAGCAGCATCTGCCTGAGACGCTCGCGGGCCACGGCGGGATCGCGCAGGGGCTCCAGCAGGATTTCATGGAAGATGCCGAACAGGTCCGGAATCTTGTCGTAGACCGCCTTGCCCGCCAGGCTCAGATAACTGAAGGTGCGGCGTTCGCCCCTTGTGGTGCCCAGCAGGGTGTCGGCCCCGACGCCGCCGGTCTTGGCCGCCATGTATGCGCCGAGCTCCGTGAAGTCGCGCCGTGCCGTGCCCAGTTCGGTGAGGGAACGGGCAAAGAGCGGCAGCAGGGGGACCAGACGCTCGGGCAGGCCTTTCAGAGGCAGCAGCAGATTGGCGTAGGCAATGCCCCTGGTGGGCAACTCGTGGCTGAGGCAGACTTCCGGCAGACGGGATTCGGCGCGGGGAATGGCGGCGTTGCGGCGCGGCAGGTCGTCCAGGCCCAGAGCCGGGATGGTCGCCAGGGCTTCCGGGCTGTCCGGCGCGGTCTGGGCCTCCTGCAGGCGCAGGGTTTCTTCCACCAGCGCCGCGCGCCGCTCCGGCCCCGCTTCGGCCTGGACATCGGCCAGGCGAGCGCTTTCCGCCTCTTCGCGGACTTTGCCCAAGCCGGCGTCCGGCAGCAGGACCACGGTAGCCCGGTGCTCGTTGTTTAAAAACCACTGGCGGATGGCTTCCTCAAAAACTTTCTCGCCCCTGGCCAGGCGCTCCTTGATGGCCGTGAGCGGTCCTTCCCAGGCCAGGGGGGCCAGGGGGTCGCCGTCGTACAGCCAGGTGGACAGGGCCTGGATCATGGCCGCCAGACCGCGTGGGAAGCGGCCGGAATTGTTTTCGCGATAGGCGAATTCCACGCTGTTCACCGCCGCTTCCACAGCCGCCGGGTCAATGCCTTCCTCGGCCAGTCGGGCCAGCGTGTCGAAAATCAGCAGTTCGGCCTGCTGCACGTCGTCGGGAGCCACGCCCTTGAGACCTGTGGAATAGTACATCTGGCGCAGGTCCGTTTCCAGGCCGCAGCCCGTGGTGTCCTCGCCCAGGCCGGAACCGATCAGAGCCTTGCGCAGCGGCGAACCGGGCAGGCCTTCCAGAATGTGTTCCAGCATTTCCATGAGCAGGGCCTGGCCCACGTCGCCGCGCTCGCCCAGCAGCCAGTTGACCGTGAACAGGGCGCGCTGTTCGCCTTCGGCCGCCGCGTAGGGCACCTCGATCTGGCGCGGCACGTCCCGGCGCGGCTGCAGGGGCACGGCGGAATCCGCGGGCCGGGCCGTGTAGCCCGCCAGGGCCGCGTCCAGCAGGCGCAGGCGCTCGTCCTCGGGATCGTCGCCCCAGAAGAAGAAGCGGGCGTTGCTCGGATGATAGTAGCGGCTGTGGAAATCGTGAAAGGCCTGGTAGGTCAGGTCCGGAATGCGCTCGGGATTGCCGCCGGAATCCAGGCTGTAAAGCGTGTCCGGGAACAGGGCCTGCTGGCTCTGCTCGGCCAGCACGGAATCCGGCGAGGAATACACGC
This sequence comes from Desulfovibrio sp. 3_1_syn3, assembly GCF_000145315.2. Lineage (NCBI taxonomy): Bacteria > Pseudomonadati > Thermodesulfobacteriota > Desulfovibrionia > Desulfovibrionales > Desulfovibrionaceae > Desulfovibrio > Desulfovibrio sp. 3_1_syn3. The sequence continues at coordinate 1,227,556 of NZ_ADDR02000001.1, forward strand.
CCTTCATCTCATTGTAGACCACGCCCTTGTAGGTCCAGGGGCCGTCGGCGCTTTCCGCCTCCACGTGCCAGCCTTCCTGGCGGAAGATATCCTCGCTGATGCGGGGATGAAAGACCGCGTCGATGTAGACGTCGATGAGATTGTAAAAGTCGCGCAGGTTGGCGCTGGCCACCGGATAGCAGGTCTTGTCCGGAAAGGTGAAGGCGTTGAGAAAGGTTTGCAGCGAGCCCTTGAGCAGCTCCACGAAGGGCTCCTTGACCGGATACTTGTCCGAGCCGCAGAGCACCGAATGCTCCAGAATGTGGGCCACGCCCGTGGAATCCGTGGGCGGCGTGCGGAAGCTCACGCCGAAGCATTTGTTTTCGTCCGCATTGACCACGGAGAGCAGTTGCGCGCCCGTAATCTTGTGCTGCCAGAGGCGGGCCGTGCCGCCCACTTCCGCCATGTCCCGTTCCGTGAGCAGGGTGAAGCCGTGTTTGTCCATGTATGGGGTATCCTTGTGCTTGAGTTCGTCGCTGAGGCCGGAAACCGGCAAGCACACTATAGGTAGGGAACACGGCTTTGAAAAGGGGCCGGGGCGTCCCCGCGCGCGGCGGGCTCCGGTTTGGGCGACGGGTAGTGGGCGGCGGCGCGGATCGCGCTGAAAAAGAATATTTCCGAGCCCCCATTTTCTGTACGCCGGGCGGAAGCGCGCCGCCGCCCGACCGGGCCGGTACAGCCATACTGTATAATATTATACATATTATTATGCAACTATTGATGTTGCCAGAGAAAGCTCCTACATTCCAAAGTGAGAATCGTGACCATACCGGCTCCAACCCGCCTGAGTTTTGTTCTTTGCCGCCAATCGATTCAATCGAAAACTGTAAGAGGGAAAGGGTGCGCAACCCTGGATCAACGCGTCTGAAGATGCCGGGTCATCTTCAGGCGCGGCTGATATATTTATGGATTTCCAACCAGATCAAAAAATAAGAAAGGCATGAGCATGAGCAACGAAAATACAGCTCCCAAGATTGAGAAAAAGCCATTGAGCATGATTGTAAACGGCAAAAAGGTCGGCCCTGTCGAGGTGCCGGTGGGGATGCCGATGATCGACTTTTTACATCATTATCTTAACCTGACCGGCACGCATTTCGGCTGCGGGCAAGGCGTCTGCCATGCCTGCACCGTCGTGGAAGTGCAGCCGGACGGCAGCATGGTCGATACCCGGACTTGCATTACCAATGCGCATGCCTTTGACGGCAAGACGATCATCACGATCGAAGGCCAGGCCAAAACGGACGCTGACGGCAACATTACCGAACTGACGCCGATCCAGAGAGCTTTCATTGAAAAATTCGCGTTCCAGTGCGGCTACTGCACGCCCGGCTTTGTCGCGGGCGCGACCGCCTTCATCGACGGTCTGAAGCACAAGCCGATCAGGCGCGCCGAATTGGAGGGCGCAATCGAGGAAGCGCTCAACGAGCATATTTGCCGCTGCACGGGGTATGTGCGGTATTACGAAGCCGTGCGCGATGTGGCGCTTGCCACTCCCGGCTGTGTGATCGGGTAGGGGGCCGCCATGAAAAGCCGTACATTGCGCAATTCGATTCTCGTCATCATCGCTGTTGTCATCGTGGCGGCGCTTGCCGTTTTGTTCGGGCTGTTCCGGACATCGAGCGTAGCCCCGCAGGCGAAACAGGCCCTTTCACCCGAACAGATGAAAGCTCTGATTCCGCGCGGCCGCGAACTGGCCCTGGCCGGTGACTGCTTCGGCTGCCACTCGCTGCCGCAAGGGCCGATGGGCGCCGGAGGCCTGGCCATAGGGACGCCGTTCGGCACGCTGTATTCAACCAACATCACGCCGGACAAACAGTACGGCATCGGCAACTATACGCGCGCCGATTTTCATCGCGTGATGCGCGACGGCATCGCGCCGGGCAATCGCAATCTCTATCCGGCAATGCCCTTTGTCTTCACGCAGCTCACGACGCCTGACGACATTGACGCGCTCTACGCCTATAATATGAGCATTCCGGCCATGCCGGTCGCCAACAAGGCCAATACCGGGGCCTTCGTGCTGCCGGTGCGCTCGTTCATGAACTTCTGGACCCTGTTGAACTTCCCGGACCGCAAGGCGGCCCGGAACGAACAGCGCTCCGCCGAATGGAACCGGGGCGCCTATCTTGTCGAAGGGCTGGCGCATTGCGGCGCCTGCCATTCGCCGCGCAATTTCATGATGGGCCTTGAATTCTCCCGTGCCCTGCAGGGCGGCGAAGTGGACGGCGTGGCGGTTCCCGCGATTACCGCCGCGGCGCTCGCCAAGCACGGCTTCGACGTTCCCACGCTGAGCGCCTATCTCGCCACCGGCGTCGCTCCCCAGGGCACCGCGTTCGACGGGATGTACACCGTCACGCATTTCTCGACCAGCACGATGGAGCCGGAGGACGTCAAGGCGGTAGCCACCTACCTGCTCACGGCCAAGGACGGCAAGCTGGTGCCCCCGTCCGCGCCCCCCGCGCCGCTGCCGCAAGCCGTCGCCCCGGAATCCGGCACGCCCATGGCGGCCGGCCGGTTGGCCTATATGGCGTTCTGCGCGGGCTGCCACGGCATGAACGGCCAGGGCCTCCCCAATGTCGGTCCGGCCATGAAGGGCAATGCGACGCTGGCCATGGACGACCCGCGGACGCTGATCAAAGCCGTTCTCAACGGCATTCCCACCCAGATCTTCAAGAACGGCGAGCGGATGTACGCCATGCCGCCCTTCGCGCACCGCATGAACGACGCCGAGGTCGCCGAGCTCGTGACCTGGATCAGGGCGGAATGGGGCGGCCAGGCCGTGCCGGTGACCGCCGCTCAGGTGAGTGCCCAGGAAACCGCGGTAAAATGAATACAATAACGGGCGGGCCTGTCGCTGGGCATGTCTGTCTTCTTTTATGCCGCTTGCAGTCTGCGACGCAAGCGGATCCCGAATAGGAAAAAAACCATGACTATTGATATTTCGCGACGCAATTTTATCAAACTCGGAACAGTTTTCGGCATTTCCGTCATGATCGGACGCTTGCCGGATGCCTTTGCAGTGGAAATAAATTCGGGCCCCGGCCCCACAGACTGGATGTCGCCGGACGGCAAGGTTCGCTATCGGTGGGATGCCGTGCGCAAGGTGGCCGGGCAAAAGGACTTCGCGCGGGACTTTCGTGCGCGGGATCTGCCCGGCTGGCCCAGGGAGCAGGCCCACGCCTTCTTCATTAAGGCGACGCGGGCCGATCGGACCTTTGAGGGTGTGGACCTGAGCATTCTGGGGCCGGAATTGCAGCCCGACCGCCTTGTCCTGCATGAAAATTTGGTCGGTGACGGCGTGACCATGCCGCAGGCCGAGGGTTTGGCCGCCGACTTTTACGGCAAAAACTTTCTGGTTCCCAAAGGGCAGACCCCGCCGCTGCTCGGCCACCCGGTGGCCCTGCTGATTTATCGTGACTTTGATACGTTCGAGGCGGCGAAGCGCAGACTGCGCTTTGCCGAGAATGTCGTGAAATACGGCGCCGCCACCGGCCCGAACACGCCGCCCAACTACGGCGCGGCACGCTATGTCCGCATCGGCGGCGACAACCCGACAGCCTCATCCGTGTATTCGCCGATGCAGGACGCCGTCATTTGGGGCGCTTTCGACGGCAATAAGCCGGTCTGGCCGCCGGAAAGCCCGTCCGGACTTTTCGTGCCCGCCTCGGTGATGACGCGGCATCGTGGCGGCGGCGGCGTGCGCGACCCGCTCACGGTGGCGCGCGAAACCTATGAGCCGATGCGGCGCGGCATGAACGCGGCCGCGGACATCGAAAAGGCTATTGAAGCGGCGCGCAAGGATGAAAGCAAACTGGTGCTGGAGCGGCAGGGCTTCTCGCAATCAATCGACTCGTGCGCGCTGGAGGCGGACAACGGCAATGCCTGGTATGATGCCGAAACGCGCACCCTGCACTTGGTCGCGTCGGCACAGTCGCCGTATGAGGTCGCCCGCGTCGCGGCGCTGATGGTCAAGGACAACAAGCGCTTCCCGGTCAAAACGATCAAGCTGCTCACGGGCACCACCGTGGGGTACGGCGCCAAGGACCATTCGATCTTCCCGTTCTATGTCATCGCGGCGTGTTTCTATGGCAACGGCCTGCCGGTACGGCTTGCCAACAACCGCTATGAGCAGTTCCAGCTCGGCATCAAGCGCCACTCCGTCGAAATGGACGTGACCATCGTGGCCGACCGCAAGAGCGGCAAGTTCGAGATCCTCAAGGGCTTCTATAACCTCAATGGCGGCGGCCGCGCCAACTTCTCCTTCTCGGTGGCGCAGGTGGCCGCCACCGCCGCGCAGTCCATCTATTATTTCCCGAAATCCGATCTTGCGGCCATCGCGCTGGCATCGCCCGCGGTGGAGGCGGGGTCCATGCGCGGCTACGGCACCCTTCAGGCCATGAGCATCACGGAGCTGATGGTCGATGAAGTCGCCGCCGAACTGGGTATTGATCAGATCGAACTGCGTCGCCGCAATGCGATGCTGGCCGGTTTCGAAAACACGCAGGGCGCGCAGCCGCTCGGCGAGCCGGGCAATATTGAAATGCTCGACATCGCGGCAAAGCATCCGCTCTGGGTGAACCGGCACAAAGCCAAGGCCGAGTTCGACAAGGCCAACCCCGGCAGACTGTACGGCGTCGGCTTCGCGCAGGCGCAGAAGGATTACGGCACCGGTGCGGATACCACCGCGCTGGCCCTGGAATTCGATGCCGACGGCAAGGTGCGGATGCGCCATTGCGTGCAGGAGATCGGTACCGGCGCGACCACCGCGCAACAGGTCATCGTCCGTGACATGCTGGGCAAGACGCCCGATTCCGTCGAGTTCGGCGTCGCGGAATTCGCCGAACTGCCGATGGTCAGCAACTGGTCGCCCTACACGACGACGCAGAAACAGCAGGACGACTTACAGAAGAATCCCTACTGGGTGCCGTTCATGCTGCCGGCCATGAGCGCCTCCAACAGCGCCTATTTCATCGGCTTCGGCACGCGGCAGGCGGCGAAGTTCCTGTTTGAAAACACGCTGTGGCCGGCGGCGCGCGCCATCTGGAGCGAGGGACCGGCAGGCGGCCAGATCTCCAGCGGCTTCATGACCGTGAATGACCTGCGTGTCGTCGAGGGCGGCATCGGCGGGGGCGGCATGGAAATTCTGCCGTTTGAACGGGTCGCCCAAAAAGCCCACGAGCTGGGGCTGGTGACCGGGGTTGCCCTGCACTGCTTCAGCCGCTGGGAATGGACGACCGCGACATTCGATGTTCCGACCATCGGTTCCATCGAAGTGGCCGCCGACGTTCTCTCCGTGCGTTACGGCGACGGCGCCGCGCCGGAGCTCAAGCGGCGCATGACCAGCGGCGGCTATGACTTCATCAAGAGAAGCAGCGTGAAATTCCCCCCGGTTCAACGCAATAACGCCGGTGTGACGACATACGCGCCCGCGGCCTGCATCGTTGAACTCAACGTCAACACCTTCACCGGCGAGATAGAAATCATGCGCCACCACAGCCTGCTCGGTACCGGCAAAATGATTGTACCGGAACTCGTATCCGGCCAGTTGCAGGGCGGCCTGGCCATGGGCATCGGGCATGCCCTGATGGAGGAATTGCCGCTTTATGAAGACGGGCCGGGCAACGGAACGTGGAACTTCAACCGTTACACGCTGCCGAGGGCCACGGATGTCGCGGTCTGGAATCAGACCGCCGATTATCTTGAGCCGGAATCCGAAACCGCGCCGCCCAAAGGAATCGGGGAAGTGGTGATGGTCCCGGTGGTCGCCGCCATCGGCAATGCCGTCACCCATGCCGTCGGCAAGCGTTTCTACCGGCTGCCCGTGACTTCGGAAAAGATCAAAAAGGCTCTGGGCCTGTAACGACGTGTCGAACCCTTGCGGGTGAAGAGCACGCGGAGCCGTTTGGCCCGCGAGAGGAAGCGGTAATAAAGAAGTCCTGAGCCCGACCGGGCTCAGGACTTCTTTATTACAATGGAATGACGGGAAGCTCCGGAAGCGTCGGCGTATTGTGCGCCTGAACGGCCTTAACCGGCTTTTTCCTGAAGCGAGCGCCACAGAAAGCGCCCCAGGCCCCAGAAGGTGCACAGCCAGCTCAGCACGGACACGTAGATGAACACGCGCGGCACCGCCATAAGCGAGGCCACGCCCAGGGCCTTGCTGCACATGATGGTGCAGGCCGTGAACATGCCCATGGGGAAGACCATGCTCCAGTAGCCGGGCGTGTAGACAAAGGGAAAACGCCGCGCCGCGTGCCGCCACAGCCCGAGGATGAACAGCATGACCACCCACCAGGCCGCGAAGCCCCAGGCCATGAGGGTCATGCCCTTGAGAAAGGGCAGCACGGACTGGAGGAAGGGCGATCCCCCGGCGCGCAGGATGAGCTCGCAGCCCGCCAGGGTGGTGATGGCCACGGCCCCGGCATTGACCCAGAAGGTCGGGTCCAGGGCCTCGGGAGCCAGCGGCTTGTAGCACAACCGGTAGACGATAAGGGTGATGACGACGGCATAGAGCATAAAGCCCGTGCCGAAGAGCGCCGTGAGCAGGAGGAAGGCCGTCTCGTGCTCCCAGCTCGTGTGGTCGATGATCACGCAGCCGAGAATGACCAGGGCCTGGCAGCTCACGGTGTTCAGGAGCCACGCGCCGTTGATGCCCTTTTCAATGGGCGGTTTCCGGTCCGTGGTGAAAAGGGCCAGAAAGTCCGCCCAGATGAAAAAACACCACACGGCCAGGGCCAGCCAGAAGAGGCCGCAGGCCAGGTCATAGCGCCCCAGCAGCAGGGCGCACTGATTTGCCAGCAGGCCCGTGCCCGCCACGATGGTCAGGTAGCCGGGGCCGCGCGCGTGATCGGCCATATCGCCGAAGAAGTCCCGGGGATAAAGGCCCAGGCGCAGGATGTACACCACCCACAGGCAGCAGAACATGCCGATGTTCACATAAAAGAGCGCCAGCGCCCCGGCCTCCATGCCCAGCAGGTGCAGGGCAATGGACACGATGCCCGTGGCCATGACCATGCCGAAGTTGGCCGGGGCGGCGCTTCTGATCAGCGCGAGGGCCCTTGCCGTGAGTTGGCCGCGCATCACACCCCTCCCCAGCGGCGGCGGTAGATGGTGAAGGGGAAGGTCACATAGCTCAGCGGCACGCTGAAGATGTGCACCAGCCGGGTGAACGGCAGCAGGGCGAAGATGGTCAGACCGCTCAGCACGTGCAGTTGCAGGAAGAGCGGCACGTGGATCATGCGCCCGGGCGCGGGCGCGAGCGTGAGAATGCCGCGCACCCAGGGGCCGATGGTGGTGAAGGCGTCAAAGTGCGCCGCATAGGCCTGATACATGCCCGTGGCCGCGTTGAAGCCGATGAGCAGGAGCACGATGATGTCCGTCCAGCGCGTGGTAAGGCGCACGGGCAGGCTGATTATCCGGCGCAGCAGCAGGATGCCCACGCCCAGCAGCACCATGGGCGCGATGAGCATGCCCGCCAGCCCGGCGATTTGGGCGTGGGCCTGGGCGGAGATGCCCACGGCGCGCAGGGCTTCGGGCGGCAGCACCAGGCCCACGATATGCCCGCCCAGAGAGAGCAGAATGCCGATATGGAAGATGAGACTGCCGCAGCGCAGCATCCGGCTTTCCAGGAACTGGCTGGAACGGGCGTTCCACTCTTCCTGGGCGTAGGTGTAGCGCAGCAGCAGGCCGCCGGTCAGCAGGGTCAGACAGATATAGGGATACACCGCGAAAGCGGCGATGAACAGTTTCATGAGCGGGGTCATATGCATACCTCCCGAGAGGGAATGTCACGCGCCGCCCGGCTGTCGCCCCGAACTGCGGGATGTGCGGAATGGTCGGCGTCGGGAGCGCACTCCCGCATGGCGTCGGCGGCGGCGCGCAGCATGGGCGCCCAGGGGCTGTTTTCCGCCGCGAGATGCGCGGCGATGTTCTGTGCCGCAGGGGCGAATTTTTCGCACAGGCAGGCGGCGGCCCAGGCCGGGGCCATTGCCAGGAATTCCAGAACCAGCGGCAGATAGTCCGGCAGTTCCCCGCCGGAAGGCGTACAGCCGCTGTCGCGGTACAGTTCCGTCAGCGCGGCCAGGGCGCGCCCCTGTAAGGGGGAGTCGCCGTAGACGTGGGTGGTCAGATACAGGCAGGCGGCGCGGTTGAGATCAAAGGTCTGCACAAAGGCCGCCTGCAGATCCAGCAGCGGCGTGGCCGCCGCATGGTCCAGAAAAGCCGCGGCCCAGGCGGGCACGGGCTCCCGGCGTGCCTCATGCGTCTCATGCGCCAGGGCCGTCAGTTCCTCGTCCGGGTAGCGCAGAAGCTGCGCTACCCACAGAAAGGTTTCGGCGCGGGTCATGCGTGCACCCCCTTGAACTCCGGAGCCACGGGGTCGCGGTCCGGGTAGCCGGTATGGCCCTTGAGGGCTTCCACATCCTCGCCGGGGGCGTCTTCGCGCCGTACCGTGGGAATGACGAAACGGTCCTCATAGCGGGCCACGGCCAGCAGGCGGTACATGGCGGCGGCGCTTTCCGGGGTCATGCCCGCCGTTTCCAGCGCCTGGGCCGCGTCCGGGCCGCTGAAGGTCTTCTCCCGCATGAAGCGGCGCAGGGCCAGAATCTTGCGCAGGGCGGCCCGCACCGGCTCTTCCCGGCCGACGGTGAAGAGATTTGCCAGATAGCGCACGGGGATGCGCATGGCGTCCAGCTGCGTGTCAATGTCGATGTCCGTCTCATTGGTGAGCGGGCTGGCGGGCGGAATGTACCAGACCATGGGCATGGTGCGGAATTCCGGATGCAGGGGCAGCGCCAGTTTCCAGTCGCTGATCAGCGTGTACACGGGCGAGTTCCGGGCCGCCGTGAGGAACTGATGGGGGATGCCGTCCTTTTCCGCCTGCCGGATGACGGTGGGGTCGCGGGGGTCGAGAAAGACCCGCAACTGCGCCTCATAGAGGGCGGCCGGGTCGGGCGTGGCGGCCAGCTCATGCACGGCGTCGGCATCGTAGAGCATGACGCCGATGTAGCGGATGCGCCCGGTGCAGGACTGCGCGCAGAGTGTGGGCTGACCCGATTCCACGCGGGGATAACAGAAAATGCACTTCTGGGAGTGGTGGTTTTTCCAGTTGAAATACACCTTTTTGTATGGGCAGCCGGACATGCAGAAGCGCCAGGAGCGGCAGCGCGTCTGGTCCGTGAGCACAATGCCGTCCTCGTCCCGCTTATAAATGGCTCCAGAAGGGCAGGAGGCCACGCAGGCCGGGTTCAGGCAGTGCTCGCACAGGCGCGGCAGATGCAGCATGAACACCCGCTGGAATTGCAGCAGGGCCTGGGCGTCCAGGCCCGCGAAATCGGGGTCGTCCAGGCCGGTGACCTGGGTTCCGGCCAGGTCGTCGTCCCAGTTGGGGCCGGCCTGCGGGGTCATGGGGCGGCCCGTGACGCTGGAATAGGCCCGGGCTATGGGCTGATGCTTCTGCTCCGGGGAGGTGGTCAGGTTCTGGTAGTCGTAGTTCCAGGGCTCGTAATACTGATCCATGCCCGGAAGGTTCGGGTTGCCGAAAATCTGCGCGGCCTTGCGCAGCTTGCCTCCGGCCCTGAGGCGGAGTTTGCCGTTCTCCACTTCCCAGCCGCCCTTGTGGATGTCCTGGTTTTCCCACAGGCGGGGATAGCCGATGCCGGGCTTGGTTTCCACATTGTTGAACCACATATATTCGCTGCCCGGATCCGTGGTCCAGGCATTCTTGCAGGGGATGCTGCAGGTGTGGCAACCCAGACACTTGTCCAGGTTGAGCACCATGCTCATCTGCGTTTTAATCTTCATGGAATATCACCTCCCCGGCCTTGCGCACCACGATGTATTCATCGCGCTGGCAACCCGTGGGTCCGTAGTAGTTGAAGGAATAGCTGAGCTGGCCGTAGCCGCCGATCATCTGCGTGGGCTTGATGAAGGGGCGCGTCAGGCTGTTGTGCGTGCCGCCGCGCTGGCCCGAAAGAGGCGAAAGCGGCGTGTCCACGTGACGTTCCTGGGCGTGGTAGATGAAGGCCCGGCCCCTGGGGATGCGGTAGCTCACCAGGGCCCGGCCCATGAACACGCCGTTGGCGTTGAAACATTCCAGCCATTCGTTGTCCGCAATGCCCGCCTGGGCGGCGTCCTCGTCGTTGAGCCAGATTTCGCCGCCGCCGCGCGAGAGCGTGCGCATGATCAGGTTGTCTGAGTAGGTGGAGTGAATGGACCACTTGCTGTGCGGGGTCAGCAGGTTGAGCACCAGATCCGTGTCCTTGTGGGGAACGGCGTCCCCGGTCACCTCGCCCAGGGTCGCCAGGGGCAGGGGCGGGCGGAACACGGGCAGGCTTTCGCCCAGGCCGCGCATCCACTGGTGGTCCAGATAGAAGTGCTGGCGGCCCGACAGGGTGTGGAAGGGCAGCAGCCGCTGCACGTTCTGGGCAAAGCTGGTGTAGGTCACCTGTTCGCCCTTGAGGCCGCTCCAGTTGGGGCTGTTCAGCGCCCGTCCCGGCCGCGCCGTGATGGATTCAAAAGTATGGTCGATGCCCTCGGAGGGCGCGGAGATGTCCTTGAGGGACAGGCCGGTGCGTTTTTCCACGCTGGTCCAGGAGCGCACCGAGACGGTGCCGTTGGATTCCGGCGAGAGGCAGAGAATGGCCTCGCAGGCGGCGCGGTCCGTGTCCAGGCGGGGCATGCCCTTGCTGACGCCTTCCTCCCGTACCGTGCCCAGGCGGGCCTTGAGCAGGTCATGCTCGATGGCGCCGGACCACTTGGCCCCCTTGACGCCCATGCCTTCCGGCCGTCGGATCTTGGGACCGAGGGAGGTGTACATCTTGAGCACGTCGGCATAGCGGCGCTCCACCACATGCAGGCCGGGCATGGTCTTGCCGGGCACGGGTTCCACCTCGCCCGTGCGCCAGTCGCGCACCTGGCCCAGGGGCTGGGCGATTTCGCCGGGGCTGTCGTGCAGCAGGGGCGTGGCTACCAGGTCCTTGCGCGTGCCCAAATGCTTTTCCGCCAGCCGGGAGAAGACCTCGGCCACGGTACGGAACTGCTCCCAGTTGTTGCGGGCTTCCCACGGCGGGTCAGCGGCCGGGGTAAAGGGATGGATGAAGGGATGCATGTCCGTGGAGGACAGATCGTTGATTTCATACCAGTGAGCTGCGGGCAGCACCATGTCGGCATAGACGCAGGACGTGCTCATACGGAATTCCGACACCACCATGAGGTCCAGCTTGCCCTGTTCCATGGGCGGATCGCACTGGAATTCACTCGGCTGTTGTGGGGATTCCCCGCCGCGCACGGCGTTTTCCGTGCCCAGAAGGTGGCGCAGGAAGTATTCATGCCCCTTGACGTTGGAGCCCAGCGGGTTGGTGCGCCAGAAGCACATGATGCGCGGCACGTTGTCTTCGTGCGAAGGGGCCTCGACGGCCATGCGCAGGTCGCCGGACTTCAGGCGCGCCACGGCATGCCTGATGATTTCCTCGTCGCTGGTCGCGCCGTCGGCTTCGGCCTTGCGGCAGATCTCCAGGGAGTTTTCCTGGAACTGCGGGTAAAACGGCAGCCAGCCCAGGCGCGCGGCCACGGCGTTGCAGTCCGCCGGGTGGTCGGGCAGGACGCCTTCCTGGCCGGGCGGGCACATGCGCCCCATGTTCAGCAGTTCGTAGCGCCAGGCGTCAATGGCGAAATAGTAGAAGGAGGTGCCGTTCTGCAGGCGCGGCGGCCCGGTCCAGTCCCCGGCCATGGTCACCGTGGTCCAGCCCGAGAGCGGGCGCACCTTTTCCTGGCCCACATAGTGGGCCCAGCCGCCGCCGTTGACGCCCTGGCAGCCGCAGAGCGTGGTCAGGGAAAGAATACTGCGGTAGATGACGTCGTTGTTGTACCAGTGGTTGATGCCCGCGCCCATGACGATCATGGAGCGACCGTCGGTGGCGGCGGCATTGTCCGCGAAGCCGCGGGCCACCTGGATGACCTGTTCGCGCGGCACGCCGGTCAGCTCTTCCTGCCAGGCCGGGGTGCAGTTGACCCCGGCGTCGTCGTAATCGCGGGCCACGTCGCCGCCGTGCCCCCGGTCCACGCCCAGGCTTCCGGCCAGCAGTTCAAAGACCGTGGTCGCGCGGCGCGGCCCCTCGGCCGTCCGCAAGGTGACATACGGCACGGGGCGCAGCTTGACGGAGGGCTTTCCGGCGTCGAAAACCGGAAAGGCCACCATGGTCCACCGGGCTCCGGGGGCTTCCTCCATGCGCAGCAGCGGCGTGAGCTCGGCCTCGTCGGCCTCGTCGCGCATGTGCAGATTCCAGCGGCCGTCCTCGCCGTAGCGCGCGCCCACGCTGCCCATGGGCACGGCCGGGTCGTTGCGCGCGGCGTCGTAGACCACGGTTTTCCATTCCGGATTGTTGCCCTCGCGCCCGATGTCCGAAGCGCGCACAAAACGGCCGGGAGTATGCTGATTGTCCGCGCCGTCCAGCAGGACAAGGCAGGGCAGGTCCGTGAAGCGCCGGGCGTAATCCTCGAAATAGGGAACGCGGCGGTCCAGGAAGTATTCCTTGAACACCACGTGGGTCATGGCCATGCCCAGAGCCGCGTCCGTGCCGGGCTTCACTGTGAGCCAGTGATCCGCGAACTTGGTGAAATCCGCGTAGTCCGGCGACACGGCGGCGATTTTCGTGCCCCGGTAGCGTGCCTCGGTAAAGAAGTGGGCGTCGGGCGTGCGCGTCTGGGGCAGGTTGGAACCCCAGGCGATGATATAGCCCGCGTTGTACCAGTCCGCGCTTTCGGGCACGTCGGTCTGTTCGCCCCAGATCTGCGGCGAGGCCGGGGGCAGGTCGCAGTACCAGTCGTAAAAACTGATCATGCTGCCGCCGATGAGGCTGAAAAAGCGCGCGCCCGAGGCGAAGCTGACCATGGACATGGCGGGCAGGGGCGTGAAGCCGAAGATGCGGTCCGGCCCGTAGCGGCGGATGGTGTGCACCATGGAGGCGGCGAACATCTCGGCGGCCTCGTCCCAGGTCCAGCGCACAAAACCGCCCTTGCCGCGCGCCCGCTGGTAGGCCCCCCGTTTTACGGGGTCGTTGACGATGGAAGCCCAGGCTTCCACCGGATCGCCGTGCTCTTGCAGCGCCGCGCGCCAGAATTCAAGCAGTTTGCCCCGGATGAGCGGGTGGCGCACCCGCAGCGGGCTGTATACGTACCATGAGGCCGAGGTGCCGCGCGGGCAGCCTCGGGGTTCATAATCGGGGAAATCCGGATGCGGCGTGGGATAATCGGTTTTCTGGGCTTCCCAGACGATGATGCCGTCCTTGACGAACACGTCAAAGGAACAGGAGCCGGTGCAGTTGACGCCGTGTGTGGAACGGGCCACCTTGTCGTACTGCCAGCGGCGGCGGTAATAATCTTCCCAGGAGCGCCCGCCTTGGCGTTCGCTGTATTCGGAACCGGAGAATAATTCGCCTCCCATTTCGCTGAGGCGTTCTTTGAAGTATCGGAGCTTGGGAAATAGCGTAGGACGCATAAATCCTCCTGCGGAGAATTGAGCTGTAGTTGGTGTATATGCGCCACGGTCTGAAAGCGGGCGATCTTACGGAACGGCTGAAACCGGCGGACGCCGGAAAAGACAGGCCCTGGCGACAAAGCTTGCGGCTTGTTTCATCACCGGGTGACCAACTGAATCTCGTTTTGTATAGGAACTATAAAAAAAGAGAGGGGACTAAGGCCGGACGTTGGGACGGAAGGTGGGGGGAATCCGCAAAACAAGGCTGGCAAGCGTACTTCTTGATTTCATACGATTTTTACATGCGCGCTGTCAATGACAAGCGTGCTCGTACGGCACGGCGGCCCTTGGTCCCGCCCTCCGGCAGGCAATAGGACGAAGGGCTCAATCGCCGACTATCCATTCGATTTCCGGGCCCAGCCCTCATGAGAGCATTTCAACTTTGAGAATGCGCATTCTCAAAGTTTTTAAGACGCTCGCCCTGCTCTCGATGTCCGTACGGCGCGCTTCGCGTGCCTACGGCCATGGCCCTGCGGGCCACCCTTGGGGTCGGTCTCCGGCGCTTAGCTCTGCTGTCGCCATCCGTAAGGCGGCATAGCCGCCGACGGCTGACGCTCGTGGCGGGCGGCTGCTTACACAATCGCCAGAGCAATTTCAAAGTGAAATTGTTCTAAAAACGCCGTTCGCGAAAAGCTGCATTTTTTTCGGGCGGCAAGGCGCAGCGGAAAGGACGTATTTTGTAAAATAACCGCAAAGTTGCAGGGAGCCTGACGCAAGTGTATTTTCCTCTTCCGCTCCGGACACAAAAAATGCTTATCCCGGTCATTCGATCGCTCTGGTCGTCAGGGCAGACGCATCTAAAAAAGATCTATAGACTGGGGGCTATGGAAGACCCTATTGAAATCACATTGGCTATTTTCCGTGACCTGCCTGACCCACGAGTAGAGCGCACAAAGATACATAGTCTTGGGACTATTATGTTTATTGCTTTATGTTCGTACTTGTCAGGCGGTGACGGCTTTTATGACATGGAAGATTATGCCCATGCCAGGCAGGATTGGCTCAGCAGCCATATAGGCATGCAAAGCATTCCCAGTCATGATACCTTCAACCGCGTATTTCAGGCAATTTCCCCGAGTTGCTTTGGCGAATGTCTCCTTGAATTATCCCGACGTCTTCGGGAGAAAGTGACCGGCGACATAGTGGCCTTTGACGGAAAAACACACCGGCGCACTACCAAGAAGAATGGGACAGCTTTACATATGCTCAACGCTTGGTCCGTGGAAAATCGTTTGGTTCTCGGACAACTGGCCGTAGAAGAAAAGAGTAATGAAATTACAGCCATTCCCCAATTAATGGATATGCTGGACTTGAAAGGGTGTGTAGTAACGGCCGATGCGCTCAACTGCCAAAAAGTTGTAGCGGCTAAAGCCATCGAGAAACAGGCTGCTTACCTTTTGGCATTGAAGAGCAATCATCCTATGTTTTACGAGGAAGTACGTATGCATATGGATGCTCTATCCTGTGACGTTCCACCGGGATTTGAACAAATTGAGAAAGAACATGGCCGTATTGAAACCCGGCGGTGTTGGCAATCACCTTCAATAGATTGGTATAGCGATAAGGAGCAGTGGGCTGGCTTGCAAAGCTTTGTACTTATTGAGTCAGTGCGTGAAAGTAGAGGAAAAATCGAGACAAACCGTCGTTACTACATAAGTAGTTTAGCTCAGGATGAAGTGCGTGCCGCTAAAAGCGTGAGAGCTCATTGGCAGATAGAAAACGCCTTGCACTGGTGTCTTGATGTAGTTTTTGATGAAGATCAAAGTCGAGCACGGGTTCGTAATGCGGGCAAAAATCTTGGAATTTTGCGAAGTATCTGCCTCAATTTACTTCGGCGCATGCCGGGGAAATCGAGCTTGAAGGGCAAGAGGTTCAAGATTGCGCTGAGTGAAGATTTTCTCCTTCAGGCTCTCAGAATTTAGATGCGTCTGCCCTGCGCGAAAGCGCCTCACCCCTTGACAGCCCCGCCTTGCCTGGGCTATGTCCAACCCCTTGGAGTTTTCCCCGTTTAACTGTTCCTTATGGAGGAATGCATGCCCACGATCAATCAGCTCATCCGCATTGAGCGGAAAGCCGTGGTGAAACGCAAGAAGACCCCGGCGTTGCAGGCCTGCCCGCAGCGTCGCGGCGTATGCACCCGCGTTTACACCACCACCCCGAAAAAGCCTAACTCGGCTCTACGTAAGGTCGCCCGCGTGCGCCTGACCAACGGCATCGAAGTGACGGCCTACATCCCCGGCGAAGGCCACAACCTGCAGGAGCACTCCGTGGTAATCATCCGCGGCGGCCGTGTGAAAGACCTTCCCGGCGTCCGTTACCACATCGTGCGCGGCACCCTGGATACCTCCGGCGTGGCCGACCGCCGCAAGAGCCGTTCCAAGTACGGCGCCAAGCGTCCCAAGTAGGTTCCCGGCATTTCAAACCCCTTTGCCAATCCGCCCGGCGTGCGCCATGCGCCGCGCCACGGCCGCCCGCTTTGCTCTGGGCGCCGGCGCGTCGCGGGGTTGGTGACGCCGCAATACAAGCATGAAGGAGAAACCCCATGCCCCGTAAAGGTCCCGTTCCCAAGAGGGAAGTGCTGCCCGATCCGCTGTACTCCAGCCGTCTGGTCACCAAATTCGTGAACCGGCTGATGTACGACGGTAAAAAAGGCGCGGCTGAAAAGATTTTTTACAGCTCCCTGGAAACCCTGGCTGAAAAGACCGGCGAAGACCCCATGCGCGCCTTTGAAAAGGCCCTGGACAACGTCAAGCCGCATATGGAAGTCAAGGCCCGCCGCGTGGGCGGCGCCACCTACCAGGTGCCCATGGAAGTGCGTCCCGAGCGTCAGGTCTCCCTGTCCATCCGCTGGCTGATCAACTATTCCCGCTCGCGCGGCGAAAAAGGGATGACCGCCAAACTTTCCGCCGAACTGCTGGATGCCTACAACGGCCGCGGCGGTGCGGTGAAGAAGCGCGAAGACACCCACCGCATGGCCGACGCCAACAAGGCCTTCTCCCACTACCGCTGGTAAGGCCGTTCCGATTTGAATCGCATGCCGCCGACGCCGCGTCCGTAAGGAAGCGGCGTCGGTTTGGTACCACACCTTCCGCAGTATGGAGGAAATACCGTGTCCCGCACTGTTCCCGTAGACAAACAGCGCAATATCGGCATCATGGCCCATATTGACGCCGGCAAGACCACCACCACCGAGCGTATCCTTTTTTACACCGGCGTTTCCCACAAAATCGGCGAAACCCACGACGGCGAATCCACCATGGATTGGATGGAGCAGGAGCAGGAGCGCGGCATCACCATTACCTCCGCCGCCACCACCTGCTTCTGGAAAGACTGCCGCATCAACATCATCGACACCCCCGGCCACGTGGACTTCACCATTGAGGTGGAGCGCTCCCTGCGCGTGCTGGACGGCGCTGTCTGCGTGTTTGACGCCGTGGCCGGCGTGGAGCCGCAGTCCGAAACGGTCTGGCGCCAGGCTGACCGCTATCACGTGCCGCGCATCTGTTTTGTGAACAAGATGGACCGCATCGGCGCCAACTTTTTCCGTTGCGTGGGCATGATCCACGATCGTCTGGGCGCCAAGGCCGTGCCTTTGCAGCTGCCCATCGGCGCGGAAGACAAGTTTGAAGGCGTGGTGGACCTGGTGCGGGGCAAGGCCATCCGCTTCGACAAGACCACCAAGGGCGCCGAATTCGTGGAAGAGGACGTGCCCGCCGACATGCGGGACCTGTACGACGAAAAGCACCATGAGTTGCTGGAAGCTGTGGCTGAGGAAGACGAAGCCCTGCTTGAGAAGTACCTGGGCGGGGAAACCCTCACGGAAGAGGAAATCATCTCCTGCATCCGCAAGGCCACCATCGCCCGGAACATCGTGCCGGTGCTCTGCGGTTCGGCCTTCCGCAACATGGGCGTGCAGCCCCTGCTGGACGCCACGGTGGACTATCTGCCCTCGCCCGTGGACATCCCGCCCATGATCGGTCACGTGCCCGGCAAGGAAGACGAGATCATCGAATGCCCCTGCGACGACAAGCGGCCTCTGGCCGGTCTGGTCTTCAAGCTCTTTTCCGATCCCTTCATCGGCCATCTGTCCTTCTTCCGCATCTATTCCGGCTTCCTGGAATCAGGAACCAGCGTGTATAACGCCAACACCGGCAAGAAGGAGCGCATCGGCCGCATCCTCAAAATGCACGCCAACAAGCGCGAGGACATCAAATGGGCCGGAGCGGGCGACATCGTGGCTCTGGTGGGCCTGAAGAACGCCTCCACCGGCGATACGCTCTGCGACGAAAAGCACGAAGTGATCCTGGAGTCCCTGAACATCCCCGAGCCGGTCATTGAAGTGGCCATCGAGCCCAAGACCAAGGCCGACCGCGATGCCCTTTCTGCCGCGCTGAACAAGCTGGCCAAGGAAGACCCCTCCTTCCGGGTCAAGGGCGACGAGGAGACCAACCAGACCCTTATTGCGGGCATGGGCGAACTCCATCTGGAAATCATCGTGGACCGCCTGACCCGCGAGTTCAGCGTCAACGCCAATGTGGGGAAGCCTCAGGTGGCCTACCGCGAAACCATCTCCAAGCCCGCCAAGTCGGACATGAAGCATGCCAAGCAGTCCGGCGGCCGCGGCCAGTACGGCCACTGCGTCATTGAGGTGGAGCCGAATCCGGGCAAGGGCTACGAGTTCGTCAACTCCATCACCGGCGGCGTGATTCCCAAGGAATACATCCCGGCCATCGACAAGGGCATTCAGGACGCCATGAAGTCCGGCGTGCTGGCGGGCTTCCCCTGCGTGGACTTCAAGGTCAACCTGGTGTTCGGTTCCTACCACGAAGTGGACTCCTCGGAGCAGGCCTTCTATGTGGCCGGTTCCATGGCCATTAAGGACGCCATGCACAAGGCCGGTCCCGTGCTGCTCGAGCCCATCATGGATGTGGAAGTGGTTACGCCCGAGGAATACCTGGGCGATGTCATGGGCGACCTCAACGGCCGCCGCGGCCGCGTGCAGAGCATGGAAGCCCGCGCCGGAGGCGCGCAGAGCGTGCGCGCCCAGGTGCCCCTGGCCTCTATGTTCGGGTATGCCACGGACCTGCGTTCGCGTACCCAGGGCCGCGCCACCTTTACCATGCAGTTCGACCATTACGAACGTGTGCCGGCGGCATTGGCCGAAGAGATCCAGAAAGCCAAGAGTTAGCGGCATTCGGCCCTTTTCGCCGCTGACCGCATCAGACCGCGCGGCGCGCCTCGGTCACGTAGTATGCTACGCTCCGTCGGCGCGCCGCTTGTCTTTTTTGTCAGCGACGAAAAAATTTCGAATGCCGTTCTGTGGACGGCGAAGCAAAGCGCCATCTCATTTGCATGAGGATAGACAATGATTGACGATCTTCCCAAAGGCTTCAAGGCCGGAGCCGCGGCGGCCAATTTCAAAAAGGCGGGCCGCGACGACCTGGGCCTGATAATTTCCGACCGGCCCTGCGTGCTGGCCGGCATGTTCACTCAGAATCTGTTCAAGGCCGCGCCGGTCCTGGTCTGCCGGGAAATCCTGGATACCTTCGGCACGGCCCGCGCGGTGCTGGCCAATTCCGGCCAGGCCAACGCCTGCACCGGCGAGGAGGGCCTGGACAACTGCCGGGCCACCCAGGAGATGGCGGCCGAGGCCACGGGCCTTGAGGCGCAGGAGATTCTGCCCATTTCCACCGGTGTGGTGGGAGCCCACCTCAAGATGGACCTCTGGCGCAAGGCTGTGCCCACCCTGGCTCAAAGCCTGGGCAGCCGCGACGCCGAGGGCTTCACCCGCGCCTTCATGACCACGGACGCCTTTCCCAAATTCGCCATGCGCGAGGTGACGCTTTCCGGCGGCACGGTGCGCCTGACAGTCATGGCCAAAGGCGCGGGCATGATCTGCCCCAATATGGCCACCATGCTCTGTGTGGCCCTTACGGATGCCGCCGTGGAGCGTGAGCCCTGGCAGGCCATGTTCGGCCGGGCCGTGGACAAGACCTTCAACCGGGTCAGTGTGGACGGCGACACCTCCACCAACGACACCATCCTGGGCCTGGCCAACGGCGCGTCCGGCGTGGCCGCCCGCGATGAAGCGGATCTGGCGTTGCTGGAAGAGGCCCTTACCGCCATTCTGGGCACGGTTTCGCACATGCTGGTCATGGACGGCGAAGGCGCAAGCAAGGTCATCCATATCAGCGTGCGCGGCGCCCGCAATGACGCGGACGCCGAGTTGGTGGCCCGCAGCGTGGGGCATTCGCAGCTGGTCAAGACGGCCATCTACGGCGGCGACGCCAACTGGGGCCGCATCGTCACAGCTGTGGGCTACAGCGGCGCGAGCTTCGATCCCGCCAAGGTGGGCCTGCACCTCTGCGGCGTGGAACGCTTCCGCCTGGGCCGTCCGGTGAACGACGATCAGGAGGAAAAGCTGGCCGAATTGCTCAAGGCCAAGGATATTGCTGTGGACATCAATCTGGGTGACGGCCCCGGCAGCTATACGTTCCAGGCTTCGGACCTGGGCCATGAATATGTGACGCTGAATTCCGATTACCGTTCTTAGAGCGTTTTGATATTGAAAATATCTCAACGCGCGGTGCGGATTTTCCGTGAAAATCCGCACCGCGAAAGTATCGCAAGGCGAATTTATTTCACCGTTAAGCGATAATTTCAAGCGCAAATGAAACGCTTTGCGTTTCAAAATGTAGAACGCCCGCTCCTTTCAGCAAGGAGCGGGCGTTCCGCATACGGCGTCCGGCCTCAGATGTCTTCGGTCACCCAATCCACAATGGGAGCCATACGTTTGAGCGTGTACTGGTTGGGACCGGACTTCTGGGCAAGGTCGTCGAACTGGCCTTCCACCCGGTAGATGCGCCAATCGCCCTCGGGCAGGCGGCCCGCCGCGATTTCAGCGTTGAGCGCCGCGCGGGCGTCCGCGGGCGCACAGAAGAGGGAAAAGTCCTGCGCCATGGGGTCGAGCACCACATCCGCGCCGCCTGCAATGTCGATAATGTAATTGCCCGGCGCATAAACATAGACAAAGGGGCAGGGCGCGGGCTGGGGAGCGGGCGGCTCCTCCGACGCATTTTTGGCGCCGCAGGCGGCGAGCAGCAGGACCAGCATAATTCCCAGCGGGAGGCGTAGTTTCATAACCTCGACCTTTGTTGTGAAGTGGATGGTGGGCGGTGCGGATTTTCCACAAAAATCCTTATTTAGAAACAGCTCCTAACGCCGGGCGGCGGCCATGGCCTGCAAACGCCGGATGCGCTCCTCCAGCGGCGGATGCGTGCTGAACAGGTTGGCCATGCTGCCGTCAATGCTGAACATGGGCGCCACAATGAACATTTGCTCCGTGCTGGGATTGCCCTCCTGCATGGGAATCCTTCCGCTGGCCGCGCCCAGCTTTGCCAGGGCTCCGGCCAGGGCCAGCGGCTGGCCGCACAGTTCCGCGCCCGTGTCGTCGGCCAGGTATTCGCGCGAACGCGAAATGGCCATCTGGATCAGCCCGGCCGCGATGGGCGCGAGCAGGGCCAACACCAGCGCGCCGATGGGATTGCCGCCGCCTTCGCCGTCACGGTTGCCGCCGAAAATGGCGGTGAACTGAAAGATGTTGGCCAGGGTCACAATGGCCGAGCCCAGCACGCCCGCAACGGTCTGGATGAGGATGTCGCGGTTGACGATATGGCCCACTTCATGGGCTACCACGCCGCGCAGCTCCTCGGGCGAAAGCAGGCGCATGATGCCCTCGGTCACGGCCACCACCGCATGCTGCGGATCACGGCCCGTGGCAAAGGCATTGGGGGCCTCTTCCGGCACCACGCAGACGCGCGGCTTGGGAATGCCGGCATTGCGGGCCAGCTCTTCCACAATCCGGTGCAGATAGGGGGCTTCCTCAGGGGCCAGTTCCCGGGCATGGTACATGGAAAGCACGATTTTGTCCGAGTACCAGTAGCTGCCCACATTCATCACGAGGGCCAGGCCGAAGGCGATGATCACGCCGGTGCGGCCGCCCATCAGGCCGCCCAGCACGATAATGATGCCGGACAGCAAGGCCAGCAGAAGAACTGTTTTTATCTGGCTGGTCATAACATTCTCCTTATCTTCAAAATGCGCTGGGGCGCGTCTTCTCTATCGTAACGACTATAAAATATAAGCATGGCATGTGCGCTGGCAAGGTTCGGGCCAAGCGAGATTTTTTGTCGACGGCGTTGCGAAGCCCAACGCCGTCAGGGGCAAAAGGCTCAATTGTTTTTTCTGGCCTGCCACCAGAGTTGGAAGACCAGCAGCGTCCACAACGGCTTGCGCAGATCCGCCCGGCCTGAAATATGCTCGTCCATGAGCGCGCGCACGGCACGGGGATTGAAAATGCCCTGCCCGCGCAGGCGTGCTTCGCTGAGCAGATCTTCCATGAGCGGGCGCATCCGCCCGCGCAGCCAGGCCGCCACCGGAATCTGGAAGCCGCGCTTGTTGCGGTGCAGAATCTCCGGCGGCAGCAGGTCGGCAAAGGCCTTTTTGAGCAGATACTTGCGCTTGAAGCCGTGCAGCTTGTGGCGCACGGGCAGCCGGGCCGCGAATTCGGCCACGTCCCGGTCAAGGAAGGGCGCGCGCACTTCCAGGGAATGGAGCATGGAGCAGCGGTCCACCTTGACCAGGATGTCGTCCAGCATGAACTGGCGGACATAGACGTGAAAGGCGCGTGCCAGGGGAGCCGCCGCGCTTTCCGGCAGCCAGTGCTCGTATTGCTCGCGCGTGGGAGCGAAAAGCCGGTCGGACCGCAGAAAGTCGCCGTGCGCTTCCAGCCAGGGTGTGTCCAGGATTTCGCGCTGCATCTCCGGGGTGAAGGCCGTGAGCATGGTCTGCACCCGCTGCCAGGCCGGGGCGTGCGCCCCGCGCAGAAACGTAGCCACGGCCAGGCGCGGATTGATATACCCGGCCGAGGCGGGCAGATGCCGGGCCAGGGGTTCGATGATCACGCGCCGGACAAAGGCGGGCAGGGCGTTGTACCACTCCGCCACCTTGAAGCCGATATAGTGCTCATACCCGGCCCAGAGTTCGTCGGCGCCGTCTCCGCCCAAGGCCACGGTGACATGCTCGCGGGTGACGCCCGAGAGCAGCCAGGTGGGCGCTACCGAGGCGTCGGCCATGGGCACATCCATGCGGCTGACGATGCCGGGCAGCTCGTCCGCGCATTCCTCGGCCGAGAGTATTCGCTCGTGATGGTCCGTGCCGAAGGCTCGCGCCGCGATGCGGGCATAGCGCGATTCGTCGTAGCTGGCTTCGGTGAAGCCGATGGAAAAAGTCTTGATGGGCGTGGCGGACTGCCGGGCCATGAGCCCGGCCACAATGGAGGAGTCAATGCCACCCGAGAGAAAGACGCCCAGCGGCACGTCGCTGACCATGCGGCGGCGCACGGCGCGGGAGAGCAGATGGTTCAGCTCCCGGCAGAGTTCGCCTTCATCCCTGGGGTCGGCTTCGTCCGGCACGGGCATGTCCCAATAGCGTTCCAGGCGGACGTCGCTTTGTCCCGAGAGCAGCAGGTGGGCGGGCGGCAGGCTGCGGACTTCGCCGTAAACGGTCTGGGGCGTGGGCACGTATTCGTAGGCCAGGTAACGCATGACGGCCTGCGGGTCCAGCGTGAGGGTCAGCTCCGGCACGCGGGCCAGGGCCGTGAGCTCCGAGGCGAAGTACAGGCAGCCGTGCTGGACGGTATAGAAAAAAGGCTTCTTGCCGAAGCGGTCGCGCGCGCAGAACAGGCGTCGGCGCTCCGCGTCCCAGAGGGCGAAGGCGAACATGCCGTCGAAGCGCGTCAGGCAGTCCGCGCCCCAGCGGCGGTAGCCTTCCAGAATGACTTCCGTGTCCGAATTGGTTTGGAAACGCGCGCCGCCCGCCGCCAGCTCGTCCCTGAGTTCGGCGAAGTTGTAGATCTCGCCGTTGAACGTCACGCTCAGGCGGCCGTCGGCGCTGTGCATGGGCTGGGTACCGCCCGTCAGGTCAATGATGGAAAGCCGCCGATGCCCCAGGCAGACCGGGCCGGCCTGCCAGAGGCCTTCGCCGTCCGGCCCCCTGTGGGTTAGGCAGTCGGTCATGGCCTTGACACGGATTCCGGCTTCCGGGGAGAGCGTTTCCCCGTCCAGATGACAGATGCCAGCTATGCCGCACATGTTTTTTTCCAGTGGGCGTACCAGCTGATGAACAGCTTGGCCAGCCGCAGGTTGTTGGTATGGGGATCGAACATGTCCCGGGCCAGCAGCGCGCCGTTGCGCCCCATGCGCCGGGCTTCCTCCGGATGCCCGACCAGCCGGAGCACTGCTTCGGCCAGGGCCTGCGGGTCGCCGGGCGGTATGGCCAGGCCGGTCTCGTGGTCGCGCACCACCTCCGGCAGCGCGTTGACCGTGGTGCTGATTACCGGCAGGGCGTAGGCCAGTGCTTCAATAACCGTATTGGGAATGCCGTCGCGTCGGCCCGAGGCATGCACCACGCAGGGGGCCACGAAGATGTCATGCTCGTCTAGAATGCGCGGCAGTTCGTTGTGGGAAATCAGGCCCGGCATGTCGACCTGTTTTTCCAGGCCCAGATCCTTGCGCATTTTGACCAGCTGCGCGCCCAACTGCCCGAGTCCCATGACTTTGCCGCCGCCTCCGGCCAGGGTCAGGCTGAAATTCAGGCCGCGTTCCCGGAGGATGCCGCAGGCAGTCAGCAGCACGTCAAAGCCCTTGGTCACGTCGAAACGACCCAAAGCAAGCAGGCGCACGGGGCCCTGTTCCAGGCGCGGCGTTTTCCGCGTGCAGCCCCCGGAACGGGAGGCCGTGGAGTCCACGGCGGGCGGCGGCAGAGTCAGGCTGTTGTAGACCAGGGCTACCTTGCCTCTGGCCTGGCTGCGGTCAAAGGCTTCGATGCGGGCTTGGTCCGCCGCGTTGTTGGCGCGCACAAAAAGGGCCGCGCTCAACTTGTCCGCCAGGTCCGGGTCCGCTGGTTCCAGATTGTCGCCGCGCGCTGATGTGGAAAAGGGCACGCCCGCGATGTCGGCGGCCACCCAAGCCGCCGTGGCCGCGCCGCGCGGCCACGGCGCATGGATCATGTCAATGCCGTCCTCACGGAACCGACGGCCCAGATACAGGCCCGCGCCGAAAGCCCAGAGATTTTCGCCAAAGGTTTCAAGGCTGCGCCAACGCCGGAACATGCTGCGCCGGAAGAGGCGGCACAGGCGCAGGGGATGGGTCAGCAACTGACGCAGCAGTTCCAGGGCGAAAAGAGGCGCGGCTTTGATCCCGAAGGTGCGCACACTGTCCGCCGCCGCCCGCATTTCCGTGGAGCAGTGGCGCAGATTGCGCGCATACAGGCTGTAGACGGTCAGAGGCAGATGTTCCTTGAGTCCTTCCACTTCGCGGAAAATGAAGGGCTGGGTAAAAAGCGGATACCACAAGAGCACATAAGCCACATGGGGTAGGCCGGCGGGTAGGGGTTTTCCTTCCCCGGGAGGGGATGGATTGATCTGTTCTGTCGTCATGCGGGTTCTCCTCGGTCGCTTCCCCAAGTTGTTCCCCCTTGTCCGGATTCTTTCTCCTGTTCCGCCCCTGTTGTCCAGTCGCACGCGACGTCCGAACGCGGGCAGGCCGCCGAGCTCCCCAGCTCCCGGCGCAGGCCGTCCATGGTCAGGCAGCGCACCTCCCAATGCGCGTGCAGCCAGTCCAGATAGGCTTCGATTTTGGTCATCAGCCGTTCCACCGAGGCTGCGTCGGGCAGATGCGGCGCGCCGCCGGGCAGCATTTCCGAGGAATGCCAGGTCAGCGACAGCACGCGTCCCCCCCGGGCTGCGAACAGACTGGTCACGGCCCGTATGGCCCAGAACGGGTGCTCAACGGGCAGCAGGGCCAGAGCCCCCCAGTGCCGCAGGCTTGCCCGCACGGCCCGGCCCCATGAATCCGGCCCGTCGGGGAGGGCTCTCAGCATTTTGGGCAGGGGGCGAAGCAGCGGTGTGACCGTCAGGGGCACTTCAAAAATGTGTTTGCCCTCCACCGGCACCCAGTAGGGATCGCTGGGGGCATTGAAGTGGTCCGGCCCGGCCGCGACGCCATCCGCGCCTGTTTTGGCGCAGTGCAGAGGGCGCACCGAAGCGTCGCACAAAACGCCCGCCCGCGCCAGCAAAGGCCAATGCGCGCGGTGCAGATCCCAGCGCCCCATGCGGAAAGAGGTCAGGGGCGCGCCCTGAAAATCCTCGCCCACCCGGAACAGAGTGCCCAGCTTGGCCGCCATCAGGGCAGCGGGAACCGATGCCGCAGGCACGCTGTTTGTCACGTCCGCCATATCCGACTGCCCGCCCGCATGGCTGTCCAGGTCCAAGGGCGGCGTGTTCCAGTGGTGCAGATGCGCCCCGATTTCCGCGCCGGACATGTCCCGCAGCCGGGCCAGGATCGCGCGTGAGGCCGGGTCGGTCAGCACGCTGTGCGCGCAGAAAAGCGTGGGCCGCACGCCCCGTTCCAGCAGGGGCGCCAGGCGGGAGAGCTGCGCGGTATTGGTCACGCGCGGCGCACGGCGGGCATAGCGGCCGCCGAACAGCCCCTCCTCTTCCACATCCAGGCTGACCACCAGGTACAACGTCTCGCGTCGGCGCATGGCTCAGCCCTGTTCCGTCCGCCGGGAGCGATCGGCCGAAAGATAAAGGCCGCGCAGGGCCGTGATGTTCGTATCCCTGTCGAACATCTGTTCCACCAGCGCGCGGCCCGCTTCAGCCATGCCCAGGGCCCGCTCCCGGTCTTCCAGCATGCGCCGCACGGCCAGGGCCAGGGCGCGCGGGTCGCGCTGGGGCACCAGCAGGCCGGTTTCCCCGTCGCGGATCACTTCGGAGATGCCGCAGACGTCCGTGGCCACCACGGGCATGCGGTGGGAAAGAGCTTCCATGATCACGTTGGGAATGCCGTCACGGTCGCCGTTGCTGTGCACCACGCTGGGCACCACCAGCATGTCGTGGTTTTGCATGAATTCGCGCAGCCGGTCATGGGGCAGGAAACCCGGCATGTCCACGCAGTCGGTCAGGCGCAGTCGTCGCCGCAGGGCCATGAGCTTGCGCCGCCAGCCGCCGTCGCCCACCAGGGTGAGCCGCACGGGCACCTGCTCGCGCCGCAGTCGGGCCATAGCTGTCAGCAGTTCGGGAAAACCCTTGGTGCGCGCGAAGCGGCCCACGGCCAGCAGGCGGTAGGGCGGCCGCATGGGCAGGGCGCATTCCGTCCGCTCGGTAAAGGTCAGGCTGTTGTAGACCAGGCGCACCTTGTCCTGCTGCCGCGGCGGGCAGAAACTTTGCAGCCAGCCTACATTGGCCTGATTGTTGGTACGGATGAACAATGCGTCGCGCGCTTTCTCACGCAACAGGCCGTCCTGGGGATAGATGTCTCCGGCTCTGCCGGTGAAGGCAAAAGGAATGCCCGTCAGGCGCGAGGCCACCCAGGCCGCGGTGGCCGGGCCGTTGGCCCAGGAGGAATGGATCAGGCTGATGCCGTCGGCCCGGCACTGTTCGGCCAGCAGAAAACCGGCCATAAAGCACCAGAGATTTTCGCCCAGGGACTCCAGATTGCGCATGCGGCGGAAGCAGCCTTCGCGCAGCAGTCGCCAGACCTTGCCCGGTTCCCGCCGCAGGGCGCGGAAAAACGCCGCCCAGATCCGGAAAAAGGCCGTCGCCCCCATGCGGCGCACCGGACCTGGGAAGTCCCGCATTTCCTGGGAGCAGCCTTTCAGGGCCTTGCCGTACATGGTGTAGACGTGGATGGGCAGGCCCAGGGCCATGAGCTGGACGATTTCCCTGAAAATAAAGGTTTCCGAGGAGAGAGGAAACCAGAGCAGCACATAGGCCAGAGAGAAGGGCGTGACGGCGTCGCCTCGCCGGGCCGAAGGTGTGGCGTCTGAGGAAGATGGGTCTGGGGACGCGGCTGTGGGGGCCGCCTCGGAGCGGGACATGGCATTCTCCGCAAGAAGTGCAAAAAAGGCCGGACCGGTTTTGCGCCGGTCCGGCCGAGGCTGCTGTCAACGCCGAATCGGACGGCACGGACGGGGCAAGAATGCTAATCGTCCTGTGCTTCGTCCTGATGCTCACGCCGGTATTTTTCCACAATGGCCTGGGCGTTGGGCAATTCTTCCACCACGGCATCCAGGGTTTTGCGGACATGTTCCTCGGTGTGGGCCGCGGAAATAAAGAAGCGCAACCGGGCCGTGCCTTCTTTGACCGCCGGGAAGGAGACGGGCATGACGTAGATGCCCCGCTTGAAGAGCTGCTGGGACAGGAAGCCGGAAACCATGGAGTCCCCGACAATGACGGGCACGACGGCATAGCCTTGGGCCGCGCCGGTGTCCAGGCCCTTGCTCTGGGCGTATTCGAGAAAATACCGGCTGATGTGCTGGAGCTTATGCACCCGCTCGGGCTCACGCAGCATGATTTCCAGCGCCTTGCGGCAGGCCGCGGCAATGACCGGGGGCATGCCCACGCTGAATACGAAACCCGGCGAACCGTATTTGAGAAATTTTATCAGGTCGCTGCGGCCCGCGATGAAACCGCCGCACCCGCACATGGCCTTGGACAAGGTGCTCATCCACATGTCCACGTCCGTGGGGTCTATGCCGTAATATTCGCGCGCGCCGCGCCCGGTCTTGCCCAGCACGCCCAAAGAGTGGGCTTCGTCCACCAGGAGCATGCAGTCGTATTTCTTTTTGAGCTCAATGATCCGGGGCAGGTCCGGGATGTTGCCGTCCATGCTGAACAGCCCCTCGGTAACGATGACCGCGTATTTGTGCTCGCCGCGGTGGGCTTTAAGCATCTCCTCCAGCGCGTCGCAGTCGTTGTGGGCGTATGAGTAGCGCGTGGCGCCGGAAAGGCGCGCTCCCTGAACCAGGGAATTGTGGGCCAGGCCGTCGTGAAAGATGGCGTCGCGCGGTCCGAACATGAAGCCCAGGGTGGAGACGTTGGCCGCGTGCCCGCTGACGTAGACGATGCAGTCCTCCACCTCATACAGATCGGCCAGGGCGCGCTCCAGATCATGGTGGGGCGGGCGCTCGCCGCCCACCAGGCGGCTGGCTCCGGCCGAGGTGCCGAAAATGCCGGCCGTTTTGGTCACGGCCTCGGTGATTTCGGGATGGGCGTTGATGTCCAGATAATCATAGGTGGAAAAATTGATGAATTCCTTGCCGTTGATCAGCGTGGTGGCCTTGGCCGCCCGATCGTGGCAAACAAAGAGAGGATTATCCATCCCCATTTGGCTGGCCATTTCCACAAGCCGCTCGAAAGAGAGTTTGGAACGCATGCGGTTGAAGCCGGAAGCGCAGCTCTTTGGCGCAACGGCGCGCTGTTCCGCCGCTGTGGAGCCTGCCTGACAGGAATGGTTGTTCTTCATGCCTTATCCTCGCGAATTGTCCGGAATTTGCCGGATATGGGACCGGCGTGATGGAGTGCCGCTGATTCGGCACATCTTTGTAACGATTCAGTATAGCTGAAGCCGAAACGCAAGGCAAGCCCGTAATGCGCTGAAAGCGGCAGTAAATATCGGCCCGCCCGGCGGGTTTCGGAGAGGGCCGGCGTTCATGACGCGGGCGGACCGGGGCCCCCGGCCGTGTCGGAATGCGGCACAGGCTGGACAACAGCCTGGATATGCCCTAGCATTTTTCGCCCGCTCCGCAAGACCACGCCGGATGTTCCGCGCGCTTTTGCGGCGGCGCTTCAAAGGCCGCCATGCACAACGACGATGCCATAACCGCCTCCCTTGCCGCGCCTTCCGCGTCGCTCGCGCTGGAAACCTTCCGGCGCGTCCTTCTGCCTGTCGGCGGTCCGGAGACGGATGCCGCGCTTGTCCTGGCCGCGCCTTGCCTGAGCCTGCTGCGCCTGGGCGCGGCGCGCGGCGCGCCCACCGCCCTCTGGGTCGGCATTGCTCCTTCCCGGTCTTTTTCCACGGACGCTGTTGTTTTTTCCCGCGCCCTGCAAGAGGCTCTCGCCGGGGATGCGGCGGGTTCGGCTCTTATCGGCGCGCCGCGCCTGCTGACAACGGATTTCAGCCCGGAACTGCTGGAAGAGGCGGACCGTTTTCTGGCGGAAAACACGCATGCCCGGCTGGCTCTTGTGTTCTGCCGCCCGCAAGGGAACGAAGCGGGTGTCGGCGGCGGCTGGATCTGTGAGCCGTTGCTCCTGCGCCGGTTGCCGCCCGAGGATGAGGCGTCAGCCTCGGCATCCGGACCATCCGTGAGTTCCCCGGACCGCGCCCCGGCCCTGGCCGGAGTCGTCGGCGCCTTCGGCGGCAATGCCGCGCGGGAGACCAGGGAGCCGGATGAGCTGGTGTTGGACGGCGTGCGCTATGTGGATCTGCGCCAGAACGGTCTGGACTGGCGGCTGGCCGGAATCAATCCGCTCTGGCGGCAGGAGCTTCTGAGCCTGGGCGCAAGCCCGGACGCCGGGGCCGTCAGCGCCCTGGAGACGCGCGGCCTGTGGCTCGCCCCGGCCATGCCGGCGCCGCCGCTGGCGGTCATGTGCTGCGGCCTGGGCGCGGTTTGGCCGGGCATGGGGCGCGAACTGTACGACAATTTTCCGGCGGCCAGGGCGGCCATGGAGCGCATCGCGGCGGTGGCCGACTGGGATGTGCTCGGGCTCATGGACGAGACGGATGTGGAAAAGATCAGCCTTACCCGCTGGCAGATCCCTTACCTTTTTCTGCTGGAATACGCCCAGTGGAGCCAGTTCGTCTCGCTGGGGCTCGCTCCGGCCCTGATGTGCGGCCACAGCCTGGGCGAACTTATCGCGCTCTGCTTCGCGGGCATTTATGAGCCGGAGGTTGCCTGGTACATCCTGGACACCCGCGCCGTGCACATGGCCGAGCTGGAGGCAAAGGCCACGCGCGAAACCGGCATGATGGCCGTGCACGCCGACGCTGAAGTCATTGAGGAAGCACGCAAAACCTGGCCCGCGCTCTATGTTTCCAACTACAATACCCCCCGGCAGTTCATTCTGAGCGGGCCGCGCGAGGTCCTGCTGGAAGCCCGCAAGCATATGCGCAAGCGGCGCATCCCGGCCATCATGCTCAATGTCAGCCTGGCGTTTCATCATCCAAGCATGCGCGTGCTGCGCGATCTTTCCCAGCGGCGGCTGAACGCTCTTGAAATGCACGCGCCGCGCCTGCCTATGCTCAGCGACATCACCACCGGCTTTTACCCCCGGGAGCAGCCGGACATCTGCCGCTACATCACGGATCTGGACGAAAATTCCGTGCGCTGGGTGGAAGGCGTGCGCGCCATGTGGGAGCGGGACGGCATCCGCCATTTTCTGGAACTGGGGCCGCAGGATACTCTCTGCGGTCTGGTGGGGGATATCGAGCCGCGCGCCCTGTGTTTTTCCGCCGGGCGAAAGGGCAGGGAAACCGAGGGCCTGCGCCAGGCCTGCGCCCGGTTGTATGCTTTGGGCCATCTGCCGCGCGCGGCCATCCGCGCCGGAGTCGCGGCCCTGGGCGGGCGAAGCGTAGCGGCGCGGGAAGGTCCCGCGCCGGGCAAAGTTCCGGCGGCTTCGGGCACGGCCGCCCCGGCGCGCGCCGCGTCCGGCGTCACTTCCGGCCAGATGGGCATTGTGCTGGAAGTGCTGGCGAAGGCCAGCGGCAGGCCTGTGGAGGAACTGCGGCCCGAAATGGACCTGCGCTACGATCTGGCCCTGCGTTCGAGCCGTTTTCCCCTGATCCTCCAGGAGGCCGAACAGCGCCTGGGCCTGAGCGTCAATTTTGAGGACCTCTTGCAGGTGGCGACCATTGGGGATCTGGCCCGCGCCCTGACCGGCGCAAAGACCGGCGCGGAACGGAAGAGCGGGGAGTCCTCGCCCGGTCCGGAACATAAGCCCGCGCCTGAATATGCCCGGAACCGCGCTCTTGCGCCCCTCTGCCGCTTTGCGCCCCGCCCGCCGTACGCGGACGGCGGTAATGCCTCATCGCCCGTAAAGCCGTGTCCTTCCCCTCTGCCCCTGGACCCCTGCGGCCAGGGACTGCCGTTGCGGCGCGGCGATGTGGTGGCGCTTTGTTTTTTTGACCGGGACCTGCTGCCGCAGTTGTTGAGCGGCCTTGCGCCGTTGGGCTGCACGCTGGCGCCGCCCCTGGACCTGCTGGACGTCTGCGCGCCCCTGGCCAAGGCGGGCGCGCGTCTGACGCCGCTGGACGTTACCTGTGCCGCAAGGCCGGACGCCGAAAGCCTGCGCACGGCCTTCCGCCGACTTGCCGCCGAGGAAGGGCGGGTGGACGGCGTATTTTTCGTGCCCGCGCCCGAGGACAACGCCGCCGCTCCGGCCCTGCTGGAGGATTGCCTGCGCCCGGCGCTGGCGCACGGGCTGCGTTACGCCTGCTGCTTCAATCGCGTGCCCCTGACGCCCGCCGCCGTGGAGCGGGCCTTTGCCGCCGGGCCCTCGTCCGCGCGCCTGTCCGGCCGCCTGAGCGCCCTGGCCCGCGAGGGGGGCTTTGCCTGCCGCGCCGTTGAGCTGCTGGATGACGGCCGGCGGGCCGGTCTCAATGAACTGGGTGACATGCTGGCCCGCGAGCTGTTGCGCGGGGACTGTGAAAGGGTGATCTGGGGCCGGGAAAATGCCCTGCGCCCGGACTGCGCGCCGCGCGCCCTGCCCCTGCTGGAAAGGCCGGAGTTTTTCCCGCTGGTTTTTCCCGATCCGCGGCCGCCGCTCCGGCCCACGTCCACCCTGTTCCAGGGGGCCTGCCAGTTTTCCCGTTTCGCGGATCCGGCGCTTTCCGCCCACGGCGGGCGGGGCTCCAATGCCGTACAGGCGTCCGCGCCCTGGCTGCCGGCCAGCCGCGCCCTTCAGGCCCTGCTGGAAGGTTCCCGCCTGTTCCTGCCCTGGTTGGCGGTCACCGGCCTGTCCGACGTGCGCTTTCATGAGCCGCCCCCGCTGCCGACCGGCATTACCCGCGAATGCCGTCTCACTGTGGAGGCCCGGCCCTGGTTGATGCATGACCGGGTCATGACCCGTATGTGCCGCGCGGACCTCGTTGTCCGCCAACTGACGGACAACGGCCGCCATACGGAGCAGTACGCGCCGGTGGCTGAAGGCATGGTGCTGCTGGCCGCCGCTCCCGCCGAAGTACCCCCGCTCTGGCCCGCCGCCGGTGCTGACGGCGTCGATGGAAAGCCGGTGGACGGCGAGGGGCGGGAGGAATTGGCCGTATTTTACGATGCGCTGGGGCTGGACGCTCCCTGGCGTTTGCTGTCCGGCTTTGCGGTTCTGCCCGAAAATATGTACCGGGCCGCTTTGCCCACACCGGAAGAGCCCATTGCTCCCGAAGGGAATTGGGGCTATACTGATTGCCTGTATATGGTGGAGGGGATCGTGCAGGCCGCGTCGCTGGCCCTGGCCCGGCAAGGGGACGGCCCGGTGCGCGCGGATGGTGTCGGCATGGCCGCCGAATTGTGCCGCTGGCGGCTCAATTCGGCTGGTTTCATCCGTTTCGGCGGCGAGCGCGGGGCAAAGGGGCCTTGGCGTCTGCAATTGCGGCGTTCCTGGGCTGACGGCAGATTGCAGCGCTTTGACGCTCAGATTTCCGATGCGCGGGAGCGCGTATTGCTGACCCTCCATCATCTGGAATTTGACCGGCTGGAAACGGCGTCTCTTGAACAGGAGCCGCCGTCCGCCGTCGTTGCGCAACCTTGACATGGCGCGGCGCCGTTTTCCGGCGCAAGCCCGCAAAGGGTCAATCACCGATGCCGCATTTCGCATTACCCACGCCGTCAGCGCGCGTTTTCCTGCCGCTGCTCATGGCCCTGACCCTGTTTTTTCCGGCCTGTGCTTCCAACAAGGCCGGACTCAAGTCGCCGGAACTGCCGGCCAGGCACTGGCTGGAGGAAGCGCCGGGCGTACCCGTGGAAAACAAGACCAAGCTGGAAGCCGCCGTGCCCAACCTGTACGACGCGGGTAAAACTTTCGGCTTTGAGGACTGCGTCTTCCTGACCATCCAGCAGTCTCCCCTGCTGGTCAACAGCGCCGTGAACCTGGAAATCAAACGCGTGGCCCTCACCGACGCGGTCTGGAAGTATCTGCCCGAGCCGCGCATGACGCTGCAGGTCTCCAACAACCTGACCCGGCTGAACATGGACAGCAAGGATACGCCCGGCGATTACGGGCGGACCAAGTTGCGGGTGGGCTTTTACGCCGCGTTTCCCAATCCCGTGGCCACCTATTTCGAGCATCAGGTGCAGAAGATCATGGTCAATCTGGCCATTTCCACGCACCGCAAGGCCATCGGGGAAGCCATTTACAAAATCGCCCAGGCTTATCTGAAGCTTCAGGCCCAGCGCAACATCGTGGCCGCCCAGAAGGAACTCCTGCCTGTGGGCAAGGAGCTGATCTCCTACTGGCAGCAGGTGGAGTCCGTGGAAGGACGCCAGGGCGTGTCGCTCAACCTGGCGACCCAGCACCAGCGCGAACTGGAGCTGACCGTCGAAAAGACCACGATGGAAGAGATCATGCAGCGCACCCAGCTCAAGATCCTGGCCGGGGTGGAACCGCAGCAGCGCCTGAACGTGGATACCGGAAGCGCCGACGGGATTCTGGCCGGTTTTGACGGGCACGGGCTGAAGTGGGAAGAGCGCTGGCCCGCCACCGAGGACGATCTGCTGCTGCGCGCCCAGGTCAAGCTGGGCGACTACAATATCATGGTGGCCTGGGCCCAGTATATCCCGGACATGTCCATTCAGATCAACAACAGTCCCCCGGCCGGACAGTACCAGCCGGTCAGCGGCCAGGAAGACACCTTCCTGCACCTGACTTTTGACTTCCCCCTGCTGGACTGGGGCCGCCGCTATCGCGGCGTGCAGACCGCCCGCATGCAGAAGGCCCAGGCCTTCCACGAAATGGCCCGCAAACGCACGGATTATTCCAATACCTGGCTGCAGGCCGAGCAGCGCGTGGCCCTGGCCGAAACCCAGCTCAAGTTGGCCAAGACCCGTTTCGGCACAGCCGAGCTGCAGTACAAGGAAGCCCGCATTTCCTTCAACGAAGGCACGGAACAGCTGCCCGTGGTGGCCGAGCGCCAGGAGGCCATGACCAACGCCCGCATCGCTTATATTGAGGCGGAGCTGGAATATAAGCTGGCCAATCTGGAATGGATGTACGTCGCCAATCTGCTGCAAGAGCGTTTCCTGGGCCTGCCCGCCAAGGAGTTCATGTGATGCCGTCCCCTATTTCCCCTTCGTGTTTTCTTCAGCGCGCGTATTGCCCGGGCCGCCCGACCCGTGTGTCCCGGATTTTCTGTGCCGCACTGGCCGCGTTGGCCGCGCTGCTCTGGGCTGCCCTCTGGCCGGTCGCCTCCGGCCCGGCCCTGGCCGCCGAATCCGCTGCGTCCACGACCATCCTGACCGGCAAGGTGGTCACCACCGTAACCCGCGCCGTGCCCATCCCCTTTAACGCGGTAGTGGACGAAGTGCTGGTCAAGTCCGGCGACGCCGTGGAAAAAGGCTCGCCGCTCCTGCGCTACCATCTGCAGGAAGAAGCTGAACGGATTTTGCAGCGCGAAGTGACCATCGGCGCGGCTACTGAGAATCTCAAGGGCCAGGTGCTGGACTTTGAGCGGCAGCTGGCCGAGACCACGGCCCAGCGCAACAAGGCCCGCCAGCTGGTAGCCTCCGGCCTGGGTTCCCGCCAGGCTCTGACCCGGCTGGAGGACGATGTGGACTCCCTCAAGCGCCGCATCGAGCTGTTGCGCACCACCATCCAGAAGACCGAAAGCAACTTCGCTTCCCGCCTCAGGGAGCTGGAAGGTTATTACGGCGTGCCCATCAAGGAGGGCGAACAACTGCCCGTCACTCTGGTGCTGACCTCGCCCATCAAGGGCTATGTGCTTTCCCTGGACTCCACGCTCAATCCCGGCACGGTGCTGGCCGCCGGTACCATGCCCATTCGCGTGGGGCAGCTCAATCCCGTGCTGATCCAGGTGCCGGTCTATGAGGCCGAAGTGAGCGGCATCAAGGAAGGCGACACCGCCGAAGTGGAAATCCCGTCCCTGGGCAACCGGAAATTCACGGGCACGGTCAATGAGATTTCCTGGGTCTCCAACGATATGAGCGTGGGCAGCCCTTCCTATTACACGGTGGAGCTGACCGTGCCCAACCCTGACCTTGAATTGAAGCCCGGCTTCAAGGCCGTGGTGCGCTTCAGCGGCGGCAGGTAAGCCGCCTCCATGAAGCTGAAAAGCATTCCCCGACGGCTCGGCTATATTCTGGGCGCGCAGTGGACGCGCGATCTTTCCTGGACCATTTTCACCATTCTGCTGGCGCGCCGCAGTCCGGACATCATGGGCCAGATCGTTCTGGCCCTGACCTACGGCTATCTGGTCAAAACCGTGGCCGACGTGGGGCTCAACGATTTTCTGCTTTCCACGTTCGCCCGGCGCGAAGGGCGGCCCCGGGCCTTGCTGGGCGAGGTGAGCTGGCTCAAAATGGTCGTGCTGCTGGCCGCTTTGGGCGTCACCTGGCTGATCACCGGCTGGCAGCACTACACGCCGGAATTACGTCTGATCGTGTTCTGCATCGCCGCCGGACTGGGGCTGGACGCGCTCAGTGATTCCTTTTTCGCGCTCTGCCAGGCCCGTGGAAGGCAGGATGTGGAAATGCGCATCCGCGTGCCGTCGGCCCTCATCGGCATCGGCTACGGCATTGCCTGCGTGTTGCTGCACGCGCCGCCCATCCTCATAGCTCTTTACAAGCCCCTGGAATCCCTGCTTTGCATCGCCCTGGCCCTGAGCGCCCTGGGCCGCAACCCCCTGGCCGGGGTGGGCACGAGCGGCATGCTGGATCTGGCACGGCAAATGAAGAGCGGGCTGATCTTTACCTGCATGGCGGCCTGCGCCATGTTTTACAACAAGATCAACGTGATCTTCCTCAAACAATACGGCGGCGACGCGGATGTGGGCGGCTACGGCGTAGCCTGGGAAACCGTGGAAGGCCTTTCCGTGCTGGTCTCCAGCGCACTGCTGGGCAAAGTGATCTTTCCGCTGCTGGCCAAGTCCTGGCAGCAGGATCGCGAGGCTTTCCGGCGTCTGGCCGGGCAGACCGCGCGCACGCTCTGGGCGGCTTCGTTGCCGGTGATTTTTCTGATCTGCGTGGAGAGCGACCGCTTCCTGCCCCTGATTTACGGTCCGAACTACGCCAGCGCGGTGACGGCCCAGCGCCTGCTCACGCCGTGCCTGGCAACGGCTTTCCTGCATAATCTGGCGGCATACGCCATGATCGGCATGCGCCGGCACAAACTCCTGCTGGGTTTTTACCTCAGCGGTCTGGTGCTCAATATTGTCTGCTGCTTTACGATGATCCCGGCCATGCCTCTGGAGGGCGCCGCCCTTTCCCTGACCATTACCAAGGTTTGGGTGGCTATCCTGACCGTCAGTTTCTTCCAGTGGGCGGCCAAGCCCATGACTCTGGGCCAGTGGGCCCTGATGCTGGGTGCCGCTGCCGCCAGCGTTGCGCTGTGGTGGGGCGTGGGGCTGGCTTTGCCGCGAGAGCTGGCCGAACTGGCCGGTCTTGTGCCGCTGCTGGCCCTGTTCTGGTTCTGGCGGCCGCCGCCGCCCTTTGAAAAGGACGAGGCCGCGCCGCTGACGGTTGCCTGAACAGGGCCATTCCTTTCCGCGCTTGTAGGCAGAATTATTCTGTATTTATAGGGTATTACCTTTCAAGGGTAATTGTTCCATGGGCTTGTCATACGGATGAGGAATTTCGAGCCCTGCCCGCGCCGGAGGCGGCCTAAACGCCGGGAGGCGTAAAGCTCCCGTGCCCGCAGGGCAGAATAAAACAACGAGCGGAGAACGGAATGCCCCTGTGCCTGACTCCGTTCAGTTGACGCGGTGAGCCGCTCAGGGATAAATTGCTTTTTATGTTCGAGGTTGCCGCCGAGGGCACCGCCGGGCGTAAGGAATGAGGGATTGTGGGGAAAAATCGTTTTTTTCAGCGCCGCCGTTTTCTTCAGGGCGCAGCGGGCCTGCTGCTGGGCGGAACGTTGCCGTCCGCGCTGGCTCCCGTTGCGGCCAAAGCCGGGAATCTTACCGGTGAGCCTCTGACCACGCTCATTGACGTGGACGCCTGCGACGGTTGCGGAGCCTGCGTGCGGGCCTGCCGGGATCGTAATCTGGAGGGCGTGCCCCTGCCGGTCCGGCAGCCGCCTCAGCCCTATCCAAGCTGGATACGCATTCAGGACTGGTCCGGCAAGCGCGACGTCACTGACCGGCTTACGCCGTACAACTGGCTTTATCTCCAATCCTGCACGGTGCAGACCGAGGCCGGGGCGCGCAAGGTTTTTCTGCCCCGTCGCTGCATGCATTGCACCAATCCGCCCTGCGCCAATCTCTGCTCCACGGGAGCGGCCCGGCAACGCGCCAGCGGCGCGGTATATATCGACCACGGCAGTTGCATGGGCGACGGACAGTGCGACCGCGCCTGCCCCTGGATGATCCCTCGGCGGCAATCCGGCGTGGGGCCGTATCTCAGCTTTGCGCCGCGTTATGCGGGCAACGGTCAGATGTTCAAATGCGATTACTGCCAGGATCTGCTGGCAGAGGGAAAACCGCCCGTCTGCATCGCGGCCTGTCCGCGCCAGGCCCAGCGCATAGGGCCGCGCAAGGATATGGTGCGCGCGGCCCGGGTCATGGCGGAGGAGCGCAAGGGCGATATTTTCGGCCTCAATGAAAACGGGGGCACCAATACTCTCTATGTCTCCTCGCTGGCCTTTCGCGACATGGAAGCGGAGCTGTTGCGCGAGGATCAGATCGGTTACGGCCGTCCCAGCCTGCGTCCGGCCGGAGCCAGCATGGACAAGGAAAACCGCCTGCTGGGCACGGTGCTGCTGGCCCCGCTGGCCGGAGCGGCCTTGGCCTGGCTGCGCATCTGGCGGGAAAAGCAGAAAAGGCGGCGGCCGTGAAAGAAGATCCTCGTCTGTTCTCGGCCTTTTTCAAGCTGCTCTGGGCGGCCTGCATGCTGGCCGCCATTGTGAGCGGTCTGGCCCATCTGCCCTTTGCTTTCCGCTACGGGCTGATCAACACTTGGCGTGCCTCGCCCACAGTGGCGCATTACTGGTCGGCGGCAGCCCTGCTTCTGCTGGGCACGTACGCGGCGGTGGTCTGGTGCGTAGTTGGACGGCGGGACTACGCGCTGACCCCCTGGGGCGGCCTGCGGGTGGCCCTGCTGCTGGTTCTGGCCGTTACCGGCCTGCTGCTGATCCTGCACAATCTGCCGGGATTCTCCGTATACGGCGCGACCTACGCCGTCATCAAACTCGGTCATTTGTTCTGCGCCCTGGCCCTGCCCCTGCTTCTCTTTGTCCATGGCTGCCTACGTCTTCTGGGGCGCGGTCGCTGGGTCAGGCTGTTGCCGGCCGCGCGCAGGCGTAAATCGCGCGGGCTCCCGGCGACGGATTAAAACGCGCCGTAGCGTTTCTGTGTCTGCTGAAACGGATAATTACAGCATTTTGCGCTTGAAATGTTGCCCATTTGCACATTTCAAACTCTACGCCGCCCCGGTCGCTTCCTTGCTCTTGGGCGCTGGCGTCCGTTTACGCGACGCCAGGGTAATTCATTTATTTCAAAAGTGAATTGCTCTGAGAGGGGCAGGGGGCGGGTAGCGGCCTCATGCCGCGCGGCGTTCAGGCGCACTCCGGAATTGTTTCGGGTGCGCTTTTTTCGCGAGCACAATGTCGTCGTCCTGTCCCCGCGCTGCCATCAACTATGCCGGATAATAATTGACAACAATAAATTGAATTGCCGTGTCGGTTTTATTTTCATAGCTGTGGGTTGATGAAGACTCAAAACACAGCGCGTCCTGCGCTTCCGCAATAAGTGTTTTCCCGTCCACAGTCAGGCAGAGTGTGCCGCTGATCATAAAAATATATTCCTGCGCTTTCGCCGTGTGCCCTGAGGATTCGCTTTTCGAGTGGGGATCAAGAGTTACGTAGAAAAATTCAAAGTTCCTTTGCGCCGAATAGGGAAAGTAGTTGAAAATCTGGTAGGTGGGGTTTTCACCGATCAGGGGGACGCGTTCATTTTTGCGAACAATGGTCACTTCTTTTTTCTGCTCTTCGATGAGTCCGGTATAGGGAATTTTTAACGCCGTCGTGATCTTGAGCAGGACATTGATGGTGGGGTTCCCGTCTCCTTTGGCCAGTTGCGAAAGCGTGGTGGGGTTGACGTCGGAGAGCTTCGCCAACTGCCGCAGGCTGAGGCCGCGCTCGGTACAGATTCGCTGCAAATTTTCAGCAATGATTACACTGACTTCCATTTTTTTTATTCCATTTATAAATTAAAATTGACAAAATATAAATTATAATAAACAGTTGGCGACATACAACAACGCCTTTCTTGTCGAAGCCTCCGGTATCTAATTTGAAAAGCCGGATACACAAAACCCGCGGAGTTATGTGGTAGCGTAGCCG
The DNA here is from genome assembly GCF_000145315.2 of Desulfovibrio sp. 3_1_syn3. Lineage (NCBI taxonomy): Bacteria > Pseudomonadati > Thermodesulfobacteriota > Desulfovibrionia > Desulfovibrionales > Desulfovibrionaceae > Desulfovibrio > Desulfovibrio sp. 3_1_syn3. The sequence goes on from NZ_ADDR02000001.1 coordinate 1,267,530, forward strand.
CCGCGAGTCGGCTGTAATAGAGAGCGTAGCTATGCTCGGAATTTTTGCAATCAGACATTAGGAGAGAAGGTATGAACCGCTTAACCATGGAAACGGCCCGGGAACTTTTACAAAAAACAACCACACACCCGCAGCTTTTGCAACACGCCCTGGCCGTCAGCGCGGCCATGGGCGCCATGGCCCGGCACTTCGGGGCCGAGGCCGAGCACTGGGAAGCGGTCGGCTTTCTGCACGATTATGACTATCAGCAATATCCTGAAGAGCATCTGCGGCATACGGAAGCGCCCCTGCGCGAGGCCGGTGTGGATGAAGAAAGCATCAGAGCGATTCTGGCCCACGGCTGGGGGGTATGTTCCGATGTGGAGCCTCTGACGGAGATGGAAAAGTCCCTGTATGTGGTTGATGCCGCATCCGCCCTGGTGGGCGCGACCGCGAAAATGCGTCCCACGGGCATAAGCGATCTTCAGGCTTCCAGTGTGACCAAAAAATTCAAGGATAGAAGTTTCGCGGCGACCGTAAACAGGGAAACCATCAACAAGGGCGCTGCCATGCTCGGAATGGAACGGGCTGAAATTTTTACTCTTTGCATTGAAGGCATGCGCCCGCATGCAATCAGGTTGGGAATAACAGCAAAATGACTTTACCCGAAACTGCCTCGCTTGCCCGGCCATAGTGGTGGCGGGTGGTATGGGCAGAGGCCGAGTTCCGTGGTTGCCCGCGACGACAGGCGGCGGTCGCGGAGAAGAGCATTTTTATTCTTAAAGCTGTTCCGGCGGACGGTCACGGGGCGGCAGAGCGCGTCTCCCGCCCCGTGACCGTCCGCGTGATGCCGAAAGGCGAAGGAACCGCATTGCGGGTAGTTGTTATCGTCTTTTCGTTGCGGGACGGTCAGGCCTCGTTGGTGGACGCCGCCTTGAGCTGCCCGCAGGCGGCCTTGATGTCCTGCCCCTTGCTCTTGCGGACAATGGCCGTGATGTGGCGCTTCCAGAGGCATTGCTCAAAGGCCAGCACGCGCGCCTCGTCCGGAGCCGCGTAGGGCGCGCCTTCGGCGGGATTGTAGACGATGAGATTGAGCTTGCCCTTGATGTCGGCCACCAGCCGGGCCAGTTCCCCGGCCTGCCCCGGTCCGTCGTTGATCCCGCCCAGCAGCAGATACTCAAAGGTGATCCGTTCCCGAGTCTTCAACGGATAGGACTTGAGCGCGGCCAGCAGCTGGTCCAAAGGCCAGCGCGCGGCCTTGGGCATGATCCGGGCGCGCAGCTCCTGAGTGGGCGCATGCAGGGAGACGGCCAGATAGGCTAGGCCGCTGGCGCCCAGCTCGGCCAAGCCCTTCTCAATGCCGCAGGTGGAAACCGTGATCCGGCGCGGCGAGAAATTGAGCCCCTTGTCGTTGTTCAGGCTTTGCAGGGCGCGCATGACTTCGCGCAGGTTGAGCAGCGGCTCGCCCATGCCCATGAACACCAGATTGCGCAGCACGGGCCAGTCGGGCCGGTTGTCGCCCAGATGCTCGCGGGCCACCAGAATCTGCCCCAGAATTTCTCCCATGGTCATATTCCGTTCAAAGCCCATGTCGCCCGTGGCACAGAAAGTACAGCCCATGGCGCAGCCCACCTGCGAGGACAGGCACTGGGTCCAGCGCCGCACGCCTTCGCGGGAATCCGAGGGAATCAGCACCGTCTCCACCAGCGCGCCGTCTTCGAGACGGAGCAGAAACTTGGTGGTGCCGTCGCTGCTTTCCTGCACGCGGGCCACTTCAGGCCAGTCGATGCGCGCCGTTTCCGCCAAGCGGGCCCGGCAGGCTTTGGAGACGTTGCTCATGGCATCGAAATCGCGGGCCATCTTTTGCCAGATCCACTGCCAGACCTGCACGGCCCGGAATTTGGGCTCGCCCAGCTCGGTCTGCATCCAGTCCGTGAGTTCGGGGAGAGTATAATTGAGGAGATTTATCATTGGCTTGTCCTGCCCGGCGGCATAGGGGTATGGGCTGCCGGATAGCGCGATTCACTCTTGAAATGAGTGAATCGCGCTATCCGGCAAGGGAAAGGCCGTTACCCCACGGACTTCCGCGCATACTCCCGCACAAAGGCCACGGCGGATTCCAGATCCGTCACTTCGCCCGTGATCTGGGCCTGCAGCAGCGCGTCGCGGAGCACGCCCACCATGGGGCCGGGGGCCAGACGGGTTTCGCTCATGATTTCATTGCCGTTGAGCAGGGGTTCCAGCATCTGTTCCGGGGTTTCGGCCCGGTCCAGGTACTTCATATTGTGGTTGAAGGACGTATAGCTGCCTTCGCGGGCCTGAAGGTCGGCACGTGCCATGGCGATAAGGCGCGGATACTCGTCCAGGGCCTTGAAGCGGCGGATGCCCCTGTCGGTCATCATGAAGTGGAAGCGCATGTGGTGGTTCACCAGGTGACAGAGCAGGTCGATGTCCTCCTGGGCGAAGTGCAGGCGGCGCAGGATCTTGCGCGTGACCTTGGCCCCCACCCGGTGGTGCTGGTAGAAGGTCCACTGGCCGTCGAAATATTCGCCGGTGAAGAGCTTGCCCACATCGTGAAAGAGCATGGCCATGGTGCCCAGCCAGTCGTAGTGGAAACCTTCTTCCGGGTAGTGTTTCATGCACTCCAGGGTGTGGTCGAAGACATTCACCTCCACGCCGTCCCTGTCGCGCTCCTGGCAGACGCAGGAGAGCGCCGCCACTTCCGGGATCAGGCCTTGGAGGATGTGGGCGTCGTAAAGCAGGCGCACGAAGCGGTACATGGATTCGGCGGCCACCTTGCGCCATTCGTCCATAATGTCCGTGGCGGGCACGTAGTCCAGTACGCGCACCGAGGAGCGTACAATCGCCATCCAGGTGTTGGGATCAATGGGGATGTCGAAGTTGGCCGCGAAGCGCAGGGCCCGCACGGCCAGCAGGTAGTTGTGGCGCAGGGTTTCGTCCGGCAGGCCGGTGAGCCGGATGGTGCCGCCCTTGAAATCAGCAAAGCCCTCATAGGCGTCACCGGTGGGGGCCGGGCTGCCGAAACCGGTCATGCGCAGTTGCTCGCGTTCCTTGGGGTCCATCATGGCGGCCATGCTGGGCGTGATGCGCAGCAGCGAAAGCTCAGGATGCCCGGCGTCCGCCACTTCCAACGGATAGAAACGGAAAAGCACCCCGTTTTCCTCCAGTTCGGCCAGCGCACGCTTTTCCGACTCCATGCGGGCCTTGGGGAAGAGCTTGACCAAGGTGTCCATATCCGGCTCGCAGGCGATGTCCACGGCGGGCTGCCGGACGGCGCGCAACAGTTGCTCCTGCAGGGGCGCGTTGATGACATGCGCGTCATAGCCGTTGCGCAGCAGGGTTTTGCAGATGGTGATGGCTTCTTTGAGCGCTTGATGCATCGTGGGCTCCTTGCGAAAGATGGGCACAGCGTCGTCCTCGCGGCCGGGCAGGCCGCAAAACGCGCGGAAGAGCAATGGCGGTGCAACGGACGGGAAGCCGTCCCGGTAGGGATTCTTTCTGAAAATCCGGGCGGGTCGCGGCGGGAGCGGCTTCCGTTGTGTCGTTATACGCGTGGCTCAAGGGTAAAATGCGCTGGTGTCGCGTCAAGCGACACATGCCGCAAGTCCGTAAAGGGTTGCGCGCCGCCATAGACGACGTAAGCACAGCAAAAACCATGGGTCCTGCTGTGCGATCTTCACGCCGACCCGACAGGTGGGGCATGATATCGCACTAGTTCAATTATGCACAGGAGGCGGTCTGAAAGTCAAGCATCCCGCTCTGTTGGGCCGGGAATGCCGCGCCGCGCGCCGGAAAAGCGAGGGCGGAAATAAAAACGCCCCGCGCCGTTATGGCGCGGGGCGTCGCTTCAGTGTGAAACAGGAAGGTTAGTCACTGAAATGATGGGCTTCCCGCTTGACGCCCAAGGCGATCTTCCAGAGCAGGGAGAGCACCAGCGCGCCCACGGCGTATACGCCGAGGGCCACGGCAATCTCCTTGGCCGTGGGCATGTAAGGCGTGAAGGCTTCAAACATGTTGGGCGTGAAACCGCCGATGAGCAGGCCCAGGCCCTTGTCGATCCAGCTGGCGGCCACCAGCATGATCAGCGCCACGGGCAGCAGGGGGCCGGTCCGCCACTGCGGCGGAATCAGGATAGCCAGAGAGGCGAAGGCCATGATCACGGCCGCCCACATCCAGTAGCTCACCCAGGCCAGATGGCCGCCATGCCCGGAGAAGAGGAAGAGCATGGGCTCCATGTGGCCCGGAATCTGGCTGTAGAAGGCGGTGAAGAGCTCCAGCAGATAGAAGAAGACGTTCACGCACATGGCGTAGACGATGATGGTGGACAGGGTCTTGACGGCGTCCTTGCCGGGATCGAAGCCGGTCAGCCTGCGCACCAGGAAGAGCAGGAGCAGCAGGATGGCCGGGCCGGAGCAAAAGGCCGAGGACAGGAAGCGCGCGGCCATGATGGCGGTGAGCCAGTAATGGCGGCCCGGAATGCCCGCGTACAGGAAGGCCGTGACTGTATGGATGGAGAAAGCCCAGAGAATGGAAAGGTAGATCAGGGGTTTGACCCATTTGGGCGGTTCCACGTCCAGGCGTTCGGCTTCCAGGGTGACCCAGCCGATGACGATGTTCAGGCAGAGATAGCCGATCAGCACGATCATGTCATAGAACATGACCGAATTGGGCGTGGGGTGGAGCATGACGTTGAGCATGCGCTGGGGCTGCCCGAGGTCCACCACGATGAACAGGGCGCACATGACCACGGCCGCCACGGCCATGAACTCGCCGAAGATGATCATGCGCTTGAATTTCTTGTAGTGGTGGAAATAGGCGGGCAAGACCAGCATCACGGCCGAGGCCGCCACGCCGACGAAATAGGTGAACTGCGAAATATACAGCCCCCAGGAGACCTCACGGTTCATGCCCGTGATGCCGAGACCGCTCTGGAGCTGGTCCAGATAGACAAGGCCGCAGCCCGCGATGACGCAGAGCAGAAAGAGCAGCCACACATAATAGCTCTTGGGACCGGAAAACAATTTTTCAAGCATGGCCTGTTCTCCCTAAATAAGGTAGTAGACGCCGGGCTGCGTGCCCAGATTGGGCTTGCGGCGAATACTGTAGTTGGCGGCCAGGGCCTGACGCACCGTTGAATTGGGATCTTCCAGATCGCCGAAGAGAATCTTGCCGCCCGCGGCTTCCACGCAGGCGGGTATCTGGCCCGCGGCCAGGCGCTCGGCGCAGAAGGTGCACTTTTCCACCACGCCGATCATGCGGGTGGGGAAGGTCGGGTTAGGCACGGGATCCGAAAGATACTTGCGCGGGTCCACAAAGTTGAAGGAACGCGCCCCGTACGGACACCCGGCCATGCAGAAACGGCAGCCGATGCAGCGGTGGTAGTCCATGGCCACGATGCCGTCTTCCATTCTGTAAGTGGCCTGGGTGGGGCAGACGCGCACGCAGGGCGGATTGGTGCAGTGGTTGCACAGCAGCGGATAGCTGGCCTGGCGCGTCTTGTCGTTGATGTGGGCGTTCATGTCGTCCGGGAAGACGTGGTCGTACTTGTCCAGCCAGAACCATTTGATGTCCTGGTTGCCGGGAATGTGCGGCACATTGTGGACCTTGTGGCAGGCTTCGATCAGCGGCTCGTAGTCTTCGGGGCCGCGGAAGAGGCGGGTGTCGATGACCATGGCCCAACGCTTGGCGGTCAGCGCATGCTCCCCTTTCTCATAACGGCCGGGCGCGATCTGGGCCCGCGCCGCGCCCGCCGTACCGGCAAGGCTTGCCATCCCGCTGCTCAGGGCAAAGGCCGAAAGCCCCGCCACTTTCAGAAAGCTTCTTCTGCTCGTGTTCATTACTTGCCCTCCGTGGGAATAATGTGGCAAGTCCAGCAATAGGGATAGACGCTGTTGGCCACGTGGCACTTTTCGCAGAATTCCTTGTAGTTGTTGTGGCATTTCAGACAGGTGTTCTGCAGGCTGATGACCCACTTCTTGCCGTCTTTGGCGGACACATAGATGCGGTTTTCCTTGCGCAGGGCCTCGTCACGCCACTCGTTGAGCAGGCGCATATGCTGGGCGCGCATGAATTCCACGTCCTCGATGCAGTTCTTTTCATCCTTGGGCAGCACCACGTCGGTTTTCTTGTAGTCCTGTCCCAGATAGCTCACCCAGAAGGGAGAGCTGAACAGCACCACAAAAATGACGATGCCCGTGATCACAGCTTTGGCGTTATACATCTATCGGCCCTCCCCCTGCGCCTCAGGCGCATCCGCCGGGCTTTCCTCCGGCTCGTCCTCCGCCACGTTGGGCAGCTCTTCCTGGCGTAGGTCCATGGTGCGCTTGATCTCGCCCTTCATGACCAGGGCGTTGCCCACCAGCTCGTGCAGGCCGCTCACGCTCACGCCGGGCGCCCAGTAGTCGGCCAGCGGCGGCAGCGTGGCGCGGTCGATGGCGCAGACGCAGGCCATGTGGTTGACGCCGTCTTTCTGCTGCACATAACGCAGGGCGTTGCCGCGCGGCATGCCGGAACGCATGCGCAGCTCCATGATTTCCTCGGTGTTCAGACCCGAACCCGCGCCGCAGCAGAAGGTCTGCTCGCGAATGGTGTTTTCGGGCATTTCCACGAAGTTGTTGCAGACGTGCTTGAGCACGTAGCGCGGTTCGTCCAGCAGGCCCATGCCGCGCGCCGGGTTGCAGGAATCGTGGAAGGTGGTCACCAGATGGTCGTTGCGGCTCGGGTCGAGCTTGAGCTTGTTGTGGTAGATCAGGTCGGCCGTGAATTCCGCGATGTGCACCATCTTGGTGGAGGTGGCGTTGCTGAACTCCGTGCCGGTAATGGGCGACACCGGAATTTCCATGTTGGCCGGGGCCGGGCCGTTGTAGGTGTCCATGTACTGGTTGATCACGCGCCACATATGGCCGCACTCGCCGCCCAGAAGCCATTTGACGTTCAGGCGCTCGGCCTCGGCGTACATCTTGGCGTTGAGCTTCTTGGCCATGTTGAAGGAGGTGAAGGAACCGAAGTTGCCGCCCTCCGAGGCGTAGGTGGACAGGGTGTAGTCCAGGTCCAGCTCGTGGAAGAGCAGGAGATAGCCCATGAAGGTATAGATGCCGGGATCCGCGAACACGTCGCCCGAGGGGGTGATGAAGAGGATTTCGGCGTTCTTTTTGTTAAAGGGCGTCTTGGGGCGGATGCCGGTGACGGTTTCGCAGTCGTCGGCCAGCATTTCCACGATTTCCACAAAGGAATGGGGCTGGATGCCCAGGTGGTTGCCGGTGAAGCTGCAGTTTTTGACCGGGTCCATGATCCAGTGGATGCCCAGGCCCACCTCATGCAGCAGTTCGCGCACGATCATGGTGATTTCCGCCGTGTCGATGCCGTAGGGGCAGTACAGCGAGCAGCGGCGGCATTCCGTACACTGGTAGGCGTAGTAGAAGAGTTCCTTGACCACGCTCATGTCCCAGCCGCGCGCGCCCACCTTCTTGCCCAGAATCTTGCCGAGCATGGTGTAGTCGCGCCGGTAGAGGGAACGCAACAGCTCGGCGCGCAGCACGGGCATGTTTTTGGGGTCGTTGGTGCCCAGGAAGAAGTGGCACTTGTCCGCGCAGGCGCCGCAGCGCACGCAGATGTCCATGAACAGCTTCAGCGAGCGGTGCTTCTCCAGCCGGTCGGCAAAGGCGTCACAGAGAATTTTTTCCCAATTCTCCGGCAGGTTCCAGTCCTCGGCGGCGGGGTCCCACTCGTGAGGATTGGGCATGTGCAGGAGTTCCATGGTCTCTTTTTTGGCCGGATAGCAGAAGCTGCCCGGCATGAATTCAGGCTTGGTGTCGAGCCAGCTTTTGTCCGGAAAGGCCGGGCGGCTGGCGACGAGCATTTGCGGCGTAGGTAACTTTGCCATGATGACGACTCCTTACTCGGCGGCCTTTTCGGGTTGCTTATCCAGCGGCAGGCCGGCTTCGGCCATGGCTTCGCGGTAGGTATCCTCGTACTCGGGGTAGGTGAAGTACTGCTTGGGCGGATTCCAGGGGTTGATGTGGCGCACCCGGCGGGAATTGTTGGCCTGGTTGCGCGTGGGGCTGAAGAACACGCCGGGCATGTGCACGAGTTTGGAGAAGGGGAAGTAGATCAGCAGCACGCTGACCAGGGTCAGGTGCACGAAGAACAGGGCGTTGATGCCTGTGGCCGCCACGGGCGCGAAGTGCGTGAGGCCCATGACGAAGATCTTGACCTCGGCGATTTCGGTTTTATCAAAATACCGCAGGCAGAGGCCCGTGCCCACGATGCCGATGAGCAGCCAGAGCGGGAAGTAGTCGTTGAGCAGGGAGAGATAGCGCAGGCGGTGGTTGAAAATGCGGCGGCACAGCAGGAAAAGCAGGGCCACCAGCACCAAGCCGCCGGTCCAGTAGAAACGCGGCGAACCGACCTGCATGATCCCGTCGATGGATTCCAGGAAGGTGATACAGGACGGCACAGGCTCGATGAAGAAGCGGAAGTGCCGGATAAAGATCAACAGGAAACAGTAGTGGAAGAGCAGGGCGAAACACCACAACCACTTGGAGGAATAGTAGACGCTGCGCGGCCCGTTGCTGATCGGGTCATTTTCGCGCACATCCGCCAGGGAGTTGCGGAACAGGGAACGGAAGAAAAAGACTTCCAGGAACATCCGCTTTACAACGCCCCAAGTGGTGCTGGGGCAGTCGATCTTGTTCTGCTTGATGAAATCAAGCGATTGCTCCTGCCCGCCGGTGGTGGGGATGCAGAAGGGCACGGGCGATTTGGCCCAGTACACCATGCGCCAGACCATCCCGGCGATGAAGACGACTACCGCCACATAAGGCAGCGCCACGCCGAACAGAGGGGCGAGTCCCGCGCTCGCTCCCGCCCAGGCGATGGCCCCTATGAGCAGCACCAGCAGTAATGATGAGAACATTCCCTACCTCGCTTGACTACAAGTTATCCTGAAACCGCCCGGCGGATTCCGGCCGGGGATTTCAGGAAGATCGTTGCGTCCCACACGCCTGTGGGCCTTGCCGTCCGCGTGTTTTTGCCGGGGCTTGTCCGGCGGCGTGCGCCGCCCCGGATCGGGTTTTCCCGTGCCGCGCGCGTGGCTTTTCAGGGTGCCCGGCGGGCCGTCGCCGGCCGCCGTTCCACAGTAAAAAGCCGGCCGTGGACACTGTCCGCCGCCGCGCTTCGGCATCAGGCCGCCTCCCGCCGCCGCGTCAACGCGCGCCGGACGGGCCTTCCTCCAATGTCTGCGCCCAGCGCGCCAGTTGGGCGTACTGGTTGCGGATTTCCTTGATGCGCGACTCCGCCAGCGTTTCGCGGGCCGCGGTATAGATGTCGAAGGCCAGCAACGCCAGGCTGTCCAGGCGGGATTCAGCCGTGAGATAGGCGTCAAGCTCCCCCTGTTCGGCCAGCTCGGGCAAAATGCGCTCCCGCAGAAGGGGCTTCATCAGGTAAAAAACCCCCAGGCCTTGGCTCGGCGTGAAGGTCTGCACGGCGCGCAGCTTCACGAAGCGTTCCAGCGCGTTTTTGACCGTGGCCACCTCCACCTCTTCTCCAGCCACGGCGTCGTACAGCGTTCCCGCCGCCTCCTTGGTCATATTTGCCACGGGATTGCCGAAAGCGTCCTGCTTGGTGCGCAGGAATCCGGTGGTCTCAAAGGGATAGGTGGAGTACACCGCCTCTGTCCAGAGGCGGACCACATCGTTTTTCCGGCTGCGAAAAATTTCTTGTGCGTTCATGAATTCCAGCCAAACGGCCAAGTATATAGATTCCTCATATAAGGGGGAAGGGCAAAGCGCGTCAAGCCCTTTCGGTCATTTCACGCACTGTTCCCGGCCCCGGAGCCTCGGGCAAGCATACGTCGCTTTTGGCAAAACAAGCCGGGAGCGGACGCGTTGCATGCCGTGAAAAACTTTGCCCGTCAAGAGGCATGCCGGAAGATTTAGGATTGTGAATTTTTATACAAGATGGACACAAGCCTAAGAAGAAAGAAAACGGACGGCTAAAAAAAGAGTATGAAGCATGCCCCGTGCGAAGGCATGAAGGCTCAAGTGCAATCAGGCCTTAGAAAGTTTTGATATTGAAAATATCTCAACGCCCTGTGCGGAGTTTTCATGAAAATCCGCACCGCGAAAGTATCGCAAGGCAAATTTACTTCGCCGTTAAGCGATAATTTCAAGCGCAAAATGCTCTAGGGGCAGGGGGTCGGGCCTCCGCACTGCCCCGCCACCTGCGGGTCCAGAGGCAGACCGGCGTCCTGACCGGCCTGACCTGTCGGGTAGGCTTGGTCGGACGGGGGCAGGACGGGAGACTGCGCCGCCGGAACGCCAGGTCGGCCTTCCGTCTGGTCGGAAACGGAACCGGGGGATTGGCGCTGTCCGCGCTCTTGCTGCTTGACCAGCATGGCGGGCAGGCCGTGATATTCAAAGAAGGGCACGGTCTGCGCCCCGGCGGAAAAGACATGGGCCTTGTTGCGCAGCATTTTGAAACGCAGCCAGAGCAGATCGGGGCTCAAGGACGCGAGCCCGCGCGGCACGGCCACGTTCTGGGACTGGGCCAGGGCCTCGGCCAGATTCATGCCCGCGTCCAGCAGGCGGCGCATCTGGGCCACCTTGTACACATCATTGTCGTTTTCAGCCAGGGGATAGAAAGCCACGTCCACATGGCCGGAAAGGATGTTGATGCCCTCGCGGCAGCTCGGGCAGGAGGGCGAGAAGAACATGCGTACCGTGGCTTCGTCACCGACCCCCATGATGGGCCAGACCTCGGTCTGCGAGCGGGCCACGGCCCCCACGTTGACGGTAAACAGCAACACCCAGATCCAGAGCAGCACGGAGCGGCGGCCATGGCTGTCACGCCCGCGCGCCTGCGCTGGCTCGGCCTGTCGGAAGCCCAGATAGCTCAGGACGAAGAACACGGCCACCACCAGGCAGCTCACGCAGGGCGCGGTCAGGGCCATGAGCAACAGCAGGCAGATATCGCCCAAAAGGGCCAGCCCGGCCAGAAGACGTCCCGCAGCGGCGGCCCCCAGCAGGGCCAGCAAGGCCAGCAGGGCGAAGGTCCCCGTGCCCAGCCACCAGAGCGAAACGCCGCCCACGGTGAAGTCCTGATACAGGGAACAACCGGCTGTCACGCAGAAATTGACGTCATTGCCGAAGGCGCTCCAGACGCAGAAGGCCGCTGCCAGCAGCGTGACGCACAATGAGCCGGTGAGTATCTCGCGGGATTGCTTCATGAAACACCTGTGGGTATGGCTGTGCGGCGCGGACGTGTCGCGCCGATGTTGTCGGGATTGCTCCGCCGGAGTGATCTGGGGCGTGCCGCTGAGAGAATCGGGGCCACAAAAGTACAACATCTATAGGCTGTTTTTTACTTTTCGTAAAGCGCGAGGGCTTTCGGCGGCGGAGCAGGCGCATTAGGGAGTGCGCCCTGTGCAAACTCTCAACCCGCGGATGCGCTTGCTTCGCATTCAGCGGAGCAGATGTCACCGGGCGGCACCGGCGGCATCGGATGGCAAAGGTCGAAGGACGGCTCTTCCGGGGACTTGCCTTGGTCCGGTCCCGCGGCTTATTGAGAAAGAGCGTGCCGCGCCTTGTGCGCGGGAAACGGCTTTTCTCCTTTCGCGGAGGCCCGCCATGCCCCTTACTCCCCTGGAATTGAGCTGCGCCGCCCTGGCCGTGTTCTGCGCCGGCCTGATCCGGGGCGCCACAGGTTTCGGCTTTTCCATGATCTGCATTGTGCTGCTGACCCTGCTGCTGCCCCCGGCGCACATCGCGCCGGTGATCGTGCTCTGGGAGATCGCGGCCAGTGTTGGGCATTTGCCCTTTGTCTACAAGGAAGCGGATTGGAAAGCCCTGCGCCATCTGGCGCTGGGCGTGGCCTTGGGCACGCCGCCGGGCGCGTACTGTTTGGCCTTGGCGCCCGCCGCGCCGATGACCGCGGTCATCAATACGGTCGTGTTGGTCCTGACGGGCATGCTTTTTTTCGGCTTCAAGCTGCGGCAGCGGCCGGGCCGCTGGGGAGCCTGCGGGGTGGGCGCGCTCACCGGGCTGATCAACGGCGCGTCGGCCAACGGCGGGCCGCCGGTCATTCTCTTTTTTCTGTCCGGCCCTTCCAGCGTGGCGGTGAGCCGCGCTTCGCTCATCGCTTTTTTCCTGTTTACCGACGTGCTGGCCGCCGTGGTGTATTGGGGCTACGGCCTGATGACCGGCCAGGTTTTCCTGCTGGCCGCCGTGATGCTGCCCTGCGTGGGCCTGGGCATCTGGCTGGGCTCGCGCTGGTTCCGGCGCGTGGACGAGGTCCGTTTCCGGCGCGTGGTGCTGGCCCTGCTCCTGCTCATAAGCCTGGCGGGCCTACTGCCGTCCCTGATCAGCATCACGGGCTGAGCGCTTCGGAAAGCGCTTGTCCTTTGCTGCCATGCGGGGCACACTGTCTGGAGTCTGTCGTCATGAGCGTCTCTTCGGTTATCTCCGTGTCGAGCATCGCCTTTTATTCCGGTCGCGCCAGCCGTTCACAGCACTGCTGTGTTGCTTTAGCTGCAGCCGCAAAGCGGCGTACAGATAAGGACAGCAACGATACGGATAGCGGCTGTGATTTCGATGAGAGAATTTTTGTGTAACTCATTGCAGCCTTCATCCGTAGCCAGAGTTGCTGTTTTTTCCATACAGCTCACAAGTTCGCCTACGGCTAAAGCTCCTTCGTCTTAACGGCTGAGGCAAGAGTATACTCCCTGCATGCTTTAGCCGTTATGCGAGGAACGCGCATTACGGATAAAGACAGCAGTGCTAAAAGGCTCGTTCTCCTTGATATAACACGAAAATCCATCTCGTGACGACAGCCTCTAGGGCAAACTCAAAGTGAAATTGCCCTAACGCCGCACACAATGCGGCGTGCCGCGAAGACCGACCCGACGGGCGGCCCGTAGGGCCGTGCCTATAGCCCAAAGGGCGTACAGGCATCGAGAGCAACGCGGCGTGGATTCCGGCGAAGCGACCGAAGTCAGCCCGAAGGGCTGTCCATGTTGGCGACAACGGAGCCATATGGGGATCGACAGCAACGATAACCGTGTTTTTCGCCAGAATGCGAACTTTGAAATTTGTAACATTTCAAAGTTAATCTGCTTTAGATCAAGCGGGATCGGCCGCCTGAACTTTTGTCCGGAGAGAGTGCCATGTGGAAGAACGTTATTCTGTTGGGGGCCTTCGCTTTTCTGCTCTGCGCCTGCGGCGGCGCGCGCAATGCCAAACTGCCTGACGGCAGCGAAGGCTATTCCATCAACTGCAACGGCACGGACAACGACTGGGCCGACTGCTACAACCAGGCGGCGGACAAGTGCGACGGCCCGTACGAGATCGTCAGCACCAATACCGTGGGAGTGGGCAATACGCCCATGCGCAATATCATTGTGAAGTGCAAGAAATAGAGCGCGTTTCCGGCCGTGGTTGCGTATCGCCTTAACGGTCGCTTCAGAGCCTGGAGCGGATTAACGTTAAATGCTACGCATTCCAACGTTAAAGATACGCTTACTCCGCCGCTTCGCTATGCTGTTCGCGCCCGTAAAGCTCGAGGACTCGCTCACGGGAGAGGCAACAGCGCAAATAAGTTGCGCTTACGGCTTCGTAGCGCGAGGCGCTCTCGCAGTCTCGGTAGAGCATTTCAAGATTGAAATGCTCTAAAAAAAGGACGCCCCGAAGGGCGTCCTTTTGTATACTTGCGATGAGGCCCGCTGCTACATGGTGGAACCGGCGGCGGCGCGCTGCATCTTGATTTCCACCTTTTCGGTGAGACCGGAATAGTACTCGCGCAGAATCACGAGCACTTCCTCACGGCCGAAGTGATCCGGCACTTCCGCGCCTTCGGAGAGCATCTTGCGCAGTTTGGTGCCCGACAGAATCACGCGGTCTTCCTTGCTGTGCGGGCAGGTGCGCATGGAGGCCATGCCGTCGCACTTCTTGCAGTAGAAGGTCCAGTCGATGTTCAGGGGCTCGCAGAGCAGGCGTTTGCCTTCATCGGCGGGCGCGGGCATCTTGCGGAAGATTTCTTGGGCCTCGAACATGCCGTAGAAGTCGCCCACACCGGCGTGGTCGCGGCCGACCAGCAGGTTGTTGATGCCGTAGTTCTGGCGGAAGGTGGCGTGCAGCAGGGCTTCACGCGGTCCGGCATAACGCATGTCCAGAGGATAACCGGCCTGGATCACGAAGTCTTTGACAAAGTATTTGTCCACCAGGGTGTCAATGCACTTCACGCGCACTTCGGCCGGAATGTCGCCGGGCTTCAGGGAGCCCACCAAGGAGTGGATGACCACGCCGTCGCAGATTTCCACGCCGATCTTGGCGAGGTATTCGTGCGAACGGTGCATGGGGTTGCGCAGCTGCAGGGCGGCAACTTTCTGCCAGCCGCGTTCGTCCATCTTTTCGCGCAGTTGGGCGGGGGTCATGTACACGCCGGGGAACTTTTCGGGGAATTCGCCCTGCGAGAGGACTTTCACCGGGCCGGCGATGTTATATTCCTTCTGGGCCAGCACCATTTTGACGCCGGGGTGGTCATTGGGGGCCACTTCCCAGAACTTTTCGGAGTCCGGGCCTTCGCCCTTGAAGACCAGCTCGCATTCCCACTTTTTGTCGGCTTCGGTCATCTCGTAGATTTCTTCCACCTTCATGGTCGCCATGATTTCGCCCTTGCGGACGAGAGCCACTTCCTGGCCGACTTTGAGGCCTTTCGCGTCTTCGGCGGAGATGTCGAGCGTCACCGGCACGGGCCAGAAGGTGCCGTCGGAGAGCAGCATTTTTTCGCACACGCTCTTCCAGTCGGCTTTGTTCATGAAGCCGGTCAGGGGCGAAAAACCGCCAATGCCCATCATGATCAGGTCGCCCTTGGCGCGGGAAGAAATCTCGATCTGCTTCAGGCCGGCGGCCTTTTTCTTTTCATCTTCCAAAGCCTTGCCTTCCAACAGGCAACACACCAGGCCTTTGCCGCCATGCGGGGGTACCAGTTTGGACATCGCGAAATCCTCCATGTTTTGGTTATGGACGCCTTGCCGCGCCGGACAAGAACGCGCGTCGGACGGCAAGGGGCTGTTCCGGCATCCATCTTGTGAATAATCTAACAAAAAGTCAACTACCTTTCAGAATTTTTTGTGGCTTCTCCGGGCGCTTGTGGGGAAAAAAGTCCCCGGCGGCCGTAAGGCCCGCGCCGGGGACAAAGATACACCGGCAATCCGCGTCAGCACGGATTGCCGGTGCAAGAGCAGGGTCTTTCTAACCTTGAGCTGCTCGGGAAAACACTGACGATCAGTGTTGCCTAGAAGGGCACTTCATCCATGTTGGAGGCTTCCGAGGGGAAGGCCGGGCCCAGATCCTCGTCTTGGGGCTGCTGGCGCGGAGCCTGACGCTGCTGCGCCTGACCGCCGCCCCCCTGTCCGCCCTGGGCCCGCTGGCCCCCGCCCTGGCCGCGCGGAGCCTGCCGGGGTGCGGACCCGCCACCGGCGGCGTAGTCATCCTCATAGCCGCCGGGGCCGCCCTGGCCGCCGCGCGGGGCGTCGCCCTTGCGGTCCAGAAACTGCACGCGCTGGGCCTTGATTTCCGTGGTGTAACGGTCCTGGCCCTGCTGATCCTGCCATTTGCGGGTCTGCAGACTGCCTTCCACATAGATAAGGCTGCCCTTGGCAAGGTAATTGGCGCAGTTTTCAGCCTGGCGCTGAAACACGGACACACGGTGCCATTCGGTGCGTTCCACCTTGTTGCCGTCGCGGTCGGTATAGGATTCGTCGGTGGCCACGTTCAGACTGGCTACCGGCGAGCCGCTTTGGGTGTAGCGCAGTTCGGGGTCGCGGCCCAGGCGGCCGATGATCATGACTTTATTCAACATGGCTGTTGCTCCGGATGAAAGCGGATAGAGCATTTTCACAATGAAATTGCTCTGTTATTATCAAAATGTTCGGCCTCGTAAGACGGAAGTGAAACCAGAGCAGTTTTACTTTGAAATTGCTCTAACGCCGCACAGGGCGCGGCGTGGATTCCGGCGAAAACCACGTTTTTCACCGGAATCCCAACTTTGAAATTTGTAAAATTTCAAAGTTACTCTGCTCTGGACCCACGAGATTTCCGCGGTCGGGCAAAGCCCGCCCGCGGAAACTTCAAGCGCAATATGCTGTTAGCGGATGTGCCGGGCTCAGGCCACGAAGGCCCGTTCCAGATTGTCCAGCACGTCTTCCAGTTGATCGCTCAGAACGTTGGCTTCGCGCGGCTGCCAGTCGGCAAGCGCCGCCTCCAGCTCCTGCTTCAGGCGCGCGGCTTCGCGGATGCCCGGTCCCAAGGCGTCCTGGCGGGCCTTGGACCATTTCATGAAGGTCAGGCCCTCGTCCAGGGCGCGTACCATTTCCAGCACGCCGCGCTTTTCGTGCTTGATGGGCACGCTGAAGGCCAGTTCAGTCAGTTGGGGCCAGAGTTGTTCCAGAAGATCTTCATTCCAGGTCACGGCGCTGACCCGTATTTGCAGTGCTTTTCCCATAGTAGTGTACCGTATGTGTTAGTGTTGGGGCGGCGTATCATGGGCCGCGTCGGCTGACGCGGGATTTGCCGCCGTTATTCTTTTTCCGTCCATTCGGTCTGAACGCGCATGATCACGTCCTGAATGGCCGGAAGCTGGTCCTGCGGGCAAACGCCGATGAGCGGCGCGCCCGTGTCCATGTTTTCGCTGTACTTGAAGTAGACGGCGTAAATGACGCCGTCCGGGCCCGTGTAGTGCAAGGGTACTTCGCGTTTCATGCGCGACATGATCAGAAGTTCCATGCCGTCCCGCACCGCTACGGAATGCGCGTCCGAAGCGCGGATTTTCTTGTCCACTTCGGGCGTGAAATAGTATTTGGCCCGCTCGGGCGCGCGGAACAGATGCAGGGCCTTCTGCAGAATGGCCCGCTGCACTTCCTCGCGGGTGAGCATGTGGCGCAGCACGGCCAGCGGCGTTCCGGCCTCTACGAAGCAGCCCTCCAGCTCGCTGTGCAACTCGCTGATTTCGCCTTTTTCCGGCGTGCAGATGGGCTTGGGATTGCGTTCGCGCTCCAGTGTGGCCAGCTGGGTGCCGGGTTTTTCCTTCCACTGACCCTGGGGCCCCAGGACCTTGTCGCCGGTTTTGAGACCGGCAAAGGTCACCCGCCCGGTGTGGGGCGCGGTAATGACGATCTCGCGGTAGGGCGAGGCCTTGATTTCATCCAGCAAGGCGGAAATGTCGATCATTTTCTGTCCGTTATGGCTTATGTCTATGGCGCGTTCTGCGTATTTTTTGTTCGTCTTTTACGAAAAACAGCTTTTTTCCCGCAGTCGGCGTCATACTCGTTTTTTTGATGCGCACGTACCTGAGTACGTTTACGCTCAAAAAAACGAGCTTTCCTTGACCGCGAAAAAATATCTTATTTTTTGCAAAACCCGTCCAAACCGGCACCCGCCTTCTTCGCTACGCTCAGCGTGGCGGTATAAGGAAACAGAGCTTGAACGGTCGTGTTTTTGAGGAAGTGCTGAGTAATGAGGATGTTTGTCCTTTGCCAAGAAAGGCGAACGTCGGGCGTCACGAAGTGTATCAAAACATACACGAGTTTCGCACGGGGTGAGCCTGACGCAGGCAAAGGGCAAAAAGACCATTACTCAGTACTTCCTTACCGATAATACAAGTTTCTGCCGCCGATGGTAAGCAGAGCCTGCTTGAGGTTTGCGCGGATCTGCCTCCGGTCCCAGATGCCCTGAATGTGGCCGCGCGACAGCGCGCGGTAGGAGCGGTGGTATTTGGGCGGAATGTCCATGCCTGTGGTTTCCTTGATCACGCCCGGTCCGGCGAAGCCGATGTTGGAGGAGCGCACCGCGAACTGGTAGGGCGAGCAGCCCAGGAAGCTGGCCACCGGCCCGGCGAAGGAATTGGTATCGTACAGCACCATGTACAGGCCGCCGGATTCGATGTAGCGGCGCACGGCCACGGTGCAGCGCGGCATCTGGATCACGCCGTGGGTGCCCTCCTGGATGCGGATGCCCGCCGTGCCGTGCACGTAGGCCAGGAAGGGGTAGCGCTTCTTGGCGGCGCGCTGCGCGGCCTCCACGAATTTGTAGCCTTCGGCCGCGCCCACCGAGCCGCCCCGGAAGGTGCCCATGAGCATGGCAACCACCATCTTGGTGTTGTCGATGCGGGCTTCAAAGGTCATGCAGCCGCTCTTGGCCCCGGTCTTTTTCTGGGCGTCGCTGATGCGCTCGGCAAAACCGGGAAAGTCCAGGGGATTGCCCGCCTCGATTTCGCTGTTGAACTCAAAGACCGAGCCGGGATCGAAGACGTTTTTCACGTACCATTCGGGCTCCATGGGAAAATGGTAGCCGCAGTGGCTGCACACGCCCGCGAATTCCGCGAAAAGGTCCGGACCCCAGAGATCCAGACAACCGTAGGAAGCACTGTTGGGACAGGTCAGGGTGCGGTCGACCTTGTAGCGGGGCGAGAGATAATTCCACTTGTGCCGCCGCGAATCGTCCGTCCAGGCCGAAAGGGCCGTGAGTTCCCTGGCCTTGTTGTCCGCGCGGCTGGGCAGATTGCGGGTGAGCTTGCGCCAGGGGGAGAGCAGGCGGCCCTTGAACATTTCCCACTCGTTGTCCACCTCTTCCATGAAGCCCCGGATCTGGCGTTGGTGCTTGCGATAGAAATCGTACTTGAAGCTGACCCAGGGCTTGGAGAACCAGTCCCAGAAGGCGGCGGCGGTCTTGGTCAGGAAGGGGCGGCGGTCGCGCGCGGCCTGGCGTGAGAGGCGCAAAAATTTCTGCTGGCGGCGTTCGCGCAGACGGTCCTTGGCTGCGGCCGACAGGCCCCAGCGGATGTGCAGCTCGTCCAGGTTGACTTCCGGATTGCGGTGGCGCGAGAGGGCCAGCCCTCGGAAAACAGGCATCTTGCGGGTGGAGATGACCACTTCGTCCGTGGCCCGGATGACCTCCTGGCGCAAGGAGCGGAAAAAGTCGAAATGCCAGGGCCGCGCGCCCAGGGACGGCTCCTGCACCACTCGGTCGATATAGCCGAAGCGCAGATTGTCCTGGGCCGTGATGTGCAGATTTTCGGCGCAGTGCTCGATCAGCTCGGGCGTGGCGCGCTGTCCGGCCTTGAGCCGTCCTTCGATGGCCGCGGCGCCTTCCGGCGAAATGACCGAATAATAGCCGTGCGAGAGCATCAGGCGCTTGTCCGCCAGGCCGATGGCCTCGGCCCCGCCGGAGCCGCCCTCGGAAATCACGGCCACCACGGGCACGCGCAGGCCCGCCATGCCGTAAATGTTGCGGGCGATCTGCTGGGCCGCGCCGGGGTAGTCCTCAATGGGAAAGGAGCCGGGCGTGAAAATATAGGCGTGGATGGGAATGCCCTCGGTTTCGGCCACGCGCATGTACTGGAGGGCCTTGGCGTTGCCCCAGGGCTTGACCGAGCCGCCGTTGCGGAATTCCGCGCCGTGGCCTTTCTCCTGGCCGATGACCATGACCGACTGGGTGTAAATCTTTTTGCCCCGGCGGCGGGTGATCACCGCGCGGGCGATGAGCATGCTGGGGTCCAGGCTGTGCTCGTCCTGGCCGCCCACTTCAGTGAAGTTGTCGTAGACGTTTTCCAGGATGTCGCGCAGGCAGATACGCTGCGGATGACGCACGATGCGCACCCGGTCCATGGGCGTGACGCTGCTTTCCAGACGGCGCTCCACATAGGAGAACAGATCCTCGACCGTGGCCAGTTCCGCATAGGGATCGTTGAGCGAACCGGAGCGGGCGCGTTCGGCGAAAGCCGTGAGCCGCTCTTCCAGCAGGTCCGCGTTGTCCTTGTGCTTGCCCGCGAAAATGTCCTGCATGTAGGTCAGTCGGTCGCGCAGGCTCTGGATGCGTTTTTCGATGTTGTTGTCCATAAGTTAGGTGCGCCGCTTACATCGGTGTCTTGAGGTAGTTGAAATAACTGCCGCTGCACTGGACAGCGGCCAGCGGATTATGTCCCAGCATGCGGTCCTTGACGGCCAGCACGGTGGCCGGGGCCTCCAGATGGCGCAGGGCCAGGGTGTCGTGGCCCACGCAGAGTCCCAGCAGCACGTTGAAGTCCACCTGGGCCCTGTTCATCAACTCGGCCTGGAGCACGGGATTGCACATGCTTTCCGGCTGCTCCGGGTTGAGCAGATCCTCGCCCGAGAGGCCCAGCTCGCTCTTGGACAGCCCGCCCGCCTTGCAAACGGCGGAAATTGTTTCCAGGCCCTGGGCCTCGAAGATTTCCGCCGCTCCCGCGGCCTCGCGCCGCAGGCCGATACAAAAGAGCAGGCCCAGACGATGGTAGCCCATGGCCCTGGCAAAGGCCACGATTTCCAAGATCCGGGGGCGGCAGGGCATGCGCCCGCCGTCGGGCAGTTTCGCGTAGCTGTGCCGCTCCACCCGGGCGGCCTGGCGGGCGAAATGCCGGATGTCCGGCTGCGCGTAGGTCCGGCGGCTCTTCTCCACCAAGTCCGTGTGCGCCGCCGAAGGGCAGTCCGGCGGATGTTTGCCGCCCGGCACGCAACAGAGCCGCTCTTCGCGTTTGAAGGGACAGGCCGCGCAACGGGGCGGTGGGGAGGAACTGTGCATGCCGACGCCTTGGCCGTGGTTAAAAACGCAGAATGCGTCCGGTATTGGCCTTCAAAAAGCCCACATTGGATTTAAGGGGGTCGCCCGCGCCGTTCTGGCCTTCCAGGCGCAGGGAGTCCAGAAATTCCAGGCCGCGGGCCTTGGCCTCCTCCAAGTCCTTGCCCCAGATGATCGCCAGGGCCAGGTTGGGGTCGAATTCCGTGGGGATCTCGTAGGGCTCGTTGCGGGGCACATGAGTCAGCATGGCCAGCCAGGGCTGGTCCTTCCACTGGAAGTGCTCGATGCGGCCCACCCAGGGCGTGAAATTGTTGTCCGGGTCCTCGGCGATGAGACGGTACTCGATGCCCACGCCCTCGGAGGCGATTTCCGCCTGGGTGTAGCCCAGGGGCTGGCCCAGGCCGATGCGGATCTGCTCGGCGATGAGATCCACGCCCTCTTTGCCGCGAACACGCGAAATGCGGGCCGAGACGCCGTTTTCCACCTGGATGCGGGTGTTGACCTCCATAAGGAAGGGGTCGCCCTTGCGGGTGACGATCCATTCCCAGGTGCCCACGTTGTCATAGCCCACCTTGCGGGCCATGGTCAGGGAATAGTCCACAATGTCCGTAAGCACGCGGCCCGCATTAAAGGTATACTCCAGTTCGTCCGGCGCGAAGCCCGGCGCGACCTCAATGCGTTTCTGCAGGCCCGTTGACTGGATGGAGCAGTTGCGCGTGCCGAAGTGCACGGGGTTCGTGCCCGAGCGGTCCGAAACGATCTGCACTTCCAGGTGGTTGAAATCCGTGATGCGCTGCTCAATGAGCACGCCTTCGTCCTTGAACTGGCGCAGGGCGTAATTGCGGATGCGCCGGTAGACCGAGCGGAACTGGTCCGGGTCGTAGACTTCCTCAATGCCCATGCCGCCGCCGCCCGCCGAGGCCTTGACCAGCACCAGCGGGCGCTGGATGCCCTGCTGTTCCTGGAATTCAAAGACCGACTTGGCGATGCGCTCGGCCTCCATCTCGTCGTAAATGGGGCGGTCCGAACCAGGCACCGTGGGCACGCCCAGACTGCGGGCCAGGCGCTTGGTATTGATCTTGTCGCCCAGCTCGCGGATGATTTTCCAGGAGGGGCCGATGAAGGTCAGTTTGCGGTCGCGCTTGGTGACCCGGCGGGCGAAACGGAAATCCTCGGCGAAAAAGCCGTAGCCCGGATGCACGGCGGTGCAGCCCGCCTCGTCGGCAACGGCCATCAGTTCGTTGGCGTCGTGATAGGAGGACACGCGGAACAGGCTCTTTTCCCCGCCTTCCTCGCGGGCCAGGCGGACATGGCCCGAGGCCGCGTCCTCGGCGGTGTACACGGCCGTGAAGGCCACGCCCAGCTTGCGGCAGGCCCGCATGATGCGTATGGCGATCTCGCCCCGGTTGGCCACCAGAATTTTATGCTCGGTCAACGGAATTTCCGTGGGAGCGCCTTTGGCGGCGCTGCCGGCGGCGGCCTTTTTTTTGCTGCTGTCCTGAGCTTTGTTCAAACCTCTCTCCCCAGGGAACAGTGCTCTTCCCTATTATGGCATGCCCGCGCCGCGCGCCCGCCCTTGTGGGCCGGATGCGCGCGGGCTATAGTGGCCGGGCGATGTCTTTCACCCGAAAATCTACCAGAAGTCGAGAGATAATCTTATGCAAAATCCACAAGAAGTCCAGCTTGCCGTCGAGGCGTTGCGCGCCGCCCTGCCCGATTCCGCCTTCGGGGCGGAAGCCCCTCTGGGTCTGATCCTGGGCACCGGCCTTTCGGGCCTGGCAGCCGCCCTGGCTGGCGACGCGGGCGGGGCCGGTCCCTGCGTGGCGCCCTTCGCGCAACTGCCCGGTTTTCCGCTGCCCGGCGTGGATTCGCACCACGGGGCCTTTGTCCTGGGCCGCCTGGGCGGGCGGCCGGTACTGGCCCAGCAGGGCCGCTGCCATCTGTATGAGGGCAGAAGCCCGGCTGAGGTCTGCATGGGTGTGCGGGTCATGGCCGGGCTGGGCGTGAAAACCCTGATCATCACCAATGCCGCCGGAGCGCTCAACCCGCTCTTTGAGGCCGGGGACCTGATGTGCATGGCCGACCAGATCAACCATACCGGCGTTTCGCCGATCATGGGGCCCAATTGCGCGTCCTGGGGCGAGCGCTTTCCGGACATGAGCGTGGTTTTTGACCCTGAACTGCGGGCCCTGGCCCAAGAAACGGCGGAGCATCTGGGCATCCGCCTGGAGCGGGGCGTCTACATCGGAGTGCATGGGCCGGAAATGGAAACTCCGGCGGAAACCCGCATGTACCGCCAGTGGGGGGCCGACGCCGTGGGCATGAGCACCGTGCTGGAAGTGATCGCGGCGCGGCATCTGGGCATGCGCGTGTTGGGCTTTTCCTGCCTGTCCAACAAGAATTTGCCGGACTGCATGGCGCCCGCGCCCCTGGAGGAAATCATCGCCGTGGCCGGGCGCGCCGGGGCCAAACTGGACCGCCTGCTCAGGGCCTTGGTGACAAAACTTTGAAAAATGCGTACAAAGCCTCTCCTTCAGGCTGATGACAAGCCCCGCTCCGCAGTGTTTGCGCCGCCGTCGGCGGCCTCTCTCCAGAGCGTTTGCACTGTTTTTTACGGCGGCCTTCCGGTTCGTCGCCGCCGTATCCTTTTCTAATCCAAGGCTTTTCCCATGCAGCAGAATGATTCTCTCCGCAATGTTGCCATTATCGCCCACGTTGACCACGGCAAGACCACCCTGGTGGACGCCCTTTTCAAGCAGAGCGGCGTATTCCGCGCCGACCAGCGCGTGGACGACCGCGTCATGGACAAAATGGATCTGGAGCGCGAACGCGGCATCACCATTGCCGCCAAGAACTGCGCCGTGCGCTGGAAGGGCGTGAAGATCAACATCATCGACACGCCGGGCCACGCGGATTTCGGCGGCGAGGTGGAGCGTTCCCTGTCCATGGCCAGCGGAGCCATTCTGCTGGTGGACTCTTCCGAAGGCCCCTTGCCGCAGACTCGCTTCGTGCTGCGCAAAACCCTGGAAGCCGGTCTGCCCGTGGTGGTCGTCGTCAACAAGATCGACCGCAAGGACGCCCGGCCGCAGGAAGTGCTCAATGAAATCTACGATCTGTTCATCGACCTGGGGGCCAGCGAGGAACAGCTGGAATTCCCCGTGCTCTACGCCATCGGCCGTTCGGGCGTGGCCATGAACAATATCGACGACCCGCAGGAAGATCTTTCCCCGCTGTTCGAAGCCATTCTGACCAAAATTCCCGGCCCGGCCTACGATCCGGAGCAGCCCTTCCAGATGCTGGTGGCTGACCTGGATTACTCGGACTATCTGGGGCGGCTGGCCGTGGGCCGGATCATGCACGGCAAGGTTTTTGCCAAGGAATCCCTGGCCTGCATCGGCGAGGGCGGCGAAGCCCGGCCCCTGCGCGCCACCCGCCTTCAGGTCTACGACGGCCTTCAGCTCTCCGAGGTGGAGGAGGCACAGCCCGGCGACATCGTGGTGCTGGCGGGCATTGAGGACGTGACCATCGGCGACACCATCTGCACCCGCGAGAGCCCGCGCGCCCTGCCGCGCATCCGCGTGGACGAGCCCACCGTGGCCATGCGCTTCGGCATCAACACCTCGCCCCTGGCCGGGCGCGAAGGCAAACTTGTGCAGAGCCGGGCCATCCAGGACCGTCTGGTCAAGGAAAGCCTGCGCAACGTAGCCATCCGGGTGGAAGAGACGTCGGACCGTGATGCCTTTCTGGTCAAGGGCCGGGGCGAATTCCAGATGGCTATTCTCATTGAGACCATGCGCCGCGAGGGTTTCGAGCTTTCCGTGGGGCGGCCGGAGGTGATCCTGAAAAAGGACGCCAACGGCAAGACCCTGGAGCCCATTGAGCATCTCTATGTGGACTGCGATGAAATCTTCATGGGCGTGGTCACGGACAAGCTGGCCCAGCGCAAGGGCCGTATGCTCAATTGCACCAACAACGGCACGGGCCGGGTGCGCCTGGAATTTTCCGTGCCCTCACGCGGGCTCATCGGATACCGCGACGAATTTCTCACGGACACCAAGGGCACGGGCATCATGAATTCCTATCTGGAAGGGTACGAGGAGTGGCGCGGCGACTTCCCCACGCGTTTTTCCGGTTCCATCGTGGCGGACCGCCCCGGTTCGGCCGTGGCTTACGCCCTGTTCAATCTGGAACCGCGCGGCACGCTCTTTGTGGAGCCCGGCGACCCGGTCTACGAGGGCATGATCGTGGGCGAGCACAACCGTGACAACGACATCGACGTCAACGCCACCAAGGAAAAGAAGCTCACCAACTTGCGCGCAGCGGGCAAGGATGAAAACGTCATTCTCACCCCGGTGAAGAAAATGACTCTGGAGCATGCCCTGCACTTCGTGCGTGAGGACGAACTGGTGGAAGTGACGCCCCTGTCCCTCCGCCTGCGCAAGGTCGAGCTTTCGTCCCTGAAACGCTACCAGATAGCGGGCAAGGCCGCCAAGAGCAAGTCCTGAGCCGTGTTGTCGCAGGCAAGGGAAAACGGGCGGCGCGTGGGCGGCGCAACCGGCCCGCCCCGGCGAGCCTCTGGCGCGGGCCTTCAGCGAACTGTTTCAGGACCCCGAACGTAATACGCGCCTGGAAGCCTGTTTTCTCTCCGTGGGGCTGCCCGAGCGGCCGGAGCATGTGCGCATTCTGCGCCATAACCTGGCTAATGCGGGCCCGGTGGAGCGGATTGTCACGCTCTACGCCCTGGCGGCCATGACCCGCGCTCCCGGGGATGTGGACGCTTTTCTGGATGCCCTTCCCGAACAACCCCAACTCTTTCTGGATGTGGGGAGCGCGGAATGGGATCTTGCTTTGAATCTGGGCACGGGCATGGCGGATTTTCTACTGCTCCTGGTGCACGAACCGCGCACGCGGGACAGAGCCCTGCCGCATCTGGCCCGGATCATCTGCAACAACGGTCCTGCGGAGACGCTGACTGTGGAGGCGCGGGCCCCGCTGGTCAAGCCTTATCTTGAGGCGCACGGGGACGCCCTGGTGCTCAAGGAAGGCTATCGCAGTGATTATGAACGGGGCAAAACCTGCGAGGCCAAAATCGAGACCCTCATGTTAAGCGGTGACCTGGATTCCCGCATAGCGGCATTGCTGATATACAGGTACAGGTATTATCCTGAAATGGTGCGCAGGCTGGAAGAGGATTTTCAGCAAGGAAATATCAAACCGGATATGGGGCAGACCGCGGTGCTGCGACTGATCGTGGATGGTGAGGTTGTCCCGCGTGTTTTTCCCACGGATCAGGCATCTGTGGAAGCCGTTCTGCAGACGGAAAAACGTCTGTATAAAACAGCGTTTCACAGCCTTGCCTATTCTTTTATGAGTCGCAGCGACCCGCGCGACGCGGAAGTGCCCGCGGCTTTGCTGCGCTATGGCGACGGCTGGCTTGAGACTGTCGAGCGGCACTATCTTCAGAACCGTGTGAAGGGGGAATGATCGGTTGTGCTCCTGCAGCCGCTTTTGGAGATGCCTGGGAAGAGCCTTTTACAGTTCCAGGCGTTCTACTCGGGCCCGCGCGGTCAGGGTTTCCGCATCCAGTGTGCTCATGGCGTCCAGCAGGAAGATCCGGTAAGAGCCGGTGCCCCCGTCCACGGCCCGCAGTTTTTCATAGGCCAGCTCGCCGCAGACGCCCATGGCGGCCATGGCGCAGACGCAGGCCCGCAGGGGAGTTTGCGGATTCGCGCCCAGATATGCGCCGGTCACGGCAGCGGACATGCAGCCCGTGCCCGTGATGCGCGCCATCATGGCATGGCCGTTGCGCACGGCCCAGGCCTCCCGGCTGTCCGCCACAATATCGATGGGCCCGCTGACCATGATCACCGCGCCGGTCAGCGCGGCCACTTTCCGGGCGCGCCGGGCGTTTTCCGCCAGGTTGTCCTCGGTGACCAGGCTCTCCGGACCGGCGTCCACGCCCCTGGCGTCGGCCATGCCTCCGGCCAGGAAGCTGATTTCCGAATTGTTACCCTTGATGGCGGCGCAGCGGATCTCACGCAGCAGGCGCAGGGCCGTGTCGTTGCGGAAATCGGACGCGCCCGCGCCCACGGGATCAAAAACCACGGGCCTGCCCAGAAGGTTGGCCGTCTGACCGGCGTGGAGCATGGCCTGCACCGTGCGTTCGTTGAGCGTGCCCATGTTCAGCACCAGGGCCGAGCAGAGGCCCGTGATCTGCCCGGCCTCGCGGGCGTCGTCAGCCATGATCGGCGAAGCGCCCGCCGCCAGGGTGATGTTGGCGCAGTCATTGACCGTGACGTAATTTGTGATGAAATGCACAAGCGGGCTTGTTTGCCTTACGGCGCGCAGGGTTTCCGCAACGGCTTCCAGTGGCGGATTTTCCCGACCGCTTGCGGATTCAAGGAGGTTTTGCCTCGGTCCGCCTTCCACGAAGGGATTGCGCGCCTCCGGCACTTCCTGATGGATGACGATGGGGTCGGAAATCAGGCCGAAGGCGGCATCTTCCGGATAGGTGACCGCCTGTGAGGGATTGTCTCCGGCGTAGGCAAGGACGTCCTCCCGGCTTTCCCAGAATGTGCAGAGAAAGAAATGGGCGTAAGCGCCCTGGTCCACAACTGAAACAAAGGCCCCCCGGTTGCCGGGCAGGGCCAGGGCGTCTCTGACGCCGGTTTGTTCCAGATACTTTCGGAAAGCCGTCTTTGTTTCCAGCGGCGTCAAGCCGTGCCAGGTTCTGGCGATCATTCTTCCCGCGCTCCTTTGCCCACGCCCGCGTCATGGGAAAGCCCCCGTCCCGCGAGCCGGAAACGGGGGCTTTGTCTGTTGTGCAACGTACCTTGTTAAGGTTTGATGTACGCAAAACCTTCGCGTTGCAGGCGCACCACTTCCACCAGACCGGCGGGCACCACCGAGCAGCCCGGCCAGAGGCGGGCATGGTCGATCTTGTTGTCCGCCAGGGCATTGGCGCAGAGCATGACGCGCACGCCCTGGGCCAGAAGCGGCGCGGCCAGTTCGCGCAGATCCGCGTGTTCGTCCGTGAACAGGGTTACGGCGGGGCCGTTGGCAACCACGGCCAGTTGAAATTTTTCGCCGGGCAGGCCCTTGATGTAGTTGGCCGCGTTTTTCAGCACCAGGCGCAGCATGGCGGGGTCGTTGCTGTCTATATGCAGGCAGAGATCATAATTCATAAGTATTCTCCAGAGAGTTTCACGGATCCGCGATATGGCGGAAACGGCATTTACGCTAGCAAAGCGGCGCGGCTTTGCCAAGCGGGCGGGCGCTGCGGCGTTTTTTTCGCCCTCGTGTGAAACCCGGCTTGCGCGCGCTGACGCTCAAGCGTATATGGAATATACTATGCGTTGCGCATTCGTTACTCTTTTATGTTTTTTCCACGCCGTCGGCGGACGGCTTTTTTTTATCGACGCCCGGCCTCGCCCACGGGCCGGGCAGTCGGCGCGTGTTCTGATGCTGGCCGCCCTGCTGGTTCTGCCGGGCCTGCTCAACGGTTGCGGCCTGCTGGCCAGGAACGGCGATGCCGGGCCCGAGGTGGCGGACTCCGGACAGGGCGCCGAGCCGGACCCGGCCTGGCAGGGCAAGCCCATTCCCTATGCCCTGCGCATTGAGGTGCGCGACGGGCCGTCCTCCCTGGAGGGCAAGATGAAGGCCGCCAGCCAGCTCGCCCAGCTCGCCAAGGAGCCGCCGGACAGCATGCTGGCCCTGGAACGCCGTGCCCGCGCCGATACGGAAACCGCGCTCAAGCTGCTCCATTCCCAATCCTATTATGACGGCAAGGCTTCTTTCAGCATGGACGAGGCCGCCTCCCCCGTGAAGGTGACGCTGCTGCTGGAACCGGGCCCGCGCTACACGCTGGGCCGGGCCGACGTGCGCTACGAGCCCGCGCCCGTGGTGCCGGAATCCTTTAAGAACCGCAGCCGCGAAACGGGCTTCTGGGGCCTGGAGCGGGAGGCGGTGCCCCCGCCGTCCTTTCCGGCAAGCCTGCCCGGCGTGAACGTGGGGCAGCCGGTGACCGCCGACGCCATGCTGGCCGCCGTGGACGCCCTGCCGGAACGCTTCCGCCGCGAGGGCTATCCCCTGGCCAAGGTGGCCGACGCCCGCTATACCCTGAACCGCGAGGCCCGCACGCTCAATGCCGATATCCTGGTCCGGACCGGACCGCCCGCGCTCATGGGGGCCGTCCGCGTGCACGGCGCGCAGGATGTCAACGCCGAATATCTGCAACGGCTGACGCCCTGGACGCCGGGCGACGAGCCCTGGGACAGCGAATTGCTGGACGATTACGCCAATACCCTGCGCGGCCTGGGTCTGTTCCGCTCCGTGGAGGCGGCCCCGGCCTCGGCGGATCTGGAAAAAAGCGGCGAGGGCGGCGGCGTGGCCGTGCTGCCCGCGGACATTACCGTGGCCGAAGCGCCCTTCCGTTCCATCAGCGGCAGCGCCCGCTATGACACGGATACGGGTCTGGGCCTGGAAGGCGTCTGGGAGCACCGCAATCTTTTCCACAACGGGGAAAAACTTACGGTCACCGCGCCTCTGGCCACGGAAATCCAGGGCATCAAGGCGGCTTTTGAAAAACCCGCCTTTCTGGTGCGCGAGCAGCGCCTGCTGGCCTCGGCCTCGGCCCTGCGCGAAGATACCAGCGCCTACCGCAAAATGGCGGGCAACGCCTCGGCGGGCCTGGACCGGAAGCTGGCCCGCCAGTGGTGGGGCGGCGTCGGCGTGTTCATGGAAAGCGGTTCCCTCAAGGATAATGAGAACAGCGAGCACCCTTACGGCGTATTCAGCCCCCGCGTGAGCCTGCGGCGCGACAGCCGCAACAATGTGCTCAATCCCAGCAGTGGCTCGGAAATGGAGATCAAGCTCACGCCCTTCGGCGGCTTTTATCAGGAGTCGTTCAGCGCCATGGCCGGAAGCCTGGCGGCCAGCGTCTATTACGCGCCCATGCGCGACAAGACGGGCCGTCCCGACGACCGCCTGGTGCTGGCGGGCCGGGTGGAAGGCGGGGCCATGGCCGGTTCGCCGCTGCACAGCATCCCGTCAAGCATGCGCTATTACGCGGGCGGCGCGGGTTCGGTGCGCGGCTATGCCTATCAGGCCCTGGGGCCGCGCGACAGCAAGGACGACCCCCTGGGCGGGCGCTCCTACCAGATCGTCAATCTGGAGGCGCGCTTCAAAGTGACTGAAAACATCGGCCTGGTGCCTTTTCTGGACGGCGGCATGGTCTATACGGACGAGTTCCCGCGCATCATCGGCGACATGGATTGGGGCGTGGGCCTGGGCCTGCGCTATTACACGCCCATCGGGCCGGTACGCCTGGACGTGGCCACGCCCCTGCGGCGCATTGACGGTGATCCGCCGGTGCAGGTCTATATCAGCATAGGGCAGTCCTTCTGATGGCGCGGATAAAGGAAGAGCGGCCGGCGAACCCGGCGACGCAATCTTCGGCCGCCGTGCAGGATGGGCACAGCGGACGCCCCAGGCATCCCAAAAGGAGGACGCGCTGGCTGCGCCGCGCGCTGGCCGTTCTGCTGGTGCTGCTGTTGGCGGCGCTGGGGGGGCTGGCCTGGGTGCTGCGCAGTGAAAGCGGCCAGGCCTGGCTGACAGAAACCGTCAATGCCGCTCTGGAAAGCTCCCTGCGGGAAAGCGGCCTGCAGGTGCGCCTGACCCACCTCTCCGGCCCGCTGCCCTTTGCCTGCTCCTTCGGCCTGGAAGCCGCCGACGCCCAAGGCGTCTGGCTTACGGCTCCGGAAAACAGCTTTGCCTGGGACTGGCATGCCCTGCCCGGCACTGTGCGTATTGCGTCCATCCACAGCGCCAATCCGGCAATGCGTCGTCTGCCCGATCTGCCCCCCGCCCCGGAACCGCCCGCCCCAGGGCAGCCCCTGACCGTGGAGGGCCTGCGCGTGATGCTCGGCGACGCGGCGCGCGCTTTGAATGACCTGCCCGGTTGGCTGCCCGCGGTGCGTCTGGACGCGCTGAGCGTGGAAAACGCCCTGCTGCCGTCGGAATTGCTGGGCGGCGCGGCGATGCCGCCAACGCCGGACCCGGCAAAAGCACAGACGCCGGAGCGGAAAACTGCTGACGCGCCTGCTCCGGCTCCCGCAGTGCAAGCCTTGAGGGCCGATCTGGACGCCGGGCTCACGGCCGGAAAAGAGGGCGCGAAGCTGCACGTCCGGGCGCGCCTGAGCGGCGCGGAGGATGCGCCAGTTGCCGTGTCCGTGCTCAGTTGCGCGGCGGCGGAAGTCAGCCTGGAAGCCCAGGCCGGACCATCGGCCAGGGCGAATAGGGGGACGGACAAAGGGCCGGGCAACGCAGCGGAACCGGGGCCGGGCCTGGCCGTGGACAGCCGCCTGGAAGCGGTCTTGCGGCGGCCTGTGCTCCATGTGGACGCTCTGCCGCCGGACCTGTTGGGTTCCGAAGCCCGCTTGAACCTGGCCCTTGCAGGCGGGACGACCGCAAGGGAATCCGGCCCGGCGTCCTCGGCGCGGCTGGCCCTGGCCGACCTGAATCTGACGGCGGGCCGTGTGACGGCCACAGGGCAGGGGCAGTGGCACAGCGGCCGGGAAGGCTGGCCGGACGGCCCTCTGGACCTGAGTCTGAACGTCAATCTGCAAAGTCCGGCGACGGACACGGCCGCCGTTCCGGCAAAAACCGCAGAGAGCACGGAAGAGGCCGGGGATGTGCTGGCCATGCTGCGCGCGCCGCTCTCCCTCACGCTGGCCGCCAAGGGCGCGTTGCGGCGGCCGGACGTGGACCTGCGTCTGGCCTGCGCGGATATTCAGAGCAACGGCCATGCCCTCAAGGATACGACGCTGGCGCTCACGGGCGCGCCCCTGGCCTGGGGCGACGCGCTCGGCCTGGACGGCGCCCGTGGGGAGGCCCGGCTGGTGCTGGACCTGCGCGCCGAGCTGGATCAGCGTCCTCTCAGCCTCACGACGGAACTTTTTTACGGGCCGGACCTGAGGAGCGGCCCGGAAAACGCGACGGGCGTCGCGCCGGAGGCGGCTGTGGCCGGTCTGCGCAAGCTGCGCCTGGGCGCGGCGGGCCTGGAAGGCACGGGCGACGTGACCGCCGTGCTCACGCCGGGCAAAGCGCCCGTTCTGGACGGCGCGATCCGGCTGCGCGTGGCTGACTGGCAGGCTCTGTCCGCCTTTGTGCCGGGGCAGCGTCTGGACGGCGAAGCCGGGCTGGATCTGGAATTACGCGCGGAAGCGCCGCAAAACGGTTCCGGGCCCGGCGCGCAGCAGGTCCTGCTGCGCTGGAAGATTCCCCGTTTCAATCTCAGCTCCGCGCAAGGCGGGGATGCGGCGCTGCATGTGCGCGGCCTGGACGGCGAGGCCCGGCTCACGGATCTTTTCGGCCGGGCGGCGCTGGCGGCGCGTCTGGATCTGGAAGGGGTGAGCCGGGGCGATCTGCGCCTGGGCGCGCGGGCGCGGGCCTCGGGGCCCTTGCAGGGGCCCCTGGACCTCAATCTGGAAAGCTCGGGCGGCGTGACAAGTCGGCTCAACATCCAGTGGCGGCCCGGCCTGGTGGCATTGCAAACCCTGGAAGTGCGCCTGAACGCGGCGCTGGCCGAGGGCAACAGCGGCAAGGGAAGCAAAGGGCGGGCTCTGGGACTGCGCGCCACGCGCGGCGCGGAGATCCGCTACGGCGACGCCGGGCTGGCGGTTTCCGGCCTGGATCTGGCCCTGTCGCCCTCGGGCCGCTTGCAGGCCCAGGGCGCGCTGGCGCCGGAGAAACTTGATTTGCGGATCGTTCTGGACGGCTTGGCCCTGGAACCCTGGCGCGCGCTGGTGCCCGCTCTGCCTTTGGGCACGGCCGAGGCCCGCGTGCGGCTCAGCGGCAGCCCGGCCCGGCCCGGCGGGGATTTCCGGCTGGGCGTACGCCGTCTGCGCGTGCCGGGCAGTCCCGTGGCCCCGCTGGATCTGGCCCTGGTGGGCGGCATTGAGCGCGGCGCCTCAGGCAGTGCGCTGGCTGCGCGGCTGGAGCTGGACCCCCAGGCCGTCAAGGCCCTGGGCGGCAGCGAGGCCCGCCTCAACCTGCGCCTGCCGTTGCTTTTCGGTCCGGACGGCCTGCCCAAACCCGCTCCCCGGGGGCAGTTGGCCGGGCAGGTACGCTGGGAGGGGGCCGTGGGTCCCGTCTGGAGCTTGTTGCCCCTGGCGGACCGCCGTCTCAACGGCCGGATATCCCTGAATCTCGATCTGGGGGGCACGTTGGCCGCGCCGCGCGTGACCGGCGGCCTGCGCGTGGACAAGGCCCGTTATGAGGACCTGGTGCTGGGCGTGCTGCTCACGGACATCAATCTGCGCCTGGACCTGAACGGGAAAGAGGCCGGAAAGAAGAATGCGGCAGGCGGCACAGGCCCGCTGGCCGGAAGCATGCATCTGGAACTCAGCGCGGCCGACGGCCTGGGCGGCAGCCTGCGCCTGACGGGCGGCGGCGGGCTGGACGGCCGCAATCTGGATCTGCGGGCTGTGCTGGACCATTTGCGTCCTCTGCGCCGCCGGGATCTGCGCATCAATCTTTCCGGCCAGGCCCAGGTTACGGGCAGCGCCACGGCTCCGGACGTGCGCGGTGAAATCATCATCAACCAAGGCGCGTTGCTGCTCAACAACCTGGCCGTGGGCGGCAGCATCACCACCTTGCCCATTCAGGAAGCCGCTACCGTGACGGACGCCGCCCCGGCGGCACCCGCGGCGGCCGCCGAAGGACAGGGCTCCCTGAACCTGCGCATCCGCGCTCCGGGCCGCTTCATCGTTGAGGGACATGGCCTGACCAGCGAGTGGCAGGCCAATCTGCTGGTCAGCGGCAGCCCGGCCGCGCCCTTGATTACCGGGGAACTGCGCGCCGTGAAGGGCAATTTCGATTTCCTGACCAAGAATTTCGCGCTCACGCGCGGGGTCATCACCTTTGGCGGCGGTTCCTTGAGCAATCCCCTGCTGGATATTGTGATGACCAATGAAACGCCGGACCTCACGGCTCACATCACCATCAGCGGCACGGTGAGCAAGATGAAGCTCAGCCTGAGCAGCGAGCCCAGCCTGCCCAAGGATGAAATCCTCTCCCGGATTCTTTTTGGCCGCAGCGCCAATGAGCTGAGCCGCCTGGAGGCCCTGCAGCTGGCAGGGGCCGTGGCCCAGCTGGCCGGTTTCGGCTCGGGCGGGGGAGGCATGCTCGACTTCACGCGCAAGGCCTTGGGCGTGGACGTGCTGCGCCTCGGCACCACGTCCACCGGGGCCGCCGGAGAACCCGGTGACCAGACCGCGGGGGGCACCACCCTGGAAATGGGCAAGTACATCGGCGACCTGATCTACGTGGGCGTGGAGCAGGGCATGAAGCCGGACAGCACGGCCTTTATCATCCAGCTGGAACTGACCCCGCGCATCAATCTGGAACTCCGCACCGAACAGCAGGATACCTGGGGCGGCGTGCGCTGGAAGTACAATTACTGATCCGTCCGTCGCCGCCTGTGTCGTATAATGGAAGGGCCGCCATGTCCGTACCGCCACATTCCGCTTCCGCCGCTTCCGGCAATCCGTCCTGGCCCGTCCGCCGGGCAATGGCCGATGATTTCCCGGCCCTGGCTGAACTGTGGCGGCGCAGCGTGGAGGCCACGCATGACTTTTTGCTGCCCGGTGATCTGGAGCGGATTTACGCGGAAGTGGCAGACGTCTATCTGCCGGGTGTGGATGAAGTCTGGCTGGCGAAAGAAGAAGGCTGCCCGGTGGGCTTTCTGGGCTGTGACGGAGCGCATGTGGAAATGCTTTTTGTGGAACCGGAATATTTCGGGCGCGGCGTGGGCAAGGTCCTGCTGCGGCACGCCCGGGACCTGCACGGCGCGCTCAGCCTGGAAGTCAACGAGCAGAATGCGCGGGCTCTGGCCTTTTATCAGCGCCAAGGCTTTGCGGTGACAGGGCGGTCAGCCCTGGACAACGCGGGACGGCCCTATCCTCTGCTGTATCTGGCTTGGCGGGGATAAACCGGCCGGCGCATTTTCAGGATTAGTAAAACATCCCGGATTCGCCATCTGAACGAATCCGGGATGTTTGTTGATTTCCTGGTACCCGGAGTCGGACTCGAACCGACATACGCTGTGCGTGAGGGATTTTAAGTCCCTTGTGTCTACCAATTCCACCATCCGGGCATAGTGCGTCACATCAGGCCGCTGCCGCGAGGGCGCGCCGCCGTCACTCTTCTCCTTCCGTTGCCGCCGGGGCGGGCGGCACGCGCCAGGTTTTCAGCCCCTGGGGGGGGGCCTCGGGCACGGGACGCTCCTCTTCCTGCCACTGACCGGCCTGAATCCAGTAGACATGCAGGGCGGCCAGGCTTTTGTCCAGGCAGAGCAGCCGCCCCGTGACGCCGCGCGGCAGCAGGGCCGCCGCTTCCTGGGCGATTTTGCGGTAGACGTAGAGCTTGTGCGCTTCAAAGGCGCACTGGCACATCAGCGCGTCGCCCAGCGGCGTGAAATCCAGGTGTGTCGCTCCGGCCCGTAGCAGCAGGGCTTCCAGGTCGGCGATCAGCGTGCTTTCCACATCCAGCAGTTCTTCGTAGGTCAGGCTTTCGTCGTAGCTGAACTGCCCGAAAACCTCACTGCGATTTTTGTCCATGGCGGCCTCAATCTGCCGATTTTTATATGTCAAAGCCCGGCATTAGGCAACACGCGGCTGGTCTTGGGAGTGAAAAGCCGCTATACACGAAATATACACGGAACAGGCCGCCGCGCGGCAATTCCGAACAGGAGGAACTATGCGTTTCCGGGATACCTGCGTACTGGCGTTCTGTCGCTTGGGCGTGGCCGGGCTGGCTCCCAAGGCTCCGGGCACCTGGGGCACGGCCTTGGCCTGCCTGCTGGCGCCCTTTGTCTTTCTGCCGCTCGGCATGGGCTGGCGCGTGCTGGCGCTGCTGCTGCTCTTTGTGCTGGGCGCGCTGGCCGCCACGCGCGCGGAAAAGCTGCTGGGCCGCAAAGACCCCGGCGAAGTGGTCATTGACGAACTGGTGGGCGTCTGGCTGGTGCTGCTGCCGTTTGCCACACCGGGGGTCTCGCTGGTGGTCGCGGCCTTTGTGTTCTTCCGCATTTTCGACATCGCCAAGCCCTGGCCGGTGCGCGCCTCGGAAAACTGGCTGCCCGACGGTTTCGGGGTCATGCTGGACGACGTGCTGGCCGGGCTCTGGGCCCTGCTGTGCGTGGGGGTGTTGCACTGGGTCGGGCTGGTTTAGGGCCTGCTGACACTATGCCTTTTTGCCCGCTCACTATGCGCGGCAGCCGTTGTCCGAAGGACTTACGGATGGCGACAGTAATTGCATGGAAAAGGCTGTGTCGTTACGCATGCTGTCTTCATCCGTAGTTGGGCGTTGCTGTCTTTATCCGTACGGCTCACAAGTTCGCCTACGGCTAAAGCTCCTGCGTTGCAAAGAGTACACTCCCTCAAAGCAGGCTTATCTTCCTTGCGGGCGAACAAAAATTCTATAGCGTCAACAGGCCCCAGCCGGGATTTTTCCGAAGACACGCGGCATGACGCCGGAGCGCCGCGCAAAGCGGGCGCACCGACGGATTCCGGCGGAATATGCAGGGAAAAGCGGAAAAAAGAAATCGCCGTGCCCGGCGCTACTTCATGCGATAGGTGATGCGGCCGCGCGTGAGATCATAGGGGGAGAGTTCCACCTTGACGCGGTCGCCGGGCAGAATGCGGATATAGAATTTGCGCATTTTACCGGAAATATGGGCCAGCACTTCGTGGCCGTTTTCCAGCTCCACGCGGAACATGGCGTTGGGCAGTGCTTCCTGCACCACGCCGTCAACTTCAATGGAACCTTCCTTAGCCATGGGGCCTCCGTAAAAAACGTATTTGGCAATGTGCGCGTGAACGTGTTGTGTGACGGCAAAGCGGCGCTGCCGCCCTCGCGGTGGGGATTTTTTTGAAATCCCACAGACGGCCCGGCTTCCCGAAATTAAGCCGCTCTGAACGGCGGACAGCTTCACAAAAAAGCCCGCACCTGTCAACCGGAGCGGCGCACGGCATCCGCAAGCCCGGCGTATCGCGCGGCGGGCCTGGCCCCGTGGCGCTTCCGGGCGCGTTCAGAGCCTGTTCAGGTCCGTGCGGAACCGTGCGGGCTGTCGTCCTTGCGGAAGAGCAGCCACAAGCCCACCAGAATCAACGGCAGGCAGAGCGCCTGCCCCATGGTGAGCCAGCCGAAGGCCAGGTAGCCCAGCTGGGCGTCGGGCACGCGCACGAATTCCACCATAAAACGGGACAGGCCGTAACCCACGGCAAACAGCCCGGACACCGCGCCGGGCTTGCGCGGCTTGCCGGAGTATACCCAGACCACGATGAACAGCAGCAGGCCTTCCAGCAGGGCTTCGTAGAGCTGGGAAGGATGACGCGCATACGGGCCGCCGCCGGGAAAGACCATCGCCCAGGGCGCGTCGCTGACTTTGCCCCAAAGCTCGCCGTTGATGAAGTTGCCCAGGCGTCCGAAAAAGAGGCCCTGCGGCACCAATGGGGCCACAAAGTCCGAGACTTCCAGGAAGGACTTTTTGCGGCTGCGCGCGAAGTACCAGAAGGCCCCGAGCACACCCAGCAGCCCGCCGTGGAAGGACATGCCGCCGTTCCAGATGCGCAGGATTTCCACGGGATCATGGATGTAGACCGGCAGATCGTAAAAGAGCACATAGCCCAGGCGGCCGCCCAGAATGATGCCCAGCATGACGCAGGTCAGCAGGTCGTCCACATCGGCGGGACGCCAGCCCGAACCGGGGCGCGACGCCCGCCAGCGGCCCAGGCCCCAGCCCACGGCAAAACCGATGAGGTACATGAGGCCGTACCAGCGCAACTGGAGGCTGCCGATGGAAATGGCTACGGGATCAATATGCGGCATGGTCATGCGGGCAATTCCGGAGCGTTGAATTCGCCGCTTTTGCCGCCGCTCTTGTGCAGCAGGCGCACCCGGCTGATGACGATGTCGCGCTGCACGGCCTTGCACATGTCGTAAATAACGGCCGCGGCGCTCTGGGCCGCCACAATGGCTTCCATTTCCACGCCGGTGCTGCCCACGGTGCGGGCCTCGGCCTCAATACGCACCTGGGGCGGCATGTCGCGCACTTCAAAACGGACGTCCGCAAAGGTCAGATTCAGGCTGTGGCAGAGCGGAATCAGCTGGCTGGTGCGTTTGGCCGCCATAATGCCGCCGATTTTGGCGCAGGCCAGCACGTCGCCCTTGGGCAGGGCGGATTTTTTCAGCAGTTCCAAGGTGGCCGGGGCCAGCTCCACCACGGCCTCGGCAATGGCCACGCGCTTGCTGGGGGCCTTGTCGCCCACATCCACCATGGTTACGTTGCCCTGGGCGTCCAGATGTGAAAATGTATGTTCCATACTGCGAATCCTTATCGAGAACCTATGCTTTTGTTACAACCAGCCATGTGCTGATATACGCCACATACTGCAAGTAGGGGCGCGGTGCAAGCCGCCGGGCAGTCGCCGGAATCCTCAGCGCAGGCCCACCAGCCATTCCGCCAGTGACGGCGGCCGGGGAACGCGCGGCAGCTGCCAATGCGAGTCGCGCCGACTGTCGGAAAAGCGCAGACGTTGGCGCAGCAGGAGCATATCCGCAGTTTCCGCACCGGATTGCGCCTGTGCCGGGGCGACTTCAACCATCAACTGGAAGGGAATGTCCGC
Organism: Desulfovibrio sp. 3_1_syn3; assembly: GCF_000145315.2. Classification (NCBI taxonomy): domain Bacteria; kingdom Pseudomonadati; phylum Thermodesulfobacteriota; class Desulfovibrionia; order Desulfovibrionales; family Desulfovibrionaceae; genus Desulfovibrio; species Desulfovibrio sp. 3_1_syn3. The sequence continues at coordinate 1,305,799 of NZ_ADDR02000001.1, forward strand.
GTGGGGGCGCAGGGCCATGATTTTGCGGACAAAGGCCAGACCGCTGCCGAAACGCAGATCGTAAAACAGGAGATTTTGCGCGTCCTGAACGCCGGAGGGCGCCTTTGGGGCATCCTCGGGGCGCAGCGGCGTCATGACCGGCAGAAGCGTGAACTGAAAAAATGTCTCGCACGTCACGGACTGGCGCGAAAGTTCCTCTGTCAGCCTTGAGGGCGCGGCCTGATGCGTGGTTTCGGGCGCGCGCGGTCGGCCTAGGGCGTTGAGGCTCTGCTCACGCACCAGCATGCCGTCCGGCCCCTGTTCCTCAAATAATACCCGCCAGAAAAAGGGCGAAAAGGCGTCGGGCAGCACGGTCAGATGGCTGACCTGGCGGTTTTCGGCCCGCAGTAGGGCTTCCGCCTGGGCCGCGTGCCAGGCGTTGAGCCCCACGCCCGTCGCCGGATAGACGAAAACCCAGGCCAGGGCCAGGAGCATGAGGCCGCGTTTGCGCCGCCAGCGCCACACGGCCCAGAGCAGGGGCAGGGTGAGCAGCAGGTCAATGATGAAAACGCCGTTGAGCCGCACCCGCTCGTGCGAGAAGGGCAGAAAAATCATGGTGCCGTAGGTGGTCACCACATCCAGCCAGATGTGCAGCAATACCATGGCGCAGGTCAGCAGCCAGACCTTGCCGAAATTCCAGCGTCCCGGCGTGGTGGAACGCCAGAGCGGGTAACAGCAGAGAGCCAGCAGCAGGCCCAGTATGGGCATGGCGGCCAGGGAGTGGGTAATGCCCCGGTGCAGCAGCAGGAACTGCAGCGGCGTGGAGACAAAAACAAGGTCCAGGTCGGGCGAGGCCGCGGCCAGGGCGGCCAAGGGCACGGCCCAGCGGGTGAGGGGGCGGCGCGACAGGGCCAGCATGGCCACGGCGCCGCTGGCGGCATGGGTGATGGGATCCATAAGGCCTTTATTGCCGGAAGGGGCTGCGCTGCTTGGGCACGGCGCGATAGGCCGGGTCTTCGGGTGAGGGCTGGGCGCCGGTCAGGCGGTTGAAGCGGCTGATCTGCCAGTCCTGCATCCGGCTCATGACGTCCGGGCGGTTGTAATAGTAGAGCATGCGCTGGGTATTGCCGGCTCCGGTCATGGGATAGCGCAGCTGTTCCGCCGTTGACGGGGCCGGAGCGCCGCGCTCGCCGTCCGAGGAGGAGCCCGCCCCGATGCCCTTGGGGCCGCAACCCGCCAGAACCGGCAAGAGCAGGGCCGCCAGAACCAGGGGAACGAGCTTCGCCGAAAGGGCGGCGCGGATTTTTTTTACCAGGACCTTCATGGTTCTCAGTATAGACATGCGCGGCCCATCCGGCAAGTGGCGGAGAAAGGCTCGTTGCATTTGAAGTCAAGAGGGCCTATATCCCTGAAATATATGCGCCGCCGGCAGTGCGGCATTGCAGATTATCTGAATTATCCGGGTGAGGATTGCCATGGAAAGGGTGTGGGGAGCGCCGGATCTGCTGCGCCTTGCGGGCGTTCTTGCGCTGTCGCTGCTGTTCTTCGGCGTGTCGGCCCCGGCGTGGGCCTCCCCGTTGCGGGTGGGCCTGGACAGCAATTATCCTCCGTTTTCCCTGGTGGACAGGCGCGGTCACGCCTCGGGCTTTGACCTGGAGGTGGCCGAGGAACTGTGCCGCGCCATGGGCCGCCAATGCGAATTCGTCTTCCTGCCGCTGGACGGACTGCTTGAGAGCATGCGCAACGGCGGGCTCGACCTTTTGCTGGGGGTCAGTGAGACTGACGGGCGGCGGGAATTCATGGATTTCTCCAAGCCCTATTTTCGCGCGCGTTCCGGCTATATCGGCAGGCCCGGCGACGTGGGGGCCGGGAAGGACGGCGTGGTCAGGATCGGCGCGCGCGGGGGCAGCGTGCAGATAGGCCATCTTCGAAACCGCCGGGCTGAACGGGCGGAGGTTGTCCAGGCCGAATTCGGCCGCCTGCTGGACATGCTCTGCGCCGGGGAGCTGGATCTGGTTCTGGCCAATGACCTGGCGGGCTACAGTTTTCTGCTTTCCGAGCGGGGCCGGGATTTCGAAGTGCTGGGCGATCCTCTGCCGCTGGACTCCTTTCCCAGCCTGGTGAACATCGGCGTGCGCAAGGGGGAGGAGGGGCTGCGCGAGGAACTGAACCGCGCCATCCGGAGCATCCGTTTCAGCGGCGTGTTCGGGCGGATCAATCGCAACTATTTCCCGTACACCTTGTATTGACGGAGCCACGGCATGGATGCAGAGCAGGGGCGGCCCGAAGCCCCATCCCGGAAAATCAGGCGCATCAGCGCCTACCGCTTCCTGGCGCTGCTCATATTGCCCGCGGCGCTCCTGCTGGGCGTGGCCGGACTGGCGGTCTTTCTCAGTCTAGACACTATCCGTCAGATCACGGATTCCCTGGAAGAAGAGCACTTGCCCGGCATCCTGGACAGCCAGCGCACGGTGGACAATATCAATGTGCTGCGCAGCGAAGCCGCCGTGGTCTTTATGGCTGAGGATCCCGACCAACGGCGCGCGGCCCGGCTCAAGGTCCAGGCCTTGGTGGCCGAATCCGTATTCGAGCGCTCTCCGGAGATCACCGGCTTCGCCAAGACCGTGCAGGAACTGACGCAAAAGCTGGACAATGCCCGCAAGCGCAGCGACGAGGCCTCGGACGCGCTGCATCTGAACGAACTGCGTCTGTCCGGAGTGCTGGCGCTCCTGCGCCATGCCGCCGGCGACGTGCACACCCTTGAACCCACGCACAGCTCGCGCCACGTCACTTCGCCCGCTCGGGAGAAAGACAAAGCCCAGTATGAACGGGCCCGGAAGAGCTTTGAGCCGGTGCTGGCTCTCTGCCGCCGTATGGACCTCACCCCCGCCTTGAGCGAGGACTGCGCGGCCTTCCAGCGTGATCTGCGTGTGGTGGGGCAGGCCTGGAACGAAAAGGGCGAGGCCGATCAGGAGGCGTTGATGCTCTGGAGAAGTCTGGACGCCTCCCTCCAGGACCTGAGCAACGCCGCTTCCAGCGAGGAATTTCAGCGGGCCTATACCGGTATGGAAGGCCTGCGGGCCGAAGCCCGCAGCATGCGGAACGGCTTTTACATTTCCATCGCCCTGCTGGCCGCCATGGTGCTGGGGACCGTGGCGGTGCTGCACCGGCATATCCTCTCGCCCATTTCCCTGGCCGCCCAGGAATTGCGCCAGATCCGCTTCGGCAGCCCGGCCAAGGCGCTGCCGCCCGTGCGCATCCGTGAGCTGCAGCAATTGCTGGATCTTGTGCCCAGCCTGCGCGGCTACCTGAAAGATCTGGCCGCGCGTTCCGGCGCACTGGAGCAGGAGAAGAACAAATACGAGAACCTCAGTCTGGTGGATGCCCTGACCGGCGTGGCCAATCGGCGCAGCTTTGACGCGCGTCTGGCGCAAAGCGCCTGTTGCGCTTCGGTGGGCATGCTGATGATTGATGTGGATTTGTTCAAAAACTACAATGATTCTCTGGGGCATCTGGCCGGCGACAAATGTCTGGTCGCCGTGGCCAGGGCCATGCAGGCCACGCTCTATCGGCATGACGACACCTTGTTCCGCTACGGCGGCGAGGAATTCGCCGTGATTCTGGAAGATGTCGTCGCGCAGCAGGCCCTGGCCGTGGCCGAGCGGATCATGGACAGAATCCGCTCGTTGCGCCTGCCGCATCCCGATTCGGCGGTGGCCCCGTATGTGACGGTGAGCATCGGGGTGGCGGTGGCCCGGCGGGGGGAGGGCTGCTCCGGGGCGGAACTGGTGGCCCGCGCGGACAAGGCCCTGTACCGGGCCAAGGCCGGGGGCCGCGACCGGATCTGTCTGTACGGGGACGAGGACGCATAGGAACGCGGGTTGATGGCCTTTTTGCCCTCTGCCCGCGCCCGGTTCACTCCGTGCAAAGGTCGGCTTTGAATATACTTCCTCCACCCGCAACTCGCCGTTCGGCAGAGAACAAAAATCCTCATTACTCTGTGCTTCCCCAGCTTTTTTCGGGGCGGCCCTGTGTTCCCGCGATGCGGGTTCGGCAGGACAGAGCTGCTTGAAAACCGCTGCCAGCGAATGCCTGATTAACGTATCTGATTTATTGCTGTTTGTACTGGCCTTTCCAGCACGTTGAACCAATCCCCTAATACTGCCTTTTCATTTATTATGAGTCGCTTCATCTGCAAAGAGCCATTTGTTCGCAGTCGGCGGGTAAGGCGCTTTTGATAGCCCCCTATTTGAAAAGGGAAAATAAGCTATGAGAAAATTTAAGGTCGCAATGGTACAGTACAAAGTACCTACGTCAAATGTCGGAGAGAACACGGAACTAGCGATACGATATATCACAGAAGCGAAAGCGGAAGGCGCTGATTTTGTTCTTTTTCCCGAATGCTTCCTTTCGGCTTATCAATTTCCGAAAATCTGTGAACCATTACAGCCCGTTGAAGAGATTGAAACTAATGATGAATTTGCCAAGTGGTGTGAAGATGCCTTAGACGATGACTGCACTTATCTTGAAAAGATAAGACGGGTCGCGAAAGAACTAAGCATCGGTGTTGAGATCACTTGTCTCACCAAAGGGAAGAAATATCCTCAAAATACTGCATTTATAATTGACAGAGATGGTTCAATCATTTTGAAATACAGCAAAGTTCATACTTGTGATTTTGATTTGGAACGCTATCTTGAAAGCGGTAAAGAATTTAAGGTATGTCACTTTGACGGGATATGTATTGGAGTTATGATTTGCTATGACCGGGAATACCCTGAAAGTGCAAGAGAGCTAATGATGCAGGGCGCAGAGCTGATACTGGTGCCAAATGATTGTGATTGTGTCAGACCGTTCAGATTAAGAGAATTGTCAGTGGAGGCCATGCAGAATATGGTGGGCATTGCAATGGCAAACCCACCAGGGGAAAATTCAGGCTGTTCCTGCGCATTTCATCCTATGGTTTGGGGACATCAAGAAAACAGCATAATCGTCGCTGACGAAGAATTTGAAGGCTTGGTGTATGCTGTATTTGATATGGAATCGATAAAAAAATACCGCGATACAGAAGATTTGGGCAAATTTAGAAAAGTAAGCGCTTATAAACATTTGTTGTCATAATCATCAGTATAAATTGAACGTATTTTATTCTCATTTTTGACGTGTAGTTGTAATTTTTATTTTGCGATCTTCCTTGTGTTGCGCCTCCGGCCCAAACCTGCAAAATCCGCTTGTTGAGGGGGCTCCCCAATTCCCCGGCAAGTTGCGCTTTGCCGCCTTATGGCCGTTGCTGTTATTGTTCACACAATAAAAATAAGATTTTTCAGCGTTGGCAAGGAATAAGCGTGGTTTTGACGGATAATGCGGCAAATAAGAAGCCGGCAAAAGCTGGCTGGGAGGCGTCCGCCCGCGACGCGGGTCCGCGCCGTCCTTGCCTTGCGCTCCGGCTCAGACTATAATCTTGGCTTCATCTGCAATTATACCGCCGCGCGGGACAGCGCGACGTTTCCCTTGGAGTTGCCATGCGCCCAGCACATTGCGGCATAACGCCCGAAGGATGGCCCTGCATCGGCCTGACCGGGCTTTCGTCTCTGGTTTTCGCACTTCTGGACTGGTGGTTTCCGGCGCTGGCGCTGCTGGCGCTCTGCTGGTTCAGCCTGCATTTTTTCCGCGATCCGGAGCGGGTCGTGCCCCAGGGCGAAGGCCTGGCCGTCAGCCCGGCGGACGGCAGAATCATCCGTGTCGAAGACAGGGCCGATCCTTTCAGTGACGAAACCTGCTGCTGCGTCAGCATTTTCATGAATGTCTTCAGCGTGCACGTCAACCGCGCGCCCGTGGACTGCGTGGTGGAGGATGTCCGCTACTGGCCCGGCAAATTTCTCAACGCCGCCTTTGACAAGGCCTCCACGGACAATGAGCGTTGCGCCTACCGCCTGCGCGGCGACGACGGCCAGGTCTGGAGCATGGTCCAGATCGCGGGCCTGGTGGCCCGGCGCATCGTCTGCCGCACGGAGCCCGGCGATCCCCTGGCGCGCGGCCAGCGTTACGGCATGATCCGGTTCGGCTCGCGAGTTGACCTTTATCTGCCCCGGGGCTATGTTGCGGCTGTACGCATCGGCGAACAGGTTTTCGCCGGACAAAGCGTGATCGCCCGGGTCCATTGAGCCGGATACGCCGATCAGGCCACAGTATGGATGTTATGGAAAAGAAAAAGCCGCATAAAGGGGTCTATCTCCTGCCCAACATGATCACGACGCTGAGCATGTTTCTCGGCTTTTTGTCGATGGTCTGGGCAGTGCAGGGCCGCTTTGAAGAAGCGGGCATGGCTATCCTGGTCTCGGCCCTCATGGACGGCCTGGACGGAAAGGTGGCCCGCCTGACCAACACCGCCAGTGAATTCGGGGTGCAGTACGACTCCCTGGCCGATCTGGTGGCCTTCGGCCTTGCCCCGGCCATGTTGCTCTGGCAATGGCAGCTGCAGGCTTTCGGCCGCCTGGGCGTGGCCGCAGCGTTCATCTACGCGGCCTGCGGGGCTTTGCGCCTGGCGCGCTTCAACGTCAGCAGCGCCGCCGTGGGCAAACGCTTTTTCATCGGCCTGCCCATTCCGGCGGGCGGCTGCACTGTGGTGACCTTTGTCTTTTTCGCCTCTCTGTTTCCGGATTTCCTGGCTTCCGTCACGCCTTACTTCGCCCTGCTTCTGAGCGTGGGCGTGGGCGTGCTGATGGTCAGCCGGGTGCGCTATTTCTCCTTCAAGGAATATGATTTCCTGCGCGCCCATCCGGTCCGCACCATGGTGACTTTTCTTTTCCTTCTCGCCCTGGTGGTTTCCCTGCCCCGCCTGTTCGGCTTTCTGCTCTGCGCTATCTATATCGCGGGCGGGCTCGCCTACACCTTTGTGATTCTTCCCCGCCGCAACCGTCAGCTACTACGCGCCCTATCGCCCCAGAGCGATTAAGGCTGCGTAACGGTTCGCCGCCCGTCGGGCGGAAGACGCGCTCCCTGGACAGCCGCCCTTTACGGCGGCCGTTATGCAAGCAGATATATCTTGTCAACCCAGAGGAGTACGAACATGCAAAACCGCGTTTATTTTTTCGACACCACCTTGCGCGACGGCGAGCAGTCGCCCGGCGCCACCATGAATCTCCAGGAAAAACTGCGCCTTGCCCATCAGCTGGAAGTGCTGGGCGTGGACATCATGGAAGCGGGCTTTCCCGCCTCCAGTCCCGGCGATTTTGAATCCGTGCGCACCATCGCCGCGCAGGCCGGAGACATTCAGGTGGCCGGGCTCGCCCGTTGCGTGGACAGCGATATCGACCGCTGCTGGGAAGCCGTGAAGTGCGCCAAGAATCCGCGCATCCACACCTTCCTGTCCACCTCGCCCCTGCATATGAAGCACAAATTGCGCAAGGACCCCGAGGACGTGCTCAAGATGGCCGTGGCCGGGGTCAAACGCTGTGCCTCCTACACGGACAACGTGGAATTTTCCGCCGAAGACGCTTCGCGCTCGGAACGGGATTTTCTCTGCCGTGTGACCGAGGCGGCGATCAAGGCCGGAGCCACCACCATCAATCTGCCGGACACCGTGGGCTATGCCCAGCCCGAAGAATACGCGGACCTGATCCGTTATGTCATTGAAAACACGCCCAACAGCGACAAGGCTGTGTTCAGCGTGCATTGCCACGATGATCTGGGGCTTGCCGTGGCCAATACGCTGGGCGCGCTCAGAGTGGGCGTGCGCCAGGCCGAAGTGACGCTCAGCGGCATCGGCGAGCGCGCGGGCAATACGTCGCTGGAAGAAGTGGTCATGGCCCTGCATGTGCGCCGGGATTATTACGGGTTGGAGCACGGCATCAAAACCGAACAGCTCTATCCTTCCTGCCGCCTGCTCGCCATGACCATCGGCCAGCCCATCCCCAACAACAAGGCTGTGGTCGGGGCCAATGCCTTTGCGCACGAGTCGGGCATTCATCAGGACGGCATGCTCAAGAACCGCGAGACGTATGAAATCATGACCCCGCAGTCCGTGGGCCGCACCGAGAGCAATCTGGTCATCGGCAAGCATTCGGGCCGCAACGCCGTGCGCAATAAGTTCGAGAGCATGGGCTACAAGCTGGACGACGAGCAGCTCAACCTGGTCTTTGAGGCCGTGAAACAGTTGGCCGACCGCAAAAAAACTTTGCACGACGACGACCTCATGGCCCTGGTCCAGCAGGAAATCTACCGGATCCCGGACCGCCTGCGCCTGCGGCACGTCAGCGTGCAGAGCTCGGATGCCGGGGGCGTGCCGCCCACGGCCGCGGTGCTCATGGATGTGGACGGCATGGAAAAGAGCGGCGCGGGCTTCGGCGTGGGGCCGGTGGACGCCCTGTTCAACGTCATCGCCGATATGGTGGGGCGCGAGCCGGAGCTGGAGCAGTACGCCATCAACGCCATCACCGGCGGCACCGACGCCTTGGGCGAAGTGACTGTGCGCATCAAGGAGAACGGGCATTCCGCCGTGGGACGCGGCACGCATCCGGATATTTTTGTGGCCAGCGCCAAGGCCTATGTGGATGCCCTGAATCATCTGGCCAAGAGGGAGGAAGAAGGCACACGCCTCCACTGCCAGCATGATTAGCAGGCGTCTTTTGCCTTCCGGGCTGCGTCAGGCTACGCCGCCCACTCCAGTTACGTAGACGGCTACGCGCCTGTCGTGGGCGACTTGCCTTCCTTGTGCCGGAAGGCAAAATGCGCCCGCTAATCAGATACATATTTGTCAGGAAGGAGTTTGAACATGCCTCAGACGCTTGCGCAGAAAATTTTGCAAGCCCATACCGACGAGGCCGTGCGGTGCGACGGCCAGATCATCCAGTGCCGGGTATCCATGGTGCTTGCCAACGATATTACCGGCCCGCTGGCCATCAAGTCATTTCGCGGCATGGGCGCGGAAAAGGTTTTCGACAAGGACAGGATCGCCCTGGTCATGGACCACTTCACGCCCCAGAAGGACATTGATTCGGCCAATCAGGTGTTGATCAGCCGCAACTTCGCGGAAGAGCAGGGCATCACCCATTATTACGAGGGCGGCGACTGCGGGGTGGAGCACACCCTCCTGCCCGAGCAGGGGCTGGTGGCCCCCGGCGACCTGGTTATTGGCGCGGACAGCCACACCTGCACTTACGGCGGCATCGGGGCCTTTGCCACGGGCATGGGCTCCACGGACATCGCGGCGGCCATGGCCCTGGGCGAGACCTGGCTCAAGGTGCCGCCCACCATCCGGGTCGAGATCAGGGGCGAGATGCCCCGCTGGCTGCGCGCCAAAGACCTCATGCTGCTGCTCATCGGCGCCATCGGCGTGGACGGCGCCCTGTACAAGGCCTTGGAATTCGGCGGCCCTGTCATTGACGCCCTGGACGTGGAAGGCCGCCTGACCATGGCCAACATGGCTATCGAGGCCGGCGGCAAGGCCGGGCTCTTCGCCGTGGACGCCCAGACCAGGGCTTATTGCGCGGAGCACGGCCGCCCCGGTCTGAGTCTGGAACTGGCCGCCGACCCGGATGCGGTCTACGAGCGCGTGGTGGAGATCGACGTCACGGGCCGGGAGCCCGTGGTGGCGTGTCCGCATCTGCCGTCCAATGTGAAGCCCGTGTCCGAAGTCGGGGATACGCCCATCCAGCAGGTGGTCATCGGCTCCTGCACCAACGGCCGCATCAGCGATATGCGTGACGCGGCGGAAGTGCTGCGCGGCCGCAAGGTGGACAAAAAGGTGCGCTGCATCGTGCTGCCCTCCACACCCACGGTCTGGAAGCAGTGCCTGAAGGAAGGTCTCATGGAGGTCTTCATGGATGCGGGCTGCATTGTTGGGCCCTGCACCTGCGGCCCCTGCCTGGGCGGCCATACGGGGATTCTGGGCGACGGCGAGCGCGCGGTGGCGACCACCAACCGCAACTTCAAGGGCCGCATGGGCAGTCTCTCCTCCGAGGTCTATCTGGCGAGCCCGGTGGTGGCGGCGGCCAGCGCCGTGGCGGGTAAAATCGCTTCCCCCGGGACGTTGTAAAACCGTTACGGATGGAAGCGCGCGACTGTCATAAAAGTTTTGGGAAAGACAGGGGGCCGGGGAAGGGAGAAGCCTTTTCCCAAGGGGTTTCCCTTTCCGGAGAGTCTCTCCAGAGGGTCAAAGCATGAACTACAAGGGCAAGGCCCACAAAGTGGGCGAACATATTGATACGGACGCCATCATTCCGGCGCGTTTCCTGGTGACCACCGACGCGAAAAAGCTGGGCGAGAACTGCATGTCCGGCCTGGAACCGGACTGGGTCAAACGCGTGGCGCCGGGCGACATCCTGGTGGCCGGGCGCAACTTCGGCTGCGGTTCCTCGCGTGAGCACGCGCCCATCGCCATTCTGGGCGCGGGCATGCCTGTGGTCATCGGTCACAGCTTCGCGCGCATCTTTTACCGCAACGCCTTCAATATGGGTCTGCTGCTCATGGAAGTAGGCGATGAGGTGGACAAGATCAACGACGGCGACGCGCTGGAAATCGACGCCGCCACGGGCCGCATACGCGACCTGAGCAACGGCGCGGAAATCACCTGCCCGCCCCTGCCCCAATCCATGGCCGCCATTCTGTCCAAGGGTGGTTTGGTTGGCTATGTGAAGGAACGCTTGGCGCGAGGGTAATTTTTTGCGGAGGAGAAATCTTTTTGAAAAAAGATTTCTCCCCCGCCCCTTCTTCCGAAAACGTTTATCCAGGGAGGCTGACCTGAATAAACGTTTTCGGGAGGATGGGCGTGAGGAAAGGAAGCTCTTTTTTACATGGGATTCCTTCCCCCACGGCGCAACATCGTCTTACAAAAGGATATTTTTCATGAACAAAACCATTTGCCTGCTGCCCGGCGACGGCATCGGCCCGGAAATTCTGGCCCAGGGGGCTGCGGTGCTGGCGGCCACGGCCCAGAAATTCGGCCATACCTTTGATTCTGAAGAGGCCCTCATTGGCGGGGCCGCCGTGGACGCCACGGGTTCGCCCCTGCCCGAGGCGACCGTGGAGGCCTGCCGCAAGGCCGACGCCGTGTATCTGGCCGCTGTGGGCGGTCCCAAATGGGACAGTATGCCGCCGGAAAAGCGCCCGGAAAAAGGCCTCTTGGGCATCCGCAAGGCTCTGGGCCTGTTCGCCAATCTGCGCCCGGCCCTGCTGCTGCCGGAATTGGCCGGGGCCTGCCTGCTGCGGCCGGATGTGGCGGCCAAGGGTCTTGATCTCATTGTGGTGCGCGAGCTCACGGGCGATGTCTATTTCGGCGAGCCGCGCGGCGTGGAACTGCGCGGCGGTCGCCGCACGGGCTTCAATACCATGATCTATGACGAGGAAGAGATCCGCCGCATCGCCAGGGTGGCCTTTGAGACCGCCCGTCGGCGCCGTGGCAAGGTCTGCTCCGTGGAAAAGAGCAACGTGCTGGAAACCTCGCGTCTCTGGAAAGAAGTGGTGCTGGAAGTCCACAAGGACTATGCCGACGTGGAGCTCTCCCACATGTATGTGGACAATGCGGCCATGCAGCTGGTGCGCGACCCGTCCCAGTTCGACGTGATTCTCACCGGCAATATTTTCGGCGACATCCTTTCCGACGAGGCCTCGGTGATTACCGGTTCCCTGGGCATGCTGCCCTCGGCTTCCCTGGGCGCGTCCGGGCCGGGCCTGTTCGAGCCCGCCCACGGCTCAGCGCCGGACATCGCGGGCCAGGACAAGGCCAATCCCCTGGCGACCATCCTTTCCGGGGCCATGCTTTTGCGCCTGGGACTGCACCTCGCCGCCGAAGCGGACTGCATTGAAAACGCCGTGCGCCGGACCCTGCGCGACGGCTACCGCACCGGCGACATCATGGAGCCGGGAAAAACCCTGGTGGGTTGCGAGGAGATGGGCCGCAAGGTCATCGAGCGCCTGTAGTCCGCATACGCCGTGGGCGTTGGCATTGAGAACGTGAAAGGAGGGAGGCCGCGCGCCTTCCTCTTTTTTTGCGCCGCCCGCTGGGGAAGGGCGTTGAGGGATCTTTTATTTTGAAAACGTTCTAAGGACGCGTTGAGGAATGAAGATTTTTGTTCTCCGCCAAGGGCGCCAGCCGTTGCCGCGTCAGTGTCTTGCTTGAGCCGTTCACGGCGAAGCCGTGTTGTCTTGCGGCTACAGCTAAGGCAATACAGCAGAGCTATGCCGGAATAAAAGGTGAATTTCGACGCGGAGATAACCGAAAAGACGCTCGTGACGACAGCCTCTACGTCCGGGCGCGGCACAGCAAAGCCCGGATATGGCCGCCCAGCATGACCAGCAGCACCGAGGCGGCGATAAGCGCCACGCCGCCCGCCAGGCCCGGGCTGAAGGGTTCCCCGAACACCAGTATGCCCACCATGACGGCGGTGAGCGGCTCCATGACGCCCAGCACGGAGGTCATGGTGGAGCCGATGCGCTGGATGGCCAGAATCAGGGTGAGGTTGGAGAGCACGGCGGTGACCACCGCCAGCAGGGCGGCGATGCCCAGCTCCCGCCAGGAGGTCAGGATCTGGAACGTGCCGGTGCCCAGGGCGTTGATCAGGGAGAGCAGGGCGCTGAACAGCATCACGTAAAAGGTCATCACCAGGCCGCTCATATTCGGGATGCGCGCCGTCTGGATGCCGACGATATACAGGGAATTGCACAGCGCGGATAGCAGCATCATGCCCACGCCCAGCAGGCTGATGCTCGTGCCGCCGTCGCCGGGGCCGCTGCTGAGCAGGGCCACGCCGGACACGGCCAGGATGATGGACAGGGCGATGGTCCAGGAAAAGCGTTCATGGAAAAAAACGATCATGATCAGCATGACCATGACCGGATAGAGAAACTGGAGGGTGGCGGCCACGCCGCTGGGCAGGTAGCTGAAGGCCCAGAAAAAAAGCAGCGCGGCGAGCATGTACATGACGCTCATGCCCGCCAGCTTGCAGAGGTCCACCCCGCGCGTGCGGAAGCGCTCGCCGCGTGCGGCCAGCAGGCCGCCCAGGGTGAGGGTGGCGATCAGAAAGCGATAAAAAAGCGCTGTTTCCGCCGTCACGCCCGCGTGCAGCAGCGGGAGGGTGAACAGCGGGATCAGCCCGAACGTGGCGGACGAAAACAAACCCAGGAAAAAGCCCATCACTGCCTCCGGCCCGTCCATACCGGAGATCGGGCCGCCACGCAAGGGCGGGCCGGGATTGCGGCGTTTTGGACTCTAAATGGAACAGGCCTCCCGGCGTATGTCCGGGAGGCCTGTTCGTCAGAAATATGTCGGAGGCGGACTTAGAACAGATTAACTTTGGAATTTTACAAAGCGTTGCTCTCGATGCCTGTACGCCCTTTGGGCTACAGACACAGCCCTACGGGCCGCCCGTCGGGCCGGTCTTCGCGGCGCGCCGCACCGTGTGCGGACGTAGAGCAATTTCAAAGCGAATCTGCTCTAGTGCGAGCTGTCCAGCACCACTTCGGCCTCGGGATGGGCCTGGCGCAATGCCTCATGCATGGCGGCCGCATCGGCGAAGGCGCGGAACGGCCCCACCTTCTCGTCGCCCTTGCCGGCGCTGTAACGCACGTAATACGCCTGATCGGCCTTGAGCGGGGTGCCGCTCTCGTCGCTGACCACTTCCAGGTCCACCTTGCCCACGCCGCGCTTGCTCAAGTCAAGCTGCTTGGCCGCGGCATAGGAGAGGTCGATGATCCGGCCGCGCACATAGGGGCCGCGATCAGTCACACAGACCATGACGCTCTTGCCGTTGTCCTGATCCGTGACCTTGACCACCGTGCCGATGGGCAGGGTGCGGTGGGCCGCGGTAAAGGTGTACATGTCGTAATCGACACCGCTGGCCGTGGAGCCGCCGTGAAAGTCGCGGCCGTACCAGGAGGCCTTGCCCGTGAGCATTTCGCTGCCCTGGGCGCGCTTGAGCCAGATTTCGCGGCTGTCCGCGCTCTTGCGGATTTCCTCGGCCTTGCGCTGCTTTTTGTTTTTGGCGCTGCTGCGGTGTTTTTTGCGCGTGCTTTTGTCCTTGCTGCTGACAGCCTGGCTTTTACGCGCTGAAGAGACATTTTTCTTGCTTTTTCCAGCGGAGGGAGTGTGGGCTTCCGTGCCGGATTTCCGGCTTTTGGCTTGGGGAGCGCTTTGTGAAGCCGCGTCGGCGTTCATGGGGGCGGCCAGGGCCAGGCAAAGGGCCAGGGCCGCCCCTATGGAAAGCCAGCGTGAATACTTCATGGTTACTCCTTGGTTGGTGTTCGAGGCTGTCCGCCAAGACATTCAGCGTGCGGGCCTTTTGCCCGCCGACCGCGTTGAACGTCTTGAAAAAGCCGGACGGGTCGCGCCCGCGACTCTGACCCCAAGGGCTTTTCCCGGCGGCCTGGAAACGCGTCCGCGCGTCGTGTGCCGCCCGCCTGCAAGGGGAATGCCTTTTCTTATTGCACAGACTATACCGCAAAAAAAACGCCTCTGTCAAATCAGTGAAAAATTTTTATTATCAATCGGTTATAAAAAGTTTAGAAAGAAATTCGGTCAAGTGCCGACCGCTGCGGCAGCCAAAAAAATGCCGCCCCAACATAAACAATGCTGGGGCGGCATCAACGATAAAAGAGAAATGCGGGGGAGGTTACCAGTCCAGGGTCCGCTTAAATGCGCGGGCCAGATCCTCCACGTTTTCGCGCAGCACCGTACTGTCGCCGCTTTTCAGGGTCAGGTTCCCGTCGCCGGTGACCGTGCCGATGCGGCGGCAGATCTGCCACAGGCCCAGGGCGTCCAGCAGCATGGCCAGGTCCGGCTTGACGCTGACCAGCAGGCGGCTGGCCGACTCGCTGTAGAGCAGTTCCGTGCGGCTCATTTCCTCCAGGGCGGGCACAGCGTCCAGGTCCACTTCCGCGCCCAGGCGGCCGCCGATGCACATTTCGGCCAGGGCTACGGCCAGGCCGCCGTCCGAGCAGTCGTGGCAGGCGGCAATGGCCCGCTGGCCCATGAGCGCGTGCAGCGCGCGGTAGCGCGCCAGGGCCGCGGCGGCGTCCACCTGCGGCATGCGGCCGCCTCTGAGGCCCAATTCGTCGGCGGCTTCGCTGCCCGCCATTTCACGCCAGGTGCCGCCCAGCAGGTAGATATGCTCGCCCTCGCGCTTGAAGTCCGAGGTCTGGGTGCAGGTCACGTTGCGGATCACGCCCAGCACCGAGAAGAGCACCGTGGGCGGAATGGAAATGCGTTCTCCGCCGCCGGTGTAGTCGTTTTTCATGGAATCCTTGCCCGAAATGCAGGGCAGGCCGAACGCCAGGGAGAATTGCCGCAGGGCCTTGCAGGCCCGCACCAGTTGGGCCAGTTTGTAGCGGCCGTCGGGATTCTTCTCGCTCCAGACCGGGTCGCACCAGCAGAAGTTGTCCACCCCGGCCAGGGCGTCGGGGTCGCCGCCCACGGCCACGGCATTGCGCACGGCCTCGTCCATGGCGTTGGCCATCATCCAGTAGGTGTCGTAATCGCTGAACTTGGGGCAAATGCCGTGGCTGATGACCAAGCCCGCGTCCGACTCCAGCAGGGGGCGCAGCACACCCGCGTCCGCCGGGCCGTCGCGCAGCACGCCCACCAGGGGCTTGATGACGCTGCCGCCGCGCACTTCATGGTCGTACTGGCGAATGATGTATTCCTTGGAGCAGATATTCAGGCGACCCAGCATGCGCCGCAAAAATTCGCCCTCGTCCGCCCCCTCGACGTTCACGCGGATGTCCGGCATGTCCGGGGCCTTCCATACGGCTTCCAGCGTCAGCTGGGGCACGCCGTCGTGCATGAATTCCATGGGCAGGGAGGCCACCACCTTTTCCTTGTAGCGAGCCTCGAAAAAGCCGGAATCCGTGAAGTGGCCCAGGGCCGTGGCCTCCACGTCCATGCGCGCGGCGAGATTCATGAATTCCGCCAGCTTGTCCGGCGGCACGGCCAGGGTCATGCGCTCCTGGGCTTCGGAGAGCAGGATTTCCCAGGGCCGCAGGCCGTCGTATTTCAGCGGGGCCTTGGCGATGTCCAGCACGCAGCCGTCCGTATCTTCCGCCATTTCGCCCACCGAGGAGGACAGGCCGCCCGCGCCGTTGTCCGTAATGGCCGTGTACAGGCCCAGGTCGCGCGCGCGCAGGATGAAATCGTACATCTTGCGCTGGGTGATGGGGTCGCCGATCTGCACGGCCGTGGCCGGGGAACCCTCGTGCAGTTCCTCGGAGGAGAAGGTGGCCCCGTGGATGCCGTCCTTGCCGATACGGCCGCCGGTCATCACGATGATGTCGCCCACATTGGCTTTTTTCTGCCAGCCGGGGCGGCCGTTGATTTCCGTGGGAATGATGCCCACGGTGCCGCAATAGACCAGGGGCTTGCCCAGATAGCGCTCGTCAAAGACCAGGGAGCCGTTGACCGTGGGAATGCCGGATTTGTTGCCGCCGTGTTCCACGCCTTCGCGCACGCCTTCCAGCACCCGGCGCGGGTGCAGCAGACGCGGGGGAATGGCCTTGTCGTAGAAAGGCGAAGCAAAACAGAACACGTCCGTATTGCAGACAAGTTCCGCGCCCAGGCCTGTGCCCATGGGGTCGCGGTTCACGCCCACGATGCCGGTCAGCGCGCCGCCGTAGGGGTCCAGCGCCGAGGGGCTGTTGTGCGTTTCCACCTTGATGCAGGCGTCGTAGCCGTTGATAAAGGCGATGACCCCGGCGTTGTCCTTGAACACGGACTTGCAGTAGTCGTTGTCGCCCATGCGCGCGCGCAGCAGGGCCGTGGCGTCGCGGATGCAGGTCTTGTACAGATTGTCCACATCCTCGCGACGGCCGGTCTCTTCATTGGTGTAATCAATGCGCGAGGCGAAAATCTTGTGTTTGCAGTGCTCGGACCAGGTCTGGGCCAGCACTTCCATTTCCACGTCCGTGGGGTCGGCGGGCAGATCCAGGGCCTTGCGCCGGGCCGCTTCGCCCGCTTCGGTGAAGTGGTCGCGGATGCGGTGCAGCTCGTTGAGATTCAGAGCCCAGGTATTTTCACGGCTGGCCTGTTGCAGAGCCGCGTCGTCCATGCGGGAAAGCGGCACGGTTTCCACCGTGTCGTTGGCTTCGCCGGTGACCTTGGCGGCCTGCGGCGCAAAGCCGGGTTCGGCCCGCCATTCCTCCAGGCTCTTGACCCGGAAGCGCTGAATCAGCGTATTGCAGAGCAGGTCGCGGCTGAGGGCTTCCACCTGCTCGCGGCTGAGCGGGGCCGCCGGATCATTGCAGATGCGGTACTGCACCGCCGTGTAGACGCGCAGGCTGTCGCGCGGGATGTCCAGCACCAGGGCGGCGGTGTCGCGGGCCGTGCGGGCCTCGTTGTCCGTGACGCCGGGGCGGAAGCCCACTTCCACGAACCAGTCCGGTTCGGGCGTCAGCAGGGGCAGGGGCTCCAGCGAGGCCCGTTGCAGGATGGGATCGTGCCAGACTCCTTCATCCAGCAGGCGGCGAACCTGGGCCTCGCCCAGACCGTCCACGGTGAAAACCTTGATCTGGCGCACCTGCGCCACGCTGAGGCCCAGGGCCTTGCGCAGATGCTGGGCCGTCTTGCGGCCCTGGGTATCGTCCAGCCCGGCATGCAGGCCTGTTTCCACACGATAGAGCATAGTAGGCTTCCTCGCAGCGGCTTTTATGTATGCGGGGGGAATCATTCTCCCCGGCGGGGTTTGGGGCGGAGCCCCGCAAAAAGAACGGACATGATCTTTAAATTTAACGGAAGTGCTGATTAATGACCATTAATCAGCACTTCCTTATTTTTTTCTGTCGCGCACATAATCCGCCATCTGGCGCATGAGCTCGCGTTCCGGCCTGTCCGGCAGGGCGTCCAGAGCGGAGCGGGCCGTGGCCAGGTAAGCGTCGGCGTCCAGGCGGGTCTGCCGGTCGTGCCCGGCGTCGCGGATGCGTCCGGCAATGGCGGCGGCGTCGTTGTCGGTCATCAGGCCGCAGCCGAAGGCCGCGTCAAAGGCCGCGCGTTCGCCGTCGGCCAGACCCAGGCGGTAAAGGCGCAGGGGCGGAGTGAGCTTGCCTTCGCGCACGTCGCCGCCCGTGGGTTTGCCGGTGAGGCTTTCAGGCGCGAAATCCAAGGCGTCGTCCACCATCTGGAAGGCCATGCCCAGATTCTCGCCGTAAGCGGCCGCCGCCTCCACCTGCGCGTCCGTGCCGCCCGCCCGCAGCGCGCCCAGCTGGCAGGAGGCGCGGATCAGCCAAGCGGTTTTGCCGCGCACGATTTCCGCGTATTCCTCGGCGCTGGTGTCCACCCGGCGCTGGGCCGCGATTTCCAGAATCTCACCGGCCGCGGTACGGCTGGTAGCCTCGGAAAAACAAAGGGAGAGGCGCGGATCGCCGAAGCCCGCCACCAGGGCGTTGGCCTGGGCCAGCAGGGCGTCACCCGCCAGGATGGTGGGCGTCACGTCGAAAATGGTGTGCGCGGCGGGTTTGCCCCGACGGCTCGCGGCATTGTCCAGCACGTCGTCATGCAGCAGGGTGGCCGCGTGCAGCATTTCCATGGTCACGGCCAGATCGTAGATGTCCGCGCGCTCATAGCCCAGCAGGCGGGCCGTGAGCACCACCAGCAAGGGCCGCAGGCGTTTACCGCCCGCTTCAAAAATGTGCAGGGCCACCGGCCGCACGGGTTCGGGCAGGCCGTGGGCGGCGCGTTCCAGGGCCGCGTTGACGGGCGGCAGTTCCAGGGCGAGGCGTGCTTTGAGAAGAATGTTTGCCATGGCTCACAACAGGTTGAGTGAGGGCAGCGCCGCGCCGAGGGATTGCAGCGCGCCCGGAAAATCCTTTTCCTCTTTTCTGCGCGGACCCACCTTGTTGGATACGCAACGGATCTCCACGCAGGGAATCCCGGCTCTGGCGCAGGCGTAGGCCACGGCAAAGCCCTCCATGTTTTCCAACTCCGCGTGATAGCGGCTCCAGAGCTCGCGGGCCCGGTCAAAGCTGGCGCTGACTCCGGCCACGGTCAGCGAGCGGCATTCCGTAAACGCATCCATGCCGCCGGATTTGAGAGCGACTTCCGGCAGGGCCTCCGGGCCGGGCAGGGGCAGGCGGTCATAGACCTCAGCACCCCCCGCGCCTTCCGCGCCGCGCCGCCAGAGCGGAAAACTGAACGCCCTGGCCGTCACATGCCGCCCGTCGTGCAGGCCGTATTCCGGCCAGATTTCCTCGCGCACCAGACAGAGCGTGCGCAGGGGCAGCGCGTCCAGATCAAACGCGCCCGCCAGACCCGCGTTGAGCACCGCTGTGACGGGCCGGTTCTCCGCCGCCGCCCGGCCCAGGCAATGGCCCAGGGCCAGCGCCGCGTTGAGCGGACCCACGCCGGTGACGCAGGCCAGCGCCTCCCGACCTTTGAGGCGCATGGGAATGAGGCGCATTTCCTCCAGAGCGTCCGCTTCGGGAAAGAGCGCCGGGGCCAGGGCGGCCAGCTCCCGGCCCGTGGCCGCGCAGATCAGCAGGCACACCGGCTCTACAGCCTCCAGTAGTCGATGCCCGCCGCGCGCATGGCCGAGGGATCGAAAAAGGCCTTCACGTCCAGCAGCACGGCTTTGTCCGGATCCGCGAAGCGACGCTTGAGCTCGTCGGGCGTCAGGGCCGTGTATTCCCGGTGGGACACGGCCAGAATCAGGGCGTCCAGATTGCGCAGTTCGTCCAGGGGCACCAGCTCCTGCCCGTATTCGTGCAGGGCTTCCGCCGGATCGGCCTGGGCGTCGTTGACCAGCACGTCCACGCCGTAATCCCTGAGCTCGCGCACCACATCCACCACGCGGGTATTGCGCAGGTCCGGCACGTTTTCCTTAAAGGTAAAGCCCAGAATGCCCACCCGCGCGCCGCTGACGACCCGTCCGCATTTGATCATCCGCTTGACCGCGCATTCGGCCACGTATTTGCCCATATTGTCGTTGATCCGGCGCCCTGCCAGGATCACTTCCGGATGAAAGCCCAGTTCCTCGGCCTTGAAGGTCAGGTAATAGGGATCCACGCCGATGCAGTGGCCGCCCACCAGGCCGGGCCGGAAGGGCAGGAAGTTCCATTTGCTGCCCGCCGCTTCCAGCACCTCCAGGGTATCGATGCCCAGGCGCTCGAAAATGACGGCCAGTTCGTTCATCAGGGCGATGTTCAGGTCGCGCTGGGTGTTCTCGATGACCTTGGCCGCCTCGGCCACCTTGATGCTGGAGGCGCGGTGGATGCCCGCCCGGACCACCGAACCGTAGATTTGCGCCAGCAGGTCCGCCGTGGCCTGATCCGAGCCGGAAACGATTTTGGTGATGGTTTCCAGGGTGTGAACCTTGTCGCCGGGATTGATGCGCTCCGGCGAATAGCCCACCGTGAAGTCGCTGCCGAAGCGCAGGCCCGATTCCTTTTCCAGGATGGGCACGCAGATTTCTTCCGTCAGGCCGGGATAGACCGTGGATTCATAGACCACCACGCAACCTTTGGACATATGGCGGCCCACGGTGGTGGTGGCCCCCACCACGGGCGTAAGGTCCGGGGAGCGGTGGTCGTCGATGGGCGTTGGCACGGCCACGATGATCACCGCGGCTTGCGCCAGATCCGCCGGGTCGCTGGTGTAGCGCACCGTAGCGGCCCTGAGCCCCTCGTCGCTGACTTCACGAGTGCGGTCGTGGCCCTGGGCCAGTTCCGCAATGCGTCCGGCATTGATGTCGAAACCCAGCACGTCCATATGCCGCGACAGGGCCACGGCCAGGGGCAGGCCCACATACCCCAAGCCCACCACGGCCAGAGGCTGACGGCGTTTCTGCAGCGCTTCAAATGTGATCATGGTTCTTTCCTTTACAAAAGCCTGATTTTCCGTCACCAGAAAATATGCAATTTGATCTTGCCCTGTTTCTGCGCGCCCTGGGCTTGGCCTTTGTGCTGGAAGGCCTGTGCTGGGCGCTGTTTCCCGGCGGCATGCGCCGGGCCATGGCCAGCCTGCTGCCCCGCCCGGAGAGCCAGTTGCGCCTGGCCGGTCTGGCGGCGGTGGCGGCGGGGCTGCTGGTCGTCGCGCTGGCCTGCCTGTAAAAAAAGTTTTTTTGCCCCCTGGCCCGCGATCGCCGCTTCCCTGCCGGGGGAAAAATCCATTTTTTTGGCGTAGTTCAACTTTGAAAATGTTGAAATGCCTTGGCGGCCGCGAGAGCGGACGCCCACGCCTGAAGCCAAGGTGCCTTTAGCCGTTCGCGAGCAAAACGAGCGTTGCTTTAGCTGTAGGCGACGCAGGAGCCGTACAGACAAGGACTGCAGCGCTACGGATAAAGAGAGCAATGATGGACCATGTTCCCGCCGCAGGCTGAAGGCAACGTCAGCTTTGAAATCGGCACAACTTCAAAGTAAATCCGCTCTAGAGCATTTTCGCAATGCAAGTACTCTGTACTATTAAAATGCCCGGCCTTGTGAAACAGGGCCCGCGAGATTTTCGTGGGCGACTTTGCCCGCCGTTAAACTGAAATCTCAAGCATTCTATGCTCTAAAGACAGCCCTGGAACCGTTGCCATAATTGCGGACAGTTCCGGGCTGATATTTTTCCTGCAAGGTTTGTTATGCCTTTTCCCCCACATGCAGGCAGACAATGCCCGAGGTCAGTTTGAGGTGCCAGGCGCGGGCGAATCCGGCGCGCAGCATTTCCTCCTCTAGTTTCCGGGCCGTGGGAAAAGCGCGGATGGTATCCGCCAGGTAGCCATAGGCCGCCGGGTCTTTGGAAAACATCCGGCCCACGCGCGGCAGGATCTGGTTCAGATAAAAATTGTACAGCCCGCCCCAGATCCGTTCCTGGCCGGAACCGAATTCCAGGATGCAGGCCCGGCCGCCGGGCCGCAACACGCGCAGCATTTCCGCGAACGCGGCCTCGCGCGGCAGAATGTTGCGGATGCCGAAGGCCATGGTGATGCAGTCCACCGAGGCGTCGGGCAGGGGCAGCTGCTTGGCGTCCGCGGCCACAGGCAGGATGCGCCGGGCGTTTTCGTCTTTGAGCTTGCGACGGCCCAGAGCCAGCATGGGCGGGCAGAAATCCAGCGCGGGCACCAAGGCTGTGGGGTAGCGGCGGCGTACGGCCAGGGCCACGTCCAAGGTTCCGGCGGCCAGGTCCAGCACAACGCCCCCCTGGCCAAGGCGCACGTTGCGGGCCAGCACCTTACGCCAGTACTGGTCCACGCCCAGGCTTAACAGCCGGTTGAGCAAATCGTAAAAACGCGCGATGCGGCCGAACATACCGACCACGGCCGCGTCATGGGCGCGGGACTGACCGGAAGCCGGGCCGGATGGGGAAGTGGGAGAGGCGCTCACGCCCGCGGCCCGTCGGTTTCATCCGCGCTGTTGCGAATGGCTTCGTAGACCACCCGGTAGACGGCGGGAAAGATTTCCGCGAAGTTGCCCGGCGAAACCGTGCGTGTCTCAATGAATTTGGCGGTCAGTTCCTTGGCCACCTGCAAGGCTTCCTTGCGATCCTTATCCATGTCTGCCTCAAAAGTCCGTATCCGCCGGGATCAGTGAGTTGCTCCGGCGAAAATAAAAAACCCGTCCCTTGGGGAATGGCCGGATGACCCACAGCGGGTTCGTCGCCTGGACGGGTAAAAGAACGGAAACACAAGCCCCCGCCCCTTTTGTTCGTCATGAGAGCATTTCAATGCTGAAACGCCTGGCCGCCGCATCGGCGGCAGCGATAATTCTATTTTTTCGACAGGAAGCGACAGCGTCGCAAAACAGGGCAACAGCATATGCGTTCCGCCGGGCCTTGGCAAGAGCGCGTGCCGGGCGGGGCATGAGGCGGCTCGCCGGTATGTAAAAAATGCGGACGCCGCGTCGGCGGCGTCCGGACGGGAATTTTGAGGGGCTTGCAGTTAGAGCGGATTAACTTTGAATTTTGTAAAATTTCAAAGTTAATCCGCTTTGGGCTGTGCCGGGACTTGATCAGCCCTGTATCAGTTTGGCGATTTCCTCGCGCAGAATGCGCGCCGCCGCACCGGCGGCGGCCTTTTCCACCTGCTGGTTGAAGCGGGGTTCCAAGGTATCCAGGCGGCTTTCCAGCGCGTCCATGCGCACCGACACGCTTTTGCCCAGGAGGCTGACGCTTTGCAGGCGTTCCTCCAGGGCCGCGTCCGTGACGCCCGAGGGCATGGCCTTCAGGGCTTGGCTTACCGAGGAGGCGATCAGGGCCGCGAAACGGTCGTGCAGGGGATTACCCTCGCGCAGAAGATCTTCCAGAGAGGCCGAGGGCGCGGCGGCGGCCTTTTCCAATGCCGCGACGCGAGCCCGGGCCTCGGCCAGTTCGCTTTCACAACGCTGGAGGCGTTCGTCCAGGCGGGCGGCCTGCTCCGTCAACTCCGTCAGTTCCCGCAGCGCCGCCGGATCTGCCGGGATGTCCGCCGTCCGGGCGACCTGCTCCCCGGCCCGTGCCGTGGCTTCGCTTTGCGCAAATTCGGCCTGGACTTCCTCCGCCGGAGTGGCGACCTGTTCCATTCGCAAGTCTTCTTCCGAGGCGGGCATGAGCAAAAGATCTTCCACAGCCGGGACGTCAGCCACCACAGCGGGTTCGGTCTCGGGCCGTTCCGTTCCCTCGGAGGCGGCAAAAGGCGTCGCGGATGCATCGGCTTCTTCCTGCATGGCGCTGCGCAGCAGTTCGTCCAGATCCAGTTCCGGTTCGGATTCCGGACGTTCCTCTGCCGCCGGGTTCTCTTCCACGGCGGGGAGATCCGGCGCCTCCTCGGCTTGCGGCAGATTTTCCATGCTGTCGGCGGGCAATGCCGGTTCCGGCTCCAGTGCCTCGGCTTCCAGGGGCGGCCGGGCGGCGTCGGTTTTCCCCGCCTCTTCGGCGTCACCCGCAGCGGGGGCGGGCGACATGTCCTGATCCGGAGACATGACCGCCAGCAGGGCGTCCAGATCTGTCTCAAGATCAGGAGCCGCTTCCGGCGCAACGTCCTCCGGCATGTGATCCGCCGCTGTCGAGGGCGTGGAGGGCCGGGCTTGCTCGGGCTCCGCTGTTGCGGCGGCATCCTGTTCCGCGTCCAGGCCGGTCGGCGGATTGCTCTGGTCCGCGCTCGGCTCCGGGGCCGGATCAGGAGACGGGGTCTGAGATGCCGGGGCTTCCGGCGCGGGGGCGGGCGTCGCCTCCGCTCCGGCGGGTGCCAGCAGCTTGTCCAGATCTATGCATGCATCGCACTCTCCGGAACCGGACCGTTTCGTCGGCTGGGGTGACGCGGGCGCGTCGACCGAGGCCAGCAGGGCGTCCAGGTCCATTTCAAGATCAGGCTCTTTTTCCGGCGCGGGCTCGGACGCTGCCGAGGATGCGGCGGGTTTGTCCGGCGCGGATTCCGCCGTTGCGGGCTGATCCTGCTCCGCATCCAGACCGGCCAGCAGGCTGTCCAGGTCCGCGGCCAGATCCGGATTCTCCCGGGCTTGCGGTGCGGGAGCGGATGCTTCGGCCGGAGCGGGAGCCTCGGCTGAAGCCAGCAGGGCGTCCAGGTCGTCGGCGAAATTCGGTTCTTCCGGCTGCGGCGAGGCCGCGGCCAGGAGATCATGCACATCTGGTTCCTGCGCGGACGCTGGAGCGGGTTTCTGTGGCGCGGAGCCGCTCATGGCGTTGAGCAGATCATCCACGGCATTGTCCAGATCCCCGGGATCGGCGTCTTGCGCGGCATCCGGCCCGCGCTCATGGGGCTGCGGCGGAATGTCCAGAGTGTCGAGCAGCTTGTCCACCTCGACCATGCCCGACATGTCGAGCTCTTCGTGGGGATCGACCTTGTGTTCCGGCGCGGCAGCCCGCGCGGCGGGAGGCGGGGGCACGGGCTGCTCGTCGCCGGCTTCCATCTGGGCCAGAAGGGCGTCGATTTCCGCGTCGCCCTGCCGGGCCTGGCCGTCGTTGAGACTCTGCATGTGCACGCTGATGTCTTCTTTGACGCTTTCGGCCGGGGGGACAACAGCCGCCGGGGCCTCGCCTTTTTCTATCAGTTCGGTGAGGTCGATGATTTCTTCATCAGTCTCAGCAATTTTCTCGGCAACCATGCGAACCTCATGGGGTTGACGGAGCGGCGCGCGTGCGCCGGAGCGGGCGGACCACCGCTCCTCAGCGTTCCCGCCGGCATTGACGCCTGGAAAAACGGGCAGCGGCGACGCGGCGTTATTGTCGTTATCCGTACTGCGCGGGCTGAAACGAAACTCTGGCCCGCTCTAATACAGAAACGGCAAAAAAATATATCAGTTTATAGGCAAAGACGCAAATTCGTGGAGAAAACCGCCTAATGTCTGATTGCAAAAACTTCGAGCATAGTCATGCTCTCAATTTTCGCAGGATCGTCAGCGAAAAAACGTGGTTTTCCGCTGAGCCACGGCGGCTACGCCGCCGCAACGCCTTACGGGTTTTGTGTGTCTAATTTGAAAAATTAGACACTGACCTCCAGGTCGGAACAGGAAAGCGGGGGAGAAGTGCGGGAATAAAAAGGCGCGGCCCCCGTGGGGTCGCGCCTTCAGCATTGAAAGAGGGCCGGTCTACGGATGGCACTTGGACTTGGCGCAACCGGTGAGATCCTTCTTCAGCTCGGGCTTTTCGGCCACGACCTTGGTATGGCATTCCAGACAGGTCTGATGCTTGAGGCCGGTCTTGGTGTGGACCACATAGAAGAGGCTCTTTTCGCCCTTCTTGGCGGTCAGATCGTCATGACAGCCCGCAGTGGCGCACTTCTGGAAGTTTTCCTTGTCCTGCACCTTGTGGTGACAGGTCACGCACTCCACCTTCTGGTGCGGCGCGTGGGGGAACATCACCGTTTTTTTGGAACCCTTGAGCTCCAACGGCTTGTCGGGCACGGGCGGCTGGGCCGCCAGAGCGGGCAGAGCCAGGGCCAGGGTCAGGATACAGGCCAGAAACATAAATTTCTTCATGGCAGACTTCCTCCTTGACAAAAGCGGCACATGAGAATTGAGGCGAGCTTACGTTGCCGGACATACTGTGTCAATGGGGCGCGCTGAAAACAGTTTTCAACATGGCCGGGGACTGGTTTATTGTCGATATTTGCGGACATAGCCGCGCGGTGTCAGCATATAGGGGCCGAGAAGGCGGCTTTCGCTGTTGCCGATGATCAGCAGAGAGAGCATGTCCGCCAGACGCGCGTCAAAGTCGGCCAGGGCATGCACGGAAACTTCCTGGCCGGGCCGGAAGGCCTTACGCACCAGACCCACGGGGCAGTCGGGCCGCCGGACGCGCCTGGCTTCGGCCAGAGCCTGGTCCAGCTGATGCGGCCGTCCTTTGGAACGCGGATTGTAGATGACACAGACAAAATCCGCTTCCAGCGCCGCGGTGAGCCGCCGCTGGATGGTTTCCCAGGGGGTGAGCAGATCGCTCAGGCTGATGCAGGCGAAATCGTGGGTCAGGGGCGCGCCCAGCAGGGCCGCCGCCGCGCAGACAGCCGGCACGCCGGGTACCACAGTCAGGGGCACGCGCTCCAGCAGGCCGCGCGCCGCCAGGGTTTCCAGGGTCAGCCCGGCCAGTGCGTAGACGCCGGGATCGCCGGAGCAGACCAGGGCCGTGGGCCGGCCGCTCAGAGCCGCGTCCACGGCGGCGGCGCAGCGTTCTTCCTCATGGCGCATGCCGGTGCTGATGATGGTCTTGCCGCGCAGCAGTTCCGGCGGCACCAGGTCCAGGTAAAGCTGGTAACCGGCGATGCAGGCGGCCTGATCCAGAGCCGTACGGGCCTGGGGCGTGAGACAGCGGGCGTCGCCCGGACCCAGGCCCACCACATAAAGAGGCGCGTTGGTCATGATTGGTTTGGGGTTGAGGTTGCCGGGGGTGAAGCCAGGGCCACGGCCAGGGTCAGGCGGCCCTGGAGCACGATTTTGGGAAGAAGCAGGCGGCCGCTGTGGCCGTCCGCCCGCGCGGCCAGCAGGGCCGCGGCTTCGCAGACGCTGAACGGCGGCTGGTGGAAACGCCGCCCGGCGGCCTCGGAGGGAGTGGGCGTGACGCAGCGGGCCAGCTCGTCGGCCGGAAAAGCGCGCAGGGGAATGTCCAGCCGGGCGGCCGCCGCGCGCAGGGCGGGTTCGTCCGCTTTTTCCGTCACCGTGCCCAAGGCTGCCACGGCGCGCGTTTCCAGCTTCCGGGCAATGAAAATTTCCGTCAGCGCGGCCAGGGCCGCGTCCTCCGGGATGTCCCGGCGGCAGCCCAGGCCCACATAGAGCCGGGGCACGGCCAAGCGCAGCAGGCCGGGAGACGGCGGCAGGTATCGCCAATGGGCGGCCAGCAGGGGCGGGATGTTCGCATCCGGAAGAGCGGGGACGGGCGGCGCGTCGCCTTCCCCGCCGGAAAAGAGTTCGAAAACGTGAGGCAGGACGGCGGGCAGGGCTTGGCAGGGATCCCAGAGGCGCAGACTCCGGCCCTCCAGCAGGGCGGCCTGGGCCCTGGGCAGCAGATCCCAGTCCAGAATGCGCAGGCCCGCGTCCCGGATCAGCAGGTCCAGGGCCGGGGATGCTGTCGCCTGGCCTGCCGCATGATCCGAGGCCGTGGTGATCACCGGCATGGCCCGGAGCAGGCGGGCCAGATGCCGGGCCAGGTCATTGCCGCCGCCCCAGTGGCCGGAGAGCAGGCTGATGACGAAGCGCCCGGCCGGGTCCAGCACCACAACGGGCGGGTCCTGGCTTTTGTGCCGCAGCAGGGGGGCCAGCACGCGCACGGCAATGCCCGCGGCCCCCACAAAGACGTGCGCCGCATGGCGGCGGTATTCTTCGGCCAGAAAAGCGGCCAGGTCGTGAACGGGCCGGATGCCGTCCCCGGCCAGTCGGGCCGGGGCGCTGAGCGGGCAGGCCGCCACAATCCGGCCATCGGGCGCGCGCCAGGGATCGGCGGCCAGCCGCGCGGCCAGCCGTCGGGCCAGGGGCAGCCCGCCCTTGCTCAGGACGTGGCAGGCCAGAGAAGGGGCCGCTTCCTTTCGGGAAGCGGCCCCTGAGGCTGCCGACACCGGCGGCATCTGGTTCAAAAAAGCACCTTGAGGGCCGCGTCCAGCGCGCGGTTGAAGTCGTCGTCGCTATGGACGAAGGAAACCATGCCCGTTTCGAAGCCCGAGGGGGCCAGATAAATGCCCTGGGCCCGCATCTGCTTGTAAAAGCTGGTAAAGAGCTTCTGGTCGCAGGCCTGGGCCTGGACAAAGTTGGTGACCGGGGCCTCGCTGAAGAAGGGGCAGAACATGGAAGCTAAGGTGGGCATCTGCACCGGCACGCCCTTGGCCCGCAGGATATCCCGCAGGGCTTCGGCAAAGGCGCGGGTACGGGCTTCCAGGGCGGCGTAATCCAGGGTTTTGAGCTTGCGCAGGGTCGCCAGACCGGCGGCCATGGCCAGCGGATTGCCGGACAGGGTGCCAGCCTGATAGACCTCGCCCTGCGGGGCCACGTGTTCCATGAAGCGGCGCTTGCCGCCGAACGCGCCCACCGGCAGGCCGCCGCCGATGATTTTGCCGAAGGTGGTCAGGTCCGGATCAATGTTGAAGCGGGCCTGGGCCCCGCCGAAGGCCGCGCGGAAGCCGGTGATCACTTCGTCGAAGATCAGCAGGCTGCCGTACTGGTCGGCCAGGAGGCGCAGGCCTTCCAGAAAGCCGGGCAGGGGCGGGACAAGGCCCATGTTGGCGGCCACGGGTTCCACGATGATCGCGGCGATGTCCGCGCCGTGCCGGGCGAAGCATTCCTTGACCGCGTCCAGGTCGTTGTAGGGGGCCAGCAGGGTGTCGGCCACCACGGCCGGAGGCACGCCGGGCGTGCCGGGAATGGAGAAGGTCGCCACGCCGGAACCGGCGGCGGCCAGAAAGGGATCGGCATGGCCGTGGTAGCAGCCGATGAATTTGAGCACCTTGTGGCGTTTGGTCACGCCGCGCGCCAAGCGCAGGGCGCTCATGGTGGCTTCGGTGCCGGAATTGACCATGCGCACCATTTCCAGGCCGGGCATGGCGGCCACCACTTCGGCGGCCAGGGTCACTTCGTCCGGGCATGGCGCGCCGTAGCTGGTGCCGCGTCCCACGGCCTCGCGCAGGGCCGCCGTCACCGAGGGCTCGTCATGGCCCAGAATCATGGGGCCCCAGGACAGCACAAAGTCGATGTATTCCCGGCCGTCCACGTCCGTGAGGCGGCAGCCGTGGGCCTCGGCGATGAACAGGGGCAGGCTGTCCACATTGTGGCAGGCACGCACCGGGCTGTTGACGCCGCCGGGGATCAGCGCGCAGGCTTTTTCAAACAACTGGCGGGAAAGATCGTCCATCTGCGGTTCTCCTTTGTGCCCGGCGGCATGGCCGTCAGGCGAAATACGTCATGGATATTTTTTTCAGTTCCCTGAGGCTGCGGAGGATGGCGTATTCCCTGAGCGGGCTGGTATGCAGCAGTTCATCCACCACCTTGAGGCATTCCTCCTCACTGCGGCCGTGCACCATTGTGTACAGGGTATACGGCCAGTCAGGCACGGAACAGGGACGGTAATAGACGTGGGAGATATGGTCGTGAAGCGAGGCGGTGCGCCCGCATTCGTCCACTTCCGCCTCGTTCACCTTCCAGGCCACCATGGCGTTGTGGGTCCAGCCGGTTTTCTGATGCTTGATGCTGGCCCCGAAACGGCGGATGGCGCCGGAGGCCTTCAGGCGGGCCAGCAGTTCCAGCACTTCGGCTTCACTGACGCCCGCCTCGCGGGCGATGTCGGCATACGGGGCAAGCGTGTCCGGCAGATCGGCCTGGACGATGCGCAGGACGGCGCGTTCCGCTTCACTGAATTGGTGGCTCATGGGCGGCCTCCGGTCCGGGTAATAAGGAAAGGCCGCGCCGCCGGACAAAGCGGCAGGCGCGGCCGGAAAACACTTCGTACTTATAAAGGCCGACGGCCGTCAGCGCTTGAAGGAGCGGGCGAACAGATCCTGAATGGCGATGCGGCCGTTGTCTTCCAGGAAGCGCGTGCCCGTGGCGGCAAAGTGGGCGTGCTCGATGGCCGGCTGTTCCACTTCGCTCCAGGCGTCTTTCCGCCAGATAAACCAGGTGCCGCGGGGCTGGTCGAAAACCAGCAGGGGTTTGTTGCAGATCTTGGCGAATTCCGCGCCCCAGCCCGTGCCGCCCTTGACCGTGTTGTCGGGCTGGATGGCGCCCACCACGATGATCTGGTCGCCGCTGCTGACCTGCCAGCAGATGGATTGCAGCACTTTGCGGAAAATGGGCGCGCGGGTGTACTCGCGGTTCATCAGCTTGGAAACATAGGTCAGGCTGACGTCCTTGAGGGCCAGTTCCTCGGAGGTGAGCACGCGCACACCGCGGCTGCGCTCGATCTGATGGCCTTCAAAGCTGTAGTTCACTTCCTCGATGCCCCAGCTTTCCGCCAGGGCGCCGAAAAACTGTTCCGTTCCGGCAGCGCCGCCGCTGTAGAGAACACATTGATTGGGGTTAAGCATGCTTGCCTCCTCAAAAAGATATCTGACGCCGGACACAAGCGCGGATTCTCATTGGGGAGATTCGCTCCCAATGAGGCGGCAGCGTCAATGCGGGCATCATGGCAGAATTTGCGCCGCTCGGCAAGGCGGCTCGCCGGAGAAAAGCCCGCGGGCGGTCGCGACCTGTTTGCGTTTCGCCCGTGTCCCTTACAGGGCTTCCTTATACAGCCGGGCGATGTCCCCGGGCGTGGCCTCGCGCGGATTGTTGGCCGGACTGCCGCTGGCAAGGGCCTCCCGCACCATGATCCCGCACTGCGCGGCCAGTTCGTCCTCACTGACGCGTTCGCGCAGGCGCGGGATGCCCAGCGTCGCCGCCAGATCGCGCAGCAGGGGCGGCAGCAGCCCGGCGGCGGCCGCATCGTCAAGGCCCGTTGTCGCGGCGCCCATGGCCTGGGCCAGCCGGGCGTAGCGTTGCGGATTGCCGGAAAGGGAAAAGGCGGTGACCGTCTCCAGCAACATGGCGTTGCTCAAGCCGTGCGGAACCCCGAATTTCGCGCCCAGGGGCCGGGCCATGCCGTGCACCAGGGCCACGGAGCTGTTGGCAAAGGCCAGACCCGCCTCCAGCGAGGCCAGCAGGCATTCGCGCCTGGCCTCGGCGTCGTCGGGCCGTTTCCAGGCCTGGGGCAGGAAGCGGACCAGGCGCGCGGCGGCCCGCAGGGAGAGCGGCATGGTCATATCCGTGGCCTTGCGGGATACATATGATTCAATGGCGTGGGTCAGAGCGTCCATGCCTGTGGCCGCCGTGAGCGAGGGCGGCATGCTGCGGGTCAGCAGGGGGTCAAGAATCGCGGCCACCGGCACCAGGGCAGGAGAACCGATGAGCAGTTTTTCTTGCGTGGCGGCATCAATGATCACCGTATTGCCGGAAACCTCGCTGCCTGAACCGGCGGTGGTGGGCAGGGCGAATACCGGTGGTCCGGCTTTGGGGGATGCGCCCTTGCGGGCGTAATCCGCCGGGCTGCCGCCGTTGGCGTGCAGCAGGCTCACGGCCTTTGCCAGGTCCATGGGGCCGCCGCCCCCGCAGGCCACCAGGGCCGTGCAGTTCTCGCGGCGGAACAGGGCCAGGGCGTCTTCCACATGCCGGCTGGTGGGTTCGCCGCTGGTTTCGGCATGGAGGGCAAAGGGCACGTCCGCCTCGCGCAGCGATTGCAGCACGGGTTCCACCGCGCCCGTGCGCAGCAGAACCGGCCCGGTGACCAGCAGAATTTTGCCGGAAATCCGGCTTTTGACCAAGGGGCCGACGCATGCGGCCTTGCCTTCGCCGAAGGCGATCAGGCCGGGTGATTGAAAATCCCAAGAGTGCATTTGCTTTTTCCTCCGGAATTACCTGCCGTGGCGGGCGGTCAGCGCGGACCTGCCCGGAACCTTGCCGTTCCAAGGCAAAGCCTGCCCGGCGGGCGGCAGAGCCGGGGCCGGAACGGCAAACAGCAAGACGCGCATGACGGACTTTTGCGGCTCTGTGTCTTGGAAAGGCCGTGGTGTCGCGTCAAGCGGCGCATGTCGCAAACCCGTAAGTGGGTGCGCGCCGCCACAGGCGGCATAAGCACAGTAAAAATCGCGTTTTTGCTGTGCGGTCTTCACACTGAACCGACAGGTGCGGGGTGACATCTCGGCAGGGCCGGGAAATAAAAAACGCCCCGGCGGACGAACCTGACCGGGGCGTTTGCTGGAGACCCGTCGGAAAGCCCTAGTAACGGGGCTGACGCGGCGCTCTGGGTTTGGCTTCGTTGACGCGCAAGGTGCGGCCGCCAAAGCTGAAGTTATCCAGAGCTTCGATGGCGGCATCGGCTTCGCCGTCCTCCATCTCCACAAAACCGAAACCGCGGGCGCGGCCGGTTTCCCTGTCGCTGACGAGTTTCACGGACAGGACGTTGCCGTATTCGGCAAAAAGATCCTGAACCTGTTCTTCATTGGCCGACCAGGGAAGGTTTCCGACATAAATGGACTTGGACATGAAACACCCTCTCAAAAAAAACAATCTTCCCGCGCATCCATCCGGCAAAACGTATTACCGGTACGCGGCCCTTGTGGAGACAGAAACATGCTTTGCGCTGCTTGTCAACGAAAGGGCATGAAAAAGTTGGTATTGCGCGTTTTTGCGCGTTTCGCGCGCGGGATTTTGTCCGTAAAGGCCGATAGGGCAAGACTTCGCGCGGAATTCGCCGAAGTCGGGCGGAAAAATTGAGGAAAAGTCTAGAAGAGAGGAGAAAGGCCCGCATGGGACTATAGTACAGAGCAGCAAGACAAACGCGGGCTGGTATCACAGTTTTGCTGTAGTGTTTGAGTGATCAACTTACGTGTTCCGGCGCACTCTTTCCCGTTCTGGCAACCACGGTTGCGTCGCGCGTCAGCTTTGCCGCTGGTCGGCTTATGGATGACGACGTCAACGATGGGGCAGCGTCAGCTTTGAAATCAGCACAATTTCAAAGCGACTCTGCGCTCATCGCGCGGTAGAGTATTTCAAGTGTTACATACTGTAGAGGATCAGCTTTGGCTTTCCGAGGGGGGCGGCGACCAGTCCGGCGCGATGTCCTCAAACGAGGTGTAGGGCGAGATGTACATGAGTTCCGCCGCGCCCACCGGGCCGTTGCGCTGTTTGCCGATGATGATTTCCGCCACGCCCTGGGGCGGGCGTTCGGAGGGCTTCTGGAATTTATAGACGTCGTCGCGATAGACGAACATGATCACGTCCGCGTCCTGCTCGATGGCCCCGGATTCGCGCAGGTCAGAGAGCATGGGGCGCTTGTCGCCGCGTTCCTCCACCTTGCGGTTGAGCTGGGAGAGCGCCACCACCGGCACATACATCTCCTTGGCAAGGCCTTTGAGAGAACGGGAAATATCCGAAATTTCCAGTTCGCGCGAGTCCGTGCGACGGCTGGTTCGCATGAGCTGGAGATAGTCCACCACCACCAGACCCAGGCCTTTTTCAGCCTTGAGGCGGCGGGCGCGGGCGCGCAGCTCCAGAGTGGTCAGGGCGGGGGTGTCGTCAATGAAGATGGGCGCGCGGGCCACCACGTCGGCGGCGGTGTACAGGCGTTGCCAGTCGTCGTCGCTGAGCAGGGAGGGCCGCCGCAGCTTGGACAGGTCCACTTTGCCCCAAACCGCCAGCATGCGCTGCATGAGCTGTTCCTTGCTCATTTCCAGGGAAAAGACGGCCACCGGCACATTCTGTCGCACGGCGGCGTTAAGGGCCATGCACAGCGAAAATGCCGTCTTGCCCATACTCGGGCGCGCGGCCACGATGATCAGATCCGAAGGTTGCAGTCCGGCGGTGAGTTTGTCCAGACGGGTATAGCCCGTGGTCACGCCGGTAATCACGTCCTTGGAGTCGGCCAGTTTGGAGAGATTTTCAAAGACCTTGTCCAGCAGGTCCTTGGTGGGCGTGAAGTCGCGGCCCGTGGTGCGCTGGGAGATGGAAAAAACCGCCTGCTCGGACTCGTCCAGCAGGGAAGCGACTTCGCGCGAGGCGTCGTAGCAGTTGCTGATGATGCCGGAACAAACTTCGATGAGCCCGCGTTGCAAGGCCTTGTCGCGCACGATGGTGGCGTAATATTCGGCATTGGCCCCGGAAACCACGGCCTGGGCCAGATCGGCGAGATAGACCGCGCCCCCGGCGTCCTCCATCTCATTGCGGCCTTTGAGATATTCGGCCGTGGAAATGAGATCAATGGGCGCGGATTTGCGGTAAAGCTCCAGAAAGGCGCGGAAAATGATGGTGTGGGCGGGCAGATAAAAGTCTTCCGCGGTCAGCATGTCCACAATGCTGTGCATGAGTTGGGGGCGCAGCAGCACGCCGCCCAGCACGGCCTGTTCGGCCTCGGCGCTGTGCGGGGGCACGCGGCGCAGCAGATCGGCTTCCGCCGCGCGGGCGGCAGCGCCGGGCGAGGACTGGCCGCCGTGCCCGCCTCTGCCGCTTCCGCCATTTGTGCCTTTTGCGTAAGACGAGCCGCCCCCGGCCTCGCGGCCGGGGGCGGTCATGCTGTCATGGGGAGAAGCCACGCTGCGCCTACTGGGCGGCCTCGGCCTGGGCTTCTTCAACCAGGGGTTCGGAGGCCGTTTCCACAACGGCTTCCTCTTCCTCGGGCTGATGGTCGGAAATCACCTTCACCGGCACAACGGCGATGACGCTGGCGTGCAAACGGATGCGCACCGGGTGTTCGCCCAGGGTGCGGATCGGGGCGTCCATCAGGATGCGGCGGCGGTCCACATCCACACCCAGAGCGGCAAGGGCGTCGCCGATGATGGTGGAGGTCACCGAGCCGTAAAGCTTGTCGTTTTCGCCCACATGCATGGGAATAACCACTTCCAGGGCTTCCAGGCGGGCCTGCACGCCCTGGGCGTCGGCGCGCAGGGCATCCATGCGTGCCTGGAGCTTTTTACGCTCCTGTTCAAAGACTTTCAGATTGGCTTCACTGGCCACCATGGCCAAGCCTTGCGGCAACAGGAAGTTGCGGCCGTAACCGGGCTTGACGTTGACCACATCGCCGAGATTGCCGAGATTTTCCACATCGGCGCGAAGTATCAGTTTCATGTGCGCCCCCCTTAGATCATGCTCTTTTTCTTGACGACGGAGTCGTGCGTGGCGGTGTAGATGAGCAGGGCCATCTGGCGGGCGCGTTTGATTTCGCGGGTCAGCAGGCGCTGGTGATGGGCGCAAGTGCCCGTGATGCGCCGGGCGATGATCTTGCCGCGCTCAGTGATGAAGTCGCGCAGGATGTCGGGACGCTTGTAGTTCAGGGGCAGTTCCTTGTCGGCGCAGAAGCGGCAGAACTTGCGGCGCGGGGCAAATTTCTTTTTAAAGGCCATTTAGGCAACCTCCCCGGCCACTTCGTCGGCCAGCTTGACGGTCACGAATTTGAAGATGCCGTCGGTGATCCGGATATTGCGCTCCAGTTCGGCCACCAGCGCGGCCGGAGCGTCATAGACCAGACGCACGTAGTAGCCGCGCATCAGCTTGTGCACCGGATAGGCCAGATCACGCATGCCCCAGTGATCCACTTCCGTCATGACGCCCCCTTCGCGCTCGATAATCGCCACAAGAGCGTTCAGAATGCCCTCGCGGTTTTCGGCGGAAAGCTCCGGTGACAGGAGCAGCAGGGTTTCGAATTTCCGCATGGTTGTTCTCCTTTTGGATTAGCAGCCCGCGCGCCCGGCGCGAGCAAGGAACACGCTGTATACAGGCGGCAAGGCGGGCTGTCAAGCCCGGCAGGGTAACGGGAGGCGGAGGAGGGGGGGGCGGGAAAGGGGTGCGGCGTCAGATCATCTACTCGCCGCTTTTCTCCATCAGGATGCAGAAATCGTTATTGATCCAGTCCAGAATGGCGGGCACGCCCTCTTTGTCCACGGGCCGCCAACGCTGGTTCGGGTCTTCCTCGGAGCATTCCCAGAGCTGTCTGAACTGGAGGCGCAGGGTCAGGCGTCGCAGAATGATGCTGTAGGTGCTTTCCACGCACTTGCAGACCGCCAGCACGCTGAAGTGCTTGTTGCCCGCTTTGCACAGAGAGACCAGCAGCATGACCTGCTTGCCGTCCATGTTGTTGAATTCTTCAAGGAATTCTACTTTGTCCAGCTGCACTCTGGCACCGCCGGCGGAGATATTGACCAGGCGCAGCTGGGAGGGGCAGCCTTCACGGTACATGAAGTCCGGAGTGCCGAACTGAAGCTGGTTTTCAGGCAGGCGGCTGAAGGGCAGCCAGAGTCCGGCCGCCTTGACCATGCCGAGACTGGGATAGACCCGTTCGTATTTGCGTAACTCCCGCTGAATGTACTGGTCGGGCATGCAGATGGAGATCTCGCAGGCCCTGGTTTCCTTATTAATGCCGTTGCTGATGATCCGGCTTTTGCACAAAAAACCGTAACGGGCCGTGGCCGAGGGCAGCTTGAGATCGTTGACGATCACATCATAGGGCAGCTTGAAATAGATGCTGCATTTTTCATTGTTAAGAATATCGGGAAGAAAATTTTTACGGGATCTGAGAAGAATGCGGTTTTTTTTGACGGACTTGATGTAGCAGATCACATTTTCCAATTGTCGTTGGCGGTCCACGAAAAACAGGCTGACTCCCGCATCGTGCTTGAACGCGGCGAGGATAACGGCATATGGGCGCGGCTGGTGGGTTGCGGCTGTTTTGAAGAGATTTTTTATTGAGTCCCATGTGGGCATTTTGTTCTTCCTCTTGGATGCGGCGTCCGTGCCCGAACGGCCGACGCTCCTCAGTGGAGGTGGGCCGCCATCAAAGAGACAATATGGGCAGGCTGCCCACTTGTCAAATATCGGAGGAAATACTTACACTTTGCCGTCAATGCGGGTAATGTTCAGCTGTAGACGCGGGGGTTGGTGCTGCCCATCAGACAGAGGATCTCATAAGGAATAGTGCCCAGCTCGTCGGCCATTTCCTGGGCGCTGACCGGGCGCTGGCCCGGCGCGGCGGGGCCGCCCAGAATCCAGGCCGTGTCGCCGGTCCGCACGTCCGGCAGGGAGGAGACGTCCGCCATCAGCATGCTCATGCAGACCCGCCCCACCTGCGGAACGCGGCGGCCGTTGATCAGCAGGTCGATGCGGTTGGAAAGGGCGCGGGCGAAGCCCGTGGCGTAACCGGCGGCCACCACGGCCACGGTCATGGCCTGGGGCGCGGTGAAAATGCGCCCGTAGGAGACGCTTTGCCCGGCTTTGAGCTGCCGTACCTGCAGGACGGGCGAGCTGACGCTCATGACCCACTCCAGGCCCGTGCCGCGCGTTTCCCAGGCGGTGCCGGCAAAGGGGTTGCCGCCGTAGAGGGCCAAGCCGGGACGGCAGGCCTCATAGCGGCTTTCAGGCAGGCCCAGAGCCCCTGCGGAATTGCCCAGGGAACGCGCGATATCCGGAAAGGCTTCGCGCAGGACGGCGCACATGCTCGCGAAGCGCTCGGCCTGGGCCTGGGTATAGGCCGTTTCACCGGGCATGTCGGCGCAGGCCAGGTGCGAGAGCGCCAGCACGGGCGCGAGGCGCGGGAAGCGGCGCAGGCTTTCCAGGGCCGCGGGCAGTTCCTCG
Source organism: Desulfovibrio sp. 3_1_syn3 (assembly GCF_000145315.2). Taxonomy (NCBI): domain Bacteria; kingdom Pseudomonadati; phylum Thermodesulfobacteriota; class Desulfovibrionia; order Desulfovibrionales; family Desulfovibrionaceae; genus Desulfovibrio; species Desulfovibrio sp. 3_1_syn3. The sequence continues at coordinate 1,343,236 of NZ_ADDR02000001.1, forward strand.
GCGGAAAAGCCCAGGCGGTTCATGCCGGTCTCACATTTGAGGGCCACCCGGAACGGCCTGTCCGCCGGGCAGCAGGCCGCCGCTTTTTCGATGTCCTCAAAATCCGTGAGCAGGGGCGTCAGATCATGGGCGGCGGCGGCTTGCCAGTCCTCGCGGCTGATGGCGCCCATCAGCGGCACAATGGTCTGGCCCAGCCCGGCCTCACGCAAAGCCACGCCTTCGCATACGGTGCCCACGGCGAAGCGCCGGGCCCCGGCCCCGTCCAGGGCGCGGGCCACGGGCAGCAGGCCGTGGCCGTAGGCGTCGGACTTGACGACCGGCATGATGGAACCGGGTTCGCCCAGACGCGCGAAGTTGCGCCGCAGAGCGGCGAGATCAATGTGGCAGCGGGACGGCGTAAAGGCACAGCAGCTCATGAAATGCTCCGGAACAGACAACTCTGCGAAGGCGGCGGTCCGTCAGGACCGGGAGAAGCCGCCCGACTCGGGAAAACCTCTGGTACCATGTACCACTTAAGACGCTGTCTCAAGTGGTAAGATCGTTTCGCCGAAAACGGGGTTTTCGGCTTGCTCACGGCGGCCAAGCCGCCGCAAAACCCGTAGAGTTTTACGGGTCTGATTTTTCCAATCAGACACTAGACAACTTTTAGAAAGGCAACATAGCAACATTGCCCGCGCGGCACAAGGAAAAGCGTGTCGCCTCGCGGCCTTGCGGCGGGAGGGCGGGGCAGAGTCCTGCCATCGTTGCATGTCGTGATGATCCGGCAGAAACAGTCTTCCTTGGCAGCGCGCGGAAATCTTATTTTTACCGGATTCTCACGACACCAGCCATCCGCCTGCGCTGAGCTTCGGCGGAGTAAAGGAGGCTCCGCTCAATGCTGCTGGGAGACTCCATGATTCGTATCAGCCCGTTACAATAGTTATGTGTACACGTTGGCGGCTTCTAAGGGGGCCGTCCGCGCCGGAGTCCGGCGGGCCTTGCAACGCGGCGCGCTTGCGGATAGGCTGCGCGCCATGTCTGAACCCGTTTTTACACTGCAACACACGGACGGCGCGGCCCGCGCCGGGCTGCTGCGCACGGCCCACGGCGTCATCCCCACGCCCATCTTCATGCCCGTGGGCACGGTGGGCTCGGTCAAGGCCATTGCGCCCGACGATCTGGCGGCCATCGGCGCGCCCATCATTCTGGGCAATACCTATCACCTTTATCTGCGGCCCGGCGACGAGCTGGTGGCCCGGCACGGCGGCCTGCACGGCTTCGCCTCCTGGCCCGGAGCCGTGCTCACGGACAGCGGCGGCTTTCAGGTCTTCAGCCTGAGCTCCCTGCGCAAAATCCGCGAGGAGGGCGTGGAGTTCCGTTCGCATCTGGACGGCTCGCGCCATTTGTTCACCCCGGAAAAAGTCATTTCCATCCAGCGCAATCTCAATTCCGACATCATGATGGTGCTGGACGAGTGCGTGCCCTACGGCGCGGACTACGCCTATACGGAAACCTCCCTGGCCCTGACCACCCGCTGGGCCGCGCGGGCGCGCGCCGCCTATCCGGCGGGCACGGGCTCCAATCTGCTTTTCGGCATCACCCAGGGCGGTTTTTTCAAGGATCTGCGTTGTCGCTCGGTGGAGGAAATCTGCGCCCTGGATTTCGACGGCTTCGCCATCGGCGGCCTGTCCGTGGGCGAGGGCAAGGCGGAAATGTACGACCTGCTCTACCATACGGCCCCCCTGCTGCCGTCGCACAAGCCCCGCTACCTGATGGGCGTGGGCACGCCCCTGGACATCGCCCACGGCATCCATGCGGGCGTGGACATGTTCGACTGCGTGCTGCCCACGCGCAACGCCCGCAACGGCACGCTGTATACCTCGCTGGGCAAGGTGAACATCAAGCGCAAGGAATATGCCGAGGACGACGGCCTCCTGGACCCGGCCTGCGGCTGCTACACCTGCCGGACATTTTCGCGGGCCTATCTGCGCCATCTCTATGTGAGCAAGGAGCTGCTCTCCTTCCGGCTCAATTCCCTGCACAACCTGACCTATTTTCTGCGTCTGGCTCGTGAGGCCCGGCAGGCCGTGCTGGAAAATCGTTTCGGAGCCTTCCTGGCCGGAATGGAAGCCCTCTATCCCGAGGAGGCGGCCCAGGCCGCCGGAGTCTGAACCCGTTTTGCGGAAGACGGAAAACCGCCGGAATCCTCACGGCAGGCAGTGAAAATTCCGGCGGTTTCGCGCGCGGAGGCTCCCCTCACGAGGCTGAGGGGCGGCGCACTCAGGCGGCCGGAGCCGCGGCCGTTCCGCGTCCCCGCCACATGGCGGCAAGGATCAGGGCCGCGCCGCTGAGCAATCCCAGGCACATGCAGATGAAGCTGGCGGTCTTCAGTCCGGTCTGGAGGCCGGGGGCCATGGTCAGAACATCCAGGCGCTCCAGATAGCACGGGATGGCTATGACCCGGCTGACCGCCACGATCAGCATGATGGTGCCCATGACAAGCTTGATCATGTTTTCCCGCACATAGGTGGTGCCGATGGCCCCCAGCTGCACGCCCAGCAGCGAGCCGCCCAGGATGATCAGCACCAGACGGATGTCGATCATGCCGTGCAGGGCCCAGTTGACGGAACCGCAAAGACCCATGACAAAGGCGGTCACCAGTTCCGTGCCGGAGGCTATCAGGCCGGGCACGCCGAGCACATAGATCAGGCCGGGCACGCCGATGAAACCGCCCACGGCGATGGTGGCCGCCAGCATGCCGGTGGCAAAGCCCACGGGCAGGGTGAACCAGAGGGAGATGCGCAGACCCGAGCGCCGGAAGGTAAGCATGGGCGGCAGATTGACGGCCTGGAGACGGCGGGCCAGAGCGGGCGTTCCGCCGCAGTCGCCGTTGCGCCGGTTGCAGCGCAGGGCGTCATACAGCACATAGCCGCCCACACTGAACAGCACCGCCACAAAGGCCAGGCTCACGTAGAGGTCCGAACCGGCCTGCCCCCAGCGTTCCAGGATATGCCGCTGGATGGCGATGCCGCACTGCACGCCCACCCCGGCCGAGGCGGCGATGACCAGCCCCATCTTGACGTCCACCTGCCCGTAGCGGAAGCGCTTCAGCGCGCCCACCAGGGCCTTGGGAAATTTGTGGCACATATTGCTGGCCACGGCCACGGTGCCCGGCACACCCAGGCCCATCATGCCGGGAGTGAGAATGAAGGCTCCGCCCGAGCCGATGAAGCCGCTGACCAGGCCGCCGATAAAGCCGACAATGAAAAGAAAGCCCACGGTAACCAGATTCAGGTCGATGAATTTGGCGGAATCAAGCGCGAACAGGTCCATAATCTTCTCCCCGGTCCGATGTCAGGCGTGCGCGGGAGTGCGCAGGGACAGAACGGGTTCTTCCTCCTCGGGACAGGTCGGGGCCGGAGCCGGGGCCGTGTGGGCCGTCACGCCGAGCAGCCGCCAGAGGTTGGCCGCGAAGCTGCCGTGCACATAGGAAAAGAGCAGGGCGATGCCGATGGGGACCGAGGCGCTGACGCCGCCCTGGGAACAGAAGGCGGCCAGGGCGTCCGCATAGAAGTAAAGCAGAACGTACAGGGTCGCGCTGGCGGCGCCGAAGAGCAGGGTTTTGCCGATGGTTGAGGCGTGTCCGGTGGTATGCATGATGTCCTCCTTTGAGGTATGGATGAAAGCGGAGCTGTTCAGACCCTGACGCAATACACGGGTATGGAAAGCTGCCCGCGCAGGCGGACGCCGTCCCGCAGGGCGCAGATGACCATGTCCACCCGGCCCATGTCCCGCACAACGTCGCTGACGGCGTCCATGCCACCCGGCTGGATGTGGTGCCGGGCCGGAACGCCTTCGGCGGAAGCCCGGCGCAGCCACGGCTCGGCGGCGGAATCCGCCCGCGAAATGAAGGCCCGGTCGGGCCGGGGGGTGAGGTTCAGCAGCACGAGGGCATCCCCGAGACGCTGCGCCAGCCCCAGGGCGCTGGCGGCCAGTTCCCGGCTCCAGTGCTCATGCCGGGAAACGGCCAGCACCACTCTGGGATGACCGCTGCCGCGCGTGTACGCCTCGCGGGCCAGATCCGTTTCCCCGGCGTCCGCATAGGCCAGCGCCTCGCTCAGGTCGTCCATGCGTTCCCGCAGCCGGGCCATGCCTTTCAGACTCAGGGGGGAAGGGATGTTTTTCACGCTCATGACAGTCATTCCGGGTTTGCGGTGTGGCGGGCCGTTGTGTCGCCGCGCGTCTGTTTCCGGTATATCAAAGAGCGTGCCAGTCCGGATTTTTTGTATCAAGCTGTTATTCCATGAGAAATTTTTTAGCGCCGGGCGGACGGCCCGGTGGCGGCGTTGCGGAATGTAACGCAGCGGGCTGATTTGCTTCAGGTAATAATGTGAAAATATTAACATATTTTATATGTTGAATATTGCAACGGCTGTTCCGGAGTGTAACGCCGTGGCGGCGGCCGGGGAGTGGAGCCCGGCGCCCCGGCTTTCGGAAACGCCGGATTTCGGGGCTTGGGGGCCGGGCATCCCGGCCGGGCATCCCGGCGGTTTTGGCAGGAACGTTGCAGGTTGCATCCGGTGGGGCACGGCATCCGGCCGGGCGCGTCGCCCGACGACCCGGACCGCACCGGCTCGCAGGGGGATACGTCATGAAGGGCATGAAGCGGCGCTTGCGCTCATTCGGCAGAAGCATACGGCACAAGGTGCTGCTGGGCATTGTGCTTTCTCTGGTGGGCGTGGGGACGCTGGGGACGGTTTCCTATTATTATCTGCGGCAGTTGGAGGAAACCCTGGCCCTGGCCGAAGGCGTGGACGACCTGCAGAGCGACGTGCTGGAAATCCGGCGCAGTGAAAAGAACTACCTGCTGTACGGCCTCGGCGCGGACAGGGAGGAAAGTCTGCGCTATGTGGACCAGGCCATCAGCCGGGCCCGTGGACTTCTGCGCAGGAAGCCGGGGGCGGATCTGCCCGGCGGCACTCTGGGCTCCGGCCGGGCGCGGCTGACCGGGCTGCTCGTCCGGATGGAGGCCTACCGCGACGGTTTCCGGGCGCTCGGCTCTCCCCATGATCCGCAGGCGGAGAATGTGCGCATGCTGGGCAAGGAGCTGGTTGCCGACACCCAGTTGCTCGTGGGACGGCTGCGCGGTCATATTCTTAAGATCGTTTCCGCGCTGCGGCGGCAACTGGTCTTCTCCACAGCCGCGCTGCTGGGTGTGGGGCTTTTCCTGGCCTGGCTGGTGGGGCGGCGCATTCTGCACGCCCTGGGGCTGATCGAGAAGGCCACCACCAGGGTCGTGAAGGGCGATTTTTCCCCTCTGCCTCTGGAGGGGGCCGAGGCGGAAAGCCGCCATGTGCTGGAGGCGCTCAATCATATGATTTGTGAACTGGAGAGCAGCCAGAACCAGCTCGTGCAGGAAAAAAAGCTGGCTTCCCTGGGGGTGCTCACCGCGGGCATCGCCCACCAGCTGAACAATCCGCTGAACAATATTTTCACGTCCTGCCAGTTGCTGCGCGAGAGCGGCGCGCACGGCGGCGACGCCGGATTCCCGGCGGAAATGCTGCGCAACATCCATCAGGAGGTGCTCCGCGCCCGCGACATCGTGCGCGGCCTGCTGGATTTCGCGCGCCAGTCCGACTTCAGCCTGAAGCCCGTGGCCCTGGCGGACGTGGTGGGGCGGGCCGTGGCCCTGGTGGCCGGTGAAACCCCGCCCGGCCTGCGCATCGACATCGACGTGCCGCCCGATCTCGTGCTGCCCGCCGACGGCCGCCGTTTGCAGGAGGTCTGCATCAATCTGCTGCTCAATGCCGTCCAGGCCGTCAGCCGCCTGCCCGGACGGATTTCCGTAACGGCCCGGCGTGACGAGGCCGCCGCCCAGGCCGTGCTGCGCGTGCGCGACAGCGGTGACGGCATCCCCGAGGCCAGCCTGGGACGCATTTTCGATCCCTTCTTCACGCTCAAGGGCGTGGGCAAAGGCACGGGCCTGGGGCTTTCCGTGGCTTTCGGGATCATCCGCAGGCACGGCGGCACGATCAGCGTGGAAAGCGGGGAAGGCGAAGGCAGCTGTTTCACCGTCCGACTGCCGCTGGACGCGCACAAGGGGGAATAAAGATGAACGGAGCCGCGGCGAAAATTCTGGTGGTGGACGACGAGGCCATTGCCCGCGCCAATCTTGCCCGTGTTCTGGCCCATGACGGGCACGAGACGGTCCAGGCCGGGGGCGGGAGCATTGCGCTGGAGATGCTGCAGCACGGGGAATATGATCTGGTCCTCACGGACCTGATCATGCCGGACATGGGCGGGCTGGAACTGCTGGAGCGTGTCCGCGCGCGCTTTCCCGGCACTGAGGTGATCGTGGTCACCGGCTATCCCATGGTGGAAACCGCCGTGGAGGCCATGCGCAAGGGCGCGTACCATTATCTGGCCAAGCCCTACCAACTGGACGAGGCGCGCCTGCTCGTGGCCAGGGCGCTGGAAAAACGCCGTCTGTATCTGGAAGTGGCCCGGATGCGCTCCCTGCTGGAAACGCGCGAAGGGCCGCTGCTGCTGGGCGATGCTCCGGTCATGCGTGAGCTCAAGCGGACCATCGCCCGGGTGGCCCCCTCGGACGCCTCGGTACTCATCCTGGGCGACACGGGCACGGGCAAGGAGCTGGCCGCCCGTTCCATTCACGCCCTGAGCCGCCGGGCCGGGGGACGTTTTCTGGCCGTGAACTGCGGGGCCTTGCAGGAAGAACTGCTGGAAAGCGAGCTCTTCGGCCACGAGCAGGGGGCCTTTTCCGGGGCGGTGCGCCGTAAACCGGGGCTTTTCGAGGCGGCCTGCGGCGGCACGCTCTTTCTGGACGAACTGGGGGAAATGTCGCCCGCCATGCAGGTCAAGCTGTTGCGCGCCCTGCAGGAACGCGTCATCCGCCGGGTGGGCGGCACGCGGGACATTGAGGTGGACGTGCGCGTGCTGGCCGCCACCAACCGCAATCTGCGGCTGGAAGTGTCCAGGGGAAATTTCCGCGAGGATCTTTACTATCGGCTGGCGGTGATCACCCTGCGCATGCCCGCCCTGGCGGAACGGCGGGAGGACATCCCCCTGCTGGCGCATTTTTTTCTGGAGACGGGCGCGCGGCGCGCGGGCCTGCCCGTACCGGAGCTTTCGCCCCAGGCCCTGCGCGTTCTGGAAGGCTATCTCTTTCCCGGCAATGTGCGGGAGCTGTGCAATCTCATGGAGCGGGCGGCGGTGCTCAGCGACGGGCAGCGGATCACCCCGGCGCATCTGCCGGAGGAACTCGGCGGGGAATTGCTGCCCGCTGCCGGAGCCGGGCCGGAAGCGGGAGAACGGCCGGAAAGCCTGGAGGAAAACGAAAAGCGGCATATCCTCCGGGTTCTGGACTACGCGGACGGCAACCGGACCAGAGCCGCGCAGATTCTCGGCATCAACCGGGTTTCGCTCTGGCGCAAGCTCAGCCGTTACGGACTGTAGCCTCCGGGAAGGGAGGCGCGGGAAAGGCCGTGGCGGGATCAGGCGGCTTCGGCCCCGGCCTCGCGGCGTTCGCGGCGGCGCACCAGGAAAAAGACCAGAAAGGAGCCGGCCAGCTTGGACAGGCTCATGATGCCGATGGACCAGGGGGTCGCCAAGCCAAGGAACAGCAGAAAGACCAGGCTGTCCAGGGGCGCGCCCAGCAGGCTTGAAATCAGGATGCGCTGGGAAAAGGGCTTGCGCGTGAAGGTGAACAGGGCCCAGTCGCCCAGTTCGCCCACGGCGAAGGCCACCGCGCTGGCCACGGCCAGTTGGGGCGTGGCCATATACCAGCTCACCACGCAGCCCGCCAGCATGGCCCAGAGAATATGGTGCCCCACGCGGCGCTGGGCGAAATCGCGCACTACAAAGACAAAACCCACGATCAGCGACGCCGGCGGCCAGAGGTCGCCGTTGGGCAGCTGAACGAGCGGGGTCACGGCAAAAGCGTAATTAACGCCCACAATCAGAGCTATGTAGGTAAACAGCGAGAACATGGTGCGCAGCCTATGCGGAGCGCCGCGCGTCGTCAAGAGCGGACGGCGCGGAAGACTGTAACATTATTTAATGAAATCTATTTTCCAATTAGATGGAATAGCTGGAAATTTTTTTCTCAGCAGCCTGGTGGAGGCGAATGTTCACGGCGCGGCATATGGACAAGGGACAGGGCAAGGAATATGCCTGACTGATATAGGGAATAGGTGTTTAGAACATTTTAACTTTGAAATGCTCTAACGCCGAACACGGTGAGGCACGCCGCGAAGACCGGCCCGACGGGCGGCCCGTGGCTGTCCCCGTTGGCGACAACGGAGCCATACGGGGATCGACAGCAGCGATAACCGCGTTTTTGCCGGAAGGATCCCTTTGAAACGTGTAGCCTTTCAAAGGGAATCTGCTCTAGTCCCACACTGCAGAGGCGGATGCGGCCTTCCCGGACCGGAAAAGGAGCTGCGCATTTCGCCCCGGCCGGCAGCGGGCTTTTGGGCGTTGCTGCGGTACGCTCCGTGGGGCCGTTTTCCGTATCCGGCGCTGTCGCCGCTCTTTCCGCGAGACATGGTCGCCGGGATCGCCGCAGGGCATCATAAAGAGGGCGTCGTCTTGGACAGATTCAGCGCATGGTTGAGGGCACACGGTTGGACGCTGCTTATTCTGCTGTTTCTGCCTCTTGCGGGCATGGCCCTTTTCCCTTTCGCGCATTCCTTGCTCAGTTCCGGCAAAACGCCGCCGGTCGCCATGAGCGACGAAGACCAGCTCGTCTTATTTGTGACCGGGGGCTGTGGACTGCTGCTGATGGGCTTTCTTCTTCTGGCGTACAGCCGGAACCGGAACGCCAGGCTCCGCCAGGAAAGCATGGAACGGAGCCTGGAATACCAAAAGCTGATCACTGAGGCCACCAAGGGCCTGTACGAAAGCATCTATGAGGTGGACGTCACCCGCGACAGGGCGGACAGCGAGGAAACCCGTCATTATTTCGAACGGCTGGGCATCTCCGGCGACACGCCTTTCGGCGAGGCCCTGCGGCATATCGCGGCCACGCAGCTCCGGGAGGAGGACCGCCGGGGCTATCTGGCCACCTTTTCTCCGGACAGGGTTCTGCGGGCCTACCGCGAGGGCGTGCGCAGCCTGCGCTATGAATTCATGATCTCCGAGGACGGCAAGAATTATTACTGGCTGCGCATCATAGCGCGCATTTTTGTTCTGCCCTTCGACCAGTCCGTGCGAATGATCGTCTACCGGCAGAATATCGACGAGGAAAAGCATCACTGGAAGGCATACCAGTATCAGGAGATACTTATGGAGGCCGCCAAGGGTCTGTATGAAAACATCTATGAGATGGATATGACCCACAATTGCGCCGCCAACGAGGAAACCCGCGCCTATTTCGAAAGTCTGGGATTGCCGGGCGATGCCGCCTACGACCGTTTTTTGCATCATGTGGCTGAAAAGCAGATCAAGGCCGAGCACCGGCAGCGGTATCTGGACGCCTTCTTGTCGGACAATGTGCTTGCGGCCCACGCCAGCGGCACGGATCGGCGGGTCTGCGAAGTCATGCTTTCCACTGATGGCGGCGAGGCGTATTACTGGCTGCGCATCACGGCCCGTATCTTTTTCTGGGATGAAGACAAATCCGTACGGATTTTTTCTTTCCGCCAGAACATCGACGAGGAAAAAAAGCGGGAATGCAGGCTCTCCGCCCAGGCCCGGCTGGACCCGCTGACCGGCCTGTGCAACAAGGCGGCCACGGAACAGCACATCAGCGAGACTCTGGCCGCATGCAAGGCCGAAGACCGCCGCTTCGCCTTTTTTATTCTGGATATTGACGACTTCAAACGGGTCAATGACGATTTCGGACACGCCGTGGGCGATATGGTCATCCGCGAATTTGCCCTGGAATTGAAGCGGCAGTTCAGAGACACGGATATCGCGGGCCGTATCGGCGGCGACGAGTTTGCGGCCTTTCTGCCGGTGCCCGGCAGGGCCTGGGTGGAGCGGAAGGCATCTAAGCTGGGCGCGGCCCTGCGCAAGAGCTTTATGTCGGAGACCTACGCCTTCGGTATTACCGCCAGTATCGGCATCGCCCTGGCGCCGAGGGACGGCAAGGACTTCGCCACGTTGTACAGAAACGCCGATGCCGCTTTGTACCAGGCCAAGAAGCGGGGCAAGGACGGCTTCAGCGTTCACGCCGGGGCCTGAACCGCCCCTTGCCGCGCGCTCCCGGCCTTGACCCCGGCCGTGGGATATGGGAGATGAAGCGCGTATGGAAGGCGTGCCGGGCTTGTCCGCGCCCGTCTTCCTGCCGTGCCGGCCATAGCCGGGCGGCGTCTTTTGCAGTCTGTTTTCGCGCCGCTTCGCGTCGGCGCGGTCACGCTATCTAACGGCGGCCCCGCACAGCCCGCGATCCGCCGGGGAGATGATAATGACGGATCATACCTATCGTTGCGGCTGGGTGGCGCTCATGGGCCCGCCCAATGCCGGAAAATCCACGCTGTTGAACGCCCTGCTGGGCCAGAAAGTGACCATTGTCACGCCCAAACCCCAGACCACGCGCAATCAGATCGTGGGCATTCTCACCGACGAGGAGGCCCAGGTCATCTTTATGGATACGCCGGGCCTGACCCAGGTGCGCGGCCGTTTGAGCAAAACCATGATCCAGGCGGTCTGGCAGAGCCTCGGTCAGGCGGACGTGATCATGCCCATTCTGGATTCCCATCTTTACATCCGGCACCCGGAATTTCTGGACCGGGATCTGGCCCCGGTGGCCGAAGCCCTGGCCAGCGACGAGCGGCCCATGATCGTGGTGGTCAACAAAGTGGACCTGTTCAGCGATAAAAGCCGGATGCTGCCCCTGCTGACCCGCCTGAACGAAATGTGGCCCAGGGCCGACATCTTTCCGACCTCGGCCCTGCGTCGGGACGGCCTGCCGGAGCTCAAAGCCCTGATCCGCTCCAAACTGCCCGAAGGGCCCGCGCAGTTCCCCGAGGACCAGATTTCCACCGCTTCCCTGCGTTTCATGGCCGCCGAGATCATCCGCGAAAAGCTCTTTCTGCATCTGCGCCAGGAGGTGCCCTATGCCGTGGCCGTGGACGTGGAAAGTTGGGAAGAGGACGAGGAGCGCGGCCAGACCGTGATCCACGCCGTGATTTACGTGGCCCGGCCCATGCACAAGGCCATGGTCATCGGGCGGGCGGGCGCTTCCATCAAACAGATCGGCAGCGAGGCCCGCAAGGACATCCAGGAGCTGGTGGGCGGCAAGGTGCATCTGGAACTCTGGGTCAAGGTGCGCGAGCACTGGACGGAAGATCCGGCCTTTCTGCGCGACCTGGGCCTTATGGCGGAGTAGCGGGCATGAGTACCGAAGACGTATCGCGCGAGCGTTATACGCGTGTTCTGGAGCGGCTGGACGCGGCCTGCGCGGCTGCGGGCCGCGGGCGGGAGGACGTGGCCCTGATCGCGGTGTCCAAGCTGCATCCGGCCGCTGACGTGGCCGCCGTGGCCCGCGCCGGGCAGGTGGATTTCGGCGAGAATTACGTGCAGGAGGCCCTGCAGAAGCGCGAGGAACTGGCGGGCGAGCCCGCCTGCCGGAACGTGCGCTGGCATATGATCGGGCACGTCCAGAGCCGCAAGGCCGCCCAGGTGGCCGGGGCCTTCGCCCTGATCCATACCTTGGATTCACGCAAGCTGGCTGACGGCCTGGAACGGCGTCTGGCCGTCCTGGAAGCGCGCCAGCCGGTGCTCATGGAAGTCAACGTGGCCGCCGAGCCGCAGAAATCCGGCATCATGGCTGAAGATCTGCCTGTTCTGGCCGATTATATAGTGGAGAACTGCCCGCATCTGGAACTGCGCGGCCTGATGTGCCTGCCGCCGGTCTTCGACGCGGGCGAAGCGGCACGGCCGCACTTCGCGCGTCTGCGCGTCCTGTGTGAGGAGTTGCGCGCGCGACTGGGCCTGCCCCTGCCCGAGCTTTCCATGGGCATGAGCGGGGATTTTGAGGCGGCGGTGGCCGAAGGCGCCACCCTGGTGCGCATCGGCACGGATATTTTCGGGCCGCGCCCGCCCAGAACATAACTGTTTGGCATAAAGCCTGCATGATTCAGACCGGCCCGGTCTTGAGCCGTCAGGCCGGTTTCAACCCGTCCGGAGTAAGTATATATGGCAGCCAAGGACAGCGCCAGGGAAGCCCCGGCCCTGCCGGAAGGGCAGGCCGAAAAGCCCAAGAAGAAATCCAAAGCCAAGCGCCTCGTCATTCTTTTGGCGATTCTGCTGATGACGCTCAGCGGCGCGGGCCTTGGCGCGTACTGGTGGCTGTATCTGCGCACGCCCGGCAGCGGCGCGGCCCACGCGCCGGCTCCGGCCAAGACGGAAGCCCCCGCCCCTTCGGCGGCAGCGGGCGGCGCCTCGACACCGGTCCCGTCCGCGCCCGCGTCCGGAGCCCCGGTCTCCGGCTCAGCCGGAAACGCGGCCGACGCGCCGCGCATCGAGCGCCAGAGCGATCTGCCCCGCAGCGCGGGCCTGGTTCTGCCTCTGCCGCCCATCACGGTCAACTTGTCGGACCCCGGCGGGCGGCGTTATCTCAAGCTGGGCATGGAAGTGGAAGTCAATGCCGACGTGTCGGAAGCGCTCAAAGCCCAGAATGCGCGCATCCGCGATGCCGTCATCATGTTGCTGGCGGGCAAGAGTTTCACGGACATTGCCACGCCCGACGGCAAGGTGCTGCTCAAGGCCGAAGTGGCGGCGCGGCTCAATCAGATTCTGGGCGCGCAACGCGTGATCCGAGTCTATTTTACGGATTTTGTGGTGGAATAAGCCCGCGCCGGTGCTTGTTCCGCGAGCGTATTTTGCGCTTGGACGTCTCGCGTAACGGCGAAATGAATTTGCCTTGCGATACGTTCGCGGCGCGGATTTTTCGCGAGAATCCGCACAGAGCGTTTGGATATTTTCAATGTCAGAGCGCTCTAAGCCGCTCCGGCGGGGCCGCAAACGCGGACCCTCGCGACGGAGCTGATAACGAGGTACGTCATGTCGCAGGACGATCAGGAAGCCTTGGCCGCGCAGTGGGCGGCACAGCTTGAGGAAGAAGAAGCCGGCCAGCCCGGCGGGGATACCGGAGCGCCGGAGGCTGAGGCCGGGGACGCCGGAGCCGCCGCCGGGGACCAGGAGCGTTCGCCCGTGGACGACGAGACTCTGGCCGCGCAGTGGGCCGAAGCCCTGGCCGAGGATGAGGAGGACAAAAGCGGTCCGTCCACTTTCGGCGGCGCGGGCGCGGGAGGCGGCGGCCAGACCACGGACGCCCACTTCAAGGATATGACCGAGATGTCCCGCCAGCCCAGGGACAACAAGCTCAAACGCGAGCTGGATTTCATCCTGGACATCCCGCTGGACGTCTCGGCGGAGTTGGGCCGTACCCGCCTGCTGATCAATGAACTGCTCCAGCTGGGCCAGGGCTCGGTGGTGGAGTTGAACAAGCTGGCCGGTGAGCCGCTGGAAGTCTATGTCAACGGCAAACTGGTGGCGCGCGGCGAGGCTGTGGTCATCAACGAGAAATTCGGCGTGCGCCTCACCGACATCATCAGTCCCATTGAGCGGGTGAAGCAGCTTGGCTAGCCGGTACGTTTCAGTGGCGGCCGCCGCGACTGCCCCCGGCCTTTCGGGCCAGGCGGTGCGCGGCGTGGTGGACGGTGCTGCGGCGGTTCCGCGGCCCATGGGCCTGGAGGACGCGGTCCGGGCAGCCGGTGAGCATGTGGCGCGCGGTCTGGAGCAGGCGGGCCGGATCATGGGCCAGGCTGTGGAGCGCGCGACGGATCATGCCGCGAATCAGGCCGTTGCGGGCGGCCACGTCTCCAGCCTCGGCCAGAGCTCGTTCAGTTGGGGCGGCTATATGCAGGCCGTGGGCATCCTTTTTTTGTTGCTGGCCGTGCTCTGGCTGCTGGTCTGGCTGGTGCGGCGCTACGGGCGGTTCAATTTTCTGCCGCGTCCGGGAGCCCTGCCGCGCGGCGCGCTGGTCATGGAGGCCCAGATGCCGCTGGGACCGCGCAAAGGACTTATGGTGGTACGTTTCTTGAATAGAAGGTTGCTGCTGGGGGTTACTGACCAGCAGATCACCCTTCTGACGGAGGAAGACGCGTACCATGAGCCGCACGACGCAGATTTTCACGAGATCATGGAGGAAGCCCGGCGCGGCGGGCCTGCTGGCGGCAAGCCTGCTGATCCTGCTGCCTGACCTGGCTTTCGCGGCGCAGGATCTCAGCCTGCCCGCCATGTCCCTCACGCTGTCCGGCGGCGCGCCGGAACCGACGAAAGTCTCGGTGCTGCTGGAAATCCTCTTTCTGCTCACCGTGCTTTCCGTGGCCCCGGCCATCATGCTCACGGTCACCAGCTTCACCCGCATCATCATCGTCTTCAGCTTTCTGCGTCAGGCCATGGGCGTGCAGCAGCTGCCGCCCACCCAGATCCTTGCCAGCCTCGCCATTTTTATGACGGTGGTCATCATGTTTCCGGTGGGCAAGCAGATCAACGATCAGGCCCTGCAACCCTATCTCAACGAACAGATCGACTACAAGGTGGCGCTGGACCGGGCCCAGGCCCCGTTGCGCACCTTCATGTTCAAGCACACCCGCGAGAAGGACCTCTCGGTCTTCTATGCCATCACCCAGATGGAACTTCCCAAGAACAAGGAAGAAGTGCCCACCATGCTGCTGGCCGCCGCCTATGTGATCAGCGAGCTCAAGACGGCCTTCACCATCGGCTTTCTGATCTACATTCCCTTTCTTGTGCTGGATATGGTCATTTCCAGCGTGCTGCTGGCCATGGGCATGATGATGTTGCCGCCCATGATGGTTTCCATGCCCTTCAAGCTCCTGCTCTTTGTGATGGTGGACGGCTGGAATCTGTTGGTGGGCTCTCTGGTCAACAGTTTTCTGCTTTAGAGTATTACGCTTGAGATTTGCGCTTTACGGCGGGCAAAGCCCGCCTATGGAAATCTCGCGGTCCTTGTTTCACAAGACCGGGCATTTTGACAGTACAGAGTAATTTCATTGTGAAAATGCTCTAACTTCCGCTCCCGAGGAGGGCAGCCAGATGTCTCCTGATTTCGTCATCGGTTTCGGCCGCCAGGCCATTGAACTCTGTCTGATGATGGCCCTGCCCATGCTGGGCGTGGGCCTGGGCGTGGGCGTGGTGGTCAGCGTGATCCAGGCGGCCACCCAGATTCAGGAAATGACCCTGACCTTCATCCCCAAAATCGTCTGCATGTTCATTGCCCTGCTGCTGGCTCTGCCCTGGCTCATGGAGCGGATGATCACCTTCACCCGCGACGTGTTCATCAACATCCCCACCTATGTGAGATAATCCGGGCGGGTGCGCGGCGGCGTCTATCCGGGCAGGCTTACGGACGCGTGTTCAGGATCTCTTGCAGCCGCTCCGCACTGATCCGGTCCACAGGCAAAATCGGCTGCGGATCGGCGTCATGGGGAGCGAGGGCTTTTGTATACCAGGCAACGTCGTGCCATCTGCCGCCTTTGAAACCGGCCTTGCGCTGGATTGTGAGCGTCTGGAAGCCCAGAGAGGCGTGCAGCCGCTCACTTTTGCGGTTGGGAAGCGTGACCAGGGCATATGCCGTTCTGACGCCCTGCAAAAGCAGAATGTCCAGCAGCATGCGGTACAGCCGTGCGCCGATGCCCCGCGAGGTCGAGGCGGGATCGAGATACACGGATAATTCCGCGTTCCACTGATACGCCTCGCGCTCGGCCTGTCGGTGGGCGTAAGCGTAGCCGAGCGTTTCGCCGTCTTCCTCACAGACCAGATACGGATACTCCGCTGAAATGGCGCCGATACGCGCGGCGAATTCGTTCTCCGAAGGCAGGGTGTACTCAAAGGTCACCGGAGTGTCGATGTATTGTGCGTAAATGCGCAGCAGCGCCGCGCTGTCTTGGGGCCGCGCCCAGCGGACGTTCATGTTTGCTCCCTGTTGGCGGTCTTGACATCAGAGCCTTTTCACATCGAGATGCATATCTGCGTTATCAGCGGAGCGAATCGGCGCCCACGGATGGCGCAGCCGACCGTGGCGCTTTCCCTGTCCTTCAGGCTGTTTTTTATGATGGCGGCGGCTGAAATTCGCTCATGGTCCGCCGATGGAAAATCGTCCTTCATCTGCGGCCTGACCAGCACTATCCCCAACCGTACATACTAATCAACACTTTTGTGGAGGCGGCGCCGCAACGCGGACCGGGACAACAGACAGGCCCGGAGCTGTGACTGGTGTATCCGGCCCGTGCCGCAACCGCTGATTTTCAGCGGAGCTTGGCTTCGGAAACTAAAATTAGAAACTGTAGGCGAAGATCAACTGGGCTTTCCAGGCATCCTGCTTCTGGAAAGAGGAATCACGGATTCCAGACTTGCTCCAGGTGCCGTTGTCCATGAAATTGGCCACGTAGCCCAGCTCCAGGTTGATCTTGAGGTTTTCATACATTTTGTAGGTATTGATCCAGTTGATTTCCAGCAAACCGTCGTTGGTGGTCAGATAAGGGCCTCGGCCCCAGTAGCTGTCGCGGCTCCAGCCGTACTCCCAAGAATAGGCGTCGCCCATGTATTTGACCATGGAGGGGCTGTTAGTGCCGCCCCACCAGGCCGCGCGGATGGTGTGCTTCAGATCTTCCACAAAGCTGATGTCGCGGATTTGCAGGCCGAGGCCCCAGGTGCCCGCGTAGTTCAGGCCGTATTCGACCCACATCCAGTCATAGTTGCCCGCGCCCAGGAAGGAGGTAAAGACATTGGCGGGCTGAATGGAGGGCATGCGTTCGGAGCCGTTCTTCACATTGCCGTCGTCACCCGAGGCATACCAGCCGAAGACGCCGGGAACGCCCCAATCCAGTCTGTATTCCACCAGGGCTTTGGCCAGCCAGCCCTGACTCCGGGTGCTGCCGTACTTGCGTTCTCTGCCGCCCTTGAAGGTATCATACCGGCCCATGGCTTCCACATACCCATAGTTGAGGTCAACTTCGACGTTCAACGGATCCCATGCCGTGACGGAAAAGGGCAGTCCGGCCCAGAACATGGAGCCGTAGGCCTTGCCTGTGCCGTTGATGCCGCCGTTCGGCGCATTGGTATTGTACTTGTCGCCGAAATAGGGACGCAGAGTGAAGTTCATATTGCCGTCGGCGGTGAACCAGGCATTGGGACTACCGTCCTTGTAGCCCTTGAGGGCGTTTTTGCCCTGAATGCCGTACATGGCCCAGGGGGTTATTTCAAAGCCGTCCAGACTGACGGGCAGGGTCAGGGCGAAAAGATCAATGCTGTCCAGATAGTTTGCATGTCTCTTTGATCCGCCGTCATAGTTGTCGTTGGCCGGACGCGTCCACAGGGCGGTGAGGCCCAGATTTTCGTTGAACTGACAGGAGGCGACGAGAGCCGCCGCCCCCTCGCTGAGCAGCACAGCGGTGCCCCCCGCCGCATTGGGCAGTATGACGTCCTGGATGCCCATGCGGAGTTTGAGAGAGCTGTCGGGCATGGTCCAGTCGATGTAGGCGCGCTGGACTTCCACCACAGTGCTGCCGTCCGCACCCAGTGCACCGCCGGTACCGGCCTGTCCCCAGATCTGATCGCCGATTTCAAAGATAACCGTGCCGGCCAGGGCTTCCGAGGCCACGGCATCCAGCTGCAGGCGAACACGCTGCACGGCCGTGAAGGCGTCATTGGTGCCGCGTTTCGTCTCCACAGCGCCTTTTCGGCTTTTGCGGATCAGCTTGTCGTCGGCCGCGCCGAAGCCCATCAGCCACTGCCCCCTGGCCTTGAAGTCAATGGCGTTTGCCCCCGTGACTGCGCCCAGCAGCATGCCGACGGCTAAAAACAGTGTACAGATACGCTTCATGGCCTCCTCCCTCTGGATGATGTGCTTCACGTCCGCTCGGCTACGCTTGCCGAAGGTGGAGCCCCGCATGGGGCATAATCAGTGTTCCGGCGTCTCCTCCCGGTTTGGTGCAACGGCGTCAGGAACGGTCTGAACAGCAGGGTCGGGATGCCGTGTCGTTTGTTTGGGCAGATTCCGTAAAAGCATAGTTGAACAACGAAGCAAGAAAATAAGGAAACATGCGTACTTTTTCCGGTCAGCCGAAACAGCAACAGCTGTGATGCCGAATTCGGCCTCCGGACAACACGCCGTTGCAAGCGGATGTTTCTGCCGTGGGTGGGGATGGGTTGTGGAGGCCAAAAATGACCGGACCGGCGGGCATGCCGGACGCTTGGGGCGGGGAGGCGTTTGGGACGCAGGATACGTATCTTTCCGTATTTCCCTTGCCGCTCGGCATAGCTATGCTTCTGCCAGAGCATTGCAACTTTGAAATGCTCTAACACCGTCCACCGTGCGGCACGCCGCGAAGCGGCGTGGATTCAGCCGAAGCAGCCGAAGGCAGTCCGGCCGTCCTCGTTGGCGACACCGGAGCCATACGGAGATCGACAGCTGCGATAATCACGTTTTCCGGCTGAATGAGCCTTTGAAAAGCGAAGCGTTTCAAAGGCAATATGCTCTATGCCCGTTGGAATCCGGGGAATTTTTCCCCGGCAATTTCCGGTCATCCCGCAGTTGCCAGAAAGCGGGTCACATGAGGCAAGGAGGTAGTCATGGCATCGAATTTTCCCCACATCATTCTGACGGGCGGCCCGCGTGAGCGCGGCAGGCAACATGGCGAAGCCGCAGGCAAACAGATCCGCGTCAGTCTCGACCTGTATGCCAAGCTTTTTAATGTCTACGCGGCGTTGAGTTGGGAGGATGCCAAAAAGAAAGCGCTGCGCTTTGAAGATTCCATTGCAAAGTATCTTCCCGACGCCCTGGAAGAAATGCAGGGCATTGCGGAGGGCTGCGGCCTCGGCTATGGCGATATTTTGGCCCTGAACTGCCGGAGCGAACTGATGTTTGCCCTGCCCGACGGCTGCAGCACGCTCGCGCTGCTGCCGGAACAGGCCAACGGCAAAACTATCCTGGCCCAGACCTGGGACTGGCTGATAGAGTGCCGCCCCGCAACGGTTATTCTGGAAATTCACCAGGAACCTCTTCCGACCATCCTCACGGTTTCCGAAGCGGGTATGGTCGGCGGCAAGGGCATCAATTCCAGCGGGCTGGGCGTCTGCCTCAATGCGCTCAGCGTGGGGCGGGGGCAGATAGGCATACCCCTGCACATTCTCTATCGCGGCATTCTCAATTCCAAATCCATCAGCAATGCCCTGAACAGGCTGACGTCGCCCAAGCGCGCCGGAACCGGCTCTTTCACCATCGGCAGCGCCGCCGGGGTGGTCTTGAGCTTTGAATATACGCCGGACAATTTTGATGTGATCATGGCGGAGAAAGAGCCGCTGTGCCACACCAATCATTACCTCTCGCCGCTGTTCACCGGAGAGGATACGCTCAAGGCCTCGCTTCCCTGCACGTTCATCCGCTATAACATGCTGCGGCGGCAGACGCTCAACCATGCGGAGCAGTTCAGCATGGAAGACGTGTGGACGATCTTCTCAAATCACGTGAACTTCCCGGACTCCATCTGCAGTCATGAAGATCCCGAAGATGCGCCGATGAGCCGTTTCTGTACCATCTACGGCGTTGCCATGGATCTTGCCGCCAAAGCCATGTGGGTAACCAACGCAAATCCGTGTGAAGGCCCGGCCTATCCCTTCTACCTCAAGCCGTAACGCCTCCGCAGCGTATCGGAAGGGAGCCACGGCCCGTTTCCGGTACGTCGGGATCGCATGAACCGGAGCAATTTCAACGTGAAATTGCTCCGGCTGCGGAAACAGTCGGCCGCAACGAAGGCACAGGCCCAATGCATGTGCGCGATTACATGCCGGAGCGGGCGTCTTCAACACGCTGAGATTGTACAATCTCAGCGTGCGCCTGTTCTATGCATCCCGGTACCAGGCGGGCAGGCGGAAGCTGCCGTTTCTGTACGGTGCCGGGCAGAGAATCCGGTGTACGCCGTCCTGCACCTGAAAAACAAGATGCGCTTTGCTGATGGACGGATCCATGGTGTCATCGGGAAAAGCGAGGCCGACCTGGCCTTCTCCGCCGAAAAAGTATGCGCCGTTCACGCCTCTGTGCACCATGGTGCGCAAATCCCGCACCACATTGCGGAACTGACGGGGATTGCCCACCCGCGCCCAGGCATTGGCGAGGATATGAATCCTGTCATACGCAAGGCCCGCATGGGATTGACCGGCCGTCTCGCCGAACGCCTCCCTGTACATCCGCCTGAAGCGCATGCCGATGCTGTCTCTGTAAATTCCTGACGTTGTGGCCCAAAGCACTCCCTCCGCGCGCTTTCCCAGTTCCATGCAGAAGTTCGGCACCGAGGGGTTGTACAGCATATAGACAAGCGCCGGAATGGGATTTCCCGAAAAGGCCGCCTGAAAAGCAATGCCGTCCTCCACAAGATAGGAAGCCAGAACAATGACGCCGGGGCCGAGACGCTGGAGGAAGTCACAAACCGCCTTCCAGTCCCTGGCCCTGTCGTGGGGCGGAGATATGATCTCAATATTCCAGTGCCTGGGTGAAAGGATCTTTTCCGCTTCCGGCAGGCCGATATCCAGGTCCGGCCATTGCGTCATCACCACGGCCACCTTCTTGCATGGGGGCCGCCAGGTCCCTGAATCCTCAAGACTCAGAATGAAACGGGCCAGACCGGGACCGTATTTCACGTCGCTGGCGCAGACCTGGAAGATATTCCCCAGTCTTGTGGGAGAATGGCGCACATTATTGACCACGCTTTCCATGGTGGCGGAGTGAAGATAGGGTGCGCCGTATGCTCCGATCATATTATGGACGGCCGTTTCAGCGCTGGTATAGCCAGCCGAGATGGCGTCCACTTCATTGTGGATGAATTGTTCGCACGCGGCTTTGACCGACTCCGGACTCAGCACATTATAATTTGCGGTAAGAATGCGCAGTTCCCGGCCGTTGACGCCGCCCCGGGCATTGATTTCCCGCAGGGCAAGAGTGGCCCCGTTGATCATTTCGGCGGCGTCAGCGCTGCCCGGTCCGTTCAGCGGCAAGGGCAGGCCTATCAGGAGAGGCGGCGGCTTCCACAGCTTCACCCGGGGAGAGGACAGTTGTGTCTGGCCCATAGTCCGTTCCAGACTTCTGAGGGTGGAGCAGCCTCCATGTCCGCTTCCGGGCGTGGGATAGCGTACCAGGCCGTGATCCAGGGCCAGCCGCACCGCGTGGACGCGGTTTTTGACGGCAAGTTTTATGAAAATATTTTCCACATGCTTGGCGACAGTTCGCGGGCTGAGAAAGAGTTCATGGGCAATGTCGGGGTTGCTCAGCCCGGCGCTGAGCAGAGTCAGTACATCCAGTTCACGCAGGCTGAGGCCCCAGGGCGGATCAATGCGCCTGAACTGCATGACCACGCGCGCGCCCGGAAAGCGCGTGCGTTCAGGCCGCATCCGTATGGCCAGCCAGAATTTGCGGCTTTTGATATAGCTGAACCGCAGCTGGGGATGTTCCGAGCGGAGCAGGGCGACCGCCAGCGACACAAGTTCCGGCTTGTTGCAATGGCTGATCAGCTCGTCCTTGCCGTAGGCGGTCTCGACCGCGCCGTCTTCATGGACGAAAATACAGCACGGCCGGGAGCCGCTGTTGCCCGGCGGCGAAGAGTCCGGTGCATCCGGAGACGACGCAGGGCAGAAAAAATCTTCCATGTTTACCCCCTATTGGAGCAACTGGGAGACGATATGATGATTCTACCGGAACAAATCCTGTCTATTTTAATTATATGCTATGATTGCTGAAAGCAATATAAAGACAAATATGGCCGGTTAACCGGCCATATTTGTGAAGAATATTATAAGAAGTTACTTTGGCCACTTATAGTCGGCGGGCATGGGCTCGACGCCGCGTGCGTCAGACAGGGCCATCAGACGCTTGTCTTCGGCGTCATCCGCATATGTCCTGGTTATTTCCTCACAGGTGGCGAACCAGACGCCGTCATAGGACATGATGTGGTTGATCAGCTTCTCCAGCATGACCATATGGTGGGCCTGCCCGATAATCTGTGGATGCAGGGCTGTGGCGAAAATGCCGTTTTCCTCATGGTGGTAGATGTAGTCAAAGATGTCTTTCCAGCGCCGCAACACGGATTCCGTGTCGTTCATCCCTTCCTGGTTGCCGGTGTAGGCGAGGGCCGGGAAGTCGTCCAGGTACCAGCTGACCGGAACTTCGAGAACCTTGCTGGCCGGTCCGGCCACGTTGCCCTGCTCCCAGCGGATCTGCCAGCGTTGGGGGCGATAGACGACGCTGTCTCTGGCCATCAGACTGCTGTCATAGAGAAATCCGAACTCTTCTATGAGGTCCAGGGTGTTTTCGCTGTAATCCCAGTAGGGGGAGCGATAACCCACGGGCCTGATGCCGAATCGCTTCTGATATGTCTTGAAGGAGAGCTCGATCAGGCGTTTTTCCGTGTCGCGGTCCAGGAGTGTGGGATTTTCATGATAGTAGCCGTGATGCGCGAGTTCATGTCCGGCGTCCAAGAACAGCTTGCACTCGTTGGGGAACGTGTCCGCAGTATGACCCGGGGTAAAGAAGGTGCTGCGGACGTCGTATTTTTTGAACAGCTTGACCAGCCGGGGGATCCCGACCGCCGCGCCGAATTCGCCGCGCGACATGAAGGAGGGCGAGGGCCTGTTGAATCCGCCAAGCCAGAGAGATTGGGCGTCGACATCTACGCCGAGGTTAACGGCAATCTTTTTACCGGCAGGGAGATTGAGTTTACCCATGATTTCCTCCTGAGTTGTGCGTTATGGACGGCGGCAGGCTACTACCCGGCCGCCAGACCCTCTTCTTCCAACATGATAATTTATTAGCGTGCCGGACGCCTTCAGGGAATACGGAAACATGCGTAATTCGCAAAACCACGCCGCCGGGCGGCGGTTCGCCACAGTGCCGTCAGACGGCAAACGCACTGAAGGCCTTATCTGAATGGGCTCGATATGATCAGAATGCGCTCTATAAATAATTTCTAGATAGAATTTAGAAAGAATATACACTTTATATTGAATAAAAAATAAAAGGAGGACTCTGTACAGTCCTCCTTTTTTCATGTTTATTAGGGGCGTCGTTCGTCCGGAAAAGAATACTTCCGGCTGATTTTATTTCAGCTCTATAGTTTTTTGTCTCCCCGCCGAACTACACTACAGAGCCCCGAGAGCGTGCCGCCGCGGCCAGGCCCAGCAGCACGGCTCCGGCCTGGGCCACGTTGAGGGAATCAAAAGGCCGGGCCAGCGGAATGCGCAGCATATGCGCGCAGCGCTTGGCCACGCCGGGCCGCAGGCCCTTGTCCTCATTGCCGAGCACCAGCACTGCGGGGAGGCGCAGGCCGTCCGCAAAGGCGTCCAGGCTGTTGGGGTCGGGCGCGCCGCCCGCGCCGTAAATGGTCAGGCCCGCTTCCTCGGCGCTGTCCAGGGCGTGGGCCAAGTTGGTCACCTGGGCCACGGGCAGATGCTCCAAAGCCCCGGCGGCGGCCCGCCGGGCGGCGGGGCCCAGGTAGGCGCTGTTGTGCCGGGGCAGCAGCAGGCCCGCTCCGCCCAAGGCGTAGAGCGTGCGGCAGAGCGTGCCCACATTGCCGGGATCCTGCACCTGGTCCAGGGCCAGCAGCAGGGGCAGGGGCGCGTCGGGCACGGCGGCCAGCAATTCTTCCAGTCCGCAGAAGCCGGTAACGGCCAAGCGGGCTACCACCCCCTGGTGGGCCACGGCGTCGCGCCCCTGGCGCGGGCCCCGGCAAAGGCGGTCCAGTGCCGCGCCGTCCACCAGGCTGAAGCGTACGCCGTTTTGACGGCAGAGGTTCTGCACCTCCCGCGCTTCAGGGCCGTGCAGGCCCTTTTTGCAGAAAACAAGATCAACGCGCTGGGGCTCGGAGGCGAGCAGTTCCAGCACGGGTTTCAGCCCCGGCAAGAGCGGGGCGTCGTCAGAGTGATCATTCATGGGCGTCTCCGGCTGGAGAATTTTGACGGCCGCTGACGGGCGGCCAGGGTTGGAAGGGACGCCGCAAGGCGCGGCGCGCATTCCGGCCTGTGTACGCATCTTCCCGGTTGAAGGCAAGCCGGGCGGTAAACGGGAGTGAATATATGGCACAACATACAACAAGTTTTCGCGCGCCGGGGGCGTTCTGGCTGCTGGTTGCGGCTTTCTGCCTGCTGTTGGCGGGCGGCTGCGCCACGCGCCAGGGCAAAGGGCCGGAGGTTTCCACCCCGTCCCTCATGCTGCCCGACGACGAAAGCGCTTCTCCTTTAACCCGGACTGAAC